>CAWBZR010000009.1:0-335779 GCA_963793315.1 uncultured Actinomycetota bacterium | reverse complement strand
AGCGACGCCCGTGGCTCTGTGGGCGCCGTGGAGGTGCCGCAGGCGGTCTATCGGATGCACGGCGGCAATATGTCTGACGCCTATGCGCGCCAGTACTGGCTGCCCGACCTCCTCCAGCGCAAGCTCGTGATCGAACGGTTCGCTGAATTCCTCCGGACAGTTGCTCGACAACTCCCGTCACGTCGAGCAGAGAATGAGGCGCCAGCTCGCGGCCATATCAATCGGATTTGCCAGCCGCGCGTTCAATGACGGCGAGATCGAACTTTCGAAGCAGATCGAAGACTTGGCAGTCGCGATCTATCCGAGCGTGAAGATGTCCCTTCCTTGGTTGCGGTTTGCCTGCAAGAAGACGCTTGGACTGCGGGGATGGGCGAGGATTAAACCGGCAGTCACCAAGCTGCGGCGGGCTCACAGAGGCTCCGTCGGAACCTAGGAAGTTGAACGACCCGATGATCAACCTCCTCGGGTCCGCCGGGCCGCTGTTTGGGCTTTGCGTCACGCCACCAAGCTCGCCTCGTGGGGAATGGCGTAGCTGCTCGCCTGGCTTCGGCCGGCGCGATGTCTCGATGCTCTTCAACAGCCGGGAATGGTTGAAACAGTCGACCCCTGATTTAAGCTTAGCCGACATCGACGGGCTCGAGGCTCGTGATACCCGCGCCGATGGATCACCTCTGCCTGTGGAGACTGTTTATCGTCTCGGCGAGAGCGCTCTCATAGCTGGTGCCGACCCTTTCGCTCGAGGGCTCGATGCCAGCCGCGGCGCCCATTGGCCGAGGCCCCTTTTCAACCGATCGTCAAGACCGACGAACCAGGCCTGCATCCCTTTCGCGAACCCAGGCTGGGGGTCACGTCAGGCCGGACATCGTCAGGTTTTTGGAGGCTGCGGCTGTCCTGCCGCCTGATGCTCCGTCATTTGTGCCCCGCAGCCAAAAGTCAACTTGAAGGCAGCTTCGGTGCGATTGGCCGCCTTGAGTTTCTTCATGATGTTGCGGATGTGGGTCTTGACGGTGCTTTCCGACATCTGGAGCTGATGGGCGATGATCTTGTTGGGCTTGCCCTGGCGAAGCGCGGCGGCGACGGCGGACTGGCGGGAGGTGAAATGCTCCTCCTCGATGCCGGTCGCTGGCGCCGTCTGCGTGATCGCGTGGCGCATCGAGAGGAGGCTTGCCGCCGGGAGAAAGATGCCCCCGGTCACGGCAAGTCGTGTTGCTTCCACGATCGCGTCGACGCCCACGCTCGCGGGGATGTAACCGCGTGCTCCGCGGTCGAGTGCCGCAATCATCTCCCTGAGCTCCTCCGAGTTGGCCAGCACGACCACAGGTGTCGGCATGGCTTCCGCGGCGACACAGGCAATCTCTGATCCGATGGTCGGATCGGAAACCAGACGCGCTGCGATATTGACCAAAAGGGTGGCGGGGACCTTCGGCTTCGGCGCTGCTCGCCATTCATCGATCGAGCTGTAGCCGAGCACTGCGATCCGCGGATGCGACATCTCGATGCTGCGAACTAGGCATTCGCGCACCAGCGTTCTCCCGTCGATCACAACCAGCGTCTCGGACGCTTCGCTGCGCCGCAAACCCGCCCTGACGGCGGTCGGTTCTGGGCCGGAGCGAAACTGGAAGTCGCTCTTGCTCGCCGGCTTGAAGGAGTTGCTTTTGACGAGATGGTTCACTAGGTCATCCCAGCTCCTCTCGAATTGCTGCAGGGCAACCCGAGTGCCAATTTGAATTCGCTACCTCGTCACCGTAGCAGCACGGCCCGGGAGTGACCAAGCATGTTTTAACAAAATTTTTGACAACTACAAATGTTCATTAACGCGCCGGCGCGGCAGGCGCCCATCGCGACCTCGCCGGAGGCATGGCAAAGCGAGTGTTTTCGGACGAAAACGGAGGACGCCATTGCGCCGCCGGACCAACCGATATGCTGGGTCGGTCGGGCGGGCGCAGCCTGGGTCAGGTCGCGATGACCGCGGGTGCAGTTAGGCGAACACCACGTGGTCGAAAACCACGTCGGCCCAGTAGTTCGTGTCGTTGTAGCTGGCGGTCGGGAAGTCGCCCGGGTCGAAGGCGAAGACGCCATTGCCGCCGGAGCTGGCGCCGCCCGGGGCGAAAAGCGTTTCGTCGGCGCTGAACCAGTCGCTGGCGAAGAAGCCCGACGAGTAGACGTAGTTCTGCTCGGTCCCGTAGGACACGACGTAGGTCTCTCCGGCGGTGATGTCGATCGGCGTCGCGAGCGTGCCGGTCTGCCAGCCGGATTCGCCGGGGTCCGACACCACCGTCACCGAGCCGAGCTTGTTGCCGGCCGAATCCCACAGGTTCAGCGTCCGCGTGTCGGTGTCACCCGAGTCCTCGGCGCCGCGATAGTAGCGGAGGGCGGTGATGGCGCCGTCGACCGTGGTCTCGAACTTGGTGCCGAGCTCGTAGGAATTGGGGTCGCTGGTCGACGTCGCGGCCGGCGTGTTCGAGGCGAAGAGAATGGCCGTGCCGGGGCTGGGGTCGGCCGGGTCGTTGGTGACGGTGATGGCGTAGGCCCGCTCGACGCTGGGGGCGATGCCGTCGGAGACCGAGACGATGAGGTCGTAGAGGTTGTCGCCGTTGGCGTCACCCGGCAGCTCGAAGTCGGGCGCGGCGGCAAACGACAAGCGCCTGTGTGCGGATCGATCACGAACAGGGACGCGTCGCTTCCGCCGGCGATGCCGAAGGTGAGGGTATCGTCGTCCGCGTCGATCGCGGCGATGGTCCCGGCAAGCGTGGTGTTCTCGATCAAGGACAGGGCCGCCGGTACCGCTGAAGGTCGGGGCATGGTTCTCCGCGGAGCCGGATTCGAACGTGACGTCGACCCAGTAGTTGGTCGAGGCGTAGGCGATGGTCGGGAAGAGGCCCGTGCCGCCGGCGGCGAACACGCCGTTGCCGCCCGTCACGCCCGAGAGGACGCCGTCGGGCCCGACCCATTCGCTGGTGAAGAAATTCGATGTGTAGGCGTAGTTCTGGACCGTGCCGTAGGAGACGACGTAGGTCGTCCCCCCGGAGATGGTGATCGGCGTGTCGAGCGTGCCGATCTGCCATCCGGTCTCGCCCGGCGCCGAGGTGACCGTCACGGAGGCGAGGTGGTTGCCGTTGGCGTCCCAGAGATTGAGGTCGCGCGTGTCGGTATCGCCGGCGTCGGCCGCGCCGCGATAGTAGCGGAGCTCCGTGATGATGCCGCTGTGGTCGGCCACGAACTTGGTGCCGAGCTCGTAGTCGGTGGGATCGCTGGTCTCGACGTTCGCCGGCAGGTTGGTCGGTCCGAACAGGTGGGAAATGGTGGCGCCGCTCTCGCTGGCGACGTCGGTGATGTTGATCGAGAGGGCCTGCGTGACGGGCGTGTTGAAACCGTCGGAAACCGCGACGACGACGTCGTAGACGTTGTTTCCGCCGACGTCGGCGGGCGCCTCGTAGTCCGGCGGGAACACGAAGCTGAGCAGCCCCGTCGCGGAGTCGATGGTGAAGGCGCCGGCATCGGCGCCGCCGGCGATCGAGAAGGCGAGGGGGTTGCCGTCGGGATCGCTGGCGGTGAGCGTGGCGGCCACGCTGGTGTTTTCGGCGATGCTCACCGAGGCCGGGGAGGTGAAGACCGGCGCGCCGTTCACCACGGTCTCGAAGGTGACGTCGACCCAGTAGTTGGTCGAGGCGTAGGCAATGGTCGGGAAGAGGCCGGTGCCGCCGCCGGCTACCACGCCGTTGCCGTCCGCGATGCCTGAGAGGACCCCGTCGGGCCCGACCCACTCGCTGGTGAAGAAGTTCGATGTGTAGGCGTAATTCTGGACCGTGCCGTAGGAGACGACATAGGTGGTCCCGCCGGCGATGGCGATCGGCGTGTCGAGGGTGCCGACCTGCCACCCGGTCTCGCCCGGCGCCGAGGTCACCGTCACGGAGCCAAGGTGGTTGCCGTTGGCATCCCACAGGTTGAGCGTCCGGGTGTCGGTATCGCCGGCGTCGGCCGCACCGCGATAGTAGCGGAGCTCCGTGATGAGGCCGCTGTTGTCCGCCACGAACTTGGTGCCGAGCTCGTAGTCGTTGGGATCGCCGGTCTCCACGTTGGCCGGCACGCTGCCCGGTCCGAACAGATGGGAAACGGGCGCGCCGGTCTCACCGGTGACGTCGGTGACGCTGATCGAGAGCGCCTGCGTGACGGGCGCGTTGTAGCCGTCGGAAACCGCGACGATGACGTCGTAGACGTTGTTGCCGCCAACGTCGGCGGGCGCCTCGTAGTCCGGCGCGAAACACGAAGCTGAGCTGCCCCGTCGCGGAGTCGATGATGAAGGCGCCGGCATCGGCGCCGCCGGCGATCGAGAAGGCGAGGGGGTTGCCGTCGGGATCGGTGGCGGCGAGCGTCGCCGCCAGGCTGCCGTTTTCGGCAACGCTCGACCGTCGCCGGGGAGGTGAGCACCGGCGGCGCGTTCTCCACGGTCTCGAAGGTGACGTCGACCCAGTAGTTGGACGACCCGTAGGTGGCGGTCGGGAAGATCGTCCCGGAGCCGTAGGCGTAAACGCCGTTTCCGGGCCGTGAGCCGTCAACAGGCCATAGGGATCGGAGATAGTCGCTGCCGAAGAAGGATCGTGGTCGCAACGTAGTTGTCGAGAGTGCTTGTAGGAGACGACGTATTCGGCGCCGACCTGGAGCTGCGATGGGAGTACTGAGCGTCGCCGATCTGCCAGCCGGTCTCGCCCGGGCGCCGAGGTAAACACCACCGTGGCCGAGCAGATTGCCGTTGCGTCCCACAGGTGGCCCTCGCGGACATCGGTGTCGTTGGAGTCGCCGGCGGCACGGTAGTACTTGAGGCCGGTGATGACGCCGGTCTCGCTCGACTGGAACGTGCACGCCAAGCTCGATGGACGCGCCGTCATTCAGCGACGTGCCGACAAGCTCGCAACGGCGACAGCAGGCGATCGAAGTCGGGCGCGACTGGCGGGCCGACGGTTACGACCACAGCTGTCCGACGCCACGAGTCACCGGGGCAGGTTGAGGCTGTCGTCGATGGCGCGGGCGAGGATGGTGTAGGTGCCCTCGGCCGTCGGCGTCCAGGTGTAGGTCCAGTTCGCGCCCGCCGGTGGCGACGTGCCAGGTGTGGCCGCCATCGAGCGAGACTTCGACGACGGCGACGACGCCGTCGTCGGTCAGCGGATTGCCGTCGTCGTCGGTGGCGGTGCCGCTGATCGTGATGGTGTCGAGGGCGGCGACGGTGTCGGGGAGGTCCGCCATGACGGCGGTTGCGGCGATCGTGTCCGTCGAGGCGGTGGCGCGGACCAGGCCCTGCGAGGCGAGCACCGCATCGGCGACGCCGGGCTGGATGCCCATGTCGGCGAAGAGGTTGACCACGAACTGCTGCAGGTCGGTGTTGGCGATGTTGGCCCCGTAGGGCTCGCTGTCGTGGGCGTCGCTGAGGCCCCAGCTCCAGAACACGCTGCCGGCGCTGAACACGAGGGCGCCGCTGTCCGCCCGGTAGAGCGTGAGGTTGTGCGTGGCGGTGCCGGGTGCACGGTGTTGCCCTGGTCGACGAGGATCCCGCTCCACGGGATCGTCGTCTCGGACAGCTTGATCAGGCCCGCCGGGCGGTAGGCGTCGTCGGGCGAGGTATTCCATTCGTAGCCGAGGATGCCCGGGGCGAGGTCGATCGCGCCGCCATCGGCCACGCTGGTGTCGCGCCAGACCCGGAGGGTGGCGTAGTCGGCCGGGACGTCGAGCGCGCCGCCGAACTCGCCGGTGCCGTCGGCGGCGAAGATCGTGCCGATGAGCTGGTTCTCGGAGCAGTGGCAGAAGTCCGGCTGGCCGGTCAGCGGCGGCCGGTCGTTCTCGTCGCCGGCGAGCGGGTTGCCGAGGAAGCGCACGTCGCGCCAGGTGCCGGTCCAGATGTCGGTGGGGTCGAGGTTGACGTAGTCGTCGGGGCCGGCGTTCGGATCGGCGACCGCCCAGGTCTCCTTGTAGCAGACCAGGGTGCGGTACTCGACGCCGTCGACGACGCTGGTCTCCCAGCGGGTCTTCCAGTAGATGTCGTTGCCGCCCCAGAACAGGAGGTTGACGCCGGCGTCGCGGGCGTCCTCGACGTTGTAGCGCTGCTCGGCCGACCAGTATTCGTCGTGGCCGAGCGAGATGAAGGCGTCGTACTTGGTGAGGTAGTCCGACCCGAGGCGGTCGGTATCGACGCCGGAGATGTAGCTGACGTCGTAGCCGTTCTGCTCGAGCCAGTAGATCGCGGCATAGTCGGCGCCGAAGAGATAGTCCTGGGCGCCGGCCGACGGGCCGCCGGACTCGCCGTCGATGCCATCGGTGATGAACGGGCGGTTGTAGCTGACCGCGTAGGCGCGGTCCGGTGCAGTTGCCGGATGCGCCGGCAATGTCGGGATGATCGACCGTGCCCGAGGCGTCGCCGTAGAAGTTCGCGCCGACCTGGCCGTTGTTGCCGAACCAGCCGTTGTAGGCCTGCCAGGTCGTGTCCGAGGTCTGGACGACGATGTCGGCCGGGCGGTCGTCGTCGCGCACGATGAACGGGATCTGGTTGACCGCGCCGTCGATCGGATTGCCGTTGTCGTCGAGCCGTTGCAGCCGGACGAGGTAGACGCCCGAGACGGCGTCTTCCGGGATCTGCCAGCTGTCGGTGACCGACCAGTTGCCGGCGTCGACCAGCGCCGAGGTCCGGATTGTACGTCGCATCGGGCTGGACGGTGGCGTCGGTGTTGACCCACTCGGCGACCTTGCGGGCGCCGTCGCCGCCGTAGTAGCCGAGGCGGAAGACCTCGACGAGATAGTCGCTGCCCGCGTCGCCGTTGACGTTGATCTTGAAGTCGACCTGCCCGCCGACATTGGTGCTCATGTCGGTGGCGAAGCCCTCGATCTGGCTCGTGTGCTCCACGTTCCAGTAGGACTCGGGCATCCGCCCTTCCAGGATGGCATTTTCCTGGACGATCACGTTGTCAACCATCAACCTGTACCTTTGCACTCGTCACGCGCGTCGCTTCAAAAAGGCCGGCGACAACCCGTGAGTCGCCTCCTGCCGACGCCAGCAGAATTCGCCTAAGGGTGCCGCACTGCAGTGCTTCACCTCAATTCGTCCGAAAGACGCTGGCCCCTCATCCGAATGGCTATGCGTCATCGAGCCGGACGGCTGTTCGCGCATTTTCAACGGGGGCACGATGAGCAAATGCCGCGATCGCAGCCGGCGATGCGGAAGCCTGGCGAAGGGCGTCGTCAGCGCGCCGCGCTCGGCCCGCTCCGCTTGATTGGCGCCCGGCCGTCGGGGGCCGTCGGCCTGCGCCGGCGGTATGGCGCGAGGTTGCAGGCAGCAGGCATCGAGCGCGGCGGTGATCGCCTGCCGGTCCATGCCGGTGCCGATGAAGACGAGTTCCTGACGCCGGTCGCCGAATCCCGGCCGGAAATGCTGGCGAATGCGCGCCACCGCCGCGGCGCTCGCCGGCCAGAGGGTCTGCGGCGTCGCCGCCCACCAGCGCCCCGAGGGCTCGATCGTGGCGAGCGCGCCGGCGAGACTGAAGCCGAACACCTGGTCGGGCCGCGCGGCGATCCAGAAATGGCCCTTGGCGCGAAGCACGCCCGGCAGCGGCCCGGTCAGGACCCGTCGCACACGATCGAAATCGAACGGCGCACGGCTGCGGTAGACGAAGGAGGAGATGCCGTATTCCTCGGTCTCCGGCACATGCTCGGCAAAACCATTGAGTTCCTTGAACCACAGCGGATGGCTGCGGGCGCGGACGGGATCGAACAGACGGGTGTCGAGGATCTCCCCGGGCGGCACGATTGCGAAATCCGCCTCGATCAGCCGCGCTTCGGGATTGAGGGCGCGGACGATGCGGCGCGCGGCCTCCGCGCGCTCCGGTCCCGCGGTGTCGATCTTGTTCAGCACCACGATGTCGGCGAACTCGATCTGATCGACGAGGAGTTCGACCAGCGTGCGCTCGTCGGTGTCGTCGCGTGCCTTGCCCCGATCGCGCAGGAAGTCCTGGCTCTCATAGTCGGCGAGAAGGTTCGCGGCGTCGACGACGGTCACCATTGCGTCGAGCCGGGCGACATCGAAGAGGCCGTGCTCGGCGCCATCGCAAAACTCGAAGGTGGCTGCGACCGGGAGTGGCTCCGAGATCCCGGTCGATTCGATCACCAGGTAGTCGAAGCGCCGCGCTTCGGCCAGTCGCCGCACCTCCTTGAGGAGATCGTCGCGGAGCGTGCAGCAGATGCAGCCGTTGGAGAGTTCGACGAGGGTCTCATCCGTATGGCTGAGGCCGGCCCCGCCCGAACGGACGAGTTCGGCGTCGATATTCACCTCCGACATGTCGTTGACGATGACGGCGATCTTCAGCCCGGCGCGATTGTTCAGGAGATGATTGAGGAGCGTGGTCTTGCCCGCGCCGAGGAAGCCCGACAGAACGGTGACCGGGAGGCGGTCGTCGCGCTGGCCCGATGCGCTCATTGGCATTGGCCGATGTCCTTGGCAGTCGTCAGCGACGACGGGCCGACGCAGGACGGCTTGCTTCCGGGGTGGTCCAGCATTTCCAGGGTACCGATGTTCTTCGATCACGCTCGCGAGGCGGAATGGCTTTCAGTGTCCAATCCGGCACCGCCGACGGTCAACATGGCCATTGGGAGGATGAGGGGCACCCTTTGATCCATGGGAACGGCCTCGGCCCGCCATCGCGGACCGCACCGCTCAGGAGCACCAGGTGGAAATTCCGCCCGACCTGTTGAAACGCGGCGGATAGCACGCACGGTGTGGCCGAGAGGTCCCTGTCTTGGCGTAGGCCTGGGTTTGGCGGAGGCTTGTCGGCCGGATTTCTGTCCGTCTGAACGGACGCCCCGGCCGGTGCCCTGGAAACGGCTACGCGTTACCAGGTGAATCGACGTTCTATACCGCCATCTCATCAGCTGGCTGAGGCATCAGCGCGTCGTTAAGGTGATTCGCGATGCCAATAAGAATAGCGCGCTTGAAATCAAGGATCTGGAGGCGGGCTTCCGCTTTGATCGCCAAGGTCTGTGGGACCAGGAGGAGGCGATCCAGCGCGGCGGATATAAGAGAATTCGTCCATTCGATGGGATCCGGCTCTTCCAAAGCCAAAATTACCCATGCATCAATCGATTCAGCTCGAATAACCGCCCGAGCGGCAAGCTGTTCGACTGCTGCACCGAAGTTCTCGCTGGACATGAATTAGTCTCGCCAAAGGTTGAACTGACGAGTGGCCTCAACCGGAGAAAAGCATAAGGAAAGCTGGCCACGCAACGAAAATTGGTACAGTTCTTAATCAAAGTTAACGCAATGTGCCAGAACGGCAACAGGTGGTGCAAAGTTGACACTGGCGATCCGGTCTTCTTCGAACGAGGACCAAGTATCGCCCGGATGACGCGAAGGGACAGCGAATCAGGAGCTCGCGACCAGTCTTCTATTGCGGACGTGAAGAGCAGAATCAGGCGGGTGAAGAAGAAGGGGCTGGCGGCTGCGGGTGCAGCCGGCCAGCCCTGACTGTGCGTGGACTATCCCGCCAGATCCGGTTCCGTGGACACGGACACATGACGGCCTCGGCGCTGGGCGGCAATACCGAACAAAATCGCGTGCTTGAAGTCGATGATCTGCCGGCGCGCTTCTACCTTAACGACCAAGGTTTCCGGCGCCAGCAAGAGTTCGCTCCAGCGCCGTGGTGATCAGAGAATTCGTCCATTCAATCGGGTCCGGCTCCTCCAATGCCAATTTGACCCATCCGTCGATGGATTCTGCGCGAACGACAGCCCGATTGGCCAGCTCTTCACGCGCTAACACGACACGCTCGATAGACACTATATTTAGCCTCGCCAGAAGTTGATTTGTGGCGAGTGGCCTCAGGCGGACGAAAGCACATCAGCAGCCGGCCGGGCAACGAAAAATTACCGATAATTTTAAATTCAGTTAACGAACGTGCATCCTGGCAACAGTGATCCGCTGGCGTCCTGGTTCTTGCGTATTTGATGGGACCGCGCGTCCCGAACCCACGCCGAAGCACCGTGCGCTGGAGCTCCGATTCGCCCGGGGATCGGGATCTCCGCGGCCGGTATCCCCAGGCCTTGCCGGGGTTGAGCGGCGGGCTACGCGTCCCCGCATGGAAGAAACGGAAACCCTGACGCGGCTTGGGCTGGCGCTCGCCATCGGCTTCCTGATCGGCGTCGAGCGCGGCTGGCGCGAGCGCGACGAGAAGGAGGGCGAGCGCGCGGCAGGCCTGCGCACCTTCGCGCTGATCGGCCTGTTCGGCGGCGTCTGGGGCCTGCTGGCCGAAGCCGGTCGGGCCGGCGCCGCTGGGGCTCGCGTTCCTCGCCTTCGCCGGCGCGGCGACGCTCTTCCGCTGGCGGGAGACCGAGCGCGAGGGCGTGTTCGGCATGACCACGCTGATGGCCATGCTTGCTCGACCTTCTCGCTCGGGGCGCTATGCCGTGCTCGGCGAGCATGGTCGCGGCGGCGGCGGCGGCGGTGGCGACCGCGGCGCTGCTCGCGGCCAAGGAATGGCTGCACGCCTGGCTCGGGGTGCTGACCTGGCCGGAGCTCCGCGCGGCGCTGATCCTGCTGGCGATGACCTTCGTCGCGCTTGCCGGTACTGCCCGACCGCGGCTTCGGGCCCTACGAGGCGCTCAACCCGTACGAGCTCTGGCTGATGACCATCGTCATCGCCGGCGTCTCTTTCATCGGCTACGTCGCGACCAGGGTCGCCGGCGACGCGCTACGGGCGCGCTGATCGCCGGAACCGCCGGCGGGCTGGTCTCCTCGACCGCGGTGACGCTCGACTTCGCCCGGCGGACGCGGGCGGCGCCGGCGCTGTGGCGGCCGTACCTGTCGGGCGCCCTTGCCGCCTCGGCAGTGATGTTCGCGCGGGTGATCGTCGTGGTGGTCGCTGTTCGGCGCGGGCCTGCTCCGCGGCGGTCGCCCCGGCGCTCGGCGTCGGCGGCGCTGGTCTCGGCGGTCGCGGCGCTCGATCCTCAACCACACGCTTCGCCGAGCGCCGACGGGAGGAAGGAGAGAGCGAGGCGGTGGTGCGGAACCCGTTCGAACTCCGCTTCGTGCTCGGCTTCGCGGCTCCTGCTCGCGGCCATCCTCGTCCTCACCCGCATCGTCAGCGAATACGCTCGGCGGCGCCGGCAGCATCGTTCTTGCCGCGGTCGCCGGGCTCGCCGATGTCGACGCGATCACGCTGTCGATGACGCGGCTCGCGGGCGGGCCGGACGCAGACGTCGCGGCGATCGCCATCCTGGTCGCGGTGGCCGCCAATTCGGTGTCGAAGTCGGTGCTGGCGATCACGGTCGGCGGCCGGCGCTTCGGCCTCGCTATGCCGGGATCACCGCGCGGTTGCGGGCGGCGGGTTGGTGGCCGTGTTGTTTTCGGCATAGACGCCCTGTGATGTGTTCACTTCCCATGCATGGGGGCGGGAGATCGGGCTGTGGGCGAATGAAATGTGACGCCAATTTCCTGCTGGTCGACATCTGACGGCGTCATGATCCCCGGCGCGGCGGATCCTCAGCGCTTCGCCAGGCGGGCGGGTCGGCGGCGAGGGCGGTGGTCTCCTTGGGCGAGGAGAGGACGATCAGCGTCTCGGTGCGCTCGATGCCCTCGACGCCCTTGACCACCTTGCCGAGGAAGGCCTCGAGCATCCGGGTGTTCCGGACCCGCACCTTGAGCAGGTAGTTCCAGGCGCCGGTGACGTGGTGGCATTCGAGCACCGCGGGTTCCTCGGCGATGCGCGTCGAGGAAGCGCGCCTCGACGTCGGGGTTGCTCCAGCCGACGAAGACGAAGGCGAGCAGTTCGAGCCCCAGCGCCTCCGGGGCGACGTGGGCATGGGTGCCGGTGATGACGCCGCGCTCGACCAGCTTCCGCACCCGCTCGTTGACGGAGGAGACGGCGAGCCCGACCGCCTTGCCGAGTTCGGCATGCGGCGTGCGGCCGTCGGCCTGGAGCGAGCGTCACCAGCTTGCGGTCGATGGTGTCGAGATCGGTCATGGCGGCTCGAGCGGACGGGCGCGAAGCGCCGGAAGGCGCGACAGCCTAGCAAGGCCCGCCCGCCGCTCAAAGAGCGCGATGCATGTGCGGCAAAGAAACCGCGCATCGCGCGCGGCCGGTCTGGTATCGAGGGCGCCGTGCATTTACGGATCGGCGGGAGAAGGTTGCGGATGGCCCGGGACAAGGGCGGCAGGGAAAAGGCGAAGAAGGCAGGCGGGAAGAAGCGGCGAAGGACGGCAGCGGCACCGATCGGGGCCGATGCCGGCGCTGCTCGCCGCCGGCGACACGCGCGGCCCCGACTTCATCTGCATCGGCGCGCAGAAGGCCGGCACGCGCTGGCTGTTCGACCAACTCGCCTTCCATCCCGGCTTCTGGATGCCGCCGATCAAGGAACTCCACTACCTCAACGGCAGCAAGCGCTTCCTGCGCTTCGCCCGGCCGCTGCACGAGCGGGCGGCGCGGAGCCTGCGCTCGGCCAACCGGCGGCGGGCGCGCGCCCATGAGCGGCCGCTCGCAGCCGGAGGATATCGGCTGGCTCGAGGCGCGGATGTGGCTGCACAGGCGGCCGCTCGACCTCGACCTCTATGCGCGGCTGTTCAACCTTCGCGGCGAGCGCCTCTCCGGCGACATCTGCCCGCCCTATGCGATCCTCCCCGAGGACGAGGCGCGGGCGGTGCGCGCGCGCTTTCCCGCAGGCGCGGATCGTCTATCTCGTCCGCGAGCCGGTGGAGCGGTTCTGGTCGCAGTACTGCATGATCCTCCGCCGCCACCCGCAGGAGGCGCCGGAATCGCTCGCGACGGTGCAGGCGTTCATGGAGCGCGGCACCGGCCGGAGCATTCCGGCGATCCGCGACGCGATCGCGCGCTGGCGGCTCGGCCCGGACGACCCGCATTTCGGACTCTACTTCTTCGACGAGCTCAAGGCCGACGCGGACGGGCTGCGGCGGCGGATCGTCGGCTTCCTCGGCGGCGATCCCGGGGAGTGGAGCGGCGGCTCTGCCCGCCGACCACAACCGCAAGGCCAGCTACGCCAAGATCGAGATGGCGCCGGACGTGCGGGACTACCTCGTCGCCCGCTTCGCCGACGAGATCCGCTTCGCGGCGGCGGAGCTGGGGGGGCCGGCGGCGGCGTGGCCGCCGAAGTACGGGCTGTGAGGAGATCGCGGACGCGCCTCGCCGCGATGAACTCTGGACCTTCGCCGGGTGACGGAGAGGCCGTGACTGGGTAAGAAGCCGTCGTCGGCGGAGCGAGGCGCGGCGGTCACCGGGGGGATTGTCGGGATGTTCCGGAAGATTCTGATCGCCAATCGCGGCGAGATCGCCGTCCGGGTCACCAGGACGGCGCGAGCGGCTCGGCATCGCCACGGTCGCCGTCTATAACGACGCCGACCGCGATGCGGTCCATGCGCTCGCCGCCGACGAGGCGGTGCATATCGGCCCGCCGCAGGCCGTCGGCGTCGTATCTCGTCATCGACAAGATCATTGCGGCCTGCCGGCACGACCGGCGCCGACGCGGTCCATCCCGGCTACGGCTTCCTGTCCGAGCGGGCCGAGTTCGCCGAGGCGCTGGCGGCCGCCGGCATCGCCTTCATCGGGCCGAACCCGCGCGGCGATCGCGCGCGATGGGCGACAAGATCGCCTCGAAGAAGCTCGCCGCCGAGGCCAAGGTCTCGACCGTGCCGGGCCATCCCGACGCGGTGGCGACGCGAGGAGGACGCCGTGGCGGCGGCGGTCGCCGTCGGCTTCCCGGTGATGATCAAGGCCTCGGCCGGCGGCGGCGGCAAGGGCATGCGCATCGCCTGGAGCGCCGAGCGAGGTCGCGCGAAGGCTGGAGCCGGGCGCGCTCGGAGGCGCAGTCCTCCTTCGGCGACGACCGGGTGTTCATCGAGCGCTTCGTCGAGAGCCCGCGCCACGTCGAGATCCAGGTGCTCGGCGACAAGCACGGCAACGTCATCCATCTCGGCGAGCGCGAATGCTCGGTGCAGCGGCGGAACCAGAAGATCGTCGAGGAGGCGCCGTCGCCGGCGGTCGACGCGGCGCTCCGCGCGGCGATGGGGGCCGAGGCGGTCGCGCTGGCGCAGGGCCGTCGGCTACGATTCGGCCGGCACGGTCGAGTTCATCCTCGGCCCCGACAGGCGCTTCTACTTCCTCGAGATGAACACGCGGCTCCAGGTCGAGCACCCGGTGACGGAATTGATCACCGGCATCGACCTGGTCGAGCAGATGATCCGGGTCGCGGCCGGCGAGCCGCTCGTCGATCCGCCAGGAGGACGTCAGCATTCAACGGCTGGGCGATCGAGTCGCGGCTCTATGCCGAGGATCCCTATCGCGGCTTCCTGCCCTCGATCGGGCGGCTCAACCGCTACCGGCCGCCGCGCGAGGGCGCGACGGCGAGGTGACGGTGCGGATCGATTCCGGCGTCGAGGAGGGCTCGGAGATCTCGCTGTGGTTCGACCCGCTGATCGCCAAGCTCGTCACCCACGCGCCGGACCGGGCGCGGGCGGTCGAGGCGATGGCCGATGCGCTCGACACCTACGAGATCGAGGGCGTCGCGCACAACCAGCCGTTCCTGTCGGTGCTGATGGACCATCCGCGCTGGAAGGAGGGGCGGCTCTCGACCGGCTTCATCGCCGAGGAATTCCCCGACGGCTTCGCCGGGGCGACGCCGAGCGAGGAGACGCTCAGCCGGCTCGCCGCGGTGGCGCTGTCGATCGAGCTGGTGCGAGCGCGCAGCGGCTGGGCGATTCTCCGAAGGCCGTCGCTCCGCGCACCTGGCTGACCGCCGGGAGCGCGGCGAGAAGACGGCGAGGGGGATCAGCGTCGCGCGACTGGGTGGTGCGGCGGCGATCGCGTTCGCGCTGAGGACGGTCGGCGAGGTGATCGCTGCCCGACATCGCCTTCGACGTGGTGATGCCGGGCGGCGACGAGCCGGTGACGGTGGTCTCGGACTGGAGGCCGGGCGAGACGCTGTGGACCGGCGTGGTCGGCGACTTCCCGCTCACGGTGCAGCTTGCGGCCGGCGGTCGCGGGGCTGCGGCTGCTGTGGCGCGGGGTCGATGTCGTCGCCCGGGTGATGACGGCCGCGGGTCGCCGAGCTCGACGCGCTGATGAAGGCGAAGCCGGTCGCCGACACCAGCCGCGAGTGTGCGCTGCCCGATGCCGGGGCTGGTGGTCTCGGTGCTGGTCGCCGAGGGGCAGGAGGTCCGCGCCGGCACGCCGCTCGCCGTGGTCGAGGCGATGAAGATGGAGAACATCCTCCGCGCCGAGCGCGACGGCACGGTCGCCGCGGTGAAGGTCAAGCCCGGCGACGTGCTCGCCGTCGATGCGGTGATCCTGGAGTTCGCGTGAGGTGACCACCCTCACCGTCATCATCTTCGCGCTCGTCTACCTGGCGATGGCGCTCGGCGCGGTGCCGGGCTTCAAGGTCGACCGCGCCGGCGCCGCCCTGATCGGCGCGCTCGTGCTGCAGGTCGACCGACGTCATCTCCATGAGAAGGCGCCTGGCCGTCGGTCGACTACCAACCGATGGCGCTCCTCTTCGGGCTGATGGTGGTCTCGGCCCAGTTCACCATGTCGGGCTTCTACACGGCGGTGACCGCCGCGGCTGGCGGCGGTCCGCGCCGGCCCGGCAGTGCTGCTCGCGGTGATCGTCGTCGCGGTCGGGGCGCTGTCGGCGTTCCTCACCAACGACGTCGTCGCGGTCGCGATGGCGCCGCTCCTCGTCGACGCCTGCCGGCGCGGAGGCTCAACCCGGTGCCGTTCTCCTGCTGGCGCTCGGCTTCGCCGCCAATGCCGGCTCGGTGGCGACGATCATCGGCAGCCCGCAGAACATGATCGTCGCCGAGCGGCTCGACCTGCCGTTCGTCGACTATACGCTGGCGACGATCGTGCCGGCGCTGTTCGCGCTTGCCGGTGATCTGGGTGGTGCTCGTCGCTCCGCTATCGCGGGCAGTGGGCGGCGGTGACGCGGTTGGCGGAAGCCCCGGCGAGGCCGGTGCCGTTCAACCGGGACGAGGCGGTCAAGGGCGTGATCGTCGCGCTCGGCGTGCTGCTCGCGTTCATGTTCACCGACATCAACCGCGTCCACGTCGCGCTCGGCGCAGCCGGCATCCTCCTCCTCAACCGGCGCTTCGCCTCGCGCGACATGCTGCGCGAGGTCGACGGCGGGCTGCTGATCATGCTGTTCGGCCTGTTCATCGTGAACGCCGCCTTTGCCGCGACCGGCCTGCCCGACCAGATGATCAGCGACCTCGCCGGACGCGGCGTCGACCTGACCGATCCGCGACTGGCTGTTCGCGATCACGGCGGTCCTCAGCGACGTCGTCGGCAACACGCCGGCGGTGATCCTGCTCGGGCCGTACATCGAGGGCGCCGCCGACGGCATCGCGGTGACGCTGGCCAGCGGCTTCTCGTCACAACCTGATCGTCTTCGGCAGCCTCGCCACGATCATCGTGTCGAGGCGGCGAAGGAGCGCGGCATCGTCATCTCCTTCGGCGAGTTCTCCCGAGCCGGGGTGCCGATCGCAATTCTGTCGCTCGCCTTCGCCTTCGCCTGGGTGATGCTGGCGGTTTCCTAGCTCCGCGACGTTTAGGCGAAGAATTAACGGCCGATTTACGACGGATGATCAACTCTTTCGTCAACTGGGGAAACGTGGGCGTGGCGGCGCTCGTTCGCCAGAAGTCACAATTGTGGTTGGCATGACCGTGCGGTTGAGTGACGCCAAACTCGACGGTCTCTGTAGGATTGCCAAGTGTCGCGGCTGGATGATCCGTCTAAAATCAACAACGGGAATTCTTGGTAGACAGACCAGAAAGTGCCGGGGGGCTCATGGGGGACGATGAGAATGGTTCTAGGGGACGGTCAGGACTCGACCTAGACAATCACGCCGTACTGACGGTCCTCCCGACGCCTGTCGTGGTGACCGGCCCCCTCGATCAAGGTCTGCCGATCATCTTCGTCAATCAGGCGTTCACCGATCTGACCGGCTACGCCATCGAGGAGAGCGTCGGCAGGGGATGGGCCTTCCTCGCGGGGGAGGGCACCGACCAAACTGTCGTGACCGAGCTTTTCTGGGCGATCGTCGAACGGCGCCGGATACGACGCGACCTCCTTGTTCATCACCGCGACGGTTCCGCTTTCTGGGTCGAGATCGCGGCCAGTCCGGCCCTCCGGCTGCAGCCGGGAGGCGGTGTCGTCCTCGCCTTGAACGATGTCAGCCGTCGCTATAACGACGCCACGCGGGAGCGCGAGGCGGTATCGTATCTGGCCGGCGTGGTGCGCAACATGCCGGGCTTCATCTTCCGCTACGCCCCGCGTCCCGATGGCACGGTCGAGTATTCCGGTGCCCCGGAATTCGTCGTCGACCCGACATCGAGAAGCGCCAGGCTCACAAGTTTTGATCTTTTCGGACAGGCCCATCCGGAAGATGTCGAGCGGGCGCAGAGTGCGCTCTCCCAGTCGATCGCGAACCGCGCCGAGATGAACACCGAGCTCCGGATCCGCACCGCCGGCGGAGAGGATCGCTGGGTGAGGGTCTATGCCGCGCCCAAGACCGAGGGCGAGGACATCGTGTGGTATGGCGTCGGCATCGACGTGACCGGCGAGAAGAGTGCGGCTCTGCGCCTCGACTATCTCGGCAAGCACGACCTCCTTACCGGCCTTGCCGATCGCTACCAGTTGGTCGAGGCGATCGGCCAGGCTGTGGTGCAGGCGAGGGCGAGCGGAGAGACGTTCCATCTCTCCCATGTGAAGCTGACCCGGCTGGGGGAGATCTGCGAGACGCTGGGCCCAACGGACGGCGACGCCGCGCTTCGCGCCGCCGCGGCCAGGATCATCGAGCTTGCGGTCAATGGACACGGGCTGGTGGCGAGGATCGCGACCGAGGAGTTCGCGATCTTTCGTCGATGCCGGCCCGGCGACCAGGACGATCACCTCTGTCCGGCGCTGATGAACGAACTCTCCCTGCCGGTTGCCCTCAATGAACACTACGCGATGCTGGACCCGATCGCGGGCAGCGCGCGGCTGTCACCCGGCGAGATGGAAGGGGTCAGGCCCGAAATCGGTCGCAACCGAGCTGATGCAGCGCGCATCGATCGCCTTGTCGGCGGCGCGGCGCTGCGGGACGGGCAGTCACCAGCTCTACCATCCGGACGTGGACCACCGTATCCAGAACCGGATGGTGCTGCGCCATTCGCTCCATCAGGCGATCATGGCCGACGAATTCGTGCTGCACTACCAGCCGATCGTCGATCTCCGGAGCGGCCAGATCGTCGGGGGCGAGGCGCTGGTGCGGTGGCAGCACCCCCTGCTTCGGCCTGGTCCGGCCGGACGTGTTCATCTCGCTCGCTGAGGAAGTCCGGCCTCATCGCACCGCTCGGCGACCTGGTGATGAGGAAGGCGCTTCGCCAGCTCAGGGCATGGCGAGACGCCGGCATCGAGCTGCCGCTGATCACGATCAACGTCTCGCCGGTTCAGGTCTAATACAAGGGCTTCGCGGACACCGTGCGCCGAGCCATCGAGGATGCCGGCGTTCCGCCCGAGTGCGTCGAGCTCGAGATCACCGAGGGAATATTGCTCGGGCATTCGACACGATGTCATCTCAGCGATGGAAAGCATCAAGTCCATCGGCGTATCGATCGCGATCGACGACTTCGGCGCCGAGCATTCCTCGTTCCAGTACCTGAGGGACTTTCCGTTCGACACGCTCAAGATCGATCAGGTTTTCGTGCGGCAGCTCTCCGTCCGCTCCAACGACGCCCTGATCGTGCAGGCGATCGCCTCGCTTGCCGAGTGCCTCAACCTGTCGATGATCGCCGAGGGCATCGAGACCGCCGAACAGCGCGATTTCCTGCTGGGACAGGGGTGCGGCATCGGGCAGGGCTATCTCTTCAGCCCGCCGGTCTCCGCGGACGTCTTTGCCCCGCTTCTTCGAAGCGGCTATTCCCTGCCGGCTTCGCCGCAGACCAGACACGGGATGGGGGCGGCGTAGGCAGCCGCCGTCCGGCCTGCTTTCGGGCCGTAGCGCGGCCGTCGCCTCACACGGGGTAGGCGGCAGGGTCGACGCCGCAGGCGGTCAGGAACTTCTTGACCTGCATGACCTCGTCGACCGGCAGGTCATGCTGGGCATGGCTGAAGGCGGCACTGTGGCCACTGAGCTTCACGCCGATGCGGTTGCCGCTCTTGTTGTCGATCTCGGCACCGAGCTCCTCCAGGACGCTGACGACATCCTTGTAGGCGATGTTGTGGCTGACCGGGTGTGCGAAGAGGGCATGCAGGACCTTGCGGTGGCGATGATTCATCGGGATCTCCGTTGTTGCCGGGGAGAGCTTTAGCAGGCCGAGGTGACGCGCCGGCTTGCGATAGATCAAGCGGCAAGACCCGCGGCGCTGGAATCGGGCGGCGGACCGGTCCAATCTGCCGGTAGGCTTGCGGGCAGAAGGAGGACGTCGATGCATCTGGCGGAGATCAACGCCGGGCGGCCGCGCTGCCCACGCGCGGACCAGGGACTCGTCCATCGGTCCTGCGGCTGAGGGCGGCATGGCTGCGACGGCAATGCGCGTTTCGATCCGTGGCCGGGTCCAGGGTGTCGGCTATCGCGCCTGGGCGGCGGATACGGCGAAGGGGCTGGGGCTGACCGGCTGGGTGCGGAACCGCCGGGATGGCGGCGTCGAGGCGGTGGTGTCGGGCAGTGCCGAGGCGGTCGAGCTGTTCCTGGCCGAGTGCCGCGACGGGCCACGGGCAGCGATCGTTTCAGGAATCGATTCAGTGCCTTACGACGGTCCGCCGACAAACGGATTTAAGGTGCTTCCGACGGCGTGACGGTCGGGCCGAACAGCGTCTCGAACTCGCGGCGGAGCACGGCATCGACGTCGGCCATGCTGGCGGCAGGACGCCGAGCGCGCGGAGGCTGGTCACGCCGGCATTCCGCACGCCGCACGGCACGATGCCGCTGAAATGCTCGAGGTCGGGCGTCGACGTTGAGCGCGATGCCGTGGAAGGTCACCCAGCGGCGAACGCGGATGCCGATCGCGGCGATCTTGTCATGGCCGCCGCCGGGCAGCGGCACCCATACGCCGACGAGCCCGTCGCGGCGCTCGCCGGTCACGCCGAAGGCGGCGAGGGTGCGGATGACCCACTCCTCCAGCGCCTGGACGTAGCGGCGGAGATCGGGGCCGCGCCGGCCGAGGTCGATCATGACATAGGCCACCCGCTGGCCGGGCCCGTGGTAGGTGTACTGGCCGCCGCGGCCGGTCCGGTAGACCGGGAAGCGGTCGGGGGCGATGAGGTCGGCCGCCACGGCGCTGGTGCCGCCGGTGTAGAGCGGCGGATGCTCCACCAGCCACACCATTTCGTCGGCGGACCGGGCGGCGATCGCCGCGACCCGGGCCTCCATCGCCGCCACGGCCGCCGGGTAGTCGACCGGGGCGGTCGCGGTCCGCCACTCGATCGGCGGGGCCGGCATTGACTGGGGAATGGCCGGGGCGGAACCTGCGATCATGTCCTGCATCGCGCTGATGTAGGACGATAGCCGACCGCTGTCATGACCAGAACGCGATACCCGGCCAATATCGGTTGTTCACGCAAGGCCGACCCCGGGACCGGGAAGCGCCGCGCCCTCGCGGCCCTGGAAAGCGAGGGCGGCGGGAAGCATGAGCGCAAGGCCCGGTCCTTCGAGCGAAGCAGGCTAGGGCTTCGGCCCCATCCAGCCGGGCAGGGCGGCGGCCTGGCGGAACCAGTCCACCAGCTGCGCTTCATCGATCCCGTCGCCCTCGCGGATGTCGAGGTACCGGACATCCTTCTGCTTCGACTCCCCCGGCGGTGGCGGCCGAAGAGCCGCGCCCTGGAAGAACGTTACTTTCACGTAGGCGGTGAAGCAGTGGAAGCTGGCGAACCAGCCCTGGCTCTCCCGCCCGTAGAATGGCGAGTTCCACTTGATCGCCTTCCGCACCCCGGGAACGGCCTGTTCGATCAGGCGCATCGAGCCGCTCCCCGAGCGCGCGTTTCCAGCCGGGCATGGCGGCGATATATGCCTGCACCGGGGCATCGCCGTCGGCCTTGGCGATCTGAGGATTGCCGCCGGACAGAAGGACGGGCGCTTTCCCGTCCTTTCCGGTTCCCGGTGACTTTGCCTTCACCGACCCGCTGCCGGTGGTGCTGCGTCGCGCTGGCACGAGAGATGTCCCCGTTCGTGTCCGTCGTCTAGTTCAGTCGGTCCATGTAGAAAGGGCTGACGAAGGGCTTGTTGCCTTTCTTGCCGGTCGCCCTGGCGCTCACGGTCGGCACGCGGTCGGCGACGACGACGCGCGTCGAATAGAGCCCCTTCTTCGTCGACCAGGGCGAAGAGCGTCGCCGCGTTCTGCGGCGAGAGCCGGACGCAGCCGTGGGACAGCGGCACGCCGAGACGGCTGTTGCTGCCGTGGATGGCATGGCCCTGGTGGGTGAAGAAGATCGAGTAGGGCATGGGCGCGTCGTCCCATTCCTTCGAGAAGTGCTCCTTCTCCATGCGAAACGTCGTGTAGCTGCCACTGGGCGTGGTGTAGCCCTTGCCGCCGGTCGAGACCGGCCAATAGTACTTCTGGACGCCGTCGACCTTGACGCTCATTCGCTGGGCGCTCTTGTCGATGGTGATCACCACCGCCGCCGAAGCCGGCACCACCCACGCCATGACGACGAACGCAACGATCGAATGCAAGAAATCCCAACCGCATCTCAACCCCGTCTACCCTGAAGCCAGCCGCCGGCGATGATAGCGAGCGTTGCGGAAATGCAAAGAGTCCGCGTGATCACGGAACATGCGCGGCCGTAACGATCCGGTGATCGCGGCGCGTGGTCCTCGTCGGCGGCACGGTCAGGAAGGCTGCCACGTCGCGGGATTGGGGGCATGGGAATTCCCCCGGCAAGCATGCTTGTGTCGGCCGGATCGATTTGCTACATGACGCGGCGATTTCAAGCGGTCGTGGCGGAACTGGTAGACGCGCAGCGTTGAGGTCGCTGTGGGGCAACCCGTGGAAGTTCGAGTCTTCTCGACCGCACCAAATCACTCCGGATGAAGCGAAATCGGCGGCTTCGGCCGCCGATTTTCTTTGTGCGATGCGGTCGCGCTCGGCTAGTCCAGTCCGAGATGGCCGGTTGCCGGCGGCACCCACGCCAAACCGGAGAACGGACGTGGCCGACGGACACCTCCATGGCCGGCGGCGGCGCGGCACCCGACGCCAGGCCCGCGTCGATCTACGACGAGCAGGGCGACCTGACCGAGGTCTTCGTCGAGGCGGTCCGCGCGGCGATCGCGGCGGGCGATGCGGCGGCGCTCCGCGCCTATGCGGAGGATCTGCACGAGGCCGACCTCGCCGCGCTGCTCGAGGCGCTCGAGCCGGAGGAGCGGACCGGCCTGATCCAGCTCCTCGGCGACGACTTCGACTTCACCGCGCTGACCGAACTCGACGAGACGCTCCGCGTCCAGATCCTCGAGGCGCTGTCGCCGAAGCAGGTGGCCGAGGGCGTCCGCGACCTCGATTCGGACGACGCCGTCACCCTCCTCGAGGACCTCGAGCCGGAGGAGCAGGCCGAGATCCTCGCCGAGCTGCCGCCGGTCGAGCGCGCGGCGGTCGAGCGCGGCCTCGAGTATCCCGAGGATTCGGCCGGCCGCCTGATGCAGACGGAGTTCATCGCCGTGCCGCCGTTCTGGAACGTCGGCCAGACGATCGACTACATGCGCGAGGAAGAGGACCTTCCGGACGAGTTCTACGTGCTGTTCGTGGTCGACGCGACGTTCCACCTGGTGGGAACGGTCGCGCTCGACCGGCTGCTGCGCAGCAAGCGGCCGACGCCGATCGCCGACCATCACCGACACGGATGTCGAGACGGTGAAGGCGACGGACGACCAGGAGGACGTGGCGCGGGTGTTCGAGCGCTACAATCTCGTGCGGCGCCGGTGGTCGACGACGACGGTCGGATGGTCGGCGTGATCACCGTCGACGACATCGTCGACGTCATCGAGGAGGAGGCCGAGGAGGACATCCGCCGCCTCGCCGGCGTCGGCGACGAGGAGGCGTCCGACACGTCGCGCTACGTCGCGCGGAGCCGCATCCCCTGGCTGCTCGTCAACGTCGTCACCGCCTTCCTTGCCGCCGGCGGTGATCGGCCTGTTCGGCGCCACCATCGAGCAGATGGTGGCGCTCGCGATCCTGATGCCGATCGTCGCCTCGATGAGCGGCAATGCCGGCATCCAGGCGATGACGGTGACGATCCGCGCCATCGCCACCCGCGACATCGGCGTCCAAGGCCGCGCTCCGGGCGATCGGCCGCGAGCTGCTGGTCGGCCTGATCAACGGCATCGCGGTGGCGGTGGTGGTCGGCGTCGCGGCGGGCCTCTGGTTCGGGAGCGTCGACCTCGGCGTGGTGATCGGGGTGGCCCTGGTGCTGTGCCTGCTGATCGCCGGCGCTTGCCGGCGCGACCGTCCCGCTCGCCTTCCATCGGCTCGAGATCGATCCCGCGGTCGCCTCCGGCGTGATCGTGACGGCGATCACCGACGTCGCCGGGTTCTTCGTCTTCCTCGGCCTCGCCGGCCTGGTGGTTCGGGCTGCTTTGAGGCATGACGAGCCGGTGGCTGAGCGGCGCCTCGCGCGATATTTCAAGGGCATGCAATTGTTTATGCGTATGCGGCGCACGCTTGGCTAATGTCCGCCACAGATTCGCGAGGACTGTTCGGTGGGACGTTGAAGGCGTGACGCAGGCTGAACCAATCAGGGTCGGCGTCGTCGGTCTCGGATATTTCGGATCGCACCATGCGCGGCACTATGCGGCGCATCCGGGCGCGCGGCTCGTCGCCGTGGCCGACGTCGACCCGGCGCGCGCCGGCCGGGCGGCCGAGGCGCACGGCGCCGAGGCCTTCGGCGGCCACCGCGCGCTGATCGGCCGGGTCGATGCCGCCTCGATCACGGTGCCGACGTCGATGCAGCACCAGGTGGCGTCCGAACTGATCGACGCCGGCATCCACCTGTTCGTCGAGAAGCCGATCGCGGCGGAGGTGCCGGCAGCGGCGGACCTCGTCGCCCGGGCGGCGGAGCGCGGGACGCGGCTCCAGGTCGGCCACATCGAACGCTACGCGCCGGCCTTTCGCGCGCTCCGCGAGCGGGTCGGCATGCCGCGGCTGATCGAGTGCGTCCGGCGCACGCCGTGGTCGGGCCGGGCGCTCGATGTCGACGTCGTCCTCGACCTGATGATCCACGACATCGACCTGGTGCTGACGCTGGCCGCCGTCGCCCGTGGCCTCGGTCGAGGCGAGCGGCGTGTCGGTGGTGACCGCGCCGGAACGACGTGGTCGAGGCGCGGGTCACCTTCGACAACGGCATCGTCGCCACGCTTGCCGCGAGCCGGGTGGCGCCGGCGGCGGAGCGGACCATCGCCGTGACCGAGGCGGGGCGGCGGCTCGTCGCCAACCTCGCCGCGCCGGAACTGACCATCCTGGCGGCCGCGGACGGGGCGATCGCGCCCGAGCGCATCGCGCTGCCGCCGAGCGACAACCTTGCCGCCGAGATCGACGCCTTCCTCACCAGCGTCCGCGCCGGAACGCCGCCCCCGGTTGACGGGCAGGCAGGGCTCGACGCATTGAAGCTCGCCGACGCGATCCTTGCGGCCATTGCCGCGGGGCCCGTGCCCGGCGCCACGCCTGCCGATGGAGTTGAGACCTGATGAGCCTGGCCCGTACGCCCGTCCTCGCCGTTGCCAATGACGACCGGGTCGGCCTGTTCGACCTCCAACGGCAGCGGGCGCGGCTCGAGACCGACATCAAGGCACGGATCGACGCGGTGCTCGCCCACGGCCAGTTCATCCTCGGGCCGGAGGTCGAGACGCTGGAGAAGCGGCTCGCCGCCTATACCGGCGCGCCCCATGTGGTGGCGGTGTCGAGCGGCCGCGACGCGCTGATGATCGCGCTGATGGCGATGGACGTGAAGCCCGGCGACGCAGTGTTCGTGCCCGCCTTCACCTTCGCCGCGAGCGCCGGGGCGGTCGCCTCGATCGGGGCGAGCCCGGTATTCGTCGACGTCGATCCCGTGACCTACAACATGGACCCGGCCGACCTCGAGCGGGCGATCGCCGAGGTCGAGGCCGAGGGGCGGCTCAAGCCGACGGCGGTGATGCCGGTCGACCTCTACGGGCTGCCCGCCGACTACGCGGCGATCGGCGCAATCGCCGCCAGGCACGGGATGACGGTGCTTGCCGATGCGGCGCAGAGCATGGGCGGCGCCTCGGGCAACCGCCGCGCCGGGGCGCTGGCGCCGATCACCGCGACGAGCTTCTACCCGACCAAGCCGCTCGGCTGCTACGGCGACGGCGGCGCGATCCTGACCGAGCGCGAGGACCTTGCCGAGCGGGTGCGGATGATCCGCTCCCACGGCCGGCAGGGCACCGGCGACGCGGCGATGGTGCTCGGCCTGACCGGCCGGCTCGACACCATCCAGGCCGCGGTGCTGCTGGTGAAGCTCGACGTGTTCGATGTCGAGCTCGACCGGCGGCGGGCGATCGCCGCGCGCTACGGCCGGGGCCTTGCCGGCGTGGTCGGCGTACCGACGATACCGGAGCGGTCTCGAGAGCGCCTTCGCGATCTACACCGATCCGGGTGAAGCATCGCGACCTGGTGCGCCAGCGGCTCGATGCGGCCGGCATCGGCACCGGCCTGTTCTACGCGCCTCGCGCTCCACCAGCACCCCGCGTTCCGGCACTTCGACGGACGGCAGCTTGCCGTCTCCGAGCGGCTGGCCGACCGAGGTGCTGGCGCTGCCGATGCACCCCGACCTCAGCGACGAGGAGGTCGACCGGGTGATCGCCGCGGTGCGGGCGGCCGTCGCCGAAGTCTGAGGCTCCGTCCACGCCGCTCCCGGCTGATCCGCGAGGCTTGTGAAGGCCGTCACTGACGGCCGGCGCTCGCATGCGTAATCAACGTGCCAACGACGAGGCCGCGATGGCGCGGCCGATCCCAAAGCTCAGGAGGGCGCCATGGGCGCGTTCAACGACATCAGGGAATTCGCCGGCCGCATCGCCGAACGCCGGCGCCGGCGCGCCACCCGGCGCGCCATCGAATCGCTTCCCGCGCACATCCGCAAGGATATCGGCTGGCCCCTCAGCCGCTGAGCGGATATCTGGGCAGCGCGGCGAGGGCGGGCCGGTCAGCGGCCCGCCCTTTTGCTTTTTGGAGGGCAGGGCTTACCATCTCCGGCGACCATTCGCCGCCCGCGCTCAGGAAAATGTGACTGTGGCGGCATCGGCCGCAAGTTCTATAAGTCCGCGCGGCCGCACCCCAGCGGCCGTGCAGCGGGAAGAGCCCCGGACTCCATGCCGATCGACGTCACCCATGGCGGCGCGTTCCTCGCCGGCCTGATCTCCTTCGTCTCGCCCTGCGTGCTGCCGCTGGTGCCGCCCTATCTCTGCTACCTGGCGGGCGTCAGCCTCGACCAGCTCACCGGCGATGCGCCGACCGAGGTCAAGCGGCGGACGGTGTTTCTCTCGGCGCTGACCTTCGTGCTCGGCTTCACCACGGTGTTCGTGCTGCTCGGCGCCACGGCGAGCGCGCTGGGGCAGCTCGTCCGCAGCTACTGGGACATCCTCACCATCGTCGGCGGCGCCGTCATCATCCTGATGGGGCTGCACTTCCTCGGCGTGTTCCGGATCGGCCTCCTCCACCGGCAGGCGCGGGTCGAGATCCGCAACCACAAGGTCGGGCCGCTCGGCTCGTATCTCATGGGCCTCGCCTTCGGCTTCGGCTGGACGCCCTGCATCGGGCCGGTGCTGTCGGTGATCCTCGGCGTCGCCGGCACGCAGGCGACGGTGGCGAGCGGGGCGGTGCTGCTCGCGGTCTACTCGCTCGGGCTCGGCATTCCCGTTCATCGCCGCCGGGCTTTTCGCCGGGCCGTTCATGCGCTGGATGCGGCGCTATCGCGGCCATCTCGACAAGGTCGAGAAGACGATGGGCGCGCTCCTGGTGCTGACCGGCGTCCTCTTCGTCACCGGGCAGATGACCACCATCGCCTACTGGATGCTGTCGCTGTTTCCGGGCCTGGCGCACGCTGGGGTAGCTTCGCCGCCGCCGAATCACCGGATTTTTCCGGCATAGTGCGGGCCGAATCCGGAAACGAGGGGCGAAGCGATACCCATGGCAAAACGCACCTGTCTCGCCATCATCCTGGCCGCGGGCGAGGGGACGCGGATGCGATCCGCGACGCCCAAGGTCATGCACAAGGTCGGCGGCGACCCGATGCTCGGGCACGTGATCCGCGCCGCGCGGGCGGCCGGGGCGGATCGGATGGCGGTGGTGGTCGGGCCGAATGCCGACGCCGTCGAGGCGTTTGCCGCAAGGCGGCGCCGGAAGCCGCGGTGCATGTCCAGGCCGAGCGGCTGGGGACGGCGCATGCCGTGCTCGCGGCGAAGAAGGCCTTCGCGCCCGCGCCCGACGACGTGCTGGTGCTTTATGGCGACACGCCGCTGATCACCGCGGCGACGCTGAAGGCGCTCCGGCGGAAGCTCGGCAAGGCCGACCTCGTCGTGCTCGGCTTCACGCCGGCGGACCCGGCCGGCTACGGCCGGCTGCTGATGCGACGGCAAGCAGCTCACCGCGATCCGCGAGGTCAAGGACGCGAGCCCGGACGGAGAAGGCGGTGCGGCTCTGCAATGCCGGGGTGATGGCCTTCCGCGGCGACCTCCTGCCGATGCTCCGCAAGATCGGCAACGAGAACGCCAAGGGCGAATACTACCTCACCGACCTCGTCGAGCTCGCCAACCGGGCGAAGAAGACGGTGACCGTGCTCGAGGCGGATGCCGACGAGGTGGTCGGCGTCAACGACCGGGCCGAGCTCGCCGCCGCCGAAGCGCTGTTCCAGCGCGCGGGCGCGGGCGGCGGCGCTTGCCGGCGGGGCGACGCTGACGGCGCCGGAGACGGTGTTCTTCTCGTTTGACACCAGAGGTCGGCCGCGACGTGACGGTCGAGCCCAACGTCATCTTCGGCCCGGGGGTGACGATCGCCGACGGGGTGACGGTCAAGGGCTTCTCGCACTATCGAGGGCGCGACGCATCGCGACCGGCGCCATCGTCGGGCCGTTCTCGCGGCTCCGGCCGGGCGCGGCGATCGGCGAGGAGGCCCATGTCGGCAACTTCGTCGAGGTCAAGAACGCCGGCGATCGACAAGGGCGCCAAGGCCAACCACCTCGCCTATATCGGCGACGCCCATGTCGGCGCCGGCGCCAACATCGGCGCCGGCGCGATCACCTGCAACTATGACGGCGTCTCCAAGAACCACACCGAGATCGGCAAGGGCGCCTTCATCGGCTCCAACAGCGCGCTGGTGGCCCCGGTGACGATCGGCGACGGCGCCTATGTCGGCACCGGCAGCGTCATCAGCCAGGACGTCGAGGCCGGGGCCCTCGCCATCGCCCGGGCCCGGCAGGTCACCAAGCCCGGCTACGGCGACAAGCTCAAGGCGGCGAAGCTCGCGGTGAAGGCGGCGACGAAGAAGGGCTAGGGCCGCGCCGGTCCCGGCATCGCCGGGCGCGGCGAAGACCGGTCAGGGCGTGACGCTCAGGACCTGCCACATGCCGGCCATGCAGTGGCCGGGGATGTTGTCCTTCGGCGCAGCGAATGCGGCCGGGCCTGGCGCGGGCAGGGATAGCCGGGCCGGGCTGACGGCAAGCTGACAGGCACGGCGTGCGGGCTGGCCGTTAAGGCTCGAAACAGGATGTGATTTTCTGCGACGCTCCGGGCGCCTAATAATCCTGCCGCGGCACAACGAATACGGGAGACGACCAGACGCATGTGCGGGATCGTCGGGATACTGGGTACGCGGCCGGCGGCGCCGCTTCTGCTCGACGCCCTCAAGCGCCTGGAATATCGCGGCTATGATTCGGCCGGCGTGGCGACGCTGGAGGACGGGCACCTGACGCGGTGCCGTGCCGAGGGCAAGCTCCGCAACCTCGAGGCGAAGCTCGACCGCGTCGCCGCTTGTCCGGGCGCGCCGGCATCGGCCACACCCGCTGGGCCACCCACGGCAAGCCGACCGAGACCAATGCCCACCCGCACGCGACCGAGCGGCTGGCGCTGGTCCACAACGGCATCATCGAGAACTACCGCGAGCTCAAGGAGGAGCTGACCGCCGACGGCTGCCGCTTCGACACCGAGACCGATACCGAGGTGATCGCCCATCTCGTCACCCGGAACCTCGACGCGGGCATGGCGCCGGAAGATGCGGTCGCGGCGGCGCTGACCCGGCTCGAGGGCGCGTTCGCGCTGGCGATCCTGTTCGAGGGCGAGGACGACCTGATGATCGGCGCGCGGCGCGGCAGCCCGCTCGCCATCGGCCACGGCGACGGCGAGATCTTCTTCGGCTCCGATGCGATCGCGCTCGCCTCGCTCACCGACCGCATCACCTATCTCGAGGACGGCGACTGGGTGGTGGCGCAGCCGCGGCGCGCTGACGATCCACGACGCCGTCGGGCGCCGTGGTCGGAGCGGCCGATGGTGCGGACGCTCGCCACCAGCCTGCTGATCGACAAGGGCAACCACCGCCACTTCATGGCGAAGGAGATCTACGAGCAGCCCGAGGTGGTCGGCCACACGCTGGCCCACTATCTCGACTTCGCCACCGGCCGCTCGGCGATGCCGGCGGACTTCGACATCGACTTCGCGCGGCCTCGACCGCATCTCGATCACCGCCTGCGGT
Organism: uncultured Actinomycetota bacterium; assembly: GCA_963793315.1. Classification (GTDB taxonomy): domain Bacteria; phylum Actinomycetota; class Actinomycetes; order Propionibacteriales; family Nocardioidaceae; genus Nocardioides. Next base: position 306,080 of record CAWBZR010000009.1, on the reverse strand, counting down.
ACGGCCTTCTACGCCGGGCTGGTCGGCAAGTACTGGTTCGAGCGCTTCGCGCGGCTGCCGGTCGACATCGATATCGCCTCCGAGTTCCGCTACCGCGAGCAGCCGCTCTCCGCCGGCGGCCTGTCGATCGTGGTGTCGCAGTCGGGCGAGACGGCCGACACGCTCGCCTCGCTCCGCTACGCCAAGAGCCAGGGGCAGCGGGTGGCGGCGGTGGTCAACGTCCGCGGAATCGACCATCGCGCGGGAATCCGACGTGGTGCTGCCGACGCTCGCCGGACCCGAGATCGGCGTCGCCTCGACCAAGGCCTTCACCTGCCAGCTCGCGACGCTCGCCGCGCTCGCGCTCGCCGCCGGCAAGGCGCGCGGCCACGTCCCGCCGCAGGACGAGGCGAAGCTGGTCCGGGCGATGAGCGAGGTGCCGCGCCTGATGAGCGCCGCGCTCCGCCTCGAGCCGCAGATCGAGGCGCTGGCGCGCGACCTCTCCAAGGTCCAGCACGTGCTCTATCTCGGTCGCGGCACCAGCTACCCGATCGCGCTCGAGGGCGCGCTCAAGCTCAAGGAAATCTCCTACATCCACGCCGAGGGCTACGCCGCGGGCGAGCTCAAGCACGGGCCGATCGCGCTGATCGACGAGACGATGCCGGTGGTGGTGATCGCGCCGCATGACCGCATCTTCGAGAAGACGGTGTCGAACATGCAGGAGGTGGCGGCGCGCGGCGGGCGGATCATCCTCGTCACCGACCCCAAGGGCCGGGACGGCGGCGGCGATCGAGGCGGTCGAGACGCTGATCCTGCCGGAGATGCCGTCCTCGATCACGCCGCTGGTCTATACCGTGCCGGTGCAGCTCCTCGCCTATCACACGGCGGTCTTCATGGGCACGGACGTCGACCAGCCGCGCAACCTCGCCAAGTCGGTGACGGTGGAATAAGGGGCGTCGCCTTCAGGCGATGACGAGCAGGTCCCCGGCCTTGAGATCGGCCCCGTCGGGCAGCTTCACGACAAGCACCTGGCCGTCGCCGCCCTTGCCGTCCTTGTCGTAGAACAGCGCATCCTTCTTGTCGCTGTAGATGAAGTGATCGTTCTTGTCCGAGGCCTTGTTGCCGACGTTGAAGAACTTCGCCTTGAGCGGCCCTTCATGGCCAATCTTCTTGAAGAGCTTTCTCGAGACCCCGATGAGATCCTCGCCGGTGGTGAAGTCGCCGATGAAGCCGGCATCCTTCTTGGGGGCAAGCTTGTTGGCGAACTCGAAGTGATCGGCGCCGCTTTCTCCCAACACCGTGCCCTGCCTGCCGCCGGCAAACACGAAAGTGTCGCCGCCTGGTCCGAGCCGGATCTCGCCGGTGATCGTCCCCTCGTTGTGGACTCGGTCGGCCTGGGGCGTCGTCAGCAGGATACTGCCGATGATCGTGCCAAGGTTGTCGATATCGACACTGCCCAAGCCGTCCGACCTGATCGCGGTCGGGGCCTTGATGGTGCCTTCGGCGCCGTTGTCGATGGTGACTACGACATTTGCGGACTGGCTGGCATACACGCCAGATCTGGCAGACCGAATGCTTCCATCATTGTGGATCGTGACGGGAGCTGACGAACTTGCATGCACCCCCGCTTCGTCGCCGTATGCGTCGCCGCGGTTGTTGAAGACACCGCCGCCGCCGAATACGAACAGGACGCCGTAAAACCTGAGGCCGACCACCGAGCCGTCGTTGTTGAGGGTGTCGGAGGTCGTGCCCAAGGTGCCACCGAACCAGACACCGGTCTGCAGCCCCACAATCCAGGCATCGACGCCATTCGAGACGACGCCATGGTCGCCGTTTCGAAAGACTACCGCGATGTTGTTTCCCGAGCTGATCGTGCCGCGATTTGTCAGCTCGTTGTTGCTGAAGTCGCTGAAGATGCCGGCATTGTTCGTCGAAGCGATGGTGATTCCCGACGGAATGGTCCAAGTGTCGCCGTTTGCCGAGTAGGTGATCGCTGGCGGGGTCGTACTTTCGTTGACAGCCGGTTCCTTGACGATGTCCGTGTTTGCGACAAAGTCGGTCATTGCCGGTCCTCATGCCACGTTGCAGGGAGGGTCATCCTACACGCGGCGAAGCCGGGTGGGTAAGTCCAACCTTGGTGAAGGTGCGGGGAAACTTCCCCTCGGAACACGCTTGGTTCTGGCCGTCGGACCTGTAAGCTCTTCGTCGGGCTTCGGGTCAGACGAGCAACAAGCGAGCCGGCATGGCCAACAGCAACGATTCGGAGGAAGCGCCGGCCGAGGCGGCGCGGCGGAACCGGGCGATGCACCGGTTCCGGAACTACTTCCTCACCGGCCTCGTCATCGCGGCGCCGCTGTTCCTGACGATCTATCTCACCTGGGCGTTCATCGTCTGGATCGACAGCTGGGTGACGCCGTTCATCCCGGCCGACTACAACCCCAACACCTACCTGCCGTTCAGATCCCCGGCTTCGGGCTGATCGTCGCCGATCTCTTCCTGACGCTGCTCGGCTTCCTCACCGCCAACTTCGTCGGCCGGACGCTGGTGTCATGGGGCGAGTACATCCTCGGCCGGATGCCGATCGTCCGGAACATCCATGGCGGGCTCAAGCAGATCTTCGAGACGGTGCTGTCGAGCCGGTCGAAGTCGTTCCAGACGGTCGGGCTGATCGAATATCCGCGCGCCGGCCTCTGGGCGCTGGTCTTCGTCGCGACGCGGACGCGCGGCGAGGTCAGCCATCGGCTCGACACGCCGGACGACCCGATGATCTCGGTGTTCCTGCCGACGACCCCCAACCCGACCTCGGGGTTCCTGCTGTTCGTCCGGGAGAGCGACGTGCTCCACCTCGACATGACGGTCGAGGAGGGGGCGAAGCTCGTCATCTCGGCCGGGCTGGTGTCGCCGGAGTACGAGGTCGACGATGAGGGCCGGCGCTCGGGACGCCGACGGCCGCTGGTGATCGCCGGCCGGCGGGTCGGCGTTGGCGTGAGGCTCACCCGGCCCTGAGCAGCCGCACCGCCTCGTCGCGGCCGAAGATGTAGAGAAGCAGGCGGAGCGCCTCGCCGCGCTCGCCGACGAGCTCGGGTCGCGGTCGACGACGAGGCGGGCGTCGTCGCGGGCCATCTCCATCAGCGATGCGTGGATGCTCGGCATTGGCGATGCGGAAGCCGGGCATGCCGGACTGCCGGGTGCCGAGGATCTCGCCGCCGCCGCGGAGCCGCAGGTCCTCCTCGGCGATGACGAAGCCGTCCTCGGTCTCGCGCATGATCCGGAGCCGGTCGGTGGCGACCGCGCCGAGCGGCGCCCTTGTAGAGGAGAAGGCAGACCGAGGCGCGGTCGCTCCGCCCGACGCGGCCGCGAAGCTGGTGGAGCTGGGCGAGGCCGAAGCGCTCGGCATGCTCGATGACCATGATGGTGGCGTCGGGCACGTCGACGCCGACCTCGACCACGGTGGTGGCGACGAGGACGCGGAACATGCCGGACTGGAAGGCGGCCATCTCGCTCGTCGCGCTCGGCCGGCTTCATCTGGCCGTGGACGAGGCCGACGATCGGCGCCGAGCGCCTTGGCCAGCGCCTCGTAGCGCTCCTCGGCGGCGGCGACGTCGAGCACCTCGGATTCCTCGACCAGCGGGCAGATCCAGTAGGCCTTGGCGCCGCCGGGTCGCGGCGCGGACGCGCTCGACCACCTCGTCGAGGCGGGTGAGCGGGATGGCGCGGGTCTCGATCGGCCGGCGGCCGGCGGGCTTCTCGGTCGAGGCGCGAGACGTCCATGTCGCCGTAGTAGGTGAGGACCAGGGTGCGCGGGATCGGCGTCGCGGTCATCACCAGGACGTCGGTGGCCTTGCCCTTGGCGGTGAGGGCGAGGCGCTGGTGGACGCCGAAGCGGTGCTGCTCGTCGACCACGACCAGCCCGAGGTCGCGGAACTCGACGCCTTCCTGGAAGAGGCGTGGGTGCCGACGACGAGGTCGATCGTCGCCGGCGGCAAGGCCGGCGACGGGTCGCGTCGCGGTCGCGGCCGCGCTCGCGGCCGGTGAGGACGGCGATGCGCATGCCGGCCGCGTCGGCGAGCGGCGCGATGGTGCGGGCATGCTGGCGGACGAGCAGCTCGGTCGGCGCCATCAGCGCGGCCTGGGCGCCGGTCTCGACCACCGTCGGCGGCGGCGAGGAGGGCGACCACGGTCTTGCCCGAGCCGACGTCGCCCTGGAGCAGGCGCAGCATCCGCTCGGGCTGGGCGAGGTCGGCGTCGATCTCGGCGAGCGCGCTCTCCTGGCTGCCGGTGAGCGTGAAGGGCAGGGCGGCGAGGATCGCCTTGCAGGCGGCCGTCGCCCTTGCGGGCCGCGCCGGCGATCTCCGCTGGCGGTGGCGGATGATGGCGAGGGCGAGCTGGCGAGGCGAGCAGTTCGTCATAGGCGAGGCGGACGAGGTGCGGGGCTGGTCGGCTCGAAGTCGGCGCGGCGTCTCCGGGATGGTGGGCGGCGCGCGAGCGCCTCGGCGAAGGCCGGCCAGTTCTTCGCGGGCGACCATCGCCGGGTCGAGCCACTCCGGCAGCGGCGGGCAGGCTGTCGATCGCCTCGCGGATGGCGCGGACCAGCATCTTGCCGGTGAGGCCGGCGGTCAGCGGGTAGACCGGCTCGATCAGCGGCAGGGAGGCGAGGTCGGCCTCGCTGACGACGTGGTCGGGGTGGACCATCGACGGCCGGCCGCCGAACCACTCCATCTTGCCGCTGACATAGAGGGTGTCGCCGACCGGGAAGGTCCTGGCGAGCCAGTTGCTCGTTGGCATGGAAGAAGGTGAGGGCGATCTCGCCCGATGTCGTCGTGGGCGAAGACCTTGTAGGGGACGCGGCGGTTGCCGCGGCGGCGGCTTCTGGTGGCGGTCGACGCGGACCTGGAGCGTGACGATGGCGCCCGCCGGGGCGAGGGCGATCTCGGGCTGGCGGCTGCGGTCGATGATGGCCGCCGGCAGGTGGAACAGGAGGTCGACCGACCCGCGGCATGGGATCGGCCTCGCCGCCGCCGAGCACGCGGCGGAGCGCGAGGGCGAGCTTTTCGCCGATGCCGTCGAGGCTGGTGACCGGGCGAAAGAGCGGGTTGAGGAGTGGGCGGGCGCATGGCGATCTGGCTCCGTCCCTTGCCATAGCCGATCGCGGGCCGGCCGTCGAACCGGGTTTCCCTGTCGCCATCCCTGGGCCATATAGTCCCGCGAACAAAGAGACACTGGACGGAGACGGATCGACGATGACGCTTCGCAACCGCCTTGCCGCGATCATTCGGCCTCGTGGGCCTCGTGGCCGCAGGACCGGCGCTCGCCGCCGAGAGCTGCCAGAAATCGGACTTCGAGCGGCTGGGTGAAGGGCGTGGCGCAGGAGGCCGCGGCCCAGGGCGTCTCGCAGTCGGCGATCCAGCAGGGCCTCGCCGCGTGCACTTCGACCCGAGCGTGGTCAAGAAGGACCGCTCGCAGGGCGTGTTCTGCCCAGACCTTCCTCCAGTTCTCGGACCGGATGGTCGAGCAGTACCGGGTCAAGCAGGCGCCGGGCTACATCAAGAAGTACGGCGACACCTTCGCCCGGATCGAGAAACAGTACGGCGTGCCGGCCGAGGTGATCGTCGCCTTCTGGGCGCTGGAGACCGATTTCGGCCAGGTGATCGGCGACGACCAGACGCTGGTCTCGCTGGCGACGCTCGCTTACGACTGCCGGCGGCCGGACCTCTTCCGCCCGCAGCTGATCGACGGCGCTGAAGATCATCGACCGCGGCGACCTCACCGTCCGCCGAGATGCGCGGGCCATGGGCCGGCGAGATGGGCCAGTTCCAGTTCCTCGCCTCGCACTATCTCGACTACGGCGTCGATTTCGACGGCGACGGCAAGGTGAAGCTTCGCAAGAGCACGCCGGATGCGCTCGCCTCGGCCGGCCAACCTCCTCGCCAAGCACGGCTGGCGGCGCGGCGAGCCGTGGCTGCAGGAGGTCAAGGTGCCCGCCGACTTCCCGTGGGAGATGGCCGACCTCCGCATCCGCCTGCCGCGCTCGGAATGGGTCGCGGCCGGGGTGAAGGGCGTCAGCACGGCCGCTGCCCGAACGACGGGCTCGAGGCGGCGCTCCTCCTGCCGATGGGGCGGAAGGGACCGGCCTTCCTCGCCTATCCGAACTTCTACGTGCTTCCTCGAATGGAACTCGTCGCTGGTCTATTCGACCACCGCCGCCTATTTCGCGACCCGGCTCGACGGCGCGCCCAAGGTGACGCGCGGCCCGGCGATCAACACGCTCAGCGTCGACCAGATCAAGCAGCTCCAGACCATCCTCGCCAAGAAGGGCTACAACGTCGGCAAGATCGACGGCATCATCGGCGAGCTGACGCGCGAGGCGGTCCGGGACGTCCAGATCAAGCTCGGGCTGCCGGCGGACTCCTACCCGACCAAGGAACTGCTGGCCAAGCTGACCTGAGGGAGAGAGCGACCATGGCGAAGTTCTACGAGCAGGCTCGAGCCGAAGCTTCGCGAGTTCATCGCCGGGCAGCACGTGTTCTTCACCGCGACGGCGGCGGAGGGCGCGCGGATCAATCTATCGCCGAAGGGGCTCGATGCGCTGCGCATCCTCGACGACGACACCGTCGCCTATCTCGACTGGACCGGCAGCGGCAACGAGACCGCCGCCCATATCCGCGCCGACGGGCGGCTGACGATCATGATGTGCGCCTTCGAGGGCGCGCCGAACATCCTCCGGCTCTACGGGCGGGGGGAGGTGGTGCCGAAGGGCAGCGAGGCGTATCGGCGGATCGTCGCCGAGGCGTTCGGCGGCAACGAGCCCGCAGCGGCGCGGCAGATCATCCTCCTCGCACCTTGAGTCGGCGCAGACCTCCTGCGGCTACGGCGTGCCGATCCATGACTATGTCCGCGAGCGGCCCTCGCTGGCGAACTGGGCGGAAGGGCAGGACGACCTTGCCGGCTACCGCCGCCGCAACAACACCGTCAGCATCGACGGCATCCCGAGCGGGCATGTCGAGGACGAGGTTCCGGCGGAGTAGGGGCTTGGATCAAGCGGCCTTGTGCCACCAGGGCTTGTCGTACCGCCTCAGGATCGCGCTCCAGAACGCGGAGCAGGACTTCGGTGGCGGCGTCAGGTCGGCGACGACCCTGCTCATAGGCTTCCATCGTCCGAGCCGGGATGCGGAACTGACGCTCGAACTCCTTGGTCGACGAGGCCAATCGCCGCCGTATCGCCTGGATACGCGGAGCGGTGAGGATGTCTTCGACGATCTCGTCGGATTCGACCTCTATCTCACCGCGCAGGCCGGCCGCCAACTCGAGGAACGCCTCCTCCAGATCGAGGCCGAGCTCGGTACGCTTCGGTTTGGCCACTTTCTTCATCATACGTCTCCATCGCGTATCGTAGAGAGCGCGCGCAGGACTGCTTTTCGGTCTTCATTTGACAGGTCTGACTGGACGTTCTTGGCGTAGGCCGTCAGCATTGCCTGCACCCCTTGACCGGTGGCGAGGAAATAGAGGACGCGACCGCCACCCCGCTTACCGGTGCCAGGTCGGGCAACGCGCACCTTCCGGACGCCCCGAAGCCCGGGAACTACAGGGTGCGCCTGCCACGACGACGCGATATCCGCTTCGATTATTGCCATGCCGGCCTCGTCGAAGCCCATCGACTTCATGCCGCGAAGATAAGGCTTCAACCGGACGACGCCGCATCCGGTCACCATGCTACAAAAACGTAGTACGTCATGGGCGTATATGCAATCGCCGAGGCGTAACGTTATGCCCTCACCCGCACGTAGCTGCCGGGGGCGGCCTCGATCGTCTTGAACTTCCTGCCGCCCGGGCGTGAGGCGGGGACGCGGCGCTTGTCGCGGGCCTCGATCCAGGCCTGCCAGTGCGGCCACCACGAGCCGGGATGCTCCTTCGCCTTGCCGAGCCATGCCTGGTAGTCGCCGTCCCTTTCGGGGCCGGGCCGGTCCAGTACTGGTACTTGCCGCGGGCCGGCGGGTTGACCACGCCGGCGATGTGGCCGGAGCCGGTGACGACGAAGGTGACCTTGCCGCCGAAGAAGGACGAGCCGAGATAGACCGACTCCGGCGGCGCGATGTGGTCCTCGCGGGTGGCGAGATTGTAGATCGGGACCTTCACCTTGCCTGAGGTCGAGCCTGACGCCGCCGACCTCCATGCTGCCCGCCGACAGGCTGGTTCTCGAGGTAGCAGTTGCGCAGGTAGAAGGCGTGGTTCGCCGCCGGCATCCGCGTCGCGTCGGAGTTCCAGTAGAGCAGGTCGAACGGCTGCGGCGCCTTGCCCTTGAAGTAGTTGCCGATGACGTAGGGCCAGATCAGGTCGTTGGGGCGCAGCATGTTGAAGGCGGCGGCCATGTCCTTGCCCTCGAGATAGCCGCGCATCTTCATCCGGTACTCGAGGTCGGCGAGCTGCTCCTCGTCGACGAAGACCTTGAGGTCGCCGGCATTGGCGGAAATCGACCTGGGTGGCGAAGAACGTCGCGGACTTGATGCGGTCGTCGCCCTTGGCCGCCATCCAGGCGAGGCTGACGGCGAGGATGGTGCCGCCGACGCAGTAGCCGACCGCGTTGACGCCGTCGGCGCCGGTCGCCTTGCAGGCGACGTCGACCGCCTCGATGACGCCCTCCTTCATGTAGGCCTCGAAGCCCTTGCGCGGCGTGGCGCTCGTCGGGATTGACCCAGGAGATGACGAACACGGTCTGGCCCTGCTCGACGCACCAGCGGATGAAGGACTTCTCCGGCGTGAGGTCGAGCACGTAGAACTTGTTGATCCACGGCGGGACGATGACCAGCGGGCGGGCGAGGACCTTCTCGGTGGCCGCGTCGTAGCGGATGAGCTGGCAGAGGTCGTTCTGGAAGATGACCTTGCCCGGCGTGGTGGCGAGGTTCTCGCCGAGCGCGAAATTGCCGGGGCTCGACTGCCGGATGCGGAGGTCGCCGCCGCCGGCCCGGATATCCTCGGCGAGCATGTGCATGCCGCGGACGAGGTTCTCGGCGTTGGAGGTCGAGCGTCTCGCGGAGCAGCTCGGGATTGGTCAGGACGAAATTCGACGGGGCGAGGGCGTTGGCGATCTGCTTGACGTAGAAGCTCGCCTTCTGCCGGGTATGGGGGTCGAGGCCCGCGGCCTGGTCGGCGAGGTCGACCGCCCAGTCGGCTGGTGATCAGGTAGACCTGCCGGATGAAGTCGAAGAAGTGGTTGCCGCGCCAGTCGGGATCGGCGAAGCGGCGGTCGCGCGGGATCGGCGTCGATCACCGGCTGGACCGGCTCGCCCATCATCCGCTTCATCGAGGTGGACCACAGGTCGAAGTATCCCGACCACAGGCGGCGCTCGGCCTCGACCGTGCGCTCCGGGTCGGACAGCCAGTACTCGCCGAGCCGGGTCAGGGTCTTGATGATATCGGTGAGGCCGTCGGCGTCGAAGGAGAGCCTTGCCTTCCTCGCGCGGCTTGAGGTAGGCGGACGCAGCCTTGCCGACCTCCTCGAACGACGCGCGCGAGGTTGTGGGCGAGGGCCTCCGGGTCCCTCACGGCGTAGCCGTTCTCCTGCGAATCCGTCGTCCGTCATTCTCGCTTCGCAGCCGCAATCTGGGATAAAGGACCCGCTTTTTCGACATAATATGGCGGGACAGTCCTCTTAAACAGGGTTACCGAGCGGGTGTTAATGCTTTGATCACTCTAGGCCAACACCATGGCGCCGGAACGACGGCGACTTGGGCGGCAGCCTCGCGCTGTGTCGCGCTGCTCGTCGTCGGCCTCGCGCTCGGCAGCCGCAGGATGCTCGCAGACGACGACCAAGGCCCTGACGGATTCGGCGGTGAGCGGGCCGGTCGTGCTGAATTCGGCCGGCGGCGGCGTGGCCGGCATCCGATCCGCTGGCGCCGGGCGCGACGGCCGCGAGCCTGCCGCCCGCCGCATCCGCGTCGGCCCCGGCACCTGCGCGCCGCCACCGGTCGGCCGCCGCCGCAGCCGCTGCCGACGCACCGCAGCCGGTCCAGCGCCACCGCCGCGGCCGAGCCGCTGCCGACCTCGGCGCCGGCCCTGGTCGAGCCGGTCGACGGCGAGTTCCCCAACATCAACAAGCGGCCGCCGCCGCCGGCCGGGACGCTGCTGCCGGCCGACGAGCGGGCACGCATCATCTGCCGAGCTCGAGGCGCTGCGCGCGCGCCAGCCGCGCCGGCCAGCGGCGGCGGGGGCGGCGGCGACAGCCCGCCGATCTCGCCAGCCAGGCCGACACCCACGGCGACGCGGCGATCAAGCAGATCGAGGCGTGTTCCGAGGACGGGGCGCTCGAGAACAACCCGGACTGCGCGCCGGCCGATTGACGGCGGGCGGCGACGCTGTACACGGGTGAAGCGCGAGACTCCATGACCAGGCTGGCCGAGGGGCCAGGGAGCAAGGGCGAAGGAAGGACGATGAGCGAGTTCTACAGCGTGCGGCGGCTACCGCCCTATGTCTTCGAGCAGGTCAACCGGCTCAAGGCCAGCGCACGCGCCGCCGGCGCCGACATCATCGATCTCGGCATGGGCAATCCCGACCTGCCGACGCCCGCCCACATCGTCGACAAGCTCGCCGACACCGCACGGCGCGACGACACCCACGGCTACTCCGCCTCGCGCGGCATCACCGGGCTGCGCCGGGCGCAGGCCGCCTATTACGGCGCGCCGCTTCGGCGTGAAGGTCGACCCCAACAGCCAGGTGATCGTCACCATCGGCTCGAAGGAAGGCTTCGCCAACATGGCGCAGGCGATCACCGCGCCGGGCGACGTGGTGCTTTGCCCCAACCCGAGCTACCCGATCCACGCCTTCGGCTTCCTGATGGCCGGCGGCGTCATCCGTTCGCTGCCGGCGGCGCCGGACGAGAGCTATTTCCGCGCCCTCGAGCGGGCGGTGATGCACTCGATCCCGAAGCCGCTGGCGGTGGTGGTCTGCTACCCGTCGAACCCGACGGCGCATGTCGCCGACCTCGACTTCTACCGCGACCTGGTCAGCTTCGCCCGGCGCAACGACCTGATCCTGCTGTCGGACCTCGCCTATTCGGAGGTCTATTTCGACGGCGAGCCGCCGCCTTCGATCCTGCAGGTGCCGGGCGCGATGGACGTCGCGGTCGAGTTCACCTCGATGTCGAAGACCTATTCGATGGCCGGCTGGCGCATGCGGCTTCGCGGTCGGCAACGAGCGGCTGATCGCGGCGCTCGGCCGGGTGAAGTCCTACCTCGACTACGGCGCCTTCACCCCGATCCAGGTCGCGGCCGCCGCGGCCCTCAACGGCCCGCAGGACTGCGTCGACGAGATGCGGATGGTCTACAAGCGCCGGCGCGACGCGCTGGTCGACAGCTTCGGCCGCGCCGGCTGGCAGATTCCGCCGCCGCGGGCCTCGATGTTCGCCTGGGCGCCGGTGCCGGAGAAGTTCCGGGCGCTGGGCTCGCTCGAGTTCTCCAAGCTGCTGATCGAGAAGGCCGACGTCGCGGTGGCGCCGGGCATCGGCTTCGGCGAGCACGGCGACGACTATGTGCGGATCGCGCTGGTCGAGAACGAGCAGCGCATCCGCCAGGCGGCGCGCAACCTCCGCCGCTTCCTTGAAACCGCGGACAAGACGTTGCACAACGTCGTGCCGCTGGCGACGGCCCGCTAGGGTCGCCGTCGGCGGAACATCGCGGTTTCCGTGCGGGACGCGCCCGAGGCGGTCCCGGCGGCTGTTGACGAGGAATACCAGGATGAATGCGCCGCTTCGCCTTGGCGTCGCCGGTCTCGGCACGGTCGGTTCGGCGCTGGTGCGCCTGATCGACCGCCACGGCAACGACCTCGCGGTCCGCTGCGGCCGGCCGATCACCGTCGCCGGCGTTTCCGCCCGCAACCGCAACCGCGACCGCGGCATCGACGTCTCGGGAGCGACGTGGTTCGACGATCCGGTGGCGCTGGCGCGCGACCCCGGCACCGACATCTTCGTCGAGCTGATCGGCGGCGCGGAGGGGCCGGCGGCCGGAGTCGGTCGCCGCCGCGATCGACGCCGGCAAGCACGTCGTCACCGCCAACAAGGCGCTCCTCGCCGCCAAGGGCACCGCGCTCGCCCGCGCCGGCCGAGGACGCCGGCGTCAGCCTCAATTTCGAGGCGGCGGCCGCGGGCGGCATCCCGATCATCAAGACGCTGCGGGAGTCGCTCGCCGGCAACACCGTCAGCCGCATCTACGGCATCCTCAACGGCACCTCGAACTACATCCTGACCCGGATGGAGCAGGACAAGCTGTCGTTCGAGGACTGCCTCGCCGAGGCGCAGCGGCTCGGCTATGCCGAGGCCGACCCGACCTTCGACATCGGCGGCCATGACGCGGCGCACAAGCTGGCGCTGCTGACCGCGATCGCCTTCGGCACCGAGGTCGACGCCGACGCGATCTATGTCGAGGGCATCTCCTCGATCCGCACCGCCGATATCGAGGCGGCGGACGAGCTCGGCTACCGGATCAAGCTGCTCGGCGTCGCCGTCGCGGAGCGAGTCCGGCATCGAGCAGCGGGTGCACCCGGCGATGGTGCCGAAGTCCTCGACCATCGCGCGGATCGACGGCGTCACCAATGCGGTGGCGCTCGAGGCGGATTTCGTCGGCCAGCTGCTGCTCTCCGGCCCCGGCGCCGGCGGCGACGGCGACCGCCTCGTCGGTGATGAGCGACATCGCCGACATCGCCCGCGGCGACCGGGTCGGCACCTTCGGCCGGCCGGCCTCGGAGCTCGAGCCGTACCGGCGGGCGGCGATGCGCGCGCACGAGGGCGGGTACTACGTCCGGCTCTCGGTCTACGACCGGCCGGGGGCCTTCGCCGCGATCGCGCAGCGCATGGCGGACAAGGGCATCTCGCTGGAATCGATCGTCCAGCGGCGGCGGGCGCCGAAATCGGCGGCGCCGGGGCATCTCGTGCCGGTCGAGCCGCAGCCGGTGATCATGATCACCTACGAGACCACCGAAGCGGCGATCCGTGAGGCCTTGGATACCATCCGTGCCGGACGGCCATATCGCCGAAGAACCGCAGATGATAAGGATCGAGGAGTTGGGCTGAAGCCCGGAGCCGCCATGAACCAGCAGCAGCGCTTTCCCAAAGGTCCCTCGCTCGACCGCATCCTCACGCTCGAGCTGGCGCGGGTGACCGAGCGCGCGGCGGTGGCCGCGAGCCGGCTGCGTGGCCGGGGCGACGAGAACGCCGCCGACCAGGCGGCGGTCGATGCGATGCGGCGCGAGCTGAACGCACTGCCGATCGACGGCACGGTGGTGATCGGCGAGGGCGAGCGCGACGAGGCGCCGATGCTCTATATCGGCGAGGAGGTCGGCACCAAGACCGGGCCGCAGGTCGACATCGCCCTCGATCCGCTCGAAGGGCACGACCATCGCCGCCAAGAACCTGCCCAACGCGCTTGCCGTGATCGCCATCGCCGAGGAGGGCAGCCTCCTCAACGCGCCCGACGTCTACATGGCGAAGATCGCGATCGGGCCGGGCTATGCGCCGGGCCTCGTCGACCTCGACGCGCTCGGCGGCCGACAACATCCACGCCGTGGCCAAGGCCAAGGGCGTGCCGATCAACGAGATCACCGCCTGCGTGCTCGACCGGCCGCGCCATGCCCGGATGATCGAGGAGATCCGCGCCACCGGCGCTGCGATCCGGCTGATCGGCGACGGCGACGTCGCCGGCGTCATCCACACCACCAGCCCGGACGAGACCGGCATCGACATCTACATGGGCATCGGCGGGGCGCCGGAGGGCGTGCTGGCCGCCGCGGCGCTGCGCTGCATCGGCGGCCAGATGCAGGGACGGCTGGTGATCAATTCCGGCGAGCAGCGCGAGCGCGCGCTGCGGATGGGCGTCGCCGACATCGACCACAAGTACGACGTGAGCGAGATGGCCCGCGGCGACGTCCTGTTCGCTGCCACCGGCGTCACCGACGGCAACATGCTCTCCGGCGTCAAGTTCGCCAAGCGGGCGGTGATCACCCACACGGTGGTGATGCGCTCGTCGTCCGGCACGGTGCGCTGGATCAAGGCCGAGCACCAGGACCTCGAGAAGTTCTCCGACGCGCTCTGAGCGGCGCTTCGTCCGGCGTTGGCCGCCTGATCTCCGAGGGAGGTCGGAATCCCCGGTGAGTTCTCTCCCCGTCCGGGAGAGGAGGGCGGGACGTCCGCGTCCAGTCACCCAGCGGCGACGTGGGCCCGCCCCGGCGGAAATCCTCCCCCACTTTATCCCCGCTCCTGAAATCCGGCCGGCCTTTCATCGTCACGCTCCCATAACCCTCACCAAGCTCCGCATCGGCCGAAAGGCGGCCGTGCTGCGCGATCCTCTCCCCGTCCGGGAGAGGAGGGGTGGGACTTCCTCAGCCGATAGGGACCACGACGCCCCGCCCCCACATGCCTCGGGGAATGACTTGAACGGCGCGTGCAGGCAAGTGCGGCAGCAACGCATTCGGGCGTCATCGTAGACTCGAATCATCGCAAATCACTTCTGGCCCCGTCGCCCATGCTCATGACCCTTGACCGCCCCCAGGCCCACGGCCGCGCCTTCCTCGGCGTCCAGAGATCGCTGACCGGGCGCCACTGGGTGTCGCGGCTCGACGAGACCGAGGCGCGGAATGCCGTCACCATCGCCCAGCGCCATGCGCTGCCCGATATCGTGTCGCGTGTGCTGGCGGGGCGGGGCGTCGCCGCGGACGACGTGCCGGACTTTCCTCGACCCGGCGTTGAAGCGGCTCCTGCCCGACCCCTCGGTGCTGACGGCGATGGATGCCGCCGCGGCCCGGATCGCCGATGCGGTGATCGCAGGCGAGGCGATGGCGGTGTTCGGCGACTACGATGTCGACGGGGCGACCTCCTCGGCGCTGTTCGCCCGCTACGTGCGGGCGGTCGGGCGCGACCCGGTGATCTACATCCCCGACCGGCATCTTCGAGGGCTACGGCCCGAACACCGAGGCGCTTCGGTCGCTCGCCAATCGCCGGCACGCGGCTGGTGGTGACCGTCGACTGCGGCTCGACCAGCCACCAGGCGCTGGCGGACGCGGCGGCGATGGGGATGGACGTCGTCGTCATCGACCATCACCAGCTCGGCGCCGAACTGCCGCCGGCCGTGGCGGTGGTCAACCCCAACCGGCAGGACGATCTCTCCGGGCTCGGCCATCTCGCCGCGGTCGGCGTGACGTTCCTGACCCTGGTCGCGGTCAACCGGTCGTTGCGGGCGCGGGGCTGGTTCGCGACCCGGAAGGAGCCGGAGCTGCTCCAGTGGCTCGACCTCGTCGCGCTCGGCACGGTCTGCGACGTGGTCCCCCTCGTCGGGCTCAACCGCGCCTTCGTCTCCAAGGGGCTGCTCGCCATGGCGCGGCGGGGCAACCGCGGGCTCGCCGCGCTCGCCGACGCCGCGCGGCTGGGCGGGCCGGCGGCGCCGTATCATCTCGGCTTCCTGCTCGGGCCGCGGATCAATGCCGGCGGGCGGATCGGCGACGCGGCGCTCGGGGCGCGGCTGCTTGCCAGCGACGACCCGGTCGAATGCGAGCAACTTGCGGCCGAGCTCGACCGCCTCAACCGCGAGCGCCAGGCGCTCGAGACGGTGATGCTCGAGGAGGCGATCGCCGAGGCGTCCGCCGAGATCGGCGACGGGGAGGGGCCGTCGGTGCTGCTCACCGCGAGCGAGCGCTGGCACGCCGGGGTGGTCGGGCTGATCGCCTCGCGGCTCAAGGACCGCTTCCACCGGCCGGCCATCGCCATCGCCTTCCAGCCCAACGGCATCGGCTCGGGCTCGGGGCGCTCGGTGGCGGGCGTCGATCTCGGGCACGCCATCCGCCGCGCGGTCGAGCGTGGCATCCTGGTCAAGGGCGGCGGCCATGCGATGGCGGCGGGGCTGACCATCGAGAAGCCGCGGCTCGGCGAATTGCGGGCGTATCTCGAGGAGTCGCTGCGCCGGGCGGTGTCGACCTCGGAGGAGGCGGACGGCCTTGCGGTCGACGCGGCACTGACCGCGCGGTGGCGCGACGATCGACCTGATCGAGATGGTCGACCGCGCCGGGCCGTTCGGCTCGGGCAATGCCGAGCCGGTCTTCGCCTTCCCGGCGCACCAGGTGAGCTATGTCGAGGAGAACGGCAACGGCCATGTCCGCCTGACGCTGCGCGGCGCCGAGGGGACCGACGCTCAAGGCGACGGCCTTCCGCGCCGGCGGCACGCCGCTCGGCGCGGCGCTGCTCGCGAGCCGCGGACGGGGCGTGCATGTCGCCGGCACGCTCAGCGTCGATTCCTGGCAGGGGCGCCGGCAGCCGGCGCTCCGGGTCATCGACGTGGCGGAGCCGGCGGGTATGACCGGGCGCGGCAGGCGCTTCAGGCTGCCCGGAACTCGGCCCGGTCGAAGTAGCGCGCGATGCGTCCCGGCGCTCCCGTCGCGTCGGCGACGGCGACGTAGGTGTCGGGCCGGAGCAGGTAGAGGGCGTCCTGGACCAGCCCGCGGCTTCCAAGATCGTCCTGCCAGTCGAAGACATGCAGCGGCATGGTCCGCTCCCGCACCAGCCGGCGACCTCCGGGCTGCGGCTGGCCATAGACATGGACCTGCCAGCCGATCGTCGGCCAGCGGCGCGAAATTGTCGGAGTCGCCGATCCGGGCCCAGGGCAGCCGGTCGCCGCCCTCGACCCCGCCGGCCGCGCCCTGGCTCAGTGCGCTGCCGCGATAGTCGAGGCTGGTCTGCGAGATCATGCGGAACATGAACTCGCGCACTGGCTCGAGCCGGAAGGCGACTGCTGGCGAAGAGCGGAGCGATGCGGGTGCGCACGAACTCGGCGAAGCTTCCGTCCGAAGACGCGAAGGCGAACATCCGGTCGGTGGTCTCGACGAGCTTTCGGGCAAAGGCCAGGCGTTCGGCCTCATAGGTATCGAGCAAGGCGTCGGTCGCCCTTGCCGTTCACCACCGCGGCGAGCTTCCAGGCGAGGTTGATCGCGTCGGCAATGCCGGTGTTCATTCCCTGGCCGCCGGCGGGGCTGTGGATGTGGGCGGCGTCGCCGACGAGAAAGGCCCGGCCGCGCCGGAAGCGGTCGGCGACGCGGTGATGGACCCGGTAGGTCGAGAACCAGTGGACGCTCTCGACCGAGAAGCCCCAGCCGGCGGATGGCCTCGTCGCTGATGTCCTCGAACGCCAGGCCCTCCGGATCGTCGGCCGCGTTCGTCGCGCACGGTGCCGATCAGGCGATGCCGCATGCCGTCGCCGTAGGAGAGGACGGCGAGGAAGTCGGCGCTGTCGAGGGCGATGTGGATCTCGTCGGCCGGCTCGAGGCCGCTGAATGGCGACGTCGGCGACGTAGAAGAGCTGCCTGTAGGTGCCGCCCTGCGAAGGTCGCGCCGATCTTGTGGCGGACCAGCGAGCTTGCCCCGTCGCATCCGGCCAGGTAGTCGGCCTCGACGGGCTTCCTCGCCGCCGTCGGGCCGCCGCAGGGTGGCGTGCACACGCTCGCCATCGTCGCTGAAGTCGACCAGCTTCGGTCTGCCGCTCGACATCGACGCCCGATGCGCTGGAGCCGCTCGACCAGCAGCCGCTCGTGCTCGTCCTGCGGATAGACCAGGACGAAGGGATAGGGAGTGATGTCCTCCGCCGGCGTCGCGCGAACTTCGACGCGGGCGCGTCGCTTGCCGCCGACCCAAAGGTTGAGGGACGGGATTGGCCGAGCCGGCCGCGACCACCGCCGCGGCGAGATCGAGCTGCCGGTAGAGTTCGAGCGTCCGCGCCTGGACGGCCATCGCCCGAGACGTCTGCCCGGGCCCGCGTTCTTGTCGATGATGCGCACCGGGACGCCCTGCCGGGTGAGCCAGAGCGCGAGAACGAGGCCCGTGGGTCCGGCGCCGACGATGAGCACCTGTCGTGCTGCCAGCCATTTCCACATCACCCCAGCATCCGGTTCGGCAGGCGCCTGCGACGATGCGCCAAGACGCGACCGGAGGATCGTGGCGCTCCCTAGGGGAATTGAACCCCTGTTTCCTGCGTGAAAGGCGGGCGTCCTGACCACTAGACGAAGGGAGCGTCCGTGCGGGTGCCTTATTAGGGGCATTGGCGCCGCGGGACAAGAGACAAGCGCCGCCGGGGGCGACCAGAAAGGGCGCGCGGACCGGCGACCGTCACGCGGTCCGGCCGGTCCGGCGAGCCGACGGCGCCGCTTGACAGGTCCCGCGGCCGCGGCCACCGTCGACCCGATTCTCTGCGGAGGACGGCCACGATGCTGATGTTTCGGACGGCGTCGGGGTTTGTGCAGGTCGTGGTCGGCTTGCTGGCCGGGCGCAGCTGCTTGCGGCTCCCGCCGCCTGGCCCAGACCGTGACGCGGGAGAAGGTCGACGCGGCCATTCCCGAAGATCGAGGCGCTGGCGCAGTCGCTGGTCGACGAGGGCGAGGTTCCGGGCCTCGCCATCGGCATCGTCTTCGAGGACGAGGTGTCTTCTCGGCGGCTTCGGCGTCCGCGAGGTCGGCAAGCCGGACAAGGTCGACGCCGACACGGTGTTCCAGCTCGCCTCGCTGTCGAAGCCGATCTCGGCGACGGTGGTGGCGGCGCTGATCAGCGACAGCGGCGGCACGATGAGCTGGGATTCGAGGGTCGCCGACCTCGACCCGGTGTTCCGCCTCTCGCAGCCCTATCCGACCGAGCAACTGACCCTGACCGACCTGTTCTCGCATCGGAGCGGCCTGCCGGGGAACGCCGGCAACGACCTCGAGGGGCTCGGCTTCGACCGCACCGACATCCTCCACCGGCTGCGGCTGGTGCCGCCGGCGAGCAGCTTCCGGAGCGGCTACTCCTACAGCAATTTCGGCCTGACCGAAGGCGGCGTCGCGGCGGCGGCCGGTGCCGGCATGTCGTGGGAGGAGGCGGCGGAGGAGAAGTTGTTCAGGCCGCTCGGCATGACCTCGACCAGCGCGCGCCATGACGAGTTCCTGACGCGCAACAACCGGGCGGCGCTGCACATCCTGGTCGACGGCGCATGGGCGCCGAAGGTCAAGCGCAATCCCGACCCGCAGGCACCGGCCGGCGGGGCGTCAGCAGCAATGTCCGCGACCTCGCCAAGTGGCTGCTGCTCGAAGTCAACAACGGCATGTATCGACGGCAGGCAGGTGATCAGCGAGGCGGCGCTCGCGGCGACCCACGAGCCGGTGATCGTGCGCGGCACCAATCCGATCACCGGCGAAGCTGGCTTCTACGCGCCTCGGCTGGAACGTCGACTATGGGCCGCACGGCACCGATGTGGAGCCATGCCGGCGCCTTCTCGCAACGGCGCGCGCACCGCAGGCGAACATCCTGCCGGCCGAGAAGCTCGGCATCGTCGTCCTCGCCGCGGCGTTCCCGACCGGCGTGCCGGAGGCCGTCGCCGACACCTTCTTCGACGATGGTGATCGACGGCAGGCCGTCGCGCGACTGGGTCGGCGACCTGGAACGGGCATCTACGACTCGATGTTCGGGCCGAAGGTGATCGAGGCGGCCGGCGCGGCACTTGCCAAGCCGCCGGCGAACGCGACGCCGGCGCTGCCGCTCGACGCCTACGCCGGCACCTACGGCAACGCCTATGTCGGCGAGGCGGTGGTCAGCGAGGAGGGCGGCGCGCTCACCCTCGCCCTCGGGCCGGACGGCGCGAAGCGCTTTCCGCTCAGCCATTTCGACCGCGACACCTTCGTCTTTCGCGATGGCGGAGGAATACCCCGACCTGATGTCGCCGGCGGTGTTCGAGATCGGTCCGGACGGCAAGGCGGCGGCGCTCACCATCGAGGACTTCGCGGTCGCTGGCGCGGCGGTGCTCTGCCGCGCCAGGCGGAGTGACGACCGCCGCGGCGGATCTACCAGACGCCGGTGTTCGGCATCGACGCCCACGGCTCCTGCGGGGGTAGACGGTCGCCCTTCTGCAGGATCTCGATCGAGACGTTGTCGGGCGAGCGGATGAACGCCATGTGGCCGTCGCGCGGCGGGCGGTTGATGGTGACGCCTTCCTTCTGGAGCTTCTCGCAGAAGGCGTAGATGTCGTCGACCTCGTAGGCGAGGTGGCCGAAGTTGCGGCCGCCGGTGTACTCCTCGGGATCCCAGTTGTAGGTCAGCTCGATCGGCGCCTCGTGCTGGCCGGGCGGCGCGAGGAAGACGAGCGTGAAGCGGCCCTTCTCGTTGTCGATGCGGCGCGTCTCCTCGAGGCCGAGCAGGTCGCGATAGAAGTGCAGCGACTCGTCGAGATCGGTGACGCGGACCATGGTGTGGAGATACTTCATCGTCGGTCTTTCCCTTGGCGATTGTCCCGGGCGCGGCAGCATAGGGACGACGCCGCTCAAAGGCAATTGTGCAATGCTTCCGCGATAGGTGTCGCCAATCGCACACAGGATACCCACCGATACGCGAATCACGTCCCATTTTGGACTGGCACCGCATCGCGCCGAATGTTATGCTAGACGAGAATATTGGCGAGTTTGCGCCGTTTCAGAGGCGCTCCAGGGGCGATCGTCTCATGGGGGCGAAACTTCCTTCCGAATTTCCGCTCGACTCAGGAGGCGGGGGAGGATACGCCGCTGGACCTCGTTGAGGTCGCCGGCGCCATCAAGTGGTTCGACGCTTCCAAGGGATACGGATTCATCGTTCCGGACGACGGCGCGCCGGACGTTCTGCTGCACGTGACCTGCCTTCGCCGCGACGGATTCCAGACGGCCTATGAGGGCGCGCGGATCGTCGTCGAGGCGGTGCAGCGGGCGAAGGGCCTGCAGGCCTTCCGCGTCCTCCGCATGGACGAGACGACCGCGGTGCGGCCGCCGCAGGCGGTGCCCTCGCGCACCCACGTCAACGTGACGCCGACGAGCGGCCTCGAGCGCGTCACGGTCAAGTGGTTCAACCGCATGCGCGGCTACGGCTTCCTTACCCGCGGCGACGGCACCGACGACATCTTCGTCCACATGGAGACGCTGCGGCGCTTCGGCCTGACCGAGCTTCGGCCGGGCAGGTCGTCTACGTGCGCTATGGCGACGGGCCGAAGGGCCTGATGGCGGCCGAGATCCGGCCCGACGCGAGCGGCAGCGGACCGACCTCGCACTGACGCCGCAGGCGACGTCGCGCGCCGGATTTCCGACGAGTGCACCTGCTCGACGGCCAGATCGACCGCTCAGCGCGCGTCGTCTTCGGCGCCGCGATAGAGCGCGCGCGTCACCAGCGACAGGAATGCCGAGGCGAGCAGGAACGTCGCGAAACCGGCGGTGATCGCCCGCGTCCCCACCGAAGGGATGAGGAAGAAGGTGGTGACGATGATGCCGAGGATGTTGCCGAGCGAGGAGATGGCGAAGAGGCCGCCGGAGATCTTGCCGGCGTCGCTCGGCAGCTTGAGGAGGAGCCGGACGGAGAGCGGCGAGTACATGCCGAGCACCACGCAGCGGCGGGAAGCAGACGACGAAGCCCGAGACGAACAGCGCCGCGTACTCGTTGCCGATGCCGGCGATGACGTCTTCGAGCCCGCCCCGCGACATGAAATAGACGAAGAACAGGTAGGCGGAGGACGCGAACTTGATGGTGGCGGCAAGGCCGAAGCCGGGGAAGCGGTCGGCGACGATGCCGCCGAGGAAGTAGCCGGCCATCAGGCCGCCGACGACGATCGAGATGATCGTCGCCCAGGTGTAGATGCCGCTGCCGAACAGCGGCGTGAGGATCCGGCTCGCCACCATCTCGAAGCCGAGGGTGACGAAGCCGAGGGTGAAGACGTCGGCGACCACGAGGGCAGCGGCGCCGGCGCCGACCGCGAGGCGGTGGCGGAGGGGGAGGGCGGTGGCGGCCATGCCGCTCAGGTCTGCTTCTCGTTGTGGCGCTCGATCGCCTTGAGATATTCGACCGGCGCGAAGTCGTCGGTGAGCGGCTTCGCGGCGGTCGGCGCCTCCGGCATGTAGCGGCGCGCGAGGATGTCGGGCAGCGGATAGCGGAAGCCGTATTTGGCCTGGCGCTCGGCGGCGATGCGCTGCGAGCTCGGCCTCGTCCTTCTCCGGCCCGTCATAGGCGAGGATGACGATGTTGCCCTGGCCCTCGAAGAAGACGAGGTGGTCGAAGGCCGCGCCGATGGTGGCGACCGCGCTGTCGAAGAGCATGGTCGACGGCTCGACGTTCTGCACCACCACGCCGCCCGGCTTCAGGCGCTCCGAGACCAGCTCGTAGAACTCGGTGGTGAGGAGATGGAACGGCACGAACGGCCCGCGATAGGCGTCGACCAGGATGATGTCGAAGTCGCGGTCGTTCTTGGTCAGCCACACCCGGCCGTCCATCACCTCGACGTCGAAGTTCTTCTCGGGACGGACGGAGAAGAACTGGTCGGCGATCTGGGCGACGGCGGGGTCGAGCTCGACCGCGGTCATCGACATGCTCGGGCACGCTCTTGTGGTGGTACCAGGCGGTGCGGCCGCCGCCGAGGCCGATGATCGCGGCGCTCTCCAGCGCAGGCGCGTAGGCGAGGCCGGCGGTCATCGACTGGGTGTAGTAGACGGGAAGGTCGAGTTCGTCGTTGGGATTGATGACCGACTCTGTGTAGCGGAGCCGCTCGGCACCGAAGGAGAGCGTGTAGAATCCGTTGGGCCGCTTGTAGACGTAGATGTCGTTGTAGAGCGATTCGACGCGGGCAACGACGCCGGGCTCGTTGCCGACGGCGAGCGCTTCCGGCTTGCTCTCTCGCCACAGCAGGACGGCGACGACCGCAGCGACCACGACAAGGCCGACGATCGCGATGACGATGGCGGAACGGGCACCGCCTCGGGCAGGCGGGGGCGTCGGCGGCTTGTTCGCGGGAGCAGGAGACTTCCGGGCGGCTTTCCCCCGGGCGGGCTTGGCTGGCACTTACGGTACTCCTGGTGTCGCCGCGCGCAGTATAGCGGCGGGCCATGGCATGACAACGGCCGCCCCGCGGCGAATTTCCGGCTCGGGCGCGGGGTTTCGCCACGCTGCGGCGCATCTGCTATCAGGGGCGGCCGGCGTCGCGCGAGGCCGGAACACCGCGTCGCCGCACCCAGGGGAGGAAACATCATGGCGGACAAGACAGGGAAACCGTCGGCTTCATCGGGCTCGGGCTGATGGGGCACGGCATGGCCAAGAACATCGTCGAGAAGGGCTATCCGCTTGCCGTCACCGCCCATCGCAACCGCAAGCCGCTCGAAGACCTCGTCGGCCGCGGCGCGGTCGCTTGCGCGACGCCGAAGGAGGTCGCCGAGCGTTCGTCGATCGTCTTCCTGTGCGTCACCGGCTCGCGCGAGGTCGAAGCCATCATCCGCGGCAAGGACGGCCTCCGCGACGGGCTGAAGCCAGGCTCGGTGGTGGTCGACTGCTCGACCTCGGACCCGAATTCGACGCTGGCGCTGGCGGCCGAACTGGCCGACGCGGGCGTCGACTACGCCGACGCGCCGCTGTCGCGGACGCCGAAGGAGGCGTGGGAGGGCATGCTCGACACCATGGTCGGCGCGAGCGACGCGGTGTTCGCGCGCATCCAGCCGGTCCTCGATACGTGGGCCGGCAAGATCGTCCACATCGGCGCGGTCGGCGACGGCCACAAGATGAAGCTCCTCAACAACTTCATCTCGCTCGGCTACGCGGCGATCTATTCCGAGGCGCTGGTGCTCGGCGCCAAGGTCGGCATCTCGCCGGAGCGCTTCGACAGCGTCATCCGTGGTGGGCGGATGGACTGCGGCTTCTACCAGACCTTCATGGGCTGTGTGGTCGAGGGCAACCGCGCCTCCCACGTTTCACCCTCGCCAACGCCTTCAAGGACCTCACCTATCTGGAGGCGATGTCGGACGCCGCAGCGTTGATGAACCCGGTCGGCAATGCGGTGAAGAACGCCTTCGCAGGCGCGGTGGCGGGTGGTCGCGGCGGTCCGGAGGACTATGTGCCTCATCTCCCGGAGCACATCGCCGAGGCCAACGGGGTGACCCTGCCGCCGGTGGAGGGGAAGGCGGAGTAGGGCGCGTCGGACAAGATCCGGGCGGGCTGGCCGACCCCCCGACCCCCGCCGGGACGGCATGGCCGACGAGACGGCGCCACGCCTCGCGCGGCGCCCACCATGGAGTCAATCGGTCGGCGTGAGCGCCTTGGCTTCGGCGAGCGACAGTCGGAGGAGACCGCCGCCGTCGAAATAGACGAAGGCCAGCGTCTTCCGCCGCGAGGTCATGGCCGCGGGAAGCGGATCGTAGCGGAAGCCGCCACCGCCGAGATGCGGGGTGAGCGTGCCGACGTCGGTGGCCTCTTCGGCCTCGACGCGGAGCAGCGCCAACACCACGCCGTCCTTGCCCCGGCCGGTGAACGGGATGCCGGCGAGGCGGAGGAAGCTGGTCGGGTCCGGCGCCGAGGGAAAGGCCTCCAGGAACGCCGTCTCGACGAGGTCGAGGTCGGGTTCGCGCCGCGCCGGCTTCGGCGGGCCGCCTGTCCCGTCGGCAGGTGCGGCGTCTGCCACTGCCGGGCAGCGCGGGGGCCGTTGTGGCCGAGTCCGCCGTGGGCGTGACCGTGGCCGGCGTGGTCGTGATGGTGGTGAGGGTGTCCGTCGTGGGCCATGGTCAGAAGCTCACCGGCTTGTCGATGATCGCCCTTGTGCGCGCCCATCTTGCCGTTGGCGACCATCGAGCCGAGCACCTCGACGACGACCCGGACGCCGACCAGTGCGGTGATGTCGGAGGTGTCGTAGGGCGGAGACACCTCGACGACCTCCAGGCCGCAGACGCCTTCGGCCGCGACGAGGCCGAGGATCTTCAGCGCCTCGCGCGGCAGGAAGCCGCCGGGCTCGGGCCAGCCGGTGCCGGGGACGAAGCCGCAATCGAGCGAGTCGACGTCGAAGGAGATGTAGACCGCGTCGGCATCCTTCCAGGCGAGCTCCAGGGCGATCTCGGCGGTCTTCTCGAGGCCGATTTCCTCGATGTCGGCGATGGTCAGCACGTTGGTCTCGCGGCGGCGGGCCTCGGCGACACCGGGGCGCGGCACCTGCCAGCCGCCGATGCCGAGCTGGACGAGGTTCTTCGGCGACACGTTCGGGCAGGTTGGTCGCCCAGTACCAGGGCGTGGTGTGCATCCGCTCGTCGAGATCCTTCTCCTGGATGTCGATGTGGCGGTCGAAATGGATGATGCCGATGCGCTTGGAGGTGCACTCGGCGATGCCGCGCACGCAGGGGAAGCCGATCGAGTGGTCGCCGCCGAGCATCATCGGCAGCGCGCCCGACGAGAAGACGTGGCTGACGCCGCGGCTGATCTGGTCGAAGCTCTTCTCGAGGTTGGCGGGGATGGTGAAGACGTCGCCGGCGTCGCAGAGCGTCATCTGCTCGCGGAGATCGACGCCGAGCTCGTAGTTGTAGGGCGTGTAGAGCGCCGAGATGCGGCGGATGCCCTGCGGCCCGAAGCGGGTGCCGGGGCGGTAGGTGGTGCCGGAATCGAAGGGGATGCCGAGCACCGCCGCGTCGTACTTGCCGACGTCGCGGACGTTCTCGACATAGGGCGCCTTCAGGAAGGTGTTGATGCCGGCGAAGTGGGGGAGCTCGCCGCGGGCGAAGGTCGGGATCGACTTGTCGGTCAGCGAATCCGAGCCGGGCAGGCCCATGTCGAGCGCCCATTTCTCCTCGCGCCGCCAGCCGTCGACCGGCAGCTTGCCCTCCGCCTCGACCGCCTTCCAGCCGCGGGTCTCGCGGGCGTTGAAATCGGGGTGATGACGGCGGGTGCGCTCGCGCGCCGGCGCGGGCCCCGCGCGACGGTGGCGCTTCTCGCGGGGGGAATCGAACGTCATGGCCTTGGTGCCTCCTGCGGGTTGTCATGGCTGAGGATCGACAGCGTGTCGTCGAGCGCCTCGGCTGCGGCGGCGGCCTGTCCGGCGAGGCTGTTGACCTCGCGCGACTTGCGGTCGAGCGGCAGGTCGTAGGTGATGGTGGCGTGGCAGGCCGGATCTTCGGGGCGGACCTTGTCGAAGACGATCAGCCGCGTGCCGAGCTTGAAGGCCTCGGCGATGTCGTGGGTGACCATGAACACGGTCATGCCGGTCTCGCGCCACAGCGTCGTGGACAGCTCCTGCATGTCGCGGCGGATGCCGGGATCGAGCGCACCGAACGGCTCGTCGAGGAGCAGGACGCGCGGCTTCTTGAGCAGCGCCTGGGCGATGGCGAGGCGCTGCTGCATGCCGCCGGAGAGCTGGGCCGGATAGCGGTCGCGGGCGCCGGCGAGGCCGATGTCGGTCGATGAGCGTCCTCGACCTCCTCGCGCAGCCTGCGGCGGGCGGCGCCGAAGGTGCGGCCGAAGCCGCGGGCGCGCTCGAACTCGAGCGGCAGGATCAGGTTCTCGGTGACGGTGAGATGGGGGAAGACCGAGTAGCGCTGGAAGACGATGCCGCGATCCGGCGTCGGCCGGTCCGGGATCGGCACGCCGGCGACGCGGATCGACCCTTCGCTCGGTTGCTCCTGGCTGAGAAGCAGACGGAGGAAGGTCGACTTGCCGCAACCGGAGGGGCCGACGATGGTGACGAAGCCGCCTTCCTCGACCTTGAGATTGACGTCTCCGAGAATCGGTGATGCCGTCGTAGCGGACCGAGACGGCGGCGACCTCGACGAAGCTCACAGCGCGCTCCCCGTCAAATGCGCCCAGCGGAAGGCGAGCGCGGGAGAACAGCAGGAGAAGCCGGTCGATGATGTAGGCCAGAAGCGTGATCCACGCGACGTAGGGGATGATCACGTCCATCGCGAGGTAGCGCCGGACGAGAAAGATGCGGTAGCCGAGGCCGCCGGTCGAGGCGATGGCCTCGGCCGAGATCAGGAAGATCCAGGCCGGCACCAGCCCGAGGCGGATGGCGGTGACCAGCTTCGGCCAGACCTGCGGCAGCACGACCCGGACCACCATCTGGAGCGGGAGGCGCCCAGGGTCTCGGCCTTGATGATCTCCTCGCGCGGGATGTCCATCACCGCCTGCGCCAGCGAGCGCGTCATCACCGGCGCGGTACCGAGGACGATCAGCATCACCTTGGGGTTTCGCCGAGGCCGAAGATGATGAAGAGGATGGGGAGGATGGTGATCGGCGGGATCAGCGAGATCACCGCGACGAAGGGCGCCAGCGTGGCCCGGACTTGCGGCAGGTAGCCGATCAGCACGCCGAGGGAGACCGAAATGACGGCGGCGATGACGATGCCGCCGCCGAGGCGGGCGAGGCTTGGCCGGTGTCGGACCACAGCAGCAGGTCGCCGCGAGCGTTGGTCGGGCACGGTCGCCATCCGCCAGAACGTCTCCGCCATGTCCGGCAGGGACGGCAGGAGCTTGTCGTTGGGATTGTCCAGCCGGCGGAGGTGACTGCCAATCGCATAGGCGGCGACGAGCAGCGACGAAGGGCAGCGCGCCGAGGCGCGACGCGCTGCCATGGCGCGAGGTTGCGGCGGCGCGGCTCATCTGCGCAGTGCCGGTCCCGGCGCAAGCGAGCCGGCCCGTATCGGCGACGTCGGGTCAGAGCTTGCCCTCCGCCGCCATCGCCATGTAGCGTCGGGTCGAAGCGGAGCTTGATGTTGCCGGTGTCGCCGAGGGTCTTGCCGCCGGGGAATTCCATGCCGACGAAATCCGGGCTGGTCGCGCCCTCGCCGAGGATGCCGTGGTCGAACAGGAACTGCGCGACGAACTTCATCGTCTCGACAAGCTTGTGCATCGTTGGTGAAGGCAACGGCATCGGCCGGCTCGTAGAACATCTGCGGTCGTCGCAAGCTGGGCGTTGAAGCCCGCGAGGTCGGTGCCCGAGGCCTCGGCCATGGCCGTCGCGCCGCCTTGCCGGCTTCGCGTCTCCTTCGACATCAGGCGCCATCGTCTCGTACCAGGCGCGCGACCAGAGCCTTGCCGAAGTCCGGGTTGTCCGCAGCGTCTCGGTGTTGACCATCATGATGTCGATGATCTCGCCCGGGATCTGGCTCGAATTGAAGACCTGTGGCGTCGGGGCAGGCGGCGATCTCCGAGAGCAGCGGGTTCCAGGTCACGGCCGCGGTGACGTCGGGCGTGTTGTAGGCGGCCACCATGTCGGCGTCGGAGGTGTTGACGACGGTGATGTCGGCTTCCTTCAGCCCGACCGTGTCGAGCGCCGCGCGCCAGCAGATAGTGCGAAACCGAGAGCTCGACGAGGTTGACGTTCTGGCCCTTGATGTCGGCGAGCGTGTCCTTGCCCTTGAGGATGATGCCGTCGTTGCCGTTGGAGAAGTCGCCGACGATGAGCGCGGTGGTGTCGACGCCGCCGGCGGCCGGAATCGACAGCGCGTCCATGTTGGTCATGGCGCAGCCGTCATAGGCGCCTGCGGTGTACTGGTTGATGGATTCGACGTAGTCGTTGATCTGAACGATCTCGACGGTGATGCCGTATTTGCTCGGCCCACTTCTTCATGATGCCGGAATCCTGGATGTAGCCCCAAGGCATCCAGCCGACATAGATCGACCAGCAGATCTTGAAGTCGGTCTTGGCTTCGGCCGCGGCGGCGCAGCGGCGGAAGCCGGCGGCGAGGGCGAGCGCCGCGAGGCGGCGTGGCGGAAGATGGACGTCGTCGATGGCATCGAACTCGGCTCCTTCATGTCCATGGCCGTCGGGTAGCCTCGGAGGTGGGTGAAGTCTGCCGAGCACGCGGGAGGCGGGTTCGCGCTCGGCAAACCCGTGCAGTGACCTCCCGGGATTTTGTCCCGCCGTGTCTCCGGCCGCTCCGCGACCGGTTCGCGCCTCTCGGACCAGCATCGTCGGCGACGACCGGAACCCTAGACGCTCTGCACGAGGGACAGGGTTCGCAAGAAGGGTGCCAAGACGCTCGCCAGCGCCGTCGTCGCCAGGCTTGAGACGGGGAGGCCCACCATCGGGGAGTTTGCCGCTTATTTGGGCGAAAGGCACCGCCATCGGCAATTCTGGCCCGTGGGTTCGGCGCTTGGGTCTCTGTGCCGGCGATGGGGGTCGCGCTACGTCAGGGCCACAGCGCGAGGGCCCCTTTGGGCGCGACGGCGCGCCTTCGGGCGCGCGAGTTTGCTGGCCGGATTCCGACACGTGCCTCCCATGACGGCGAGCGCCCGAGCAGACGTCGGAATTCAAGGGATCACAGGCAAACTACACGATCCTGTTGGAGCAAGGTCCTGCTGCGCTAGTGCATGTCGTGGCCGCAGAGGTCGTGGTCGCCCAGCACCTCGACGATGCGGCACTCGCAGATGCGGCCGTGGCCGCATTCATCGACCATGCGGCGGAGTTCGTCGCGGAGCGACTTCGAGACGGCCGATCCGCTCCTCGATCCAGTCGAGATGGCGGATCGCGATGCTGTCGGCCTCGTGGCATGAGCGCTGCGGCGTCGCCGACAGGGCGAGCAGCTGGCGGATGTCCTCGATCTCGAAGGAGAGCTCGCGCGCGTGGCGGATGAAATTGAGGCGCTTCACCTCGCCCTCGCCGTAGCGGCGCTGGCGACCCTCGGTGCGCGGCGGCGCCGGCAGAAGGCCGATCTGCTCGTAGTAGCGGATGGTCGGCACCTTCACCCCGCTGCGGCGGGCAAGTTCCCCGATCGAAATATCCATCACGACAGCCTCTTGAATTTCTAGTCGCTAGAGGTCCTACATGAAGCGGGCAGGTTGATGAAGGGCCCGAACTGATGATGGAAGCGGAGACGCTGAAATACCGGATCGGCGGCATGGATTGTGCCGCATGCGTCACCAAGATCGAGACCGCGGTGAGCCGTCTCCCCGGCGTCGGTGCGGTCCGCGTGTCGCTCGCTGCCCGCACGATGACCGTTCGAGGCGACGGTACGATCGCCGCCGCCGCGGTGGAGCGTCAGGTCAAGGCCTTCGGCTACAGCATTGCCCCCGTTGGCGGAGGTCGCCCGGACGCCGAGGCCGGCCCGGGGCACGGCCCCGATGCACACGACCATGGCGACGCCGGCCACCACCACGACCACGATCACGGCGCCGCCATCGACGGCCCGTGGTGGCAAACGGCGAAGGCGCGGCTGATCTTCGGCGCCGGTGCGGCGCTGGCGGCGGCCTATGTCGCGGGACTGATCGTCCCCGCCGTCGGACACTGGGCCTTCGTCGTGGCCATGCTGGTCGGGCTGGTGCCGATCGCCCGGCGCGCGCTTCGCGGCAGCGCTGCGCCGGCACGCCGTTCTCGATCGAGACGCTGATGACCATCGCCGCCGTCGGCGCCGTCATCATCGGCGCGACCGAGGAAGCGGCGATGGTCGTCTTCCTGTTCCTGGTCGGCGAGCTGCTGGAGGGCGTCGCCGCGGGCCGGGCCCGCGCCAGCATCCGCGCGCTCGCCGACCTGGTGCCGAAGACGGCGCTGGTCGAGACGGACGAGCGGCACGCGCGAGGTTCCGGCCGAGGCCGCTGGCCGTCGGCGATCATCCTGCGTGCGGCCCGGCGACCGGATCGCCGCCGATGGCGTCATCGCTGGACGGGCATCAGCGCGATCGACGAGGCGCCGGTGACGGGCGAGAGCGTGCCGGTGACGCGGAAGGGCGCGGCGACGCGGTCTTCGCCGGCACGATCAACGCCGAGGCGGTGCTGCGGGTCCGGGTCACCGCCGCGGCGACCGACAACACCATCGCGCGCATCGTCCGGCTGGTCGAGGAGGCGCAGGAGAGCAAGGCGCCGACCGAGCGCTTCATCGACCGCTTCGCCCGCATCTACACGCCCGGCGTCCTGGTCGTGGCGGCGCTGGTCGCGGTCGTGCCGCCGCTGCTGTTCGGCGCGGCGTGGAGCGAATGGATCTACAAGGGCCTGGCCATCCTGCTGATCGGCTGCCCCTGCGCGCTGGTGATCTCGACCCCGGCGGCGATCGCCGCCGGCCTGTCGGCCGGCGCGCGGCGCGGCCTGCTGATGAAGGGCGGCGCGGTGCTGGAAGGCTTCGCGCCGATCGACCATGGTCGCCTTCGACAAGACCGGCACGCTGACCGCAGGGCCGGCCGCAGGTCACCGACATCGTCGGCCTCGGCATGCCGCGAGGGCGAGGTGCTGCGCGCTCGCGGCCGCGCTCGAGACCGGCTCGAGCCATCCGCTCGCCCTGGCGATCCTCGCCCGGCCGCGGAGGCGACGGCGTCCCGATGCCGCCAGCGGCGAGACGCCCGGGCCGTGCCCGGCAAGGGCGTGCCGGGCAGCGTCGGCGGGCCGACGCTCTTTCTCGGCTCGCCGGCGGCCGCCGCGGAGCGGGCGGCGCTCGACGCGGACGGCCGAGGCGCGCATCGCCGCGTTGAACGACGAGGGCAAGACCGTCTCGGTGCTGCTGGCCGACGGCGAGGCCGCCGGGCTGATCGCCATGCGCGACGAGCCGCGCGCCGACGCCAGGGCCGGCCTTGCCGGCGCTGCCGCGACGCGGGCATCGGCACGATCATGCTGACCGGCGACAACGCGCGCGACCGCGCGCGCCGATCGGCGCGCGATCTGGGCATCGAGGTGCGGGCCGAGCTGCTGCCCGCGGACAAGCAGCGCGATCGTCCGGCGAGCTGCAGGCGGCAGGGCCAGTGGTCGCCAAGGTCGGCGACGGCATCAACGATGCGCCGGCGCTGGCCGCGGCCGATGTCGGCATCGCCATGGGCGGCGGCACCGACGTGGCGCTGGAGACCGCCGACGCCGCGATGCTGCACGGCCGGGTCGGCGACGTCGCCGCCTGATCGCGCTGTCGCGGCGCGACGATGGCCAACATCCGCCAGAACATCACCATCGCGCTCGGGCTGAAGGCGGTGTTCCTGGTGACCACCATTGCTCGGCATCACCGGCCTGTGGCCGGCGATCCTCGCCGATACCGGCGCCACCGTGCTGGTCACGCTCAACGCCATGCGCCTGCTCGGGTGGCAGCCGAAGGCAGGGTGAGGCGCTGTGCCCGGTCTGGCGGGCCGGCGATATCCGGTATGTCGCGACGCCGCTCGCAGTCGCTGCGGTCAGGACCGCTTCGAGGGCATCCGGCCGCGGGGCTTCGTCGGCGCGGGAGGCTTCCCTCCCTCGGAGGCCTCCTGACGGAGCCTGGCTTCCCGAAGCCGCGCCATCTTTGCGCTCATCTCAGCCGTCTGGCTGTCGATGATCTCCCGGGCGACCCTAGTGGTGGTGTCGTTCTTGGTCTCCGACCGCGAGGGGACCGGTTTGAAGACCGTGTTCTCGAGACCGCGCTTCACTTCTCGTCTCCTCGTCTCAAAGAAAAAAAGGCCGGGCGAACCCGACCTTCTCGCTCACGCCTCACCGGGCCAGTGCCAGTACATCCGTGGTCAAAGGCCGGAGGCGCGATTGCTTCCGTTGCCTGACGGGTCTCAGGCGGCGCGGAGATTGTCCGCGGCGTTCTTGCCGCTGCGGCTGTCCCGCACGACGTCAAAGCTCACCTTCTGGCCCTCGACGAGGGTCCGCAGCTCGGAGCGCTCGACGGCCGAAACATGGACGAAAACGTCCGGCTGGCCGTTGCCCTGCTCGATGAAGCCGAAACCCTTGTTGGCATCGAAAAACTTAACGGTACCTGTGCTCATGGCGATTTCCTTTCAAACCGGCATGTAATAACCGACGCCTAGCCTCGTGCCAGACGCCGTATGCGTCGATTTTGCGTAGGAAGATCGTAGGAGCGCAGGGCGCAGAAACAAAGTTCGCCGACAAGATCGATGAACGTTATTTAGCAATTAAATGTGTTGTTTGCAAGGCGTTCGGGCGCGAACCTTCAGAGCCCTGGGGACGCTTCATCTCCAGACACAGTCGTTTTCGCATATTTTGTGATCGATCTTGCCGCTGAACCGAGAGTCCCAATGGACGGGGCTGGCATCGTTCTCCTTCACATCAATGATGACCGTCGCGCGTTCCGCGTAAGGCCCTCGGCGCAGCCCCGTTCCGCTTGACGCGCAGCTGGGAAACCGCCAGATACCACCTTGTTCGGACGTGTCGGGGCGTAGCTCAGCCTGGTAGAGCACCTGCTTTGGGAGCAGGGGGTCGTAGGTTCGAATCCCGCCGCCCCGACCACCCGCCGGCGAGATTTCCGATGCGCCATGGTGTCCGTTCGGGCATAATCACCATGGATAGGGCGGCGTGACGGTTGCTCTCGTTTATGATGTGACGAGTTAATTCAGGGACTAGGGCTGGATGCTCGCGCGAATCTTCAGGCCAGCACGGAACGCCATGCAGTCGGGCCGCGGCAACACCGAGTTGTGGGTGCTCGAATACGAGCCCGAAGTGCCGCTCAAGGTGGACCCGCTGATGGGCTACACCTCGTCATCGGACATGCGGCAACAGATTCACCTCGAATTTCCGACCAGCGCCGAGGCGATGGCCTATGCCGAGAAGAATGGCATTCCCTATCGGCTCTTCGAAGAACACGATCGGGCGCCGAAGAAGCTGTCCTATTCGGACAATTTCCGGTTCAACCGGCCCCAGCCCTGGACCGCACTGACGGCCCCGTAGCTCAGCGGATAGAGCAGCAGCCTTCTAAGCTGAAGGTCGCAGGTTCGAGTCCTGCCGGGGTCGCCAACGTTCCAACTGTCCGGCCCGGAGAGATGGGTGACAGATTGTTCCTCGTCGAGGAAGGCGTCGAACCTGGCCTGCCGCTGAAGGCTGTTCATGCCGGCTGGGCGGGTGGCCTCTCGCTTCAGGGTGAGGTGCATGCGCTCGTGACGGCCGTTCTGCTGCGGTCTGCCAAGCTTGATCCCAACGACTATCTTTCGTTGCCTGACGGGGCGTCAGAGCCGCAGAAGCCCCAGTGTGCGCCACCATCAAGTCAGCTTGCCGGTCTTCGGCTGTGGATAAGGCCGCGTGACGCCGGGAAACAGTGCATGTTCCTACCCCAGCAGCCAGATTGCGGGGTGCCTGCGGGGCGGATCTCCGATTTCTTTCCAGCCCTCATCAGCGCATAATGAAAGGGTCTGCAACGTCCGACTTGGTGCATATCCAAACCGACTTGACTTCCATGAACGATTTGACGGCATCGATTCCGCCTTCCCGGCCAAGTCCGCTTCGCTTGAAGCCGCCAAACGGCGATGAATAGCTAAGGGCGCGATAGGTGTTCACCCACACGGTTCCGGCTCGAATAGTCTCCGCCGCACGGAAAGCACGCGCGATGTCCTGGGTCCATACGCCAGCCCCTAGGCCATAAGCCGTGTCGTTCGCGATTTCGTACGCTTCCTCCTCGGTGTCAAAGGGAATCACCGCGAGCACTGGTCCGAAAACCTCCTCTTGGGCGATGCGCATCTTGTTCGAAACGCCCGTGAAGATCGTCGGATAGACGAACTGACCTCCCGGAACTCCTTCGGAGCAAGGACCGCCGCCCAGAACGCACTTCGCACCCTCTGCTTTCGCGATTTCAATGTAGTTCAGGATCTTTTCATACTGCGGCTTCGTCGCAACGGGGCCGATATTCGTTGATTTCTCCATCGGGTCGCCGATGCGGGCCCTTCCTGCGACCTCAAGTAGGCGCTCCATGAACCTGTCGTGTATGGAGCGCTGCAGCAGCAGACGTGATCCGGCGATGCAGGTCTGTCCGGCAGCGGCAAAGATTCCGGAGATGACACCCATAATGGCGGCTTCGAATTCCGCATCTTCAAAGACGATGTTCGGCGATTTGCCGCCCAGCTCCAGTGTCACTTTCTTGAGCTGACCTAGCCGACGCGGCGTAGATCTTCTCGCCGGCCATATCTGAGCCCGTAAAAGCAATCTTGCTCACGTCGGGGTGGTCGACCAGCGCTGCGCCCGCCTCGGCACCCAGGCCCGTCACGACATTGACCACACCGGCCGGAAACCCCGCTTCCATGAAGAGTTGCGCGAATTCGATGCTCGATGCGGAGGTGAATTCCGAGGGCTTGATGACCGCGACGTTTCCGGCTGCAAGGGCCGGGGCCAGCTTCCATGTCAACAACAGAAGCGGCGAGTTCCACGGAGTGATCATGCCGATCACGCCAAGGGATTCGTAACGCGTGAAGTTGAAGATATTGTCCTTGTCGGTCGCGACGACGCTACCTTCGATCTTGTCACACAAGCCAGCGAAATATCGGAACCACGCAGCGACGTACGACATTTGCGGGCGCATCTCGGCAAAGAGCTTGCCATTGTCGCGCACCTCGATCGCCGCGAGCCGGTCTGATTTCACGCTCGACAAGATCGGCGACGCGGTTCATCAAACGCGCCCTCTCGGTCCCCTTGATGCGGCGCCATTTCTCAAAAGCCACCTTCGCACCATTGACGGCGACCTGAATGTCGGCCGCATTGCCGCGCGCGATCTCCGACCATTTTTCGCCGGTGTAGGGGTTCTCGCTGGGCAGATATTCACCGTCGGACGGCTTCATGATGGCGCCGTTGACGTAATGCTCGTAGCGGATCGCGGTGCTCACGGGTCGTCCCTATGGATATTGTCCGAATTTTGTATACTGTACGCAGGCAAAGGGTCAACGGCGCCTGGCCGCTGCACGGCAGCGTGGCCATGGAAGCATTGTCAACTTGATGCGGCGTTGGGATTGTCGGTGAAAAACCGGCGGATCACCGTCCATGAGCGCTGGATCAGATCCTCCATCAGAATGCGCGCATGACGCGCATTCTGACGTTCGATCGCGGTAATGATCTCCCGATTGCCCTCGACCGAGGCGCTCATCATCTCCGGCGCGCTAGAATAGGCGAGGTATCGGTAACGCAGCGATTGCTTGCCGATGCTGCCAAGGAGACGCTTCAAGGTGGCGTTGTTCGCGGCGGAGTGGATTTTGCTCGACAGGGCGAGATTTATGCGAAAAAACTCTCGCATATCGTTCTCTTCACCCTGAGCCTCCAGCGCGTCGAACGTCGCCTTGATCCCAGCGAGGTCCTCGTCTGATCGGTTTTGCGCAGCAAGCTCCGCGCTGAGCCCCTCAAGAACTATCCGGCAGCTGTAGACCTCTTCCAGATCCTCCAGCCCCATCGGGCTGACCCAGACGCCACGCCGTGATTCGCGCGTCACCAGCCCCTCCTGCTCGAGCGCCCGCAGGGCCTCGCGCACCGGCGAGCGGCTGACGTTGCAGCGCTGGACTATCTCCTCTTCGACGAGGCGGCTGCGCGGAGAGACATCGCCGAATATGATCTGTTCTTCGAGGTGACGCGCCAGATCTTTCGCGATGACCTCGGGGACCCTGAATGCGCTGTCCCGTCGGTCGACCGGCAAAACTGCTTCTCCAGAGCGAGGGTGCGCCACCATCAATCCGCCAGGACTCTGAATACCAAGTACAGGAGCGGGCTTCCCATGCGTTACCATACCCGGTTTGTCCACTCAATACCTCGCTGATTGCGCAACCCGGGGCGCCGTGAGGGATCACAACGGCGCTTGATGCGATGTCCCCGATAGTGTATTGTATACGAAAGTTGGCGAGCATGGGAGTCTGGTAATGAGAAGGGCGGTGCAAAAGTCGGCCACGGTAGGGGCGGGATGATCCCGCTGCGGGCGGCGTAAAAGTCGGCCAGTTTTTGCCCTTTCTGGGATCAGGGAGGGCGGGGGCATTTTCACCGTGGAACTGTATCGGAAGGTTCGCCACGCTTACTTCAGGCAGGGCATGAGCAGGCGTGCGATCGCGCGTCACTTCGGGATCTCGCGCGACAGCGTGGACAAGATGATCGTCTACGCGGTTCCGCCCGGCTACCGGCGGACGGCACCTGTGAAGCGGCCGAAGCTGGACGGGTTCACCGAGATCATCGATCAGTGGCTGGGCGAGGACAACGGTCGCCCTTTCAAGCAGCGTCACACTGCGAAGCGAGTGCTTGACCGGCTCCGTGACGAGCACGGGTTCACGGGCGGCTACACGATCGTGAAGGCGTACATGCGCGAGTATCAGCGGCGCAGCCGGGAGATGTTCGTGCCTTTGGACCACCGTCCGGGCCATGCCCAGGCGGACTTTGGCGAGGCGCTGGTGGTGATTGGCGGTGTCGAGCAGAAGGCGCACTTCTTCGCCTTCGACCTGCCGCACAGCGACGCCTGCTACGTCCGGGCCTATCCGGCGGCGACGGCGGAGGCCTGGGTGGACGGTCACGTCCACGCCTTCGCCTTCTTCGGGCGGGTGCCGCTGTCGGTGCTGTATGACAACGACCGCTGCCTGGTGGCCCGGATCCTTCCGGACGGGACGCGCAAACGCGCCAGGCTGTTCAGCGGTTTCCTGTCCCATTACGTGATCCGGGACCGCTACGGGCGCCCCGGCAAGGGGAACGACAAGGGAAGCGTCGAAGGGATCGTCGGCTGGGCGCGGCGCAACTTCATGGTGCCGCTGCCGCGCTTTGCGACATGGGACGACTTCAACGCGTGGCTGGAGGAGCAATGCCGCAAGCGGCACGCGGACATTCTGCGCGGCCACAGCGAGACGATCGGACAGCGGCTCCGGCGCGATCTCGAAGCGATGGTGGACCTGCCGCCGGCGGCGTTCGAGGCCTGTGACCAGGCGACGGGTCGGGTGAGTTCCCAGGCGCTGGTGCGCTACAAGACCAACGACTACTCGGTGCCCGTCAGCTACGGCCACCGTGACGTCTGGATCAGGGCCTATGTCGACCGTGTGGTCATCGGCTGCGGCGGAGACGTCATCGCCCGTCACCCCCGGTGTTACGACCGTGAGGACATGATCTTCGAGCCGGTCCATTACCTGCCGCTTCTGGAGAAGAAGATCGGCGCCCTGGACCAGGCGGCCCCGCTGGCGGAGTGGGACCTGCCGGCTGAGTTCCAGACCCTGCGCCGCTTGATGGAGGCGCGGCTGCTCAAGGCGGGCCGCCGCGAGTATGTGCAGGTCCTGCGGTTGTTGGAGACCTTCGATCTCGGCGATCTGCATGTGGCGGTGAAGACCGCTCTGCGGATGGGTGCCGTGGGGTTCGACGCCATCAAGCACCTGGTGCTGTGCCAGGTCGAGAAGCGTCCGCCGAAGCTTGACCTTGATGTCTACCCGTATCTGCCCCGCGCCAATGTCGGGACGACCTCGCCAGCCAGCTACATGTGCCTGGTATCGGGGGATGCGGCATGACCGAGGCGCCCCAACTTCTTCTCGACCATCACCTCAAGACGCTGAAGCTGCCGACCTTCATGCGGGAGTATGGCAAGCTCGCCCGCCAGTGCGCCGCCGAGGGGACGGATCATGTGCGCTTCCTCGCCCGGCTCGTGGAGCTGGAGCTGATCGACCGCGAGCGGCGGATGATCGAGCGCCGGATCAAGGCGGCGAAGTTCCCCGCAGCCAAGAGCCTCGACAGCTTCGACTTCAAGGCCATCCCGGCGCTCAACAAGATGCACGTGTTGGAGCTGGCTCGGTGCGAATGGATCGAGCGGCGTGAGAACGTCATCGCCGTCGGTCCAAGCGGAACCGGCAAGACCCATGTCGCCCTCGGGCTCGGCCTCGCCGCCTGCCAGAAGGGTTTGTCCGTCGGCTTCACCACCGCCGCCGCCCTCGTCCACGAACTGATGGAGGCCCGCGACGAGCGGCGCCTCCTGCGCCTCCAGAAGCAGATGGCCGGCCACAAGCTGCTGATCATCGATGAACTGGGCTTCGTGCCGCTCTCCAAGACCGGCGCAGAACTGCTGTTCGAGCTGATCTCCCAGCGCTACGAACGCGGCGCCACGCTGATCACCAGCAATTTGCCGTTCGACGAGTGGACCGAGATCTTCGGCTCCGAACGCCTCACCGGCGCACTGCTCGACCGGCTGACCCACCACGTCAACATCCTCGAGATGAACGGCGACAGCTACCGCCTCAGCCAGAGCCGCACCCGAGCCGCCAAGGCCAACGCCTAACCCGAAGCGCTCATCCGATTCCGAGGCAACGCTCCACACGAAAAGTGGCCGACTTTTGCGCCGCCCTTTGGCCGGATTTTGCTCCGCCGTTGACAGATGTCATGGATCAGGCGAATCCTTCAAACAAGGGCCAGCCCGGATACGTCTATCAGAATGGCACGCTGCAGGGACACATGCTCGGCTGCGCTGCCGGACTCGCCACCCTCGACATTCTCGAGGAGGATGGCGTCTATGATCGCGTGTTCGCCATGGCCGATAAGCTGCGCGAAGGGCTGCAGAAAGTGTTCGACCGAAATGACATGGGTCTGCATGTCTTCGGCGAGGGCCCGATGTGGCACATGCTGTTCACCGATCGGCCGCCGGAAAACTGGCGCGACGTGCTGGCGATGGCAGATCCGCGCATGCCCAAGCTGGAGGCCGAGTTCCTGCGCCAGGGACTGTTCGTGCTT
Source organism: uncultured Actinomycetota bacterium (assembly GCA_963793315.1). GTDB lineage: Bacteria > Actinomycetota > Actinomycetes > Propionibacteriales > Nocardioidaceae > Nocardioides. Next base: position 266,978 of record CAWBZR010000009.1, on the reverse strand, counting down.
CCCGGCAATCGCCGCTTCATCTCCATCCGTCACACCGAGGACGATCTGGAGGCGACGTTCGAGATCGCCGATCGCGTGAGCCGCACGCTCAAGGCTTGATGGTCGAGCAGGCGTCGGCTGTCGCGGAACCTCGTTTCGGATGCGGCGGTCAGCACCGGCCCATGGGGTTTTGCTCCTCCAGGGTTCTTCCACAGGCGGCGACGAGATCGGTCATCCAGCGAAGACCCGGATTTCCCCCATGGCGGCGGTGCCAGTACAGCCTCCAGACGAAATCGGCGGAAGCAAACGGAAGGGGCCGAACCGCGCATGTGTCTCCAAATACCTTGGCAAGGCTCTCGGGCATCACCGACACCAGGTCGGTTTCCCTAAGAACGGCAGGGAGCAGCGTCCAATGCTGAAGCCGCAGCGCGACATTGCGCGTCAGCGACTTCTGCACGAGGATATTGTCGACGAAGCGCTGGTCGGTCGGGCTTATCGATACGCGGACGTGACGCTGATCTAGGAATCGCTTCACGCTCATCCTGCCAGCGGTCGCGGGGTGATCAGCGCGCATGACGCAGACCATCCGGTCGTGAAGGATCTCGCGACTGTCTATCGAGCGACCATGGCTCAGGCCCATGCTGACCGCGAGATCCAGCCTGTCCGCCTCGAGAGCATCCAAGGTCTCTTCCGGTGACAGATGTACGACGTTGAGCGATGCCATTGGTGCTTCACGCAAGAACCGTGGCATCAGAACAGGCAGGAGCAGCGCCCCCAACACGTCGGACATCCGCGCGCTGAATTGCCGGGTGGTTGTCCTCGGATCGAAAGAGAGACGTGATTCGAACAAGCGCTCCATGCCCCGGAGTATCGGAACCAACGCTTCGCCTAACTCGAGACCGCGCTCCGTGGGCCGCATGCCCGAAGCGGTCCGTACCAGCAGCACGTCATCGAAGAGCGCGCGAAGCCTCCCGAGCATGTTGCTCGCAGCCGGTTGGCTCAATCCGAGACGGGCAGCCGCGCGGGTAACGCTGCGCTCATCGATAAAGGCGTCGAGCGCAACGAGGAGATTCAGGTCGACCGATCTAAGGTTTTGCATGGGAGCCTGACGAATAGGGGCAGTTTATATCGTGCGTTTGATAATCCATCAGATGAATGATTGAAAGCGGCTGGCGGAACTGGAGGTCGCAAGGTTTGAGTCCTGCAGGCGTCGCCACAAAATCAAAAGGTTACCAGGATTAATTGCCTCAGTGCTTCCGGCTGCCAAGTGTGCCGCAGTCCCATGGAGTCGAAACTTTGCTCGTCGATCGGGACCGCGGTTCGGTAGGTGTGGCGTGACCGGGGCCGGCGCGTCGGCGGAGGCGGGAACCACGGCTCCGGTCATCGGGGCAACCTTTCCGGTGCTCGGGAGTTTTCTGAGAAGGATTTGAAGCGCTGGGAGACGCCGAATGGCGACGGACGAAGACGAAGAAGACATCGCAGTTGAGTTCATCGACCTCGCCGACCCGGCCAATGTCGACTATTGGTGCCGGCGTTGGGGCGTGAGCGAGGACGAATTGCGCGCCGCTGCCGAGCACGCCGGCACGGCCGACGTTCCTGCGGTGTCGCTGGCCCTCGGTCGGGAGTCGCACCGCTAAGCGGCGGCTGCAGCGGCGGAAGATTGATTTGTGCTCCGCCCATTCCCTCGGTAGAAACCGCGGGAATCGAGCCGGATACGGCTTTCCGGATTGCATCAAGGCCGAGCCGTCTTGCCCAGCGCGCATCGAACCATGGCCCGGCGAAGGGGGCCCTGCCTGACGGCGGCCGGTAGGTCCCGGCGGTGCCGGACGCGGACGGACGTCCGCGGCGCGGGGCGATGACACGGCAGGCCTACATCGACCGGGATCGGAAGCTGCTGATCTATTGGTCGCCAAAGTGCGCCTGCACCTCACTCGTGATGTGGTGGTGGACGGGCCTGCTCGGGCGCAGTGCCGAGGTGGGCGTGACCAAGGCCCGCATCGAGCTTGGCCGCGAGCATGCGATCAGCCTCGGCCGATACGACGAGCTCGACCTCGGCCAATACCGCAAGATCGCGATTTCCCGCCATCCGTTCGACCGAGCGGTCAGCGCCTACCTCAACAAATTCGTCCGCCGCGGCCCGGCCTGGATTACCGCGTATGGCGGGCTCGAGAGCTTCGCGGGGGCCTTCTGGCGCCGTGTCCGGGGTGTTGGCCCGGAGGCCGCCGCGGGGGCCTACGATGGACTTGCGTTCGTCGAATATCTTCGCGCCGTTGACGCCGCGGTTTCCTCGCGTTCGCCCGCCGGCGAGCCCGATCTTAACACCACTGGAACACGCAGGTGCCCTTCGCTTTCCAGGGCCGCGAGACGGCGTACTACGACAGTCTCCACGACGTCGCGGAGATCGACGCCCTGATCGCGCACTCAATCTCGACTACCAGGTGTCCGGTGTCATCAAATTGGCCAACTCGCTCCCTTATGACGCGCCTTGAGGGGCGGTTCCGAGGCGAATGAATCATCGCTGGAGTTGGCGCGGCCGGAGGGCTGCCCAACCGGGAAGACTTTCGGTCGGCCGAGACCGAGAGCGCTGGTCGATCGGGCTTATGCCATTGATTTCGCGACCTTCGGCTACGCTCGGCAACCCTCCCGGGCGACGGGACGCAACGCCGCGTCGGACTCCGCGGAGATGCCGCGCCGACAGCCGGGGAGGGCGGCTCTTGAGCAATTCCAACAGAAGGGCGACGCCGGCCCTGCCAATCGTTGCGCAATCTCGCGACCCTGCGGCAGCGGCTGCGTCGCGTCCGGACCCCGCGGATGCGCCGACCGGAGCCGCGGCGGCGGCGGTCGTGCTGGGCGGCGGCGGCGTTGCCGCGGTCCTCATCGTCGCCTTCCTTCTCGTCCTCGACGCCACTTCGTGTCGTGGGCGCAGGACCTGTCCAAGCCGGCGCGGCAGGCGCTCGGGTGGGTGACCCGGTTCGGCAAGTCCGACTGGCTGCTGATCCCCTCCGGCGTGTTCTGGCTGGCGCTTCTCTGCGCCGACTGGAGCCGGACCGGCGGCGCGTCGCGGCGGCGTGGGTCGAGCTCGGCGAGCTCGCCGGCTTTTTCTTCTTCTCCATTGGCCTTCGCCGGCATCACCACGAACCTGGTCAAGTGGACTGGTGGGCCGGTCGCGGCCGGTGCTCTTCGACAGCGACGGCACCTTCACCTTCACGCCGTTCTCGTTCGACTATGCGCATGTGAGCTTCCCGTCGGGCCATGCGACGACGGCGGCGGCGGCCTTCATGGCGCCATCGCCCTGATCTTCCGCGGCCGGTGGTGGTGATCGGCGTCGTCGGTGCCTGCGCCGCGGCAATCGCCCTCAGCCGCGATCGGCGTGCGCGCCCATTTCCCCAGCGACGTGGTCGCCGGGCTGTTCGTCGGCAGCGCCTTCACCTTCCTCTATGCCCATGCGCTCGGCCGGCACGGTGTCGCCTTCCAGGTTCAGCCGGACGGCCGGCTGATGCCCAAGACCGTGGCGATCCGGCGGATGCTGCGACGGCGGCGGCAGCGGTGCCCTGCTGCGTCGGCCTCGGGCAGGCCTGGTTCTGGCCGGCCGGCCGGCGCAAGGCCGCGACGCCGCGGCTGTGGAAAAGCCCTGAGCGCGGTTTGACCGCCTCGGCGCCGGCCGGGGACTCTGCGGCCATGACCCTCCACCTCATCAAGCTCTGCGTCGGCTGCGATTCGATCGAGGATCTCGCCGAATGGATCGAGCACAAGCGCAAGGAGGCGCGCCGCGCCGGCCGGCAGGCCCGAGCATGCCCATGTCACGCGCATGGTGCCGAAGCGGCGCGACGACCTGCTCGACGGCGGCTCGCTCTACTGGGTGATCAAGGGCAACGTCCAGGTCCGCCAGCGGCTGCTCGACATCCGCACCTTCACCGACGGCGAGGGCATCCAGCGCTGCCGGCTGGTGCTCGACCAGGCTGGTGCCGACCGAGTGGCAGCCGAAGCGGGCCGTTCCAGGGCTGGCGCTACTACGACCCCAAGGACGCGCCGCCCGACCTCGAGGGGGCGGCGAAGCGGCGACCTGCCGCCCGCGCTCCGCGGCCGAGCTCGCCTCGCTCGGGCTGATGTGAGCGGCAGCGCCGCGCCTCAGACGGCGATGTTGTCGATGAGGCGGGTCCGGCCGAGGCGCGCCGCGGCGAGCAGCCGGAGCGGCTCGCTGGCGGGATCGGCGACCTCGGCAAGCGTCTCGGCATTGCGGAGCGCGACATAGTCGACGACGAAGCCGGCCGCCTCGAGAGCGGCGCTCGCGCGTGGCGAGCGCCGCGTCCGGGGGCGTCGCCAGCCGCGGATCGCCGCGGCGGCGTCCTGCAGCGTCGGCTGGAGGCGCGGGGCGCGATCGCTCTCTCGCTCGGCGGAGAGATAGGCGTTGCGGGAGGAGAGGGCGAGGCCGTCGGCGGCCCGCACGGTCGGATGGCCGACGACCGTGACCGGCAGGCCGAGGTCGGCGGCCATCCGCCGGATGACCAGGAGCTGCTGGTAGTCCTTCTCGCCGAAGATCGCGATGTCGGGCGCGCAGGCGATGAAGAGCTTGGCGACCACCGTCGCGACGCCGCCGAAGAAGTGTGGGCGGAAGTCGGTCTCGAGGCCGCGGCGCCGGGCCGTCGACGCGTGATCCGGGTGGCGAAGCCGTCGCGGATACATCTCCTCCGTCGGTCGGCGCGAAGACCGCGTCGACGCCGAGCGCGGCGAGCTTGGCGAGGTCGGCGGCCTCGTCGCGCGGATAGGCGGCGAAATCCTCGGTCGGCGCGAACTGGGTCGGGTTGACGAAGATCGAGACGATGACCCGGTCGGCGGCGGCCGCCGCGGCGCCGGACGAGGGCGAGATGGCCGTCGTGCAGCGCGCCCATGGTCGGGACCAGGGCCACCTGCGCGCCCATCGGCCCGCCATGCCGCGGACCGGGCCTGCATGGCGGCGACGGTGCGGATGCGTGCGGGCGGGACGTGTCGTCGTCCATGCCTGCTCGGGTCTCGCGGCTGCGCCTCGATCGGCGGCGGACGCTAGCAGAGCGGACGCGCCTCGCGGCAATCGTCAGGCGTGCGGACCGATCGTCTCGGCGCAACGGCGTTCGGTCCTGGAAGGCCGGGCGAGGAGGGGGCGTAATGAAATCGAGCATCGCGAGAACAGGTGCGTGGCCAACATCATCTACGGCCTGATCGCGCTGGTACCGGTCGCGATCGTCGCGTTGCATCGTCTTCGAGGTCCTGAAGGTCCTCGGCGAGATCGCCAGGCCGCTTGCGCTCCACTCGCAAGGCAGGCGGCGGCGCTGGTGCTCTGATCGCCGGGCTGGTCGGGCTGGTCGCGCTGCAGCTTCGCGGTTCGAGCTCGGCTGGATTCGCGACCAGGCCGATCGGCGCCGCGACCGTTCGATGTCGTTCGATACGGCAAGGTTCCTCAAGCGGCTCCCGGCCTACGAGCCGATCGCCTAATATCCTGCGCAGCTTCGTCGACGACATCTCAGCCAGGTGATACCGACGCCTGCGGCTGGTCAGCCACTGTTCGGACCGCGCGACCGCAGTGCTCTGACGGCTGGTCGATGGAGGAGAATGCCGACGACACGCTCCCGGTTTTCGATGCCGTCGGCGCCGACGCTGACGATGGGCACCGTCCATATCCGTTGCCCGAGACCGGGTGCGGCTCGGTCGACGCCGAATTTCGGCGACTTCAGCGGGTGGTCTCGCAATGGGGCGCCGGCTCGCGGAAGCTGCTCGCTGCCGGATCTGGCGCGACGAACGCCCGGCTGACAAGAGTCCGGAGCTGGCGACGCAAGGTTGCTTCCGACCGCGCGGAATCCGGCCACATTTCGATACGAGCCGGCTGCCATTGCCGGCGTTTGACCGAATGGGTCGCTCGAGCAAATCGAGCGCCACATTGCCAGAACGAACGGGTCGCCGGCAACCGATATGATCCGCCGGACGACGCGGTTCGCGGAGAAGGCAACGCATGGCAGAGGACAAGAAAGACCCCGGTCACCCGCAAGCGCGGCAGCCGGCCGGCGGAGACTTCGTCGTCGGCGGAGATCGACGCCTTCGTCCGCCAGGCGCGCACGCTCGGCGCGCCGGTCGAAGGGCGCGGCCGGCTGATCTTCGCGCTCGACGCGACGATGAGCCGCCAGCCGACCTGGGACACCGCCTGCCGCCTGCAGGCCGAGATGTTCGAGGAGGCGGGCAAGGTCGGCGGCCTCGAGGTGCAACTCGCTCTACTACCGCGGCTTCGGCGAATGCCGGGCCAGCCACTGGGTCAGCGACACCAAGGCGCTCCGCGACCTGATGACCGGCATCGATGTCCGCGGCGGCCAGACCCAGATCGGCAAGGTGCTCAGCCACGCGCGCCGCGAAGCGCGGGAGCGGAAGGTCGCGGCGATGGTCTTCGTCGGCGACGCGCTCGAGGAGCCGATCGACGCGCTGGCGCAGAAGGCGGGCGAGCTCGGCCTGCTCGGGGCTGAGGATGTTCGTCTTCCAGGAGGGGCGGGACGCGAAGGTCGAGACCGGCTTTCCGCGAGATCGCGCGGCTTGACCGGCGGCGCCTATGCGCGCTTTGACACCAACGCCGCCGGCGCAGCTCGCGCAGCTTGCTGCGCGCCGCGGCGGTCTATGCGGCGGGCGGCCTCAAGGCGCTTGAGAAGCGGGGCGGGACGTCCGACCGGCTTCTGCTCGCACAGATGCGTCCGCGCTGATGGCCTTACCTCGTCGCCGGCGTCGGCGTCCTCGTCGTGCTCATCGTGCTCGGCGCGCGCCTTCGTCGGCGCTCGATCCGCGGGCGCTGGTCGCGCTCGCTCCGCTACGTCGTCGGTGCGGTACTGATCGCCTTCGGCGGGCGTGCTGGTGCTGGCGCGGCGCTGGGATCTCGGGATGCCGCTGATCGCGGCCGGCTTTTCGGCCATCTACCGTCGGGCCGGATCGGCCCGATCGACCTTGGCGGCAGCCGCAGTCGCCGGGGGCGGCGTCGTCGGTGCGGTCCGCCTTTCTCGACATGGAACTCGACCACGACAGCAACACGCTGAAGGGCAGGGTGGTCGGCGGCGCCTATGGCGGGCCGGAACCTCGACGACCTCGACGAGCCGGAGCTGCAGGAGCTCTACCGCGAAGTCTCGATCGACCAGGAGAGCGTGTCGCTACTCGAAGCTTATCTCGACCGCCGGTTTCCCGGCTGGCGTGAAGACGTCGAGGGTGATGGCGCAGCGGGGCCGCGCCGCGCGGCGGATGCGGGCCCCATGACTGACGAGGAGGCCTATGAGATCCTTGGCCTTGCGCCCGGCGCCAGTGAGGCGGAAATCCGGGCCGCGCACCGGAGTTGATGAAGGGGGTCCACCCCGATCAGGGCGGCTCGACGTTCCTGGCGGCGAAAATCAACGAAGCGAAGGACAGGCTGCTCGGCAGACGACATGGCTAGAGTCCAATACGCGTTACAAGGAAGGACCCCGAAGGCAGTTCATACCGGCGCGGAAACTACTCCGCGATGGCGTAGCAAGCGAACTTCTGCTTGACGAGGAAGGCGCAGGCGGCCTGGGCTTCGGACTTGCCGGCGAAGCCGGCGAAGCGGGCGCGGATAGAGGGTTTCCGAACCCTTCGACACCGGCTCGGTATAGGCGCGCGGCATCGGCGACCATGGCGCCGCCGGCGCTCTGCGCCTTCTGCAGGATCGACAGCGCGGCGGCCTGGGTCGGCGCCGCGGCGAGCTGGATCTTCCAGCCGCTCATGGTCGGGATCGCAGCCAGCCGCTCGGCGGCCTCGACGATGTCGGCGGCGTAGGTGTCGTCGACCGGGATGCGGGCGATCGGCGCCGGCGCGGGGAGGGGATGTCCTCGACGACGTCCTCGCCGTCCGTCGGCGATGTCGCCCTGGGCGCGATACTCGTCGGGTGTGAGGGTGGCGACCTCGGTGGCGGCCGCTGCGGCGGCAGCGATCGAGCCGGTCTCCTCGGCGGCGTAGGCGGTCACGATGGCCTCGGGACGGAGCGCGGCATGGGCAGTGTCGTCGACGACGGCGGACGCGATCAAGTTCGGCGACCAGCGCAGGATCGTCGGCCGGGCCGCTGACGCCGGTGGGCAGGATCGGCGGTGCCGTGCCGCGGCCCGCGCGAGGCCTTGGCGACGTACTGCTTGACCAGCTCCTCCATGTAGGCGTCGCGCGAGGAGCCGCTCGATCCGCCAAGCACCACGGCGACCATGTTGCGGTCGGGGAGGTTGACCGAGGTGACGAGATTGAAGCCGGAGGCGCGGGTGTAGCCGGTCTTGATGCCGTCGACGCCGGCGACGCGGCCGAGCAGGCGGTTGTGGTTGCCGATCTTGGCGCCGTTGTAGGTGAAGCTCGTGGTCTTGAAGTAGCGGAAATAGGTCGGGAAGCGGTCCTGCAGCGCGCGGCCGAGGATCGCCATGTCGCGCGCCGTGGTCACCTGCGCCGTGTCGGGCAGGCCGGTGGCGTTCCGGAAGGTCGTGTTGCGTCATGCCGAGCGAGCGGGCCGGGCCGTCATCCGCGCCGCGAACTGGCTCTCGGTGCCGCCGATGTGCTCGGCAAGCGCGGTCGCCATGTCGTTGGCCGAGCGGGTGACGAGCGAGAGGATGGCGTCCTTGACGGTGATGGTGCCGCCGGCCTTGACGCCGAGCTTCGACGGCGGCTGGGCCGCGGCGTGCTGGGAAACCTTGATCCGCGTGCTGAGACTGAGCGCGGCCGGCTTCGAGCGCCTCGAACAGCAGGTAGAGCGTCATCATCTTGGTGAGCGACGCCGGGTAGGCCTTGGTGTCGGCGTTGCTCGAGTAGAGCACCTTGCCGGTCTTGGCGTCGACCACGATCGCCGCCTGGTGACAGCGAAGGCCTCGGTCGCCGCCACCATCGCCACCGAGGCGACGGCAAGCGTCCTGAGCCAGGAAAAGCCAAGGCTACGAAGCGTTTCGAGTCGCTTCCTGATCACGTGAACTCCGCACCTATCGGCCCGCTACGCAGGGCCGCGTCCCTGTTTCCTTCGCGCACGTCCGCGCGTACGAAAACACTTTCGCCCACCACGCTGTGGCGTGGCCGACACTCGCTTCTCGAGTCCGTGACCGATGTCCCGGCCCACCCGCGGCGCGTGCCCCCACAGCTATCCGCGCATTCCGTCCTCGTTCAGACAGTATGAAGGCGAAGTTACAAATCCGTAAAGGCTAAATCCTGCGACCAAGCGACCGGGCGGCATATTTGTGCATTGCACAATTTCCCTTGACGTTTTGCTGCATCGCACATATATGACCCTAGATGACGCTGGCGGCCATGACGGTCGCCGGCGACGCTCAGGAGGGAAGATGATGATTGGCGGGTTCGACGAATTCCAGAAGGCCGGCAAGGACAACATGGACACCGTGGTGAAGAGCGCGGGTGCGTGGACCAAGGGCTTCCAGGCGCTGGCCACCGAAGCGGCGGACTATTCGCGCTCGTCGTTCGAGAAGAGCGCCAAGGCCGTTCGAGAAGCTGGTTGCGGCGCCGAGCCTCGACAAGGCGGTCGAGGTCCAGAGCGACTACGTCCGCGCGGCCTATGAGGGCTATGTCGGCCAGGCGACCAAGGTCGGCGAGATTTTCACCGCCATGGCCCACGACGCCTACAAGCCCTACGAAGGCCTGCTCGGCAAGATGCCGAAATAGGCCTGCAGGCGAAGTCCACCGGTGCTCGAGCGCGAGGCCCGGCTCCGCCGGGCCTTTTTTTTTGTGTCGCTGCGGCAGTTTGAATCCGTCGGCCGCGTACCTAGATAAGGTCACCGGGGAATGCCCCCGGTCCCCTCCTCCGGTGGCATTCTTCATGCAATCAAATTTCGTCGCGGTGCGCATTGCGCACGGTCGGGATTCTCGGCAGGATTCGAAAGCATGAGTGAAGTTCGAGACCTCGACATGAGCAATCCGATCCGGCGACAGGACGACGACTCGGGGACCGGCGTCGTCACCAAGACGCAAGACCCGGACGAAGCGTCCGAGCCTCTATCGGGTCCTGCTGCTCAACGACGACTACACGCCGATGGAGTTCGTCGTCCACGTGCTCGAGCGGTTCTTCCAGAAGGGCCGGGAGGAGGCGACCCACATCATGCTGCATGTGCACCAGCACGGCGTGGGGGAGTGCGGCGTCTACACCTACGAAGTGGCGGAGACCAAGGTGACCCAGGTCATGGATTTCGCCCGGAAGCACCAGCATCCTCTGCAGTGCGTCATGGAAAAGAAGTGAGGTAGCCGTGCCGTCATTCTCCCGCAGCCTCGAAAAGGCCCTTCACCAGGCGCTGGCCCTCGCCAGCGAGCGCCATCAGGAATACGCGACGCTCGAGCACCTGCTGCTGGCGCTGATCGACGATCAGGACGCCGCCGCGGTGATGCGCGCCTGCAATGTCGATCTCGACATCCTGCGGCGCAGCCTCGTCGAGTATATCGACACCGAGCTCGCCAACCTGGCGACCGGCTCGGAGGAGGATTCGAAGCCGACCGCCGGCTTCCAGCGCGTCATCCAGCGCGCCGTGATCCACGTCCAGTCGTCCGGCCGCGAGGAGGTGACCGGCGCCAACGTGCTCGTCGCGATCTTCGCCGAGCGCGAGAGCCACGCCGCCTATTTCCTGCAGGAGCAGGACATGACCCGCTACGACGCGGTCAACTACATCAGCCACGGCATCGCCAAGCGGGCCGGCATGTCGGAGTCGCGCCCGGTGCGCGGCGTCGACGAGGACGCGGCGGCCGCCGAGGGCCGCGAGGACGCCAAGAAGAAGGCGGACGCGCTCGAGGCCTATTGCGTCAACCTCAACGACAAGGCGCGCAAGGGCCGGATCGATCCGCTGATCGGCCGCGAGGCCGAGATCAGCCGGACGATCCAGGTGCTCTGCCGCCGGCAGAAGAACAATCCGCTGTTCGTCGGCGATCCCGGCGTCGGCAAGACCGCGATCGCCGAGGGCCTCGCCAAGCGCATCGTCGACGGCGACGTGCCGGAGGTGCTGCGCGAACTCGACGGTCTTCTCGCTCGACATGGGCACGCTGCTCGCCGGCACCCGCTACCGCGGCGACTTCGAGGAGCGGCTCAAGCAGGTGATCAAGGAGATCGAGGAGTTCCCGGGCGCGATCATGTTCATCGACGAGATCCACACGGTGATCGGCGCCGGCGCGACCTCGGGCGGCGCGATGGACGCGTCGAACCTGCTGAAGCCGGCGCTCGCCTCGGGCACGATCCGCTGCATCGGCTCGACCACCTACAAGGAGTACCGCCAGTTCTTCGAGAAGGACCGGGCGCTGGTCCGGCGCTTCCAGAAGATCGACGTCAACGAGCCGACGATCCCGGACGCGATCGAGATCCTCAAGGGCCTCAAGCCCTATTTCGAGGACTACCACCGGCGTCCGCTACACCAACGACGCGATCAAGATCGGCGGTCGAGCTGTCGGCCCGCTACATCAACGACCGCAAGCTGCCGGACAAGGCGATCGACGTGATCGACGAGACCGGCGCCTCGCAGATGCTGCTGCCCGAGTCGCAAGCGGAAGAAGACGATCGGCGTCAAGGAGATCGAGGGCACCATCGCGACGATGGCGCGCATCCCGCCGAAGTCGGTGTCGAAGGACGATGCCGAGGTGCTCAAGCATCTCGACGAGACGCTGAAGCGCGTCGTCTACGGCCAGGACAAGGCGATCGAGCGGGTGGCCTCGGCGATCAAGCTCGCCCGCGCCGGCCTGCGCGAGCCGGAGAAGCCGATCGGCTGCTACCTGTTCTCGGGCCCGACCGGCGTCGGCAAGACCGAGGTCGCGCGCCAGCTCGCCAACTCGCTCGGCGTCGAGCTGCTCCGCTTCGACATGTCGGAATACATGGAGCGGCACACCGTGTCGCGGCTGATCGGCGCGCCTCCGGGCTATGTCGGCTTCGACCAGGGCGGCCTGCTGACCGACGGCGTCGACCAGCATCCGCATTGCGTGCTGCTGCTCGACGAGATCGAGAAGGCGCATCCGGACCTGTTCAACATCCTCCTGCAGGTGATGGACCACGGCAAGCTGACCGACCACAACGGCAAGCAGGTCGACTTCCGCAACGTCATCCTGATCATGACCACCAATGCCGGCGCGGCCGACCTTGCCAAGCCGGCGATCGGCTTCGGCAAGTCGGAGCGCGACGGCGACGACCAGGAGGCGATCAACCGCCTGTTCACGCCGGAGTTCCGCAACCGGCTCGACGCGATCGTCGCCGTTCGGCAACCTGCCGCCGGAGGTCGTGCACCAGGTCGTGCAGAAGTTCGTGCTGCAGCTCGAGGCCCAGCTCGCCGACCGCGGCGTCACCTTCGACCTCTCGGACGAGGCGGTGAAGTGGCTGGCCGAGAAGGGCTACGACAGCCGCATGGGCGCCCGTCCGCTCGGCCGGGTGATCCAGGAGCACATCAAGCAGCCGCTGGCCGACGAGGTGCTGTTCGGCAAGCTGAAGAAGGGCGGCACGGTCAAGATCACCGTGAAGGACGGACGGCGAGGGCCTGGACCTCGACGCGATCGAGGACGGGCCGGTCAAGCCGAAGCCCGAGCCGGTGCCGAAGCCCAAGCGGCCGCGGCGTCGACGCCCGGTCCAGGCGGCGAAGAAGCCGCCGGGCCAGAGCAACGGCGGCAAGCCGCCGGGCAACGGCGGCACGCGCGGGCTGGTGCCGAAGGTGCCGCTGAAGACCAACTGACCGAAGAAGGGCGGCCTCGGGCCGCCCTTTCTGATTCTCGGGTGTGTCGGCCGTCACACGCCGGGTGATGCGTTCCGTGCGACGGTGCGATTCCCAGCAACAGGAATCTCTCCGATGCCGACCCAGACCACGGACGTGTCCAGCAGCTCCTTCGGCATCGCATTCGATGGACCGGGAATAACCTGGAAGGTCGCCAAGGGCGTCTCGGTCTACGGCGAGACCGCCGGCGTCTCGAGCACCTACGTCGACACCACGCTGGTCAACAAGGGTACGATCGGCAGCAAGTCACGCCGCCGTCGGGCTGCGAAGTCAACGTGCCCGGCGACTTCACCGTCATCAACGGCAAGACCGGTGTCATCACTGCTCCTGTCGGGGTCGGGGCCTTCGGCTTCGACGGGACATTCTCGTTCACCAACAAGGGCGCGGTCGCCGGGGCCAACGCCGCTGTCTACGTTTCCGGCTTCAACGACGTGAGCATCGAGAACAGCGGTGATTTGATCGCAGAGCTGAACGGCCTCTACTTCTATTTCTCGACGCCGGGCGGGAGCGCTCGCATCGACAACTCGGGAACGATCGAGGGTGAGAATACCGGGATCTTCTCGTTCACCACGCAGGGCGCGCGCCTGGCCGTCCACAACGAGAAAGGTGGCATGATCGAAGGCGGCGAGCTCCATGCCGCGATCGACGTGAGCGAGCAGCTCGTTCTCAGGAACGACGGCAAGATCAAGGGCCACGTCGTGGGCGGCGACTTCGGCGACACCGTCGTCAACAAGGGCAAGCTCGCCGGCGACCTGTTCCTTGCCGCCGGCAACGACAAGGTCACGGTCGCGGGGAAGATCAAGGGCGACGTCTCCCTCGGCACCGGCGACGACAAGCTCGTGCTCAAGGACAAGGGCAAGGCGACGGGGCTGATCGACGCCGGCCCGGGCAACGACAAGGTCGTGTTCGGCAAGGCGGCGGACAAGTTCCTGTTCGACAGCGGCCTCGACGCCGCCACCAACGTCACGCCTTCAAGAACTTTCATTCGGGCAAGGACGCAGTTCTTCCTCGACCAGGACATTTTCCCGACCGTGACGCCCGGCACGCTGCACGCTTCGGAGTTCCAAGGGGCACGGAAGCGAAGGACGCCGACGGACCGCATCATCTACGACAAGAAGAGCGGGTCCCTCTTCTATGATCCCGACGGCACCGGCACGCTCGCCCAGACGCAGTTCGCCAGTCTCGAGAAGGGCACCGCGCTGAAGGCCGTCGACTTTTACCGCCGGCGAGTTCAGCTTCCTCGCCTAGGAGCGCGGCGAGGCACGCCAACCGGACCGCGTCCCGCCAGCGACGCCTATATTCGGCGCGCGCCTATTCCTCGGCGAGCGCCTTCCGCAGCTTCTTGGCGTTGGCGGCGAGGATCGTCCTCCTCTTCCATCCTGCCCGTGTGGGGGCGGAGCGGGACGCCCTCGAAGCGCGGGATGACGTGGACATGGAGGTGGAACACCGACTGTCCCGCCGGCGCCTCGTTGAACTGGGTGACGGTGATGCCATCGGCGCCGTAGGCCCGCAACGCCGCACGCGCCACGCGCTGCACGGCGCGGGTGAGGTGGCCGAGCGTGTCGGGATCGGCATCAAGGAGGTTGCGCGAAGGCTGGCGGGGGACGACGAGCGTATGTCCCGCACCCTGGGGCATCACGTCCATGATGGCGACGACATGGTCGTCCTCGTAGACGCGATACGATGGAATCTCGCCGCGGAGGATCTTTGCGAAGATGTTCTGGTCGTCATAGGCCGCTGCGGTCATTGCGCTCGTCCCGGCATTGCGTGGACAGAGAGAATGCCGCGTCGAGGCGGCCCTGTCACGCGTGAAGGGGTCCTTGGCGCGGGAGCACGACTATGGCCATTCGTATCAAGATTTAATTTCCGATGTCGATTGTAGCGATCGTAGAAAATGCGGGCTACGGGGTTGGCGCCGGGAACGTGATCGAATACTCATGGCATCGCTGGGGTCCGCCGCAAGCGACATTTGACGATATTGTGGCGGAATGATTCATGTAATCGGTAAGGAGTGCGGCGGATGCCAACCCAGAACACAGATGTATTCAGTGTCTCTAACGGGATCACTTTCAGTGTACCCAACGAGAAATGGAAGGTCGCCAAAGGTGTCGACGTGATCGCCGCCGAAGCGGGTGTCCTCAGCGCGCAACAGGGCAGCAAGCTCATCAACAAGGGCTGGATTTACGGCAATCAAGCCGGCGGACTCTTCGACGCCGCTGGCGGGGTCGGAAACTACGTCCTGAAAAACAAGGCCGGCGCAGACATGATCGGTGCCGTCGGCTTCGGCGCGGAGAACTTCACCGGCTCGCTGGTGGTCCGCAACGACGGCGGCATCCGTGGCATCGAGGTTGGCCTTTACTCGACAGGATCGAGCAATGTCGAGATCACCAACCACGGCGACATCATCGGCATCGCGGCGGCGATCTATGTGGGGTTCGGCGTCGCCGGGTCGAGCGGCGCGATGCTCGACAACTCCGGCAATATCAGCGGCGGCGAGTTCGGAGTTCTGTTCTTCAACGACCTGAACATCCTCGCCAACATCACCAACCGCAAGGGCGGCGTGATCGAGGGCACCCAGGCCGCCATCGTCAGTGGGGAGCGGGTCAAGATCAAGAACGACGGCAAGATCAAGGGCGACATCTTCACGGCCGATCACGACGACAAAGTGATCAACAAGAGCAAGATCAAGGGCGACGTCTGGCTGGGCGAAGGGGACGACCTCTTCAAGAGCAAGGACAAGGCCAAGGCCGGCATGATCGATACCCGGGAGGGCAACGACACGGCCGTGCTCGGCGCCAAGGCCGACAAGCTGCTCTTCGACACCGCGCTCAACGCGACCACCAATGTCGACCGGGTGAAGAAGTTCGAGCACCACAAGGACATGATGTACCTCGACCAGGACATCTTCAGCGCCATCACGCTCGGCCAACTGTCCTCGTCGCAGTTCCACCAGGGCACCGGCGCGGCCGATGCCGACGACCGCATCATCTACGACAAGGCCTCCGGCGCTCTCTACTACGATCCCGACGGGACCGGCATCCTCGGCCAGACCCAGTTCGCCCAGTTCGACCCGGGAACCAAGGTGAAGGCCGACAACTTCATGATCGGCGAATACAGCATCGCCACGCCGATGGTCTGATCCCGCGACGGATTCGACCCGCGGCCGCAACGAGGCGACTGCACCGAGAAGGCCGCAAGAGCCGTTCAGGCTTGCGCGGCCTTTTCTGTGCTCTGCCGGCCCCTCCGGGTAGCCGCCGGTTCCGACCCTGACCGCGGTCCGCGCGCCGGTGTGACGTGGGTCACACCTGCGCGTTTTGTCAGCTTGGTGAAAGTGCCGGTTTCGCCTAGGCGTGTTGCGTTGGGAAGGACCCGCCCTTCGGCCCGCAAGAGCCGATCGCAACAGGAGATACGGCATGCCGACGCAAAACAGTGACGTGAGTGGGAATCCCGCTGGAATTACCTACAGCGCTGCCGGAGAGACGTGGAAAGTGTCCAAGGGCGTCGACGTCTTTGGCTCGACCGCGGGCGTGCTCAGCGACTATGCCAACAGCAAGCTCGTCAACAAGGGCTCGCTCTTCGGGAACGGCTACGGCGTTCTTTTCGACGCGGGCGGCCTGACGGGGAACCTCACCATCTACAACAAGGCCAGCGGTAGCATCAACGGTGGCTTCGGGGTGCTGGCAGTAGACTTTCTCGGCTCGCTGGATTTCCAGAACATGGGCGATGTCTCGGGCAATACCGTTGGCGCCTATCTGGTTGGTTCGAGCGACATCCATGTTGCAAACGAGGGGGACATCTTCGGCGGGACCTACGGCATATTTGCGGAAGTCACGACCGTCAGCGCCAACGGGCCCGTGATCGACAACAACGGGACGGTGAAGTCGGCTCTGTTTGGCATCTACATTGGTAGCATCACCGGTGTCCTGACCAAGATCACCAACCATGAGGACGGCCTCATCAAGGGCAGTGTGATCTCGATCCTCAGCGGCGAGCAGCTGAAGCTGAAGAACGAAGGCAAGATCGACGGGGTCGTCGTCACCAACACCTACGACGACAAGATCATCAACAAGGGCAACATCAAGGGCGACCTCCTGCTCGGCGCCGGCGTCGATACCTTCAAGAACAAGGGCAAGGCCAAGGCCGGCCTGATCGATACGCAGGATGGCAACGACGTTGTCGTGCTCGGCGACAAGGCCGACAAGCTCCTGTTCGACTCCGCGCTCAATGCGGCCACGAACGTCGATTCGATCAAGAAGTTCGAGTCCGGCAAGGACATGATCTATCTCGACACCGACATCTTCACCGCCCTGAGCCCGGGCGTCCTGCCCTCCAGCCAGTTCCACAAGGGGACATCGGCGGCCGACGCCGACGACCACATCATCTACGACAAGCCGTCCGGTGCGCTCTACTACGACCAGGACGGCAGCGGCGCCATCGCGCAGGTGAAGTTTGCCGAGTTCGAGGCCGGTACCAAGCTGAAGGCGTCCGACTTCACCGCGGGCGAGTACAGCATCCTCATCTGACGGGCGCCCCGACAGGGCGAACCTCGCGTGCCGTCAGGCGTCGCCACCGGCGCATGACGGCACGAAGTCTATTCCGGCTCCGGCGCCTCGCCCTTGCGGAACGGGGTGTAGTCCGAGAGCACCTCGACGTCGTGGGCGACCTGGGCGCGCTCGCGCTCGAGGTAGTCGGCGACGGCGCGGCGGAACGAGGGTCGGCGATCCAGTGCGCCGAATAGGTGGTCACCGGCTCGTAGCCGCGGGCGAGCTTGTGCTCGCCCTGGGCGCCGGCCTCGACCCGCGCGAGGCCGTGGGCGATGCCCCATTCGATCGCCTGGTAGTAGCAGAGCTCGAAGTGCAGGAACGGCTGCTCCTCGACCGCACCCCAGTAGCGGCCGTAGAGGGCGTGGGAGCCGATGAGGTTGAGCGCGCCGGCGATCGGCCTGCCGCCGCGCCTGCGCCATCACCAGCAGGACCTTGTCGGCCAGGCGCTCGCCGAGCAGCGAGAAGAAGGTGCGGTTGAGGTAGGGCCGGCCCCATTTCCGCGAGCCGGTGTCCATGTAGAACCCGTAGAACGCGTCCCAGGCATCTTCGGTGAGGTCGCCGCCGGTGAGATGGACGATGTCGATGCCGCCGGCCACCGCGTCGCGCCGCTCGCGGCGGATCGCCTTCCGCTTGCGGGAGGCGAGGGCGGCGAGGAAATCCTCGAAGTCGCGATAGCCCTGGTTGATGAAGTGGAACTGCTGGTCGGTGCGTTGGAGGAAGCCCGCCTCGCCGAGGAAGGTCCATTCGTCCTCGGGCAGGAAGGTGGCGTGAACCGACGAGACGCCGTGGCGGCGGGCGAGGGTGGTGATGCCGCCGGCGAGGGCGAGGCGATGGTCGTCGGCCTTCGGGCCGGGCCTGACCAGCAGCCGTCGGCCGGTCACCGGCGTGAACGGCACCGAGACCTGGAGCTTGGGATAGTAGCGGCCGCCGGCCCGCTCATAGGCGTCGGCCCAGCCGTGGTCGAACACGTACTCGCCCATCGAGTGGGACTTCAGGTAGGCGGGCAGGATTGCGGCCGGCCGGCCGTCCGGACCGTCGAGCACCAGATGCTGGCCGAGCCAGCCGGTCTTGCGCGTCGCCGAGCCCGATTCCTCCAGCGACCAGAGGAAATCGTGGGAGAGGAAGGGATTGTACTCGACAGCGACAGCGTCGCCCGATCCCGGATCATCTTCATGATTTGAGTCCGGAAACGCGGTCAAGGCATTGACCGGACTGCCGTTTCTGCTCGCGTCAGGAATCCGCCGGATTGGCGCAGGCGTCCCAGTCCTCGCGGCGGATCTCGCGCAGCGAGGACAAGACCCGGAGGGTGGCTTCGGCGGTCTTGGTCACTGGACTCCTGCCTTCTACCTTGCGCCACTATCGCAGGCCCAAGATAGGGCGCGAGCGGGGAATTTGTGCAGGGTGGGATCGTCGCATCGCCCCGGGATGATTGATCACTTCGCGTGCGGTACTGAAGGGGAATGGAAAAAGGAAAGATGATACGTCTCGGGATCGTCGTCCTTGCCGCATCGGGGCTGTTCAGCGGCGGGGCCGCGGCGGCAACGCCGCTGGTGACCGGTCTTGCCGTCTACGACGTCGGGCTCGACGACGCGAAATCGGCGGGGCTCGCCGACATCGACGGCACCATGACGGTACGCCTCGAGCGCGTCTGCGAAGACTATGTGACGGAGGCCGAGCTCGATGCGCGGCTTGTCGGGCGGGGCGGGGATATCGCTGCCGCTCCACGTCGCCTCCCGGCACGTCGAGGGCGCCGACCGGCTCGACTTCGACGTCACCAGCAGCTTCGCAGGAGTCGAGGTCGACCGGGCCAGGGGATCGCCACGCGCGAGGCGGACGGGGTCTCGGTCGTGCTGGAGAAGCCGCAGAAGGGCACCGCGACGCTCGATCGCGCGAGTGCTGTTCCCGCTGGCCCTGATCGAGGCGGCGGTCGAGGCGGCGAAGGCCGGCGAGACGTTCCGCGAATTCCGCACCTTCGACGGCACCGGCAAGGGCGAGGAGGTGTGGACGGTCTCGGTGCTGATCACGCCCGCCGGCGACGACTCCGAGGATGGCGAGTTCGCCGCGGGCCTGGGCTTCGAGGACATGCCGCACTGGCGGATGGGGCTTGCTATTTCCCGCCCGGCACGGGCGGCGAGCAGACGCCCGCCTTCTCGACCAGCATGGTGGTCTACGAGAACGGCTTCGCCCAGGCGGCGGTCTACGATCTTGGCGAGTTCGCGCTGCGCCTGACCCTCAGCGAGTTCAGCCCGCTGCCGCCGAAGCCGTGTCCGTAGCGTCGCGGATCGAAGCCCTCGAAGATGATCTGGTCGGCATAGCGGCGGGCGGCCTTGCGGTCGGCCGGCGGTGCGGACCGTCCAGGCGAGCAGCGGCAGTGCCGAGGTGGCGGAGGCAGCAGCGGCGCGTCGGCCGGCAGGTCGTGCACGCCCCAGGCGACGAAGCTCGGCATCACCCGGGGCGCGGCGGCGAGGTGGCGGAGCGCCAGCCGGCGGAGCGGCGGGATCAGCGCATGCCACTCGGCGTCGGTGAAGCTGTCGGCGACCATGCCGCGCGGAACGCCGGGCAGCAGGCGGCGGAGCGCCGACACCGAGTCCGGATCGAAGGACATCACGGCGAGCGGCCCGGCGATAGGCGGCGAGCGCCGGGGCGGCGACCTGCTCGAGGCGGCGGTTGCGGTCGAAGTCGCTCTTGAACTCCGCAAACAGCGGCACCTGCCCGGCGATCGTCGGCGAGAAACTCCTCGAGCGTCGGGATCGTCGCGCTCGTGCCCGGTCAGCGGGATCGCCTTGATCTCGGCGAGGGTGCGCGCGCCGACGCGCCCGGTCGCGGGGGGCGCCGGCGCGCAGCGCGTCCATGACCTTCTTGAGCCGGCCGTCGTGCGGGACCTTGATCTCCTCGAGCAGCGCCTCCTTGTCGAGCTCGACCCACTCCTGGGTCCAGTCGAACGGCGCGTCCTTGCTCTCCAGCGAGCGCAGCGCCTTCTGGAGGGCCTCGGTGAAGTTGCGGCCGATCGCCATCGCCTCGCCGACCGACTTCATGTGCGTGGTCAGCTGCCGGTCGGCCGCGCGGGAACTTCTCGAAGGCGAACCGCGGCACCTTCACCACGACGTAGTCGAGCGTCGGCTCGAACGCCGCGGGCGTGCTCGACCCGTCGGCGCGGACGGTGATGTCGTTGGGGATCTCGTCGAGCGTGTAGCCGATCGCGACCTTGGCCGCGATCTTGGCGATCGGGAAGCCGGTCGCCTTCGAGGCCAGCGCGCTGGACCGGGAGACCCGCGGGTTCATCTCGATGACGACGAGCCGGCCGTCGCGCGGGTTGACCGCGAACTGGATGTTGCAGCCGCCGGTGTCCACGCCGACCGAGCGGATGATGCCGATCGAGAGGTCGCGCAGCTGCTGGTACTCGCGGTCGGTGAGCGTCATCGCCGGCGCGACGGTGATCGAGTCGCCGGTGTGCACGCCCATCGGGTCGAGGTTCTCGATCGAGCAGACGATCACCACGTTGTCCTTGGTGTCGCGCATGACCTCGAGCTCGTACTCCTTCCAGCCGAGGATCGACTCCTCGAGGAGCACCTCGGTGGTCGGGCTGGCCTGGAGGCCGGCGCCGGCGATGCGGCGCAGGTCGGTCTCGTCGTGGGCCATGCCGGAGCCGGTGCCGCCCATGGTGAAGCTGGGCCGCACGACGACCGGGTAGCCGAGCTCCTCGACCGCGGCGAGGCAGTCGTCCATCGAGTGGCAGATCGCGCTGCGGGCGACCTGGCCGCCGAGGTCCTCGACGATCTTCTTGAAGATCTGGCGGTTCTCGCCGCGGTCGATCGCCTCGATCGAGGCGCCGATCAGCTCCACGCCGTACTTCTCCAGGACGCCGTTGGCGTCGAGCGCCATCGCGGTGTTGAGCGCGGTCTGGCCGCCGAGCGTGGCGAGCAGCGCGTCGATGGGCTGCCCGAATTGAACTCAGCCTCGATCACCTTCTCGACGAACTCCGCCGTGATCGGCTCGATGTAGGTCGCGTCGGCGAACTCCGGGTCGGTCATGATCGTGGCCGGGTTGGAGTTGACCAGGACCACCCGGATGCCCTCGGCCATCAGCACCCGGCAGGCCTGGGTGCCGGAGTAGTCGAACTCGCAGGCCTGGCCGATGATGATCGGCCCGGAGCCGATCACCAGCACCGACTTGATGTCCTCGCGCTTGGGCATCAGACGGTGCCTTCCTGCCGGTTGTTGAGGAGGGCGGGCTGCGCCCGTCTCGAAACCCCGGCACCTCGCTCGGACATCAGCTCGACGAACCGGTCGAAGAGGTACGCCGCGTCGTGCGGGCCGGCCGCGGCCTCGGGGTGGTACTGGACCGAGAACGCCGTGAGGTGGCCGTCGGCGTCGCGCAGCTCCAGCCCCTCGACCACGTCGTCGTTGAGGCAGACGTGGCTGACCGTTGCCACGCCGTACGCCGTCTCGGTGGGCGCGTCGAGCGGGGCGTCGACCGCGAACCCGTGGTTGTGGGCGGTCACCTCGACCTTGCCGGTGGTGCGGTCCATGACGGGCTGGTTGATGCCGCGGTGGCCGTACTTGAGCTTGTAGGTGCCGAAGCCGAGCGCGCGGCCGAACAGCTGGTTGCCGAAGCAGATCCCGAAGTAGGGGATGCCCTCGGCCAGCGCGCCCTGCAGCAGCTCCACCTGCGACGTGGTGGCGGCCGGGTCGCCCGGGCCGTTGGAGTAGAAGAGCCCGTCGGCGCCGACCGCGCGCACGTCGTCGAGGGTGGCGGTGGCCGGCAGCACGTGCACCTCGATGCCGCGCTCGGCCATCCGGTGCGGGGTCATCGACTTGATGCCGAGGTCGAGGGCCGCGACGGTCAGCCTCTTCTCGCCGACGGCCGGGACGACGTAGCTCTCGCCCGTCGACACCTCCTCGGCGAGCTCCGCGCCGGCCATCTCGGCCTGCTGACGGACCCGCTCGAGCAGCACGAGCGGGTCGGCCTCGGTCGAGGAGATGCCGACCCGCATCGCGCCGCGCTCGCGCAGGTGCCGGGTCAGCGCCCGGGTGTCGATGCCGGAGATGCCGACCACGCCCTGCGACTGCAGCTCGTCGTCGAGGCTGCGCCGCGAGCGCCAGCTGCTGGGCACCCGCGCCGGGTCGCGGACGACGTAGCCGGCCACCCAGATCTTCGACGACTCGGGGTCCTCGTCGTTGAAGCCGGTGTTGCCGATGTGCGGGGCGGTCATCACCACCACCTGGCGGTGGTAGGACGGGTCGGTGAGCGTCTCCTGGTAGCCGGTCATGCCGGTGTTGAAGACCGCCTCGCCGAAGGTCTCGCCCTCGGCGCCGTAGGCCTCGCCGTGGAAGGTGCGGCCGTCCTCGAGGACGAGGATCGCGGGAGCGGGGGCGCGCGTCTGCAAGCCGAGTCTCCTTCTCCGCCTCACGGGACGGTGGTTAAAGGATGCCGATCAGCGGCGACCCTACCAGCGTCGGGAGGCTGCTCAACGAGGGCGCGGCGCCAACGCCGCGACAGCCGCACGCTGGCTTTGTTGCCGCGCCTCGAAAGGCGCCCAGCCTGCCATCGGCACGGCGTCGCGCCATCACACGACTCTCTCGACGCTGCCATCCGCGCCCGCGTTCAGCAGCCTCCCAGCGCCGGTGGCCGGACCGCCGCACGGACGGTCCGGCCACCGGGATGACTGCGACCCGCCCTACCGGCGGATGACCACCTTCAGCGCCTTGGTGTCGGCGGCCGCGCCGAAGGTCTCGTAGGCCTCGAGCACCTGCTCCATGGTGAAGAAGTGCGTCGCGAACTTCTCCGCCTCCAGCTTGTGCTGCGCGACCAGCTTGAGCAGCATCGGGGTGGTCGAGGTGCTCACCAGCCCCATCGTGATCGCGATGTCGGAGATCCAGAGGTCCTGGAGCGCCAGGTCGACGGGCTTGCCGTGCACGCCCACGTTGGCGACGGTCCCGCCGGGGCGCACCATCTTGGTGCACGCCGTGAAAGTGTCGGGGATGCCGACCGCCTCGATGGCCACGTCGACGCCGAAGCCGTCGGTCATGGCCATGACCTGCTCCAGCCAGTCCGCGTCGCCGCTGTTGACCGCGTCGGTCGCGCCGAAGCCGAGGGCCTGGTCGAGCCGGTTGGGGTCGAGGTCGAGGGCGATCACCCGCGAGGCGCCGTACAGGCCGGAGGTCATGATCGCGGCGAGGCCCACCGGGCCGGCGCCGACCACGGCGACGACGTCTCCGGGCTTGACCCTGCCGTAGCGGACGCCGATCTCGAAGCCGGTGGGCAGGATGTCGGACAGCATGACGGCGGCCTCGTCGGAGACGCCCTCGGGCACCTTGTAGAGCGAGTTGTCCGCGAACGGGACCCGCACCAGCTCGGCCTGGGTGCCGTCGATGAGGTGGCCGAAGATCCAGCCGATGCCGGAGGCGCCCTCGTCGGCCTGGCAGTGGGCGTAGAGCCCCTGGTGGCAGTAGGAGCAGGCGCCGCAGGCGCTGATGCAGGAGATGATCACGCGGTCGCCGACCTGGAACGTCGTCACCGCAGACCCGGTCTCGACAATGGTTCCGACACCCTCGTGGCCGAGGATCCGTCCCTCGGTCACGGCTGCGACGTCGCCCTTGAGGATGTGCAGGTCGGTGCCGCAGATCGTGGTGGTGTCGATCCGCACGACCGCGTCGGTCGGGTGCTGGATCGTGGGGTCCGGTACGTCCTCCCAGGCCTTCTTGCCGGGTCCGTGGTAGACGAGTGCCTTCATGTGGAACCTCCTCGGGGGGTCCACCGCGGAGTCTCCACGGCCTTCCGACCCCGCATTCCACGCTGCTCCCCACCCCGCCCGCCGGGCAGGGGCCAAGGTCACCACGCGGCGGGCAGGTCGTCGCGCCAGCGGGGCGTCAGAGGACGGCGTCGAGGAAGGCGCGCGTCTCGGGGTTGCGCCGGCGCCTCGATGAGCTGCTGCGGGCGGGCCCTCCTCGAGGATCCGGCCCTCGTGGAAGAACGCCATCCGGTCGGCGACCTCGCGGGCGAAGCCCATCTCGTGGGTGACCACCATCATCGTCATGTGCAGCTCGGTCGAGAGCGTCTTCATCACCGACAGCACCTCACCGGTGAGCTCGGGGTCGAGCGCCGAGGTCGGCTCGTCGAAGAGCATCACGTCGGGCTCCATCGCCAGCGCCCGGGCGATCGCCACGCGCTGCTGCTGGCCGCCGGAGAGCCGGATCGGGTGCTCCCCGGCCTTGTCGGCCAGGCCGACCCGGTCGAGCAGGTCCTTGGCCGCGCTTGGTCGATCTCGGCCGTCGCTCCGCGCCCGGCGCAGCGCGGCGCGCAGATGACGTTGTCGAGCACCGTCATGTTGCGGGAACAGGTTGAACTGCTGGAAGACCATGCCGACGTGCAGCCGGAGCTGGCGGATCTGCTCGCGCTTGCGCCGGGTGCGGTAGCCGCCTGTCGAGCCGGATGCCGGCCACCTCGATCGTGCCCTGGGTCGGGTCCTCGATGAAGTTGACGCAGCGCAGCACCGTCGACTTGCCGGAGCCGGAGCGCCCGAAGATGACCACGACCTCGCCGCGGTGGACCTCCAGGTCGACGCCCCGGACCACCTCGAGGTGGCCGAAGCTCTTGTGCAGCCCGTCGATGCGGACGACGACGTCCGTGCGCTCAGCGGTCATCCCGCACCTCCGCGTGCGGCTGGACCTGCTGCGTCGACTCCATGGCGCCCGTGCGACGTGCGCCCGGTCGTAGCCGCGGCCGATCCGCTTCTCGAGCCGGGACTGGAAGAACGTGAAGATGACCGTGAGGCCCCAGTAGACGAGCGCGACGGCGACGTAGGCCTCGAGGTTCTTGAAGTCGGCTTGCCGACCAGCTGCGAGCGCCGGAAGATCTCGGCGCTCGCGGCCGTGACGCCGAGGAAGGACACCAGCGCGGTGTCCTTCATCATCGCGATGAACTCGTTGCCGGTCGGCGGGATGATCACCCGGAACGCCTGCGGGCAGCACCACCTTGCGCATCTTCTGGCCGTAGGTCATGCCGAGCGCGTCGGCGGCCTCGCCCTGGCCGCCGGCGACCGACTGGATGCCGGCCCGGAAGATCTCGGTCATGTAGGCGCCGTAGTTGAGGCCGAGCGCGAGCGTGCCGGCGGTCGCGGCCTCGAGGATGAGCGCCTGGTCGAAGCCCTCCGGCAGCCAGGCGTACTCGCGCGGCGAGGTTGCGGCCGACCGGCGGCAGCGCGAGGTAGAGCAGGAACATCTGCACGATCAGCGGCGTGCCCCGGAAGAACGAGACGTAGAAGCCGGCGACGCCGTAGGCGATCGGGTTGCGCGAGATCCGGGCCAGGGCCCCCAGGCAGCGCCAGCACGATGGCCAGCACGATGCCGCCGACGGCGATCACCATCGTGTAGCGCAGCCCGCCGACGATGTAGCGGAAGTTGTCGCGGATCCACTGCAGGTCGAACCCGGCGGCGTTGCCGAAGAAGCGCGAGCAGCCCGAACAGCGACCACCCAGACCACCGCGACCTTGAGGCGGAACGGCACCCGCGCCGAGGCGAGCTGGAACCGCTCCCAGGCCTCACCCATCGGCGTCGCTCGGAGTCGGCGTCACTGCTGGGTGGTCAGGTCCAGGCCGTACCACTTCTCCGACAGCGCGGTCAGCGTGCCGTCCGCGTGCATCTCGGCGACGATCCCGTCGACCGCCTCGAAGAGGCTCTCCGAGTCGGGGTCGGAGCTCTTGTCGAAGGCCACCGACAGCGGCTCGTAGAACACCGGGTCGCCGACGATCTTCACCGGGTTGCCGGCGTCGATGTAGCCCTGCGCGGTGGTCACGCGAGGTGATCACCGCGTCGAGCGCGGCCGTTGGTGCAGGTCCTGCAGCGCGGTGGTGTCGGTGTCGTAGCCGGAGACCTTGGCGTCGTCGATGACGAAGTCGAAGGTGTAGCCGTCGATCGCGAGGTTCTTCGTCGAGGAACTGCTCGTAGGTGCAGCCGCTGCAGACGCCGATCTTCTTGCCGTCGAGGTCGGTGCTGAGGTCGCTGACGTCGTTGTTGTCGGCGCCGACGACCACCACGGCCGGCGTGTAGTTGTAGGGCTCGGTGAAGTAGAGGACCTTCTGCCGGTCGTTGGTCGGCGTCATCGAGCCGACGCGTCATGTCCCAGCGGCCGTTCCAGCTGCCGGCGGTGATGACGTCCCAGGCGGGCGTCTCCCAGGCGACGTCGACGCCGAGCCGCTTGGCGATCTCGGTGGCGACGTCGATGTCGAAGCCTTCGTACTCGCCGGTCTGCTCGTTGAGCGAGGACTGCGGCGGGTAGGCCGGGTCGGTCGAGACCGTGAGCGTGCCCTTGTCGCAGACCTGGGCGAGGAGGTCGTCCGTGTCGCCGGCGCAGGGGCCGTCGCCGGCGGCGGCCGCGGGCTTGTCGCCCCTGTCGGTCGCCTTGCCGCTGCTGTCGTCGCCCCCGCAGGCCGCGAGCAGCAGGGCGAGAAGGGCCACCAGGGCGGCGAGGACGGAGACACGGATGCGCATGGCCGGACTATGCACCCCCGAGGGAGCCGCGTCCAGTACTGAGCCGCGAGTCAGTAGGACGAACCGCTCGGCTCACTGCAGCTTGCCGTCGAGCACCGTGGCCCGGCCGCGGAGGAACGTCGCCACCACCCGGCCGGGCAGCTCCATGCCGGCGTACGGCGTGTTGCGGCTCAGGCTGCGCCGACTCGGTGGCGTCGACCACCCGGCGCACGGACGGGTCGTAGAGCACCACGTTGGCGGGCTGGCCGACCTCGAGCGGCTGGCCGTGGTCGTGCGACCCGGCCGATCCGCGCCGGTGCGTAGCGACATCCGGTCGGCGACGCCGGCCCAGTCGAGCAGGCCCGGGTCGACCATCGTCTCCTGCACGATCGACAGCGCGGTCTCCAGGCCCAGCATCCCGAACGCCGCCGCGGCCCACTCGCAGTCCTTGTCCTCGTGCGGGTGCGGGGCGTGGTCGGTGGCGACGGCGTCGATGGTGCCGTCGGCCAGCCCCTCGCGCAGCGCCTCGACGTCCGTGCTCGAGCGCAGCGGCGGGTTGACCTTGTAGATCGGGTCGTAGGTCGCGGCCAGGTCGTCGGTGAGCAGCAGGTGGTGGGGGCAGACCTCGGCGGTGACGTTCCAGCCCTTCGACTTGGCCCAGCGGACGATCTCCACCGAGCCGGCCGTCGACACGTGGCAGACGTGCAGCCGCGAGCCGACGTGGGCGGCGAGCAGGCAGTCGCGGGCGATGATCGCCTCCTCGGCCACCGCCGGCCAGCCGGCCAGGCCGAGCCGACCGGAGAGCTCGCCCTCGTTCATCTGCGCGTCCTCGGTGAGCCGCGGCTCCTGGGCGTGCTGGGCGATCACGCCGTCGAACGCCTTCACGTACTCCAGCGCCCGGCGCATCATCACCGCGTCGCTCACGCACTTCCCGTCGTCGGAGAAGACCCGCACCCGGGCGGCGGAGTCGGCCATCGCCCCGAGCTCGGCCAGCTGCTCGCCGCGCAGCCCGACGGTCACCGCGCCGACCGGGTAGACGTCGCAGTGGCCGGCCTCGCGGCCCAGCCGCCAGACCTGCTCGACGACGCCGGCGGTGTCGGCGACCGGCTCGGTGTTGGCCATCGCGTGCACGGCGGTGAAGCCGCCCAGGGCGGCGGCCATGGTGCCGGTCTCGACGGTCTCGGCGTCCTCGCGGCCGGGCTCGCGCAGGTGGGTGTGCAGGTCGACCAGGCCCGGCAGCGCGACCAGCCCGGAGGCGTCGACGACCTCGGCGCCGTCGCTGCGCCTCGAGCCCCGGGCCGATCTCGGTGATCGCGCCGTCCTCGAGCAGCAGGTCGGTCGGCGTCACCGCCCAGGATCGCGGCGCCCTTGATCAGGTAGCGGGTCACTCGTCTCCTCCGACTCCACCGACGGCGGGTTCGGCCCGCCCGAGCAGCAGGTAGAGCACGGCCATCCGGACGGCGACGCCGTTGGTGACCTGCTCGACGATCACCGAGCGGGCCGAGTCGGCCACGTCGGCGGTGATCTCCATGCCGCGGACCATCGGGCCGGGGTGCATGACGATCGTGTGGTCCTGGAGCGTCGCCATCCGCCGGCCGTCGAGGCCGTAGCGGCGGCTGTACTCGCGGGCGGTCGGGAAGAACGCCGCACGCTCATCCGCTCGCGCTGGACCCGCAGCATCATCACGGCGTCCGCCTTCGGGATCACCGCGTCGAGGTCGTACGACGTCTCGACCGGCCACGACTCGATCCCGACCGGCAGCAGGGTCGGCGGGGCCACCAGCGTCACCTCGGCGCCGAGGGTGCGCAGCAGCAGCGCGTTGGACCGCGCCACCCGGCTGTGCAGCACGTCGCCGACGATCGCCACCCGGCGACCCTCGAGCCCGCCGGGCCTGGACTCGCCCAGGTGCTTCCACATCGTGAACGCGTCGAGCAGCGCCTGGGTCGGGTGCTCGTGGGTGCCGTCGCCGGCGTTGACCACGCTCGACTTCACCCAGCCCGAGTGCGCGAGCCGGTGCGGCGCACCGCTGGACGCCGTGGCGCACCACGACCGCGTCGGCACCCATCGCCTCGAGCGTGAGCGCGGTGTCCTTGAGGCTCTCGCCCTTGCTGAGGCTGGACCCCTTGGCGGCGAAGTTGATGACGTCGGCGCTGAGCCGCTTGGCCGCGGCCTCGAAGGAGATCCGGGTGCGGGTGGAGTCCTCGAAGAAGAGGTTCACCACCGTGCGGCCGCGCAGCGCGGGCAGCTTCTTGATCGGCCGGTCGGCCAGCGAGCGCATCTCGTCGGCCGTCGTCAGCACCAGCTCCGCGTCGTCGCGGGTCAGGTCGCCGGCGCTGAGCAGGTGGCGCTTCATGCGTCACCCCGCGGCGAGTCCTCGATGGTGACCGCGTCGACGCCGTCGGGACTGTCGGGACCGGCGACGCTCACCTTGACCCGCTCGACCAGCGAGGTGGGGAGGTTCTTGCCGACGAAGTCGGCCCGGATCGGCAGCTCGCGGTGACCGCGGTCGACCAGGACCGCCAGCCGCACGGCGCTCGGCCGGCCGACGTCGTTGAGCGCGTCGAGCGCGGACCGGATGGTGCGGCCGCTGAACAGCACGTCGTCGACGAGGACCACCACCTTGCCGTCGATCCCGCCGGGCGGGATCTCGGTCGGCAGCAGCGTGCGGGCCGGCTTGAGCCGCAGGTCGTCGCGGTACATCGTCACGTCGAGCGAGCCGACCGGCACGTCGTACCCCTCGACGGCGGCGATCCGCTCGGCGATCCGGCGGGCCAGTGGTACGCCGCGGGTGGGGATGCCGAGGAGGACGAGATCCTTGGCGCCCCGGTTGCGCTCGAGGATCTCGTGGGAGATGCGGGTCAGGGCCCGCGCGATGTCACGGTCGTCGAGGACCATACGCCCGCCGACGGGCTGGTCTGCCTGCTCCGCAGGCGCTGGCTGTGCACACATCAGTGCGTCAACTCCTTGTCCGCCTCACGGGACGGCCCGTTGAAGGATGTCGATCGAGGGTGACCTTACCGCCACGGCCCGGGCGGAGCGGTAGTCCGTCACCTTTGGCGGGTTCGGGGGCCTTGGGAACAGTCAAAGGTGACGGACTATCCCGACGACGGGGTGAGCGGAGGCACGGGCACCTCCATCGAGGGCTTCTCGGTGCCGCCGTCGACCTGGAGCACCTTGCCGGTGACCCAGGCGGAGGCGGGCGAGGCGAAGTAGAGCGCAGCGCAGGCGATGTCCTCGGGCTGGCCCGGCCGGCGCATCGGGGTGTTCGCCTCGAACTCGGCCCGCAGCGCGTCGTCGGTGAGCACCACCTCGAGCCCCTTGGTGGCCACGCCGCCGACCCCGATCGCGTTGACCCGCACCAGCGGCGCGAGCTCGACGGCCAGGTTGCGGGTCAGCTGGTTGAGCGCAGCCTTGCCCGCGCCGTACGCCACGAACGACGGCATCACCAGGTCGGCCGAGCGCGACGAGATGTTGACGATCGAGCCGGAGCCGGCGGTGTCGACCATCGCCTGCGCGGCCAGCTGGCTCATCAGGAACGGCGAGACGACGTTGAACTTCATCGCCATCTCCAAGAACCGCTCCGAGGTCTGCATCGCGGCGCGCGGGCCGGTGCCGCCGGCGTTGTTGACCAGGACGTCGAGCCGCCCGAAGCGTCTCGACCGCCGCGGCGACCAGCCGCTCGCCGGTCCTCCGCCACCAGCACGTCTGTCACCACCGCCATGAGCCGCGCCGTCCGGTCTCCTTGATCCGGGCCACGACCTCGTCGAGGTCGGCCTGCGTGCGGGCGCCGACCACGACGTCGGCGCCGGCCTCGGCGAACCCGATCGCGATGCCCCGGCCGATCCCCTGGCCGCCGCCGGTGACCACCGCGACCTTCCCGTCGAGCGCGGAAGTTGTCGAGGATCCACCGTCGCCACCGACCCCGGCCGACCGGGGCGGCCCGGCCCGGCGATCAGCGGCAGGTCCAGGTAGGTCTTGATGCCGGGCTCGGCGGCCACGACGTACGGGATCGCGTTCACGCAGTGGTTGGCGGTCGAGACGATGCCTGGGTTGCGGACCAGCCCGCCTCGATCGTCTCGGGCTGCAGCCCCTTGAACGTCAGCTTCACCGTGGGGTCGCCGGTGACCTCGACCTCGAACCGCTCGCCCTCGGGGCCGAAGCTCCAGTCCGGGTCGAGGTGCTCCTCGCCCATCAGCCAGTTCACGGTGGCGGTGACGACCGGCTCACCGTCGACCATCGCCCGCCAGTGGAACCGTCGGGCCGCGACCAGCCCGGGCTCGATCGCCCCGATCGGCGAGTCGATCGGCGCGGTCGCCACCGCCACCTCCTGGACGCGTCTCGATGCTGCGGGTCGGCGTCGAAGCCCAGCTCGGCGACGACCATCCGCACCGAGGCTCGGAAGCCGCCGCCCGAGCAGGCCGCCATCGGGCTGGCCAGCGCCTCCTCCGGCGTACGCGCCGAAGGCCATGATGTGCCGGATCACGTCGGGTGCGCCGTAGGTGCGGATGTCGGAGAACTCCTCGGCCCGGACGTGGGTGACCCGCGCGCTCACGCGCCGAGACCATCAGCGGGAACCGCTCGGTGATGCCGCCCGGGTGGATGCCCGGTGCCGTGCAGCGTCGACCGTCCCTCGGCGCAGGCCGCCTCGATTCGCCCGACCTTGGCGGGTCCGGGTAGATCCAGCCCACCGGGGTCACGACGTTCTTGCCGGAGCGCAAGCAGCGCCACCACCTCGTCGTCGTTCGGCACCAGCGGGCTGTAGACCACGCAGTCGGCGTCGCAGAGCGAGGATCTCCTGCTGGCGTGCTGTCGCGAGCACGCCGATGCGGCCCGTCGCCGAGGATCTCGCCGACGTCCTTGCCGTGCTTGCCCGCCGAGTGCACCCAGCACGCCGACCAGCTCGAGGTCGGGGTGGCGAGCACCCCCTCGATCGCCGCCTTGCCCGACCCCGCCGGTGGCCCACTGCACGACTTTGATCGGTGGCTGCATCGTCTGCCCGGGTCATGGCTGCGAACCTACTCGCGA
Organism: uncultured Actinomycetota bacterium; assembly: GCA_963793315.1. Taxonomy (GTDB): domain Bacteria; phylum Actinomycetota; class Actinomycetes; order Propionibacteriales; family Nocardioidaceae; genus Nocardioides. The sequence goes on along the minus strand of CAWBZR010000009.1, from coordinate 235,244 downwards.
ACGAGAACAGGTTCTAGTTCTCTGCTTCCTACGTTGCCGAGCCGTCGTTACCGGACACGGTAACGACGGTTCGGCGGGTCAGGCGGCGACGGGCCAGATGTTGCCCCAGGGGTCGACCTCGTAGCGGACCCGGCTCCCCCGGTCGCCCAGCGCCACGTAGAGCCAGACGAAGCCCCACAGCCCGGCCGTCATCAGGGTCAGGACGAAGTGGCCGAGGTGGGTGACGGTGCGCCGCTGGACCAGCGTCACGCCGCCCGGGCCGCGGTCGACGACCCTCGCGCCGTCGCGGACCTCGCGGTCGATGGCCTCCTGGAGCAGGCGCTCGCGGCTGGGCGCGGGCAGGTGCGGGTAGGTCGTCCAGTCCTGCGGCCGCGCGAGTCGCTTCGGGAACGCGGAGTACGTCGCCTCCGCCCACCGCCGCCCGGTCCAGCGCCGCCAGCTGTCGCGGTGCCAGCGGTAGGTGCCGACCATCGGCAGACCGGTGGGTGTGTGGACGGTCACGGGAACAGTGTGCGCTCACTCGCCTGCAACGGAGATGAGGACCTTGCCGACCGCGCCCTGTTCGACGGCGTCGTGGGCGGCGGCGGTCTCGGCCAGCGGGAAGTGGTGCAGCGGGACGCCGGCGTCCTCGCCGACCCGCAGCGCGCCGGCCGGACCGCGGCGGAGACGTCCTCGACCGCGGCCCGCAGGAGCCGCTCGTCGAGGGTGTAGAGGATCAGGTACTGGTAGCGCAGGTTCTTGGAGAACGTCGGCCGCAGCGGCACGGTGAACTCGTCGCCTCCGTTGTTGGCGTAGATCGCGACGGTGCCGTGCACCTTGGTCACCGCCGAGGTCGAGCGCGTTGTTCTGCGCCGGCGCCACCTCGACCACCAGGTCCACACCGTCCGGCGCCACGGCGAGGATCGCCGCCGCGGCGTCGCCCTCGCGGTAGTTGACGACGTGCTGGGCGCCCGCCGCCGTGGCCAGCTCGCCCTTCTCCGGGCCGCTGACCGTGGTGACCACGGTCGCGCCGGACCACCGGGCCAGCTGGATGGCGGCGTTCCCGACCGCGCCCGCTCCCCCGGCCACCAGCACCGTCATCCCCGCCATGCGCCCCCGGCCCGAGCCGGCTCGGGCCCGAACTCGCCCGAGGTCAGCGCCCGGTGCGCGGTCACCGCCGGGACGCCGAGCGACGCCCCCAGGTCGTACGACGCGCCGTCCGGCAGCGGAACGACGTGCGAGGCCGCCTGCACCGTGTACTCCGCCGCCGTGCCGTGGGCCTTGCTCCTGCTGGGCGAGCACCAGCCAGACCCGGTCGCCGACCGCCAGCCCCTCGACGCCCGTCACCGAGCGCGTCGACGACCCCGGCGCCGTCCTGGCCGGGGGTGATCTCGGCGCGCGGCAGCGGCTGCCTGCCGGCGCTTCCAGTCGGTCGGGTTGACCCCCGCGCGCACCAGCCGGACCCGCACCTCGCCCGGGCCCGGCTCCGGCAGGTCGCGGTCGACCAGGGTCAGGACGGAGGACGGACCGGGCTCGGTGAAGACGACGGCGCGCATGCGCGGAAGGTACCCCGCAACCTGGATCGAGCGGGTCCAGGCTCAGAGCGCCGAGGCCATGCCCGCGCAGGCCCGCAGCCAGCTCATCCGGGTGCCGTGCGAGAGCTGGTTGTAGGGCAGCACCGAGCCGGCCACCAGCGCCGGGTCGTAGGGAACGCGATAGACGCCCCGGGTCCGCTGCTGGTAGATGTCGACCAGGTCGGCCGCGAGCTTGCTGTCCACCGTCGACGACGGGTCGGACAGCACGGTGACGGTCTTGTACTTCAGGTTCTGGTAGCCGGCGTCCTGGAGCGCGTCGAGCATCCACAGCCCGCTGTAGCCGGTGTCCTCGCGCACCGTCGAGGTGACCACCAGCAGGTCGGCGGCGTCGGCCGCGGCCAGCCAGTTCTCGGCACGCATGTTGTTGCCGGTGTCGACGAGGATCACCCGGTAGAACCGGGTCAGCAGCTGGTGGATCGAGTTGAAGTCGTCGGCGTGGATCTGTCCGGTGACGTTGGCGCTCTCGTCGGAGGCGAGTACGTCGAAGTGCGCGTCGCCCTGGGAGCGGACGTAGGAGCCGAGGTCGCCGATCCGCGACTGGGAGACTTCGGCGAACTTGCCGAGGTCGGCGAGCAGCTCCTTGGTGGTCTTGGTGTGCGAGCTGCGCGACGCCGCGGATGCCGAGGGTGCCGCGGGTCTCGTTGTTGTCCCACGCGACCACGCCGCCGCCGCGGACGGTGCCGAAGGTGTAGCCGGCGGCCAGCACGCCGGTGGTCTTGGCGGCGCCGCCCTTGGGGTTGATGAAGGCGATCGTGACCGGGCCGTCGAAGTCCTTCTGGATCAGCGCGCGGTCCTGCTCGTAGGCACGCTCGGCCGGCCCCATCCGGGGCTTGATCGCGCCGCCGCTCCAGCGGCGCACCCGCCCGCGCCAGCCCCAGCTGGCCGGGCCCGGGCTCGGCCGCGTCGGCGCGGCGCTCGAGGAAGTCGGTGGCGGTCATGAACCGGCGGGGCTCGGCGCCGGAGGAGCGGCCGGCGGCGGGCCGGCTGGTGGACCGGCTGGTGGACCGGCGGGGGACCGACAGGGGGACCGACAGGGGGACCGACAGGGGGGCCGCCGGCCGGTCGCACCGGCGGGGGGGCGGCGGGCCGCTCGGCGGGCCGGACGGCGGGCCCGAGGGCGGCCCGGCGGTGTCGCGGCCGGCGTGACCTGGCGCAGCGGGGTCGCCGAGGCGCGGCCGCAGGCGGCTCGGGCAGGACCGGCCGCGGCCGGATCACGGTGTGCTCCACCTCGGAGATCGGGTCGGTCAGGGGGTCCGGGCGGGAGGCGCTGGGAGCTGCGGGGCGCCCGGCTCGTCGTCCGGAGCGGCTCCTCGCCGGCGGCGTACGACGCCAGCTCCTCGGGCGTGTAGAGCCGGTCGCTGGTGTCGTCGGACAGATGGCGGGACTGCGACATGGCTCCTCCTCGCGGCCGGCCTCTGGGGGTACGGTCGTTGGCCTCTTTCCCCTGCCACTCCCGTTCTACACGTGGCGGGACCTGGTCTGGTCCAGTACCCCGTTGGGCGTGCCCATGTCGTCACCCGAGCCGCTTCAGCGCCGCCTCGATGGCGCGGTGGAAGGTCGGATAGGCGTAGTGCATGGTCCTCAGCCGCTCGACCGGCACCTCGCCGTGCACCGCGGTCACCAACATGCCGATGACCTCGCCGCCGTACGGCGCCGACGACGGTCGCGCCGACCAGCACCCCCCGGTCGGCGTCCTCGACCACCTTGACGAGGCCCGTCGTGCCCGGCCCGTGCAGCCAGCCGCGGGCGGACTTCTCGATCCTGGCGAGGCCGACCCGCACCGCAGAGCCCGGCCTCGCGGGCCTGCTGCTCGGTCATCCCCACCGCGGCCAGCTCGGGGTCGCTGAAGACGACCCGGGAGACGGCGCGGTAGTCGGCGGCCGGGCCGTCCTCGCCGAGGATGTCGCGGACCGCACCCGCGGCCTGGTAGCGCGAGACGTGGGTGAAGGCGCCCTTGCCGGTGATGTCGCCGACCGCCCAGAGCCGGTCTCCCGCGCGCATCCGGTCGTCGACCTCGATCGTCTCGGCCTCCGGGTCCAGACCGACGGTCTCGAGCCCGATGTCGCCCAGGTTGTTGCGCCGGCCCGCCACCACCAGCAGCGCGTCCGCGTCGAGCAGCTCCCCGCCCACGCGCACGTGGAACTCGCCGTCGTGGTCGACCCGCGCGACCTCGACCCCGGCCCGCACGTCGATGCCCTCGTCGCGCATGACCGCCGTCAGCAGCTCTGCCGGCCTCGGGCTCCTCGTGTGCGGCGACCCGGTCGGCCACCTCGAGCAGCGTCACCTTCGCGCCGTAGCGGGCGAAGACCGGCGCCAGCTCCAGCCCGTTCGGGCCGCCGCCGACGACGACCAGCCGGCCGGGCACCTCGGTGACCTTCATCGCCTCGCGGTTGGTCCAGTACGGCGTGGCCGCGAGCCCGTCGATCGGGGGCCGCGCGGGCTCGGTGCCGGTGTTGAGCACCACGCCGCGTGAGGCGCGCAGCACGGTCGTGGCGCCGTCGGGCTCCCCAGCCTCGACGCGCACCGTGCCCGGACCGGCGAGCCGGCCGTGACCCCGCACGATGCGTCACCCCGGCGTGCTCGAGCGGCTCGACGTGCTGGCTGTCGGTCCAGTCATGGTTGGCCTCCGCGGATCCGGGCCGCCACCAGCGACCAGTCCGGCCGGATCCGGGCGTCGCCGGCCAGCCGGTCGGCGCGGTGCACCTCGGCGACCAGGTCGGCGGGCCGGACCATCAGCTTGGACGGCGTGCAGCCCCAGAACGGGCACTCGCCGCCGACCAGCGCCTCGTCGACGCCCACCACGTCGAGCCCGGCCTCGGCCAGCTTGCGGGCGGCGTACTCCCCACCCGGCCCGACACCCAGCACCACCACGTCACAGTCCCGGGTCGGCTCGGTCGCGCTCATGGCGACAGCCAATCACCTCACGCGAAGCGGTCGAGCCAGCGCAGCGCCCGGGTCGCGGCCCGATAGCCGCACATGCCGTGCACCCCTGCGCCGGGCGGGGTCGACGCCGAGCAGAGGTAGACGCCCGGGAGCCCCGTGGCGTAGGGGTCGGCCGCGAGCCGCGGCCGGGCCACGAGCTGGCGCAGGTCGTTGCCGCCGCCGACGATGTCGCCGCCGACGTAGTTGGGGTTGTCGGCCTCGAAGCCGGCGGGCCTGCGCACCGCGGTGGCCACCACCCGCTCCCGCAGCCCGGGGGCGAACCGCTCGAGCTGGTCGAGCACGACCTGCTCCCCCGGCCCGTCCCACCCGCTCGGCACGTGGGCGTAGGCGTAGACGGGGTGCAGGTCGCCCAGCGCGGGATCGGCCACGGCGCGGGTCGGGTCGGCCAGCGACTGCTGGGCGACCAGGACGAACGGTCGCTCCGGCATCCGCCCGGCACAGACGGCGGCCTCGGACTCGGCGATCTCCTCCGAGGTGCCGCCGACGTGCACGGTGCCGGCGCGCCGGGCGGCTTCGGCGGTCCAGGGCACGCCGCCACGGACCGCCAGGTCGACCTTGTACGCCGCGGGCCCGTGCCGGTAGCGGCGGTAGGCCGCGCCGGGTCCGGCCGGGCAGCGCGTCGCCGTACACCTCGGCGACCGTCCCCGGGCCGGTGTCGAACAGCGTCACCCGGGCCTCGGGCAGGTCAGCCCGGGTCCGCACCCGGTGGCCCGTGACAACGGTGCCGCCGAGGTCGGCGAGCAGCGAGGCCAGCGCGCGGGTGATGGCGCTCGAGCCGCCCTCGGCGACCGGCCAGCCGTGCACGTGGCCGGCGACCGTCAGCATCACCCCGACCGACGCGCGTGAGCGGCCGGTTGAGCGGCCGGAAGACGTGCGCCGCCGAGCCGGCGAACAGGGCCCTGGCCTGCGGAGTCCGGAACCTCGCGGCCAGGACGGTCGCCGGCAGCCCGGCGCGGAGCCCGAACCGCGCCATCCGGACCGGGTGGTCCGGCCACCGCAGCACCGGCCCGAGCACGTCGCCGGCCAGGTCGTCGAAGCCGCGCGGTGAGCGGGCCGAAGACGCCACGCCAGGCGCTGCCGTCCACGCCCAGCCCCGCGCAGGTCTCGTCGAGCGAGCGCACCATCACGCCTGCCGTGCCGTCGTCGAGCGGGTGCGCCAGGTCGACCTCCGGGTGGCGCCAGACCAGTCCGTGCTCGGCGAGCGGCAGCGAGGCCAGGAACGGCGACGCGACGCCGAACGGGTGCACCGCCGAGCAGACGTCGTGCATGAGGCCGGGCACGGTCAGCTCCGCGGTGCGGGTGCCGCCGCCGATCGTGTCCGCGCCCTCGAGCACGGTGACCGACCGGCCCGCCTGCGCGAGCGCGACCGCCGCCGCCAGCCCGTTGGGCCCGGAGCCGACGACGACCGCGTCCAGGGTCACGCGGGTTCGGTGTCGGGCGTGGGACCGACCGACGGGCCCGGTGACGGGTCGGCCGTGCTCACCGGTGCCGACGTCACGTGGACCGGCAGGTCGTTGTCGGTCGGCTGCGCGGCCACCATGTCGGCCACGTCGACGTACCCACGCTCGAGCTCGCCGGTGGCGGCGTCGACGAGCCGGTAGCGCTGGGTCTTCTTGTGGAACGGCTGGGCCTCGACCATCACGACCCGCACCTCGCCGGGCGCGAAGTGGCAGCGCTTCTGCAGCGCGGCGATGAGCTGCTCGTGGTGCAGGTGGCCGTCGCCGAAGTTCCAGCCCGAGGGCGGTGCCGGCCACCATCTCGCCGTCGATGACGAAGTAGTCCTCGTGCTCGGGACCGCACGCACGCGGGATCAGCGTGAACAGCGCCCGGCCGTGGGTGTGGCAGGCCGCGGAAGGCGTAGCCGAGGTGCATGGTCAGCGCGACCTGCTCCTCGCCGTAGATCTTCTCGAGCTGCTGGTGCGGCATCAGCGAGGCCTTCACGAGGTTGGCGTCCATCTTGTCCAGCGCGTCGCCGCGGAAGCACCACATGGAGGTGTCCCAGTTGCCGGCGTAGTAGCGCATCGCCGGCAGGAAGGAGACCTTGTCCGGGATAGAGGTTGCCGAGGACGACGGTGCCGACGACCACGACCATCAGTGCGACCACCGGCAGCGGGTTGACCAGGTCGCCGACGCCGACCGTCGCGTGGGCGACGAAGAGGTTGAGGATGCCGATGATCATGAAGACGTTCCACTCCAGCGGCACGCCCATCGGGAGGCTGCTGATGATGTTGAGGTGGAAGCAGATCATCACCACGGCCGCGACCTTGGTGACGATCCCGCCGTCGCCGAGCAGCAGGAGCAGCGGCACCCCGAACTCCACGACGGTGCCGCCGTGGGCGAGGGCCGCCGAGATGCGGCCCGGGCCGTAGGTCGTCGGGGAAGTCCCGGTGGAAGCGCCGCTTGACCTTGCCGAACCGCCAGACCGGGCTGTTGCTCATCATCGCGGCGACGACGTAGGGGAAGTGGCGGTTGAGCTTGGAGGTCGCGGCGCCCCACCAGATCGCGACCATCACCAGCTGCGCGGCCACGAGCGGGTCTGCCGCGGCGAACAGGTAGGTGATCGCCAGCGTGCCGTAGACCTCGGACCGGGCCGCCAGGAAGATCACCTTGTCGCGCAGCGCCGACCAGCGGCCAGCACGCCGAGCACCACCGCGACCTGCCAGCGGGGAGCTCGCCGAACGCCGCCACCACGAGCGAGACGAGCAGCGCGGCGTACAGCACGACGTCGGCGACGGTGCGCGAGTCGCCGCCCGTCAGCGGCACCCGGCCCGGCCACGGCGCCAGCCGGATGGTGCCGGGCCGCAGCCAGTAGAGGAACGAGCCCAGCGGGGGCGTGAACCGCAGGTTGAGCGGGCCGAAGCCGCAGCCCGAGCCCGAGGACCTCGAACAGCATCGTCCAGAGCACGAACTTGTAGAACACGATCGGGGACCGCCACCAGTCCGAGACCGACAGGAAGCCGTCGATGCCCGGCGTCGAGAGCACGAACAGCCAGCCGACGAGCAGGTAGACGCCGATCTTGAGGACGTAGACCAGGGTCACGACGTCGGGCGAGCCGAAGCCCGTCTCGCAGAAGTGCCGGACCATCGGCCGCATCCGCTCCTGGCGGGTGCCGCGCTGCCAGGCGGGGAGGTCGAGGTCGGGGAGGTTCGGCTGCAGGAAGCCCACGGGGTGAAGGTAGGGGTCCGTCTCGGCGTCTGTCACCTGCCACGATTGCCTGCCACGATTGAGCTGTGAGCGACCCGGCACCCTTGACCCTCACCGAGCTGCGCCGCTACCCCGTGAAGTCCTGCCGGGGCCAGGAGCTCGAGACCGCCGTGGTCGAGCCCTGGGGGCTGGCCGGTGACCGGCGGTGGATGCTCGTCGACGAGGCCGGCGAGACGGTCACCGTGCGCGAGCACCGGGAGCTGCTGCTGATCCACCCGCGGCTGCGGCCGACGGCGGCCTCGAGGTCAGCGCCCCCGACCAGCGACGACCTGGTCGTGCACCGGCCCGCGGGGGGCGGTCGCCTCCTCGACGTCACCGTCTTCGGCCGGGCGCCGTTCGGCGCCTCGCCGGCCGGACCCGAGGCGGACGCGTGGTTCAGCAAGGCGCTCGGCGAGCCGGTGCGCCTGGTCTTCGCCGACGACCCCAACCGCCGCCAGGCCGACCCGGCGTACGCCGGACCGGGGGTGCCGATGCACTTCGGCGACGGCTACCCGCTGCTGCTCACCACCGAGGCGTCGCTCGCCGCACTCAACGAGCTCATCGCCGCGGGCGAGAAGGCCGACGAGGGGCCGCTGCCGATGGTGCGGTTCCGGCCCAACCTGGTGGTCGGCGGCGGCCTGCCGTGGGCCGAGGACGGGTGGCTGCGGCTCCGGGTCGGCGAGGCGGAGTTCCGGGTGGTCAAGGGCTGCGACCGGTGCGCGATCCCGACCACCGACGAGGAGACCGCGGTCGCGCGGCAAGGAGCCGACGTACACCCTGGCCAAGCACCGCCGCTGGGACGGCGCGGTGTGGTTCGGCATGAACCTCGTGCCCCTCACCCCAGGCGCCACGCTCCGCGTCGGCGACGAGGTCGAGGTCCTCGACTCCCGGCCGACCCCCGACGGCCCGCCGCGCTGATCGAGCGGGATGGGTCCCCTACCAACGAGGCGGACCACCCCGCTCAGTCGTTGAAGTGGCGGGCCCGGGCGAAGCAGAACAGCCCGTAGCACCCCAGCCCGAGCGCGATGAGGATCAGCAGGACCGGGCCGAACGGCTGCTGGAGCACCTTGTGCAGCGCCTGGTCGAGCCCACCGGACTTCTTGGGGTCGTGGCTGAGGCCAGCGTAGAGGAACAGCCCGCCGACGATGCCGAAGGTGACCCCCTTGGCGGTGTAGCCGGCCTTGCCGAACCACAGGTAGGCCGTGCCCGTCTCGCCGCTCTTGCCCTCGGCGTTGATGTGCTTGGCGAACTTCTCGGTCCACGCGCGGTAGACGAGGTAGCCGCCGATGGCGATGATCGCCAGCCCGACCGCCGCAGACGATGACCTGGCCACCCGGCCACTCCATGACCTTGGCGGTGGTGGAGTCGGTGCCGCCCTTCTTCGACGTCGACGGGCCGGTGGCGGTGTGCACGGCGCTGATGCCGATCACGATGTAGACCACGGCCTTGCCCGCGGCCGTCACCCGCTTGCGGACCTGCGTGAAGCCTTCCTCGTCGCGATAGCCGAAGAACGCCTCGAGCCCCTGCCAGACGGCGAGCAGGAACATGCCGATCGCCACCGCCCACACGAGGACCTGGCCGAACGGCTGCTCCTCCAGCTGCTGGACGGCGCCCTGCGAGTCCGCGGAGCCCTCCCGGTCGCCGAGGGCCAGCTGGACGGCCAGCCAGGCCAGGACCAGGTGGACCAGTCCGTAGGCGAGCAGGCCGATCCGGGCGGCGTGGTCGAGCCACTCGCTCTGGTGTGCCTGTCGGCCCGGCCTGCCCGGCCTGGGTGCTGATGCTGCTCATCTGCGGCCTCCCTCTCCCGCGGTCCCGATACCCGGAGAGGGCGGTGGTCATGCGGTCAGGAGAGGTCGGCCAGGGCGGTCTCGATGGCGCGGTGGAAGGTCGGGTAGGCGAAGATCATCGACTGCAGGGTGGCGACGGGGACGGCGGCGTGCACCGCGACCGCGAGGAAACCGATGATCTCCCCGCCGGCCGGGCCGACCACCGTCGCGCCGACCAGCACGCCACGGTCGGCGTCCTCGACCACCTTGACCATGCCGCGGGCGCCGGGACCGTGCGTGAAGCCGCGCGAGGACTCCTCCAGCTTGGTGGCGCCGGTGCGGACGGTCAGCCCCGCGTCGCGGGCCTCGGCCTCGGTCATCCCGACACCGGCCACCTCCGGGTCGGTGAAGGTGACGTGCGGGACCGCGTGGTAGGCCGCCGGCGGGCCCGTCCTCGCCGAGGATGTCGCGACGGGCGATCGGCGTTCTGGTACATCGACACGTGCGTGAACGCGCCGTGGCCGGTGACATCCCCGATCGCCCACAGCCCGTCGGCGCCGATCACGCGCATCCGGTCGTCGACCGTCCAGGGTGTGCACCGAAGGGTCGAGGCCGACCGTGAACGAGGTCGAGGTCCTGGAGGTTCGTCTTGCGGCCGGCGGCCACGAGCAGCTTGTCGGCGCTGAGCTCCTGCCGTCGGCCAGGGTCAGGGTCGAACGTGCCGTGCTGCGTACGAGACCTTCGTGGTCTCCGCGCCGGTCAGCACCCGGATCCCCTCGTGGACGAAGACGTCCTCGACCAGCGCGGCGGCCTCGGGCTCGTGGGCCGGGAGCAGCCGAGGCGCCGTGCTGGACGATCGTGACCAGCACGCCGAACCGCGCGAAGACCTGGCCAGCTCGCACCCGATCGGACCGCCGCCGAGCACGATGAGCGAGCCGGGCAGCTGGTGACCTGGACTGCGTCGCGGTTGGTCCAGAACGGCGTCCCCTCCAGACCCGGCACGCCGGGCCACGACGGACGGGTGCCCGGGTTGAGGACCACGCCGCGCCGCCGCGACGTACGCCGTCTCGCCGCCGTCGGCGCGCCCGCACGACGACCCGCCCGGGACCGTCCAGCCGGGCCACGCCGTGCAGGACGGTGGCGCCGGCGTTCTCCGAGCCGCTCGACGGCCACCCGGTCGTCCCAGTGGTCGGTGGCCTGGCCCGCGACCCGCTCCGCCACCGGCGCCCAGCTCGACGCCATCGTGACGTCACCGGACAGCTGGTCGGCCCGCCCGGCCTCGGCCACCAGGTCGGCGGCCCGGACCATCATCTTCGTCGGTATGCAGCCGTAGTAGGGGCACTCGCCGCCCACCAGGTGCTTGTCCACCGCCACCACCCGCAGGCCGGCCTTCGCGGTCGCCGTCGCCAGCGCCTCTCCCCCGGGACCCAGCCCGATGACCACCAGATCCACCTGCTGCGCCTCGTCCATGGGACCCACCCTGCCCCACGTCGGGTCAGACGAGGGAGGGCTTGTTCCGGACCACCGCGCCGAGGACGCCGTTGACGAACTGCGGCGACTCGTCGGTCGAGAGGTCGCGCACCAGCGCCATCGCCTCGCTCACCGCGACGGCGTCGGGGATGTCGTCGACGAAGAGCAGCTCGTAGATCCCCAGCCTCAGCACGTTGCGGTCGACGGCCGGCATCCGGCTCGAGCGCCCAGCCCTCGCGAGTAGGACGCCAGCACCTCGTCGATGCGCGGCTGGTGCTCGACGACGCCCGCACCAGGTCGGACGTGTAGTCGTTGGTCGGCCCGTCGCCCTCGTCGATCGCGCGGTCGAGGGCCTCGGTGGCCGACTCGCCGCGCAGCTCGGAGGCGTAGAGCACGTCGAGCGCGCGCTTGCGCGCCTTGGAGCGGGCTGACACTAGCGGACGTGCACGCGGCCGAGGTAGGAGCTGTCGCGGGTGTCGACCTTGATCTTCTCGCCGTTGACGATGAAGAGCGGGACCATCACGGTCGCGCCCGGTCTCGACGGTGGCCGGCTTGGTGCCGCCGGTGGAGCGGTCGCCCTGCAGGCCGGGCTCGGTGTAGGTGACCTCGAGCTCGACCGAGGCCGGGAGCTCGATGTAGAGGACGCGGCCCTCGTTGCTGGCCACGATCGCCTCCTGGTTCTCCAGGAGGAAGTTGGAGGCGTCGCCGACGATCTCAGGGCGTGATCTCGACCTGGTCGAAGGTGCCGGTGTCCATGAAGACGTAGGACGTGCCGTCGTTGTAGAGGTACTGCATCGTCCGCTTGTCGACGTTGGCGACCTCGACCTTCACGTCGGCGTTGAAGGTCTTGTCGACGGTCTTGCCGGACTCGACGTTCTTCAGCTTGGAGCGGACGACCGCGCCACCCTTGCCGGGCTTGTGGTGCTGGAACCAGATGACCTGCCAGAGCTGGCCGTCGAGGTTGAGCACCATGCCGTTCTTCAGGTCGTTCGTCGTTGCCATGTCGCCGGGTTCAGCCTTCTCGTCGAGTTGTCAAAGAGGTGCGCGGGTCGCCGTGGACCAGCGGACGAGTCTAGCCAGTCGCACCCGGTTTTCCCGCTTCCGGCTCTGGCGCCGCCCGTCACGCTGGGATTGACTGTCGCGGTGACGGGGGAGCTGGAGCGCGCGCAGGCCCTCGTGCTCGACCCGCGGCGGTTCGGCAGCGTCGCCGAGCGGGCGGCGTACCTCGAGACTGTCGAGGCGCGCTACCGCGACGTCGAGACGGTGATGCACCAGCTGATGGCCCTGCCGACCTGGGACGACCGCTCCCCCGGCTGGATCGACGACCAGCTCGTGCTGACCACCGCCGTGCTGCACCAGATCGGCACCCTCCGCGGCGAGTACGACGACGCCCGCGCCTGGGGCGAGAGCGCTCTGGTCCTCGGCCGGCACGGCTCGCTGCTGCGCCGGGCCGACCTGATGCTGCACCTCTCCGAGCTCCAACGGGTCACCGGACGCCCGGAGCGCTCCGCCGAGCTCGTGCGGGAGGCGGTCGGCCTGTTGCGGCTCCACGAGCTGTCGCCGGAGGACGTCGACGCGCTCGCACCGGTCACCTGCCATGCCTTCTTCTGCCTCGGCGCCCTGGCCTACTGGGAGGGCCGGCCCGACGAGGCGCGGCCGCTCCTGAGCCACGCCTGGACGCACGGCGGTGACTCGGTCCCCCACCTCTGGTCGCTGGTCAACCACGCGCTGGTGGTCGGCGACGACGGCGACCACGAGGCCGCGCTGGCCTTCCAGGGCTCGGCGATCGAGATGGCCGCCCGGCTCGGCGATGCGATGGCGAGCACCGCCGTGCGCAACAACCGCGCCTGCACCCTGCGTCTCCTCGGCCGGCACGACGAGGCGTACGCCGAGCTCACCGGGGTGCTGCCCGAGATCTTGGCCGACGACATCCCCGACGCGGTGCTCACCAGCTGTGAGGACCTCGCCTGCATCCTCTTCGACCTGGGCCGCGACCGGGACGGCGCCCTGCTGATAGGCGCCGCGATGGCGGAGCGGGAGGACGTGGGCGTCCCGCGCATGGCGTTCCAGGAGGCAGCAGTCGCGCCGTCCGTCGACGCCGGCCGGCAACGGCTCGGCGACGACTGGGAGGTGCTGCTGGCCCGCGGTGCCGAGCTCGGGGTCCTCGCCGCGGCCGCGGCGGCGCTCCGACCGGCAGGGTCATGACCCGCTGCTGCCCGATCCTGTGCTGATCGAGATGGCGATCGGAGGGCGTCAGGTCGGCTGGGCTCCCGAGGGTGATGCGGGCAGCGGGGTGGCCGCGATCTTCTCGAGCGCCATCCGGTAGCCGTCGATGCCGAAGCCGGCGAAGACCGCGAGCGCGTGGGGTGTCACGAGAGAGGTGTGCCGGAACTCCTCGGGCCGCTGGGACGGGTCGGAGATGTGCACCTCCACCAGCGGCGCGGTGAGCTGCGCGCAGGCGTCGAAGAGGGCGTAGGAGTAGTGGGTCCAGGCGGCGGCGTTCAGCACCACGGGCAACGCCTCGTCTGCGGCTGCGTTGAGCCAGTCGAGCAGCTCGCCCTCGTGGTTGGTCTGCCGGACCCGCACCTCGAGGCCGAGCGCCTCCCCCCACTGCTGGCACAGGTCGGCCAGCTCCCGGTGAGTGGTGGTGCCGTAGATCTCCGGCTGCCGCCGGCCGAGCCGGCCCAGGTTGGGTCCGTTGAGGACCGCGACGACGCTCATGCCGGCTCCTCTCCGACGGCGGCGTAGGCGGCTCGCAGCAGCTCGTCGGACGGCCCGGAGAGCACCGCCGGGCGGGCCAGCCCGTCCAGCACCACGAACCGCAGCGTGGCACCCCGCGCCTTCTTGTCCACCCGCATCACCGCGAGCAGCTCGTCGAACGTCGCACCCGACCAGGTGGTCGGGAGCCCGACCGACGCCAGCACGACAGCGTGCCGCGCGGCGGTCTCGTCGTCGAGGCGTCCGGCCAGCCGGGCGAGCTCGGCGACGTAGACCATCCCGATCGCGACCGCCTCGCCGTGTCGGACCGTGTAGCCGCTGACCTTCTCCACCGCGTGGGCGAGGGTGTGGCCGTAGTTGAGCACCTCGCGACCGGGATGCCCGTCGGCACCGCCGCTCTCACGCAGGTCGCCGGCGACCACGTCGGCCTTGACCCGGATCGCGCGCTCCACGAGCTCGGCCAGCACGTCGGAAGCCGGGTCGGTAGCGGCAGCAGGGTCCTTCTCCACCAGCGCGAGGATCTCGGGGTCGACGATGAAGCCGGCCTTGATGACCTCTGCGAGCCCGCTGATCATCTCGGCCGCGGGAAGCGTCGCGAGGAGGTCAAGGTCGCAGAGCACGGCGGAGGGTTCGTGGAAGGAGCCGACGAGGTTCTTGCCGGCGCCGGTGTCGATGCCGGTCTTGCCGCCGACCGCCGCGTCGACCATGCCGAGCAGCGAGGTCGGCAGGTGCACGACGCGGACGCCGCGCAGCCAGGTCGCGGCCACGAACCCGCCCAGGTCGGTGGTCGCCCCGCCGCCCACGGTCACGACGGCGTCGGAGCGGGTGAACCCGGCCGCGCCGAGCCGCTCCCAGCAGTCGGCGACCACGGCCGCGCTCTTGGCCGACTCACCGTCGGGGAGCTCGACGTCCAGCACCTCGTAGCCGGGCAGCTCGACCGACAGCCCGGGCGCGTGGAGCAGTGCCACCCGGCGTACGTCGTCGCCCAGCAGCGCCGGGAGCCGGTCGCGCACGCCGTGCCCGATCTCGACGTCGTACGGCGAGGGGCCGGCCACGTGGATGGTCGTCATCCCAGAGCCGCCACGATCTCGTCGGCGATCTCGTCGGGCGTGCGGCCGTCGGTGTCGACCACCAGCGTGGCCACGGACTCGTAGACGGGCGTGCGCTCGTCGAGGAGCGCCTTGATCCGGCTCCGGATGTTGCCCAGCAGCAGCGGCCGCGACGAGCCGAGGCCGACCCGCTTCACCGCGTCGGAGAGCCCGACCCTCAAGAACACGACGGTCTCCCCTGCGAGCAGGTCACGGGTGGCCGGGTCGAGCACCGCTCCCCCGCCCAGCGCGAGCACGCCGTCGTGGGAGGCCAGCGCCTCGGCCACGGCCTTGCGCTCGACGTCGCGGAAGTGCGCCTCGCCGGACTCCACGAAGATGTCGGAGATCGATGCGCCCCTCGAGCGCCTCGACGTCCGCATCGGTGTCGCGGGCACGCACGCCCCAGGCCTCGGCCAGCAGCGCCCCGACCGTCGACTTGCCGGCGCCCATCGGGCCGACCAGCACCGCTCGTGGTCCCACTACTTGAACCTCAGCGTGTCGAGGTAGGACTCGGCGTTGCGCCGCGTCTCCTGCACCGAGTCGCCGCCGAACTTCTCCAGCACGGCATCGGCCAGCACCAGCGCGACCATGGCCTCGGCGACGATGCCGGCCGCGGGGACGGCGCAGACATCGGAGCGCTGGTGGTGAGCGACCGCCTCCTCGCCGGTGGCCACGTCGACCGTCTTGAGAGCGCGCGGCACGGTGGCGATCGGCTTCATCGCGGCCCGGACCCGGAGCACCTCGCCGGTGGTCATGCCGCCCTCGGTGCCGCCGGAGCGGCCGCTGACCCGGCGGATGCCGTCCGCGGTCGGGACCATCTCGTCGTGCGCCAGCGACCCGGGCGTGGCCGCGAGCGCGAACCCGTCGCCGACCTCGACCCCCTTGATCGCCTGGATGCCCATCAGTGCGCCGGCCAGCCGGGAGTCGAGCCGCCGGTCCCAGTGCACGTGCGAGCCCAGCCCGGGCGGCAGCCCGTGCACGACGACCTCGACCACACCACCGAGCGTGTCGCCGTCCTCGTGGGCCTGGTCGATCCGCTCCACCATCTGCTTGGCGGTGTCGGGGTCGAGGCAGCGGACCGGGTCGTCGTCGAGCCGGGCCACGTCGTCCGGCTCAGGCCACAGCCCGTCAGGGGCGCGGACGCCCCCGAGCTCGATCACGTGGGAGACGATCCGGGCGCCGACCGACTGCTCGAGGAAGTTCGAGGCCACCCTGCCGAGCGCCACGCGCGCGGCCGTCTCACGGGCGGAGGCGCGCTCGAGGACCGGCCGAGCCTCGTCGAAGGCGTACTTCTGCATGCCGGCGAGGTCGGCGTGGCCGGGCCGCGGCCGGGTGAGAGGCGCGTTGCGCGCCGACCCCTCCAGGACCGCCGGGTCCACCGGGTCCGCCGACATGACCGTCTCCCACTTGGGCCACTCGGTGTTGCCGATCTGGATGGCGATCGGGCCGCCCTGGGTCTCGCCGTGCCGGATGCCCCCGACCAGGGTGACCTCGTCCTGCTCGAACTTCATCCGGGCGCCGCGGCCGTAGCCGAGCCGGCGGCGCGCCAGCGCGTCGCGGACGTCGTCGGAGGTCACCCGCACATGGGCGGGCAGCCCCTCGAGGATGGCCACGAGGGAGGGTCCGTGGGACTCACCCGCGGTCAGCCAGCGCAACATGGACCCAAGTGTCTCAGCCGTAGAGGGCGGACATGACCGGCTGTCCGAGGACGGCGCCCGACAGGGCGCCGACGAGCATGAACGGGCCGAACGGGTAGTCGCGGCGCCGGGTCACCAGGGCCAGCACCGCACCGAGGATCCCGCCGAGCAGCAGACCGTCCCAGATGCCCAGCAGCAGCTCGGACCAGCCCACCCAGCCCAGAGCGAGGCCCAGGACTCCGGAGAGCCGGACGTCGCCGTAGCCGAGGCCGCGCGGGTAGACGAACCAGAGCACGAAGAACATGCCGCCGTAGACCAGCCAGCCCAGCGCCGCCCGCTCCAGGTCGGCCAGGTCGTGCCCGTCGGCCAGCCACGCGACCAGGATCGTCGTGACGGTCAGGGCGTACGCCGGCGCGATCAGCCGGGTGGGCAGCATGCGGGTCCGCCAGTCGATCACGGCCAGCGCGACCCCGACCGGCACCAGCGGCAGCACCACGAGCAGCGACCAGCTCCAGCCGAGCGCCAGCCCGAGGGCGGCCGCGGACAGCGCCGAGGCCAGCGCCGACTTCCAGGTGAGCCCCGGCCGTGCGGCGATGTCGGCGTACGGCTCCTTCGGCTCGTCCGCTTCGGCCGCGTCACCCTCCGTCTCCTCGGGCTCGGCGTCAGGCTCGGGCTCGGGCTCGGGCTCGGGCACTGCGGCGATCAGCCGCGGCACCAGGGCTCCCGCGGCCAGCCCCAGCACGCCGCTCACCAGTGCTGTGACGGGGTAGAGGTCGGTCACCGACCCGACCTCGCCGCGAGCGCCTCCTCGGCGGCCCGCCGCATCGCGCCGGCCGGCACGTCGAAGCGCCCGGTCATGGCCACCACCTGGTTGACCGCCTGGGCGACCAGCAGGTCGAGGCCGCTGAGCACGGTCCGTCCCGAGCGGTCGGCCGCGGCTGCGAGAGGGGTCGGCCACGGGTCGTAGACCACGTCGAAGACGAGCGGGATGCCTGCGACGGCAGCCAGCAGCTCCGGCACGTGCGCCGACGCGGGCACGGTCGAGACCAGGACGTCACCGGGCAGCTCTTCCACGTCGCCCACCATGACGACGTCGACCGTGGGAGAGGAGTGGTGTCCCGCCACCGCCCGCACCGTCTCCCCGACCCGCTCGGGGTCGCGGACGACGAGCGTGGCGTGGCGCATCCCGCGCTCGGCGAGCGCCAGCAGCATCGACGTGGCGGTCGCACCTCCGCCCAGGACCACGGCCCGCTCCACGGGAACGTCGTGTTCCCCCAGGACCATCAGGGCGCCGGTCACGTCGGTGTTGAGCCCGTGCCGGCTGCCGTCGGGCTCGAGCAGCACGGTGTTGCAGGCACCGGTCGCGGCCACCCACTCGTCGTACGACGAGAGCAGCGGCACCGCCTCGCGCTTGAGCGGCATGGTCAGTGACAGGCCGCGCCACTGGGCCGGGTCGAGGCCGTCGAGGAACCCAGCCAGGCCCCCAGGCGGCACCTGCACCGCGCCGTACTCCCAGCCGTCGAGCCCCAGCGCCGCGTAGGCGGCGCGGTGGATCACCGGCGACAGCGAGTGGTCGACCGGGTCGCCGAGGACCGCACACTTCATCGGGCCACCCACCGCGCCAAGCCGCTCAGCACCGGTCGGACTGGGTGTCGCAGTACTCCTGGAGCTCGTCCTTGAACTGGAGGAACTCGTCGTAGTCGTCGGTGAACTTGGTCTCGCCGGTCTTGAGGTTGACCGTCACGTAGAAGAACCACGGACCGCCCGCTGGGTGCAGCGCGGCCTGGATGGCGTCGTCGCCGGGCGCCTCGATCGGACCGGGCGGCAGCCCCTTCTGCTTGTAGGTGTTGTAGGGGCTGTCCGCCACGGAGTCGATCTCGTCCTGGGTCAGCACCGCGGGACCGGGCTTGCCGAGCGCGTAGTTGACGGTCGCGTCGATCTGGAGGAACCCCGCTGCCGGGTTGGGGTCGATCTCGAGCCGGTTGTAGATGACCCTGGCGATCTTGACGCGGTACTTCCCGCGACCCTCGGCCTCGATCATGCTCGCGATGGTCATGATCTCCTGCGGCGAGTAGCCGAGCGCCTCGGCGCCCGCCTCCAGGTCGTTGTCGGTGGCCGCCTGCTGCCAGCGCACCACCATGTCCTTGAGCATGTCGGCAGGCTTCTCGTCGGGGCCGAAGTCGTAGGTCGCCGGGAACAGGTAGCCCTCAGCGTTGCCGTTGGCGTACGCCGGGAGGCCGAGCGCCTCCGGGTCCGCCAGAGCCTTCTGGAACTGGCCCTGCGGGAGGCCGGTCTTCTCGACCAGCAGCGCGACCACGTCGGCGACCCGCAGCCCCTCGGGGACCGTCACGTGCGTCGTGATGATCTTGTCGTGGTCGACGAGGATGGCGACGACGTCGGAGGCCTTCATCTCCTTCAGCAGGGGGTAGAACCCCGCCTGGATGGTGCCGGCGTCCGGGTTCGCTCCTGCCG
Source organism: uncultured Actinomycetota bacterium (assembly GCA_963793315.1). Taxonomy (GTDB): domain Bacteria; phylum Actinomycetota; class Actinomycetes; order Propionibacteriales; family Nocardioidaceae; genus Nocardioides. The sequence continues at coordinate 216,392 of CAWBZR010000009.1, read as the reverse complement.
CCTCGGTGAACGCCTCGACCGAGGCGACCACCCCGGCCGCCTTCAGGCCGCGGCCCATCTCGGCGATGCTGTCACCCTGCTTGACCTCGAAGTTCACCTCGCCGCTGCCCGGGCCGGAGTAGTCGTCGGCGGAGCTGAACTGGTCCTGGATCTTCTCGATGCCGGTGGTGACGCCCCAGTAGACGCCGCCGGCCAGCAGCGCCAGGATCACCAGCGCGATCAGGCAGCCGGGTCCACTGCGGCGGGGCCGCTCGGCGCGGCGGCCTCCGGGAGGTGTGGCCGAACCGGAGTCGTCGCCGAGCAGGCCATCCATGTTGCTCATGGTCGTTCGGTCTCCTCGATGATCTCTCCCGGCGCGGTGCCGCTGGCTCGTTCGGTGTCCAGCACGTGCTGCAGGATCACGACGGCGGCGGCCTGGTCGACCACCGCGCGGCGTTTGGCCCCTGAGCGGCCTCGGTCGCGCAGCATAGCCTCCGCGCTCACGGTGGTGAGTCGCTCGTCGGCGAGCCGCACCGGCACCGGAGCCACCGTCCGGGCCAGCTTGACGGCCCACTCGCGGACCTTCACGGCCGCGGGACCCTCCCGGCCGGACAGCGACCGCGGCAGCCCGACCACGACCTCGAGCACCCGCTCCGGGTCGCCGTCCATCTCCTCCACGAGCAGCTCCGCGATCCGCGCCAGGTCCCCCCGCCCCCGCTGGACGGTCTCGACGGGCGTCGCCAGGAACCCAGACGGGTCACTCTTCGCCACCCCGATCCGCGCATCCCCCGGATCCAGGCCGATCCGCACTCCCTGCCTCACGCCGCCCCCGCCCGCCGACCCGTCGTTACCGGTGCCGGGTAACGACGGCTCGGCACGCATTTCACGTCGACCCGTCGTTACCCGGCACCGGTAACGACGGCTCGGCATCAGCTTCACCTCGACCCGTCGTTACCGGTGCCGGGTAACGACGGGTCGGCGTGGTGTGGACGGAGGTCAGGACGCCACCTTGGCGACCTCGGTGCGGACCAGGGCCAGCGCCTCGTCGATGCGGGAGGCGTCGGTGCCGCCGCCCTGGGCGACGTCGTCCTTGCCGCCGCCCTTGCCGCCGACCAGGGGCCCGACCGCGCGGACCAGGTCGTTGGCGCTGACGCCTCGGGCGCGCGCCTCGTCGTTGACAGCCGCCACGACGGAGACCTTGCCGTCGGCCTCGCCGATGACGACGGCCACGCCGGGCTGACCCTGCGGGAGCCGGCCGCGTACGTCGAGGGCGAGCGTGCGGGTGTCGGCGCCGCTCGCGCCGGGGGCCGAGGTGGCGACCAGCGCGACCGTGCCCACCTGCTCGGCCGCGGCCGCCAGCTCGCCGGCCCGGGCCAGCAGCTGGCCGACGCGGACCTTCTCGAGCTCCTTCTCCGCCGTCCGCAGCCTCTCGACGATGTCGTTGACCCGCTCGGGGAGCTCCTCCGGCCGGGCCTTGAGCGCTTCGGACAGCTGCGCGACCAGCACGTGCTCGCGGGCCAGGAACCGGTAGGCGTCGGCACCGACGAGCGCCTCGACCCGGCGTACGCCGGAGCCGATGCTGGCCTCGCCGAGCAGCTTGATCACGCCGAGCTTGCCCGAGCTGCCGGCGTGCGTGCCGCCGCACAGCTCGCGCGCCCAGTCGCCCACGGAGACGACGCGGACCTGGTCGCCGTACTTCTCGCCGAACAGCGCCATCGCCCCCGACTTGACCGCCTCGGCCTGGCTCATGACCTCGGCCTGCACCGCGAGGTCGTCGAGGATCACGTCGTTGACCCGCGCCTCGACGTCGGTCATCACCGACTGCGGGACCGAGCCCGACGCGGAGAAGTCGAACCGGAACCGCCCCGGCGCGTTCTCCGAGCCCGCCTGGGTCGCCGTCTCCCCCAGTGCCTCGCGGAACGCCTTGTGCACCATGTGCGTCGCCGTGTGCGCGCGAGAGATCGACAGGCGACGTTCGAGGTCGACCAGCGAGTGCGCCTCGAGCCCGGGCGTGACCTCGCCGTTGACGACCGTGGCCTTGTGCACGATCAGCCCGCTGACGGGGGCCTGCACGTCGTGCACCTGCACCCGCGCTCCGTTGGACAGCTCGATCAGCCCCTGGTCGGCGAGCTGGCCACCGCCCTCGGCGTAGAACGGCGTGCGGTCGAGGACCAGCTCGATCTCGTCGCCCTCCTGGGCGCTGGTCGCGACGTCACCCGCGGCGTCGACGATCCCGGCGACGGCTCCGTCGCTGACCACCTCGCCGTAGCCCGTGAACTCGACCGGTCGGCCGAGGGTGTCCGCGACGGTGCGGTAGGCCGTGGCATCGACGTGCGCGCCCTTCTTGGCCCGGGCATCCGCCTTGGCCCGCTCGCGCTGCTCCTGCATCAGCCGACGGAAGCCGACCTCGTCGACGTCGAGCCCCTGCTCGGACGCCATCTCGAGGGTGAGGTCGATCGGGAAGCCGTAGGTGTCGTGGAGCGCGAAGGCGCGGTCGCCGGACAGCTCGTGGCCACCCGCCTTCTTCACCTCGGCGGCCGCGGTGTCGAAGATCGTGGTGCCGGCCCGCAGCGTCTGCCGGAACGCGTCCTCCTCGGCGAACGCTACTGTCGAGATCCGCGGCCAGTCGCGGATGCAGCCCTTCGTAGGTCTCGCCCATCTTGTCTCGGCTGACCGGCAGCAGCTCGGGCAGCACGGGGTCCTCGCAGCCGAGCAGCCGCATCGAGCGGATCGCGCGGCGCATCAGCCGGCGCAGCACGTAGCCGCGGCCCTCGTTGCCGGGGGTGACCCCGTCACCGATCAGCATCAGCGAGCTGCGCACGTGGTCAGCCACGACGCGGAAGCGGACGTCGTCCTCGTGGTTGGCGCCGTAGGTGCGGCCGGTGAGCGCCTGGGCCCGCTCGATGACCGGGAACATCACGTCGATCTCATACATGTTGTCGACGCCCTGCAGCAGGAACGCGACGCGCTCCAGCCCCATGCCTGTGTCGATGTTCTGCTTGGGTAGCGGACCGACGATGTCGAAGTCGTCCTTGGCCCGGACCGCGCTGAGCTCCTCCTGCATGAAGACCAGGTTCCAGATCTCCAGCAGCCGGTCCTCGAGCTTGAACGGCATGTCCGGCCCGAGCTCCTCGGGCGTGAAGTCGGGGCCGTGGGTCGAGCCGCGGTCGTAGAGGATCTCCGAGCACGGGCCGCCGGGCCCGGGCACCCCCATCGACCAGTAGTTCTCCTTCTTCCCGAGCTTGAGGATCCGGTCGGCCGGGAAGCCGGTCACCTGGCGCCACAGGTCGAGCGCCTCGGGGTCGTCGGCGTAGACGCTGGGGTAGAGCTTGCTCTCCTCGAGCCCCCAGCCGCCCTCGGTGCGCGGCTTGGTGACCAGCTCCCACGCCAGCTCGATGGCGCCCTGCTTGAAGTAGTCGCCGAAGGAGAAGTTGCCGCACATCTCGAAGAACGTCCCGTGCCGGGTGGTCTTGCCGACGTCCTCGATGTCGGGCGTGCGCACGCACTTCTGCACGCTCACCGCGCGCGGGTACGGCGGAGCCTCCTGGCCGAGGAAGAACGGCTTGAACGGCACCATCCCGGCGTTGACGAACAGCAGGGTGGGGTCATCGAGCAGCAGCGACGCGGACGGGACGGCGGTGTGCGCACCCCAACGCGTGTCGTTCTCGAAGTGCGACGACGAAGTTGCGCCTGATCTGCGCGGTGCTCATCGACGGTTCCATCAGCTCCTGCCCTCCTCTTCCTGTGCTCGTTGCTGTGCTGGTTGCTGTGCTGGTTGCTGGGCGGCGGTCAGTTCCCTGGTGCCATGAGGCGCCAGCTCGAACCGCTCGCGCAACCCGGTTTCGGCCTCCGCCTTCCCTTGGGCGACCTCGTCGCGGAACATCCGGACACCGACCGCGAGCCCGTTGAGCCGGTCCTGCATCCCGTCGACGGTCAGCGCCTCGGCAGCACGGCGCCCGCGGATCATCACGTAGATCCCGCCCGCTGCCCCGGCCACGAACCAGAGGCCACGATTCATGCTTTTGTCACGCGCGAGTTCGGTGCGTGGCAGCCGCCACTGGCACAACACGCGGAACTTTGCGCAGAAGCAGCGCAGCGGGAGGAGCGCAGAACTTCGTGGGGTGTCTTCATGCCGCGGTTTCCTCCGCGCCCATCCCGGCTCGCTGGCGGGCCGCCCACTCGCGACGTACCTCCCGCAGCTCGGTGCGCCGCTGCTTGCGCGAGCGCTTGACCTCCTGGCGCATGTGGAACCGGATCCGGTTGCGGGTCTCGGGCGAGAGCGCCCGGCGCAGCCCGTGGAACAGGGAGGCCGTCTGGACGACCGTCTCCTTCAGCAGCAGGTCGGCGAAGACCGGAGCAGGCACCGTCGGCACCGGCTCGTCCTCCGCCTCCGGCTCCCCGATCCGGGTGATGACGAACTGGGGGGCCGCCGGTTCGCCGTCGAGTGACCCCGCATGGCTGTCGCGAACCCCATCCGCGGACCGCTTGGGGTCACTCGACGGCAGCGGATCCGCCGCCACCCGCTCCTCGAGCCGGTCGATCCGACGGAGCAGCCGGACGGTGAGCAGGGCGAGCACGAGGACCAGCACCGCCAGAACGGCGGTCACGGTCACGAGCACCCAAGCCATGGCTAAGGACCCTATCGTCCGCGGATGATCCGGCGAACCCGCTCCCAGCGCTCCTTGATCGCGGCCTCGGCGCCGAGCGAGGTCGGCTTGTAGTACTCCGCGTCCAGGACGACGTCGGGCGCGTACTGCTGCTCCGCGATGCCGAACGGCGCGTCGTGGCTGTAGGCGTACGTCGCAGCCGTGGCCCAGCTTCTTCGCGCCCTGGTAGTGGGCGTCGCGCAGGTGCGGTGGCACCGGCCCGATCTTGCCGGCCCGGACGTCGGCCGAGGCCGCCCCGATCGCCGTGGTCACGGCGTTGGACTTCGGCGCGACCGCCAGCGCGATCGTCGCCTGGGCGAGGTTGAGCCTGGCCTCGGGCATGCCGATCAGCTGGACCGCCTGCGCGGCCGCCACCGCCGTGGGCAGCGCGGTCGGGTCGGCCAGGCCGATGTCCTCGCTGGCCAGGATCACCAGCCGGCGGGCGATGAACCGCGGGTCCTCCCCCGCCTCGAGCATCCGCGCCAGGTAGTGCAGGGCGGCGTCGACGTCGGAGCCACGCAGCGACTTGATGAAGGCGCTGGTCACGTCGTAGTGCTGGTCGCCCTGCCGGTCGTAGCGGACCGCCGCCTGGTCGACGGCGGTCTCGGCGGTCTCGAGGTCGACGGTCGCGCTGCCCCGCGCGGACGCCGCGCCCGCGGCCGCCTCCAGGTAGGTGAGCGAGCGCCGGGCGTCCCCACCGGCCAGCCGGACCAGGTGGTCGAGGGCGTCGGCCTCGACCGTGTAGGCGCCTCCGAGGCCGCGCTCGTCGGCGAGCGCGTGGTCGAGCACCGCGCGGATGTCGTCGTCGGTGAGCGACTCCAGGCGGAGCAGCAGGCTTCGGGAGAGCAGCGGGGAGATCACCGAGAAGAACGGGTTCTCGGTGGTCGCGGCGACCAGGGTGACCCAGCGGTTCTCGACGCCGGGCAGGAGCGCGTCCTGCTGGGCCTTGCTGAAGCGGTGCACCTCGTCGACGAAGAGCACCGTCTCGTGCCCGGTCGCGACCAGCTCGGCCCGGGCGGCGTCGATCGCGGCCCGGACCTCCTTCACCCCTGCCGAGACCGCCGACACCTCGACGAAGCGCCGGTCGGTCTGCTGGCTCAGGATCGAGGCGATCGTCGTCTTGCCGGTGCCGGGCGGCCCCCACAGCAGCAGCGACATCGACTGGTCGCCCTCGACCAGCTGGCGCAGCGGCGAGCCCGGCGCGCGCAGCTGAGCCTGACCGACCAGCTCCTCCAGCGTCCGAGGCCGCATGCGTACGGCGAGCGGTGCGGCGGCGTGCGCCGCCGAGCTCAGCGCACCGCCACCGGCGGCCTCGGAGCTGGGCGCTGCGTGCAGCGAACCGGTCTCGAAGAGCTCGTCGTCAGCCTCGGGCAAACGACTTCGTGTCCAGGTCGTACCAGGTGTCGGCGTATCCGGGGTGCGACAGCTGGTCGTGGTCGGTCACGGTGCCGGTCGGGTCGGCGTTGCCCTGCCCGTCCAGCCCGAGCAGCGAGGAGGTCGCCGGCTCCTTGGGGTGGTTGCCGATCTCTCCGGGGAAGTGGCACGCGACCTTGTGCTTGGGGCCGATCTGGAGCAGCGGCGGCTCGACCTTGGCGCAGATGTCCTGGGCGATCGGGCAGCGCGTGCGGAACCGGCAGCCCGAGGGCGGGTTGATCGGTGACGGGACGTCACCGGTGAGCCGGATCCGCTCGCGGCGACCGCCGAGCGCGGCCTGCTTCACGTCGGGCACCGCCGAGAGCAGGGCCTGCGTGTAGGGGTGGTGTGCATTCAGGTAGATGCTCTCCCGGTCACCGATCTCGACGATCTTGCCGAGATACATGACCGCGACCTCGGGGCAGAAGTGCCGGACGATGGCCAGGTCGTGGGCGATGAAGAGGAACGCGACCCCGAACTCCTTCTGGATGCCCTGGAGCAGGTTGATCACCTGGGCCTGGATCGAGACGTCGAGCGCGGAGACCGGCTCGTCGGCGACCAGGAGCTTGGGGTTGAGGGTCAGCGCCCGGGCGATGCCGATGCGCTGACGCTGGCCTCCGGAGAACTCGTTGGGGAACCGGTTGTAGTGCTCGGGGTTGAGCCCGACGATCTCCAGCAGCTCCTTGACCCGCGACAAGACCTGCTTCTCGGGCACGATCTTGTGGATGCGCAGCGGCGCCCCGACGATCGACCCGACGGTGTGGCGTGGGTTCAGCGAGGTGTAGGGATCCTGGAAGATCATCTGGATCTCGCGGCGCAGCGGCTTGAGGTCGCGCTGGCTGACCTGCGCGATGTCGGTGTCCTCGAACATGATGCGGCCGCCGGTCGGCGTCAGCAGCCTGGTGATCAGCCGGCCGGTGGTCGACTTGCCGCACCCGGACTCACCGACCAGCCCCAGCGAGCCGCCCTCGACCACCTCGAACGAGATGCCGTCGACGGCCTGCACGTGGCCGACCGTGCGGTGCACGAGGCCGGTCGACTTCACCGGGAAGTACATCCGCAGGTTGTCGACCGTCAGCAGCGGCTTCGCATCCTTCGGGGCCACCGTCGCTGCTCGGCCCTCGAAGGGGTCGATGTCCGCGTCGGTGACGAACGTGGGCTCCTCGCCCTGCTGGGCCGCGTCGGTCGTGGACATCAGCCCTGCTCCTTCGTGGTCGAGTTCGCAGCCAGCTCCTCGACGAGGTCCGGCGCGATCTCCGGGAGGATCTCGGCCTGGTAGATGCTCTCCGGGTCGGGCAGGTGACACCGCTTGAGGTGGTGCTCGCCGCGGTTGCCCGGTATCAGCTCGGGCGTGGTGGTCCGGCACAGGTCGCCAGCGACCTTGTCCTTGTGGGTGCACCGCGGGTGGAAGTGGCACCCGGACGGCGGGTTGAGCAGGCTGGGCGGGTTGCCGGGGATCGGGATCAGCTTCGCGTTGGTGTCACCGGTGACCTCGGGCACCGAGGAGAGGAGCCCCCACGTGTAGGGCATCTCGGGGTGGGTCAGGATCTCCGAGGTCTTGCCGTACTCCACCGCGCGGCCGCCGTACATGACCAGGGTGTCGTCGGTCATCTCGGCGACCACGCCCAGGTCGTGGGTGATGATGATGATCGCGGAGTTGAACTCGCGCTGCAGGTCCTGGAGCAGATCGAGGATCTGCGCCTGCACGGTCACGTCGAGCGCGGTGGTCGGCTCGTCGGCGATCAGCATCGACGGGTCGTTGACCAGCCCCATGGCGATCATGGCGCGCTGCCGCATGCCGCCGGAGAACTGGTGGGGGTAGTCGTCGACGCGCCGGTCCGGCTGCGGGATGCCGACGCGGTCGAGCAGCTCGATCGCCCGCCGGCGCGCGATCTTCTTGGAGACGTCCTGGTGGACCCGGTAGGCCTCGATGATCTGCGCCCCGACCGTGAAGTAGGGGTGCAGTGCGGAGAGCGGGTCCTGGAAGATCATCGCGACGTCTCGGCCGCGCAGCTTGCGGAGCTCGTCCTCGCGCAGGGTGAGGATGTCCGTGCCGTCGAGGATGATCTGGCCCGACAGCTGGGCGTTGCTGCCGTGGAAGAGCCCCATGATCGCCGAGCTCGACACCGACTTGCCCGAGCCCGACTCCCCCACGATCCCGAGGGTCTGGCCGCGCGCGAGCGTATAGCTCAGCCCGTCGACGGCCTTGACCACGCCGTCGGCGGTGGGGAAGTGGACGCGGAGGTCCTTGACGACGAGGAGCGGATCGCCCGCGGCAGCGTCTGCCGAGGCCTCCGCGAGCGTCGTGGCGGAAGAAGACACGTTGCTACCTAACCCTGTCTGGTCGACCTTGGGAATGTCAGCCGAGCCGCACGCGCGGGTCGATGACGGCGTAGAGCAGGTCGACGATGATGTTGGCCACGATCACGAACGATGCCAGCAGCAGCACGATGCCGACGATCAGGGGAAGGTCGAAGCGCTGCACGGCAGTGATCGAGAGCTTGCCGACGCCGTTGAAGTTGAACACCGACTCGGTGATGATCGCACCGCCGAGGAGCCCGGCCAGGTCGAGGCCGGACAGGGTCACCAGGGGCGTCAGCACCGCCCGCAGTGTGTGCTTCCCGATGACGACTCGCCGGGTCAGCCCCTTGGCCCGCGCGGTGCGGATGTAGTCCTCGGTCATCGTCTCGAGCACGAAGGCGCGGGTCATCCGGATGTAGCCGGCCATGTAGACCAGCGCCAGGGTGATCGCCGGCAGGATGAGGCCGCTCAGCCACAGGAACGGGTTGTCGGTCAGGTCGTTGTACTTGGGCAGGGGGAACAGCCCCCAGCGGATGGCCACGAACTTCAACAGCAGCAATCCGATGAAGAACGTCGGGAACGCGAAGGCCATCAGCGAGAGCCCGACGATCGCCTTGTCGAGGATCCTGCCCTTGAACAGCGCGGCGGTGATGCCGAGCAGCACCCCGCCGGCGATCCAGATGACGAACGCCGTCAGGGCCAGCGAGACCGAGACGGGCAGCTTGTCCTTGATCAGGCCGTTGACCGGCTTGCTGTAGCCGGTGGAGTAGCCGAGGCAGCCTGGGCCGCACTCGACGACCTGCTCCGGGGCCGCGGCGCGCAGCTCGGGGTCGTCGGGGAACTCGCGGCCGGCCACGAAGCCCTTGGCGAACTTGCTCCACTGGACGATGGTCGGCTCGTCATAGCCCAGCGCCCTCTTGGTGATGTCGAGCTGGGCGGGGGTGCACTTGGGCCCGCACGCGAACCGCTCGGGGGTCGAGGAGCTCGCGTAGAACAGGTAGAAGGTGACCACGCTCATGACCACCAGGAGCAGGACGCCGCCGATCACGCGGCGGATGGTGTAAGCGAACACGGGCACCTCGGGATGAGTGGATGGGATCCGTTGGGATTCCGGTTCCGTGCGGCCCCACCACCATCGATGGGGCCGCACGGGCCGGTTGTTGCAACGCGTCTGCTGACGCGCTCGTGCAGGTGTTTCAGTCGTTCAGTTGTCGGTCGACCCGACGAGGGACTACTTGCCACCGTCCTTGACGGAGATGACACCCAGGTCCGGGTAGCCGTTCGTGCCCGACGAGTTCACGTAGTTCTCGACGTTGGAGCCGTGCATGAAGTAGAACTTCGTGGTGTCGAGCGGGATGTAGGCCACGTCCTCGGCCAGCATGTTGTCCAGGTCGGACCACATCTGGTTGGCCTTCTCGATGTCGACCTCGGCCCCGGCCGCGTCCATGGCCGCGTTGGCCGCGTCACTCTCGTAGTTGCCGTAGTCCTGGCCGTTCGACGCCTTGGTCAGGTTGATGCGGCTGTCGAACAGCGGCGGGATCACCGTGGAGACCGAGGGCCAGTCAGAGCCCCAGCCACCCCAGATGAGGTCGCTGTCCGAGCCCGGCTTCTGGATCTGCTCGTAGTAGGGGCCCGACGGGTCGAGACCGTCCAGCGTCACGTCGAAGCCGGCCTCGTCGTAGGTCGCCTTCAAAGCCGCGAACGCCTTCTCTGCGGCGTCCGAGCCGATCGGGTAGGTGAGCTTGATCGGGTAGGGCAGGGTCTCGCCCGACTCCTCGAGAAGCGCCTTCGCGCCCTCGACGTCGCCACCCTCGGGCTTACCGAAGTTCGGGTTCGCGACGTAGCCCGGGGTGCGCCGGGTTCACGATCGACAGGGACGGCGAGGAGGCCTTGTCGCCACCGAGCGCACCGACGTAGCCGGCCCGGTCGGTCGCCGCAGCCAGCGCCTGACGCACCTTGATGTTGGTCACCCGGTTGAAGTTCGGCAGCAGGTAGTTGCTGAACGGCGACTCGAAGTTCACCGCACGAGCCTCGACGTCACCCGTGATCTGCGGGTACTGGGCCGGGGTCACGCTGCGGGTCGAGATCGCGTTTGCGTCGTCACCCTGGTCGGCGATGAGCCGGTCGATGATGACCTCGGTCTCGATGCCGATCTGGAAGACGAACTTGTCCGGGTTGGCGTCGCGGTTGGTGTCCTCGGTGCCGTCCCACTCCGGGTTGCGGATGAACGTGCCGCCCGTGTCCTCGTTCCAGCCGCCCTCGTCGAGCATGTAGGGACCGTCGGAGAAGACCGCGAGCTTGGACTTGTCGCCCTTGTCCTGGTCGGCGCGGTAGGGGTCGAACGACCGCAGCGCCGCGATGGCGTACGGGAAGTCCGGCCACGGCTTCTTGAACCGGTAGGTGATGGTGCTGCCGTCGCAGGTGACGGCCTTGTCGAACTCGGCCTGGCCCTCGCCGGTGTAGGGACCCTTGTAGACCGGCTGCACCGTCGGCGCCCTCGGGGACGTCGAGGTAGCCGATGATGTAGTTGGGGCCACCGGTGATGACGTCGGTCGCGAAGGTCCGCGACACGCCGTACTTGAGGTCCTCACAGGTGATCGGCTTGCCGTCCTGCCACTTCGGGCCGTCCTTGAGCGTGAACGACCACTCCGTGGCGTCCTCGTTGGCTCTGGCCGGTGTCGGTGGCGAGGTCGGGGATCGGGGTCTGACCCTCGATCGTTGTCGGTCGACGCCCTTCGGGAAGTCCACCAGGCTGCGGTACACCAGCCGGCTCAGGTTCGAGAGGTCGCGACCCGTGTAGGTGCGCTGCGGGTCCAGGGACTGCGGTGACCGAGTGCTCGAGCGAGTAGATCGTGCCGCCCTTGACGGCGTCGGTGCGCTCGGCGTCCTGGTTGCCCTTGGTCCCGGATCCGCCGCTGTCCGAGTCTCCGCCGCAGCCGGCAAGGCCGACGGCGACGACCATGGATGCGGCTGCTGCTACCAGCCGCTTCCGATTGGTTCCCATCTGTTTTCTCCTTCGGAGGGGTGTCTCGCCGTGGAACGGCGCTTCTTTCCTGCGGAAAGCTTGTGTGGGGCCGCGTACGACTAGCGGCCGGACCGCGGATCGAGCGCGTCGCGCGCGCCGTCGCCGAGGAGGTTGAACGAGATGACGATGGCCGCGATGATCGCCGCGGGGATGAAGAAGAAGAAGAAGTCGGTGTAGGCGTAGTCCAGCGCGCCGCCCAGCACGTTGCCCAGCGTCGGCGTGGGGTTCTTGATGCCGACGCCCAGGAAGGACAGGGCCGCCTCGGCGGAGACGTAGGCCGGCATCAGCAGCGTGAAGTAGACCAGGAGCGGGCGCCCACAGGTTGGGCAGGATCTCCTTGAAGTAGATCCTCGCGCCGCGACGCGCCCATCAGGATGGCGGCGTCGACGAACTCCCGCTCCCGGATCGAGAGCACCTGCCCGCGGATCAGCCGGGCGATCGGCGGCCACCCGAAGATGGCCAGCACGACGACGATGTAGACGCCGTTGACGAACGCGCCGTTGGGGCCGTTCGGTATGCCGACGTCCTTCATCCGGTCGACCACGACACCGGAGAGGGCCAGCAGCATCAGGGTGCTGGGGAACGACAGGGTCAGGTCGATGAGCCGGCCGACGATGGTGTCGACGATGCCGCCGGTGAAGCCGGCGATGATGCCGAGCACGGTGCCGAAGGCGACGGTGATGAACGCCGCCGACAGGGCGATGGTCAGCGACAGCGTCGTGCCCCAGCATCAGCCGGGACAGCACGTCGCGACCCGACCGCGGCTCGACGCCCAGGGGGTGGTGGATGCTGATGCCGCCACCGGCGCCCTTCGGGAAGTTGCCCGTGCGGTAGTCGAGCAGGTCCGGCGTGGAAGGTGTAGGGGTCGAGCACCCCGAGCTTGCTCAGGATCGGCGAGGAGATCGCCATCAGCGCGAAGATCGCCGTGACGACCAGCGCCACCATCGAGAGCCTGTCCTTGCGGAACCTGGCCCATGCGAGCCGGAGCGGCGAGCGCCCCTCGACGTCGACTCTTCCGGCCTGCTCGTCGCCCTCAGGGTCGAGAACTGGTCGTCGCTGTGCGACTCCAGGTTCGATGCGGTGAGCGTCACCTGGTCTCCCTTTCGCAGCCCGAACCTGTGAGGCCAGACCCCACCGGCACTCGCACCTCTATGTGACCCAGGCCTCGTCGCAAGTCGCGAGCGGTAACGATCTGGTCTCAGGGGTGGGACTCATCGACGCCGTCGATCCTCCGGTCGATCAGGCCTGCGCGGGGAGATCCTCCCCCGCGGCGGAGCCGCCACCGGCGACCTTCCGCCCGTCGGCCGACGACCTCGCCGGAGCCGCAGGTCGAGCCAGCGCGGGCCGTAGCCGACCGTCGTTGCTGACCTCGAGCCAGGCGCTCGGCCCTGCTCGTCGGGCCGCGCCGTCCTCGGCGAACAGTCGGCGCGGTCACCGGCAGGGCCGGGTGGTGGCCGAGCTCGCCGGCGAAGTGGCAGGCCACCTTGTGCCGCGGGCCGATCTGCATGCAGCGGCGGCTCGTGCCGGGCGCAGATGTCCTGGGCCAGCGCGCACCGGGTGCGGAACCGGCACCCCGAGGGCGGGTCGATCGGGCTGGGCACGTCGCCGGTGAGCCGGATCCGCTCGCGGCGCCCGCCGATGGCGGCCTGCTTGACGTCGGGCACGGCGGACAGCAGCGCCTGGGTGTAGGGGTGCGCGGAGTGGTCGTAGAGCGAGTCGCGGTCGGCGATCTCCACGATCTTGCCGAGGTACATCACCGCGACCTCGGGGCAGAAGTGCCGCACCACTGACGAGGTCGTGGGCGATGAACAGGAAGGCGATGCCGAACTCGCGCTGCACGTCCTGGAGCAGGTTGACCACCTGCGCCTGGATCGACACGTCGAGCGCCGAGACCGGCTCGTCGGCGACCAGCAGCTTCGGCTGCAGGGCCAGCGCGCGGGCGATGCCGATGCGCTGGCGCTGGCCGCCGGAGAACTCGTTGCGGGTAGCGGTTGTAGTGCTCGGGGTTGAGGCCCACCACCTCGAGCAGCTCGCGCACCCGGTCGAGGACCTTGCCCTCGGGGACCATGTTGTGGACCCGCAGCGGGACGCCGATGATCGTGCCGACCGTGTGCCGCGGGTTCAGCGAGCTGTAGGGATCCTGGAAGATCATCTGGATCTCCTTGCGCAGCGGCAGCATCTGGCGCTTGGAGAGCTTGGCCATGTCCTGGCCCTCGAAGAGCATCTCGCCCGCCGGTCGGGTCGTAGAGCCGGGTGATCACCCGCCCGGTCGTCGACTTGCCGCAGCCCGACTCGCCCGACCAGGCCGAGCGACCCGCCCCTGGGCACGGCGAACGACACGCCGTCCACGGCCTGCACCTGGCCCACGACCCGGCGGATCACGCCCGCGGAGTGCACCGGGAAGTACTTCTTGAGGTTGCGGACCTCGAGCAGCGTCTCGCCACCGGCCACGGCGGTGTTGGGCCGCTCGATCGACATGTCGGTCATGGCGTCTCGCCCTGGATCTCGTCGATCTGCTCCTGGAGCTCGGCGGTCGGCTCAGCCGGTCTCCGGATCGAGCAGGTCGGGAGCGATCTCGGGCAGGACCTCCTTGAGGTAGATCTCGTCGGGGTTGACCAGGTGGCACCGCTTGAGGTGGCCGCGCTCGCTCGCCTCGGTGAGCTCGGGCAGCGTGGTCGCGGCACAGGTCGCCGGGCACCTTCTCGACGTGCGGGCAGCGCGGGTGGAAGGCGCAGCCCTCCGGCGGGTTGAGCAGGCTCGGCGGGCTGCCGGGGATCGGGATCAGCCGGACGTCGGTGGTCGCCGGTGATGTCGGGAACGCTGCTCAGCAGTCCCCAGGTGTAGGGCATCTCGGGACGCGTGAGGATCGACTTGGTCGGTCCGCTCTCGACCGCCGCGGCCGCCGTACATCACGAGCACGTCGTCGGCGACCTCCGCGATCACGCCGAGGTCGTGGGTGATCAGCACGATCGCCGAGCCGTACTCCTTCTGGAGGTCCTGGAGAAGGTCCAGGATCTGCGCCTGGACGGTGACGTCGAGGGCCGTGGTCGGCTCGTCGGCGATCAGCAGCTGCGGGTTGTTGACCAGCGCCATCGCGATCATGGCGCGCTGGCGCATGCCGCCGGAGAACTGGTGGGGGAAGTCGTCGACGCGGTTGCGGGCCTGCGGGATCCCGACCCGGTCGAGCATCTCGATGGCGCGACGGCGCGCGTCGCGACCTTGGACATGTCGTTGTGCATCGCGCACGGCCTCGGCGATCTGCTTCCCGACCGAGTAGAAGGGGTGCAGTGCGGTGAGCGGGTCCTGGAAGATCATCGCGACTTCGTTGCCCCGCAGCCCCCGCAGCGTCTCGGCGTCGGCGCCGATCGACCTCGGTGCCGCCGACCCGGATGGAGCCGGCGAGCCGGGTCGAGCGCGCGGTCGTGCAGCCCGAGCACCGCCATCGACGAGACGGACTTGCCCGAGCCGGACTCGCCCACGATGCCCAGCGTCTGCCCGCTGCGGACGGTGTAGCTGAGGTCGGTGACGGCCTGGACCAGCCCGTCGTGGGTGGGGAACTGGACGGTGAGGTTCTCAACGACCAGGTAGGGGTCCTCGGCGGCCGTCCTCGAGGCGCGCCGAACTCGCATCGCACCAGGTGCCGGTCATGAGAGCCGCACCCGGGGGTCGATGACGGCGTAGAGCAGGTCGACGACGAGGTTGGCCAGCACGATGATGATCGCGGCGAAGAGGACCGTCGCGGAGACGACCGGGAAGTCGACGGGCGAGCGCAGGGCCAGGATGCCCCACCGCCCGACTCCGTCGATCTGGAAGATCTGCTCGGTGAAGACCGTGCCGGTGAGCAGGAAGGCGAAGTCGAGGCCGAAGATCGTGATGATCGGCACGATCGCCGCGCGCAGCGCATGGCGGACGACGACACCGCGCTCGGAGACGCCCTTGGCCACGGCCGTGCGGACGTAGTCCTCGCCCAGGGTCTCGATCATCTGGCCGCGGGAGTACCGCGCGTAGGCCGTGGACGACGTCAGGCCGATGACCGAGCCAGGGCAGCGCCAGCCCGGTCACCCAGTGGACCGGGTCCTGCGGTGATCGGGTGGTAGGAGGTGTCCTCGATCAGCTTCCACTTCAGCGAGATGAAGATCCACGCCATCAGCGCGACCACGTAGTAGGGGATCGCCGAGACGAAGACGCTGAAGGCCACCAGGCCCCGGTCCATCGCGGTGCCGCGTCTTCGTGCCGCGATGGTGCCCAGCAGGACACCGAGGCTCAGGTAGATCACCGAGCCGCCGACCGCGATCGAGATCGTGGCCGGGAACTTCGACAACAGCTCGCTGGTGACCTCCCCGCGGCTCCGGTAGGAGATGCCGAGGCACGGCGCGCTGCAGTGGTAGGTCGCGCCGAAGTCGATCGTCACGGTCGTGGAAGATTCCGCCGACGAAGATGCCGTACTGGTGCACCACCGAGTCGTTGAGACCCAGCTGCTCGGTGAGCAGCGCCAGCTTCTGCGGGGTGCACTTGCCGTTGAGGTCGCACAGCGGCTGGGCCGGGTTGCTCGGGCCCCTTGAAGAACAGCAGGAAGACGATCATGGACGTCAGGACGACGACCAGGAACGCCGACATGAGTCGGCGCACGATGTAGCCGAACATCGTCGAGCCTCCATCGCGAGATCGGGACCCCGGACTCCGGGGCGGGCCGCGAGGCCCGCCCCGGAGTCGGGGACTTGTGGATGTGGGAGAGCTGGTTACCGGGTCAGCCGGCGTTCACCCACATGTCACGGAACGTCGGCATCCCGAGGGTGTTGTCGATCGACATCCCCTCGATCTGCGAGCCGTGCATCTGCACGACCCCGCCGTAGTAGCGCGGGACGACCGGGAGGTAGGTCGTCATGATCTCCTTCTCCAGGTCGTTCCAGGCCTTCGGCTGGTCCTCGGCCGGCATCTGCGAAGACGGCGTCGATCTTGGCGTCGATCTCCGGGTTGTTGAACGCCGCCTCGTTGGTGCCGAAGCCCACCTCCTCGAGGTCGGTCGACTGGAAGATCGGCGGCACCCAGGTCGCGCCCGACGGCCAGTCCGAGCACCAGCCGTAGCTGCGCAGGTTGATGTCGCCGTTGACGTCGTCCCGGTCCGCCACGAACTTGGCCAGGGTGGAGGCCACGGGGGTCACCTTGAAGCCACCCGCCTCGAGACCCTTGACCAGGGTGTCCTTGCTGGCCACCGAGGTGTCGGAGTCGGTCGAGAAGAGGAACTTGATCTCGAAGCCCTCGTTGCCGCTGTCGGCCAGGATCTGCTTGGCCTTCGCGGGGTCGGTCTGGAACGGTCCGTGACCCTCGACCGGGTCGTAGGCCTCGCGTCCGGGCACGCCCGGAGGCATGAGGTTCTGGGTCGCGACCGCGTTGACGTCGGGGATCAGGCCCGCGGCGACGATCTGGTCGTTGTAGGGAACGGCCCAGGTCAGTGCCTCGGCGATCGACTTGTCCGGCACCTTGCGCTGGTCGAGGGCGTAGAAGTAGGTGCAGGGCTGGCCACCGGTGACCAGACGCCCGGTGGCGTCCATCTTGCGGTAGTCCTGGGCCAGCACGTCGTCGTAGGTCGATCGTGGTCTTCGCGTCACCGGAGTCGTTGAGCATGATCTGGTCGATCTGCTCGGACTGCCCGCCGACCTTGAACACGTAGCTGTCGGGGTACTGCGTCCGCGCCGGGTCGGTGTTGGGGTCCCACTGGTCGTTGCGGACCAGGGTCAGCGACTTGCCGATGGTGTACTGGGAGATCTTGTAGGGACCGGTCGCCAGCGGGTGCTGGGCGTACTTCGCCGGGTCGCTGACCGCGGGGTCGGTCGGGATCGGCCCGATCGCAGGGAACGACGCGTAGTAGGGGAAGTCCGGGAACGGCTTGGCCATCTTGACGGTGACGTCGTTGCCGTCGACCGACACCGCCTGCTGCGTGCCCTCCGGGTCGGTGTAGGGACCCTTGTAGTCCTCGCCGCCCAGGAAGTAGGGGTTGCTGTAGTAGAGGCCAGGCCCGTTGGTGAACGTCTTCTCGTCCATCGATCGCTGGATGCCGAAGGCCACCTCGTCGGCGGTGACCGGATCACCGGTCTCCCACTTGGCGCCGTCGCGGATCGTGAACTTCCACTCGGTGAAGTCGTCGTTCGGCGTGCCGAGGTCGGTCGCGAGGTCCGGGACGAGGATCATCTGGCCGCTGTCGGCGTCATAGTCGTACTGGGTCAGCGACCGGGTCACCAGCGAGGTCATGATCGCGTTGGTGTCGGTGTAGTAGAGGTCGGACGGGTCGATCGGGGTGGTGAGGCCCGGCGAGCTCAGGACGGTGATGGTGCCGCCCTCCTTGGCTCCCTCGATGGTCTTCGGTCCCTCACGGGTGGGATCGGTGCCATCGCCGGTGTTGCCCAGGTTCTCGTTGTCGATCGTCCCGGCACCGTCCCCACTGCCCTTGTCGTCGTCCCCACCACCGCCACACGCGGCCAGGACGAGCAAGCTGGCCGTGGCCAGAGCCACCGCCGATCTCTTCAGGCGCATTGCCTTTTCACCTTTCGTTGGTACTGCCACAGCCACGTCGAAGACGTTCGTCAACGACGACTCCTGGGATCGAACGCGTCACGCACCGAGTCACCGAGGAGGTTCAGGGAGAGGGTCAGCAGCGTGATCGCGCCGACCGGGAGCCACAGGTAGAGCCCGTAGTCCGAGTAGTAGGGGGTCGCGTCGGCGACCATCTTGCCGAGCGAGGGCGTGCCGGTCAGCCCCAGGCCCAGGAAGGACAGCCCCGCCTCGGCAGCGACGAACGCCGGGAGGCCCAGCGAGATCGACACGACGATCGGCGCGACCAGGTTGGGCAGCAGCTCCTTGAACAGGATCTGCCGCGTCGGCACGCCGATCACCTGGGCGGCGAGGATGAACTCTCGCTCGCGCAGCGACAGCACCTGCCCGCGGATCAGGCGGGTCAGTCCCATCCAGCCGAAGATCACCAGGATGCCGATCAGCGTGAGCAGCTGAGCCCTCGCCAGGGCGTCCAGGTCGGTGGTGAACCTCGAGGTGACGATCGGCGCCAGCGCCAGCATGCCGAGCAGGTAGGGGAAGGACAGGAACAGGTCGGTCACGAACGAGATGACCGCGGTCCAGCCAGCCGCGCGAGAAGCCGGCGATGAGGCCGAGCGCGACCCCGATGATCGTGGAGACCACCGTGGCGGCCAGGGCCACGGTGAGCGAGGTCCGCAGCCCGTAGACCAGGTAGGCGAGGTTGTCGTAGCCCTTGCGCGGAGCCACGCCCGAGCGGGTGGTCCCAGGTGAAGGAGTGGAACGGCGGGCCGATCTTCGGATAGCCGTCGAAGGCCAGGACGTCGGTGGTGTTCGGGGCGTCGGGGTCGCTCACGTCCCAGAAGATGCCGAAGGCGCGGGTGATCAGCGGGGCGAACAGGGCGACGAGAACGAGCAGCACGATGACGATGCTGCAGACGAACGCCACCTTGTCCTGCCGGAGCCGGCTGAAGGCGATCTGCGTGGGCGACTTGCCCGCGATCTCCTTGACCGCACTGTCGTCACCGGGCGCGTCCTTGACCGACTCGTCGTGGCCGAAGGAGGTCTCCTGCTGGGTCATTTCGCCACGGTCAAGCGACACGGCCACCTCCCATTCCGACTTCCCCGAGTGCGCGTCACGCCTCGGGCGACCCGGCTGACACTAAACCAGTTGACAGAGACAATCGCAGGCCGAGGAGGTAACAAATGGGTCTCGGACCGCCAACGTTCCTCAGGCGGAAACTTCCGGCTCCGGCAGATCTTCCGTCGAAACAGCGTCCACACCGGCTTCCTTGCGCTGCGCGGCCGTGATCGGCGCGGGGGCTGCGGTCAGGGGGTCGACGCCGCCACCGGACTTGGGGAAGGCGATGACCTCGCGGATGGAGTCCGTGCGGGCCAGGAGCGCGGTGATCCGGTCCCATCCGAACGCGATGCCGCCGTGGGGCGGAGCGCCGAAGGTGAAGGCGTCGAGGAGGAAGCCGAACTTCTCCTGGGCCTCCGCCTCCTCGATCCCCATCACCGAGAAGACCCGCTTCTGGATGTCCTCGCGGTGGATTCGGATCGAGCCGCCGCCGATCTCGTTGCCGTTGCAGACGACGTCGTAGGCCCAGGCCAGCGCAGCGCCCGGGTCGTCGTCGAACGTGTCGAGGTCCTGCGGCGAGGTGAAGGCGTGGTGCACGGCCGTCCAGGCTCCTCCGCCGACGGCGACGTCACCGGCCGCGGTGGCGTCGTCGGCCGGCTCGAACAGTGGTGCGTCGACGACCCAGAGGAAGCTCCACGCGCTCTCGTCGATGAGGCCGCCCCGGCGACCGATCTCGAGCCGGGCGGCGCCCAGCAGCGCGCGGCTGGGCTTGGGCAGACCGGCGGCGAAGAACACGCAGTCGCCCGGCTCCGCGCCCACGTGCGCAGCGAGCCCGGCCCGCTCCTCCTCGGAGAGGTTCTTGGCGACCGGTCCCCCGAGCTCGCCGTCGTCGGTGACCAGCACGTAGGCGAGGCCGCGGGCCCCACGCTGCTTGGCCCACTCCTGCCAGGCGTCGAGCTGCTTGCGGGGCTGGCTCGCGCCGCCGGGCATGACCACCGCGCCGACGTACGCCGCCTGGAAGACGCGGAACGGCGTGTCCTTGAAGTAGTCGGTGCACTCGACCAGCTCCTGGCCCATGCGGAGGTCGGGCTTGTCGGTGCCGTAGCGGGCCATCGACTCGGCGTACGTCATCCGCGGCAGCGGCCGGGGCAGCTCGTGGCCGACCAGTGACCAGACCTCGGCCAGCACGTCCTCGGCGACGGCCAGGACGTCGTCCTGCTCGACGAAGCTCATCTCGATGTCGAGCTGGGTGAACTCCGGCTGTCGGTCGGCCCGGAAGTCCTCGTCGCGGTAGCAGCGTGCGATCTGGTAGTAGCGCTCCATCCCGGCGACCATCAGCAGCTGCTTGAACAGCTGGGGGCTCTGCGGCAGGGCGTACCAGCTGCCGGGGCGGAGCCGGGCCGGCACCAGGAAGTCGCGGGCACCCTCGGGCGTCGACCGGGTCAGCGTGGGCGTCTCGACCTCGACGAAGCCGTGCTCGTCGAGCACGTCGCGCGCCGCCTTGTTGACCTTGCTGCGCAGCCGGATCGCGTGGTTGGGCGCGGAGCGGCGCAGGTCGAGATAGCGGTACTTCAGCCGGACCTCCTCCCCCACGTCTCCGCCCGACGACTGAGCATCGTCGATGGGGAACGGCAGCGGCGCGGCGGTGCTGAGCACCTCGAGGTCGGCCGCGACCACCTCGATGTCGCCGGTCGGCAGCTCGGGGTTGGCGTTGCCCGCGGGGCGGAGCCCGACCTCACCGGTGACCTTGATGCAGAACTCGCTGCGCAGCTGGTGGGCCACTGCCTCGTCGCGCACCACGACCTGGACCACGCCGCTGGCCTCGCGGAGATCGAGGAACGTGACCCCGCCGTGGTCGCGGCGGCGGGCCACCCAGCCGGCCAGCGTCACGGTCTGGCCGGCGTGCTCGGCACGCAGGGAACCGGCGTCGTGGGTGCGGATCAAGGTGATGTCTCCTCTGAGGGTGATGTCTCGGGGGTCCAGGTGTCGGGGTCGGCGGGCTGCTGCGCCCCGCTCCGGATGTCCTTCACCTCACCGCTGTCGGGGAACCAGACGAACGGGATGTCGCGGCGCTCGGCGTACCGGATCTGCTTGCCGAACTTCTGCGCGCTCGCCGCGACCTCGGTGGCGATCCCGCGGCTGCGCAGGGCGGTGGCGATGTCCTGGCTCGCCGCACGCGACTCCTCATCGACCAGGGCCACCAGGACCTGGCTCGGCACCTTGGGGCCGGGTGGGAGGAAGCCGTCCGCGAAGAGCGGGACGAGCGTGCGCGAGACGCCGAAGCTGACGCCGACGCCGGGGTACGTCGTCCGGCCGTCGCTCGCCAGGGCGTCGTAGCGTCCACCGCCGGCGACCGACTTGAGCCGCTCGTAGCCGACCATGAACACCTCGAGCACGGTGCCGGTGTAGTAGTCGAGGCCGCGGGCGATGCGCAGGTTGGCCTCGAGGGTGACCTGGTCGCTGACCGCGTCACGGCAACCCTCGACGACCGCGGCCAGCTCGACGAGCCCCTGGTCGAGCAGCTCGTCCTCGACACCCAGCGCCCGGACCCGCTCGACGAAGCTGGTGTCGGACACCCGGATCGTGGCCAGCTCGAGGCAGCGGTCCGCCTGCTCCTCGCTGGCGCCGGCCTCGCTGACCAGCAGTGCCCTGACCGCGTCCGCCGGCTGCTTGTCGAGCTTGTCGATCTGCCGGATCGCGGCGGTGACGTCGGGGATGCCGAGGCCACGGTAGAAGCCCTGGATCAGCTTGCGGTTGTTGACCTGGAAGGAGAGCGGCGGCAGCGGGAGCCGGTTGAGCGCCTCCACCATCACCCGGACCACCTCGACGTCGTGGTGGAACGCGAGCTCGTCGCGGCCGACGATGTCGATGTCGGCCTGGGTGAACTGGCGGTAGCGGCCCTCCTGGGGCCGCTCACCACGCCAGGCGGGCTGGATCTGGTAGCGGCGGAACGGGAACTCCAGCTTGCCGGCGTTCTCGAGCACGTAGCGCGCGAACGGGACCGTCAGGTCGAAGTGCAGGGCCAGCCCGGAGTCGCCGGCCGAGTCGTCGGCCTGGAGCCGACGGAGGG
Source organism: uncultured Actinomycetota bacterium (assembly GCA_963793315.1). Lineage (GTDB taxonomy): Bacteria > Actinomycetota > Actinomycetes > Propionibacteriales > Nocardioidaceae > Nocardioides. The sequence goes on along the minus strand of CAWBZR010000009.1, from coordinate 194,352 downwards.
CGTAGATCTCCTTGTCGATCTCGCCGCCCTTGGAGAGCCGCTCGACCGTCTCGACCGCCCGGGTCTCGATGTTGGCGAAGCCGTGCAGCTCGAAGGTGGCGGAGAGACTCGAGATCATCGCGCGCTCGACGGCGCGCTGCTCGGGCAGCAGCTCGGGGAACCCGCTCAGCGGGGTGGGCTTGTCTGTCATGGGATCAGCGGAAGGTCGGGAGGTTCTCGAGGAACGGGTTGGTGGCGCGCTCCTGGCCGATGGTGGTCTGCTCCCCGTGGCCGGGCAGCACCACGATGTCGTCGGCGAGGGGCAGCACCTTGGTGGCGAGGCTGAGCAGCATCTTCCCGTGGTCGCCGCCGGGCAGGTCGGTGCGGCCGATCGAGCCAGCGAAGAGCAGGTCGCCCGAGAACATCACCTCGGACACCTCGTCGGCGTCGGGGTAGGGCGACCGGAAGGTCACCGAGCCCTCGGTGTGGCCCGGCGTGTGGTCGACGACGAACCTCACGCCGGCCAGCTCGAGCACCTGGGCATCGCTGAGCTCGCGGACGTCGTCCGGCTCCTCCCAGGTGTAGTCGCCGCCCAGCATCATGCGGACGGCCTCGGGTGACATGCCGGACATCGGGTCGGTGAGCAGGTGCCGGTCGGCGGGGTGGATCCAGGCCGTGGCGTCGTAGCCTCCTGCGACCGGCGCCACGCAGAACATGTGGTCGACGTGGCCGTGTGTGACCAGGACGCTCACGGGCTTGAGGCGGTGCTCCTCGACGACGCGGGCGACGCCCTCGGTGGACTCCATGCCGGGGTCGATGACCACGCACTCGGAGCCGGGAGCCGTCGCCACGACATAGCAGTTGGTGCCCCACGGACCTGCGGGGAAGCCGGCGATCAGCACCGGTCAACCGTACTGGTCAAGAAGACGCCCCACGACATCGCGGTGTGGCGCAGGCGCGCGGCCAGCGCTGCCGCGGGGACCCTGAAAAGCAGGTCACAGCCCCGCATCGGTTGCGGCCGGGGAGTGATCACCTCATCGGGGTTGACTACCATGCGGCAGTGATGAGCATGGGGTCCGTGCACGAGTGGGGTCGCGTCGACGGCGAGGGAAACGTCTTCGTCCGGACGGTCGACGGCGAACGCCCCGTCGGGCAGTACCCCGCCGGCACCCCGGAAGAGGCGCTGGCCTTCTTCACCGAGCGGTTCGCGGCCCTGACCTTCGAGGTCGAGCTGCTCGAGCAGCGGATCCGCTCCGGCGTCATGTCGCCCGAGGAGGCGCTGGAGTCGGTCAAGACCGTGTCGGCGCAGGTGACCGACGCCAACGCGGTCGGCGACCTGGCCTCGCTCGCGGCGCGGCTCGAGGCGCTGCGGCCGGTGATCGAGGGACAGCGCGAGGCACGCCGGGCCGAGCGGGTGCAGAAGACCGCGGAGGCCAAGGTGGCCAAGGACAAGCTCGTCGCCGAGGCCGAGAAGATCGCCGAGGGCAGCGACTGGCGAGCCGGCGCCAACCGGCTCCGCACGCTGCTCGACGAGTGGAAGGCGCTCCCCCGCATCGACCGGGCCTCGGACGACGCGCTGTGGAAGCGGTTCTCGAGCGCGCGGACGTCGTACACCCGGCGTCGCAAGACGCATTTCGCAGAGCAGCACGAGAAGCGCGACGCCGCCCGCGAGATCAAGGAGCGGCTGGTCAAGGAGGCCGAGTCGCTCGCCGAGTCGACGGAGTGGGGTCCGACCGCGGGCCGCTACCGCGAGCTGATGCGTCAGTGGAAGGCCGCCGGACCCGCGCCGAAGGACATCGACGACGAGCTGTGGCGCCGGTTCCGCGCTGCCCAGGACACCTTCTTCGGGGCCCGCGACGCCACCAACGCTGCGCTGGACGCGGAGTACGCCGCCAACGCCGAGGTGAAGGAGACCCTGCTCGTGGAGGCCGAGGCCCTGCTGCCCGTCACCGACCTCGACGCCGCCAAGCGCGCCTTCCGCGAGATCTCGGACCGCTGGGAGGCGGCCGGCAAGGTGCCGCGCGAGAAGATCAAGGAGCTCGAGGGCAGGATGCGCGTCGTCGAGCAGGCGATCCGCGGCCTCGAGGACGAGCAGTGGCGCAAGTCCGACCCGGAGAAGTCCGCCCGGGCCGACGACATGGTCTCCCAGCTCGAGGCGGCCATCGCCCAGGTCGAGGCCGACCTCACCAAGGCCCGCGAGTCCGGCAACGAGAAGAAGATCAAGGAGCTCGAGGAGAACCTCGCCTCCCGCCAGGCCTTCCTCGACATGGCCCGCCGCGTCTCCGCCGACTACTCCTGACTCCACGCCGAGCCGTCGTTACCCGGCACGAGTAACGACGGGTCACCGTCAACTCCACGCCGAGCCGTCGTTACCGCACAGTACGCGGGTCGGCACCACGCAGCCGTCACGGCACGAGTAACGACGGCTCGACCTCGTGTCGCACTCGAAGCGTCCACTTGTCGTGCACAGCTGTCGGGTCGCGGGCCGTGATCCACAGGCGGCGGTTCACCCTGCTTGGCGCTGTCGTCGAGTGGCCACGCTGCGTGAGCATGAACGAGTCACTCATGCTCCCTGCGGATCTGGCACCGCTCGACAGCTCCTGCAACCTGCCCCTCGACGTGCCGTTCACCGCGGCCGTGGCCAGGGCAGCGGGCGTGTCACAGAAGACGTTGCGGCTCTGGTGTCGCTTGGGGCTCCTCCGCTCGCCCATCAAAGGGGTGTACGTCGCCCGGCAGGTCCAGGACTCCCTGATGATGCGAGCACACTGCCTGACGTTGGTGACCCCGGACGACGCGGTCATCTGTGACCGACATGCGGGTTGGCTGCTCGGCGCCGAGATGGTGCTCGCACCCAACGAGCACCTTCACATCCTGCCCGTCGCCATGTTCCTGCCCCGAGGCAGACGCCTGCGCAATCCGCTGGCCGACAGTGGGGAGCGCAGGCTGCTGCCCGAGGATGTCACCGAGGTGATGGGGATTCCCGTCACGACCATGCTCAGGACCGCCTGGGACCTGGGGCGAGTGCGCTCACGCGAACGATCCCTCAGCGCGATGGACCAGATGCTTCGCCTGCCCGGCTTCCCTCTCGAGGAGTTCCTTGCCGGAGTGGAACGGTTCAGAGGCATGCGCTGGGTCACCACCCTGCGAGTCCTCGCTGCCTCTAGCGGACGGTCGGGCTGAGTCGCCACCGGAGTCGATTCTGCGGCTCTACTGGATCGACGCCGGGCTCCCCTGGCCACACCCTCAGCTCGAGATCTGGCGCGACGGCGTCTTCATCGCCCGCGTCGACCTCGGCAACGAGCTCCTGGGCTACGTCGCCGAGTACTACGGCGAGGAGTGGCACAGCCCAGACGAGCAGGGCGACCACGACGACAACCGGGTCGACGACATCGAGCGCTCGGGATTCGTGGTCGACGTGTTCACCAAGGACAACGTCTTCGGCCCCCTTCGCGACGCGGAGCAGCGCCTGCTGCTCGGTGCTGATCGCGCCCGGGCGTTGCGCCCGTCGCGCGTCTACCTCTGACGCTGCCGAGTCAGGCCTGGCCGAGCTCGAGGAGGGCGACGCCGGCGATGATGAGGAGCAGGCCGAGCGCCATGGTGCGGGTGAGTGGCTCGCCGAAGAGAGTCTTGCTGAGCAGCGCGGTGAGGGCCACGCCGACGGCGGTCCAGATGCCGTAGGCGACACCGATGCCGAGCCCCTCGCCGAGCGCGCGAGCCAGGAGCACGAACGACACGACGTAGCCGGCGAGCACGGCGACGTACCACGCGCGCCGGCCAGAAGCTGCGGCCCGCAAGGAGAGCGTGGCCAGCACCTCGGTGAGGATCGCGCCGGCCAGGTAGACCCAGGTCACGGGACGCCCTCGCCCGGTGGGTGAGAGCCGGCCTCGACGAGCATCACGCCGCCGACGATCAGCACCAGGCCGACCACCATCACCCCGGTGAACGCCTCGTCGAACAGGACCGAGGAGAGGCCTGCAGTGGCGGCGACGCCGAGAGCGCTCCAGATGCCGTAGACCACACCGAGCGGGAGTCCGCTCTGCAGGAGCCGGACGAGCGCGAAGAACGACGCGACGTAGCCGACGGCGGTCACGGCGTAGAGCCACGGTCGGTCCACCGCACCACGGAGCGCCAGCGTCCCCGAGACCTCGGTGACGATCGCCGCGGCGAGCAGCCCCCAGCGCCCTCTCAACCCCGGCTCACTGGGTGACGCGGTAGGCGTCGAACACGCCGGGGACCGAGCGCACGGCCTTGAGGACGGTGTCGAGGTGCTTGGCCTCGGCCATCTCGAAGGTGAACCGGCTCTTCGCGACGCGGTTGCGCGTGGTCTGCAGGCTGGCGCTGAGGATGTTCACGTGCGCGTCGGACAGCACCATCGTGATGTCGGCGAGCAGGCGGGCGCGGTCGAGCGCCTCGACCTGGATGTTGACCAGGAACGTCGACGAGCCGGTGGGCGCCCACTCGACCTCGAGCAGCTTCTCGGGTTGGGAGCGCAGCTCGGCGGCGTTGGTGCAGTCGGTCCGGTGGACCGAGACCCCACCGCCCTTCGTGACGAAGCCGAGGATCTCGTCGGGCGGCACCGGCGTGCAGCACTTGGCGAGCTTGACCCACACGTCGGGCGCGCCCTTGACGACGACGCCGGCGTCACCGCCGCTGGGGCTCTTGGAGCGGCCCCGGCGGCCGGTGATCGTGACCGCCTCGGCGAGGTCCTCGGAGGCGCCGTCCGCGCCGCCGTGCTCCTCGATGACGCGGCGCACGACGGCCTGCGCCGACAGGTTGCCCTCGCCCACCGAGGCGTAGAGCGCCGAGACGTCCGCGATCTTGAAGTGGGCCGCGGCCAGCATCAGTGACTCGTGGGACATCAGCCGCTTGAGCGGCAGCCCCTCCTTGCGCATCAGCTTGGCGATCTGCTCCTTGCCGCGCTCGACCGCCTCCTCGCGCCGCTCCTTGGTGAACCACTGGCGGATCTTGGAGCGTGCCCGCGGCGACCGGACGAAGGTGAGCCAGTCGCGCGACGGGCCGGCGTTCGGCGCCTTCGAGGTGAAGACCTCGACCACGTCACCGTTCTCCAGCGTCGACTCGAGCGGCACCAGACGCCCGTTGACCCGGGCACCGATCGTGTGGTGGCCGACCTCCGTGTGCACGGCGTAGGCGAAGTCGACCGGGGTCGCCCCGGACGGCAGCGCGATCACGTCGCCGCGCGGGGTGAAGACGTAGGTCTCGGCCCGGTTGATCTCGAAGCGCAGCGACTCGAGGAACTCACCCGGGTCCTCCACCTCGCTCTGCCAGTCGAGCAGCTGGCGGACCCAGTTCATGTCGTCGACGTCGCCGAGCTTGTCGGTGTCGACGCCGGTCCGGCCGTCCTCCTTGTACTTCCAGTGAGCCGCGACGCCGTACTCCGCGCGGCGGTGCATCGCGAAGGTGCGGATCTGCATCTCGACCGGCTTGCCCTGCGGGCCGATCACGGTCGTGTGGAGCGACTGGTACATGTTGAACTTCGGCATCGCGACGTAGTCCTTGAACCGGTTGAGGACCGGGTTCCAGCGCGAGTGGAGCACGCCGAGGACCGAGTAGCAGTCGCGGTCGTCCGCCACCAGGATGCGGATGCCGACCAGGTCGTAGATGTCGGAGAACTCGCGGCCGCCGACGATCATCTTCTGGTAGATCGAGTAGTAGTGCTTCGGCCGGCCCGTGACCGTGGCCTTGATCTTGGCCTCGCGCAGGTCCTTCTCGACCTCGTTGATCACCTCGGCCAGGAACTGGTCGCGCGAGGGAGCCCGCTCCGCCACCATCCGCACGATCTCGTCGTAGATCTTCGGGTGCAGCGTCGCGAACGCGAGGTCCTCGAGCTCCCACTTGATGGTGTTCATCCCGAGCCGGTGGGCCAGCGGCGCGTAGATGTCGAGCGTCTCTCGGGCGACCCGCTCCTGCGTCTCCTGCCGGACGTAGCGCAAGGTCCGCATGTTGTGCAGCCGGTCGGCGAGCTTGATGACCAGCACCCGGATGTCGCGCGACATCGCGACGATCATCTTGCGGATGGTCTCCGCCTGCGCCGAGTCGCCGTACTTGACCTTGTCGAGCTTGGTCACGCCGTCGACGAGCTGGGCGACCTCCTCGCCGAAGTCGGCCCTGACCTGCTCGAGGGTGTACGGCGTGTCCTCGACCGTGTCGTGCAACAGCGCCGCGACCAGGGTCGCCTCGGTCATGCCGATGTCGGCCAGGATCGTGGTCACCGCGAGCGGGTGGGTGATGTAGGGGTCACCGCTCTTGCGCATCTGGGTGCCGTGCATCTCGGCAGCGGTGTCGTAGGCGCGCTCGAGCAGCGCGAGGTCCGCCTTGGGATGGCTGGTCCGGATCGCGCGGAACAGCGGGTCGAGGACCGGGTTGCCGGGCTGGCTGCGACTGGCCACCCGGGCCAGCCTCGAGCGCATCGACCGGGTCGCGGCCGGACCGGGGCTCGCCGTCGTGCCCTCGCCGCGCTCCTCGGCCCGCGCCGGGTTGCGCCGCGCCCGGATCCGCTCGACCGGCTTCTCAGGAACCTGGTCCTCGGCCGGGGCGAGCTCCTCGGTGCTCTCCTCGGTCACTTCCCCAGCGTACGCGGGTCAGATGGTGAGCAGGGTGTGCAAGGGCAGGTCGCCGATGGCCGCCCGACCCGGCAGGAAGCTCAGCTCCATGAGGACGGCGACCCCGACCGCGACGCCGCCACAGGACTCGACGAGCTGGCGGGTGGCGGCGACCGTGCCTCCGGTGGCCAGCACGTCGTCGACCAGCAGCACCCGCTCCCCCGGCGCGATCGCGTCGCGGTGCACCTCCAGCGTGGCCTCGCCGTACTCCAGCGCGTAGGAGACGGCGTGCGTCTCGCGCGGCAGCTTGCCGGCCTTGCGGACGGGGACGAACCCGCTGCCGAGCGCCAGTGCGACGGGCGCGGCGAGGATGAAGCCGCGCGCCTCCATGCCGACGACCTTGTCGACCACGGTCGCACCCGACTCGTCGCGGCCGGCCGCGGCCAGCGCCTCGATGACGGCCGCGAACGCCGTGTGGTCGGCGAGCAGCGGGGTGATGTCCTTGAAGACGACCCCCGGCTCGGGATAGTCGGGGACGTCCACGATCAGGCGCTGCAGCGCCTCCGCCGCGGTCTCGGTCACGAGCGCGTCAGCTCACTTGCGCTTCGAGCGCGGCTGCCGGGTCGGCTGCTGCCGTCCGGACGCCGGGCTCTGGCCGACCGGGCGCTGGGTGGTCGGCACGGTCCGTCCGCGGCCCATCGCCTCGGGCGACGCGCCGGGCCGCGGCACGTCGTCCTCGTCGTAGTCGTCGTCAGTCGTCGTCATCGACGAGCAGGGCACCGGGCGCGGGTGCGTCGGGGTCCATGACCGGCAGGTCGTCCTTGAACACCGGCACCGAGGCGTAGCGGTCGACGTTGCGACGTTCGCGCGCCTTGGCCCGGCGCTCGGCGAGCACCACCTCGGACTCGGTCGACTTCAGGTGCACCAGCAGCGGCGTCGCGATGAAGATCGAGGAGTAGGCACCTGCGGCCATGCCGACGAAGAGCGCGAGAGCGAGGTCCTTCAGCGAGCTGGCGCCGAGCTGGACCGCGCTGACGTAGAGGATCGCCCCGACCGGGATCAGCGCCACCAGCGAGGTGTTGATGGAGCGGACCAGGGTCTGGTTGACCGCCAGGTTGGCGGCCTTGGCGTACGTCGTCCGGCTGGCCCGGAGGTTCCTGGTGTTCTCCCGGATCTTGTCGAAGACCACGACCGTGTCGTAGAGCGAGAAGCCCAGGATCGTCAGCAGGCCGGTCACGGTGGCCGGGCTGACCTCGAAGCCGGAGAGGGCGTAGATGCCGACCGTGATGATCACGTCGTGCGCCAGCGCCACGATGGCCGCGGCCGACATCTTCCACTCGCGGAAGTAGGCCCAGATGAACAGCACGACCAGGATGAGGAAGACGACCAGGCCCAGGATGGCGCGGTTCTTGACCTCGTCGCCCCAGCTGGCCCCGATCTGGTCCTGCGAGATCTGCTCCTGGTCGACTCCCAAGGTGTCGATGATCGCCTGGCTGACCTCGGCGCTCTCGGCGTTGGTGAGCTCCTCGACCTGGATGAGGATCGTCTGGTCGCCCGAGGTCGTGACGATCGGCGCGTCGGCGTTCTTGATGTTCAGCGAACCGACGGCGTCGCGGAGCGCGTCCGCGTTGTCCTGGGTGACCTCGGACTTGTCGAGGGCACTCACCTTGTATTGCGTGCCGCCGGTGAACTCGATGCCGTAGTTGAGCCCCTTCACGGAGAGGCCGAGGACGGCCAGCAGGACGATGAGTCCCGAGATGGAGTACCAGAGCCACTTGCGCCCGACGAAGTCGACGGAGCGCGCGCCGGTGTAGAGGCTGTTGCCGAGCTGGCTGATCTTGCCCATCAGACCGTGCCCTCCTGGGTCGAGCGAGTCGCGGCAGCCACGCGCGGCCGGTCGGCCGTGATCTTGTCCACGCCCAGTGTCGCAGCGCTGAGGCCCGACCACTTGCCGCCGCTGTTGTAGAACGTGGTCTTCGCCAGCACCGAGACCAGCGGCTTGGTGAACCAGAAGAACACCACGAGGTCGATCAAGGTGGACAGCCCCAGCGCGAACGCGAAGCCTCGGACCACGCCGGCCGCGAAGATGTAGAGCACGATCGCGGCCAGCAGCGAGACGGCATCGGCGGCCAGGCAGGTCGCCCGCGCGCGGATCCAGCCGGCCTCGACCGCGACCCGCATCGACTTGCCGTCCCTCATCTCGTCCCTGATGCGTTCGAAGTAGACGATGAAGGAGTCGGCGGTGATGCCGACCGCGACAATCAGTCCGGCGATGCCGGGCAGGGTCAGGGTGAAGTTCGCGGTCTTGGAGAGCAGCAGCACCATGGCATACGTCGACGCGCCGGCCACGAGCAGCGAGCCGACCACCACGATGCCGAGGCCGCGGTAGTAGAAGAGGCAGTAGATCATCACGAGAATCAGCCCGAAGATGCCCGCGGTGATGCCCGCGCTGAGCTGGTCACCGGCCAGGGACGGTCCGACGGTCTCGACACTGAAGTCGGTGAACGTGACCGGCAGCGCGCCGTACTTGAGGCTGGTGGCCAGGCTCTTCGCCGAGGCCTGGGTGAAGTTGCCCTCGATCTGCGCCTGACCGTTGGTGATCAGCGAGTTCATGGTCGGCGCGGAGATGACCTGGCCGTCGAGGACCGCCGCGAACTGCCGGCACGGCGGCACGGTGCCGCTGGGGCAGACCAGCGCCTCGGAGATCTTGGAGAACGCGTCGGTGCCGCCCCCGTCGAAGTCGAGGGACACGACGTAGCCGACCGAGTTCTGCGGGATCTGGGCGCTGGCGGAGTCGAGCTCGTTGCCCTCGATCATGGAGGCCGAGAGCAGGTACTTCTGGGCGATCTGTGCCTCGGCGTCCCACTCGCAGGTGACCAGCGGCTTGGTCGGGTCGTCGTCGACGTTGACCGGCGTGCCGTCCTGCGGGCAGGTGAACGCGTTGTAGGCGTCGATCGCCTCCTGGTTGGGGGCGTCGATCCACTTCAGCGGGTCGGCGACATCAGGTCCGCCCTCGGGGCTCGGGATGGTCGGCACGCCGCTCGGGGTGCCGGCATCGCTGGGCGCGGTGGACGGGTCGGACGTGTCAGCCGACGCGGAGTCGTCCGGCGCGATCGACGCGGAGTCCGATGCGGAGTCCGTGGGGCTCGGGCTGTCGGTGCCGTCGGCGGCGCCCTTGAGCTGCGAGCCTGCGAGCCTCGCCGGGTAGTGGGCCGGCGCGCGGTTGGCGGAACCGGACGGCGTGGCGGCGTCGCTGGGGCTCGCGCCGTCGGTCGGCGCCGCGGTGTCGCCCGGCGCGGGCGAGGCGGGGGCGGTCACACCGGTGCCGGGAGGGTTGGTGTCCGGGGCCGTCGGATCCTGCGGGACCGGGGTGCCACTGCCGGCTGCCGGGCAGCGGCTCGGGTCCTGGTCGTCGCAGGCCACCAGCCGGAACCGCAGCTGCGCCTGGCGCTTGACCGTGTCGACGAGGTCGCGACGGCTGTCGCCGGGGATCTCGACGACGATGAACCGGTTGCCCTGCACCGTCACCTCGGCCTCGGCGACACCGGAGCCGTTGACGCGCTGGTCGATGATCTTGCGGGCCTCGTTGAGGGACTCGGCGGTGGGGTTCCCCTTGGGCGTCAGCCGGATGCTGGTGCCGCCCTGGAGGTCCAGCCCGAGCTCGGGCTTCCAGGTGCCGGCGAGGGCCACCAGCCCGAAGGCGATCGCCAGCCCGAGGAAGAACACCCCAAGGGTGCGTCCGGGCCGTGCGGTCTTGCGTGCCATCTCAGTTCTCCTCCGAGACTTCCGGTTCGTCGGTTGCTGCGGGGGTCTCGTCCTGCTCGACCTCGTGGACCACCTGGCCGATCGCGCCGCGCGCGACCCTGATGGTCACGCCGTCGGCGATCTCGACCTGCGCCACGCCCTCGTCGAGGCCGCGGACGGTGCCGTGGATGCCCGAGGTGAGCATCACCTCGTCCCCCACCTCCAACGTGGACTGCATGTGTGCGAGTTCCCGCGCGCGGCGGGCTTGTGGCCGGATCAGGAGCAGCCACAACAACAGTGCGAACCCGACCAGGGTCACCACCGGGAGGAAATCTGACACGAGGGGGAAGTCTACGGCCGGGGCCTCTCAACGCCGCATCGGGAGTGGAGCCTGGTCAGGTGCGGGTCACTCCTCGAAGAGCGTCGGCTCCGCGGTGGCCGGCGCGGCCAGTCCGAGGTGGTGCCAGGCAGCGGCGGTCGCCACCCGGCCCCGCGGTGTGCGGGCGAGGAATCCCTGCCGGACCAGGAACGGCTCGGCCACCTCCTCGACCGTCTCGCGCTCCTCCCCCACGGCGACCGCCAGGGTCGAGAGGCCCACCGGTCCGCCGCCGAACCGCCGACAGAGCGCGTCGAGCACGGCGCGGTCGAGCCGGTCGAGACCGAGCTGGTCGACCTCGTAGAGGTCAAGCGCTGCGTGGGCGACGTCGAGGGTGACCGTGCCGTCGGCGCGGACCTGGGCATAGTCACGCACCCGGCGAAGCAGCCGGTTGGCGATCCGGGGCGTGCCGCGCGAGCGCGAGGCGATCTCGGCCGCACCGTCGGGCGTGGTGGGTACGCCGAGCAGCCCGGCCGAGCGGTGCACGATCCGGTCGAGCTCGCCGACGTCGTAGAACTCGAGGTGGCCGGTGAAGCCGAACCGGTCGCGCAGCGGCCCCGGCAGCAGCCCGGCCCGGGTCGTGGCGCCGACCATCGTGAACGGCGGGATCTCGAGCGGGATCGCCGTGGCGCCCGGCCCCTTGCCGATCACCACGTCGACCCGGAAGTCCTCCATCGCGAGGTAGAGCATCTCCTCGGCGGCGCGCGACATGCGGTGGATCTCGTCGATGAAGAGGACGTCGCCCTGGTTCATCCCCGAGAGGATCGCGGCGAGGTCGCCGGCGTGGGTGAGAGCGGGTCCGCTCGTGATGCGCAGCGGCACGCCCACCTCGGCGGCGATGATCATCGCCAGCGTGGTCTTGCCGAGCCCGGGAGGGCCTGAGAGCAGCACGTGGTCGGGCGCCCGCTCGCGGAGCCGGGCCGCCTCGAGCACGAGGCCGAGCTGGTCGCGGACCCGCTGCTGCCCGATCACCTCGTCGAGGGTTCGCGGTCGGAGTGCGGCCTCGATGACCCGCTCGTCGGGCTCGGCCTCGGGCGCGGTGAGGTCGAGGTCCATGGGGTCGGTCATGCCCGGCTCAGGGTCTGGAGGGCCGCGCGCAGCAGGGCGCCGACGTCGGGCTGCTCGCCCGCCTGGTCGGCCACCGCGTCGACCGCGCGCTCGGCCTCGCGGGCCGGCCAGCCCAGGCCGGTGAGCCCCTGGTGGACCTGGTCGCGCCACGTCACGGCCGCGGACGGCGTGCCGGACCGACTCACCGAGCCTCCCGGATGGCCGAGCCGGTCCTTGAGCTCGAGGATGATCCGCTGCGCCACCTTCTGGCCGATGCCCGGCACCTTCGTCAGGGTCTTGACGTCGTCGCCGGAGACAGCGCGGCGCAGGTCGTCGGGATCGAGCACCGCCAGCATCGCCTGGGCGAGCTTGGGGCCGACGCCGCTGGCGGTCTGCACGAGCTCGAACGTCGCCTTCTCGTCCTCGTCGAGGAAGCCGAACAGCGTCAGCGAGTCCTCGCGCACGACCATGCTGGTCGGCAGCGTGGCGACCTGGCCGGTGCGGAGCGTGGCCAGCGTGCCGGGCGTGCACATCAGCTCGAGGCCGACTCCTCCGACCTCCAGCACGGCACTGGACAGGGTCACCTGGGCCACCGGCCCCTTGACGAACGCGATCACGAGGTCATGCCCTTGCTCCTGCCTTGGCCATGGCGGCGTCGATGCGAGCCTGGGCGCCGCCACGCCAGATGTGGGTGATGGCCAGCGCCAGGGCATCGGCGGCGTCGGCCGGCTTGGGGGTCGCGTCGAGCCGGAGGATGCGAGCCACCATGGCGCCGACCTGGGCCTTGCCGGCGCGGCCGTTGCCGGACACCGCCGCCTTGACCTCGCTGGGGGTGTGCATGACCACCGTGATGCCGCGCCTGGCGGCGCACACGAGAGCGATGCCGCTCGCCTGCGCGGTGCCCATGACCGTGCTGACGTCGGACCTGGCGAAGACGCGCTCCACCGCCACCACGTCGGGACGGTGCTCCTCGATCCACGCGTTGAGCGCCTCCTCGATGCTGACCAGGCGCTGCGCGACCGCGAGGTCGGCCGAGGTGCGTACGACGCCCACGTCGACGAGCGTCAGCGGCCGCCCGACGTCACCCTCGACCACGCCCACCCCGCACCGGGTCAAACCGGGGTCGATGCCGAGCACGCGCATGGGAGCCTCTCGTCCGAACAGGTGTTCGTACGAACGCTAACCGCGACACCTCGTCGAGCAGAGTGCGACACGCGGGGTCAGGCGGGCTGGTCCTCGTAGTCATCCTCGTAGTCATCCTCGGTGCAGGCGAGCAGCGGCGACCCGACCGTGGTCACCACCGCCACCCACAAGGGGACCGTCGCAGTCATACGGTGACCCTGCCTGCGACGGCGACCGGCGTACCCGGCTCTCCACGGGCCGACACGGCTGGGGCAGGGTGGAGCCGTGCAGCCCACCCCGATCACCGCCGACCTCGTGCGCGGTGCGGTCGAGTTGGAGCAGACCGAGCACGGGCTGCTGCCGCACCGCCTGCCCGCCTGGGCGCGGGCTCAGACCGACGACGGCCAGCTCCTGATGGCCGAGTCGCAGCCGGCCGGCGTACGCCTGGTGTTCCGCACCTCCGCCACCCAGGTCGAGCTGGACGCCCACCGGGTGATCGCGAACTACGCAGGCGTCCCGCCGCGGCCGGACTGCTTCTACGACCTGTGCGTCGACGGCGAGCTGGCCGCGCAGATGAGCATCACCGGCGGCGACGAGGTGGTCCTGGACTTCTCGGGCGGATCCGAGACGCGGCCGGGACCGGACGGCACGGTGCGGTTCGTCGGACTGGCCGACCGCGACAAGCTCGTCGAGCTGTGGCTGCCCTGGAGCGAGACCACCCACCTGGTCGAGCTGCGGACCGACGCCCCGGTCCACCCGGCGCCCGTGGACCGGCGCGTGTGGCTGCACCACGGCAGCTCGATCAGCCAGGGCTCGGTGGCCGACAGCCCGAGCACCACCTGGTCGGCGCTGGCCGCGCGGCAGGGCGGCGTGGAGCTGGTCAACCTGGGGCTGGCCGGGAGCGCGCTGCTGGACCCGTTCACCGCACGCACCATGCGGGACACCGCCGCCGACCTGGTCAGCGTCAAGATCGGCATCAACCTGGCCAACCTCGACCTGATGCGGCGCCGGGCCTTCGGCCCCGCCGTGCACGGCTTCCTCGACACGATCCGCGACGGCCACCCCGACCGACCGCTCCTGGTGGTCTCGCCGATCCTCTGCCCCATCCACGAGGAGACTCCCGGCCCGGGCACCTTCGACGTCGAGGCGTTCGGCCGAGGCGAGGTGCGGTTCATGGCGACCGGCGACCGGGCAGAGGTGAAGGCCGGCAAGCTCACCCTTCAGGTCATCCGCGAGGAGCTGTCCGGCATCGTCGCGCGGCGCGCCAGGACGGACCCCGCGCTCCACTACCTCGACGGGCTGGAGCTCTACGGCGAGGCCGACCACACCGCCCTCCCGCTCCCGGATGCCCTCCACCCGGACGGCGAGGCCCATCGGCTGATTGGCCGGCGGTTTGCCACTGCGGCGTTCGGGGTGGGCGGGCCATTTGCCATCGAGTGACCCCCAGTGGCTCTGAACTCGCCCTGCTGAGAGCCATCTGGGGTCACTCGACGGGAGAAGACCGGGCCACAGCCGAGCCGTCAGGCCTCCAGCGCCTCCATGACCTCGTCGGAGACGTCGTAGTTGGCGAAGATGTTCTGCACGTCGTCGAGGTCCTCCAGGGCGTCGACCAGCCGAAACATCTTGGCGGCGGCGTCCTGGTCGAGCGCGACCTGCATGTCGGGCAGGAACGACGCCTCGGCGGAGTCGTAGTCGATGCCCGCCGCCTGGAGCGCGGAGCGTACGGCGACCAGATCGGTCGGCTCGGACACCACCTCGAAGGTGTCGCCGAGGTCGTTGACGTCGTCGGCGCCCGCCTCGAGGGTCGCCTCGAGGATGTCGTCCTCGGTGACCGTCTTGCCGTCCTGGGCGACCGGGACGATGACCACGCCCCTGCGGTTGAAGAGGAACGACACCGAGCCCGGGTCGGCCAGCGAGCCGCCGTTGCGGGACATCGCGGTGCGGACCTCCATGGCGGCGCGGTTGCGGTTGTCGGTGAGGCACTCGATCAGCATCGCGACACCGGCGGGGCCGTAGCCCTCGTAGGTGATCGTCTGATAGTCGGCGCCACCGGTCTCGGCGCCCGATCCGCGCTTGACCGCGCGGTCGATGTTGTCGTTGGGGACCGACGACTTCTTCGCCTTCTGGATGGCGTCGTAGAGCGTCGGATTGCCGGCTGGGTCTCCCCCGCCCATCCGGGCCGCGACCTCGATGTTCTTGATCAGCTTGGCGAACATCTTGCCGCGGCGGGCGTCGATGACCGCCTTCTTGTGCTTCGTGGTCGCCCACTTGGAGTGGCCCGACATGGCTCTACCTCTTCCTCACGCGTTGCTGTGCTGGGCGACGAGATCGACGAACATCCGGTGGATCCGCGACCCGCCACCCACCTCGGGGTGGAACGACGTCGCCATCAGCGGGCCCTGACGGACCGCGACGATCCTACCCGCGGCCGGTCCGGTCTCGACCTCGGCGAGCACCTCGACCCCGGCGCCGACCGACTCCACCCACGGCGCGCGGATGAACACGGCGTGCACCGGCTCCTCGAGACCGCGCACGTGGACCTCCCCCTCGAAGGAGTCGACCTGACGGCCGAAGGCGTTGCGTCGCACGGTGATGTCGAGACCGCCCAGCGTCTCCTGGCCAGCGACACCGTCGAGCACCTTGTCGGCCAGCAGGATCATCCCTGCGCAGGTGCCGAACGCCGGCATCCCGCCGGCGATCCGCTCGCGGAGCAGCCCGGTCAGCCCGAAGGTCCGGGCGAGCCGGATCATCGTGGTCGACTCGCCACCGGGCAGCACCAGACCGGCCACCTCGGCCAGCTCCTCGGGGCGGCGTACGGCGACGGCGGGCACCCCGAGCGAGGTCAGCAGCCTCAGGTGCTCGCGGACGTCACCCTGGAGGGCGAGGACCCCGATCGGCGGCGCGAACACGCCCTCAACACTAGAAGCGGGGCCGCCCGCGTCCGGACCGGGATCGGAACATGCGTACGAAGACGACGGCGAGGGCCACACCGAAGAAGACCGGCGCCAGCTCGAGATGTGCCCCGGAGGTGTCACCCACGAGGTACGCCGAGATCGCTGCCAGGCCGCCGACGATCAACAACCATGCCGTCACGGTCCGCTTTGTACTGGCCACCCCGTTGCCTCCTGACAGGGGCGCTCCCCCATGAGCGCCTGGTGACCATCAGACCGCAGGAGAGGCCGGATGGTTCCCCGAACGACGCCCCGGTCCACCGATCGGCGGGCCGGGTCTGCCCGCTCGGCGCGCGCACCACCCGAAGGGGCCAGGGGGGTGCTGGGGTGCTCGAGCTTGCGGTGCGGTTGGGCGAAGCTAGGGAGTGACGCCCGTCGTGTAGTGCGACGCCACCATCGTGGCCGAGACGACCGAGCTGTAGAAGGCGACCTCGTCGAGCACGCCCTGGAGATGGACGGCGCCGGCCAGGTTGCGGCCGAGGCTCACGGTGGTCGAGCCGCTGAGGGTCTGGGTCCCACCGGTGCCGGTGCCCGCTGCGACGCCGTCGACGTACAGGATCAGGGCGCCGCTCGACCGCAGCCGCGTGAGCACCACGTGGTGCCACGAGCCATCGTTGAGACCGGTCGCGGTCGACAGGAAGGAGTAGGTGCCGAGCCCTGCGGCGAGCCGGCCGTCGGAGCGGAGCGAGAGCCCGTGGTCGTTGGCGGTGCCGGTCAGGTCCGCGGTGACCAGGGGGGCACCCATGGTCCACGAGGGGTCGGTGCCAACGCCCTGGGTCGACTTGAACCAGAGCTCGATCGAGAAGTCGCTGGTCGAGGTGCGGGTGGCGACGACGTGGTCGTTGGTGCCGTCGAGCTGCACGGCGGTGTTCGCGTCTCCGGCGATCGCGCCGGCCACGCCCAGCGTCGGCGAGTTCGTGAAGGTGCCGGTGCTGCTGCCCTTGGAGTCTGCCGCCGAGGTCCCGGCCGTCTCTCCCAGCCGCCACCAGGTGACCAGCCCGGAGGTGGCCCCGACCGTGGTGGCGTAGGACGCGATGACCTTGACGACGCTGG
Source organism: uncultured Actinomycetota bacterium (assembly GCA_963793315.1). Classification (GTDB taxonomy): domain Bacteria; phylum Actinomycetota; class Actinomycetes; order Propionibacteriales; family Nocardioidaceae; genus Nocardioides. The sequence continues at coordinate 177,520 of CAWBZR010000009.1, read as the reverse complement.
TCCCGACCACCGTGTCGGTGTTGCCGACGTTGTCCGTGACGACGTAGCGGTACTGGTAGCAGGTGTTCGCCGTCACGGCGTCGACCACGGGTGAGGTCGGGTTCGTGCCGTTGGTGACGGTCGCGAAGGAGCCGTAGCTGCCGCACGTGCCGCTCGCCAGCGTGGCCGACGCGCGCTGCAGGAGCCTGGTGCCAATGCCCGAGCCGGCGTCGGTGCCCGTGGTGAGGGCGACACTGATGCTGGTGCTGGTGGTCGATCCGGTCGGGTAGCTGAGTGCGCTGCCCGTCGGCGCGGTGTTGTCCGCGGTGAGGGTGAACGGCGCGGGGGCCGACGTGACGCCGGCGTTGTTGGTCGCCGTCACGGCCTTGGTGCCGGGCGCCGCCGGGTTCGCGGAGCTCCAGGAGTACGTCGTGACGCCGGCACCCCCCGGGGCGGCCGTCCAGCCACTGCCGAGCGCCGGGAAGGCGTGGCCCGCGATCCCGGACGGGGAGCCCGCGGTCGCGGCCACTCGCAGCGACCCGGACGCGGCCGCCGACCGGTAGTAGACCGTCGAGCCGGTGCCCGGCCAGGAGGCGTTGGTGAAGGTCGAGAACGACAGGGCCGGAGCAGCGACGGCCGCCACGTCCACCTTGATCTCGGGGCTGGTGTAGGTCGTGGGGTTGCCGGCCGTGTCGCTCACGACGTACTGGTAGCGATAGCAGGCCCCGTCGGCGACGGCGTCGCTCGCCGGCGAGGTCGGGTCGTCCGCAACCAGGGCGTAGCTGCCGAACGTGCCACAGCTGCCGTCGGTGAGGGATGCCGTGGCGCGCAGCAGCTGGCTGCCTGACGCCGCGACACCGCTCGGGTCCGCCCCCGCGGCCAGCAGCAGGCTCAGCGTGGTGGACGTCGCGTAGCGCGCGCCGGTGCCCACCAGGCCACTTGCGTCGACCAAACCACCGGTGGGGCCCGAGGTGTCGCCGAGCGGGGCGCCCCCGAGGAGGTAGTGGTCCGTGACCGTCGCCTGGTCGAGCACCGTCGTGTACAGCGCAACCTCGTCGATCGAGCCGCTGAAGAAGCCACCGGAGTTGCCTCCCCCGTCGCCGGGGTTGATGACCGCTCCGATGCCGAAGCCGTAGGCGTCGACCGAGGTGTTCCGTGTCGCCGTCTGGGACGGCAGCGCGACCCCGTCGACGTAGAGGACCAGCGTGGTCCCGTCGTAGGTGATGACGACCTGGTGCCAGGCACCGTTGTTGACCGGCGCCGCCAGGGTGAACGACTTGTCGTTGCCGCCACCCCAGCCCCAGGCCGTCATCGCGGCGCCGCCGGCGTTGATCCAGAGCCCGAACTCCTGCTGGGTGCCGAGACTGCCGTAGTCGAAGATCACCTGGCGCGCCGCGCTGGTGGTCTTGAACCACGCCTCGACCGACCGCGCGCTCGAGCCGACCGGGATGCCCGTGGGGTTGAGCACCTGGACGTAGTCGTTGACGCCGTCGAACGACGCGGCCGTGTCCGGGTCGCCGGGCAGGGCCCCGGAGACGCCGCGGGTCACACCGTTGACATAGGCGCCGTGGTTGTCGCCCTTGCTGTCCAGGGCCCGCGACACCGTGGTGACCTGGAAGCTGTCGAGGTGCAGCCCGGTGGTGTTGGTCTGCGCGGCGCTGTTGGTGGTCCGGCCGGTCATGATGCCGGCCCGGCCGGCCGCCTTGAGCGTGGTGTCCGTGACCGAGACCTTGAGCACCCCGTCGACGTAGAGCTTCAGCGCGGAGCCGACCATCTCGAGCTCGAGGCGGTGGGTCTGCCCGATGCCGAGCGCGGGCTGGTTGGGCACGTAGTCGAGGTAGGAGATGGAGCCGTTGGTGACCAGGGCCAGGTTCCAGCTGTTGTCGCGCTCCTCCCAGCTCGCCAGGTAGAAGGTGTTGCTGGAGCTGTCGTAGCGGCCGATGACACCCATCGCGTCGTCGGAGATGACGGACTTGTCGACCACGTCGGCCGCGACCGTGTAGTCGGGCGTGGCCTGCGCGAGCGAGTTGTGGTTGACCGAGTAACCCCCGTTGGCCTTGAAGATCCGGCCCTCGTTGCTGACGGTCGCGTTGGCAGCGCCGAGCGCGCGGGTCCAGGTCGCCGCCAGCTCACCGGTGTGCGCGGTGAGCAGCTTGCCGGAGGTGTCGGTGAAGGAGTCGGACGACGTCGTGACCGGGACCGTCGGGCTGTCGCCCAGCCGCCAGTGGGCCAGTAGCCCCGGTGTCGCGCCGATGCCGCCGCCGTAGCCGACCTTGACGACGCTGCTGCTGGTGGCGACGTCCTGGTTGCCCACCCGGTCGGTGACGACGTAGCGGTACTTGTAGCAGGCGATCGCGAGCGAGCCGTCGACGTACGGCGAGGTGGGGCCGTCCGCGCCGATGTTGGCGAAGCCGCTCCAGGTGCCGCAGGAGCCGCCGGAGAGCGGGGCCGTCGCTCGCTGCAGCCGGCGGGTCGCGACACCGGAGCCGGCGTCCGTCCCGGTGGTGAGGCTGATCGTCACCGACTGGCCCGAAACACCGTCGGCGTAGCTGATGCTGCTGCCCGCGGGCGCGGTCGAGTCATGGGTGAACGTCAGCGTCGTGACCGCCGAGTTGCCGGCCACGTCGCGGCCGGTGACCGCTTCGGAGGGAGCGCTGGTGGTGCCGGCGGCCCAGCTGAACGGGGTCGAGACGTAGGGGCCGCCGCTCGGAGACGAGACCGTCGACGGCGCATGGGTCCAGCCGGCGGTGGTGCCGCCCAGCGCAGCCGTGGCGCTGCTGGCCGGACCGGAGCCGGCGTCCGCGACGGCGTTGGTGAGCCGGAGGCTGCCCGCGGCCGCGCCGCGGTAGAAGAGCGTGGTCCCAGCGAGGTGGGCGCCGCCGGTGACCGACGAGAGGGTGATCGAGTTGGTCGGCGCCGTGGCGTCGTTGTTGACGGTGACCGCGGCGCTCTTCGCACTCTCGGGTCCCTGCCAGTTCGCGCCGATCACGGGGGTGACGGTGTACTTCCACGACCCGTTCGGGACGCCGCTCTCGACGCACGAGGTGGCCGCGACCGTGCCGGTGCACGCGGAGAGGATGGTCTGGGGGGCCTGGGTGCCGGCGTCGTACCGCTTGACGACGTAGCCGCTCACGGCCTGCCCGTTGGCCAGCGTGGTGGCGGTCCAGCTGACCGTGACGGTCGAACCGGTCGCGCTCGCGGCGGGGGTGGCGCCCGGGTTGACGCTCGACGCCGCTGCGGCCCCGCTGCCACCGGGCACCGAACCGGCGCTGAAGTAGGCCCAGGCCGTGGCCGCCACGATGGTCAGAGCCACCGCGACCGCGAGCGGGGCGAGAGTGCGCCTCACGACGCCGCCGTCAGGTAGACCGAGAACGCCGCGCCCTGGCAGGCGTTGGCTGCGCCAGTCCCCATGGACAACGCCTGGGCGAGCGTCACCGAGAGCACCCCGCTGCCCGGCACGGTCCAGCCCGCACCGCCGTTGGTCTGGGGCGCGAACGAGAGGGGCGCCAGGCCGCACCCGGAGTGCGCGCCGTCGACCGCGAAGCCGGCCGTCCCCTGGCTGGTGTCCAGCGCGAGCGAGCCGACCCTGACCGGTCCCGCGTTGGGGTTGGTGACGGTCAGGACGACGGCGGTCTGACCGCCCGGGAAGAGCTGCGCCGTCGGCGTCGCCGGCGTCAGGGTCAGGGGAGAGGTGGTGCCGGTGGCCGCGGTGGCGGACCCGCCACCCGTGGTGCTCCAGTAGGCCGCGGCGACCCCACCCACCAGCAACGTCGCTGCGGTGAGCAGGAGCGTGAGCGGCCGCCGCGTGCGCCTCGAAGTCCTGGATGCCACGTTCACTTCCTCAGCCCCCGTGCCTTCATCCGAAGCTTCACCTCTGCGCCCTGGCAGCCGTCCTGGTTCAGCGGCCGGTTGAGCATCGTCAGCCAGGGCCAGGCGTCCATCGGCACGTGCAAGGCACTCAGGTCGGTGGATCGCCTGGCCCGGAGTCGGAGGAGGGTCTTCCGCGGCATCTGCCGGATCGAGAAGTCCGCCGTGGTGCACGGGTGTGCGGCGTCCGCGTTGGGCGCGACGATCGTGGAGATCCTGACCCGGACACGCTTCATCTGGATCTTGCGCATGTTCGGGTTCTGGAACTTCAGCAGGATCGGCGCCGACGTGCCCGGGCGGAGCGGGCCCCGGGCGGCGCCCGTGACCTTCACCTTCACGCCCCGGTGGAGCTGCTGAGGGCCGTGCCCGACCCAGGTGGCGGCGCGTTCGGTGAGCGGGAGCGCGTCGACGAGCTGCCACGCGACCGCGGGCAGCGCTCCGAGCAGCGCCACCGGCAGCGCGAGCAGTCCGACGAGCAGCCCCGTGGTTCGTGGGCGTCCCATGCGATGTCCTCTCGGCCCCGTGACGCGGAGCGGCCCGGCGAACCGGGCCGCTTCGCGTCGAGGATCAGCTGGCGGAGTAGGCCAGGTGGACGACGGCGCCCTTGCAGGCGTCCTGGTCGCTCGCCTTGTTGTTGAAGGCGAGGGTCGCGCCAGACCACGCACCCTGGGCGTTGCCCGAGGGGATCTCCACGCCGACCGTCATGACCGCACCGGCGAGGGTGTAGTCGGAGCTGTCGCAATCGATCGGGTCGCCGTTGGCGTCGGTGACCGAGGAGATGCTCGCCGTCACCGAGGCGACGTACACCGGACCCGAGTTGGGGTTGTCGAACGTGCCGCTGAGCGGTCTGGGCCGAGAGCCCGGGCGCCAGCTCGCTGACCGTGCTGGTCTGCACGACGCTGAGTGCGTCGACGTCGCCGGTCGTGGCGGAGCCCGTTCCGGCACCGCCGGCGGTCCACCACGCGAACGCGGCCCCCCCGGCCACGACCAGCGCGGCGGTCAGTGCGACGACCTTGATCCCGCGTCGCTTGTTCTTCTTCATCGCGTCTGCGCCAGCAGGCATGACGTGTCTCCTTTTCCCCCGGGGATCTCGCAGGATCCCCACGTGTGCCGGAGTCGTTGATCGATCAACCGGTCGACAATGACGCTAGGGACGGCGGAGGGCAGGACGACCACGTTGTTACCCACCTGAGGGGCCGGTGTGGCAGTCGGCTGACCGATCGGGGGGTCAGGCCCCCCACCGGTATGGGCTACTCGATGACTAGGCCGCGACTAGTGCGATGGCGCCATTCGGCCAGTGACGGACGGGTCACCTTGACGTAGTGCGGATGAGCCAGACGGGCTGGCACCTGGGTGCTGCAGTGCGTGGCTACCAGCCGCGCTCGGCCAGCCGGTGGGGCTGGGCCAGCTCCTCGACGTTGATGCCGACCATGGCCTCGCCCAGGCCGCGGGAGACCTTCGCGACCACGTCGGGGTCGTCGTGGAAGGTGGTCGCCTTGACGATCGCCTCGGCGCGCTGCGCGGGGTTGCCGGCCTTGAAGATGCCCGAGCCGACGAACACGCCCTCGGCGCCGAGCTGCATCATCATCGCCGCGTCGGCCGGGGTTGCGATGCCGCCCGCCGTGAACAGCACGACCGGCAGCTTGCCGCGGCGCGCGACCTCCTTGACCAGGTCGTAGGGCGCCTGCAGCTCCTTCGCCGCGACGTAGAGCTCGTCCTCCTCCAGCGCCCCGAGCCGGCGGATCTCGCGCCGGATGGTGCGCATGTGGGTGACCGCGTTGGAGACGTCACCGGTGCCGGCCTCGCCCTTGGAGCGGATCATGGCCGCGCCCTCGCTGATCCGCCGCAGCGCCTCACCGAGGTTGGTCGCGCCGCACACGAACGGCACGGTGAACGCCCACTTGTCGATGTGGTTCTCGTAGTCGGCCGGGGTCAGCACCTCGGACTCGTCGATGTAGTCGACGCCCAGGCTCTGCAGCACCTGTGCCTCGGCGAAGTGGCCGATGCGGGCCTTGGCCATCACCGGGATCGAGACCTGCTCGATGATCCCGTCGATCATGTCGGGGTCGCTCATCCGCGACACGCCGCCCTGGGCCCGGATGTCGGCCGGCACCCGCTCCAGCGCCATCACGGCGACCGCGCCGGCGTCCTCGGCGATCTTCGCCTGCTCGGCGGTGACGACGTCCATGATCACGCCGCCCTTGAGCATCTCGGCCATGCCGCGCTTCACGCGGGTGGTGCCGGTGACGGGCGCCTCGGCGGTGTCGTCCGCGCCGCGGACGGAACTGCCGGTCGAGGGGGTCTCGGGGTGCTGCTCAGCCATGCTCCGAGACTAGTCCGCGAGATGGCCCGGAGCCGATTCGGTATTCGTGGTCTCTGCCGCTCGGAGAATGCTCGACAGTCGAGTTCCTCCCGAAAGCGGCGGGCGCCACGTCGGGTTCGCCGAGGATCTCCGGCACCTGGTGCCGATCACACTCGGCACACTGCGTCCCGCACGGACGAACGTCGACAGTCGAGTTCTTTGCGAGCTTCCCTACTCAGCCGCAGCCGCAGGTGGGGCGAGCGCCTGGCGGCGTACCTTGAGGATCCGCTGGAGCACGGTGATCGTGCTCAGCACGGCGATCAGCCACAGGGCGACCTCGTAGAGGATCGGCAGGCCGAGCAGGTCGCCGAAGAACGTCGGCACCAGCAGTCCGACCAGCCGGTCGGGCCGCTCCGCGAGGCCCGTCTTGGCGTCGAAGCCGAGCTGCTCGCCCTTGCTCCGCGCATAGGACGTCACCGAGCCCATCGCCAGGCAGACGAGGGCGAGGACGAGGTAGAGCCGGTCTTCGGCCTGCCACGCGAAGAACAGCGCCATCCCGCCGAACAGTGCCGCGTCGGCGATCCGGTCGAGCGTGGAGTCGAGGAACGCCCCGAACGTGTCGGTGCGGCCGACCTTGCGCGCCATGGCGCCGTCGATCGAGGTCGCTGAACACGAACGCCACGACGACCAGCACGCCCTGCCAGAGCCACCCCTGCGGGAAGCACACCATGGCGCCCGCTGCCACCCCGAGGGTGCCGACGAGCGTGACGACGTCGGGGCTGATCCCCAGCCTGATGAACAGGTTGATGAACGGCGACGAGGGCTTTGCCCTGCCAGAAGGCCTTGAACCGGTCGAGCATGGTGGCCGAAGGCTAGTCGCGATCGCCGACAGATGTGACATCCCGGTGGGAGCACGGGCGTACTGTCGCCGTATCGGCGCCACCCAGGCCACCGCTACCGAGAGATCTCGCATGAGCGACAAGTCGCCTCGCCAGAGCAAGTCCGCCAAGACCGGGAAGTCCATCAAGGAGAAGCGCGCCGAGAAGCGCGAGGCGGAGTCCAAGAACGGCGCCAGCTCGATGAGCAGCCTCACGCACAAGAAGCGGTAGCCGCCGGGGGGGACCGGCGGCTACCTGGACCTGGTCGAGCCGGGATCAGACGAGCTCCGGGATCCGCAGATGGTGCTCGAGCAGCTCGTACTCCCCGATGTCGAGGAAGACCATGCCGGTCACCTCGGTCGCGCGCGCCCGGTTGGCGGACGCCTGCTCGCGCGAGGCGTCCAGGGCGGCCTGGGAGTCGAAGGTGACGGTGCCGCACGTGAGGCCACGACCGCGGTCGACGAACAGGCTCGCGCTGCAGAACCCGTCGGCCTTCTCGATCATCGGGAGGATGGTGTCGCGGTAGCGGTCGACGAGCTTGTCCATGTCGGTGCTCCGGCCCCAGCTGATCCGGCAGCAGGAACCCTCGCCGGCCATGTGGTCACGGTGCATCGACGCGATCTCCCAGAGGTCGACCTGCGGCTCGCCGCCCATGATCTCGGCGCCGCGGGCCCGCAGCTCGGCGACTCGGCCGTCGGAGCGTTCCATGGCCTCCTCCGAGGCCCAGCAGCCGGTGAGGATGGCGCGACCGCTCTCACGATCGGCCACGAGCGACATGCCGATGCAGCCCTCCATCGCCATCACGGTCTGCATGACCTCGTCGCGCATGAAGGCGACACCTGCGTCGAGCTTGGCTGGATCTGCCGAGATGGTGGTGGATCTTGCGAACATCGGACCCTCCTCAGGGTTCCGAGCCGCGCCGGGGCGACGCGGCCCCCGCCGTCACCCTCCTCTTGACGGCGTCGAGCCGCAATGAGTCAGACGGGTCAGCCCGTAAAGGCCATGGCAAGTAGCTCGCGGGTGTCCGCGAGCAGCTCGGGCAGCGTCTTGGTGCGGCCGATGATCGGCATGAAGTTCTGGTCGCCGGGCCAGCGCGGCACGACGTGCTGGTGCAGGTGGGCGGCGATGCCGGCGCCGGCGATGTGGCCCTGGTTCATGCCGATGTTGAAGCCGGCCGCGCCGGACACCGAGCGGATCACCGTCATCGCGCGCTTGGTCAGGGCGGCGATCTCCGCGGCCTCCTCGTCGGTGGTCTCGGTGTAGTCGGCGATGTGCCGGTAGGGGCAGACCATGAGGTGGCCGGGCGCGTAGGGGTAGAGGTTGAGCACGGCGTACGCCGTCTCGCCGCGGTGCACGACCAGCCCCTCCTCGTCGCTCAGCGACGGGACCCGGCAGAACGGGCACTCCCCCGTCGAGCCGTCGGCGGGCTTGTTCTCGCCGCGGATGTAGGCCATCCGGTGCGGCGTCCAGAGCCGGTCGAGGTCGTCGGCCTCCCCGACGCCGGCCTGGAAGATCGGCTGGTCGGCATGCTCGTCCGCTCACCCGGCGGACCCGTCGAACGCCGCCTCGAGGAGCGCCTCGACCGGCACGTCGGGGTCGAGCTCGACGCCGCGGCCCGCGGCCATGCCCGCGATCTGCAGCCAGACCGCCTCGGTCACCAGCTCGACGAAGCTCTCCCGGTCGGGCCGCTGCTCCGCGCGAGACAGCCAGCGCCGCGTCGAGGTGAACACCGCGCCGACCAGCCCGAAGACCAGCGGGTCGAGCGCGGCGACGTCGTCCTCGGTCGAGCCGCACGTGCAGCAGCTCGACGCCGACGTTGATGAGGTCCTCGATCTGCCCGGCGATCTGCTGGATCGCCTGCTCCATCTGCCCGATGCCCGGGCCGGGCGGGTCCTGCTGGGCGAACTCGTGCAGCGACGGGTGCTCGCTCGCCCACCCGACGTAGGCCGACACGATCCGGCGGATGATGTCGACCGGCGTGCCCTCGAAGGACAGCGCCGGCACCAGCTCGGCGCGCAGCAGCTCGAGCGCCCGGCCCTGCACGGCGGCGTCGAGGTCGGCGCGGTCGGCGAAGTGGCGGTAGACCACGGTGCGGCTCAGCCCGGCGCGGTCGGCGATCTGCTGGACGTGCACCTCCGAGCCCGGCTCGGACGTCGGCGAGCACCCCGATGGCGGCGTCGAGGATGTGCTGGCGGCGCGCCTGGTTGTGGCTGTCCCAGCGCAGCTGTCGCCCGTCGGTCTTGCCCGCCATGGCGTCAGCGTATCTGTGACAGCCCGTCAGCGTCCCCGACCGGGACGCTCGTTGGGGGTGCGTCGCCCGAGGCGACTCCCACGTCCGCTGTCGAGAGTCGTCGAGCAGGGCGGCGACGGTCTCCTCGGCGCACGACTTGTTGGTGCCGATGAAGCCGGTCGGGCCGCGCTTGGCCCAGCCGACGACGTAGAGCCCCGGGCGGACCCGCCCGCGGTCGTGGTCGACCGGCGCCCACTGCGTGCCCGATCGCGCCGTGACGACGCAGGTCCGCGTCGAGGGTGCTGCCGTCGGCCAGGCGTACGCCGGTCGCCCGGTCGGCGCCGAGCACCTCGGCCACCGGGCGCGTCGAAGCGGAGCACGATGCGGGGCCGCCCGGGCTCGGGCCGCCGGCCGGCCAGGTCGGCCAGCAGCCGGGCGCGGACGTCCGTCCCGGCCGGCGGCGTCGCCCTCGAGCAGCACGTCGACGTCGTCGAGCCCGGCCAGCCCGACCAGCTCGGGCGTGGTGAACGCCGCGGCCTCGGGGCCGCGTCGCCCGAGGACGACCACCTCGTCGGCGCCGACCCAGCGGGCCGGTGCAGCAGCCGGGCCATGTCGAGCGCGACGTTGCCGCGCCCACGACCACCGCACGACCGCCGGCCAGCCCGTCGATCGGCAGCGGGAGGTCCCGCGTGCTCGGGGTGGCCGTTGGACCAACCGAGCCAGGGCGGTGGCGCCGACACGACCCCGGGAAGGTCCGCGCCGGGGACGCCGAGCGGCGGTCGGACGCTGGCACCCGGTCGCCAGCACGACCGCGTCGTACTCGCGCTCTCGAGCTCGTCCAGGCGTCACGTCCGCGGCCGACCTCGACGCCCGAGCCGGTAGCGGAAGCCGGGTTGCCCGGCGATCGCCTCGAAGAGCCGCGCGACCGCCGCGGGTCTCGCGGGTGGTCCTGGCGCGACGCCGTGCCGGGCCAGGCCGTGCGGCACGTCGAGCCGGTCGAGGACGTCGACGCTCACCTCGGGGTGCTTGAGCAGCTCGTCGGCGGCGTACAGCCCGGCCGGGCCGGCGCCGACGACGGCGACCCGGACACGGCCCCGGCCGGCCGCAGCCGGCGCTGCCGAGGCACCAGCGCGACCGGGGTGCGGTCGGCGTGCGGGAAGGCGTCGTAGTACTCCGCGGCCAGCGCCACGAACGGCTGCTGCGCCTCGGTGAGCACGTGGTCGGGGACGATCGCCCCGACCGGGCAGGCGGTCACGCAGGCGCCGCACCCGACGCAGGTGTCGGCGTCGATGTAGAGCATCTCGGCCTCGGCGAAGCCGGGCTCGCCGGGCGCGGGGTGGATGCAGTTGACCGGGCAGGCGACGACGCACGAGGCGTCGCTGCAGCACGACTGCGTGACGACGTAGGGCATGGTTCGGCTCGCTCAGCCGGCTCAGGCGGCGGCGGACGCGGCTGGCTGCGGAACCGCGAGGGCCGGCCGTCGATCTTGCAGCAGCTTCCAGAGCAGCCGGGAGACGCGGTTCATCATCCCGGCGTTCTCGGCGAGCATCCGGACGTCGGCGAACAGGTCGCGCAGCAGTCTGGCGCGACTCGGCGCGCCGCCAGTAGACCTCCTTGACCACCGACCGCGGGATGCCCATGTCCCTCCGCGCCTGCCGGCTCGGCACCAGGATCGCGTCGGCCAGCCAGCGCTGGATCACCGGGAACGCGAGCGAGAGCACGAACCGCTGGTAGCCGCTTGAGCCGCGGCGCCGATGCTCGACGTACTGGTGCGCGAAGCCGATGTGCCGCGCCTCCTCGGCGATGTGGATCTGCATGATCCGGCGGAGCAGCGGGTGGATGTCGCTTCCCGCGCGCAGGATCGACTTCTGCACGTGGTCGATCGGCTCCTCCCCCGCGAGCACGCCGATGAAGAAGCCGACCGGGAGCCGGCGCGCGGCCAGCGGCAGGACCGGCCCGAGGAACACGGAACAGCCGCGGGGCGCCGGCGACCTCGACGCCCGAGCGGTTCACGAACTCCTGGAACATCTGGGTGTGGTGGCACTCCTCGGTCGCCTCGTGGGTGGCGTAGCGGAACTCGGGGGTGCCGTTGGGCAGCGTGAACGCGAAGTTCATCAGCCCGGCGATCAGCACCTGCTCGAACTGCAGCCCGACCTTGGTGACGTTGGCCTGCCGGTAGAGCCCGACCCGGATCTGCTCCTCGAGCGGCAGGCGCGGTACCAGTCGGTGCTGCCCGAGCACGTCGGCCTCCGGCAGCACCCAGCGCTCGTCGCTGGGGTCGACGGCGTACGCCGGGTCGTCCCACGCGATGTCGAGCGAACGCGTCGAAGTGCTGGTCCACCGACGCCTCGCTGAGCGTGCGCAGGGCCTCGTGGTAGTCCGTCCGGGGCGGGTCGCGGTCATGACAACTATTACTGCGACACCGTGTCGCATTGTCAAGGGGTACGCGCGACAGCGTGTCGCAGCCGGCCTCGCACCTGAGCCACCGTCGACAAACCAGTCGCCCGTACGGCGACGCAGGGCTAGCGTCCCCAGCACGCGGGCGACGTACGTCGCCCGAGCGCCCAGACAGGAGCACCGGGATGCGCCGCACCTTCGGATCTGATCGCTGACCCATTCGATCTCACCGAAGGCCACCGTCCATGCCCACGCTCAACCTGGGGATCCTGGCGCACGTAGACGCCGGCAAGACCACCCTCACCGAACGACTCCTCTACGAGACCGGGGCCACCCGGCACCTCGGCCGGGTCGACCACGGCGACACGACCACCGACTCCGACTCGATCGAGCGGCGGCGCGGCATCACCATCCGCACCGCCGTCGCGACGATGACCCTGCGCCACCGCCGACGGGCCGGTGAAGGTCAACCTGATCGACACCCCCGGCCACGCCGACTTCGTGGCGGAGGTCGAGCGCGCGCTCGCCGTCCTCGACGGCGCCGTGCTGGTCGTGTCGGCGGTCGAGGGCGTCCAGGCCCAGACCCGGGTGCTGATCCGCATCCTGGAGCGGCTCGGCCTCCCGTTCCTCGTCTTCGTCAACAAGATCGACCGCGCCGGCGCCTCGCTCGAGCGCACGCTCGACTCGCTCCGCGAGGAGCTCGCCGGCGACCGTGGTCGCCCTCACCGGCGGACGACCTCGGTCGAGGAGCGTGCTCGACGCGCGTCGGCCGACCGTCGGACGACCGGCTGCTGCGCGACGTACGTCGACGGGCCCGACCCGCCCGGGCGAGCCGCAGGCGCTCGCGGCGCTCGCCGCGCAGGCCCGGCTGCGCCGCGTCCACCCGGTGCTGTCCGGCGTGGCCCTGGCCGGCGTCGGGATCGCCGACGTCCTGGCCGCGCTCACGACCTACCTCCCGCACCGTCGACGGGCGGCGCGACGGCACCGCTGCACGCGACGTCTTCAAGATCGACCGCGACGCGACGGCCACCGGCGGGCCTACCTGCGCCTGCACAGGGTCGGCTCGCCTCGCGCGACCACGTGCACGCGTCCACCGCCGCGTGCCGGGCGGCGAGGTCGCGGTCCACGACGCGCGGGCGCTCGACGTCCGCGCCTTCGACGCGCGGCGCCGAGACCGCGCCCGGCGGCGCGGTGGCCGGCGACATCGCCACCGTCGTCGGCCTCGGTGACGTCGCCATCGGCGACCAGCTCGGGCCACTGGGACGCCGCGCGCAGCGGCCGGCAGTTCCCGCCGCCCGGGCTCGAGTCGGTGGTCGCAGCCGCGCGACCCGGCCGACCGCATCGCCCTCTTCCAGGCGCTGCAGCAGCTCTCGGAGCAGGACCCGCTCATCGACGCCCGGCTCGACGGGGCCGACGAGGAGATCACCGTCAGCATCTACGGCGAGGTCCAGAAGGAGGTCCTCGCCGCCCGGCTGGAGTCGGAGTACGCCGTCGGCGGCCGAGTTCCTGCCCACCCGGACCGTCCACGTGGAGCGGGTGGCGGGCACGGGTGAGGGCGTACGCCGAGACCGCGATGCGCAACGCGTCGGTGGGGCTGCGCGTGGGGCCGGCCCCGGTGGGCGCCGGCCTCGACTACGCCCTCGGCGAGGGCGTCGAGCGCGGCTACCTGCTGCCGTCGTTCCACGTCGCGATCGAGGAGACGCTGGACGCCGAGCTGGCCGAGGGGTTGCACGGCTGGCGGCTCACCGACCTGCGGGTGCGGGTGGTCCACTCGCGGTTCTCCGCACCCACGCCGTCGGCCGGCGAGTTCCGGCGGCTGACCCACCTCGCCTTCCGCCAGGCGCTCGGGCGGGCCGGCACCACCGTGTGCGCCCGCTCAGCAGCTTCGAGCTCGTGGTGCCGGCCGAGTCGCTGACCAAGGTGCTCTCGATGCTGGTCGGGCACGGCGCCAGCCCCGCGCCGGTCGAGGTCGGGCCCAGCCGCTGCGTCGTGACGGGCACGATGCCGACCAGCGAGGTCGGGGTGTTCGAACGACGGCTGCCCGACCTCACCTCCGGCCGCGGCGTCCTCCTCACCCAGCCCGCCGGCCACGTCCCGGTGACCGGCCCTCCCCGGGTCGCACACGTGGCGCTGTCGAGGGGCGCCGGCGCCTGCCTCGAAACCGCCCAAGCCGGGGCTGGGACTAACCCAGCGTCGTGAAGTACTCCCCCAGCACCTTCTCGGTGCCCGGGCAGGTGATGTTGCGGTCCCGGCCGTCCTCGACCCACTGCGCCAGCGCGCCGACCCCGCCCTGGATCAGCCAGTCGTCGCCGCAGCGGCTCAGCGCCTCGTCCTGCGAGGTCTGGCCGGCGGCGCGCCACTCGGGCACGCCGAGGCTGAGGTCGCCGACGAGGCCGGCCCAGATGGCGCGGGGTGGAGTAGACGCCCACGCGGTAGCCGGCGTCGGCGTAGCCCCTGCGCGGCGCCGAGCACCACCTCGGCGTTGGCCGCGGTGCTCGTCGACCACTCGTAGTGCGGCACCTGCTCGACGTCGAGCCAGATGATCGGCGAGTCGAGCCCGGCGGCCTTCATCGACGCGAGGTTGAACTGCGCCTGCGCCGTGCCCGGCCTCCTCGCAGCCCGCCGTACTGCTCCTGGGCGGCCTCGTCGGGCCAGCTGATCACCGAGTACGCCGCGACCAGCAGCCCCTGCTCCTTGGCGTAGGCGACCTGGTCGGCCAGGCACGGGTTGGCGTGGAAGCCGGGACCGTTGGTGAGCCCGATGACGACGTACTCCGCGTCGTGCGCGCGGCATCGGCTGGCCCGAGGATCTCCTTGTAGCGGGATGCCCATCCCGGGCGGGCACTGCGGCCAGCTGATGTCCGCGCCGAGCACCGGGCCGTCCCGCGGCGGGATGCGCGCCGCCGGCGGCGTTCGAGCTGCGCGGCGGCCTCCTGCGCCTTGATGGCCAGCGTGGTGAGTGCCTTGAGCCGCTTGAGCTCCGCCGTTCGTCGACCGGCGGGGCGGTGGGCGCCGTCGCGGAGGCAGTCGGCGCCGTCGACCGCGTCGGCTCGCCCGCGGCACCGGTCTCGGCCGGGTCGTTCCCGCCGCACCCGGCCAGCAGCACGCGCCGCCAGCGCCGAGCGCGGCGAGCCTCACTCCTTCTCCCACACCGAGACGTGGGAGTCGCTGGCGGCGGTGAACGGCGTCCGGTCCCACCACTCCCACCGCTCGCGCAGCCGCATCCCGGCCAGCCGCGCCATCAGGTCCAGCTCGGCCGGCCAGGCGTAGCGGAACGGCACCGAGTTGCGGCGGTAGGTGCCGTCCTCGGTGCGGGTGTAGTGGTGCGACCACATCAGCTGGGTGACCGGGTCGTACTCGTCGATGCCGTGGTGCTCGTCGGTGTGGCTGAAGACCCGGTAGCGGTGGTCGTGCTGGGCCGCGGAGCACGCCCGGGCACGCCCGTCTCGACCACGAAGCAGCCGCCCGGGCGCAGGTGCCGCGCGGCGTTCGCGAACGTCGCGACCTGGCGCGTCCTGGCTGGCGACGTTCCCGATCGTGTTGAAGACCAGGTAGACGAGGTCGAACTCGCCCTCCAGCCCGACCCCGGCCAGCGCGGTGCTGAAGTCGCCGATCTCGACCGGGATCTCGGCGCCGCCGGGCTTGGCCCGCAGCTGCGCCACCATCGCCTCGGACAGGTCGATCCCCTGCACCTCGACGCCGCGCGCGGCCAGCGGCAGCGCGACCCGGCCGGTGCCGATGGCGAGCTCGAGCGCCCGGCCACCGTCCCCGGCCAGCTCGGCCAGGAAGCCGGACTCGAGCGCCAGGTGCTCCGCGGAGAACCGGACGTCATCCGGTCGTCGTCGTACGCCGCCGCGACCGGCTCCCCGAAGAAGTCCGGCAGGTCGTTCACATCACACCTGCTCGCGCGACTCCACGGCGGCGACGACCCGGGCGATGGCTTCCTCGATCGAGACGCCGTTGTCCTGGTGCCCGTCGCGGTAGCGGAACGAGACCGCACCGGCGGCCACGTCGTCGTCCCCCGCGATCATCATGAACGGCACCTTCTGGAGCTGGGCGTTGCGGATCTTCTTCTGCATCCGGTCGTCGGAGTCGTCGACCTCGACGCGGATGCCCGCCGCGGTGAGCTGCCGCGCGACGTCGTACAGGTAGTCGACGTGCCGCTCGGCGATCGGGATCCCCTGCACCTGCACCGGCGACAGCCAGGGCGGGAACGCGCCGGCGTAGTGCTCGACGAGCACGCCGAGGAACCGCTCGATCGAGCCGAACTTGGCGGAGTGGATCATCACCGGCTGCTGGCGGGAGCCGTCGGCCGCCTGGTACTCGAGCTCGAACCGCTCCGGGCTGGTTGAAGTCGTACTGGATGGTCGACATCTGCCAGGTCCGGCCGATCGCGTCGCGGGCCTGCACCGAGATCTTGGGGCCGTAGAACGCCGCCCCGCCCGGGTCGGGCACCAGCTCGAGCCCGGACTCGTCGGCGGCGTCCTGCCAGGACCTGGGTGGCGATCGCCCACTCGCTCGTCGGTGCCCGACGAACTTGTCGGGCTTGGCGTCGTCGCGGGTGGACAGCTCGAGGTAGAAGTCGTCGAGGCCGAAGTCGCGGAACAGCCCGAGGCAGAAGTTCAGCAGGTGCTTGATCTCGTCGTGCGCCTGCTCGGGGGTGACGTAGGAGTGCGAGTCGTCCTCGGTCATGCCCGCGCACCCGGGTCAGGCCGTGCACGACGCCGGACTTCTCGAAGCGGTAGACGCCGCCGAGCTCGAAGAGCCGCAGCGGCAGCTCGCGGTAGGACCGGCCGCGCGAGCCGGTAGATCAGGTTGTGCATCGGGCAGTTCATCGCCTTGAGGTAGTACTTCGCGCCCTCGAGCTCCATGGGCGGGAACATGGTGTCGGCGTAGTAGGGCAGGTGGCCCGAGGTGTGGAACAGCCCCTCCTTGGTGATGTGGGGCGTGCCGACGTACTCGAAGCCCTCCTCGATGTGGCCGCTGCCGGACGTAGTCCTCCATCTCCCGCTTGATCACCCCGCCCTTGGGGTGGAAGACCGACGAGGCCGGAGCCGAGCTCGTCGGGGAAGGAGTAGAGGTCGAGGTCGCGGCCGAGCTTGCGGTGGTCGCGGCGCTCGGCCTCCTCGAGCCGGTGCAGGTGCTCCTCGAGCGCCTCCTTCGACTCCCAGGCGGTGCCGTAGATGCGCTGGAGCTGCTTGTTCTTCTCGTCGCCGCGCCAGTACGCCGCCGCGGTGCGCATCAGCTTGAACGCCGGGATCCGCTTGGTGGTCGGCAGGTGCGGGCCGCGGCACAGGTCGCTCCACGCGACCTCGCCGTCGCGGCGGACGTTGTCGTAGATGGTCAGCTCGCCGGCGCCCACCTCGACGCTCGCCCCCTCGGCCGCGTCGTCGGCTCTTGCCGGCAGCCCTTGAGCCCGATCAGCTCGACCTTGTAGGGCTCGTCCTTGAGCTCGTTGAGCGCGTCGGCGTCGGTGGTGACCCGCCGGGAGAACCGCTGGCCCTCCTTGATGATCTTGCGCATCCGGGTCTCGATCTTCTCGAGGTCCTCGGGCACGAACGGGGTCTCGACGTCGAAGTCGTAGTAGAAGCCGTCGCGGATCGGCGGCCCGATCCCGAGCTTGGCGTCCGGGTAGAGGTCCTGGACCGCCTGCGCCATCACGTGCGCGGTGGAGTGCCGCAGGATGTCGTGGCCGTCGGCGCTGTCGATCGCGACGCCCTCGACCTCGTCGCCGTCCTGGAGCTCGTAGGCCAGGTCCTTCAGGCGTCGCCGTTGACCCGGGCGGCGATGACGTCGGCGTCGTCCTTGAACGAGCTCCCACGCCTTGGTGCCCGTCGTGACCGCCGCGTCCTCACGCTGACCAGCGCGGACGAGGGCGATCTTGAGGTCGGACATGCCGTCGATCGTAACGACGGCCCGAGGCCCCACGCCCCCGGGTTTCCCCGCGGGCATGTGGGTCAGGCGTCGATCGGCGTGCCGGCCCGGAAGTCGGCGACGAGACCGGTCGCGCTGGGGCGGCCGAACAGCCACCCCTGTCCCAGATGCACCCCGATCTCGCGGAGCTGGCGCCACTGCTCCTCGGTCTCCACGCCCTCGGCGCAGATCTGCGCGCCCACGAGGTCCGCCCACGCGCACACCGTCTGGATCGCCGCGCGGTGGTAGTCGAGGTCGAGGTTGTGCACCAGCGACATCTCGATCTTCACGATCTGCGGCCGGAGCAGCGCTGCCGGCCGAGGTCCGAGAAGCCCTTGCCCCAGTCGTCGACCGCGATGGTCGCGCCGCGGTCGCGCAGCCCCTGGACCTCGTCGGTGAGCCACGGCGTCGGCGGGGTGTCGGTCTGCTCGGTGATCTCCACGATCACGCCGGTCAGGTCGCCGCTCAGCGCGTCGCGGACGGGCGCCGTGCCGAGCGCGTCGAGGCTCACGTTGACCGAGAGCATCAGCCCCTGCGGACGGACCGCCCGGGCGGCGGTGATCGCCGCAGCCTCGAGCTCGACCCACGTCCCGTCCATGCGCGCCGCCTCGAACACGGTCGTCGGGTCGTCGTCCGGGAAGCGGCTCAGCGCCTCCACGGCGACCTGCGTGCCGGTGGCGAGCTCGACGATCGGCTGGAGGACGATCTGCGGCTGCACCGGCGTGCACGTGGTTGGGGTCCTCGATCGCCAGGCACACCCGGTTGCGGCCCTGGCTCTTGGCGTTGTACATCGCGATGTCGGCACCGGAGAGCACCGCGCTCGGGTCGGTGTCGGGGTCCCAGGTGGCGACGCCCGCCGAGAACGTCTGCCCACCGGGAGTGGCCCGGAGCAGGGCGAGGACGCGGGCGCGGGCCTGGGTGGCGGTCCGGCCCGGGAAGAGGACGACGAACTCCTCGCCGCCGTACCTCGCCAGAACCTCGTCGGTCGTTGAGGATGTCGACCCAGGCCGCGCTCGCCTCGCGGAGCAGGAGATCACCGGCGGGGTGGCCGAAGGTGTCGTTGTACTGCTTGAACCGGTCGAGGTCGATGATCGCCACGGTCAGCGACGTGCCGTGCTCGCGCGCCGTCTGGCAGGCCCGCGACAGCTCGTGGTCGAGGGTACGGCGGTTCGGCAGCCCGGTCAGGCTGTCGGACCGGGCCAGGGCGGCCAGCTGCACGGCCTGGGCACTCACGACGGAGAGCAGCCCCGCCATCCGGCCCAGGACCAGGATCGAGAGCAGGATCGAGCCGACGGCGATCAGCACACCGGAGGTGGCGCCGCCGTCCAGGGTGTCGCCGAGCAGCGCGAACGCCGGGAGCAGGAGGCCGGCGGTGAGCACGGCCATCCGCTTCGTCGGGTCCGACAGGTCCTCGCGTCCCGGGTGGGGTCCGGCGACGCGGCGGACCGACGGAGACCACGCCGCCCCCGCGACCAGCACGTAGGCACCCAGCCAGAGCTCGTCGTTGACGAGGTAGGCGGTCGCGGCACCGCCCTTGAGCACGAGGTAGTCGGAGAGGGCATCCGCACACAGGGTCAGTGCGAACCCGGCGGCCAGCAGCTTGAAGGCCGCGGTGCGAGCACCCGGCGTGGTCCAGAGCCGGGCCAGGATGCCCAGGAGCAGCACGTCACCGACGGGGTAGAGCGAGCTGGTCAGCTTGCCAAGGAAGGACAGGGTGGAGTCCCCGGCGACCGGGGCGACCAGGAAGACACCCGCGACGACGGCGGTCCCGGCCGCCAGGATGGCCGCGTCGAGCAGGGCAGACAGGTCGCCCCGGGCGCCCCGGCGACGGACGATGACCACGAGCCCGGCCGCCAGCACGGCGTACGACGAGATGTAGACCGCGTCCGACACGGCCGGGTAGGCCGTCACGTCGAACACGCTGTGCTCGACCAGGTAGATCCAGTCGCCGAGCACCCAGCAGGCGAAGCCTCCGGTGACCAGCAGCCAGCCGGGTCGACGCTGCGGGCCGGGTCGGAGCAGCCCCCAGAACGCTGCCGAGACGCAGAGCAGCCCCGCCACCGCGTAGAGGACCTGCCGCGGGTCGCCGTCCGGGAGGGCCGCGTAGCCGAGCAGCGGGATCGTCAGCAGCACCATCACCAGGAGTGAGCCACGGTGGCCCGAAGCGTCGGTTTCCACGGCGGGCTCCACGTCCCGCTCCCGCGTCGCCGGACGCCGGCCGTCGCCGCGCTCTGCTGCGAGCATGTTCGCTCCCCCGTCCTCCCCGCCTCCGTCCCCCGACGGTGGCGCAGCTGCCCGACTGCCGGCACCTGCGTTACCCATGGTCATCCAGCGCCCCGTGTTCGGCAGCCGATCCGCGAATTTGGCCCAGCGACATCTAGCGTCCCGGACGTGTTCCCAAGCGGGCGCGTCAGCAGGATGCTCGACCCATGACGGACACCGCACCCGCCGCGGGCACGGACAACAAGGGGATGGCAGTCCCGCTGACGGCCTTCGCCGCCGGCGCGGCGGTCGCCATCCTCATCGGCGTCTTCGGCCGGGTCCACGACCCCACGCTCGACGGCACGACCACGCTCGGCTTCCACACCGTGATCCAGATGAAGGTCGTGGTCACGACCCTCGTCGCCGTACTCGTCGTTGGCCAGGGGCTCGGCGCGCTCGTGCTCTACGGCAAGCTGCCGGTCGCGGCGCCACCCTGGCTCGGGAAGGCGCACCGCGTCTCCGGCGCCACCGCCGTCCTGCTCGCCGTCTTCGTGGGCTACCACTGCCTGTGGGCTCTCGGCCTGGAGTGGGGCCACCTCGCCGACGGCGAGAAGGTCGGCACCCGGACCGTGGTGCACGGCCTGCTCGGCTGCTCGGTGTTCGGCGCGGTCGCCGTGAAGATCGCCGCGGTCCGCGCCAAGCGGGCGCCCGGGTGGTTCCTGCCGGTCGCCGGCGGGCTGCTCTTCACGCTGTTCATCGTGGTCGTCCTGACCTCGGCGGGGTGGTACTACGTCAACTACGGGCTCCCGGACTCCAACGGCTACTGAGCGTCGACACCGTCGGCGATGACACGGTCGCGGCCGGCTTGCTTGGCGCGGAAGACGGCGGCGCCGGCGTGGCGGCGGAGCTCCTCGACGTCGAAGGACGCGTCGGAGTGGGTGACACCGAAGCTGACCGTGAAACCGGGCACCGTCCCCGACGACAGCTCGACGTGGAGCTCTGCGCGGAGCCGCTCCAGGACGCGGACCGCCTGAGGGGTCGTCACGTCCGGGATGACGATCACGAACTCGTCGTCGCCGTAGCGACAGACCAGGTCGTTGGAGCGCAGCATCCTCAGGGTGGTGTCGGCAAACAGCCGCAGGGCCCCGTCGCCGGCAGCTCGCCCGTGGATGTGGTTGAGCTGGGTGAAGTGGTCGAGGTCGGCGATGACAAACGCGAAGCCGACGCGGGCGACCGTCAGCTCCTCGGCATGGTTCTCGAACGCGCGACGGTTGAGCAGCCCGGTGACCGGGTCGATGGCTGCCTGCAAGGTGGCGGTGCGATCCATTCCCTCCTCATCGACCGCGAGGCGAGGGGGCTGAGCAGTCGTGCCGACCTCTGAGCGCGGCGAGACCCCGAGGTGGAGCCGGAGCCCCCGTTTGCGCGGCAGAGCCCGGCGGCACCGGTCTGGCCCAGCAGGCCGCTTCCGACCAGCAGCCAGCCGAGTCTCCCGTCGTCACCCCTTCGCGCCGAACGAAGGGTTGTGGATGTTTCGTTGCCGCTTGGCGCACCGGGCTTCCGGTCATCCGGGCGTCAGCCGGAGATCACCGACGGCGCTGGAGGCGCTCCATCTCCTGGGCCACTTGGGCGTCGGTGAAGTCGCCCCGCCACACGTCCCAGGCGTTCATGACCACGCCGATGCCCCACCCGAGCATCGGGAAGATCGGCCAGAAGAAGCCGCCGGAGGTCATCGCCCAGACGACGACGATCGTCGCGTTGACGAGGGTGTAGACCAGCAGGTGGCCGTAGAACGCGCGCTTCTTCTTCAGCTGCTCGACGGCGCGCTCACGCAGCTCCGCCTCGGGCTGGTCGGGACTTGAGGCGCCTGTGCCGATGGTTGGGCCTGTGCCTGTGCCGGCACCGGGATCTGGGTCATGGAGATCACTCCCTCCGGATGAGGTGGCAGCTACAGCATCTCGGCACCCGGCCCGGGCGGACAGGGACGCACGCACCGCCGCCCGGGGACCTTCTCCCCTGACCTGCCCTGACCTGCCAAGCCCTGCGGCACAGCCCTGCGGAACAGCCCGAGCGGGCCACGGCGTACGCCGCGACCCGCCCGGGTGCTCGTGTCTAGCCAGGTCAGCCCTCGCGGTGGTGGCGTCGCGGGGGCGCACTCCTGACGTCGGCGGGGTCCGAGCCCTGCTTGACCTCGCGGCCGTCGCTGACGCCGCCGCCGTCGGTGTCGACGTTCAGCGGGTCGGTCCGGTGCCGGTCGTACTTGCGGTTGCGCGAGCCGGTGACCTCCTGCTTGTCGGTCAGCCCGTCGCCGTCGGTGTCGGCCGTCGACGGGTCGCTGAACAGCCGCTTGAGCACGTAGGGACCGCCCTTGGCGCGGACGCTCTGGCGGACCTTCTTGCCGGAGACCTCCTTGCCGTCCTTGATGCCGTCGCCGTCGGTGTCCTTCGCGCACGGGTTGGTCCTCACCAGGCCGATCGGCTCGACGTGGTGGCGCCGGGTCCGGACCTTCTTCTTCATGGTGAAGCCCTTGTACTCCGTGCCGTCGAACAGCTTGTCGCCGTCGGTGTCACGGCTCAGCGGGTTGGTGCGGCACGTGGTGCCGGGCAGGCCGTTGACCTCGTCGCCGTCCCGGAGGCCGTCACCGTCGGTGTCGGCGTTGTGGGGGTCGGTGCCGTGCACCGCCTCCTCACCGTCGGGCAGGCCGTCGCCGTCGTCGTCGTTCCCCGCGTTCTTGTCATCCGCAGGGTCGAGCGGGTTGGTCTTGGCGAGCACCTCGATCCCGTCCGGGACGCCGCCGTTGTCGGTGTCCTGCTTGGTCGGGTCGGTGTGGTAGGTCTGCACCTCCGCGCCGTCGCTGAGGCCGTCACCGTCGGTGTCCAGCTTGTTGGGGTCGCTGTGGTGGGTGTTGACCTCCGCGCCGTCGGTCAGGCCGTCGCCGTCGGTGTCGATCTTCGTCGGGTCGGTGTGGGTCGAGGTGACCTCGGCGCCGTCCTCGAGACCGTCGCCGTCGGTGTCCTTGACCAGCGGGTTGGTGTGGTGGGTGTTGACCTCGGCGCCGTCGGTCAGGCCGTCGTCGTCGGTGTCGGCGTCCTTGGGGTCGGTCCCGTAGGTGTGCACCTCGGCGCCGTCCTTCAGGCCGTCACCGTCGGTGTCGGGGTTGTTGGGGTCGGTGCCCAGCGTCGCCTCGTCGGTGTCGATGAGACCGTCACCGTCGGTGTCGGTCGGCGGCGCCGGGAAATCGTCCGCCGGGTCGAGCGGGTCGGTGTGGTTGGTGGTCACCTCGGTGCCGTCCGGCACGCCGCCGCCGTCGGTGTCCGGCAGCGTCGGGTCGGTGTGGTGGACGTTGACCTCGGCGCCGTCGACGAGGCCGTCGCCGTCGGTGTCGGGGTTCGTCGGGTTGGTGTGGTGCGTGTTGACCTCTTTGCCGTCGCTCAGACCGTCACCATCGGTATCGGCGACCAGCGGGTCGGTGTGGTGGACGTTGACCTCGGCGCCGTCGGTGAGGCCGTCGCCATCGGTGTCGGGCTTGGTCGGGTCGGTGTGCGTCACGCCCACCTCGACGCCGTCGCCCAGGCCGTCACCGTCGGTGTCCGGCTTGGTCGGGTCGGTGTGGAAGGTGTGCACCTCGGCGCCGTCGTTGAGCCCGTCACCGTCGGTGTCCGGGTTGTTCGGGTCGGTGCCGGCCACGGCCTCCTCGGCGTTGGTGAGGCCGTCGCCGTCGGGGTCGCCGTTGGGGTCGGTGGCGCAGTCGACGCCGCCGGTCGGTGCCTGGGCCGAGACCGACATCGGTGCGGTGCCGAGCTCGAGCTCGGCCACGGTGGCCGGGCCGACGCCCACGGAGAGCTGGATCCGCAGCAGGTCGTCGAGGGTGGCCTGGCCGAGCGCGCCCGCGGACTGGTCGGTCGGGTCGAACGCCGTGATCTTCAGGTCGATGCCGAGCGAGAC
Source organism: uncultured Actinomycetota bacterium (assembly GCA_963793315.1). Classification (GTDB taxonomy): domain Bacteria; phylum Actinomycetota; class Actinomycetes; order Propionibacteriales; family Nocardioidaceae; genus Nocardioides. The sequence continues at coordinate 153,811 of CAWBZR010000009.1, read as the reverse complement.
CGGGATGGTCACGGGCTGCCCGTTGAGCGGGATCGGGATGGTGCTGCCGCCGATCTTCGCGGTGATCGTGGGCGCGTCGACGAACGCCGCGCTGCCGGTGGTGCCGTCGGACGTCGCCCGCAGCGTGACCGGGTCGGCCACGTGCACCTGCACCTGGCCGCCGAGCAGCCGGATGTCGCCGACCTTGGTGGTCGTCGTGGCCACGACGTCGCTGCCGCCGGTGCCGTCGTCGACCAGCCGGGTGGTGGCGGTGGTCTGGGAGGCGCCGATCTGGGCGAGGTAGCCGGTCAGGTCGTTGCCGCCGATCGTCGCGCCGGCCAGCGTGGTGGAGCCGCGCGAGACGGTGCGGACGCCGTTCACGGCCGGCACGCAGGGCGAGGCGTCGGTCGCCTGCACCGACCCGCTGATCAGCCCGATGTCCGCCAGCGGGCTGAGCGGGATCGGCAGCAGGGTGCGGGTGGTCGGGCCGGTGCTCGGCGGCGCGGTCGCCTTCACCACGTCGACCGGGATGCCCTGGCCGAGCAGGGCGGCGTCGAGGTTGGCCGACTCCGCGGTGGCCCGCTGGGCGGCCGCGCTGTCGGTCGTGGCCCTGGCGTGGCCGACCTTCACGGAGGCAAGCTGGCCGCCGCCGGGGATCACCGTCGGCAGCACGCTGAGCGTGGACAGGTCGACGATGTCGCTGTGGGCCGACGCGGCGTACTGCCCGGCGGCGAGGTTCTGCTCGGCGGCGCCGGCCGGCGCGGGCGTGAGCCACGCAGCGGCCAGGACTGGCGCGACGACGAGCGCAGGAGACTTCATGCGCATGATGGGGAGGTCCTTCTGTGGGGGATGGTGTGTCGTGGCGAGACACACGGCCCCCCCGTGCGCTCAACCGCTGGCGCAACGACGGCTTGACGCGGCCGGTTATGGCTGCCGAGAAACCCCTAGGGGTATCTAGCCCGAACGGGCTATTCGGTCTGACTGAGGTGGGCGTTACTGGGATCGAGCCAGTGACCTCTTCGGTGCAAACGGCAGAGCCGCGCTACCTGTAGCGCGCGACCCGAGGTCGTGGTGAGGTGGGCGATACTGGGTTCGAACCAGTGACCTCTTCGGTGTGAACGAAGCGCGCTACCACTGCGCCAATCGCCCCTGCTTTGCAGCGGCTGATGTTAGCCCATCAGCTGAGCGCTTCCAGCATCGAGTTCTCGTGCTCGGCCCAGGCCTCCATGGCGGCCTTGGTTGTTGGGCCCGGCACCGGCAGCTCGAGGTCGTCCCAGTGGCTCACCGGCTGCACGTCGCGGGTGGTCGAGGCGAGGAAGACCTCGCTCGCTCCCCTGACGGTCTCGATCGGCTCGTCGACCTCCCGGCCGCCGAACCACTCCAGCACGAGCGCCCTGGTCACCCCCGCCAGGCAGCCGCTCTTGAGCGACGGCGTCCGCAGCTCGCCGTCGACGACGTAGAACACGTTGGAGCCGGTCCCCTCGCACAGATGCCCCGCGAGGTTGGCCATCACCGCCTCCCCCGCTCCCCGCTCCTTGGCGTAGGCGAGCATCACGACGTTCTCGCCGTACGACGTGGTCTTGAGCCCGGCCAGCGCCCCCCGCTCGTTGCGCGGCCACGGCACCGTCGCCACCCGACTCGCTTCTGCCGCCTCCTCCAGCGGCGCGCCACCACGATCAACGTCGGCTCCGCGTCACCCCGCCCGCTCCCCAGGGGCGCCGGTCCGCCCGTGTAGGTGATCCGGATCCGGCTCAGCGGATCGGTCGTCCCCTCGAGCACGGCCGCCACGCCGCGACGTACGTCGTCCGGGTCCGGCGCCGGCAACCCCAGCCCCGTCGCGCTCTGCGTGAGCCGCTCCAGGTGCCTCCCCAGCGCGAACGGCTGCCCGTGGACGGCCTTGACCGCCTCGAACACCCCGTCCCCGACCGTCAGCCCGTGGTCGCTCACCGCCACCGCCGGCCCCGTCGGGTCCGCCAACAGCTCACCGTTCACCCACGCGCGCACGCCCAGCATCCTTCCACCGCCTCGACGGTGGCCGTCCACGGCTGAGCCGACGTGCTGGTTGAGGAGCTTGCGCAGCAAGCGTCTCGAAACCTCGTACGCCGGGGCTGGGACCCAACCCGCGCGCCAAGTTTGTGACCCGGAGACCATCGGCTAAGGTTCTGACGCACTTCGAGGGAGGGAAACCGAGCTCGGAAGCAGGCGGACATAGCTCAGTTGGTAGAGCGCAACCTTGCCAAGGTTGAGGTCGCGAGTTCGAGTCTCGTTGTCCGCTCGGAGAGGGTCTCGGCAGACCCGTCCAACGGTGGGTTGGCCGAGAGGCGAGGCAACGGACTGCAAATCCGTGTACACGGGTTCAAATCCCGTACCCACCTCGAACAACAACTCCATCATGGGCGATTGGCGCAGCGGTAGCGCGCTTCCCTGACACGGAAGAGGTCACTGGTTCAATCCCAGTATCGCCCACCAGCGTGGCCCGTGTGCCATCTCCTCGCCTTGCTTCGTCAAGGGGGTGCCGTAGGTGGCTTCCAGTTCCGAGAAGCGGTTCGGACTGGTCGGTCGCGTGCTCGGTGGTTCTTTGAGCAGTCAGATTCTCAGTTGCTGCTGCGATGACAGGCCGCCTTGTCTAGCCTCGGGCCGTGGACACCAATGTGCGGACACCGCAAGAGGTCTTCTACCTCCCCCAACACCTAGTGGTTCCGCTCTTTCAGAGGCCCTATGTCTGGAACGAGACAGATCAATGGCTGCCTCTGTGGACGGACGTCGTGCGCATGGCCGAACTCAGGCTAAAGGAGCCGCACACCGTAGCCCGTCACTTCCTTGGTGCCGTCGTGCTCCAGGCGAGCAGCCCGATCGTGGGCACTGTCCCTACGTGGAACATCATCGACGGACAGCAGCGGATCACGACGCTCCAACTGCTCACCGATGCCACCGCGCTGGTACTCGATGGGTTCGGGCTTGACGGACTAGCGCAACAGTTGGGAGACCTCACCCACAACCGGGCGTACTTTGGGGTTGACGGCCAGTCCCTGAAGCTCGTGCACACCAACCGCGATGGTGGCGCCTTCGCCGAAGTCATGGCTGCCGAACAGCCAGGTGACTACGCCTCGCTCACGCACTCCGGCGCGCTTGTCTGTCGCGCCCACGCCTTCTTCGCCGACGAGGTGGCCCGGTGGCTCGACGAGGCTGGCGGCGAGGCGGTCTCGGAACGCGCGGCGTCGCTGACAGCCGTGATCACGCAGGGCTTGCAACTCGTCGTCATCGACCTTCGAGCGGACGAGAACTCCCAAGAGATCTTCGAGACCCTCAATGCTCGCGGTACTCCCCTCACCGCCGCCGATCTGATCAAGAACTTCGTCTTCCAGAAGCTCGAGGCTGAAGGGGGCGACGTTGCCAAGGCGTACGCCGACGACTGGCCCTTCGAGTCGAAGTTCTGGGAGGAGGAGGTCAGCGTCGGCCGCTACTTGATGAGCCGCGGCTCGCTCTTCCTCTCGCAGTGGCTTCAGTCGAGGGTGGGAGAAGAGATTGGCCCTCGCCAGACCTTTGTCCGGTTCAAGCATCACGTCGATCACGAGGCCGGCGCCTCGATGTCCGAGCTGCTTCAACTCATCAAGTCCCAAGCAGAAACGTACGCCGGCTGGGTCACCGGAGCAGCTGACCCGACACGCAGCCTGAGCGTGCCCGAGCGCGCCTTCTACCGGATGCAAGCGAGCGGCGTGGAGCTACTCAAGCCCGCCCTGATCTGGCTACACGATCCCACCCTCGACATACCGAGCGATGTGGCAGACGAAGTGATGAGGATGCTCGAGTCATGGCTCGTTCGTCGTCAGATCCTGCGACTCACATCTGCGAACCTCGGCCGGGTCGTCCCCGAGATCATCAAAGCCTCGCGCGCCGCGCCGGCAGACTCGCTGGTCGAGCGCGTGCGGAGCCACCTGACGAGCCTGAACTCCGCCTCAAACTACTGGCCAGGCGACGAAGAGGTTCGCAAGCACCTGGCCGTGGAGCAGGCATACCGACGCTATCCGCGTGCCAGGCTCAGGATGTTCCTCGAGGCGATCGAGGATCATCTGCGGGCCACTGATAAGTCACCAAACGTGCCCCGAACCGGCTCGCACATCGAGCACATCCTGCCGCAGGCCTGGCAGACGCATTGGCAGGTGGAGGGTCTCGAGGCAGAGGTCAAGCGAAGCGAGCACGTGCACGTGCTTGGCAACCTGACACTGCTGACGGGAAGCCTCAACGTCACCGTGTCCAACGGCAGTTGGACATCGAAACGAACGAAACTCGACGATCACGACCTGTACTTACTCAACCGCGCCGTCAAGCGCGTCGACGACTGGAACGAGCTTGCGATCGATGATCGCACCACGGTCATGACCGACGCCTTGCTGGCCACGTGGCCGGTGCCCGCTGGACACATCGGCGAAATCGCCGACACCGTGCCTGCTGCTGAGAAGTGGGTCGAGATCAAACATCTCGTCGCCGCCGGCCTCCTAGAGCCCGGCACAGTCCTGACCGCCCGTCCCGGAAGCTGGGCCACGGCTACCGCCGTCGTCACTCCGCTAGGACAACTCGACCTCAATGGCACACTCTACGACTCCCCTTCTCCGGCCGGTCGAGATGTCAGAGGCGGTTCGACCAACGGTTGGCAGTTCTGGCGCCTCCCCGACGGCCGACCACTCGCCGACGTGCGTGCGGCTCATCGCGGTGACAAGCCGAAGAAAGGGTCCGAGGGATTCGACTGGACTGTCATGCATGCCATTCTCGAGGCGTTGCCGTCGGGCCGCTGGACGTCCTACTCCGAGCTCGCTGACGCCGTGGGCACGGCGCCGCAGCCGGTGGGAACTCACGTGACCAATTGCCGCCACTGTGCCAACCCGTGGCGAGTCCTCACCTGGGACGGCCGCATCGCACCACAGTTCACCTGGTCCGATCCCGAAGACTCGAGAGATCCTCAAGCCCTACTGCTCGCTGACGGAGTCAGGCTGGTAGACGGGAAGGCTGATCCCACCCAACTTCTCGAAAGCGATGCATTGGTTGCGCTGATCGCGGATTCCGCGGGCGATGCTGAGGTCAGCGCGGATCCGGCGAGTAGCTGACGGGGTTACGCACCCAAGGTATCTCGGTGTCAATAAGGGCGTCGTGGACGTGATGCCCTGCCTCAAGAGGTACGCCGATCAGCGCTTTCTTCCACACTCCTCGACGCGAGTCCTCGACGAACTCGAACCTCGGTTCATGAAGTTCAGCCACCAACACCACGCGCCCTTGGTAGACGAGGGTCGCGTACTGCTCCCTCTCAATTCGGGCCGCGTCCAAGCTCCACCGTCCGCGATTGTGCCGCCATAGCTGCGCGGGGCTGGCGAGAGGGTCGTAGCCGTACCAGGCCCGGCCCATCGAGTCATACTCATCACCCATCGGCACCGCCTTGATCAAGCGGATGTTGATCACCACAGGTGAACAATGCCATCGCCGTCGGCCTGAAGGTGGATGGAGTTGTCCTCCTGGTCGATGGGTTTTGGAATCGCGGGTGGTGCGATCCGTTTTGAGTCCCGGCGGTCATAGCGCTGCCCTTCCGGCCATACAGGTGTCGCCCGGCGTCTATCGTCCACTCGGAGCCCGACGCGGAGTGATACTCGAGGATGGCGACACGGGCGTACGTCGGCAAGAGAGTTCGTTGCGAGACGCGCAACCCTTGACACGTCACGCAACACGGAGGACATTCGCCAGCCACATGGGGCAGGACCGCTCGTCGCATCAGCTCTGGAGGGTTTCATGTCCCGTCGTCGCCTGCTGGCAACTCTGACCGTTGCCGCCACCGCCGCCACCGTCCTCGTCGCGGGAGCGGGGAGCGCCGAGGCGAAGGGGCACCACCCGAAGCCGACAGCCGGCCGACCGCGTCGTGATCGTCCTGTTCGACCAGATGGTCCCGGAGTACGCCGACCAGTTCGACGATGCCGAACTTCCGGGCGCTGCGCGGGATCGGCACCAACTTCAAGAAGGCCTACCTGGGCTACATGGCCTCCGAGACCGTGATGGCGCACAACGTGATCACCTCCGGGCTCGAGCCGCGGCACATGGGGTGGACCGACGAGGCCTACCGCGACCACGCGAACGTGTTCGGCAAGGGCGCCGAGCAGATGCACATCACCGGCGACCTGAGCCTCGCGGACTTCGCGCTGCTCGAGCAGCGCAACGGCGCGCCGTACCTCAAGCTCGCCGACTACCTGCACACCGCCCACCCGGGCTCGAAGTTCATCACCGTCGGCGAGAAGTCGTACGCCGTGGAGTCGGCGACGGGCGCGACGGGTGACATCGCGGTGCGGATGTCGAGCCGGCGCAGCGACGTGACCGGCAACGCGCCGACCGGCTGCCGCAACCTGTCGATCCCCGGTGTCCCGGGCAAGGGGCAATGGCGCTCCCCCGCCGGCAAGAACGTGCCGTCCTACCTCAACCGGGCCGACACCACCGACCCGACGCTCTGCGGCCGCTACTTCATCAACGCCGACAAGGGCAACGACTACGGCACCAAGGTCTGCCTTCCCGTCCTGGCTCTACCCCGGTGAGGGCAACCGCTTCGTCCCGGGCAACGACCCGGCGCACCTCGGCGGCGACACCTGGGTGGCCGACGCGGCGATCGAGATGATGCAGAACGAGAACTGGTCGGGCATGTTCGTCACGATGGGCGGCATCGACAAGGCCGGCCACATGTGGGGCGCGCAGGACGACACCGCACCGCAGGACTGCAGCACGCTGGCCGGTCAGACCCACGTCCGCTGCGCCGCCGAGAACGCCGACGTCCAGCTCGGCAAGATCCTCGCCGCGGTGCGGCAGGTCGACGCCGCGAAGGGCGGGCACACGCTCGTCGTGCTCACCGCCGACCACGGTGCGACGTACGGCCAGAACTTCCACGGCAAGACGACCGTCGACGCGGGCAACAGCAACTGGTACTACGCGCCGTCGAACCTCGGGGTGTGGGACGCAGGCACCAACGGCGTCCTGGACACGACGACCTACTCCAGCCCCTCCCCCGACATCGCCGCGCTCAACGCCGACGGCAACGTCCAGTTCTCCTACCAGTCGACCGCGATCGAGGCCTGGCTGCTCGACCAGTCGACGGCGGCCAAGAAGGCCAAGGCCACCCAGATGCTGGGGCTGCCCGGCGTCACCGCGACGTATGCCAAGAACGCCGCCGGCACCGCCTTCAAGCTCCAGGGCACCAACTCCGATGACCAAGTCGGAGAAGGCCTGGTGGAAGGACCACGGCCAGGAGATCGTCGACACGATGGCCGCCCCCGACGGTCCCGACGTGGTCGGGCTGCTGCACGACAAGACGAGCTACGGCGTCTACGGCGACCACGGCGGGGCGCAGGAGTCGGTGCAGCGGGTGCCGATGGTGTTCTGGTCCTCCGGCGGGAACGCCCGCGGCGGCTGCGGGACCAACGAGTCGTTCCGTACGCCGGACGTGCTGCCGACCATCCTCGCGGCGATGGGGATCCGCCCGACCGCCCCGATGGACGGCAGGGCGCACAGGCTCGGCCGCTGACCGGCCTCAAAGAGCGGTTCCCGCCCTACTCCCTGTTCCCCTGGGGAGCGAGGTCGAGGCCGAGCGAGACCAGACCTTCGACGGGTCTGAATCCGAAGCTCCGATAGAGGCGGAGCGCGGTGTGGTTGTCCGGTTCGGTCGCGAGGGCCAGTCGTGTCGCGCCCGCTGCGAGTGCGGCCTCGCGGACTGCGCTCACCAGAGCGGCCGCTGCTCCTTGGCGACGGGATCCGGGGAGCACGTAGAGGTCACGCAGCTGCCAGAACTGCCCCATGACCAGAGATGCAGGGATCGCGTGGCCGGTCGCCAGGCCGATCGGAGGCGCGCCCGCCGCCGCGTCCACGGACGCCGTGTAGACCGTGAGCATGCTGGACCGGACCATGTCGGTCAGCCAGCCGAGGGTGTGTTCGTCCGCGCCTGGCGGCTGGCCGTAGTGGCGTCGGTAGTGGTTGAACAGCACGCTGGCCGCCGCGAGCGTCTCGTCGGTGTCGCAGGTCGTGACCCTCAGAGGGATCCGGGCCGAAGCTCCGCTCATGTCCGCGTCAGCCCTTCCATCTCGAGTGGTCGATCTCATTGTCGACGTTGTGGGTCCGTGTGACCCCAATCTCATCGACAAGCGATCCCCCCTAGGGGTTCTGCTAGAGTCGGCACATAACCCCCTAGGGGGATCCGCTCGACACTCGGCACGGCTCGGGGCGGACACCCACCGGGACATGAGACCGAGAGAACGGAGCGTCAGCATGTGTCGAGCAGTCACCAGCCATCGGTGCAACAAACCCGGATCCGCATTGAGCAGCCAGACGTGGGGACGGGCGTCATGAACCTCGATCGAGCCGTCCTCCTCGTCGCCGGCACCATCACGCTCCTCAGCGCACTGCTGGCCAGCCTGGTCTCGCCGTGGTGGCTGCTGCTGACCGCCTTCGTCGGGCTCAACCTGCTGCAGTCGAGCATCACGGGCTTCTGCCCCGCCGCCGTGATCCTGCGACGGTTCGGCGTGACCAGCGGATGCGCGTTCCGATGAGCGCGCGCCTCAGACGTCCCGCCGCACGGGTGCTGCCGAGCGCGCCGTGCGGCGGGACCCCAGGGAGCCGCCGCCTCCGGCCGGCACCCAGGGGGTTGTCCGCATCCACCGCCACCTGTCAGGAGTCCTGATGTCTCGTGTTGTCGTCCTTGGTGCCGGGATCTCCGGTCACACTGCTGCGCTGCACCTACGGCGGATGTTGGGCAAGGGGCATGAGGTGGTGGTGGTCTCGCCGAACTCGCAGTGGAACTGGATCCCTTCCAACATCTGGGTCGGGGTGGGCCGGATGAGCGCGGATCAGGTGACCTTCGCGTTGGCGCCGGTCTATCGGCGTAAGAAGATCACCTTCGTCCAGGCGTTGGCGTTCTCGTTGTGGCCCGAGGGCGACGCCGAGGACGCGCGGCCCGCGGTCGAGGTGCGTGCACACCTCACCGGAGCGGGCCGGGGAGGTCGAGCGGATCCGCTATGACTACCTGATCAACGCGACCGGGCCGAAGCTGAACTTCGGTGCCACCCCGGGGCTGGGCCCGGAGGGGAACTCGTGGTCGGTGTGCACCGCCGGGCACGCCGTCGAGGCGGCGCAGGCGTTGCAGGAGGTCATCGAGCAGCTCCGGGCGGGGCAGCCGCAGCGGCTGGTGATCGGGATGGGCCACGGGACCTGCACCTGTGAGGGTGCGGCGTTCGAGTACGCCTTCAACGTCGAGCACGAGCTCCGCGCCGCCGGGGTCCGCGACCTGGCCGAGATCATCTACCTGACCAACGAGCACGAGCTCGGCGACTTCGGGGTCGGTGGGATGGTCTTCGGGCAGCGGGGGTTCCTCACCTCGAGCCAGACCTGGACCGAGTCGCTGTTCCGCGAGCGCGGGGTCCGCGCGGTCCTCGGCGCCCACGTCGAACGGGTCGAGGAGGGCAAGGTCTTCTACGAGACCCTCGCCGGTGACCACGAGAGCCTGACCTTCGACTTCGCGATGCTGCTCCCACCCTTCCGCGGCGCCGACCTGAGCGCCTTCGACCGCTCCGGGGCCGACATCACCCCCACCCTGTTCGCCCCCAACGGGTTCCTCAAGGTCGACGCCGACTACACCCCCCGCCCCTACGAACAATGGACGGCCGCCGACTGGCCCTCGACCTACCAGTCCCCGACCTACCCCCACCTCTTCGGCATCGGCATCGCCTTCGCACCACCCCACCAGATCTCCCGGCCCCGCACCAGCCCCGCCGGCACCGTGATCACCCCGGCCCCACCACGCACCGGGATGCCCTCAGCGATCATGGGCCGCCAGGTCGCCCGCACCCTCACAGACATCATCGAGAACGGCGCCGACCACCCCCGCCACACCGCCTCGATGGCCCAGATGGGCGCCGCCTGCGTCGCCTCGGCCGGCAAAGGCATCCGCACCGGCTCCGCAGCCGCGATGACGATGTACCCCATCGTCCCCGACCACACGAAGTACCCCGACGGGCGGACGCAGCCTGAAGGAGACCTACGGCGAGATCGGCCTGGCCGGCCACTGGATCAAACACATCCTGCACTTCCTCTTCCTCTACAAAGCCAAAGCCCGCCCCGGCTGGTGGCTCATCCCCGAATAACCCACCACCGACCAACGACCCCGGGAGAGCCATGACCACCCAGCCGACGACCGAGCCCCTGCCCGGCGAACAGAGCCTCGACCACGCCCCACTACCCACCGCCCGCACCCTGCGCCAACGCCAGAGCCTGGTCCTCCAGGCCTGGCGCTTCACCATCATCAACCTCCGCATGGCCCGGATGATCCGCCGCAGCCACCACCAACCCACCCGCTAGTGGTCATCTCCGGAAGTTGTTCGGGGGGTGGCCCGTGCCCCGGGTGCGTGCATGGCACGACGGCGGAGCGATGGCATACCGGGTCGTCTTCCGAGCTCCGCCGGCACGGCCAGGTGCGTGCCCGGGGTGCGGGACACCCGAAGAACTTCCGGAGATGACCACAAGTCGCCCAGGTGTTGCGGGGTCCAGGTGAGTGACGAGGTCGATCGGCCCGGCACCGACACCGGACCGGGCGCGGCTGCGGAGGTCGCCGGCCCACCGCAACGACTGAGGTCGGTGGTCATCGGCGACATCGAGGCCGCCCGACTCACCTGTGCCTCACTGGCCCGGCGAGGGGCGATCGTCACCCACGTGCTGACGCCCTCGGACCGGGAGGTCCGAGCGCGCGCTCGGACCGGACGTCGAGGCGGTTGCGATCCTGCTGCGCAGCGACGTGACGGCGTTGAGGTGCGCGCTGCTGGTCGCCCACATCCGTCCCGGTGTGAAGCTCATGGTGACCATGTTCGACCGCACGCTGTCCGAACAGCTCCAGCGAGCAGTGCCGAACTGTGAGGTCACCTCCCCCGCAGACATTGCAGTGCCCGCGATCATCGGCGCCTGCCTCGGCGAGTCGGTGTTGGCCGTCTACCGCACGCCGAGTGGCCTGCACACGTTGCAGGACAGCGCGCACGGTCCGGACGTGGTGCCCTATCGACGAGGCCCTCGGCCGCTCGGCGGGCTGGCGAGCCTGCTGGGCGCGCAGCTGCGGGCGCATGACGATGCCTCCCGGATCCTGCTCGCCGGCATCGCCGGGTTGGGCACGATCCTCCTCACCGACTGGCTGCTCGGCGTCGTGGTCCTGCACCACAGCGCGATCGACGCCCTGTACGACGCCAGCCGCGTCCTCGCCACCGTCGGTCCGGAAGCGGACGAGTCGTCGACTCCCGGGTGGTATCTGGTCGTGTCCAGCCTGCTCATGCTGGCAGCGATCGGCTTCACGGCAGTCTTCACCGCCGGCATCGTCAACCGGCTGCTGTCGAGCCGCAGCATCGCGTTGGTCGGGCGCAGGACGCTGCCGCGCCGCGACCACGTCGTCGTGGTGGGCCTGGGCCAGGTCGGGTTGCGCCTGGCCACCAAGCTGGCGACGCTCGGCATCCCCGTCGTCGTGGTCGAACGAGACCCGGCGCCGGCGAACCTGCGACTCGCCAAGGCGGCGCGGATCCCCGTGGTCATCGGCCTTGCGAACGAACGCACCGTGATGAGCGGACTCTCCCTGAGTCGGGCCCGCGCGTTGGCGGCGATGGGCTCGCAGGACCAGGACAACGTGGAGGTGGCCATCGTCGCTCGCGCCCTGGCGCCCCACCTGCCGATCGTCGTGCGCGCCGGCGAGGACGAGGCCGTGGCCGAGACGCGCTCACTCTTCGCGGTCGGTGAGGTGCGCGACGTCTCTGCACTCACCGCGGCTGCGGTGACCCTGGGCCTCACCGCCGACGCCCCAGAGGTGGTCTACGCCCGCAACCACCACCTGTTCGCCCTGTGCGACCAGACGGAAGTGATCGCCGACCCCGGTGCGCGCTGTCAGTGCTGAGTGCGGGACGCGCAGTCGTCAGCGACGTCGGTGGACCCGTCGAGTGACCTTCACGACGGGCGCGACCCGGTCGCGGTAGACGATGCGGACGCGGTTGACCCTCCGCTCACCGAGGCGGAGGGTGAGCCGCAGGGAGCCGTGGTCCTTCGTCCGCAGCTTCGTGGTCGCCAGCTTGCGCTGCCCGGGCAGGCCCCGGACGACGAGCGTGCCGCGCGGGCGTGAGCCGTCCGAGAGCGTCACCTTGATCCGCAGCCGGACGCGCTGACCCGAGGTCGCCGGGAGGCGGACGGCCCGCACCTTCAGCGCCGCCGTGACCGCGGCGCGGTCGACGGGGATGCCGAAGGTGCCCTGGGCGGTGAGCAGCTCGGCGTACGCCGTGTGGCCGAGCCGGTTGGGGTGATACCAGACGTCGACCGAGCTGCCGTCGCCCACCTGGTTGATCCAGCGGGCCGGGTTGCCGACCAGGGCGTCGGGCTCGTGGCCGGCGAACTTCTCGGGCACGCCCGCGAGGAAGGTCGCCTGGCCGGGGTGGGCGGCGTTCTCCACGGGCGGGAGCGCGGCGAAGGCGGCGTTGCCCTCGGCGACGAGGGCCCGGACCTGGTTGCCGGCGTCGTAGCTGCCGGTCCCGTCGGTCAGCGTGAAGCCGTTGTCGACCTGGAGGTAGGGGTAGCCGAGCTGCACCAGCCTGGCGTCGTCGCGCAGGCCGTGGGCGCGGATCGCCGCGACCCCGGCCAGCAGCCGTGTCCGCGATCTGGGGCAGCGCGGCTCGCGCGGCCTCGACCTTGGCCTGGCAGCCGCTGGCCGTCCGGAGGCCGACCACGAAGCAGCTCTGCACGATGGCGCTGAAGCCGGCGTCGTTGCCGCCCATGGTGTAGAGCACGAGGTCGACGTCCGGGGTGACGAAGTCGGCCTGCGGGCGGAGGTTGCGGGTGCAGTCGTAGGAGATGACGACCGGGGTGACCGTCGTGGCGTGGTAGGTCCAGAACTCCTCGTCGGGGAACCGGCGGGTGTTGCAGGGGTCGGCCGCTCGCCAGGTAGGCGTCGGCCTCGGTCGGCGTCGTCACGCCGGCAGGGGTGGCGATCGTCCGGCTCGCGGTGTCCAGCCGCCTCGGCGAGACGAGGTCCGCGGCCTTCCCGCCGCTGCACGCGTGGTTGACCAGGCTCACCTGATAGCCTGGCCTGGCGCAGCGCGGCGGCGTACTTCTCGCCCCAGTTGACGCGGCTGCGCCGGCAGCCGTCGGGGCCGTAGGTCTGCTCGACGCCCTGGTCGTCGGTGGCGCCGTTGCCGGCGGCGTAGGAGTCGCCGAGGACCAGGACGTCGAGCTTGTCGAGGGTGGCACTGGCCGCTGAAGCCGGGGCGCGCTGCGCGCCGCGATCGTCCGCGGTTGCCGCACCGCTCACCGTGAGGATGCCGGCTGCCAGTGATGCCAACGTGGCGCCGAGCACGAGCCGAGCCGTGCGTGCTGCCATGAGTGGTCCCTCCCAGGTCACTGGCCACCCAGTCCCACGAGGCGACAGAGCCGACGCTACTGGTCGGCCCCAGCCGGACCGGCCAGCGCGGTCAGCGGAAGTCACGCTAGGACACCCGCGCCTGGAGCACCGCGCCGGCACCGGGGGCGGGGCGTGGCTCCACGAACTGTCGGAGCCCCTGCCTAGGCTGCCGTCACGAGATGTCGCCGAGCGAGGTAGCCACGATGGACCACGACCAGATCGAGACTTTGCGCGAACGCCATCCCGCTTGGCGTCTGATGCGTGCCGACAACGCTCCACTTGTCCTGTCCTTCCTCGGCCTGCACTTCGTGGAGGACAACAACGGAGCAAGGCCGGCCGGTGCACTCGCCGACGAGCTCGACGATCTGCTGACGACACTGGAGGCCGGTGGAGATCCTGACCGGCCTCGCTACCCCAAGCGTGCCGAGGCCTATCTCGCCGACTGGTCCGCCGACGGGGTGGGGTGGCTGCGGAGGTTCTACCCGGTCGGCTCCGACGAGGTGCACTACGACGCGACACCGGCGCTCGAGAAGGCCTACGGGTGGGTCATGAGCCTCCCGGCCCGTCCCTTCGTCGGCACTGAGTCGCGGCTGACGACCGCAGTCGACCTCTTACGCCAGATCGCGCACGGGTCCGAGTCCGACCCAGATGTCCGGCTAGCCGAGCTGCGGCGTCGCCGCGATGCGATCGACCAGGAGATCGAACGCGCGGAGGCGGGCCGGATCGACGTCCTCGACCCGACCGCGATCCGCGAGCGCTACCAGCAGTTCGCGACGACGGCACGCGAGCTGCTGGCCGACTTCCGCCAGGTGGAGGACAACTTCCGGGCGCTCGACCGCTCCGCCGAGGAGCGGATCGCCGCGTGGGGCGGCAGCAAGGGCGAGCTGCTCGGCGACCTCGTCGGCAGCCGCGCCGACATCGCCGGCTCCGACCAGGGTCGCAGCTTCCAGGCCTTCTACGACTTCCTCCTCTCGGAGGCGCGTCAGGACGAACTCGCGACCCTGCTGACCCGCGTCGCTGTCTCTCGAGTCACTCGAGCCCGATCGCGGCTTCGCACGGTGCACCACGACTGGTCCGACGCTGCCGAGCGCACCCAGCGCACCGTGCGCCAGGTCTCCGAGCAGCTGCGTCGCTTCCTCGACGACCAGGTCTGGCTCGACAACCGGCGCGTCCTCGACCTCGCCCGCTCGGTCGAGGCGGCCGCACTCGCCTGCCGCGAGGCTCCCCCTCGTGGGGCCTGGACGTCGACGTGCCAGGACTTGCCGTCGCCCTGCCGTTCGAGCGCCCGCTCTTCGACGCCCGCCCGACCGCCGTGGTCGACAGCCTGCTCGACCCCGACGCCGATCACGAGGTCGACGTCGCGGCACTGTTCAGTCAGACCCACGTCGACCCGGGCCGGTTGGCCAGTCAGATCCGCACCGTCGTACCCCAGCACCAGTCCGCGCTGCTCAGCGACATCGTCGGGCTGTTCCCTGTCGAGCAAGGCGCGGCTGAGCTCGTCGCCTACCTCTCGCTGGACGACGCCGACCTCGAGGTGAGCATGGACGAGACCGAGGAGATGCTGATCGACTACGACGACGGAGCGGCGCAGTCGGCGCGTCCGCCTGCCGCGAGTGACGGTGAGCCGGCGATGAGGACCCTGGAGGAGACCGCGGTCGCGACGACGGCTCATCCGCCTGATGCGCGGCGTCCTCTACCGCGAGTCAGACGAGGATGCCTGGCTGGCCCTGGGCCGGCACGGCGGCGCGGTCCGCGACCACTTCGCCACCGTCGGGGTCGACGTCGTCGTCGACGAAGCGGAGGGCTACGCCTACCTCCGCACCCGGCAGGACGATGGTGAGGAGCCGCTCCCCCGGCTCGTCAACCGGCGCGCACTCACCTATAACGTCAGCCTGCTGCTGGTGCTGCTGCGCAAGCGTCAGGTCGAGTGGGAGACGTCCGGTGACGAGGGCCAGCTCGTCCTCCACCGCGACCAGCTCGTCGATCTGCTTCGCGCTCTTCCTCGCCGACTCCACCAACGAGGCTCGGGTCATCGACCAGGCCGACCGGACCATCGCCAAGGCCGCAGAGCTGGGCTTCCTCCGACCGCTGCGCGGTCAGCCCGATCACTTCGAGATTCGCCGTATCCTCAAGGCCTACGTCGACGCTCAGACGATGTCCGACTTCGCCGCCAAGCTCCAGGAGTACGCCGGCACGCGAGCCGAGTCAGGGGTCAGCGATGAGTGAGGCACTCTTCGCCTCTGTCGAACTCGGAGGCGATCGATCGAGCCGGCTTCCGCCTGCACCGCGTCGAGGTCTTCAACTGGGGCACCTTCGACAAGCGGGTGTGGCGTCTGACGCCGCGCGGAGAGACGGCCTTGCTCACCGGCGACATCGGAAGTGGCAAGTCGACTCTCGTCGACGCAGTCACCACCCTGCTGCTGCCCGCGCACCGCATCTCCTACAACAAGGCCGCCGGCGCCGAGTCGAAGGAGCGGACCCTCCGCAGCTATGTCGAGGGGCACTACAAGTCCGAGCGCAGCGAGGCGACCGGCGCCTCCCGGCCGATCGGGTTGCGCGACCACACGCGCCTACTCCGTCGTCCTGGGAGTCTTTGTCAACGAGGGCTACGACGAGACCGTCACGCTCGCGCAGGTCTTCCACCAAAAGGACCGCGCCGGACAGCCGGACCGGTTCTTCGTCACCTCCGACAAGGCACTGTCGATCGAGGACGACTTCACGGCCTTCGGCTCTGACCTCGTCGACCTGCGCCGTCGGCTCCGTGCCAGCGGGGCCGAGATCGACAACGGCTTCCCCGACTACGCCCGCAGGATGCGCAAGCTCCTGGGCATCCGCTCCGAGCACGCGATGGACCTGTTCCACCAGACCGTGTCGATGAAGTCCGTGGGCAACCTCAACGAGTTCGTCCGCAGCCACATGCTCGAGCCAGTCGACGCCTCCGAGCGGATCCGCGGCATCGTGGCGCACTTCGACGACCTGACCCGTGCCCACGAGGCAGTCACGCGTGCCCGCGACCAGCTCGAGGCGCTGGGTCCCCTGGTCGCCACATTGGACCGGTACGACGACGCGGTGGACCGCCGGGTCCCAGGCGGAGCGGCAACGCGACGCCGTCCGCCTGTTCGTCGCTGAGCTGCGCATCCAGCTGCTGACCGAGGAGATCGGGGCCAACGCCGCGCGCAGTGAGCAGGCCACGGCGGACAAGGCCGCGCGCCGAGCAGCGCCGTGTGGTCCTCGACCGCGAGCGCGAGCAGCTCGTTGCCGAGCGGGCAGAGGCCGGTGGCGATCGGGTCGGTCAGCTGGAGCGCGACGAGCAGGCGGCGCGCAGCGAGGCCGACATACGCCGCTCGCGACGGCGCGACTTCGACACCCGGCTCGACGGCGGCAGACCTGCCAGGCGTGGCCGACGCTTCCGGGTTCGCCGGCAGTCGCCGCCCAGGTGCAGGCCGGCCTCGCCGACCTCGCGACGCGAGCGCACCGACCTCGACCACGCAGCTGACGTCGACCGAGCGGAAGCGGCGAGACTCGCCCGCCGTGGGGACGAGACCAGGTCCGAGCTCGCCAGCCTCGCCGGGCGCACCAGCAACATCCCGGGTGCCCAGCTCGTCCTGCGCGGCCAGCTCTGCGCCGAGCTCGAGCATCGACACCGACGAGCTGCCGTTCGCCGGCGAGCTGCTCGATGTCGCCGACGAGCACGCTGCGTGGCGCGGCGCCGCCGAGCGGGTGCTCCGCGGCTTCGCCTTGTCGATGCTGGTGCCCGCAGCGAGCACTACGCGGCGGGTGAGCCCGTGGGTCAACGAGCGGCGGCTGGTGCAGCACCGCGCCGACGGCGCACCACCGGTATGCGGTTGGTCTACGAGCGGGTGTCGGCGCGGCGGGTGCGGCTGCAGCCCCGCGGCATCGTCGGGTGGCCTGCTGCTGGCCGACGTTGTCGTCGTGAGGGACGGAACGTTCACGCGACTACCTGTGCGACGAGCTGACCAAGCGCGCCGACCACCGGTGCGCGGAGTCGATCGAGGAGTTCCGCCACGCGAGACCCGCGCCGTGACGCGCGAGGGCCAAGTGCGTTCCCGTGAGCGGCACGAGAAGGACGACCGGGGCCGGGTCGACGACCCCCGCTCCTGGGTCCTTGGCTGGGTCAACGAGCAGAAGGTCGCGGCCCTGCACGCGCAGCTCGGCCCAGCTGCAGTCCCAGCTATTGCGCGTCGACGACAACCTGGTCACGGCTGCAGCGTCGACCGCGACCGGGCGACGTCGCGCGCGAGGCGCTGGCGTCCCTCGCGACGTACGCCTCCTGGATTGATCTCGACCACCAGGAAGCCGCGGCGCGCGCCGATGCCGCGGCGACGCCGAGCGCGACCGCCTCCTGGCCGGATCGACGCGAGCTCGTCGAGATCGAGCGACGCCTGGGGACGAACGCCGAGGCGCGGCGCTGACGATCGCCCGCGACCTCGCTCGGCTGACCGGCGACATCCGAGTGCTCGACGACCACATCGGGAGGCGCCGAGCGAGTCCGCGCCGAGGACGAGTCCTCGTCGCCGCTCAGACCCTGCCGTCGCCGCGACCGCGCGCGCGCGTCGTACGACGACCTCCTGGTGCAGGCTGGGAGACGCCCTGCCAACCGCCTCCGAGGACTGTGCGGCCGCACGTCCGAGCAGCTGACGTCCGGGCTCCAGCGGACCATCGACCGCCTAGGCAAGGAGTTCAGTGGTTACGTCACCAGCGCCGTGACCAGAGATGAACAAGGTTCTCAACCGCTGGCCAGAAGTGCGCGGCGGAGATGGACGCCGACATCGACGCCCGCCACGACTTCCAGGCGTTCCACGACCGGGTGGCGGACGACGACCTGCCACGCTTCGAGGCCGATTTCAAGGAGCAGCTCAACACCAACACCATCCGCGAGCTCGCCGGGTTCAACAGCTGGCTCAACCGGCAGGCCGACGAGATCCACGTCCGCATCGACCGGATCAACGATGCGATGGGCGCCATCGACTACAAGCCGGGTCGCTTCATCCGGCTCGAGAAGGAGCCGCACCGTCAACCAGGAGGTCCAGGCCTTCCGGCAGACTTGCGCGACGCCACCAACGACGCCCTCGCGCCCGACGGCGACCATTACTCCGAGCAGCGGTTTCTCGAGGTGCAGCGCATCCTCGAGCGCTTCCGCGGCCGCGACGCCCACGCCGAGTCCGACCGAGCCTGGACCCGCCGCGTCACCGACGTTCGCAACTGGTTCACCTTCTCGGCGTCCGAGCGTGAACGGAAGACCGACGTGGAGTGGCAGCACTATCGCGACTCCGACGGCAAGTCCGGCGGCCAGAAGGAGAAGCTCGCCTACACGATCCTGGCCGCCTCACTGGCCTACCAGTTCGGGCTCGAGTGGGGCGCCACCCGCTCCCGCGACTTCCGGTTCGCCGTCATCGACGAAGCCTTCGGCCGTGGCTCCGACGCCTCCACCCGCTACGCGCTCGAGCTCTTCGCCAAGCTCGGGCTGCAGCTGCTGATCGTCACTCCACTGCAGAAGGTGCACGTCATCGAGCCGTATGTCCGCGCGATCGGCTTCGTTGACAACCCGTCCGGCAGCTACTCGCGCCTCCAGACCCTCACGATCGAGGAGTTCCACGCACTGCGCGATCACGGGCGACGGCCGGCGCCGTGACTCCCCCCGCGCCTGGACCACTGCCATCGACGTCGCGGCCAAGGTGCGCCGCCGATGGGACGACGGGTCGCTCCTCCGCGCGTACGCCGCCGGCGAGCCGTGCCCCATCGTCGACGTGCCCGTGCGCGGCCCACGGCCGGGCGAGATCGGCGACCGGTTGGGTGAGGTACAGGCCTGGATCGCAGCCCTCGAGCAGGGCGGTTTCCAAGGTGGGCGCTACGACCTGACCCGGGCCTCGGTGGGAGGCCGGCTGGTCGGGCGCAACCAGCTGCCTTCACGTGCCATCGTCGCGTCCTACGACCAGGCTTGGGCACTGCTCGGCGTGACTGCCGACGTACGTCGCTACGACACCGTCCTCGCCACGACCCGTGACGTCCCATCGGTGCACGTCTGGGCCTGCGAGCAGCCGTTCAAGGCGCTCGACCAACACGACGTCTGGCCGCAGCTGCTCGCGGCCCACGCGTGGCTCGACGCCGCCCGCGGATCCGGTCGGAGGATCCGCCAGATCGACGCGCCAGGTGTGGACACGAAGTTCGTCGAGCGGCACCGGGCGGTCCTCGCCTCGTTGCTCGGCGTATCGGCGAGCGCCGCCGGATTCGCCCGCGATCTCGGCCTGGCCACTGCCACCGAGACGGTCCGGCTGCGCTTCGACCAGGGCTTCGCCGGGATGCCGGAATGCCTCTCGGAGGGGACCTTCCGCCGCTCTGAGCTGGCCGCAGTTCAAGGTCAGCGTGCAGAGCGCATTGATCGTGGAGAACGAGGCGACCTACTTGTCGGTCGACATCCCGCCATGAGGGCGTGGTCATCTGGGGCAAGGGGTTTCGAGGTCGACCGGGCCGGATCGCTTCCTTGGCTGCGCGATGTCGAGGTGCACTACTGGGGTGACCTGGACACCCACGGGTTCGCCATCCTCGACCGGCTCCGGGCGTGGCTGCCGCAGACCCGCTCGGTGCTGATGGACCGCGAGACCCTTCTCGCCCACCAGGACCGATGGGTCGTCGAGGACCGCCCGACTCGAGCTCGCCTGTCCACGCCTCGACGGCAACGAACGAGCCGTCTACGACGACCTCGTCCTCGATCGACTGGGCGACCGCGTGCGGTTGGAGCAAGAGCGCATCGACTGGGCCTGGGTCGCGAGTCGGCTGCCGACGGCGTGAAGGGCTGAGAAGGTCGGCTCTCCGGGGCGGACAGTGACGAGCGGTCACCAACTGAGCTGACTCAGGACGCGAGCCCCCGCAGCACTCGGATGCCGGTCGTGAACGTGTCCTTGAAGCGGTTGATCTCCGCCCCGGAGATGTCATTGGCTCGAGCGGCCCTCGTCCAGTCCGTGGTGGCGTCAAGGATCTCGGTGGATATCTCGGACCTTCGCAGCGGGCTGAGACGGCACTCGACCGCAAGTGACTCCAGGCCGAGGGCCTCGTCGGCGACGGCACGTGCACCGTCGATGCCGGTCACGCGGTGAGCACCGACGTCGGGGTCGGGGTTCACGTCGAAGTGGGGGCGAGGGTCCAGCCGCCCTTCGCGCGAAGGAAGCCGTGGTTGCGCAGGTGGTCGACAGTGTTGTGGATCGCCACCGAGAAGGCGACGCGCCGCCAGAGCGCTTCCAGGTCGGCGGTCGTCGCCGCGCCTTCGTCACTGATCGCGTCGCAGAAGTCCACGTAGTCGGCGAGGTCACCGTCCGCGCGGGTGAGCAGCGTCATCGCGCTGACGTAGGGAAGGCGGTGCCCCTCTGCGGTGCGGTCGAACCGGTCCAGCAGGAGTACGGCGCGACCGTCGACTCTGGTGAGCCGATGACCTGGCACCGAAATGGCGGCAGCGTCAGCCAGATCGAGCCCGGTGGCCTCCCATGCCATGACGTCCCAGGCGTCGTCACGGTGCGGGAACTTGGCGATCATCAGCCGGTCTCCGTCGCGCACGGAGGCCTTGGGACGGGCACCGCCCAGTGACCCTGACCCAGCGTCGAGCAGCTCCTTCACGGCCGTCTGGTCGTCGGGGTCGCGTCCTACAGCATCCGCGGCGGCAAGCAGACGTGGCAGCTCGAGCAGCTTCGGGACCTCGGTGTCCGGATCCAGGAAGGGACCGCGGGGTGAGGTCGCCCCAGCCGAGGCGGCGTAGCCGAAGCCGGAGAGCGCCCTGCCGGGTCAGGTCCGAGACCCCGAGGAGGAAGTCCATGTCGGTGAGAGTGCGCTGACCCGTGCCCTCGCGGATGGCGAGCGCGCGTAGCCGCTTCTCGACGAGGTTGCGACCCCACCGGTCCGGCGAGCAGTCCTGGAAGCATCCGGGCAAGCCAGCGACAGTCGACGAGCGACCGAACAGCGAGAGGCGCGGATCGATGGCGTACGCGCCCGGCCTGGCGAGCCAGGTCGGGTCATAGGTGAAGGTGCTGCTGATCCCCGCACGGCGACGGCTCGCCGCGTCGAAGATGAGAGTCCCGACGAGGACATCTACGCCGTCCACGTCGGCGCAGACCAAGACCCGGTTCGTGCTCTGGCTCACGGCCTCTCCTCCTCGTGGTGCTGGCGTGGGTCAGTGGCGAACGCGCTTGGGCAGGGTCTGCCCTGCGCGTGCCTTGCCCAGCTCGGTCTGCAGAGGATCGACCGCGTCGAGGACCTGGTCGGAGAACCCGAGCGCTCGGGCGACGTCGAGGAAGACACCGATGCTGACCCCGGGGTCGCCGGACTCGAGCTTCCACAACGTCGGGCTCGAGATGCCGGCGCGCTGGGCGACCTGCTCGGCCGTGAGGTCCTGCAGCTTGCGCCACTCGGCGCAGCGCTCCCCCAGCTCCTGGGCTGCGCGACGGGTGCGCGCAGAGACCTTGCGGGCCACCATGCGATCTCCTTGACTAAGGATACTTAGTCTTAACACAGATAACACTAAGGATACTTAGCCTCGATCCGTGGATGGCCGCCTACTACGCGCCACCACAGGGGCGCGCTGGCGGCGTTGCCGACGCTGGAAAGACGCCCAGTCTGACTGCGCGCCGGCGCCTTGCCAGTCACACCCCTCTGGTGCCGCTCGCTACGCCGCCCATCCACGGATCGAGGCTTAGCCTTACAGCCAAGATCGCCAGTCGAGCAGTGCACAAAGTCAGGGGCGGATCAGCGGAAGTCGCGCGAGGACGCCCGGGCCTGCAGGACCGCGCCGGCGCCGGGGACGACGACGTCGATGCCCTCGATCCTGTCGGCGACGAGGTTGGTGGCGCCCTCCTCGCGCTCGAGGATGCCGCGGATGACGACGGCGACGCTGTTGCGGGCGGCCTGGCGGTGGGCGCGCATGACGCCGATGGAGCAGACGACGTTGAGCATGCCGGTCTCGTCCTCGAGGTTGAGGAAGGTGACGCCCCCGGCGGTGCCGGGGCGCTGGCGGTGGGTGATCAGGCCGGCGACGTGGACGCGGCGGTGTGGACTCGGCGTGCTGGAGGTCGCCGACGGACTTGATGCCGGCCCTGGTGAGCTCGGCGCGGAGGTGCTCGACGGGGTGCTTCTCGGGCGAGATGCGGGTGGCCCAGAGGTCGGCGAGGGTGAGCTCGACCTCGGTCATGCCGGGCAGCGGCGGCGGGGCGGGGTTGGGGGTGGAGCCGGCCAGCTGGTCGGCGCGCTCGGCGGCGCCGGCGACCCAGAGGGCCTGGCGGCGGTCGAGCCCGAGGCCGTCGAAGGCGCCGGCGGTGGCGAGGGCCTCGAGCTGGGCCGAGGTGAGCGCGGCGCGACGCGAGAGGTCGGTGACGTCGGCGAACGGCGCCTCGGCGCGGGCGGCCACGATGCGCTCGGCCACGTCGAGGCCGATGCCCCGGACCGAGTCGAGGCCGAGGCGGACGGCGTGGTGGCCGTCGCGGCGGTGGGTGAGCGTGGGGTCGGGCGAGTCGGCGCGCCACTCGCGTGCGCTCGAAGTGCGGCTGCAGGCAGGAGTCGAGGCCGGTCGCCGCGGCCGGCAGCCGTCGGTCGAGCAGCTCGAGGTCGGCCTTCGCCTGCGAGAGCAGCAGGTCGGGCCGGCGTACGTCGACCCCGTGGCGGCGCGCGTCGTGCACCAGCGACTGGGGTGAGTAGAAGCCCATCGGCTGGTTGCGGAGCAGCCCGGCCAGGAACGCCGCGGGGTAGTGCAGCTTGAACCAGGAGCTGCGCGTAGACGAGCAGCGCGAAGGACAGCGCGTGGGACTCGGCGAAGCCGAAGTTGGCGAAGGACAGGATCTTGACGTAGATCGCCGTCGGCGACGTCACCGACGAGACCGCGGCGGGCCATGCCGGCGTAGAGCTTCTGCTTGATGCTCTCGATCCGCTCCACGCCGCGCTTGGAGCCCATGGCGCGGCGCAGCAGATCGGCGTCGTCGCGCGAGCAGTCGCCCAGGGCGACGGCCATCGCCATCAGCTGCTCCTGGAAGAGGGGTACGCCGCGGGTGCGCTCGAGCACCGGGACCAGGTCGGGGTGCTCGTAGGTGACCGGCTCGACGCCGGTGGCCCGGCGCACGTAGGGGTGCACCGCGCCGCCCTGGATCGGGCCCGGCCGGATCAGCGCGATCTCGATGGCCAGGTCGTAGAACTCGCGCGGCCGCAGCCGCGGCAGGGTGCCGATCTGGGCGCGGCTCTCGACCTGGAAGACGCCGACGGAGTCGGCGCGGCAGAGCATGTCGTAGACCCCGGGCTCCTCCTTGGGCATCGTCGCGAGGTCCCACGACTCCCCCGTGTGCTCGGCCGCCAGCTTCATCATGTGGTCGAGCGCGCCGAGCATGCCCAGGCCGAGCAGGTCGAACTTCACCAGCCCCATCGCCTCGCAGGCGTCCTTGTCCCACTGCAGCACGGTGCGCTGCTCCATCCGGGCCCGCTCGATCGGGCACACCTCGCCGATCGGCCGCTCGGTGAGCACCATGCCGCCGGAGTGGATGCCGAGGTGGCGCGGCGCGCCCATCAGCTGCTCGGCCAGGGCGACCACGGGGGCGGGCACGTCGTGGGCCGCGGGGTCGCCGTGGTCGCCGGCCACGACCGCCGTGCCACCCGTCGATCTGCTTGGACCACGCGTCCTGCTGGCCCTGGGAGTGGCCCAGCGCCTTGGCCGCGTCGCGGACCGCCATCCGCGGCCGGTAGGTGATCACGTTGGCCACCTGCGCGGCGTTGTGGCGACCGTAGGTGTCGTAGACCCACTGGATGACCTCCTCGCGGCGGTCGGAGTCGAAGTCGACGTCGATGTCGGGCTCCTCGTCGCGGTGCGCGGAGATGAACCGCTCGAAGGGCAGCCGGTAGAAGACCGCGTCGACCGCGGTGATGCCGAGCGCGTAGCAGACCGCCGAGCTGGCCGCCGAGCCCCGGCCCTGGCACAGGATCCCGCTGGCTGCGGGCGAAGTCGACGATGTCGTGGACGATGACGAAGTAGCCGGAGAAGTCCTTCTCGCGCCACCACGCGCAGCTCGTGCTCGATCCGCTCGCGGGCGGTCTCGGCGTGCGGCAGCCCGGCGTAGCGCTCCTCGAAGCCGCGCCACACCAGCTCGCGCAGCCACGAGTCCGCGGTGTGCTCCTCGGGGATGCGGTGCTTGGGCAGCCGCGGCGAGGCCTTGCGCAGGTCGAAGGCGAGCTCGTCGGCGAGCGCGACGCTGCGCGGGACGGCGTCGGGCCAGCGGCGCAGCGCCGCGGCGACCTCGGCGCCGCTGCGCAGGTGGGCGACGCCGGACAGGTCCAGCCAGCCGTCCATGCTCGGCGAGGCTGCGCCGGGCGCGGACGGCGGCCATCGCCGAGGCCAGCCGCGCCGACGCCGGGCGTGGCGTGGTGGACGTTGCCGGCGGCCACGACGGGCAGGCCGTGGTCGGCGGCCAGCCCGGCCAGCCGCACGTTGGTCTCGTCGGCCGCCGGGTGCGGGCTGGGCGACAGCTCGACCACCACGTGGTCGATGCCGAACAGGCGGGTCAGCCGGTCGAGCTCCTCGGCTCGCCGCGGCCGGACCGCCGGCGGCGAGGGCCGACCGCACCGGCCCCTTGCGGCAGCCGGTCAGCACCACCCAGTGCCCGCGACCCCGCTCGGCCAGCTCGGCCAGGTCGTAGACCGGGCGGCCCTTCTCGTCACCCCGCAGGTGCGCGTCGGTCATGGCCGCGGCGAGCCGGTGGTAGCCCTCGACCCCGCGGGCCAGGACCAGGAGGTGGCCGCCCTCCGGGTCGGGCACGCCGTTCTGCGGCCCGCTGAGCCCCAGCGAGAGCTCGGCGCCGTAGATCGTGCGCAGCCCGGCGGTCGGGTAGGCCGCCGCGGCCTCGGCCAGCATCGGTGCGCCGTAGAAGCCGTCGTGGTCGGTGAGGGCCAGGCCGTGCAGCCCCAGCCGGACCGCCTCCTCCGACCAGCTGGGCCGGCGACGACGCGCCGTCGAGGAAGCTGTAGTGGCTGTGGCAGTGCAGCTCGGCGTACGGCGTGTGGCCGGCCTCGGGATCGACGCGCCACCTCGCGCGGCTCGAGCCGGCCGTGCTTGCGCCGCGAGACCGGCGCGTCGTCGGCGCCGGGCAGCCCGGAGAGCCGGCGCTCCAGCTCCTTCCACGACATCGGCCGGGTTGTTCCAGCCCATCAGCCAGCCCCCATCAGTCGTAGCCCGCCTCGACCCGCCAGCCGCCCGGGCCGCAGACCAGCAGCCACGCCCGGCCGTCGGCGCCCACCACCTGGAACCGCGCGGCGCGGCCCTCGTCCCTCGGACCACCACGACTCGTCCACCGGCCAGGGACCGGCCCAGGCGGCCACCGGCTGCCAGCCGCCTCCGTCGACGCCCACGAGCATGACGCGGGTCGGCTCGCCGCTCACCACCCCGCGCTCGGTCACCGCCACGGCGCGACCGGACGGCGTCGCGGACCTCCGCGGCCAGCGGGCTCGGCGAACACCCGCGACGGCGCCGGCCCGGGCAGCTGCCCCGGCCAGGGCCGGTCGAGCGGCCGCAGCCCGGTCGGCCCGCTCGCCCCACGGCACCGCGGCCTGCCGGTCGGCCGGGCTGCGTCCGCCCTGCAGCACCGGCCGGGTCACGGCGTCGAACCCGACCATCGCCTGCACCCGGGCCACGCCGCGCTCCACCAGCTCCTCGCCGGCAGCCGCCCCACAGCCCCTCGGCTGTGGGCCGCCGCCGGCTCCACGACCTCGGGCAGGAACCGCACCCGCTCGACCGGCGCCCGCACCGCCCCGGCGTCCTGCCGCGAGCGCAGCGAGCCACCGGCCTGGAGCTGCCAGTGCACCCGGTCGACGAGGTCGCGCGCGGAGAAGTAGCTGGGGGTGCAGCCAGGTGCGTGCCGAGGCGACCGCGCCGTCGTGCTCGGCCTCGATCCGCACGCCGGTGGCCACCAGCTGCCGCGAGGCCAGGTCGGCGACCAGCCGCTCCGCGGTCGTGCGGACGCTGAAGCAGATCGCCTCCACCGAGTCGAGCGGCGGCTCGAAGCAGACCTCGGCGGTCAGGTCGGGCGGCGGGGTGCGTGGGGCGACCAGCGTCGGCGCCTCGCCCGCGGGCCCGGCGCCACACCCGGGACGCCGTAGCGGCCGAAGCGGTG
Organism: uncultured Actinomycetota bacterium; assembly: GCA_963793315.1. Lineage (GTDB taxonomy): Bacteria > Actinomycetota > Actinomycetes > Propionibacteriales > Nocardioidaceae > Nocardioides. The sequence goes on along the minus strand of CAWBZR010000009.1, from coordinate 127,261 downwards.
CTGCACGGCGTCGGCCGGCAGGGCCGCGAAGTCGCCGAGGGTGCGCAGCCCGAGCCGGCGCAGCAGGCTGACCGTCTCGCGCCCGTCTGCGCCGTCGGCCTCCAGCACCTCGACCGGCAGGTCGCGGAGGTAGGCCGCGGAGCCGCCCGCGGCGACCAGCTCGCACTCCTGCACCCGCGCGCGCCGCGCGGCCTGCTCGGCCGTGAACAGGTCGTCGGCCACCCCGAGCCGGCAGTCCCACACGCCGGCGTCGACCAGGGTCTCGGCCATGCACCGCGGCGGCGTTGGCCTCGCCACCGAAGTAGCGGGCCGGGCGCGCGCACCGCCAGCAGCCCCGGTCGCAGCGCGGCGACCCCGGGCCGCAGCGCCTCGACCGTCTCCAGCACGGGCTCGAAGCGGCGGGCGTCGCGGTCGGGGTTGGCCTCGAGCAGCACCAGCTCGGGGCAGCGCGCCTGGGCGTCGCGGCGCCGCTGTCCGCGCCGGACCCCCTCCGCGCGCGCCGGCCCGTTGCAGACCTCGACCACGTCGGCGGCCAGCACGGCGGCGGGCTCGGTGGCGGGCCGCTCCGCCTCGCGCAGCGCCGCGACGACCGACCAGTCGGGGCACCAGACGACCAGCACTCTCATGGGGAGCCCCTCACCCCGACGCCCGCCAGGCTCTCTCGACCGGCGAGGCCGCGGGCGCCAGCAGCTCCACGGGCGCCGCCTCGCCGGGGAAGGCGAGGTCGGCCCGGACCGGCGGCGCGCTGCCGCGGCGTACGGCGACCCGGGCCCGTCGCGACCGGCAGCCGGCCGTGTCCGCGGTCGGGACCGGTCCAGCGGGCGTCCTCGAGGCTGAGCCGCGCCTCGCAGCGCGGCCAGTCGCCCCACACCACCAGCACCGAGGAGCGCTTGCGCAGCCGGGCGTCGAGGACGCTCGCGGACTTGGCGTCGACCCTGGCCGGCGGCCGGAGCACCAGCACGCCCATGACGTCGACCAGGGCGGCGGCGACCTCCAGCCAGTGGTCGCCGGGATCGGGCACCAGCACGGTGCGGGCGAGGTCGATGCCCAGCTCGGCCGCGGCCTGGCCCCGAAGTCTGGCCACCCCGCGAACCCCACCCACTCGCCCGACTGCGAAGCACCCGCCACCAGCGCGAGGGCCAGGGAGGCGGAGTCGACGGCGTAGCTGCCACCGGCGCGCAGCGTGACCAGCCCGGACAGCGCCGGCAGCACCGGCACCGGGAGCCGAGCCGGCCCGCCCTCCATCGAGTCGACCCGGGCCCGCAGCTGGTCGAGGACCGGCCGCGCCGGGTCCAGGGCCACCGCTGCGCTCATCGAACCATGATCGAACATGTGTTCGAACAGGTCAACCCTGCCAGCGCGGCGTCGACATCCAGGTCGGGCCTCGGCGTGCGGCTACCTCTTCTTCTTGATGAAGACCGTGACCGCGTAGATCTTGCGGATCCCCCAGTTGCCCTTGAACTGGGTGTCGATGCCGAGCTCCTTGCAGTCCTGCTTCGACAGCTTGGTGCGGATGGTCTCGGAGCCGGAGGTCACCGTGCTGCCCTTGCCGGCCTTGGAGGTGTAGCCGACCTCCATCGCGAGGTCGAACGTGGCCACGTCGTCGGAGCCGAGGATGGCGGCCTGGGCGCCGCAGATCTTCCAGCCCTTGGCGACCTTCCAGCTCAGGACGTAGCCGGCGGTGGCCGAGGTGGTCGTGGTGGTCGTCCACGTCACCTTGTTGTGGGCGTTGCCCTTGCCGGGCTTGGGCACGCCCTCGTCGAGGGTGGCCGGGGTCTGCTGGGTGGAGGTCTTGGTGCAGCCGTGCCACTGGTAGGTCTCGGTGGGGAAGCCGAGGAAGTAGCCCGGCGTCGTCGTTCGGCTTGGCGTGGGAGTTGCCCTCCGGGGTGGGCTTGCCTGAGGACACGGCGGAGGCGGGGCCGGCGGTGGCCAGCATGAGGCCCGAGACGGCGAGGGCCACGAGGGCGCGGCGGAGCGACGAGGTCAGCACCGGGCGAGCGTAGTGAGGCGAGGACCTAGTCGTCCGTAGTCACTTCGGGCTGATCACCTGCGGAAGATGGCCCGGAAGATCATCCGGATGATGAAGAAGATGATCGCGCGGGCGCCCCAGGAGACGGCGACCTGGCCGACGCCCTTCGCCACGCCCTGGGCCGTGAGCGGCGCCGAGACGGTCGCGGGGTCGACGGGCGCCACCGCGCCGCCGTACGGCACGGCGGGCACCGGCGGGACGGTCGAGGTGGGGAGGCCGGTCGGCGGCGGCGGATCGGCCGGGTTGGTGGTCACGGGAGAAGTGTGCAGGAACGACGAGCCGTCAGCGCTTGGACAGCAGCTTGAAGAGGCCGCGGAGGACGTACGGCGCGGCGATGGTGGCGCCGACGACGGCGACCGACTTGAGCGCGCCCGACCGGTGCGGCGCCACGTGGGTGGCGACCGGGGGTCCGTAGGGGACCGTCGGCTCGGCGTTGCGCGGGTCCTTCTTGGCCTTGCGCCACTTCCTGCTCACGCCGCCAAGTGTGGGGTACGGCGCGAGGCGAGTCCCAGCCCCACGTTGCGAGGCTTCGAGGCTCGGCCGTGGACGGCCTCACACCTCAGCCACCGGCGTCCGCGGAACACAGGAGACCCCCGACCAGGTCGAGCTGGTCGGGGGTCCCTGGTGGGGCTAGGGCCCGGCACACGGAGTTCGCGTGCGGGACGCTAGGCCCCGCGTCTTGAGCTTGATCGGCTTGCGGACGCTGACGCGGACCTTGCCGACGCGGACGATGCACTTCACCCAGACCTTCTTGGCCTTGGCGTAGGACCCGACGTATGCCGGCTTGATGCGGATCTTGACGGTCCGCTTCTTGTCGGCCTTGAGCTTCGCGATCTTGCGGGCCGTGGCGGGCTTGGAGAACTTGCCCTTCTGCAGACCCTGGAGCTGGATCTGGCAGGCCTTCGGGAGACGCCACCGCCGGGCAGCGGAGGTGGACCACCAGGAAGCGGCCGTTGACCTTCATCGAGGACGGCAGGATGTAGTGCTTGACCAGCTTGCGCAGGTGCTTGATGTCGGTGATGCCGGAGCCACCGTTGCCGCCACCGCCGCCCGCCGCGCTGGCCGCCGCGGTGGTGAGCCGCACGTTGTCGTAGCCGACCTCACCGGAAGCGACCACGGTGACGACCGCGTGATAGGTGGTGGTGATCTGGATCTTGTAGTTGTGGCCGATCTTGACCAGGTCCGGGTTCACCGCCGCCGACGGGATGGCGGTCCAGCCGCCGTTCGGCGCGACCAGGGTCGAGGGCACGACGCTGACCATGTTGCCGTTGCCCTGGTCGACCAGGTCGACGCGGTAGGACGCGTCGTTCAGCAGCGACAGGTCGAGGAGTGCGCCGACGTTGCGCAGGATGTTCATGTCGAACGTGACGGTGCCGGGCGCCTGGCCCTTGACGCCGTTGTAGGTGAACGACGGGCTCTCCCAGATCCCGACCGACGTGCCGGCGAGCGTCTCGGCGAGGCTGACGAAGTTGGTGCGGACGTAGCCGTTGCCGTCGGCGCCGCCGGCCGACCAGGTGTTGACGACGGCCGGGCAGACCAGCGATCTGGAGGCAGAGGCCGGAGTACTCGGCGGTCTGGGTCCAGCCGCCCTGGCCGCCGGAGAAGTCCTGGCTGGCGGCGTCGGGCGCGTAGGTGTCGGCGTGAGCCGGCGTCACGGGCATGGCGAAGAGCAGCGCTGAGGCGGTGACCGCCCCGAGCAATGTCCGGAGTTTCATGGGGGATCTCCCTGGGGTGTTGGAGGCTTTCGGATCGAGAATCCGCCCGAAACAACCCACCGGTCCCAAAAACGTCACAAGACCCACCAGCCGCACTGGTCCAGTGAAGAAAGCTAGTGTCCATTTGGTGCTTCGCTCGTTGCCGGCCTCTCTGACCGGCCTCCTCGCCGCCGTGCTGCTCCCCCTCGGCGTGCTGTCGGTGTGGACCCATGGGGTGGTGAGCGACACCGACAGGTACGTCGAGACGGTGACCCCGCTCGCCGACGACGACGTCGTCCAGGAGGCCGCCGTCAAGGAGCTCGAGCGCGAGGCGCTCCAGCTCGCCGCGACGTCGGGCGCGGCGCTCCGCGAGGGCAGCGAAGGCTCGTGCACGCTGGTCGTCCAGCAGGTCGTGTCGAGCCCGGCGTTCCGCACGGCGTGGGTCGAGGGCAACCGCGCCGCACACGAGCAGCTGATCGCCGTCCTCGAGGACCGCAGCGACAGCCCGGCTCGACGACGAGGGCCGGGTCACCATCGACCTCAGCACCGTCTTCGGCGCCATCGCCCAGAACCTCGCCGCCCGGGGGCTCGTCGACGCCGACGCGGCGGCCGGCATCGACGCGTCGTTCGCGGTCATGGACGCCGACCAGCTGGCGAGGACGCGCCGGGCCTACGACACCCTCGACACCCTCGGCTTCTGGCTCCCGCTGGCCTGGGCGGCCCTGGTGCTGCTCACCGTGCTGCTGGCGCGCCGCCGGCTGGCTACGACCGCGCGGCTGGCGGTCGCCTCGTTGGTGATGGTCGGGCTGCTCGCGCTGGTGCTGCGTCCTCGCCCGTGACGCGCTCACCGAGGACCTCCCCCAGCGCGACGTCGCGCTCGCGGTCTGGGACGTCGTGGTCGCGAGCCTGTGGCGCGCGATCGAGGTCGGCGGCGTGGCGCTGGCGGTCGTCACGGTCGTCGCCGCCGCGCTGGCCGGGCTGCTCGGACGTGGAGCAGCGCCGCCCGGGACGGACCCGGACGGCGTGCTGGAGTGGGGCTAGCTCGCCTTCGAGCGAAGCGCCGTCACCTTGGTGACGGGCACGTCGACACGGCGCGGCAGCCGCACTACGTGGATGCGCGGTGACGTCGTGGACGCCACCGTGCGATCCACCTTGGCCGGTACGGGATGAGCCGTACGCGGTTTCCCCCCAAGCAACAAGGTCCCCACCTGGTCCTTCGGTCGAGCTCAGGCCCCCACGACCCATGCTCTGTGCCAAGAAGCATGCCCGCCCAAGCAGCCGTTTGGCAAGCAACCCCGACCGTGGATTCGGTGTGAACTGCTGCGCCGGCCGGATGATCTCCGCCGTTCTGCGGCCCCGCACCTACTGAGACCGCAGAATTTCCCGTTCGTCGTGCTAGCCGCCGCCTGGCCGTTCTCGCCCCCAGTGCGGCCCGAGTGGGGCCGACAGGACGCCGCCTCCAGGCTCTCGTCGGGGCCTTGGGGTGGACCGTCAGGGAACCGCCGAGACCCGGTCTGACCAGCGCAAACTGACCGAACGGCGGATGCACGGCGGAGGTCGTCCTCCTCCTGATCACGCTCGCGGCGTGCGCTGGGCTCGCCCTGCTCGGCGGCCCGCGGCACCCGGGAACCGGTGGTCGCGCTCCCACCGGGTGGGGCCACACCACCGCGCTGCTCGTGCGGCTCCCTCCGGCCGTGCCGCTCTCGCGCGGCCGGCTCGCAGCGGTCTACACCAGTGAGCGGCTCGGTCGGCGGCCCAGCCGTCAAGGAACCGTCAAGATTCGTGGCTTCGAGGTCAAGAAGCCGCAAGCGACACTGACGAAGCCGTCGCCGACCCCCTTCACTGGCGAGATGTCCCTGCACAGCACCGTCCCAGCGGTGAGGCGACCGCTGGTGCGGGCCGCCGCGGTGCTGGCGCCGCTGCTCACCTGTGCGGTCTTGTCGACCGTCCGCGGCAGCGTCACGCCGGCGACCTCGGCGCTGGTCCTGGTGCTCTGGGTCGTGGCCGCTGCCGCCAGCGGCGACCGGGTCGCCGGCGTCGCGGCGGCGGTCTCGGGCGCCGCGTGGTTCGACTTCTTCCTGACCCGGCCCTTCCACCGGTTCACCATCAACGACCGCGACGACGTCGAGGCCACGGTGCTCCTGGTGCTGATCAGCCTCGCGGTCACCGAGGTGGCGCTCTGGGGTCACCGCCGGCAGGTGGAGTCCTCACGACGCTCCGGCTACCTCGACGGTGTCCTTGGCGTCTCCCGAGCTGTGGTCGAGGGCGACGTGCCGGTGGCCGCCGTCGTCGAGGTCGTCGCACGCCAGATCGGCGAGGCGCTGGACGCGGACACCTGCCGCTACGTGGCCGGTCCCGTCCACGACGCGCGGATCGCCGTGCTGGACCATGACGGCGTCCTGACCAGGAGAGATCGTCTGGTCGACGTCGAGCGCTCGGGCCTTCCCACCGACGAGTACGTCGCCGTCCCCGTGCGCCGAGGCTCTCGCGTGGTCGGTCACTTCCTGGTCGCCGCGACGAGCCGGGTCGCCTATCCCGGCAGCGAGCAGCGCCGGGTCGCAGTCCTCCTCGCCGACCAGATCGCCTCCGCGGTCGCCGCCGCACCGTAGCCGGGACCGCGACTAGTGCCCCGCACACGAAGTTCGCTGCATAACTCGCACCCCCAGCACGCACCTCACTTCGTCGGCGACGCTGGAAAGACGCCCAGTCTGCCGGCGCGCCGCCGTCTCGCGATGCACGCACTGGGAGCAGACTTATATTGCGAACTCCGCGCGCGGGACGCTAGGGCGTGTCCTGCCAGCCACTGCCGTTGCTCCGGGTCCAGTTCGCCCAGTGACCTGAGCAGCGCCATCGTCTGCGCGAGCCGGGCGGCAACGCCCTGCCGGTCTGCCGTGACGGCCTGTCCGGCGACGCAATGGAAGCGGAAAGATCCAGCCGGGCCCCGTAAGGGAAGCATCAGGGAACGACGTACCGGGCTCGCGCGGTAGTTGGCTGGACGCATGACCGATGTTGTCTACGTCCTGATCACGCTGGCTGCGTTCGTGGGGCTCGCCCTGCTCGTCGGCGCGCTGGACCGTCCTGAGAAGGACTGAGCCCATGAGCGAAGTCCTGCCCGCCCTGGGCCAGATCGCGGCGCTCGTGCTGCTGCTGGTCCTGACCGTACCGCTGCTCGGCCGGTACCTGGCCCACGTCTACACCAGCGACAAGCACCTGGCCGTCGAGCGGGTGACCTACCGCGTGCTGCGGGTCGACCCCGACGCCGACCAGCACTGGCGCAGCTACGCCATGTCGGTGCTCGGCTTCAGCATGGTCGGCATCCTGCTGCTCTTCGGCCTCGGCCGGCTCCAGCAGCACCTGCCGCTCTCGCTCGGGCTTCCCGGCGCTCCCGACGGAGGGCGCCTGGAACACCGCGGTCAGCTTCGTGACGAACACGAACTGGCAGTGGTACTCCGGCGAGGCCACGATCGGCCACCTCATGCAGATGTCCGGACTGACCGTCCAGAACTTCGTGAGCGCCGCGTGTCGGCATGGCCGCGGCGGCCGCGTTCGCACGCGGTCTGGCGCGCACCGAGAACGACGGCCGGGTCGGCAACTTCTTCGCCGACCTGGTCCGGACCGTGTTCCGGGTGCTGCTGCCGATCTCGCTGGCCGCGGCCTGCCTGCTCATCGTGTTCGGCGCCGTCCAGAACTTCGCCGGCAGACCCCGTGATGCACACGCTGACCGGCGGCAGCCAGACCCTCACCGGCGGCCCGGTCGCCAGCCAGGAGGCGATCAAGGAGCTCGGCACCAACGGCGGCGGCTTCTACAACGTCAACTCCGCCCACCCCTTCGAGAACCCCACGCCGTTCACCAACCTGCTCGAGATCTATCCTGCTCCTGCTCATCCCGTTCGCGATGGCCTGGGCGTTCGGCCTGATCGTCAAGGACCGCCGCCAGGGCATCGCGGTGGGCGGCGTGATGGCGCTGCTGCTGTCGACCTCGATCGGGCTGCTGACCTGGGCCGAGATGGCCGCCCCCGGCACCGCCCCCCAGCTGGCCGGCGGCGCGATGGAGGGCAAGGAGACCCGCTTCGGCGAAGCCGCCTCGGCCCTGTTCGGCGCCGCCACCACCGGCACGTCGACCGGTGCGGTCAACTCGATGCACGACTCGTTCACCGCCCCCGGCGGGGGCGTGGCCATGTTCAACATGATGCTCGGCGAGATCGCGCCGGGCGGCACCGGCTCGGGGCTCTACGGCATGTTGATGCTGGCCGTCGTCACGGTCTTCCTGGCCGGGCTGATGGTCGGCCGGACGCCGGAGTACCTCGGCAAGAAGATCGGGCAGCGCGAGATCGTCCTGGTGGCGCTCTACGTGCTCGCCACGCCGATCCTGCTCCTGGTCGGCATCGCGGCAGCGGTCACCTTCGACGCACGGGCCCGTGCGGGATCCTCAACAGCGGTCCACACGGCTTCAGCGAGATGCTGTACGCCGTCACGTCGGCCGCCAACAACAACGGCTCGGCGTTCGCCGGCATCACCACGGGCACGCCGTTCTGGAACACGCTGCTCGGGCTCGAGATGCTGTTCGGCCGGTTCCTGCCGATGATCTTCGTGCTGGCCCTGGCCGGCCGGTTCGCCGCCGCCAAGCGGCTGCCTGCCGGCGCCGGCACCCTGCCGACGCACCAGCCGCTGTTCGTCATCCTCCTCACCGGCGTCGCACTCGTCGTCGTCGGCCTCACCTATGTGCCCGTGCTCTTCCTCGGGCCGGTCGTGGAGTCGCTGTCGTGAACACCTCTGTCCAGGCCCCCACCGCCGGCGCAAGCGGCGTCGTCGCCGGCTCGAGCGTCCTGACTCTCGAGCAGGTCGTCCAGGCCGTGCCCGGCGCGGTGCGCAAGCTCGACCCGCGCGCAGCTGGCGAGCACGCCCCGTCATGCTCGTCGTCGAGATCGGCGCCGTGGTCACCACCGTCTTGTCGATCAAGGACCCGAGCACCATGGGCTGGCTGGTCACGGTCTGGCTCTGGCTCACCGTGCTCTTCGGCACCCTCGCCGAGTCGGTGGCCGAGGGCCGCGGCAAGGCCCAGGCCGCCAGCCTGCGCGCGCTGCAGCAGGAGACCACCGCGCGCCGGGTGCGCGCCGGCAACGACACCCTGAAGTACACCGGCAACCTCACCGAGCTCCCGACCGACGAGGTCGCCGAGCACCAGCCTGCGCAACGGCGACGTCGTGGTCGTGGTCGCCGGCGAGCGGATCCCCGGCGACGGCGAGGTCATCGAGGGCGTCGCCTCGGTCGACGAGTCGGCGGTGACCGGCGAGTCCGCACCCGTGATCCGCGAGTCCGGCGGCGACCGCAGCGCCGTCACCGGCGGCACCACGGTGCTCTCCGACCGGATCGTCGTGCGGATCACCAGCGACCCCGGCCAGTCCTTCGTGGACCGGATGATCGCGCTGGTCGAGGGCTCGGAGCGCCAGCGCACCCCCAACGAGATCGCGCTCAACGTGCTGCTCACCGCGCTCACCGTCGTCTTCGTGGTCGTCTGCGCGACGCTGTGGCCGATCGCCGACTACAGCGGAGCCCGGCAGTCCGTGCTGGTGCTGGTCGCGCTGCTGGTCTGCCTGATCCCGACCACCATCGGCGCCCTGCTCTCGGCGATCGGCATCGCCGGCATGGACCGGCTGGTCCGCCGCAACGTGCTGGCCATGTCCGGGCCGCGCGGTCGAGGCCGCCGGCGACATCGACGTCCTGCTCCTCGACAAGACCGGCACCATCACGCTGGGCAACCGGCAGGCCACCGAGGTGCTTCCGGTCGACGGGGTGACGCACGAGGAGCTGGCCCGAGGCAGCCCTGCTGTCGTCGCTGGCCGACGAGACGCCCGAGGGCCGCAGCATCGTCACCCTCGCCCACGAGCAGTACCGGCTGAGCGACCCGGACACGAGCGGCGGGACGCTGGTCGAGTTCTCCGCGACCACCCGGATGAGCGGCCTCGACCTCCCCGACCGGACCATCCGCAAGGGCGCGGGCTCGGCCGTGCAGAAGTGGGTGCACTCGACCGGGACCCCGGCGACCAGCGCCGTGACCGCGCAGGTCGAGCGGCTCGTGGAGGACGTCAGCTCGTCCGGCGGTACGCCGCTCGTGGTGGCCGAGCAGCTCGGGGAGCAGCCGGCCCGCATCCTCGGCGTGATCCACCTCAAGGACGTCGTCAAGCCGGGCATGCGCGAGCGGTTCGACGAGATGCGCGCCATGGGCATCCGCACCGTGATGATCACCGGCGACAACGCCATCACCGCGAAGGCGATCGCCGACGAGGCCGGGGTCGACGACTTCCTGGCCGAGGCGACGCCCGAGGACAAGATGGCGCTGATCCGCAAGGAGCAGGAGGGTGGCCGGCTGGTCGCGATGTGCGGCGACGGCACCAACGACGCGCCGGCGCTGGCCCAGGCCGACGTCGGCGTCGCGATGAACACCGGGACGGTCGCGGCCAAGGAGGCCGGCAACATGGTCGACCTCGACTCCGACCCGACCAAGCTGATCGACGTCGTCGAGATCGGCAAGCAGCTGCTCATCACCCGCGGCGCGCTCACGACGTTCTCGGTGGCCAACGACGTCGCGAAGTACTTCGCGATCCTGCCGGCCATGTTCGTCGTGGCTTTCCCCGACCTCGACGTCCTCAACGTCATGCGGCTCGGCTCGCCCGAGTCCGCGATCGTCAGCGCGATCGTCTTCAACGCGCTGATCATCGTGGCGCTGATCCCGCTGGCCCTGCGCGGCGTCCGCTACCGGCCGTCGTCGGCGGCCGACCTGCTCCGCCGCAACCTGCTCATCTACGGCGTCGGCGGGCTGATCGCGCCGTTCGTCGGCATCAAGCTGCTCGACCTCGTGGTCTCGCTGCTCCCGGGGCTGTGAACGTCGTGAGCGAGTCGCTGTCCCGGCTCACCAGGCTTCGAGGCTCGGCCGTGAACGGCCTCACACCTCAGCCACCGGCGGCGCCGCGGTGGTTCGAGGTGCGAGCGCAGCGAGCCTTCGAAACCCCGCGACGAAGGAGAAATGACATGAAGGACCTCTACGCACTGTTCCGCCAGAGCCTGGCCGGACTGCGGCTGATGATCGCGGCCACGCTGGTGCTCGGGCTGGCCTACCCGGCCGTCGTCTACGGGTTCGGGCGGGTGGCCGCGCCGTGGCAGGCGCGCGGCTCGCTGGTGACCGCGGACGGCAGCCACACGACCGACCCGAAGAAGGCGGTCGGCTCGGCGAGCATCGGCCAGCTGGTCGACGACCCCGACCTGTTCCAGCCGCGGCCCTCGGCGGCCGGTGACGGCTACGACATGCTCTCGACGTCCGGCTCCAACCTCGGGCCCGAGGAGCCCGCGCTCATCGAGGCGATCAAGGAGCGCAAGGCCGAGATCGCCGAGCGCGAGGGCGTGCCCCGAGAGCGACGTACCGCCGGACGCGGTCACCGCGTCCGCCTCGGGACTGGACCCCGACATCTCGGTGGCGTACGCCGAGCTGCAGGTGCCGCGGGTCGCGGAGGCCAACGGGCTGAGCGAGGACGACGTGCGCGACCTGGTCGAGGACCACACCTCGGGCCGCACCTGGGGCGTGCTCGGCGAGCCGCACGTCAACGTCCTGATGCTCAACATCGCCGTCCGGAGGCCGCGCAGAGCGGCGGCTGAGGCAGCTGAGGATCACAATGGGAGATGTGGACCGACGTCGAGGGCGGCTGATCGTCTACCTCGGCTCCGCGCCGGGGGTGGGCAAGACCTACGCCGCGCTCGGCGAGGCGCACCGGCGGCTCGCCCGCGGCACCGACGTGGTCATCGGCTTCGTCGAGACCCACGGTCGCGAGCAGACCGCCGCCCAGCTCGAGGGGCTGGAGGTGGTGCCGCGGCGCGACGATCGAGTACCGCGGCACCACGTTCCCCGAGATGGACGTCGACGCGATCCTGGCCCGCACGCCCGGCGGTGGTGCTGGTCGACGAGCTGGCGCACACCAACGTGCCGGGCAGCCGGCACGACGAAGCGTGCCCAGGACGTCGAGGAGCTCCGGGCCGCCGGCATCGACGTCATCACCACCGTCAACATCCAGCACCTGGAGTCGCTCAACGACGAGGTCGAGCGGATCACCGGCGTCCGCCAGCGGGAGACCGTCCCCGACGAGGTGGTGCGCACCGCCGACCAGATCCAGCTGGTCGACATGTCGCCCGACGCACTGCGCCGCCGGATGGCGCACGGCAACATCTACAAGCCGGACAAGGTCGACGCCTCGCTGACGTCGTACTTCCGGGTCGGCAACCTCACCGCGCTCCGCGAGCTGGCGCTGCTGTGGCTGGCCGACCGCGTCGACGACCAGCTCGACGACTACCGGCGGGCGCACCGGATCCAGGAGACCTGGCCGGCCAAGGAGCGGATCGTGGTCGCCGTCACCGGCGGCCCCGAGAGCGAGACCCTGATCCGGCGCGGCGCCCGGCTGGCCCAGCGCGCAGCCGGCGCCGAGCTGCTCGCCGTGCACGTGATCGCCACCGACGGCCTCCACAGCGCCGACGAGCGCCGGCTCGGCCGGGCCCAGGAGCTCGTGGCCTCCGTCGGGTGGCTCCTTCCACTCCGTCGTCGGCGAGGACGTCTCGGCCGCCGTGGTCGACTTCGCGGCCGGCACCAACGCCACGATGATCGTCGTCGGCGTCTCGCGGCACGGCCGGCTGCGCCGGCTCTTCACCGGGACGACGGGCGACCGGATCGCCTCGCTCGCCGGGCTCGATCGACGTCCACCTCGTCACCCACGACCAGGTCGCGCGTCGGTCCCTGCGGCAAGCCGATGCTCTCGCCGCTCTCGCCCGGCCGCCAGGCCACCGGCTGGGTCGGGGCGCTCGCGCTGCCGACGCTGCTCACCTGGGTGCTGCACGGCTTCGCACGACACCGACCAGCTGCCGCTGGCCATGCTCACCCTGCTCGCCTCGACCGTCGCGGTCGCCCTGGTCGGCGGGCTGCTGCCCGCGCTGCTGGGCGCGGTGGTCGGCTTCCTCACGCTCAACTACTTCTTCACCCCGCCGATCGGCACCCTCACCGTCGCCGAGCCGAAGAACCGTGCTGGCGCTGGTGGTCTTCGTGGCCGTGGCCGCCGCGGTCGCGACCGTGGTCGACCGCGCCTCGCGCCGGGCCGCCGAGGCCCTGCGCGCCCGCGCCGAGGCCGCAACGATGAGCGGGCTGTCGCGGTCGGTGCTGACCGGCCAGGACACCGCCGAGGCGATCGTCGAGCGGCTCCGCGAGACCTTCGGCCAGGACGCCGTCTCGCTGCTGGAGCAGCGGTCCGGCCGGCTGGACGCGTCCTGGCGTCGTCCGGCGCACCGTGCGCGGCCACGCCCGACGAGGGCGACACCCGGGTCCAGGTGGACGACCGGCACCTGCTCGCCCTGTGCGGCGAACCGCTGCGGGCCAGCGACCAGCGGGTGCTCGAGGCGTTCGCGGTGCAGACCGGGCTGGTGCTGGAGTACCGCCGGCTCCGCGAGCGCGACGAGCGCGCCGCGGCGCTCGAGCGTGCCGAGGCCACCTCGACCGCGCTGCTCCGGGCCGTCTCGCACGACCTGCGCACGCCGCTGGCCACCATGCGGGCCTCCGTCGACGGGCTCCTCGTCGCCGGGCATCTCCGAGGACGACCGGACGCGAGCTGGTGCGTTCGGTGGGCAGCTCCGCCGAGCAGCTCGAGCGGCTCATCGACGACCTGCTCGACCTGTCCCGGCTGCAGAGCGGGCTGATCCACCCGGTGCTGCGCACCCGCAGCCTCGACGAGGTGCTGCCGCTCGCGGTCGCCGGCCACGAGTCCGACGTCGTACGCCTCGAGGTCGAGGAGCCCGCACCGTTGGTCACGACCGACGCCGGCCTGCTCGAGCGCGTGGTCGCCAACCTGGTCGGCAACGCCGTTCGGCACGCCCCGGGCGTCACCGGTCCGGGTGCTGGCCCACGTGCTGCCGGAGACGGTCGAGGTGATCGTGGTCGACCGGGGCCCGGGCATCCCGCCCGAGGCACGGGAGCGCGATGTTCGAGCCGTTCCAGCGGCTCGGCGACGGCGGCGCCGGCGGCCTCGGCCTCGGGCTGGCCGTCGCCCGCGGGCCTCACCGAGGCCCTCGGCGGCACCCTGTCGGCCGAGGACACCCCCGGCGGCGGGCTGACCATGGTGCTCTCGCTCCCCCGGGCCGTGTCCGCGACCGACGCGCACGCGGCGGCCTCGTGAGCCCGCCCGACCTCCTGCTACAAGGTCCTCGTCGTCGACGACGAGCCGGCGCTGGCCCGCGCCCTGGCGATCAACCTCCGCGCCGCACGGCTGGGAGGTGGTCACCGCCGCCGACGGACGGTCCGCCCTCGACGCCGCGGCGACGACCCACCCCGACGTCATCGTGCTCGACCTCGGCCTGCCCGACCTCGACGGCACCGAGGTGATCGCCGGGCTGCGCGGCTGGACGTCGGTGCCGATCGTCGTGCTCTCCGCGCGCCAGCACGGCGAGGACAAGGTCGAGGCGCTCGACCTCGGCGCCGACGACTACGTCACCAAGCCGTTCGCGATGAACGAGCTGATGGCCCGCCTGCGCGCCGCCGTACGCCGGGCCGCGGCGTCCGAGCCGAGCGAGACCGAGGTCGTGGTCGGCGACCTCGTCATCGACCTGGCCCGCAAGCAGGTCCGACGCGACGGCGCCGAGGTGCGGCTGACCCCGACCGAGTGGGCCTTCCTCGAGCTGCTGGCCCGCAACCTCGGCCGGCTGGTGCCGCGCGAGCAGATCCTGCGCGAGGTGTGGGGCACGGGCTACCTGCACGAGCACCACTACCTGCGGGTCTACGCCGCCCAGCTGCGCCGCAAGCTCGAGGACGACCCGTCGCATCCGCGGCACCTGCTCACGACCTCGGGGCTGGGCTACACGCTCGAGCCGTGACGGCCTCGGTCGCGAGCCGGCGACGGGATCCTGCGACTGGGACACTACCCGAGCCCCGACGGCGGTCATGGTCGTGGCATCGCCGGCGGTCTACGCAACGTCGTCGCGAGAAACCGCTCCGAGCCCCGGCCCGCGGTGCGGGACGAGGCTCGGACGTTTCGCGAGAGGTTGCGGTGGTCAGGCGGCGATCGCGGGTGCTCGACCGGTGCCGCCTTGGCGACCGACGGCTGGGCGAGCTTGCGCTCCATCCGGCGTACGACGCGGGCCCGGCGCCACTCGGTGACCAGCGTGCGCAGCACCCGGATGCCGTCCTGGACGGCCCGGAGGTTGGACTCGCCGAACATCCGCAGCTTCTCGACCGACGGCACCTCGGTGATGGCCACCCCGGCGGCGGCGAAGCGGCAGTTGATGACGGTCTCGATCTCGAAGCCGTCGCCCCACACCATCTTGCCGCTGGCCGGCGCCGGGCGTGCTGTGGTCGGGCAGGTCGAGGAGCGGGATCAGGTCGGCCCAGAACGCGTTGTAGCCGTAGCAGAGGTCGCAGTAGCGGGTCCGGAAGCCGAGGTTGAAGATCGCCGTTGAGGAACTTGTTGCCGAGGTGGCGGACCGTGGTGATGTCGGCCGAGCCGCCACCCGCGGTGAACCGCGAGCCCTTGGCGAAGTCGGCGCCGGCCTTGAGCGCCTCGACGAAGCGCACGATCTCGGCCGGGTCGGCCGAGCCGTCGGCGTCGAACATGACCACGATGTCGCCGGTCACCCGAGCGAAGCCCGCGGCCAGGGCGTTGCCCTTGCCCTTGCGGGTCTGCAGCACCGTGATGATGTCGGGCAGCGCCCGGCGGGCCGCCATGACGGTGCCGTCGACCGAGCCGCCGTCGACGAGGATGACCTCGTGGACCCGCGGCAGCTGCGGCAGCACCACCGACAGGTTCAGCGCCTCGTTGAGCGCAGGCACCACGATGCTGATCAGCGGGTCCTCGGTGTTCCGTTCCGGAGTGCCGAAGTAGACCGCTCATGCTGATGTTTGACCCCCATGTCGTAGCCGACCCCCCACGGTACGGCTGCACGCTGAACTTATGCCCTCA
The DNA here is from genome assembly GCA_963793315.1 of uncultured Actinomycetota bacterium. Classification (GTDB taxonomy): domain Bacteria; phylum Actinomycetota; class Actinomycetes; order Propionibacteriales; family Nocardioidaceae; genus Nocardioides. Next base: position 111,560 of record CAWBZR010000009.1, on the reverse strand, counting down.
GGGGTGTTCCCGAAAACTCCACAACGGGGTAACAGAAACGCTGTTTTCGCAGGTCAGACCCCATTTAGGCGGGTGCCGACGTGGTGCGGACTGTTGCCCATTCGTGGATGGAGTTGACACGCTGTCACCAACGCTTTACCGCCATATCGAGACCCGCGTCACGTCGCCGGCGCGGGTCGGCGCCAGGGTGGCCCCGATTCGGGTCGCGCCCGGGCATTTGAGAGGATCGCGCCATGGTCGAGCTGAGCCCGCGCGAGCGCGCGATCCTCACCTTCGAGCGCGACTGGTGGAAGTACGCCGAGGCCAAGGACACCGCCGCCCGCGCGCGGCTGGGACTCTCGCCCGAGGACTACTACCGGGCGCTCACCGACGATCATCGACCTGCCCGGCGCCCTGGCCCACGACCCGCTCCTGGTCCGCCGGCTGCGCCGCCAGCGGCTCACCCGGCAGCGCAAGCGCCAGGCCGGACGGTCGGGCCAGGCCTGAGGCGTCGCCGCGGCTCACCTGGGCCGTCGGCCTGGGCACTCAGCGTCCGACGTAGGCCGGTCGGATGGTTGGGGTAGTCCGTTCGGGGCATTCTCGTCCCAGAAGGCCTCCGGCCCTTCCCTGCGCGGCGATTGCTCGTCTAACGTTCCCCTTGTTGAACCGCTGGTGACCCGAGACTCCAGCGGTTCAACTCATTTACGGCCACTCCTACGAGTGGCCGTTCTTGATTTGCGGCGGGCTCCGCAATGGGAGCGGTGGGAGCGCAGCGACCCGGTCTTTCCGAGCGCAGCGAGGCGCCCCGCGATCGGCCTCCGGGCCGTGGCGACGCGCCGAGCGAGCCCACTCGCAAGCGAGCGCCCGGCGATCGGTCCCGATGGGCACGACGGAGCCCTGAGCGACGAACCGGCGATCGGTCCCGGTGGGCACGACGACTGCGAAGCCCGTGAGCGAAGCGAACGTCGTCGTGGCCTCGGGGCCCGAAGCTCGCCGGGGTAAATAGCCAGCGAGCGAGGCGCCGCGAGCGCAGCGAGCGTCGCCACGGACTGGGGGCCGAAGCTCGCGGGGGTGTCAGAGAAGCTCGCCGGGGTATCGAACCCGGCGTGAGCAGCTCCGCCGGCAGCCACTCCTCGACCACCAGCCAGCCGCCGTTCGCCTCGAGCGGCCGCAGCCGCGCGGCGTAGGTCACCCGGCCCTCCCAGCGCCCGCCGACCTGGCGCCACTCCAGCAGCAGCCCCGGCCGCTTCACGCCCTCGGCGTCGACGGCGCCGGACACCCAGCAGTGCCGGGCCGGGCAGTCGCCGCCGACCGGCTCGCGAGCGTCGGGGTGGCCGGTCGGCAGGCAGGTCGCCGCGGACCCGCTCGGCCAGCGGCACGCCGCTGCCCCGCTTGCCCCAGCCCGCCGCCCATGCCGCCCGCCATGCCGCATGGTGACACAGATTCGAACAGGTGTTCGACAGTCGCCTGACGTGTGCGAGCGCAGGCGGTTACTCGTCGTCGGTGGAGAGCTCCTCGTCGTGGGTGCCGGGGCGCGGCGCCCAGGGCAGCTCCTTGGCCGGGCGAACGACGACCAGCCGGTCGCCGCGGGCCAGCTGGGTGACCACGGGGTCGAAGTAGCGGTAGACCTTCTCGTCGCGGACCACGGCGATCACCTGGTCGGGCAGCGACTGCGGCTGCTTGCCGACCTCGGTGACCAGGAGGTCGCGCTCGGCGACCTCGAGCCCCTCGCCGTAGGTCAGCAGGTCCTCCATCACCGAGCCGAGGGTCGGCGAGAGCGACGAGACGCCGAGCAGCCGGCCGACCGCGTCGGAGGAGGTGATGACCGAGTTGGCGCCGGACTGCTTCATCAGCGGCGCGTTCTCGTGCTCGCGGGCCGAGGAGACGATGTAGACGTCGGGGTTGAGCTGGCGGACGGTGAGGATGGCCAGCACGTTGGAGTCGTCGCGGTTGGTCGTGATGATCACCTGGTCGGCCTCCGCGACGCCGGCGCGGCGCAGCACCTCGCGGCGGGTGGCGTCGCCGTTGACGACCGCGAGGCCGTCGGCGTGGGCGTCCGCCATCGCGACCGGCCCGGGGTCGACGATGACGACCGACTCGCGGTCCTGCCCGTTGCTGACCAGGGTCTCGACCGCGCTGCGGCCCTTGGTGCCGTAGCCGACGACGACGACGTGATGTCCCATGCGCTTCCTCCAGCGTGAGATGCGGAACATCTCCCGGCCCTGTGAGGCGAGGACCTCCAGGGTGGTCCCGATCAGCAGCACCAGGAAGGCGATGCGGGCCGGGGTGATGACGAAGGCGTTGATGAGGCGGGCGCCGTCCTTGTACGGCGCGATGTCGCCGTACCCGGTCGTGCTCAGCGTCACCGTCGTGTAGTAGATCGAGTCGATCAGGCTGACCGTGCCGGCGGGGTCGTTGTTGTCGCGGTAGGCGTCGCGGTCGAAGTAGACGATGCAGACGGTGCCGACCAGGATCGCCAGCGCCGCGAGCAGCCGCCGCGACAGCGCCCACCACGGTGACCGGACCCGCTCCGGGAGCGAGATGTTGCCGCGGCCGGTGGCCCCCGGGTCCCACTCCTCGACGCTCGCCTCCGACACGGCTGGCAACCTATCGCCTCGGCCCTACCGCTCCCCCACGAACACCTTGTCGAACGCCGCGTTGACCGCCGCGCCGATCAGCACGGCGATGGCGACGACGTAGAGCCAGAGCAGGACGGCGATGGGTGCGGCCAGCGGTCCGTAGATCGACCGCGAGTCGGTGGCGGTCGCGGTGAGCACCCAACGCAGCACGTAGCTGCCGACGATCCACATCACCAGCGAGAAGACGGCACCGGGCAGGTTGAACCGCCAGCGGGTCCGCACCGGCACCGACACGTGGTAGAGCGTGGCCAGGAAGCAGATGCAGATCACCCCGACCACCGGCCAGTAGAAGGCCAGCAGGAAGTCGAAGCGGCCGGGCAGCGAGTCCTCCACCAGCCGGGGGCCGGCCAGCATCAGCGGGATGGCCGCGATGCCGGTGACGAGCGCCAGGACGTAGAGCACGAACGACAGCGCCCGGGTCTTGACGATCCCCCGGTGGCCGCCGAGGCCGTGCATGACGGTGATCGTGTCGATGAAGACGTTGAGGGCGCGGCTGCCCGACCACAGGGCCAGGACGAAGCCGAGCGAGATCACGTCGAAGCGGCCGCCGCTGCAGCACCGTGTCGAGCGTCGGCTCGATGACCTTGTCGACCGCCTTGTCGGTGAGCAGCCGGCCGGAGAAGTCGAGGACGGCGTCGCGCATCTGGTCGACCTGCCCGGGGTCGAACCGGTCGGTGACGTAGCCGATGCCGCCCGCGAGGCCGAAGACCAGCGGCGGCACCGAGAGGACCGCGAAGAACGCCGCCTCGGCGGCCAGCCCGGTGACGCGGTAGCGCAGGCAGGAGCTGACGGTCGTGACGGTCAGCCGCCACAGCGTCTCGAGGCTGCGGCGCCACCACGCCTGCCCCTCCGCCTCCGACGCAGCGGCACTCTGCCTATGTGGGGGCACGCGCTCCGCCACCATGGGCTCTACCGTAGAGGCATGGGGTCCCCCGATCGCGCATCCTTGCGAGCGGCCGCCAACCAGGTGCCGCCGCTGGTCGGCCACAACGTGGTCGCCGCTGACCTCGCGCTGAGCGAGGCCGTCGTGCGCCACGGCTCGGCCGACGTGCTCGAGGGGCTGCTGCCGCTGGGCGCCGAGGCCGGCACCGCCGAGGCGCGCGAGCAGGGCCGGCTCGCCAACGAGCACCATCCCGAGCTGACGGCGTACGACCGCTACGGCCACCGGATCGACGAGGTCGAGTTCCACCCGTCCTGGCACTGGCTGATGGAGCGCGCGGTCGGGCACGGACTGGCCGCGACGCCGTGGGAGCAGCAGGCCGACGGCGACCCCGACGCGCACCTGCGCCGCGCGGCCGGCTTCCTGGCCTGGTCGCACACCGAGCCGGGCCACGGCTGCCCGGTCTCGATGACCTACGCCGCGATCCCGGCGCTGCGCGTCGACGAGGCGCTGGCCAAGGAGTGGACGCCGCTGCTCGCGTCGACGACCTACGACCCCGGCCTCCGGCCGGTCGAGCGAGAAGGCCGGCGCGCTGTGCGGCATGGGCATGACCGAGAAGCAGGGCGGCTCCGACGTCCGCGCCAACGTGACCGAGGCCCGGCCGTCGTCCGACGGGACCTACACGCTGCACGGCCACAAGTGGTTCACGTCGGCGCCGATGAACGACGTCTTCCTCGTGCTCGCCCAGGCCGAGGGCGGCGTGACCTGCTTCGTGGTGCCGCGGGTGCTGCCCGACGGCACCCGCAACCAGCTCGACGTCGTCCGGCTCAAGGACAAGCTCGGCAACCGGTCCAACGCGTCGTCCGAGCTCGAGCTCGACGGCACCGTCGCGATCCGGCTCGGCGACGAGGGCCGCGGCGTCCGCACCATCATCGAGATGGTCGCCGCCACCCGGCTCGACTGCGTGCTCGGGTCGGCCGGGCTGATGCGGCGCGCGGTCTCGGAGGCGTCGTGGCACGTCGCCCACCGCTCGGCGTTCGGCTCCCTGCTGGCCGACAAGCCGCTGATGCAGAACGTCGTCGCCGACCTGGCCGTCGAGTCCGAGGCCGCCACGGTGCTGGCGCTCCGCCTTGCCTCGGCGGTCGACGACCTCGCCAACCCTCACGAGGCCGCGCTGCGGCGGATCGCGCTGCCGCTCGCGAAGTTCTGGGTCTGCAAGCGCACGCCGGCCATGACCGCCGAGGCGCTGGAGTGCCTGGGCGGCAACGGCTACGTCGAGGAGTCGCTGATGCCGCTCCTCTACCGCGAGGCGCCGCTCAACTCGGTCTGGGAGGGGTCCGGCAACGTCAACGCCCTCGACGTGCTGCGCGCCCTGGCCCGCGAGCCCGAGGCCCTCGAGGCGTGGATCACCGAGGTCGGCCTGGCCCGCGGCGCCGACACCCGGCTCGACGCCGCGATCGACGCGACCCTGGCGATGCTCGGCGAGCTGATGGCCGACCCCGACCAGCCTCGAGGTCGGCGCCCGCCGGCTGGCCGGCCGGATGGCGGCGGTGCTGCAGGGCTCGCTGCTGGTGCGCTGGTCGCCGCCCGAGGTGGCCGACGTCTTCTGCGCCTCGCGGCTCGGGTCGTCCTACGACGGCACCTTCGGCGCGCTCGCCGGTGGAGACCTCCGCGCGATCGTGGAGCGGACCACCCCCACCGGTGGCCGGCTGATCCGCTCAGCCGCGCCGGCCAGCTCGTCGAGGATCGCGCGGAACTCGTCGTAGCGGCGGGTGCCGACCCGGTTGGCCCACTCCGCCTCGAGACCGTCGAGCAGCTCACGGAGGCGGAGCGCGGCGGCGTCGCCCTCCGCGGTGCGCCTGACGATCCGCACTCGGCGATCCTCGGGGCTGGGGGTGACGGTGAGATGACCCGAGTCGGTGAGCTGGGTGACGAACTGGCCGATCCCCTGCTTGGTCATGCCGACCCGCTCGGCGAGGTCGGTGACCGTGACGCCCTCCGGCGGCACATGGCCGATCACGCGGTGGTGGGACGGACGGAGTCCCGCCTCACCGTGGGCCAGGACGAGGGACCGACTCTGCGACATCAGGCTGCCCAGTGGCGATGAGGATGTGGTCACCGGAAGTCATAAAGCCACTTTACATTCTCCATGGTCGTCAAGTAACTTTCCCTTTATGGGGAACCGTGACGAGCTCGGCGCGGCCGACGTCACCGACACACAGCTGGCGGCGATGGTGGCCGACCTGCTCCACGAGGACTCGGTCGAGCTGCTCGACTCCCAGGTCGACCGGGTCGACTACGACCTGCCCGCGATCACCACCGGCGGCCGCTGGTGGGTCAGCGGCCACGCCGCCACGCAGTGCAGCAAGGCGCCGTTCCGGCTGTTCGTCAAGCAGGTGCAGTCCTGGGAGCGGTCACCGTTCTTCCAGTTCGTGCCCGAGGAGCTCCGGAGTGGGCGGAGTCGACCGTGCCCTGGAAGACCGAGGCCGAGGTCTACCGCTCCGAATTTGGGAGGCCGCTGCCCGAGGGCCTGCGCGCGCCCCGGGCCCTCGGCGTCTTCGACCTCGACGACGACCTCCTCGGCGATCTGGCTCGAGCCGGTCCCGAAACCCGGCCCGCGACGTGGGACCACACGAGCGCTACGCGCGCGCGGCCCACCTCCTGGGTCGCTTCTCCGGCAGCCAGGCTCTCGCACCGCTCGCAAGCCCTGCGGGAGATCGACTGGTCCCTCAACACCTATGTCACCGGCCGGCTGCAGGTGCAGGTCGCGCCGCTCCTGATGAGTGACGAGGTCTGGCAGCACCCGTTGTGCGCCGCGTTCGACGACGAGCTGCGCGACCGGCTGCGCTTGACCGTGGCAGACACGCACCGCACTGGCCGCCGAGGCCGACGCGCTTCCCTGCCTGCTCAGCCACGGGGACGCCTGCCCCAACAACCTGATGGCGGGCGAGCACGACGACGAGCTGGTGATGATCGACTTCGGGTTCTGGGGCGGAGCCCCGGTCGGGTTCGACCTGACCCAGCTCCTGGTCGGCGACGTCCAGATCGGCAGGCGCAGCGCCGACGACCTGGCCGAGCTCGACGAGGCGATCCTGACGGCGTACGTCGCGGGGCTGCGGGCCGAGGGCTGCGAGATCCCCGAGGCCGTCGTGCGCCGCGGCCATGCGCTGTGCCTGCTGGTCATGACGGGGCTGTCGACGGTGCCGTTCGACCTGTTCGACGGGCCGGTGAACGACGAGACGGTTCGGATGGGGGCCGACCGCGCGGCGATCGCGCGCTACGCGCTCGACCTGCTCGACCGGACGGCGCCGTCGACCACCTGAGCTGAGGGTCCAAGCCCGGATCCACCGATTCCCGCCTACTACGCGTCAGACAGGGCGTCTTTCCAGCGTCGGCAACGCCGCCAGCGCGCCCCTGTGGTGGCGTAGTAGGCGGCCATCCACGGATCGAGGCTAAGTTCCGACCTTGGGGCGAACAGCTCGACGCGCTGCTCGCCCTGTGGCCGTGACCCGACACGCGCCGACGACGGCGCCGTGACCTCGGCGGCTCAGGTCGTGAGCGCCCGGTCCCGAGACCCTGCCTCCGACCCTGCCTCCGACCCTGCCTCCGACCCCGCTCCGGTCTCGTCGACCGAACCGTCGCGTGCGAGCTCGTCGTCCTCCGAGTCGAGCATCGTGGTCTCGTCGAACGGGTCGTCTCCGTCGAGCACCCGGTCGAGCTTGGCGCGGTCGAGGCTGTCGGTCCAGTGGCCGACCAGCAGCGTGGCGATCGAGTTGCCGGCGAAGTTGGTGAGCGCCCGCGCCTCGGACATGAACCGGTCGATGCCGACGATGAGACCGACGCCGTCGACCAGTTCGGGCCGGTGCGAGCTCAGCCCGCCCGCGAGGGTGGCCATCCCGGCACCCGTGACGCCCGCGGCACCCTTCGACGCAACGACCATGAAGACGAGTAGCGAGATCTGCTCGCCGATCGACAGCGGGTCACCGAGCGCCTCGGCGATGAACAGCGAGGCCATGGTCAGGTAGATCGCCGTGCCGTCGAGGTTGAAGGAGTAGCCGGTCGGGACCACGACGCCCACGGTCGTCTTCTCGACCCCTGCGTGCTCCATCTTCGCGATCAGCCGCGGCAGTGCCGACTCCGAGGACGACGTGGAGAGGATGAGCAGGAACTCGCGACCCAGGTAGGCGAACAGCTTGAAGACGTTGATCCCCGTCGTGACCTTGAGCAGGGTGCCGAGGACGCCGAAGACGAAGACCACGCACGTGATGTAGAACGCGATCATCAGCAGCGCCAGGCTCTTGAGTGCGTCGAGACCGGTCTCGCCGACCACGGCGGCCATCGCGCCGAACGCGCCGATCGGGGCCGCCCACATGATCATCGCCAGCACCCGGAACACCAGCCGCTGGAGATGCGAGATGCCGCGCAGGATCGGCTTGCCGGCCGCACCCATCTGCTGGAGCGCGAAGCCAACCAGCAGCGCGACCAGCAGCGTCTGCAGCACCTCGCCGCTGGTCAGCGAGGAGAACATCGAGGTGGGGATGATCCCCAGCAGGAACTCCGTGGTGCTGCCGTGCCCCGCCGCAGCCTGCTCCTGGCCCGCGCTCGCAGCCGCGTCGTCGAGGCGCAACCCGCTGCCCGGCTTGATCAGGTTGCCGACGACGAGGCCGATCGCGAGCGCGACCGTGGACATCGTCAGGAAGTAGCCGAGCGCGAGGCCGCCGACCCGCCCGACCCGTGCCGCGCTGGCCACCGAGCCGACGCCGAGCACGAGCGTGCAGAAGATGACCGGCTGGATCATCATCTTGATCAGCGCGACGAAGCCGGTGCCGAGCGGCTTGAGCTCGACGGCGAAGTCTGGCGCGACCACGCCGACGAGGATGCCGAGCAGCACCGCGGCGATCACCGCGAGGTAGAGGTAGTGGGTCCGGTTCCGCGATGCGGTTCCGCTGCTGGTGGGTTGGGACATGGTGCCTCCTGGGCCGAGAGCGCCGGTCGACCCGACGTCGTGGAGCCCACTCTCGGTACCCGATGTGACCCCGGTCACTGTTGTGGTCGTTGAGTTCGCGGGACGTCGCGTCCCCGGCGGCGGCGTCGCGAGCGTCGCGAGGGGCGGCGTGCGATGGCGATGCGTCCATCGCGGCGCGCAGCAGCCGCGGCCGGGGTCACGGCGTCCCATTCGGTGTCAGAATCCGGGCGTGACGACCGGCGTACGGCTGTTCGGCCGCAACCTCTCGGTGGCCCGGCAGGTGCTGCTGCTCCAGGTGCTGGTCGTGCTCGTGCTCGTGGTCGCCTCGGTCGCGCTGGCGACGTACGACGCCCGCCGCGACGCGCGCGCGACCGCGACAGATCGCGCGGTGTCCGTGGCGCGGGCGGTCGCCGACTCCCCCACGGTCATCGAGGCGCTCGGGACCTCCGACCCGAGCGCGGCCATCCAGCCGTTCGCTGACCGGGTCTACCGCGACGCGGACGTGGACTTCGTGGTCGTCATGTCGATGGACCGGATCCGCTACAGCCACCCCGAGCCCGACAACATCGGCAAGACCTTCATCGGCGACGTCGGCGGCGCGCCCGAGGGCCAGGTGTTCACCGAGCAGGCCACCGGCAAGCTCGGCCCCTCGATGCGGGCCGTCGTCCCCGTCTTCGCGCCCGACGATGACCGGGTCGTGGCCATGGTCTCGGTCGGCATCACGATCGCCTCGATCGACAGGCAGCTGCGCAACGACGTCGAGCTCATCGCGATCTCGGCCCTGCTGGTTCTGGGTGTCGGGCTGGTCGGCACCTGGCTGGTCGGGCGCCGGCTGCGGCGCCAGACCCACGGGCTGGGGGCGGCCGAGATCACCCGGATGTATGAGTACTACACGGCCGTGCTCGGAGCGGTCCGCGAGGGACTCCTGCTGCTCGACACCGAGGGGCGGGTGCAGCTCGTGAACGACGAGGCGCGCCGCCTGCTGGAGCTGCCGGACGACGTCACCGGGCGCCCGCTCGCCGACCTGGGCGTCGCGCCCGCCCTGGTCACGGCCGCGCTGGGCCGCGTCGCCGAGGCGGACGACATCTACCTCGCCGGTGACCGCGTGCTGGTGGTGAGCTCCTCCCCCGCGACCTGGGAGGGCGCCGACGTCGGCGCCGTCGTCACCCTCCGCGACCACACCGAGCTGCGCGCCGTGACCGGCGAGCTCGACGTGGTGCGCGAGCTGAGCGACTCGCTGCGCGCGCAGAGCCACGAGTCGGCCAACCGGCTGCACACGATGGTCTCGCTCATCGAGCTCGGCCGGGTGGACGAGGCGGTCGACTTCGCCACCGAGGAGCTCCAGCTGGCCCAGCTGCTCACCGACCGGGTGGTCGGCGCGGTCGGCGACCCCGTCGTCGAGGCGCTGCTGCTCGGCAAGTCGGCCGACGCCGCCGAGCGCGGGATCGAGCTGCGGATCGAGGGCAGCCTGCCCGACAGCGAGGTGGCGGCGCGAGACCTGGTGACGGTGCTCGGCAACCTCGTCGACAACGCCTTCGACGCCCTGGCCAGCGTCCCGGCGACCGGCGTACGCCGGGTGCGGGTGGAGCTGGGCGGCGACGGGTCGGCGGTCGTGCTCTCGGTCGAGGACAGCGGGCCTGGGCTCGACGACGAGGCCGTCGCGCACGCCCTCGAGCGCGGCTGGTCGACCAAGGGCTCGGGCGAGGGCGGGCGCGGCGTCGGGCTGGCGCTGGTGGCGCAGGTCGCCCGCCGGCGCGGCGGCGACGTGGCGATCGGGGTCTCCGAGCTGGGCGGGGCGCGGTTCACCGTCAGCCTGCCGGCCGCGGCGAGGTGCCCCGGTGACCGTGCGGGTGCTGGTCGTCGAGGACGAGGCCACCGCCGCCGAGGCGCACGGTGCCTACGTCGCCCGCGTGCCCGGCTTCGAGCTCGCCGGGGTCACGCGATCGGCACACGACGCCGCCCGCTTCCTGGCCGACGACCCGGCCGTCGACCTGGTGCTCCTCGACATGCATCTCCCCGACGGGCACGGCCTCGGGTTGCTGCAGAAGCTGCGCGCGGCCGGTCACCGTTGCGACGCGATCGCGGTGACGTCCGCGCGCGACGCGGACGTCGTACGCACCGCCATCACGCAGGGCGTCGTCCTCTACCTCCTCAAGCCGTTCACGTTCGCGACGTTCCGCGCCAAGCTCGAGCAGTACGCCGCCTACCGCGAGTCGCTCGGGGCCGACCAGCTCGACCAGGAGGACGTCGACGCCCTGCTCGGCTCCCTCCGCGCGACCACGACCGCCGTGCCCAAAGGGATGAGCACCGAGACCCTGCGCGAGGTCACCTCCGCGCTCCGGGACGCGTCGGAGGGGCTCTCCGCGAGCGAGGTCGCCGCCCTGGTCGGCGCCTCCCGCGTGACCTCGCGGCGCTACCTCGAGCATCTCGCCGACTCCGGACGGGTCGAGCGGCAGCCCCGCTACGGCCGCAGCGGCCGCCCCGAGGTGGAGTATCGCTGGAAGGCTCGACTGACACGTCGGGATAGTCCGTGACGTTTGAGTTGTGGAAACAGTGGTTCCACAGGCACAAACGTCACGGACTATCCCGACGGTGCCGCTCAGCCGAGGTTGAGGCCGGGGTAGAGCGGGTGCTTGTCGAGCATCTCGGCGGAGGCGTCCTTGACCTTGTCGGCGATGCCCTCGGCGAGGGTGTAGGACGCCTTGGAGGGCCTGCCGTCCTTGGTGGTGCCGGGCTGGGTGTTCTGCAGCACGTGGACGATCAGCTCCGCCACGGTGTCGAACTCGTCGTGCCCGAAGCCCCGGGTGGTGAGCGCGGGGGTGCCGAGCCGGACGCCGGAGGTGTACCACGCGCCGTTCGGGTCGGACGGCACGGAGTTGCGGTTGGTCACCACACCGGCGTCGAGCAGCGCGGACTCGGCCTGACGGCCGGTCAGGCCGAACGACGACACGTCGAGCAGCACGATGTGGTTGTCGGTGCCGCCGGTGACGAGGTTGGCGCCGCGGGTCAGGAACCCCTCGGCCAGCGACTTGGCGTTGTCGGCGATGTCCTGGGCGTAGCCGCGGAAGGAGTCCTGCCGGGCCTCGGCGAGCGCGACCGCCTTGGCGGCCATGATGTGCGAGAGCGGGCCGCCGAGGACCATCGGGCAGCCGCGGTCGACCGAGGCGGCGTACTCCTCGGTCGCCAGCACCAGGCCACCGCGCGGGCCGCGCAGCGACTTGTGGGTCGTGGTCGTGGTGATGTGGGCGTGCGGCACCGGGTCCTCGTCGCCGGTGAAGACCTTGCCCGCCACCAGGCCGGCGAAGTGCGCCATGTCGACCATCAGAGTCGCGCCGACCTCGTCGGCGATCTCGCGCATCTTGGCGAAGTTGATGCGGCGCGGGTAGGCCGAGTAGCCCGCGATCAGCACCAGCGGCTTGAACTCGCGGGCCTTGGCGGCGACCTTGTCGTAGTCGAGCAGCCCGGTCTCCGGGTCGGTGCCGTACTGCTGCTGGTGGAACATCTTGCCGCTGATGTTGGGCCGGAACCCGTGCGTCAGGTGGCCGCCGGAGTCGAGGCTCATGCCGAGCAGCCGCTGGTTGCCGAGCTCGTGGCGCAGCGTCTCCCAGTCCTCGTCGGTGAGGTCGTTGACGTTCTTGGCGCCGTACTTCTCCAGCCACGGCCCCTCGACCCGGTGCGCGAGGATCGACCAGAACGCGACCAGGTTGGCGTCGATGCCGGAGTGCGGCTGGGCGTAGGCGTACGGCGCGCCGAACAGCTCGCGCGCATGCTCGGCTGCGATCGACTCGACGGTGTCGACGTTCTGGCAGCCGGCGTAGAAGCGGTGGCCGATCGTGCCCTCGGCGTACTTGTCGCTGAACCAGGTGCCCATGGTCAGCAGCACCGCCGGCGAGGCGTAGTTCTCGCTCGCGATCAGCTTCAGCGAGCCGCGCTGGTCGGTCAGCTCCTGGCGGGTCGCCTCGGCGATCCGCGGCTCGACCGAGGCGATCACCTCGAGGGCCTGCGTGTAGGCGGAGCTGGTCAGTTCGTCGAGGTGGGCATCGCGGTCAGCCATGGCCGCAGCCTAGTGAGCCAGGACACGCCGGTCCCAGCCAGCACGCCTGCGACACTCCGGCGTGTCTCACATCGTGGCGGCACGTCTCACATCACGAGATTCGTGTTTGTGGACAGCCGGTCCACGACCTGAGACTGGTCCACATGATCAGTGCTGCAACGCACGCGCACCTCGTGGTACGCCGCCACGTGGACTTCATGCGCACGCGCAGCAGCATCTGTCGTTGGTCCCGCTGACTCGTCCACCTCCGAACGAGCAGGCCGCCCGCACTCACCGTCGAGTGTGGCCCCCTCTCCCAGCGAAGGACCATCCCACGCATGTCAGACCTCCGCTTCAGCGCCAAGAAGGCCGAGCACACCGACATCCCGCGCCCCAAGCGCGGTGAGGGTCAGTGGGCGCTCGGCTACACCGAGCCGCTGAACAAGAACGAGCAGTCCAAGAAGGACGACGACCCGCTCAACGTCCGTGACCGCATCCTGCACATCTACTCCAAGCGCGGCTTCGCCTCGATCGACCCGGCCGACCTGCGCGGCCGGTTCCGGTGGATGGGGCTCTACACCCAGCGCGCCCCGGGCTTCGACGGCGGCAAGACCGCGATGCTCGAGGAGGAGGAGCTCGACGACGAGTTCTTCATGCTGCGCGTGCGCTCGGACGGCAAGCTGCTGCCGGCGGCGACGGTCCGGGCCCTCGGCGAGATCGGCCAGGAGTTCGCGCGGGACACCGCCGACGTCACCGACCGGGAGAACATCCAGTTTCACTGGATCCGGATCGAGGACGTCCCGGCGATCTGGGAGAAGCTCGACGCCTCCGGTCTCGACAGCACCGAGGCCTGCGGCGACTCCCCGCGCCCCTTCCTCGGCTCGCCCGTCGCCGGCGTGGCCAAGGACGAGATCATCGACGGCTCCGAGGCACTGGCTGAGATCAAGCGCCGCGCGATCGGGAACCCGGCGTTCTCCAACCTCCCGCGCAAGTACAAGACCGCGCTCACCGGGCACCCGAGCCACGACGTGTCCCCCGAGACCAACGACATCGCCTTCGTCGGCACCGTCCACCCCGAGCACGGCCCCGGCTTCGACGTGTGGGTCGGGGGCGGCCTCTCGACCAATCCGATGCTGGCCCAGAAGCTGGGCGTCTGGGTGCCGCTCGAGGAGGTGCCCGACATCTGGGAGGGCGTCACCTCGATCTTCCGCGACTACGGCTACCGCCGGCTGCGCTCGCGGGCTCGGCTGAAGTTCCTGGTCGCCGACTGGGGCGTGGAGAAGTTCCGCGAGGTGCTGGAGAAGGAGTACCTCGAGCGCGAGCTGGTCTCCTGCGACTCACCGCCCTCCCCCACCGGCCACCGCGACCACGTCGGCGTCCACGAGCAGAAGGACGGCAACTTCTACGTCGGCCTCGCGCCCCACCAGGGCCGGATCTCCGGGACCGCGCTGGTCGAGCTCGCCGACGTGATGGAGCGGTACGGCGTCGCGGGCGCCCGCCTCACGCCGTACCAGAAGATCGTCCTGGTCGGCGTCACCCCCGAGCAGGTCGAGCCGGTCGTCGCCGCCGTCGACGCGATCGGGCTGCCCGCCCGGCCGTCGGGCTGGCGGCAGAACACGATGGCCTGCACCGGCATCGAGTTCTGCAAGCTCGCGATCGTCGAGACCAAGGCCCGCGCCAAGGCCCTGGTCACCGAGCTCGAGAAGCGGTTCCCCGCCCTCGACGTGCCGATCACCGTCAACGTCAACGGCTGCCCCAACGCGTGCGCGCGCACCCAGGTCGCCGACATCGGCCTCAAGGGCCAGCTCGTCATGCACGAGGGCGAGCAGGTCGGCGGCTTCCAGGTGCACCTGGGCGGGGCGACCGGGCTGCAGGCCAACTTCGGCCGCAAGCTGCGCGCCCACAAGGTGACCAGCGAGGGTCTCGACGACTACGTGACCGTCGTCGTCTCCAACTTCCTGGCCGACCGCGAGCCCGAGGAGTCGTTCGCGACCTGGGTGGCGCGCGCGGACGAGGAGCTGCTGCGCGGCGAGAAGACGCTCGAAGGGACGCCGGCATGAGCGAACGCGGCTTCCCGGTGCACTGCCCCTACTGCGGCGAGCAGGACCTCTGGCCCCACGACGAGACGCACGGCTCGTGGGAATGCCGTGGCTGCCTGCGCGCCTTCTCCCTGAAGATGCTCGGCCTCGTCCGGCCCGCCAGCACTGAGGTGCGCGCGCAGCGAGCCTCGAAGGGCGAGTCCATCTCAGGGAGTGCGCCGACGTGACCACCGCGACCACCAACTCCGCCCGGGCCTCGCGCGGGATCGAGACCTCCGGCCGCTCCCCCGAGGAGCTGCGCGAGCTGGTCTCCCACTGGGGTGCCGAGCTCGAGCTCGCCCCGGCCGAGACGATCATCGAGTGGGCCGCCGCGACGTTCGGCGCGCGCTTCTGCGTGACCTCGTCGATGGGCGACGCGGTGCTTGCCGATGTCGCGTCGAAGGTCGTGCCGGGCATCGACGTGGTCTTCCTCGACACCGGCTACCACTTCGTCGAGACGATCGGCACCCGCGACGCCGTCGCCTCGACGCTCGACGTCAACCTCCTCACGATCACGCCGGTGCAGAGCGTGGCCCAGCAGGACGCGGCGTACGGCAAGGACCTCTACAAGACCGACCCCGACCTGTGCTGCGCGCTGCGCAAGGTGCAGCCGCTGTCCGACGCTCTGGCGTCGTACGACGCGTGGGCCACCGGGCTGCGCCGGGCCGAGACGCACAACCGCGTGATCGCCCCGGTGATCGGCTGGGACGCCAAGAAGGGCAAGGTCAAGGTCTCACCTCTCGCGCGATGGAGCGACGAGCAGGTGGAGCGCTACATCGCCGAGCACGGGGTGCTGGTCAACCCGTTGGTCTACGACGGCTATCCGTCGATCGGCTGCGCTCCGTGCACCCGTCGTGTCGCTCCGGGCGAGGACGCCCGCAGCGGCCGGTGGGCCGGCACCAACAAGACCGAGTGCGGCATTCACTCATGAAGCCGGCTCGGATGCACAACGAAGGGAGGCCCTGAAATGGCCGCACCTGCCCTGGTGGCCCTGGCGCACGGAAGCCGGGACCGCCGCTCCGCCGCCACGATCAAGGCGCTGGTCAAGGAGGTCCGCGCGATGCGGCCGGACCTCAAGGCCGAGGCCGCGTTCCTCGAGTTCTCCAAGCCGGACTTCCACACGGTCGTGGACCGGCTGGTGAAGGCGGGCCACGAGGAGATCGTCGTCGTACCCCTCCTGCTGACCGAGGCCTACCACGCCAAGGTCGACGTGCCGTCCGCCGTCGCCGAGGCGTCCACGCGGCACCCGCAGGTGCGGATCCACGCCACCTCGATCCTCGGGCTCGAGGCGACGTTCCTCGAGGTGCTCGACGAGCGGCTGCGCGAGGCGCTGAGCCACGTGCGGTGCCGCGAGCTCGACGCGCTGGTGCTGGCCGCCGCCGGCTCGAGCGATCCCCTCGCCAACCAGGCCGTCGCCCGGCTGGGCCGGGTGTGGGGCAGCCACCACAAGCTGCCGGTCACGGCGGCGTACGCCTCCAGCTCGCCGCCCGCCACCGGTGAGGCCGTCCGGGCGTTCCGGGCCGAGGGCCGCCGCCACATCGCGGTCGCGTCGCTGTTCCTGGCGCCGGGCAACCTGGTCGACCGCGCCGCCGAGCTCGCCCTGGAAGCCGGTGCCATCGCCGTCTCCGAACCCCTCGGCGCCCACCCCAACGTCGCCCGCACCATCCTCGCCCGCTACGCCGTCGGCGCCGTCGAGCTCGTCCCCGTCTGACGCCAGCGATACATCGTTCAACGCCGAGCCGTCGTTACCCGGCACCGGTAACGACGGCTCGGCATCGATTTCCCGGCGACCCGTCGTTACCCGGCACCGGTAACGACGGGTCGGCGCGTTGCGATATGTCGTTCAGCGCCGAGTCGGGGTTCTGCGCCTCAGTAATCCCAACTCGGCCTCCCTGCGACGACTTCAGCCGACGAGCTGTTCGCGGAGGCGCTCGAGCTGGCGGGCGGGATCGGAGGTGACGCCGCCGTGGACGGGGCCGGGCTGGAGGACGGTGCTCCGGGGCGCCTTGAGGAAGCCGAACCGCTGGGTCAGGGGCTCGGCGGCTGGGGCGCCGCCGGTCGGGTGCCCCGCGCACACCGCCTCGACGAAGGCCAGCGACTCGCAGACCTGGTCGACGTCGATGCGCGGGTCCAGCGACAGCAGCCGGTCGCGGTCGACGTGCCAGGCCAGGTCGAGGAAGTCGGCCATCTGGCAGTGCAGCACCACGCCGACGTTGACGAACTCCTCGCGATCCACGCGCGGCACGCACCGGAGCACGATGTATTCATATGCGAGCGCCTCTTTGTTCATGCCGCGACCTGCGGGAGCCACTGGCGGGTGCCCAGGCGGGCGGTGAGGAAGTCGACGTACGCCGCGCGCACGGCGGCGGGGTCATCGGCACCGGGCACCGGCTCGAGCCACTCGTCGGGCACCTCGGCCAGCACGTCGGAGAACGCTCCGCTGTCGAGCAACGTCCGGAGCTCAGGGTCGACGCCGGGGAGCTCGGCGGCATGGGCACCGAAGACGTGGTCGTCCGCGCTCCAGGGCTGGGCCGCGAACCGCGCCGGATCGGTCACTCCCCCGCTCCAGGCGTGATGGAAGTAGAGCGCCGCGCCGTGGTCGATCACCCAGAGGTTGCCGTGCCAGAGGAGCAGGTTGGGGTTGCGCCAGGACCGGTCGACGTTCGCGACGAAGGCGTCCAGCCACAGCACCCTGACCGCGTCGTTGCTGTCGGCAGGGACGTGGCCGTCGAAGCCGAAGGAGCCCGGGAGGAAGTCGGCGCCCAGGTTGAGGCCCGGGCTGGCGTTGAGCAGGTCCTGGACCTCCTCGTCCGCCTCGTAGCGGGCGATCTGGGGGTCGAGGTCGAGGGCCACCAGCCGCGGCGTCCGCAGCCCGATCCGCTCGGCCAGCCCGGCGACGATCACCTCGGCCACGAGCACGCGGACCCCCTGACCGGCTCCGCGGAACTTGCAGACGTAGGTGCCGAGGTCGTCGGCCTCGACGATCCCGGGGAGGCTGCCCCCCTCGCGCAGCGGCGTGACGTAGCGGGTGACCCTGACGACCGGGAGACCAGGAGACATCACTCGACCGGCACCTCGTCGGCCAGCCGACGCCGCTGCTCCTCGACGTCGAAGTCCGCGGCCGGCCACTGCGGGTTCATCTTGGTCAGGGTCTCGTGCAGCAGCCGGCCGATGGCCAGGTTGCGGTACCACTTGCGGTCGCTCGGGATGACGTGCCACGGCGCAACCTCGGTGTTGGTGCGCTCAAGCGCGATCTCGTAGGCCTCGCGGTAGGCCGCCCAGTGGGCTCGCTCGTCGATGTCGCCCGGGTTGAACTTCCAGTGCTTCGTCGGGTCGTCGAGCCGGGCCTGCAACCGCTCCTTCTGGGTGTCCGCGGAGATGTGCAGCATGCACTTGACCACCACGATCCCGGCCCCGGCCAGCTCGGCCTCGAAGGCGTTGATCGCGTCGTAGCGCCGTTCGACCTCCTCCTTCGGAGCGAGCTCGTGGACGCGCACGATCAGCACGTCCTCGTAGTGGCTGCGGTCGAAGACCCCGATGATCCCCTTGCTGGGCAGCGCCTTCCGGATCCGCCAGAGGAAGTCGTGCTCCAGCTCCTCCTCGGTCGGCTTCTTGAACGAGCTGATCCGCAACCCCTGGGGGTCGACGAGGCCGACCGTGTGCCGGAGCGTCCCGCCCTTGCCCGAGGTGTCCATGCCCTGGAGGACCAGCAGCACCGCCCGCCCGTGGCCGACGTCGGCGGCCCCCTCGGCGTAGAGGCGTTCCTGGAGGTCGGACAGGTCGTCGCCGAGGTCGGACAGCGCCTTCTTCCCGGCCCGCTTGTCACCGTCGAAGCCGGGGGTCGCATCGGCAGGGATCGCGGTCAGGTCGACGGGGCCGGGCGGAAGTCGGAGGTCCACGGGAGCCAACCTATGACCTCAGCCGGTGACCTCACCCGATGACCCGGCGCACATCCAGGGTGCAGCCGACCATCGTCGTGGTCGAGCCGTCCTGCTGCGGCTCGTCGAACCACACCCCCTCGGTGAAGCCGGCCTTGGCCAGGATCCGTAGCGAGGCGGCGTTGCGGTGGTCGGGTGCGGCGAAGTACGACGTCGCCTCGGGGAACCTGGTGCGCGCCCGCAGCATCCAGGCCCACAGCACCCGCTGGCCGAGCCCCCGCCCACGCCACCCATCGACGCCGATGGCGTAGTCGATGCCGATCGCATCCGGGTCCGGCCCGAGCACGGCGTAGTCGGGGTAGTCGCCGATCCGGTAGTCCTGCACGAACCCGACGGACCGGCCGTTGACCTCGACCACCCACATCCGGGTAGGGGTCAGGCCGTCGATCCTTCGGGCGTAGCTGGTGACGATCTGCTCGCGCGTGCTCAGCTCACCCGGCGACCACCACCGCTGGACCTCAGCGCTGCTCCGCCATGCGACCACGTCGTCCAGGTCTCCCCTGGTCATCGCCCGGATCCCGATCCGGGTGTCGTGGTCGACCACGAACCGCTTGGTCTCGCCCGAGAGGTCGACGGGCTCGGGCTCGGCGTGCATGCTCGCGCACGTACGCCGGGCCGCCGCCGCCCACGACTCGCCCTCGTGGACGACCCCGGTCAGCTCCCGACCGCGGTCCAGCACCACGAGATGGACCGGACCCGCGGGCGACACGCGCCCATTGTGGCCGTCATCGCCCTGGTCAGGCACCTGATCGACGGTCAGGCCGGGCAGTGGTCGTTGGTGTAGGTCGTGAAGGCCTCTTCCGATTCGTACTGGCCCTCGTCGTCCGGCGGGTCGTCGAGGAAGGTCTCCGGAGGCGGCGTGGCACCGACAGACTCGAAGACCCCGTCGAGCAGCGCCCACCACCCGCCGACGGCGAGCGACGGCATGGACACGGGCAGCCCGAGCTCGGCGAGGTCGCTCGCCTCTCGGATGAGCAGGTCGGGGCTGCCGCCGGTGGCGACGTGGTCGGCCTGGTCGGCGGCGAGAGCACGGAAGTCGGTGCACCACTCCTCGTCCGATGGCCGGTCCGCTGCCGCGGACGCCGGTGCGGAGTCCGCGCTCTGGTCCGTCGCCGGCTTGTCGGAGGCGTGGCCGTCGTCGCCACGCGGCCAGAGCGCCACGGCGCCGACGACCACGGCGACCAGCGCGACCACGCCGAGGATGCGCAGGTCTCCGGCCGAGAACCCCTTCTTCTCCGGCTTCTTCTCCGGGTGCGCTGAGCGGCTCACGGGCAGATCGTAGGCCGCCCTACACCGAGTGGGGCTCCTCGGGCCGGTCGCGGCCGGCGGAGGCGAGCTCGTCGCGGACGACCGAGAACGCCAGCCCCGAGCCGTAGCCCTTGCGGGCCAGCATCCCGACCAGCCGACGGGTGGCGGTCTGGTCGTCGACCCGGGCGAGCGAACGCAGCTTGCGGCGCACGAGCTCGCGAGCCGCTGCCTCCTCGTCGGCCGGGTCGATCTCGTCGATCACCTCGCGGGCGGTCTCGTCGTCGATCCCCTTGCGGCGCAGCTCCTGGGCCAGGGCCCGGGGCGCCAGCCCCTTGCCTCCGTTCGCCGACTGGCGCTGGCTCACCCAGGTGCGGGCGAACGCACCGTCGTCGATCAGGCCGACCTCCTCGAACCGGTCGAGCAGCCGGACGGCGATCTCGGCCGGCACGCCCTTGGCCGCCAGCTTGTCGCTGAGCTCCTTGCGGGTCCGCGCCCGGCCGGTCAGCTGGTCGAGCAGGATCTTGCGGGCCACCGACTCGGGGTCGGCGTCCGGCCCCTGCGCTTCAATGTCAGGCGGCGGGTGGGCGGCAGGTCGGACGGGGGCTGGCCCGGCTGGTCACCCACCCAGGCCCGCACCCCCGTCTCGACGCCACCCGTCCAGGCGTCGGTCGACCCCGAGGTCGACCCGGGCGCCTGTCGGGACGTCAGCCTCGTCGGCTCAGAAGTCGTCGACGCCGACCGGCTCGGCCGGCGCAGGCGCGCCGTCGGTCACCGCCGGGCCGACGCCGAGCTTCTCGAGGATCTTCTTCTCGATCTCGTTGGCGAGGTCGGGGTTGTCGGTGAGGAAGCCGCGGGAGTTCTCCTTGCCCTGGCCGAGCTGGTCGCCCTCGTAGGTGTACCAAGCACCGGCCTTGCGGATGATCCCCGCCTCGACGCCGACGTCGATCAGGCCGCCCTCGCGGCTGATGCCCTTGCCGTACATGATGTCGAACTCGGCCTGCTTGAACGGCGGGGCCACCTTGTTCTTCACGACCTTGACCCGGGTGCGGTTGCCGACCATGTCGGTGCCGTCCTTGAGGGTCTCGATGCGGCGCACGTCGAGGCGGACCGAGGAGTAGAACTTCAGCGCCCGGCCACCGGAGGTCGTCTCGGGGCTGCCGAACATCACGCCGATCTTTTCGCGCAGCTGGTTGATGAAGATCATCGTGGTGCCGGAGTTGTTGAGGGCACCGGTCATCTTGCGCAGCGCCTGGCTCATCAGCCGGGCCTGGAGGCCGACGTGGCTGTCGCCCATCTCGCCCTCGATCTCGGCGCGGGGCACCAGCGCGGCCACCGAGTCGATGACGATCAGGTCGAGCGCGCCGGAGCGGATCAGCATGTCGGCGATCTCGAGCGCCTGCTCACCGGAGTCGGGCTGGGAGACCAGCAGCGCGTCGGTGTCGACACCGAGCGCCTTGGCGTAGTCGGGGTCGAGCGCGTGCTCGGCGTCGATGAAGGCGACGATGCCGCCGGCCCGCTGGGCGTTGGCCACCGCGTGGAGGGCGACCGTGGTCTTGCCGGAGGACTCCGGCCCGTAGATCTCGACGACCCGGCCTCGCGGGAAGCCGCCGATGCCGAGGGCGATGTCGAGGGAGATGGCGCCGGTGGGGATCACCTCGAGCGCGGCGCGGGACTCCTCGCCGAGCCGCATCACCGATCCCTTGCCGAACTGGCGCTCGATGTTGGCGAGAGCGGCGTCGAGTGCCTTTTCGCGGTCTGCAGCCATGGGCCGTGCCTTCCTGTGCGTCGTGAGGTCGAGGTGCTCCTTCGACGCTAGGGATGGCCACCGACATCCGGTCCTACCGGTCGTCGGGTTGTGGAGAAGCTGCCCCGGCGTCGCACCTGTGGAGAGAAAGTAGCCCGAACAGGTGTTCGATTCGAGCGCGACACGCCGAGACGCACACCGGCCCGCGTCGTACGGCGCGGTCGGAGGTTGCGGAACGGAGGCTAGCAGGACGGGTCGACCACGCAGTGGTGGCCGCGGGGGACGAGGCCGGTCTCGTTGAGCAGGTTGCCGCCGAAGTCGGTGACGACGACCTTGATGCCGGCGTCCTCCACGAACTCGCCGGTGAACTCGTACTGGTTGAGCATCCCTCCGGTCCAGGTCACCCCGGACGTGAGGGCGTTGCTCAACGGGAGCAGCTTGGTCTCCTCCAGGCTCGGGAGCCGGCCGCCCACGGAGTTGCAGTCGATGAGGGCCGAGTTGAGCGTCCCCACGGACCGGGTGGCCTTGATCAGGCAGCCGGTGGCGAGCCGGAACTGGTCCGCCGTGCACCCAGGTGCCGACGGCGCGAGGTCTGCCTGGCTCACGGAGCCGTCCGCGAGGTCGGCGCCGGTCAGGGAGGAGTCCTTGACGTCCTTGCCCGTGAGCTGGTTGTCCTTCACGTCCTTGGACTTGATCGTGTTGTTCTTGATCTGGGCGGAGGTGATCTGGACGGCGGCGTACGACGTGCCGGCGAGCGCGACGACGAGGGCGAGCAGGGCCACGACAAGCGCGTGAGCGGGGCGGATCTTCACGGGGGCCTCCGGAGGCGACGAGGGATGCCCAGGAATCTAACCATCCCGTCGACCGGCGTCACCCGCCCGCGTGCGTCAGGCGGGCAGCCGGACCAGGAAGCGGCAGCCGACGGCCGCCACGTTCTCCACGCGTACGACGCCGCGGTGCGCCTCGACGATCCCCTTGACGATCGCCAGGCCGAGCCCCGCTCCCCCGACGCCGGCGAGCTCGTTGTCGCGGTCCGGCGTCCGCGCGGAGCCCCCTCGCCACGCCATGTCGAAGACCCGCTCCATGTCGGCGTCGGAGATGCCGCCGCACTGGTCGCTCACGCTCAGCTCGACGCCGTCGGGCACCGAGCGGCCACGGATCTCCACGGTCCCGTCGGCGCCGGTGTGGCGGACGGCGTTCATCACCAGGTTGGTCATCACCCGCGACAGCCCGACCGGGTCGGCGGTCACCGCGAGCCCCTGCTCGACGCTGCCCGCCGAGCCGCACCGACCGCGCCCGCGCCATCGGGTCGGCGCCGGCGATCGCCTCGCTGACGACGTCGGTCAGCGCGACCGTCTCCGGGCTCAGCGTGAGTACGCCGGCATGGATGCGCGACAGCTCGAAGAGGTCGTCGACCATCCGCACCATCCGGTCGACCTCGGCGCGGATCTGGCGGTGGTAGCGCGCCGGGTCCTCGGCCATGCCGTCCTCGAGCGCCTCGGCCATCGCGCGCATGCCGGCCAGCGGCGTGCGCAGGTCGTGGGAGACCCACGAGACCAGCTCGCGCCGCGAGTCCTCCAGCCGCGCCTCGCGCAGCCGGGACTCCTCCAGCCGTCGGCTGGTGCGCTCCAGCTCGGCCGAGAGCGCCTGCAGCTCGCTCGGGCCGCGCCGAGCGCCGACGAAGGAGCCGTGGGTGTCGAGCCGGCGGGCGTCCTGGCGCAGCGCCTCCGACCAGCGCGAGAGGGCCACGCCGACGGCGCCCGCCACGAGCAGGGCGACCACGCCGGAGCACCGCGCTCACGAGGGTCACCACCCCGCGGTCGTGGGGGGAGATGAACATCAGCCGGGCGATGGCCACCACGCCGGCCAGCACCGACCCGATGGCCACGCCCACCACCAGCGCGAGCTGCCAGAAGATCGACTGGTGCCGGATCGCCCAGGCCAGGGCCAGCCCGGCCAGGCCCACGGCGACCGCGCAGGCAGTGGCCACCAGCAGGATCTGCACCTGGTCGCTATTCATCGGGGGTACGACTCCCACGTCATGGCGGCGCCACCGCCGCCCAGAACGCACGCTGGCGGTGTGTTGCCAACGCTCGAAGGATGCCCCATCTGCCAGCGCGCTGGCGCCTTGCCAGCACGCGCCCGGACGACGCTGGCATCCACCGTGGCTTGGGAGTCATACCCCGGCCGCCTCCCACCGGTAGCCGACGCCCCACACCGTCTGCAGCCGCACCGGCCGGGTGGGGTCGGGCTCGATCTTCTCGCGCAGCCGGCGCACGTGCACGGTCACCGTCGACTGGTCGCCGAACGACCAGCCCCAGACCTGCTCGAGCAGCTCGTCGCGGGAGTACGCCGTGCCCGGGTGGGCGAGCAGGAAGCGCAGCAGGTCGAACTCGCGGCCGGTGAGCGCGAGCGGCTCGCCCGCCGCGGAACGCCGCGTGGCCGGCCTCGTCGACCACGAGGTCGCCGTCGACCAGCCGGCGCGGCGCGGTGGGCACGGCCACCCGGCGCAGCACCGAGTCGACGCGCAGGGCGAGCTCGCGCGGGCTGAACGGCTTCGTGACGTAGTCGTCGGCGCCGACCTCGAGCCCGAGCACCCGGTCGGTCTCCTCGCCGAGCGCGGTCAGCATGATCACCGGGACGTCGCCGTCCTCGCGCAGCCGCCGACAGACCTCGATCCCGTCGATGCCGGGCAGCATCAGGTCGAGCACGACGAGGTCGTGCGGGGCCTCGCGGTGCCGCTCCAGGGCGGTCTCGCCGTCGCCCGGCCTCGACGACCTCGTGGTCGGCGGCGCGCAGGTAGCTGACCACGACCTCGCGCACGGTCGGGTCGTCGTCGACCACGAGCACTCGGGCCACGCTCACCTCCGCCTCGATCTGCGCCGTGAGCCTACGAGCGAGGCCGTGACCACGCCGGCGACGACCAGCGCGGCGAGGACCAGCCAGCCCGGCCGTGTAGTTGCGGTCCAGCAGCGTCGGGTTGTCCGACCGCTCGCCGAACCTGCCCAGCACCGGCACGGCCAGCAGCGTCACCGAGCCGAGCACGACGCACCCCACGACGGCCGGCGCCTTGGCCGCCTGTCGGCAGCAGCCGCACCGCGACCGCCCCGACCACCAGCACGACGAGCGCCAGCACCGCCGTCGTGCAGCACCACCCCACGGCCAGCCACAGCACCAGGTTGAGCAGGTCGTGGCCGCGGCTGAGCACCAGCCACGCGCCGTACACGCCCGGCGACGACGCCCGAGCGCCCCCAGCGCCATCCGGGTCCTCGTCACGCCGACACCTCCAGCCGGGACAGCCACTTGGTCTGCAGCACGCCGGGCCGGTCCGGCGCGATCAGCCGGGCCGGCTCGCCGTGGTCGCGGTCGAGCGGCTCGCCGTGCAGAGCGAGCGCCACGAGCGTGCGGTCGTCGTCGGCGAAGTTCGCCCTGGAGGACGGTGTGCCGGTAGGGACCCGGACGGCTGGAGGGAGTAGACGTCGACGTCGCGGCCGGTCGGCGCGTCGACCAGGTCGAGCAGGTCGCGCACCCGGACGCCGGTCCACTCCGCGCCCGCGCTCCAGCCCTCGACGCAGGCGATGGGCAGGCTCTCGGTGCGCTGGGTCATCGCCTGGAGGTCCTCGCGGGTCGAGCGAGGACGCTGCGGTCGCCGTGGACGACCTCGAGGCGGTACGACGGCCCGACCAGCTCGTCGGTGATGTGCGCGGCGGCGGCCGACTTGTTGATCGGGCACCCCCTGCGGCCCCTCGCCGGTGCGGACCGCGAAGACCGAGACCTTGCGCAGCAGCGGCACCGTGCCACCCGCGACCGCGAGGGCGGCGACGCCGGCGGCCAGCCAGGTGGTGCGCAGCGAGCCCGCGCCGCGGTCAGCACGCCCGGCTCGGTGGCGGTGGGCCGGTCGTCGACGGTCGACTCGACGTCGGAGGTCAGCGCCCGGCGGATGATCGGCAGCTTGACCGCGATGTGCACCACGAGCGAGCCGATCGCGACCCACGCGAGCGGCGTAGTGGCTGGCGCGGAAGGAGAAGTCCCACGGGTACCACTGCGCGGCGTTGAGGATGCCGGTCGCCAGCTGGAAGACCGCGGACGAGACCAGGGTCAGGATCGAGGCGCGCTCGAGGCCGTCGAGGACGAGCGCCGCGAAGGTCCTTCTCGGGGCGGCTGGAACAGCCGCGGGTAGACCGTCCAGAGCTTCACCAGCAGCAGCGGCACCGCCGCGCGTGCCGGTGATGACGTGCAGCCCCTGGGTGACCCGGTAGCCCCAGGCCCGGCGAGGTCGGGAACGGGATCGGGTGGTCGGCGTTCTGCGCGTAGTGGCTGATCAGCCCGGTCACGAAGCAGATGCCGAAGCAGATGCCCAGCCACAGCCCCACCCGGGCGGTGACCGCCGCGCTGCGCAGCCGCGAGGTGAAGTCCTCCTCGGCACGGCGGACGCAGCGACACCTTGGTGGGCATGCTCTGGACAGTAGGCAGACAGCGCTCGAGCGTTACACGCGATCCGCGCCTTACGAACTCGTGACGGTGGCTCAGGCACCGGTCCGCACACTGGGCCGTGGCGGTCGCGGTCCTGAGCTCCCTGGCGCCGGCCCGGCGCCGGCTGGTGCTCGGGCGTCGGCGTGCTGGTGCTGGCCTGTCGTGGCGGCCGTGGTCGTCGCCGTCGTCGTCGCCGGGACCCGCCGGTCGAGCCCGGTCGCCCAGGACCGGCCGGGGCCGGTGCTGCTGGTGCCGGGGTACGGCGGCTCGACCGCCTCGCTCCAGGTGCTCGCCGACGCGCTGACCGGCGCAGGGCCGCGACGCGCGCATCGTGAAGCCGACCGGCTCCGGCACCCAGGACCTGCGCGAGCAGGCCGCAGCACCTGCGCGACGTCGTCGACGCGACGCTCGACGAGACCGGCGCGCCGTCGGTCGACCTGGTCGGCTACTCCGCCGGTGGCGTGGTCGTCCGGATCTACGTCGCCGACCTCGGCGGCGGCTCGCACGTGCGCCGCGCGGTCACCCTCGCCTCGCCCCACCACGGCACCGACCTCGCCTCGCTCGCGGGCTCGCTCGGCTCCACCGCCTGCCCGACGGCCTGCCAGCAGCTCGACCCCGACTCCGACCTGCTGCGCCGGCTCAACGCCGACGACGAGACGCCGCGCCGGGCCGGCGTGGGTCGCGCTCTGGACCGAGGACGACAAGACCGTGGTGCCCCCCGACTCCGGCTCCCTCGACGGGCGCGCTCGACATCTCGCTCCAGTCGGTCTGCCCCGACCTCCACGCCGGCCACCCCGACGTCCCCCGCACCCCGGCCGTCATCGCCATCGTCGAGTCGGTGCTCGGCCGGCCCGTGCCCGGCGCCTCCGGCTGCGGCCGGGATAGTCCGGACCTTCCGGACGGCTGACCTGTCGAGAGCAGACCGCACGGTGCGGACTACCCCGACCCGGGCTCAGTCCGTGATGTCCTTGGTCATGAAGTTGGCCCAGGCCGGCGCCGAGGAAGACCACGACGTAGACGACCTGCAGGAGCACGCCCCGCAGCACGTCGCGCCACAGGATCGGGTCGCGGAACAGGTCGACGAAGGCCAGCCAGTAGCGGGTGGGCAGGTAGGGCCGCAGCGGGTCGGCGGCGTCGAGGGTGAGCAGCAGGGTCGAGGCGACGAGCAGCGCCATGGTGCCGAGCGCGGCGCCCAGCGGCGACTCGGTGACGGTGGACAGGAACAGCGCGACCGCGGCCACCCCGAGCATGCAGAGCATCGCGTAGCCGAGGGCCAGGAGCGTGCGCCCGACCAGCTCGGGGGTCGACATCGAGCTGCCGGAGACGCTGGCCGGGCCGGTGGCGGCGACGTGTCTCGTTGCCGAGCAGCAGGATGCCGAGGACGTACGCCGTGGCGGCGACGACCAGCACGGTCAGCACCACGAACGCCATCACCGCGACGAGCTTGGCGACCGAGCAGCCGGGTGCGGCCGACCGGCCGGACCAGCATGTAGCGCAGCGTCCCCTGCTGGGCCTCGCCGGCGATCGCCTCGCCCGCGGTGATCGCGACCGCGATCGGCAGGAACAGCGGCAGCACGATGCCGAGCGCGGCGAGCGGGAACAGGGTGCCGTCGGTCAGCACCGCGGACAGGAACGCCGGCCCGGTGCCCGGGCCGGGGACCGAGGTCGGTGACGCGCGAGCAGGACCGCGACCAGCGTCGGGCAGGGCGTCGATCAGCGCGATCGTGACCCAGGTCCGGCGGCTGCGGACCAGCTTGACCAGCTCGACCCGGATCATGCGGTCCCGCACCCCGAACCGGTCGGCGCTCTCCGTCGTCGCGGCGAGCACGACCTCCTCGAGGGTGCGCCGCTCGGCGCCGAGCCTCGTCACCCGGACGCCGGCCCGCACCAGCCGCGCGTTGAGCGCGGCCGGGTCGGGCTCGCGGACGAGCAGCCGCTGCGCGTCGTACTCCTCCACGACCCCGTCGAGCAGGCTGCGGACCTGCGTCGACGTCAGGGGTGTGCACCTCGACCCGGCCGGTGGGCCGCCGGAGCTCGTCGAGCTCGGCCTGCAGGACCAGCCGGCCCCGGTCGAGGACGCCGACCCGGGTGCACATCTGCTCGATCTCGGCGAGCAGGTGGCTGGAGAGGAAGACGGTGGTGCCGGCCCGGTTGAGGTCGAGCAGCAGCTCGCGGATCTCCTGGATGCCCTGCGGGTCGAGGCCGTTGGTCGGCTCGTCGAGCACCAGCAGCCGCGGCTGCCGCAGCAGCGCCGCCGGCCAGGCCGAGCCGCTGGCGCATGCCGAGCGAGTAGGCCCGGACCGGCCGGTCGTCCACCGCCGGCCAGCCCGACCCGCTCGAGCGCCTCGGCGACCCGGCCGCGGCGGTCGACGCGCGTCGCCGCCCGGCCCCATCGCGTCGAAGAGCGCGAGGTTGCGGCGCCCGGAGAGGTGGGGGTACGCCGCCGGCCCCTCGACCAGCGCCCCGACCTGCGGCAGCACCCGCCGCGCGGCCCGGCGGCATCGGCTCGCCGAGCACCTCCATCCGCCCCGAGGTGGCCAGCACCAGCCCGAGCAGCATCCGGACCGTCGTGGTCTTGCCGGAGCCGTTGGCGCCCAGGAACCCGTAGACGTCGCCCTCGCGCACGTCGAGGTCGACCGCGTCGACGGCGGTGATCGGCCCGAACCTGCTTGGTCAGCCCCTCGGTGCGGATCACCGCCGGGCGGGCGTCGCTCACCGGTCGTCCACGCGAGACGAAGCCGGCCAGCACGTCGTCGGCCGCCCGCACCAGGGCCGCGCGGGTCAGCGTGCCGGCCAGCAGCCAGCCGCCGTCGCCCTCGGCGCCGGTGAGCACGACGCCGAGCGGCCCGACGGAGACGACGGTCCGCGTCGGCGTCCTGCTCGACGCCCGGCGTGGAGGCGAGCTGGTCGCGCAGCGCGTCCGCCTCCCGGTCGCGCAGCGGGATCGCGATCACCTGGGTCATGCCCCGCGCCGTAGACGCCGACCGCGCGGTCCGACGAGGCGGCCTTCGGGCAGCCCGGCCACGGTGTCGGGCGGGCGCACGGGGGCGTACTGGTTGGCCGCGTCGGCGATGTCGAGCACGTCGTCGAACGTCGACGTCGACACCCGGCCGGCGGGTCGAAGGCGACGCCTGTCGTCGCCGGGACGCTCGCGTCGAGAAGTCGCGGAACTCGCTGGTGAAGGCGGCGGCGCCCGACCCGGCGGCGTACACCTCGACCCGGAGCGGTACGCCGGAGTCGGGGTCGAGCCACAGGTCGGCGTGGTCGATGCTCGACAGGTCGGAGGCCGGCACCACCCGCAGCCCCGGGGCGCTCACGCCGGCGACCCGCCGGGCGGGCACCCGGCGTCACGTCGTCGGTCGCGGACGCCGCGCAGCAGCCGCTCGGCCAGCACCGGCGGCACCAGGTCGGCGGTGCGCGGCAGCCGGATGTCGGGGTCCCGGCTCAGGGTGGCGTCGAGGTGCTCGTAGTCCCACTCGCAGCGTCGTGTCGCCCTCGTGCACCAGGTCGGTCTCGCCGGTGAGCAGGAGCTGGTCGACCCGCCAGTGCTCGTCGTCCTGCCACCACGCCCGCATCCGGGTGTGCTCGCCGAACAGCGCGCCGACGTCGCTGAACCGGTCGGCGTCGGGGAGCTGGAGGGTCCCGTCGGTCTCGACGAACCCCGACCACGCGTGCCCCTCGCGCGGCGCGGGCCTGCGCCAGCAGCCGGCCGGCGCTCACGTCGCTGTCGGCCGCCGGCAGCAGGTGCAGCGCGACCGGCGCGGCCACGAGCAGCAGCGTCCCGGCCGCGACCACGCACCAGCGCCGGAACGGGGTCACGCTCGTCGACGGTACGTCGGGATCCGGCCGGTTGAGGTTTCAACCGGTGAGGCTTCTCTTAGATCGCGCCGGCGTCCGGACGCCGACCACCAGGCGACCACGAGCCCGGCCAGCAGTGCCCCCGACGTGCCCAGCGTCTCGTCACCCAGGGTGTCGCGATAGGCGCCGCCGGCCTCCTTGCCGTCCCGGATGAAGAGCGCATACTCCCCCAGCTCCCAGCCCAGGGCGAGCACGGCCCCGATGCCGCCGACCAGGGGCACCAGCACCCAGCGCGGCCGGACCGAGGGGGCCAGCAGGAGAGCCAGTCCGGCGCCGAGCAGCGCCCAGTGCAGGGCGTGGCTCAGGTCGTCCCACCAGCCGATCCGGCGGAACAGGTCGAGCCAGTTGGCCGTGGTGTCGGACAGGAAGGGCAGCATCACCAGCCCGAACGCGGCGTACGGCGGGCGCTCGGTGCCGCGGCCGCGGCTCAGCCACCACACGGCCGGCGCCGCGAGCATCAGCGCCGGATAGGCGACCAGCCGGACCGGCCAGCCCTTGCCGTCGAACTGGTCGACACCAGGCAGGGCGACGGCAGCCACCAGCTCGACCACGGTGGCCGTCATGACCACCGCGGGGAACCACGCCCGGCGCAGCTCGGTCATCCGTCCATCATGCGCGCCGCCCGCGACCGAGGCCGCGGCGCAGGACCGCGCACCAACGCTGCTCCCCGACCCGGTGCACCTCGGCACTGCCGAGCCCAGCGGCGGCTGCGAGGCCAGCGATGTCGTCGGTGCCGACCGTGGCCCAGCGGAACGGCGCGCTGCGCAGCCCGGCGCACTCCAGCGCCGCCCACTCCGAGCGAGGGCGTACGCCGGGCGGCGCGACCTCGACGACCACCCGCCCGTCTGCGGCGACCAGGTCGCGGGCCCGCCGCAGCAGGGCCACCGGGTCGCCCCCGATGCCGACGTTGCCGTCGGCCAGCAGGGCGGTCTGCCAGCGGCCCTCACCGGGCAGCGAGTCGAAGACGTCGCGGCACAGCGCGGCCACCCCGCGCGCCACGGTCTGGTCGACCGCCTCGCCGACCACGTCGACACCGAGCACCGTGTGCCCGAGCCGGGCCAGGGCGGCGGCCAGCCGTCCCGGGCCGCAGCCCAGGTCGACCGTGGTGGCCGGCGCAGTGGGCGAGCAGCTCGAGGTCGGCGTGGTCGGCGTCCCGGCGCCACTGGTGGACCGGCAGCGCCTGGGGCACCTCGCCCAGGCCGACCACCGAGCACGGCCGGCCGCGCAGCGCCTCGGCGAAGACCACCGAGAACGACGCCCGCGCGGGGGTCAGCGGCAGTGGTCAGCTGCTCGGCGAGGCTCATGCGGTCACCAGCCCCCACGCTTCGGCGAACCGCGACCCGGGCACCAGTCGCGCCACCGCGCCCGCGTCGGCCACCTGGTCGACGTCGCGCAGGGTCGCGGTCGTGCCGACGTCGAGCCCGGCGCCGGTCAGGGCGGCCCGGGTGTCGGCGCCGGTGGTCGGCGTGGACATCGGCACGTCGCGCAGCACCACCGCGTGGGCAGGGTCGCGCAGCGCCAGCACCCACCAGCCGCCGTCCTCGGCCGGGCCGAGGACCGCGTCGTGGCGGTCGAGCCCGGCGGCAGCGGCGAGGAGCAGCGCGGGTGTGAGGTGGGGGGTGTCCATGCCGACCTGGACCACCGGACCGGCGACCCGGGCGTGTGCGTCGGCCAGCCGGGCGCCGAAGCCGTCACCGCGCTGGGGGTGGACGGTCCAGCCGGTCAGGGCCTCCCGCAGCTCGGTGCTGCGGACGGCGCGGTCGAGGTCGCCGTCGAGCGAGACGTGACAGTGCCCGGCACCGACGGCCTCGGTCGCCGCCTCCAGCGTGTCGAGCAGCGCCGCGGCGGCGACATGCGCGGCACGGTCCATGCCGATCTCGGCGCCGAGCCGGGTCTTCACCCGGCCCACCTCCGGTGCCTTGGCCACGACGAGCACCGAGGCGTTCATGCCAACACCCGCCAGAAGTCGCGGGCTGCGCGCGTCGTGCCGCGCACCGAGCCGGACACCTTCGACCGGGTGCCGAGGGCGCGAGGGTGGTAGCCGACGTCGCGCTCGGAGATCCGCCACCCCGCCACCGTGGCCTTCTGGAGCAGCTCGACCGGGTAGCCGAACCGGCGGTCCCGGACGTCGAGCGCGAGCAGCGCCTCCCGGCGGCACACCCGCATCGGCGCGATGTCGTGGGCGGTCATCCCGATCCGCCGGCGCAGCCACCACACGACCAGGTTGTTGCCGAGCCGCGCGTGCCACGGCCAGACGCCGCGGGCCACCGGCCGCCGGCGGCCCACGGCCAGGTCGGCACGGCCCGACCGGACGTCGTCGAGCAGGGCCAGCAGGTCGCCCGGGTCGAAGGAGCCGTCGCCGTCCATGAACGCGACGTACTCGCTCGTCGCGGCCAGCAGGCCGGCGTGCACCGCCGCGCCGTAGCCCGGGCTCGGCTCCGTCACCACGGTGGCGCCCAGGCGCCGGGCCACGGCGGCGGTGTCGTCGCTCGAGCCGTTGTCGGCGACCACCACGGCGTACCCGTGGGGCACCTTCGGCAGCAGGTCGAGGAGGGCGGCCGCCTCGTCACGGCACGGCAGCACGAGGTCGCACACGGTCTCCACGTCAGCGACGGTAGGCAGATCGGGGCCTCGGGAAACGGTTCTGCTCCTTACGAACTGGTGACGCCGTGGCGCCGGACGGCGCCTGTGACGCCTCGCACCTAGGGTCGGAGCCATGTCGACCACGGCCGCGGTCCGCGCTGCCTGGGCCGGCGCCCTCCTCACCGTGGTTCTGCTGCTCATGGGGTTCGGAGCCCCGCACTGGCTGGATTGGAACGTCGCGGCCCGCGCCCCGCGCAATGCCTCCCCCGACGAGGTACCCCCTTTGCACGGGCTCTGGCGGCCGAAGGCCGTTCGGGCCGGGGACGGTCCCGGCGGTGCTCCTCGCCCTGCTGGGGTGGAGGTACGCCGCCGACCTCGCCAGCCGGTTGTCGTGGCGCCGGCTGCTGCTCGCGTCGTACGGCGGGTCGCTGGCGTGGCTGCTGTCGCTGGCGCTGGTCGACGGGTCTCGCGGACTGTCGCGGTCGCTGGGCAACCCGTATGAGTACCTGCGCACCGCCCGCGAGGTCGGCAACGTCCACACGCTCCTGGAGACCTACGTCGACCGGATCCCCTACGCCGCCAGTGACAACTGGCCGACGCACGTCGCCGGGCACCCTCCGGGTGCGCTGCTCTTCTTCGTCGGTCTCGTGAAGGTCGGGCTGGGCGGCGACCTGGCCGCCGGCGTCGTCGTCACGGTGCTCGCGGCGACCACGGCGGTCGCGGTGCTGGTCGCGCTGCGGGCGCTGGACGCGGAGGACGTGGCGCGGCGCGCGGCGCCGTTCCTCGTGCTCACGCCGGCCGCGGTGTTCATGGCGGTCTCGGCCGACGCGCTGATCGCCGCCGTGATGGCGTGGGGGCTGGCCTGCCTGGCCCTCGCGACCCGCCGGCTGTGGTGGGCGGTGCCGGCGGGGCTGCTGCTGGGCTACGGCGTGCTGATGTCCTACGGGATGCCCCTCATGGGGCTGGTCGCGCTCGCCGTCCTCGTGGCCGCGCGCTCGTGGCGCCCGCTCCCGGTGGCGGCGGCTGCTGCGCTGGCGGTGGTGCTCGGCTTCGCCGCCGCCGGCTTCTCCTGGTGGGACGCCTACCCGGTGCTGCGGGAGCGCTACTACGACGGCATCGCTGCCGACCGGCCGCAGAGCTACTGGTGGTACGGCGACCTGGCCTGCCTCGTCGTCAGCGCCGGGCCGCTGCTGCTGTCCGGCCTGGGGTCGGCCGCCACCCGCTCGTTCCGAGCCGCCCGGGTCGATCGGGCGCCGCTGCTGCTCGTCGGCGCCGCGGTCGTGGTGGTCGCCGCCGCCGATGCCTCCGGCATGAGCAAGGCCGAGGTCGAGCGGATCTGGCTGCCGTTCGTCCCCTGGCTCACCGTCTCCTTCGCCCTGCTCCCCGACCGCTGGCGGTCCTGGGCCCTCGGCGCCCAGGTCCTCGCGGCTCTCGTCGTACAGCACCTCTTCTACACGGTGTGGTGACTCCGCACGGAGCGGTAGTCCGTCACCTTTGACGAGAGAAATCTGTGGAGCGACCAGCCAAAGGTGACGGACTACCGCGGCAGGTCAGGCGCGGAGCGGGGCGGTGGCGAAGGCCGGGAGGCCCTGGTCGGGGTGGATCTCGGCGGTGAAGCCGAGCTCGGCGGCGGCGCGGGCCGGGGAGGCCACGACATGGCGGACGTCGCCGAGCCGGTAGCCGCCGGTCACGTCCGGCGCAATTGCGCGGGAGGTGCCGCGAGCCACCAGCGTGGCCACGTCGAGGATCCGCACCGGGTGGCCGGAGGCGACGTTGTAGGCGGCGTACGTCGACGTCTCGCCGTCGGTGACGGCCCGCAGCGCGGCCAGGTTGGCCCGGGCCACGTCGGCCACGTGCACGAAGTCGCGGACCTGACCGCCGTCCTCGAAGACCTGCGGGGGCTCGCCGCGCTCCAGCGACGAGCGGAACAGCGCGGCGACGCCGGAGTAGGGCGTGTCTCGCGGCATCCCCGGTCCGTAGACGTTGTGGTAGCGCAGCGCCACCGCCCGTGCGCCGGCCTGGCGCACCCACGCGGACGTGTAGTGCTCCTGGGCGACCTTGCTGGCGGCGTAGGACGAGCGCGGGTCGAGCTGCGCGTCCTCGTCGACCGGCGCCCACTCCAGCGGGCGCTCGCAGCGCGGGCAGTGGTTGTCGAAGTCGCCCGCTTCGAGGGCCGCGACCTCGCGCGGCGGCGGGGTCTGGTCGCCGTGCTCGGGGCAGCGGTAGCGGCCTTCGCCGTAGACCACCATCGAGGAGGCCAGCACCAGCCGGCTGACTCCGGCCTCGTGCATCGCGGCCAGGAGCGCGGCGGTGCCGAGGTCGTTGTGGCCGGCGTACGCCGGGAGGTCGGCCACCCGCACACCGGCGCCGACCACGGCCGCCTGGTGGCAGACCGCGTCGACGCCCCGCAGCAGGTCGACCCAGGCCGCGGCGTCGCGGACGTCGAGGTGGTGGGTGCCAGGCGGCGGCTCGGCCGCGCCGTGCGCCATCGGGAGCATCAGGTCGACCCGGACCACCTCGTGGCCGTCGGCGTCGAGGAGCTCGCCGATGGCGGTCCCGATGAAGCCGGCCGAGCCGGTGAGCAGGATCCTCACTGGCCCTCCGATCTGGCACGGCGTAGGTCAGGTCGATGCCCTCGGACCACGTCGAGCAGGTGCAGCCCTCGGGGTCGGGCAGCGCCGCGACGGCGGTGGTGAGCAGCCCGGTGAGCCGCTCGAGGTTGCTGCGGAACAGCGCGAACACCTCCTCCTGCCCCACCCCGCGTCTCGCCCTCGGCGCCGGCGTCCATGTCCGTGACCAGGGCCAGCGCGGAGTAGCACATCCGCAGCTCGCGGGCGAGCGCCGCCTCGGGGGCGCCGGTCATGTTGATGAGGGTGCCGCCCTGGGCGGCGTACCACCGCGACTCGGCCCTGGTGGAGAACCGCGGCCCCTCGATCACCACCATCGTGCCGCCGCGCCGGACGTCGGTCGCCGCGGCGACCAGCGCGTCGGAGACGCGGGGGCAGTAGGGGTCGGCGAAGGGCAGGTGCACCGCGCCGCGCTCGACGTACGACGACGGCCGGCCGCTGGTGCGGTCGACGAGCTGGTCGGGGACCACGAGGTCGCCGGGCGCCACGTCGGGCGACAGGCCGCCCACGGCGCACGGCGCCAGCACCTGCCGGACCCCCATCGAGCGCAGCGCCCAGAGGTTGGCGCGGTAGTTGATCAGGTGGGGCGGGAAGTCGTGGTGCCGGCCGTGCCGCGGCAGGAACGCCACCCGCCGGCCGGCCACCGTGCCGACCGCGACGGGCGCGGACGGGTCGCCGTACGGCGTGGTGACGGCGTGCTCCTCGATGCCGTCGGAGGAGTCCTCCAGGAAGGAGTAGAAGCCGGTGCCGCCGATCACGGCGACCTCGGCGGTCACCTCACGGGCGCTCATTTGAGCGTCGCCGGCAGCTCGAGCGCCCGCCAGACGGCGCCCCAGACCTCTTTGGGCGCGATCCCCGCGTCGAGCGCCTCCTGGGCGGTGCGACCGCCCAGCTCGGCCATCACGAACTGGCGTGCCCAGGCGCGGTGGTAGACGGGCCCGAGAGCCTCCTCCATCCGGCTCCAGAACTCGGTGTGCCTCACCCTAGGCACTCCACACCGAGCGCTCGTCCGCTGCGCGACGCCCAGCATCCGCCCTGGCGGCGTTGCCGACGCTCGCGGGACGACGCAGTACGACTTCGCATCGGCGCCTTTCCAGCGCGGCGCTGAACGCCGCGCAGCTGGACGATCCCTTGGTGTGGAGCACCTAGTCAGAATTGCACGGCCCTGATCGTCAGCCACGCCTGCCCGTTGCCACCGATGCCGTGCGCCACGTCCTGCACCTGCCAGCCGGACTCGGCGAGCACCGCGCGCAGCGGCTCCTCCCGCCAGTAGGTGAACCGCCTGGGCGCGCGCACGTGGCCGTGCACCGACCACTCGTCGCCATCGCCCTCCTTGAGCGACATGGCCAGCGCGCCGCCCGGTCTGGTCGCGGTGGCCAGGTTGCGCAGCACGGTCGGCAGGTCCTCGCGCGGAACGTGCAGCAGGCAGGCGCTGGCCCAGACGCCGTCATACGGTCCGTGCTGGTCGTCGACGAGGTCGTCGGTCAGCGGGTCGAGCACCTCGGCGTCGTAGCCCCGGCTGCGCATCAGCTCGACGAAGGCCGGCGTGACGTCAGTGCGTCGCACGGCCAGCCCGCGCTCCTCGAGCGCGATCGCGTCGCGGCCGCCGGCGCTGCCGATCTCGAGCACGCTCGCACCCGGTCCGACGGCACCGGCGAGCCAGTCGAGCTCGGCGCGGACCCCGTCGTTCAGCCCCCACGTGGCATCGCTGTAGGCCGTCGCGTCCCCGTCGTACGCCGCCACGGTGGCGTGGTCGGCCGAGCGGCGGACGTCGTGGCTGTGGTGGACCACGTCGTGCAGGTGGTAGCGGGCGATCGAGTCGACGGTGAACTCGCTGCCGTTGTCGCGCAGCCCCCGGCGGGCCCAGGTCTCCTCGGGCGCGTCGCGGAGCGCGTCGTAGCGCGCCGCGACCTCCTCGGCGGCCGCCACGAGCTCGTCGGCGACCGTGAGCGGGTCCTGCTCGTCGTAGCGGCTCTCGATCGCGGTGGTGTCCTGGTCCCAGTTGGCGAAGGTCGGCTCGTCCTGCTCGAGCATCAGCCCCAGCCGGCCGCCGAAGATGCGGTGCACGTCGCGGACGTGGCAGCCGTACTCCAGCGGCGACCAGGTCCGCTCGTCCGGCCTGGTCCTGGCCTCGGGGCGCCCCAGCACCGCCGCCCAGCCCGTCGCGTCCTGCCGGATGAGCCGGCCGAGCTCCGAGCGTTCGACGTCGCCGGCGACGTAGCCGCACTCGGGGCACGGCCCGTCGAGGACCCAGGTCCAGTCCTTGGTGTCGGGCTCGATGTTGGGCTCGGACTGCTTCGGGCTGGATGCTGGGCTGGATGTCGGGCTGGATCATGGGCACATCATCATGGAACCCGTGACGGTGCGCACCGCAGATCCTGCCGACCTCCCGCGAATCGCGGCCATCTACGACGAGCAGGTGCGCACCGCGATCTCGACCTTCGATCTCGAGTCACCGGGGCTGGGCTACTGGGAGGCCCGGCTGGCCAGCCGGGCACCCGGCGACCACGTGATCGTGGCC
This sequence comes from uncultured Actinomycetota bacterium, assembly GCA_963793315.1. Classification (GTDB taxonomy): domain Bacteria; phylum Actinomycetota; class Actinomycetes; order Propionibacteriales; family Nocardioidaceae; genus Nocardioides. The sequence goes on along the minus strand of CAWBZR010000009.1, from coordinate 73,993 downwards.
GACTCCCCCTCCGGCTCGTCCGGCCACGAGGTCGTGGGCTACGCCTACTCCTCGTCGTACCGCCCGCGGCCGGCGTACGCCCGCACCCGCGAGGTCTCGGTCTACCTCGACGAGTCGGCGCGCGGCCAGGGGCTGGGCCGGCAGCTCTACGACGAGCTGCTCGGCCGACTGCGCGCCGACGACATCCACCAGGTGCTGGCGGTGATCGCGCAGCCCAACGACGCGAGCGAGGCGCTGCACCGCGCGTGCGGCTTCGAGCGGGTGGGGCTGCTGCCCGAGGTCGGCTGGAAGTTCGACCGCTGGATCGACACCGCCCTGTGGGGGCTCACGCTGGCGTAGCGACCGGGCAGCGGTGGCCTGACGACCGGGCAGCGGTGGCGTGCCGACCGGGCAGCGGTGGCCCAGCAAGCGTCCTCCCCGTGGACAGCGGTTGCTCACCCACCGCCACCCCGGGCCCACCAGGCGTCACGACCGGGCAGCGGTGGCCCAGCAACCGTCCTCCCCGTGGACAGCGGTTGCTCACCCACCGCCACCCCCAGGGTTCGGCTCCGACATCGCGAAGGCGGTCACGCAGAAACCGTCCCACCGGGCTACAGCCAACCGAAGGGCCGAAGGACACACTGATGGGCATGGAGCGGGTCAGGCGGATCTGGTGGCTGGCACTGCTCTTGCCTGCGCTCGTCTGGGGCAACGGCGATCCCGCCATGGCCCTGACGGTGTTCGTCACCATCCTCGGCATGATGGGATTCCTGGTCTGGATCGACTGGCACGACAAGCGCAGCGCGGCCCGATACGTCGCCCGCCAGCTCGATCGTTGACTCTCGGGCGCCGTCAGGTCAGGTGAGCAGCAGCGCGTCGAGCCGACGACGTACGACGGCCAGCCCGGCCAGCCCCATCAGCACCAGGTAGACGACCGAGACGGCCGACGCCCAGGTGAGCGAGCCGGTGGTGAGCTCGCGACACAGCACCACCCCGCGGTAGAGCGGCGTGCCCTCGACCAGCCACTGCAGCGCGGTCGGGAAGGCGCTGATCGGGAAGAAGGTGCCCGAGAAGAGGAACAGCGGGAGCTGGATCAGCGTGATCTTGTCGAAGTCCTGCCAGCTCTTCATGTAGGTCGTCGCCGCCATGCAGACCGCGCTCGACGCGAAGCCGATGAGGATCGTCGCGGGGAAGGCCAGGATCGCCCACCACGAGTGTACGAGCCCCATCACGGTCATGATCACGAGGAACGCCGCGGCGTAGGCCGAGCCCCGCAGCTGGCTCCACGCGATCTCGCCGCGCGCCACGTCGCGGGTGGTCAGCGGCGTGGCGAGCATCTGGTCGTAGAGCTTCATGAAGCGGAGCTTGAAGTAGGTGTTGTAGGTCGCGTCGATGAGCGCGCCGTTGAGCGCCGAGGCCGCGAGCATGCCGGGCGCCACGAACTCGGCGTAGGGCACCTGCTGGCCGTTGAACTCGAAGGTGTCGATGAGCTGGCCGACACCGATGCCGATCGAGAGCAGGTAGAAGAACGGCTCGAGGAAGCCCGTGATGAACAGCTTCCACGCCTTGCGGTAGACGATGAAGTTGCGCTGGAGCAGGAGCCGGGTGGCACCGAGCGGGCCGAGCGGCTCCACGTCGACCGCACTCATGACACGAGCCGCTTCTCGAGGCCGCTGACCGCCCAGAACCAGCCGCCCACGGTGAGCACCCCCAGCACGGCGACGTTGACCCCGACCTGCCACCAGATCACGTGGTCGAGGGCGAACATCCGCGACAGGTTGACGCCGTGCCACAGCGGGGTGCACCGGGCGATCCACGCACCGACGTCGCCGAGGTTGCTCACCGGGAAGAACGCTCCGCTGAACAGGAAGAGCGGGAAGATGCCGAGCCGGAACAGCACGCCGAAGCCCTCCTCCGAGGTGAGCCGCGCGCTGAAGCCGTAGACCCAGACCGCGAAGGCCATCCCGACCAGCAGCTGGCTACCGAAGGCCGCGATCGGCCCCCACCAGCTGCCGTAGACGCCGAACGGCGCCAGCACCAGCGTGTAGACACCGCACGTCGTCGCCAGCCGGAACAGCACGAACGACAGGTGCGCCGCCACCAGGTCGCGGCAGCCGAGCGGCGTGGCCAGCATCGAGTCATAGATGCGCTGCCACTTGATCATGCCCATCACCGGCCACGTCGTCTCGCCGACCGCGGTCTGCATCGCGTGGGCGGCGATCAGGCCGGGCACCACGAAGTCGAAGTAGGACGTCGCGCCCTCCAGCACCTTCGGGTCGCCGTCGATGAAGCCACCGAGCAGCACGCCCATCGCCACGACGTAGAGCAGCGGTGCGAGGAACGAGCTGATCACGGTGGACTGCCACGTGCGTTGGTATACGACGGTCCAGTAGTCGACCTGGCGGCGTACGCCGTCGACCAGGCGGAGCTGGTGCGCGGGGCTCGCGGCGGTGGCTGGAATCGTTGCCATCAGTCGACCAGCGTCCGGCCGGTGAGGCGGAGGAAGACGTCCTCGAGGGTGCTGCGCCGCACCAGCGTCGCGGCCGGTGTGAGGCCGCGCTCGTGCACCTGCGCGATGACGTGGTCGCCGTCGTCGCTGTAGACCAGCAGCCGGTCGGGCAGCGCTTCGACCCGGCCGAGGTCGGCGATCTTCTCTGCCAGCGCGTCGTGGCTCTCGCCCTCCTCCGCCACCCCGAACCTCAGCTCGGCCACCTCGCGCGTGGAGTGCTCGCGGATCAGCTCCAGCGGCGAGCCTTCGGCCACGATCAGCCCCTTGTCCATCACCACCAGCCGGTCGCAGAGCTGCTCGGCCTCGTCCATGTAGTGGGTGGTGATCACCAGGGTCACGCCCTGCTGCTTGAGTCGGAACAGCCGGTCCCACAGCACGTGCCTGGCCTGCGGGTCGAGGCCCGTCGTGGGCTCGTCGAGGAGCAGCAGGTCGGGCCGGTTGATCAGGCTGCGAGCGATCGTGAGCCGACGCTTCATGCCGCCGCTGAGGTCGTCGACCTTGCTCTTGGCCTTCTCGGTGAGCTGCACGAAGTCGAGCAGCTCGTCGGCCCGGGCGTTGACCTCGGCTCTCGGGATGCCGAAGTAGCGGCCGTAGATGTAGAGGTTGTCGCGCACGTTGAGCTCGGTGTCGAGGGTGTCCTCCTGCGGGCACACCCCGAGCCGCCCCCGGATCGCCGGCCCCTCGACGGCCGGGTCCATCCCGAGGATCCGCAGCTCGCCCCCACTGATCGGGCTCACGGCGGCGATCATCCGCATGGTGCTGGACTTGCCCGCGCCGTTGGGCCCGAGGAACCCGAACGCCTCGCCCCGCCGCACCTCGACGTCGATCCCCTTGACCGCCTCGAAGTCGCCGAACGACTTGCGCAGCCCGCGCGCGGAGATCATCGGTGCTGCGGCGTCGGTCACCCGGCGACCCTACAAAGGTCCGCCGACACGACCCACCTGGTCTTGTCGCCCCGTCTCAGGGCGCCGCGCAGACCACGAAGAAGTACGGTGTCTTGGCAAACGCCGAGTTGTTGGCCAGCCCGGCTCGCCAGCCGACCGGCACCTCGCCGTTCGCGCTCGGGCTGCCGGCCTGGTCGATCGGGTAGGAGTAGGCGACCACCTCCTGGCCCGAGTACGTGTCGAAGCCCGCGCCGCCGCCGACGGCCTTCTCGCCCGGCTCGCACTTCGCGAAGCCGTTGGTGAAAGAGCCGCCCGGCACTGTCGCCTCGGTGTCGGTGCGCACCACCACCTTGGTGGCACCGCTCGCGCCGGCGGCGCCCGCCGGACCGACCGGCCCCCGCTTGTTCCAGCTCAGCTTCCGTTCCCCGCGGGCGCACTTGCGCTTCACGATCCGGAGGTCGCCGGTGTGTTTGTCGACGCAGCCGATGAGGACGGCCGCAACCTTGCCGTGCTCGGTGCTCGCACTCGTGACGGCGTATGCGCCGCCGCCGAGTGCGACAACCAGAGCGAGCAGCGAGGTGAGGTTGGCGAAGCTGAGGGAAGGACGGGGCATGTCGCCTCCTGGCTGGACGAGATCGCGGACCGTCAATCTAGTGGTCATCTCCGGAAGTTGTTCGGGGTGGCCCGTGCTCCGGGTGCGTGCATGGCACGACGGCGGAGCGATGGCATACCGGGTCGTCTTCCAGCTCCGCCGACACCGCCAGGTGCGTGCCCGGGGTGCGGGACACCGAAAACTTCCGGAGATGACCACTAGCGAGGACCGCGGTCGCTGTCGGGCCAGGAGAGGTCGAGGCGCCAGTGCTGGCCGACGATGTCGGCCCCGAACCGGTGCTCCGCGAGCTCGTCGACGAGCTCGAACCCGGCCGCCTGGTAGATGCGGCGGGCGGAGGCGAGGTTGGCCGTCGTGAACAGCGTCATCGCCCGGTAGCCCACGGCCCGGGCAAACGAGACGCACTCCTCGACCAGGGCCGTGCCGGCGCCCAGCCCGCGGCCGCCGGCGGTGACCAGGAGGATGCGCAGCTGCGCGATGTCTGGGTCCTCGGGCAGCGGCACGCAGAGGATGCACCCGATGCGGCGGCCGTCGACCTCGGCGATCCAACCCCGGGCGCGGTCGTCGAGTGACTTCGCGTGGTCGCCGACGACCCCGGCCACCATCGCCTCGAACGACGCGTCCCAACCGAACTGCGCGGCGTACACCTCGCCGTGCTGCCACACCATCCAGCCCAGGTCTCCGGGGCGGTCAGCGACCCGGATCTCGACACCCATGTCGAACCCTCCTACTGAAACAGTCGTTTCAGTTAGGCTAGCGCGCGTGACGGCGAGGCGCGAGGAGCTTCTGGAGAAGGCGTACGGGTTCGTGCTCGAGCACGGCCTCGCAGACCTGTCGCTGCGCCCCCTCGCCCAGGCGGTCGGGAGCAGCCCGCGCGTGCTCCTCTATCTCTTCGAGTCCAAGGACGGCCTGGTTCGCGAGCTGCTGGCCCGAGCTCGCCGCGACGAGCTCGCGGCGATCCAGGGCATCGAGGGCGACCTCGACGCCGTCACGGCGCGGCTGTGGGAGTGGCTCTTCGCGCCGGCCCACCGGCGGCTCCTGGTGCTCTGGCTGGAGGCCTACGCTCGATCCCTCGTCGAGCCGCACGGCCCGTGGGCCGGCTTCGCCCGCCAGACCGTCGAGGACTGGCTGGACGTGCTGGCCAGGGCCCAGCCGCCGCCGTACGCCGCACGCAGGCCGGCCTCGCCGAGCGCACCCGCGCCCTCGCCCTCGTCCGCGGCGCCATGCTCGACCTGCTCGCCACCGGCGACGAGGGCGAGTCACCCAGCGGTCTCGAGCCCGCCTTGCTGATCGATCAGTCACCCCTCAGCCTTACTGATCGATCAGTCACCCCTCAGCCTTACTGATCGATCAGTCACCCCTCAGCCTTACTGATCGATCAGTCACCCTCAGCCCTGCTCGGGATCGCGACGTCTCTCAGCAGATTCCGACCCAGGGAGGACGCGCTGCTGCCCCGCTGATGGTGTGCTGAGCCATGGCCACCACCGTCTCGCTCCCCGAGGCCGACTACACCGATGTCTTCAGCACGCAGACCGACGAGTTCCACACCGCCGAATCCTGGGCGCGCGCGGCGTTCGAGGAGGGCTCGCGGCGAGAGGTCGAGGTCGCGCAGCTGGTGTGGCGGCGACTGCTGCAGCTGCGACTCGATCCGTTCGGTACGCCGGCCACCGTGGCGGGCTGGCCCGTCGTCGAGAACACCGACCGGCGGCTCGTGCTGACCGCCGAGTCCTGGCACCTCACCGCCCGGCTCGCCTTCGAATCGGAGGAGTCACGAGCCACGGTGACCACGCGGGTGACCTACCGCCGCCTGCCCGGCCGGGCCGTCTGGTCGGCCCTCGGGCCGATCCACCGCCACGCGGTCCCGGGCATCCTCGAGGCCGCCCGGCGACGGCTGGCCGCTCCCGGCGGGGCGATAGTCCCTGACTTTCCGACCGCGACATGCCGAGCTGAGCGGTCAGATCGTCAGGGACTATCCCGGAGACGAGCTGCTCCCCCGCCACCCAGGTCGCGGCCACGTCGGCCGGGCCGGCCAGGGCGAAGACCTTGGCCAGGGCGTCGTCGTCGGACGTGGCGTGGCGCAGGGCGACGTCGAGGGTGGAGGACGGCGAGGGCCGCAGCCACAGGGCGTCGAACGCCTTGCCGACCGAGAAGTCGCCGATCGTGTCCGACAGGCCCAGCACGTCGGCGCCCGGCGGCGGTGGCGAGGTGGAGCAGGTGTCGGGCCGAGAGCCGGTGCCCCTCGCGGCCGAGCAGCTGCTGGGCGAAGTAGGCCTGCAGCCCCTCCTTGAACAGCGAGAAGCCGGTGCCGGCGCCGACGTCGGAGCCCAGCGCGACGCGGACGCCGAGGGCAAGGTGCGACCCGAGCGGGAAGAGGCCGCTGCCGAGGGCGGCGTTGGAGGTCGGGCAGTGCGCGACCGCGGCGCCGTGCCGGGCCAGCATCATCAGCTCCTGCAGCGAGGGGTGCACGTTGTGCGCGAGCACGCTGCGCGGGCCGAGCAGCCCGGAGCGTTCGTAGGACGTCGCGTAGTCGCAGCCGAACAGCTGCCGGACGCCCTCGATCTCCTCGACGTTCTCGTTGAGGTGGGAGGTGAACCACAGGTCCGGGCCGTCGGCGAGCAGCGCGCCGGCCGACTCCATCAGCGCGTCGGAGCAGGACAGCGAGAACCGCGGCGTCACGGCGTAGCGCGTGCGGCCCTGGCCGTGCCAGCGCTTGGCGAGCTCGAGCCCCTCGTCGTAGGCGCGGTCGGGCGTGGTGAACAGGTCCTCGCGCAGGATCCGGTCGGACAGCACCAGCCCCGAGGTGACCCGCAGCCCGACCCGGGTGGCCTCGGTGAAGAGCGCGTCCACCGCCGTCGCGAAGTGGGAGCCGAAGACCAGCGCCGTCGTGGTGCCGGCCCGCACCAGTCCGGAGACGAAGTCGGTGGCCACCGAGGCGGCGTACGTCGCGTCGGCGAGCCGCGCCTCCTCGGGCAGCGCGCACTTCTCCAGCCAGTCGAGCAGCGGCATGCCGAGCCCGCCGATGGCGCGGACCTGCGGGTAGTGGACGTGCGTGTCGACGAAGCCGGGCAGCACCAGCCCCTCGCGCAGGTCGACGCACGTCGGCCGAGCCGTGCACCGAGGGCTCGAAAGGCTCGCGCGCCACGATCCCGCCGCCCTCGAACGACGAGGGCGAGGTCGGTCTCCGCGCGCAGCTGACCGCCGGTGAAGGGGCTGCGCGGGGTGTCGAGGAACGTGCCGCGGAAGACAGTCACCGTGGCGCGGCGCCCTCGCGCTCGGCAGAGTCGCTCTCAAACGCAGCGAGCAGTGCGGCGGCGACCGACACCGCGATCGCAGCGGGGTCCTTGCTGGTCGTGACGCCCGGCAGGCCGATCGGCGTCTCGACGCGGTCGACGACCTCGGCCGGGAACGACGCCAGCAGGGTCGAGCGGAACCTCGCCCACTTCGCCGACGACCCGATCAGCCCGATCGCGCCGAGGTGCTCGGAGCGCAGGGCGGCGTCGATGATCGCGAGGTCCTCGGCGTGGTCGTGGGTCAGCACCAGCACGCGGGTGCCGGGTGGCAGCTCGCCGAGCACCAGCTCGGGGATCACCGGCACGAGGTGGGTGTGCACCGCGGCCACCGCGTCGGCCAGCGGCGCGAGCTCGGCGTCGGTGAGGTGGGTCTCGCGGGAGTCGACCAGGTGCAGGTCGAGGTCGTGGCGGGCCAGGATGCGGGCCAGCTCGAGGCCGACGTGGCCGACGCCGAAGATGGCGACGGACGGGACGACGGCGAGCGGCTCGAGCAGCACGGTCACCTCTCCCCCGCAGCACTGGACGCCGTGCTCGAACGGCGCCTTGTCGGAGAGGCTCGCCGTGAACCGATCCGGCGCAATTGCGCTGGATCGGACCATTTCCCGCGCGCGGCGTACGGCCTCCTCCTCGAGGTTGCCGCCGCCGATGGAGGCCCACGTCGCCTCAGCGGAGACGACCATCTTGGCGCCGGCCTCGCGCGGCGCGTGGCCGCGCACGTCGGTCACGGTGACCAGCACGCCGGGCTCGCGGGCTGCCCGCAGCGCGGCCACCGCCGCGAACCACGTGGTCACAGCGCCTCCCTAGCCGCAGTCCGGGCGGCGTCCAGCGCCCAGTAGACGGCCTCGGGCGTGGCCGGTGAGGCCAGCTCGAGCGGCCGGCCGGGCGGGCCGAACGCCGCGCACGCGTCGCGCAGCGCCTCGCGCACGCTGAAGGCCAGCATCAGCGGCGGCTCACCCACGGCCTTGGAGCCGTAGACGACGCCGTCCTCGTGGGCCCGCTCGAGCAGCGCGACGTTGAACTCCCGCGGCATCTCGGAGAACGACGGCAGCTTGTAGGTCGACGCCGCCTGGGTCGTGAGCCGGCCGCGGCCCGGACCGTCGGACTCGTCCCAGCGCAGGTCCTCGAGGGTCAGCCAGCCGGCGCCCTGCACGAACCCGCCCTCGATCTGCCCGAGGTCGACCAGCGGCGAGAGGCTGTCGCCCACGTCGTGGACGATGTCGACCCGGCGCGTGGTGTAGGCGCCGGTGAACCCGTCGACCTCGACCTCGGCCGCGGCGACGCCGTAGGCGAAGTACTTGAACGGCGAGCCGGTCATAGTCGTGAGGTCCCAGCTGAGCCCCTCGGTCTTGTAGAAGCCGGCCGCCCACAGCTGGATGCGCTGGTGGTAGGCCCTGGCGACCAGCTCGTCCCAGGACAGGTCCGGGTGCTCGGCGCGCACGGGCTGCAGCCTCGCCAGGATCTGGTCGCAGGCGTCCTTGATCGCACCGCCGTTGAGGTCCGCTCCGGCGGAGGCCGCCGTGGCCGAGGTGTTGGGCACCTTGTCGGTCCGCGTCGGCGCCAGCCGCACCCGCTCCAGCGGCAGCCCGAGCGCGGTGGCGGCGACCTGGAGCATCTTGGTGTGCAGCCCCTGGCCCATCTCGGTGCCGCCGTGGTTGATCAGCACCGAGCCGTCCTTGTAGACGTGCACCAGCGCGCCGCCCTGGTTGAACGTCGTGAAGTTGAACGAGATGCCGAACTTCACCGGCGTGATCGCCAGCCCGCGCTTGGTGTGCGGGTGCGCGTCGTTGTACGCCGCGATCTCGGCCCGACGCGGCTCGAGGTCCGCCGTGGTGGTCACCTGCTCCCAGGCCGCGACCAGCCGCTCCGGGTGTCGCACCGGCTGGCCGTAGGGCGTGGCCTGACCGTCGACGTAGAAGTTGCGCCGTCGCACGTCGGCCGGGTCGAGCCCGAGCGCCGGCGCGCACCGGCCGATGATGTCCTCGATCACGAGCATCCCCTGCGGGCCGCCGAAGCCGCGGAACGCGGTCTGCGAGGTCTTGTGGGTCTTGGCGACCCGGCCGTGCACGACGATGTCGGGGATCCAGTAGGCGTTGTCGATGTGGCACAGCGCCCGCGACAGCACCGGTTCGGAGAGGTCGAGGCTCCAGCCGCCGTCGGCGGTCAGCGTGGCCTCGAGCCCGGTGAACAGGCCCTCGTCGTCGAAGCCGACCCGCCAGGTCGCGTGGTAGCCGTGCCGCTTGCCGGTCATCGTCATGTCCTGCGGCGCGGCTCAGCCGCAGCCGGACCGGCCGTCCGGTCAAGGTCGCGCCGAGCGCGGCCACCGCCGCGAGCCCGTGGGGCTGCATCTCCTTGCCCCCGAAGCCACCGCCCATCCGCAGGCACTGCACGGTCACGGCGTGGCTCGGCACGCCGAGCACGTGGGCGACGATCTCCTGGGTCTCGGTGGGGTGCTGGGTGCTCGACTGCACGAAGACCTGGCCGGCCTCGTCGACCATCGCCAGCGAGCAGTGCGTCTCGAGGTAGAAGTGCTCCTGCCCGGCCATCGTGGTGACGCCCTCGAAGACGTGGGTCGCCCGGCCCAGCCCGGCCTCGGCGTCGCCGCGGACCATCGTCGGCTGCGCGCCCTGGAAGCTCTCGGCGGCGATCGCCTCCTCGACGGTCAGCAGCGCCGGCAGCTCCTCGTAGTCGACCTCGATCGCCGCCGCCCCGCGCCGCGCGGCCTCGAGGCTCTCGCCGAGCACCCAGCAGACGGAGTGGCCGAAGTAGCGCACCTCGTCGGGGAACAGCGGCTCGTCGTGCTTGATCCCGGCGTCGTTGATGCCGGGCACGTCGGCGGCGGTCAGGACGCGCACGACCCCCGCGACGTCGTAGGCCGGCGCGACGTCGAGCCGGGTGACCCGGGCGTGGGCGTGGGGCGCCTGCACGGGGTGGGCGTGCAGCACGTTGCTTGGTGCGGCCGACCAGGTCGTCGGTGTAGAGCGCGTGGCCGGTGACGTGGAGGGCCGCGCTCTCGTGGGGCACGGACTCGCCGACGACGGCGTCGCCGGGCCGCTTGCTGAGCGCGCTGGTGGTGATCTCCTGCTCGGTGGTGATGTCGGTGCTCATGCCGGCACCCCCGCGCCGGACTCGGCGAAGAGCTTGCGCAGCGACTGCCCGAGCATCGCGGTGCGGAACTCCGCGCTGGCCCGCTGGTCGGAGATCGGCGTGCCCTCGCCGCCCATCACCTCAGCGGCGGCGTCGACGGTCTCCTGGCTCCACGGCCGGCCCTCGAGCGCGGCCTCGGTGGCCAGCGCCCGGATCGGCGTGGCGGCGACGCCGCCCAGCCCGATCCGCGCCTTGCGCACCACGCCCTCCGACGACGTCGATCGCATAACCGACGGCCACCGACGAGATGTCGTCGAAGGCCCGCTTCGCGATCTTGTGGAACGCCGTCACCTCGGCGGCCGGCAGCGGGACCACGACCTCCGTGATCAGCTCGCCCGGGCGGCGTACGGACTCGCGGTAGCCGGTGAAGTAGTCGGCCAGCGGGACGGTCCGCTCCCCTTCGGTCGACGCCAGCACGAGGGACGCCTCCAGCGCGAGCAGCACCGGCGGGCGCGTCGCCGATCGGCGAGCCGGTGCCGAGGTTGCCGCCCAGCGTGGCGCCGTTGCGGATCAGCGGCGAGGCGAACTGCGGCATCAGCGCCAGCAGCAGCGGCAGCCTGCCGTCGAGCCGCCGTTCGACCTCGGTGAGCGTGAGCCCGGCGCCGATGCGCGCCTCGGTCGTCGGTCGACGGCGAAGCCGCGCAGCTCCGGCAGCCGGTCGATGGCCACCACCAGCTCGGCCCGGCGGCCCTTGAGGTTGACGTCGACGCCCCAGTCGGTGCTGCCGGCGACGACGGTCGCCTCCTCGTGGTCGTGGAGCAGCTGCAGCGCCTCGGCCAGCGTGGCCGGGCGGAGGAACGCCGCCTCGCCGTCGTGCAGCTGGGTGGCGGCCGGCGCGGGGGCGGGCGACGTACGCCGTGCGGCCAGCTCGTCGTCGGAGGCCGGGAACGAGAGCGCGAACGCGGCGTCCTGGATCGGCCGGTAGCCGGTGCAGCGGCACAGGTTGCCGCTGATCGCGTGGAGGTCGAACCCGTTGTCGCCGTGGTAGTGGTCGCGCGGGCCCGAACCGTTGGTGGCCGCCCGGCCGGAGCGGTAGAACTCGGCCGCCATCGAGCAGACGAACCCGGGCGTGCAGTAGCCGCACTGCGACCCGCCGCGCATCGCCATCTCGTGCTGGACAGGATGCAGGTCGTCGGGCGAGCCCAGCCCCTCGGAGGTGACGACCTGCTGGCCGTCGAGCGACGCGGCGGGCACCAGGCAGGAGTTGATCGCCGTCCACTCGGTCGCGTCGGACCCGTCGGGCGCGGGGCGGGCGACCATGACCGAGCAGGCGCCGCACTCCCCCTCGGCGCAGCCCTCCTTGGCACCGGTCAGCCCGCAGCCGCGCAGGAAGTCGAGGGCATTGGTGTGCAGGGGCACACCGTCCAGGTCACGAGGCTCGCCGTTGACCACGATGCCAGCCATCGCGCACCTCCCGTCGCGTCGACGATTGGCATGGTTGCTGGTCCCAGTGGGGAACGGCCCGCTGGTTGTCCATGCGAACAACGGACCGCGCCCACACTCTAACTTGATCGGATGCTCGGCGCCTGACCCCACGCAATGGGGGCGTGGGAGCGAAGCCACCCGGTCTTTCCGAGCGCAGCGAGGCGCCCCGCGATCGGCCTCCGGGCCGTGGCGACCGCGCCGAGCGAGCGCCACTCGCGAAGCGCAGCGCGCCCGGCGATCGAGTCCGCGGATGGGCACGACGGACTGCGAAGACCCGTCTCGAGCGAAGCGAACGTCGTGCGTGGCCTCGCGGGCCGTAGCGACTGCGCCGGGGTCGAGTACGCCAGCGAGCGACAGCGCCTGCGAGCGCGCAGCGAGCGTCGCCACGGACTGGGGGCCGAAGCTCGTGGGGGTATTCAGGCCCGCAATGGGAGCGGTGGGAGCGAAGCGACCCGGTCTTTCCGAGCGAAGCGAGGCGCCCCGCGATCGGCCTCCGGGCCGTGGCGACCGCGCCGAGCGAGCCCGCCGCGAAGCGAGCGCCCGGCGATCGGTCCCGATGGGCACGACGACTGCGAAGCCCGTGAGCGAAGCGAACGTCGTCGCTGGCGCATGGCGGGGCCGAAGCGTCGCCGGGGTATCCTAGCCAGCGAGCGACAGCGCCTGCGACGCGCATGCGAGCGTGGCCACGGGCTGCCGCCGAGCGAGCGTCGCCGACGGACGCTGATGCGAGCGCAGCGAGCGTCGCCACGGGCTGGGGGCCGACGCTCGCGGGGGTATTCAGGCCCGCAATGGGAGCGGTGGGAGCGCAGCGACCCGGTCATCTGCGGGCGCAAGCCGACGCGCGCCCCGCGATCGGCCTCCGGGCCGTGGCGACCGCGCCGAGCGAGCGCCAGCGTCGACCCGCAGCGAGCGCCACGGGCGATCGCCACGATGGGCACGCCGAGTGCGGAGCCCGTCGAGCGATCCCAGCGGCCGTCGCCGCGGACCTGCGGGCGCCGAAGGCTCGCCGGGGTCGATCGCCAGCGAGCGATAGCGCCTGCGAGCGCAGTCGGCGTCGCCACGGACTGGGGGCCGAAGCTCGCGGGGGTATTCAGAGCGTCAGCGCCGACGTGCCGGTTGACGTCCTTGTAGAGCAGGTAGCGGAAGGGGCCGGGGCCGCCGGCGTAGCAGGCCTGGGGGCAGAAGGCGCGCAGCCACATGAAGTCACCGGCCTCGACCTCGACCCAGTCCTCGTTGAGCAGGTAGACCGCCTTGCCCTCGAGGACGTAGAGACCGTGCTCCATCACGTGCGTCTCCGGGAACGGGATGGTGCCGCCGGGCTGGAAGTTCACGATGTTGACGTGCATGTCGTGGCGCAGGTCGGCGGTGTCCACGAACCGCGTCGTCGACCACGCCCCGTCGGTGCCGGGCATCTCGATGGGGGTCACGTCCTGCTCCCGGGTGACGAAGGCGGGAGGTACGTCGAGCCCCTCGACCCGGTGGTAGGCCTTGCGGAGCCAGTGGAACGCCGCGGCCGCCTCGCCGGTGTTGTGGAGCGTCCAGTGGGTGCCGGGCGGCAGGAACGCGTAGGAGCCCGGCTCGAGCGCGTGGTCGGCGCCGTTGACGGTGAGCGCGAGCGCACCGTCCACCACGAACAGCACCGCCTCGGCCGCCGGGGTCGCCCTCGGGTGGTCGGAGCCGCCGCCGGGCGAGACCTCGACGACGTACTGGCTGAACGTCTCGGCGAACCCCGACAGCGGCCGCGCCAGCACCCACATCCGCATCCCCGTCCAGCCGGGCAGGTACGACGCCGTGATGTCGCTGAGCGTCCGGGCCGGGATACGGCGTACGCCTCGGTGAACTTCGCCCGGTCGGTGGTGAGCGCGGTCTGCGGCGGCAGCCCGCCCTTGGGCACGTAGTACGTCATCGGTCTCCTCGTCGCAGCAGTCGTCCTCGGGGAGTCTCGTCCACGGGTACGCCGCGCAGCCAGGTCTCGCGTACGACGCCCGCCAGCCGGCGCCCGGCGTACGCCGAGACCGGGTTGCGGTGGTGCAGCCTGGCCACGTCCACGGTGAACTCCTCGTCGGGCGCGAACCGCACCAGGTCGGCGTCCGCGCCCGACCGCGATCCGGCCCTTGTGAGCGAGCCCGACCCGGTCGGCGGGGGCCGTGGCCATCCAGCGCACCACGTCGACCAGCGAGTGCCCGCGTGCGCGGGCCCCGGTCCACACCGCGGGCAGCCCGAGCTGGACCGACGAGATCCCGCCCCAGGCCTCGCCGAAGTCGCCGCCGCCGCGCTCCTTCAGCGTCGGCGGTGCACGGCGAGTGGTCGGACACGACGTAGTCGATGTCGCCCGCGGCCAGTGCCGCCCAGAGCGCCTCGCGGTTGGCGGCCTCGCGGATCGGCGGGCAGCACTTGAGCTCGGTCGCGCCGTCGGCGATGTGCTCGGCGTCGAAGGTCAGGTAGTGCGGGCAGGTCTCGACGGTCACGTCGACGCCGTGCCGCCGCGCGGCGTCGAACATCGGCACGGCGTCGCGCGTCGCTCAGGTGCACGACGTGCGCCCGGCCGCCGGACGCGCGAACGCCTGCGTCGAGGACCAGCCCGATCGCGGCCTCCTCCGCCGCGCCCGGTCGCGACGCCAGGAACCCGGCGTAGTGCGACCCGTCCAGAGCGCGGCTCGTCGAGGAGCGTCGCCGTCCTCGGCGTGCACGATCATCAGGGCGCCGAGCCGGGCGGTCTCGTCCATCGCCAGCGCGAACTGCGTCGGGCTCGAGGTGCGCGAACTCCGTCGACGCCGGAGTCGAGCAGGAAGCACTTGAACCCGAACACGCCCGCGTCGTGCAGGCGCCGCCAGGTCGCCGAGGTTCCCGGGCACCGCGCCGCCCCAGAAGCCGACGTCGACGAAGACCTTGCCCTGGCCACCGAGCCGCTTGATCTCCAGCGCCGCGACCGTGGTGGTCGCCGGGATCGAGTTGAGCGGCATGTCGAGGATCGTGGTGACGCCGCCGGCCGCGGCGGCCCGGGTCGCGGTGGCGAACCCCTCCCACTCGGTGCGGCCCGGCTCGTTGACGTGCACGTGGGTGTCGACCAGGCCCGGCAGCAGCACCTCGTCGTCGGCGCAGGGTCGACCGCGCGCGCGGCCGCCGGCGGGTCGTCGTACGCCGTCACGGCGGCGATCCGCTCCGCCCGCGATCGCCGACGCAGGCCGCGACCTCGGCGCCGTCGACGACCGCGCGGCGGGCGCGGACGACCAGATCCAGGTCAGCTGCCACGGTAGGTCGAGTAGCCGTAGGGGCTCAGCAGCACCGGCACGTGGTAGTGCTGGTCGGGATCGGCGACGGTGAACACGACCACGACCTCGGGGATAGAAGCCGTCGACGTAGGTGCCGGTGTCGAAGCGCAGCACGTAGGCGCCCGCGCTCCAGCCGCTCCGGCCGATCGCGCCGACCCGGCCGTCGTCGTCGGTGACGCCCTCGCCGAGCAGCTCGCCGCCGCGGGTCTCGAGGCGTACGTCGATCCCGCGCGCCGGGCGTCCGGCGGCGGTGTCGAGGACGTGGGTCGACAGCGTGCTCACAATGCGGCCTCCAGGCGGAGCAGCGCGATCTGGCGCAGGTTGTCGACGGTCTCGGCGCGCTCGGTGGCGTCGTCGTTCTGCAGCCGCCGCTCGAGCTGGCCGAGGATCTCCTCGGCGTCGCGGCCGGCCGCGCGGATCAGGAAGACCCGGTCGAAGCGCTCCTCGTAGGCCGCGTTGCCGGCCTTGAGCCGCGCCGCCGTGTCGCCGGCGGTCGGGTCGACGCCGGACTGCTCCTGCTGGCTCTGCGCACCGCCGCGCTCGCCGATCCGGGGATGCCCGGACAGCGCCTGGTCGAGCTCCTCGTCGGTCAGCTCGCGGGCCGCCCGGTCGGCCGCGGCCAGCAGCGCCACGTCGTCCTCGTAGGGCTGGCCGGCCAGCACGTCGTCGGCCAAGCGCGGGCACGGCCAGGCAGCCGAGCAGCACCTCGCGCGTCGTCTCCACGCCCGCATCAGCAGAACCCCGGCACGAACAGCCACGCGTCGCCGGGCGGCGGCGCGTCGTCGCGGGTCACCTGCGCCTCGATCAGGCCGTAGGGCCGGTCGGCGGCGATGAACACCTCGCCGTCGTTGGTCAGCCCGTCGACCTTGAAGCCGGAGAAGTCAACGAGGAAGTGGTGCTTGTTGGGCGCGGAGAACCGGAGCTCCACAATCTCCGGCTGCTCGTCGAGCGACCGCCGCAGCCCATCGCGTGGAGCGTCTCCTGCAGCGCGCGGGAGTAGGTGCCGGCGAAGGTGTCGAGGAGCGTCTTCAGGACGGCGTCGTAGGACGCGTTCCAGTCGACCCCTCGGTGCCGGTCGTGCCGCCACTTGGCCACCAGCGACGTGGCGAGGATGCGGTCGTCGGTCTCGGACAGCGTCGTGAACTCGTCCTTGAGGAACCCCTTGAACTCCGAGTCGGTCGAGTTGAGCAGCACCAGCTCCTGCACGCCCGACAGCACGTGGGTCTCTCGCGGCCGACGGTCACCACGCCGGTGCGCACCGCCCCGCCGCGGCGTACGAACGAGTGGTCGCCGATCCGGTCCCACGCATACTCCTCGACCCGCACCTGCGCGGCGCTCGCCGCTGTGCACGCCTCCATCAGCCGGCGGCCCAGCGCCAGCGCGTAGTCCTCGACCGAGGAGATCCCGTGGAGCTTGGCGTAGGCGAAGGCGGTGTTCTTCTGCGTGTCGGTCGGCAGCACGTCGGCCTGGTCGCCGGTCGTGTGCGCGTCAGCGAAGGCCCCGCGCAGCGACGTCGACGACGTTGAGGTCGCGGATCTCGTGCCGCTCGGGTGTCGCGGACGATGCGGACGACGCGGTTCTCCGCCTTGCCGTACTGGTTCGCTCCCAGGACCGTAGCCATGCCGGAACCCTAGTGCCGACCAGTGGCGACGGGGCCTCGGAAAATGCTCGACTGTCCACGTCTGCCCGAGCCAGCCCGAGCGACCGGTCGCTTTGCCGAGCATGTCCGGCACCTGGTGCCGGGGATACGCGGCAGACTCGTCCGAGGTCGGCCGCGCTCGGAAAATGCTCGACTGTCTGCGTTCGTCGGAGGCGCAGACCGTCGAGCCGCCCCGCGCCAAGGCACGCAGCTCGGCCTCGCCCAGCCCGCAGCCGTCCAGCGTCTCTGTGGCGTCGACGGCGCCGCAGTCGACCCCGCGGAGGAGGTACGTCGCCAGCGCCCGCGCCGTCGCCGGCTCGTCGGCGATCCCGCCCTCGACGCGCCCGACGTAGGCCTGGAGCCGGTCGAGCGCGGAGCCGAGCCCCTCGCGGTAGAAGGCGTACGTCGCGGCGTACCGCGTCGGCAGCTGGGCCGGGTGCAGGTCCCAGCCCTGGTAGTAGCCGTGCTCCAGCGAACGGCGGACCAGCCGGTGGTGGTTGCGCCACGCGGCGACCACCGCGGCGGCGTCGCCGACCGGGAGGATGTTGGTCGACCCGTCGGAGAGCCGGACGCCGGTGCCCGCGGCCGCCGCCTGCATGACGAGCTTGGCGTGGTCGGCGACCGGGTGCTCGAGCGACTGGTAGGCCGCGGCGATGCCGGTGAACGCCGAGTAGTCGTAGGTGCCGTAGTGGAGCCCGGTCAGCCGCGCACCGCCGGCGTGGACCATCCGCGCGACGAGCGCCGTCCCGTCCGGCCCGAGGATCGACTGCGGCGTCTCGACCTGCACCTCGAAGCGGACGTCGAGCGTCTCGGCCACGTGCACCATCGCCTCGACCTGGTCGACGCTGGTCACCTTCGGCAGCGTCACGACCCACGCGTCGGTCGAGCCGCCGGCGCCCCGGAACGCGTCGAGGAACGCCGTCAGCGTGCGGATCGCCCGACCGCGCAGGTGTGCCTCGAAGCACTTCATGCGGATGCCGTTGAACGGCGCCGCCTCGCCGTTCGCCTGGCTCGCGGCCAGCGCGGTCGCCGACCGCACGACGTCGGCGTCCTCGTCGGCGTCGGACTTCTGGACATAGCCGTCCTCGAAGTCGACCCGCAGGTCCTCGACCGGCTCGGCCGCCAGCTTGGCCCGCACCCGCTGCACGAGGTCGTCGTCCCCCACCAGCTCCGCGAAGGCCGCCGCGTGCTCGTCGACCACCCGCAGCGCCGCGGCGCCGTACGCCGGCACCAGCCCCGCGTCGTACCTGTCCGCGGGCACGTAGACCGTGTGCACCGGCTGCCGGCCCGCCCGCTCGCCCGGGAACCCGCTCGCCAGCGCCGCGTCCGCCGCCGCCAGCCGCTCGTCGAGCTCGGACGTCAGTCGGGCGGCGAGCTCGCCGTGGTCGGGCATGCGGCCCATCCAACTACACGCCCGACCTGAGGCAGATGCCTCACGCGGGCGACCGGCTCGCGGCCACGACGCTGGACGCATGACGACGACGACACCACGCCAGGCCGTGGAGGCGCTGGTGGCCCAGCCTCGCCTCGCCGAGGGCGACGACGAGCGGTTCACCGGCTACGGCGTGATGGGGCTGCCGTTCGCCAGCGGGCACTACCTGGCCCTGCGCGACATGGTCGCCAGCTCGGTCGGGCCGGCGTACCGGGCCATCTGGCACCGCGACCCGGAGGGACGCTGGACCATCCACACGACGGGCGCCGCCGAGCTGACCTGCCCGCGCTACTTCAGCTCGGCGACCGCGACCGCCCAGGCGCCCAGCATCGACGTGACCTGGCCCGACGACCACACGCTCGAGGTGACGCTCGGTGACGATGCTGACGCTGGCGGATCGTGCTGGGACCGTCTCCCGCGACCCGGATGATGACGGGGATGGGCAGCGTCTTCCCCGACGCGGGCTGGGACAGCAACGCCGTGCTCGCCGCCATGGGGCCGATGGCGCGCACGATGCTCCGGACCGGCCGGATCCGGCTGCGCGGCGCGACGCCGAACGGCCCGCGGTTCAAGATGGCGCCCCTGAAGGTCTGGCGCGTGGTCGGCGCAAGCGCGTCCTACCGCGGCGAGGACCTCGGCGAGCCGGCGCCGCTCGAGACACAGCCTCATCTGGGCGACTTCTGGCTGCCGCAGCGAGGCGTCTTCTTCGTCGGCCGGGCCCGGTTCACGCCCGCAGACGGACCACGACGACCGCACGCCGAGCAGCGCGGGCACGAGAATGGCGTAGTGACCGCACCCGCGCCGCTGCCCCGGAGGGTCGAGGTGCTCGCCGGGCTGTCGGTCGCGATCGACCTGGGCCTGGGTCAGCCGGCCGAGCACATGCTCCGGTCGTCGGTCATCGCCTGCGGGCTGGCGGACCGGCTCGGCCTCAGCCGGGAGCAGCGGGCCACGGTCTACTACACGACGCTGCTCATGTGGATCGGCTGTCACGCCGACTCGCAGGAGTACGCGCGCTGGTTCGGCGACGACATCGCGGTCCGCCGCGAGGCCTACCTCGTCGACTGGGTCGGGTTGCCCTACCTGCGGTTCCTGCTCGGCAACGTCGCGCGCGGCGCACCGCTGGGTCACCGAGTGCGCGTGATGGCGACGCTGATGCGCGACGCCCGCGGCCAGCTCGGCGCGCATGGTCCACTCCCACTGCACCTCGGCGGCCGCCCTGGCCCGGCACATCGGCCTCGGCCCGGAGGTCGAGCGGACGCTGGCCCACACGTTCGAGCGGTACGACGGCGGAGGGCTCCCGGCCGGCGCGTCCGGCGAGGACATCCCGATCGAGATGCGGGTGGCCCAGCTGGCCGACGTGGCCGAGGTGCACCAACGCATGTACGGCGTCGCAGGGCGCGGTCGCGATGGCCAGGAGCCGGCGCGGCGGCCATCTCGACCCGACCGTCGTCGACGCCTTCACCTCCGATGCCGAAGCGCTCTTCCCGGCTGCCCGGCGACGACCCCTGGGACCGGGCGCTGTCGATCGCCCCCGACTCCGAGATCCGGCTGGACGAACCCCGCCTCGACGACCTGCTCACCGCCATCGGCGACTTCGTCGACCTCAAGTGCCCGTTCACCCTCGGGCACTCCCGCAACGTGGCTGCGCTCGCGGAGGCGGCCGGCGTCCAGCTCGGGCTCCCGGCCGACGACGTCGCCGCCGTACGCCGGGCCGGGCACCTCCACGACGTCGGCCGGATCGGCGTCTCCAACCAGATCTGGTCGAAGCCGGCCGGGCTGACCGGGTCCGAGTGGGAGCGGGTGCGGATGCACCCCTACCTCACCGACCGGGTCCTGACCCGCGTCACCGGCCTCGAGCAGGTGGCCGACGATCGCCCGCGCTCACCACGAGCACGTCGACGGGTCCGGCTATCCGCTCGGCCTCGCCGGTCCGGCGCTCGGCCGGCCGGAGCGGCTGCTCTGCGCCGCGGTCGCCTACCAGTCGGCGCTGGAGCCGCGGCCCTACCGCGGGACCCTCTCACCTGAGGCAGCAGCGGCACGACTGAAGGACCGCGCGACCCGTGGCGCGCTCGACGCCGGACAGCGTGGAGGCGGTCCTGGCCGTGGCCGGCCACCCGCGGACGAGGACGAGCCGCGACGACGCCCTCACCCCGCGCGAGACCGAGATCCTCGGCCTCGTCGCCCGCGGCCTCTCCAACCGTGACATCGCGACCCGCCTCGTGCTCAGCGAGAAGACCGTCCGCAACCACGTCGAACGCACCTACGCCAAGATCGGCGCGAGCAACCGGGTCGGCGCCAGCCTCTACGCCCTCGAGCACGGCCTCGTCGCACCCGACTAGGTAGCGCGTCGCGGCTAAGGCTGTGGTCTGGCGGCGTCCGGGTGCGTGCATCGCAAGACGGCGGAGGAGGAACGGGCGTCGCTTCGCCACGCAGCGAGGCGTGTCCCGACCAGATCGCTGCGAGGACGCGTCTCGCCAGCGACCGTCAGCCCCACCCGCGCTCGAGTGAGCTCTGTCGAGAGCGCCGCCCCACGGGTGCGAGGCCCTCCACGGTCGGCCTCGAAACCCCCGCAACGACGGCACCCACGCCGCCACCCCGCCGATCGCAGCCCACCCCACCCTGGCGTCGCCCACCGCCGTCACCCGAACCTGGTCGAGGGATGTCGGCGGTCGGCAGTAGCGTCGTGCAGGTCGGTCCGATCGGAGGGGAGCTCGCGTGGCGTCGCCGGTGTTCGTCAACGCCGCGGGCAGCGGTCGACTGCCCAGGCCGAGCCTGCTCGCGCTGACCAGCCGGTCCGTCGGCGCCATCCCGCCCACCGTCCAGGTGCTGCTCGGCATCGTCAGCGTGCAGATCGGCGCCGCCACGGCAAAGCAGCTGTTCGCGACCGCCGGAGCGGCCGGCACCGTCACCCTGCGGCTGTTCTTCGCGGCCGTCGTGCTGCTGCTGGTCTGGCGGCCCACGCTGCGGCTCGACCGCCGGACGCTCCCGGTCGTGCTCGCCTACGGCGTGGTGCTCGGGGTCATGAACCTCTGCTTCTACCAGTCGATCTCCCGCATCCCGCTGGGCATCGCGGTGACCGTGGAGTTCCTCGGTCCGCTGGCCGTGGCGCTCGCCGGGTCGCGCCGCCTGCTCGACGGGCTCTGGGCGCTGATGGCCGGCGCGGGCGTCGTGCTGCTCACCGAGACGCGCGGAGAGCTGTCCGTGGCGGGACTCCTGTTCGCGCTCGGCGCCGGCATCTGCTGGGGCGGCTACATCCTGCTCACCGCCGCTCTCGGCAACCGCACCACCGGCGGCCAGGGGCTCGCGATCGCGATGGCGATCGGCGCGCTGGTGGTGATGCCGGTCGGCATCGTCGAGTCCGGCACCGCCCTGCTCGACCCGTGGATCCTGACGATCGCACTGGCCGTCGCGCTGCTGTCCTCGGTCGTCCCCTACTCCCTCGAGCTCGAGGCGCTGCGCACCATCCCGCCCCGGGTCTTCGGCGTGCTGATGAGCATGGAGCCCGCCGTCGCCGCGCTCGCCGGCCTCCTCGTGCTCGGCGAGGCGCTGCACGCGCCGCAGTGGGTCGCGGTCGGCCTCGTGGTCCTCGCCTCGGCCGGGGCGACCAGATACGCCGCCAAGCCGCCCGACGTCCCCGCCGACAGCTGACCCGAGAGCCGACCGAGCCGCACTGTCGGTGCCGTGAGCAAGACTTGAGGCCATGGCCACGCCCGACGACGCGACGCACGACGCGCTGAGCCGCTTCAGCGAGCCCACGCGCGCGTGGTTCGCGGCGGCGTTCGCCGAGCCGACGGCGGCCCAGGTGGGGGCGTGGGAGGCCATCGGTGCAGGTCAGCACGCCCTCGTGGTGGCGCCGACGGGGTCCGGCAAGACCCTCAGCGCCTTCCTGTGGAGCCTCGACCGGCTGCTCACCAGCGAGCGGCCTGCCGACCGCACCAAGCGCACCCGGGTGCTCTACGTCAGCCCGCTCAAGGCCCTCGCGGTCGACGTCGAGCGCAACCTGCGCAGCCCCCTCACCGGCATCCGCCACACCGGCGAGCGGCTCGGACAGCAGATCCCCGAGGTGACCGTCGGCGTCCGCTCGGGCGACACCCCGGCCGCCGACCGTCGCAAGCTGGTCACCCAGCCGCCCGACATCATGATCACGACGCCGGAGTCGCTGTTCCTGATGCTCACCAGCCAGGCCCGCGAGAGCCTGCTCGGGGTCGAGACGGTGATCGTCGACGAGGTGCACGCCGTGGCCGGCACCAAGCGCGGCGCCCACCTCGCGGTCACCCTCGAGCGGCTCGACGCGCTCCTCGACAAGCCGGCCCAGCGCATCGGCCTCAGCGCGACGGTGCGGCCGCTGGAGGAGGTGGCGCGGTTCCTCGGCGGCAGCGCTCCCGTCGAGATCGTCGCGCCGCCCAGCACCAAGGAGTGGGACCTCAAGGTCGTCGTGCCGGTCGAAGACATGACCGCCCCCGGCGAGACTCAGCCTGTCGAGGGCTCAGAGTCCGACGAGCCGACCCGGGCCCAGTCGATCTGGCCGCACGTCGAGGAGCACGTCGTCGACCTGATCGAGCAGCACAAGAGCACGATCGTCTTCGCCAACAGCCGTCGCCTCGCCGAGCGGCTGACCGCCCGGCTCAACGAGATCGCCACCGAGCGGGCGACGGGTGAGCGGCGCCGAGCCCCACAAGAGCCCGGCCGAGGTCATTGCCCAGTCCGGGTCGAGCTCCGGTGCCGACTCGGTGATCGCCAAGGCCCACCACGGCTCGGTCTCCAAGGAGCAGCGCGCCCTCATCGAGGACGACCTCAAGCGCGGTCGGCTCCCCGCCGTGGTCGCCACCAGCAGCCTCGAGCTCGGCATCGACATGGGTGCGGTCGACCTCGTCATCCAGATCGAGTCACCCCCGAGCGTCGCCAGCGCGCTCCAGCGGGTCGGCCGGGCCGGCCACCAGGTCGGCGAGGTGAGCCGCGGGGTGCTGTTCCCCAAGCACCGCGGCGACCTCGCCCAGACCGCGGTCGCCGTCCAGCGGATGCGCAGCGGCGCCATCGAGTCGCTGAGCGTCCCCACCAACCCGCTCGACGTGCTGGCCCAGCAGGTCGTGGCCGCCACCGCCATGGACGGCTGGCCGGTCGACGACTTCTTCGACCTGGTGAAGCGCACGGCCGGCTTCGCCCAGCTGCCGCGTTCGGCCTACGACGCCGTGCTCGACCTGCTGTCGGGCCGCTACCCGAGCGACGAGTTCGCCGAGCTGAGACCGCGCATCGTGTGGGACCGCGTGACGGGCACGATGAGCGGCCGGCCGGGCGCCCAGCGGCTCGCGGTCACCAGCGGCGGCACCATCCCCGACCGCGGCCTGTTCGGCGTCTTCCTCATGGGCGGGGAGGGGCCCGGCCGGCGGGTCGGCGAGCTCGACGAGGAGATGGTCTACGAGTCCCGCGTCGGCGACGTGTTCGCCCTCGGCGCGACGAGCTGGCGGATCGAGGACATCACCCACGACCGGGTGCTGGTCACCCCCGCTCCCGGCGTACCCGGCCGGCTGCCGTTCTGGAAGGGCGACGCCCTCGGCCGCCCGGCCGAGCTCGGCGAGGCGGTCGGCGCCTTCACCCGTGAGCTCGCGGCGATGCCCAGGCACCAGGCCGAGCAGCGCGCCATGGCCGAGGGGCTCGACGCCTACGCCGCCGGCAACCTGGTCGGCTACCTCCACGAGCAGCTCGAGGCCACCCAGGTGCTGCCCAGCGACCAGACGCTCCTGGTCGAGCGGTTCCGCGACGAGCTCGGCGACTGGCGGCTCGTCGTCCACTCCCCCTACGGCACACCCGTGCACGCCCCCTGGGCGCTGGCCATCAACGCCCGGCTGCGCGAGCGCTACGGCATCGACGGTCAGGCCGTGGCCTCCGACGACGGCATCGTCATCCGCATCCCCGACACCGACGCCGAGGCGCCCGGCGGCGAGGTCGTGGTCTTCTCCCCCGACGAGATCGACGACCTCGTCACCCAGGAGGTCGGCGGCTCCGCCCTCTTCGCCTCGCGGTTCCGCGAGTGCGCAGCCCGGGCGCTGCTGCTGCCTCGCCGCGACCCCGGCCGGCGCAGCCCGCTGTGGCAGCAGCGCCAGCGCAGCGCGGCCCTGCTCGAGGTGGCCAGCAAATACCCTTCGTTCCCGATCGTCCTCGAGGCGGTCCGCGAATGCCTGCAGGACGTCTACGACCTGCCTGCGCTGGTCGGCCTGATGCGCTCGGTCGAGCAGCGCAAGGTCCAGGTCACCGACGTCTCGACCCAGAGCCCGTCGCCGTTCGCGCGCAGCCTGCTGTTCGGCTACGTCGCCCAGTTCGTCTACGAGGGCGACTCCCCCATCGCCGAACGTCGGGCCGCGGCCCTCTCGCTCGACCAGGGGCTCCTGGCCGAGCTGCTCGGCCGGGCCGAGCTGCGCGAGCTGCTCGACCCCGAGGTGTTGGCCGAGGTCGAGGCCGAGCTCCAGCGGCTCACTCCCGAACGACGGGCCCGGGGCGCCGAGGGTGTCGCCGACCTGCTCCGGCTGCTCGGCCCGCTGAGCACCGGCGAGGTGCAGGAGCGCTGCGCGGATGACGTCGACGCCCGCGACGCGCTCGAGACGCTGGCCGCCACGCGGCGCGTGGTCGAGGTCCGGGTGGCCGGTGTCGAGCGCTGGACCGCGGTGGAAGACGTCGGCCGGCTCCGCGACGGCCTCGGCGTCGCCGTCCCGCCGGGCACGCCCGACGCCTTCACCGACCCCGTCGACGACCCCCTGGCCGACCTCGTCTCGCGCTACGCCCGCACCCACGGGCCGTTCACCACCGACGACGTCGCCGCCCGGCTCGGCCTCGGCTCCGCCGTGGTCCGGCTCACCCTGCAGCGGCTGGGGGCGCAGGGGCGGGTGCTCGACGGCGAGTTCCGGCCCGGCGCGTCCGGGCTGGAGTGGTGCGACGCCGAGGTGCTGCGCTCCCTGCGCCGGCGCAGCCTGGCCCGGCTGCGCAAGGAGGTCGAGCCGGTCCCACCGGCCGCCCTGGGCCGGTTCCTCGGCGCCTGGCAGCACGTGGGCGGCAAGCTCCGCGGCGTCGACGGCGTGGTCTCGGTGATCGACCAGCTCGCCGGCGCACCGGTGCCGGCCAGCGCCCTCGAGCCGCTGGTGCTGGCCGCGCGGGTCCGTGACTACGAGCCCTCCTACCTCGACGAGCTCACCGCCGCCGGCGAGGTGCTGTGGGCGGGCCACGGCTCGTTGCCCGGCGCCGACGGCTGGGTGAGCCTCCACCTCGCCGACCAGGCGCCCCTCACCCTCCCCGAGCACGAGCCGTTCGAGCACAGCGAGCTCCACCAGGCCGTCCTCGACGCCCTGGCGCCGGGCGGCGCGTGGTTCTTCCGCCAGCTCGCCCAGCAGGTCGGCCAGGTCGTCGAGCAGCCGGCGGACGACAAGATGCTCAGCACCACCCTGTGGGACCTCGTCTGGGCCGGCCGGATCAGCAACGACACCCTCACCCCGCTCCGGGCGCTCACCCGCTCCGGCACGCCCAGCCACCGCACCAAGCGGCCGCCCGCCCGGCCCCGGATGGCCTCCACGACGGGTCGCGGCGGGGGCGCGCTCCGCACCGGCCCGCCCGAGACCGCCGGCCGCTGGGCGCTGCTCCCCGAGCTCGACACCGACCCGACCCGGCGCGCCCACGCCGCCGCCGAGCGGCTGCTCGACCGCCACGGCGTCGTGATCCGCGGCGCGGTGGTCAGCGAGCGCCAGCCCGGCGGCTTCGCCGCCGTCTACAAGGTGCTCTCGGCGTTCGAGGACTCCGGCCGCTGCCGCCGCGGCTACTTCGTCGAGGGGCTGGGCGCCGCCCAGTTCGGCACCGCAGGCGCGATCGACCGGCTGCGCACCTTCAGCGAGGTCGACCCCGGCGGCAAGCCCGCCTCGCTCTGCCTGGCCGCCACCGACCCCGCCAACCCCTACGGCGCGGCGCTCCCCTGGCCCCACAAGACGGCGGAGAGCGACGGCGGCCACCGGCCGGGCCGCAAGGCCGGAGCCCTGGTGGTCCTGGTCGACGGCGAGCTGGTCCTCTACATCGAGCGCGGCGGCCGCACCCTCCTCACCTGGAGCGACGACGCCGACCGGCTCGGTCCCGCGGCGGCATCGCTGGCCGAGGCCGCCCGGCGCGGGTCGCTGGGCCGGCTCACCGTCGAGCGGGCCGACGGCGCCGCGCTGCTCGGCGGCGGCTCCACACCGCTGCGCGAGGCGCTCGACGCCGCCGGCTTCGTCGCCACGCCGAGGGGGCTCCGGCTGCGTGCCTGAGGGAGACACCGTCTACCGCACCGCCCAGCTGCTCGAGCGCACGCTGAGCGGGCAGGTGCTGACCGCCAGCGACTTCCGGGTGCCCCAGCACGCCACCGCCGACCTGTGCGGGCGGCACGGTCGTCGAGACCGTGTCGCGCGGCAAGCACCTGCTCACCCGCGTCGACCGTGGTGCCGACCGGTGGACCGCTGCACACCCACCTCAAGATGGAGGGCAGCTGGAAGGTCGTGCGCCGCGGCCAGCGCTGGCCCCGGTCGGCCACCCACGCCCGGCGTGGTGCTGGAGACCGAGCGCGCCACGGCGGTCGGCTTCTCCCTCGGCATCGTCGAGCTGATCCCTCGCGACCAGGAGGGTGACGTCGTCGGCCACCTCGGCCCCGACCTGCTCGGCCCCGACTGGGACGAGCAGCGCGCGCTCGCCAACCTCGACTCGAGAGCCCGACCAGACCGGCTCCGCGACGCCCTCCTCGACCAGACGCAACCTGGCCGGTATCGGCACCATGTACGCCGCCGAGCTCTGCTTCACCAGCGGGCGTCGCACCCCGCGACCCCGGTCGGGGCCGTGCCCGACCTGCGCCGCCTCGTCCGTCGGGCCAGGCAGATGCTCGAGCTCAACAAGGAGCGCGCGGTCCAGTCGACCACCGGCGACCTGCGCGAGCGGGAGCGGATGTGGGTCTACCGCCGCGACAGGTCGCCGTGCCGCCGCTGCGGCACCCCGGTGGCGGTCACCCAGCTGGGGCCACCCGGACGCGAGCGCGCGTCCTACTGGTGCCCCTCCTGCCAGCCACTCCGCGACCCACTCCACGACACAGAGAAGATGAGGCCATGATCGGCGACCTGAAGACCATCGTGCTCGACGCGCCCGACCTACCGGCGCTCTCCGCGTTCTACACCGGGCTGGCGGGCTGGACCCAGCACCATGCGGACGACGACTGGGTCACCCTCCACACCCCCGACGGCTGGCGGATCGGCCTCCAGCACGCGCCCGACCACGTACCGCCGCAGTGGCCCGACCCGGCCTTCCCCCAGCAGGCCCACCTCGACCTGCGCGTGCCCGACCTCGAGGCCGGCACCGCACGCGCGGTCGAGCTCGGCGCGACCCTGCTGCGCCGCAACGAGAGCTGGCACACCCTGGCCGACCCCGCGGGGCACCCGTTCGACCTGTGCCTCAACGACGGCGCCCCGGAGACGACGCTGATGGGCGTCATGCTCGACGCTCCCGACGCCAAGGCGCTCGGCCGCGTTCTACGCCGAGCTGCTCGGCAAGCCGGTGACCTACGAGGGCGACGAGCGCGGCGATGATCGGCGAGGACGGCGCGCAGCCGGTGCTCTTCCAGCAGGTCGCCGACTACGCCGCGCCGCGCTGGCCCGACCCGGCGCGCCCGCAGCAGCTCCATCTCGACATCTGGGTCGACGACATCGACGCGGCGGAGGAGCAGGCGCTGGCGATCGGTGCGGTGCGGCTGCGCGGCCGAGGGCGAGGACAACTGGCGGGTCTACGCCGACCCGGCCGGGAAGCCGTTCTGCCTCCTCTTCCCGGTCGAGTAGGCGCGCCGCCGCTAGCGGATGCACGCACCGGGAGCACGTCCTACTCTGCGAGCTTCGCGCGCGGGCACGAGCAGCCGGCCACCTCCGAGGAGGGACCGGCTGTCATCGCGCGGAAACTAGTAGCGCGTCGCTACTAGGGCCGCTTCACCCTGATCTTGAAGGTCGCCTGGCTGGCGGCCACCGTGTCGGAGCCGAGGTACTTCGCGGTCAGCTTGTTCTTGCCGACCTTGAGCTTCCTCGCCTTCCTCGGCTTCACCTTGATGGTGACCTTGCCGTTCTTCAGGGTGCCGGTGCCGAGCAGCTTCTTGCCGACGAAGACCTGCACCGTGCCGGCCGGGACACCGCTGGCGGTGGAGACCGTGGCCTTCACCTTGAAGCCGTGGCCCTTCTTCACCTTCTTCGGCTTGGCCGCGGCCTTGATGGTCGAGGCGGCCTGGCTCGAGCCCGCGGTGACCGTGACGGTCGCGGTGTCGGTGCCGGAGAGGGCCCCGGCGTCCGTCACCTTGACGGTCACCGTCTTGGCGCCCGGCCGTGCTGTAGGTGTGGTTGAGGGCGAACGTCGACCCGGTGAGCGTCAGCGGCTGGGGGCCGCCCCCGTCGCCGTAGTCGACCGTCGCCGTCGCCGTGCCGGGCGTCTCGTCGACGAAGCTGCCGCTCGAGCTGAACGGCGCGCCGACCGCCACGCTGGCGTCAGGACCCGCGTTGACCAGCGGCGCGAGCGGCCCGCTGCGGGGTGATCGCGAACGTCGCGTCGTTGACGTCGAAGAAGTAGTTGCCCACCGCCTCGACCTTGATCCGCGCGTTGGCGATGGTGCTGTTGGGAAGCACCACCGCCTCAGACCCGTCGTTGGCCGTCGCGGCCGCCAGGGTCGTCGGGTAGGTCAGGCCGCCGTCGCTCGACAGGAGGATGTTCACGGTGGGAGCCAGTCGTCGGCGGCGTTGGTGCCGGCGACGTTCCACGTGACGTTCTCGAAGCCGGACGCCGACCCAGCGGTCGTCCGTGAGGTGACGAGGAACGGCCCGGCCGCCGGGTCGACGGTCAGCGCCATGTTGTCCCACGAGACCCCGCCAGGGTGGTCGGCCGGGCCGTCCGGCGTGAACTCGTCGCGCGCGGTCAGCCGGAAGTGCAGCACCGCGGTCGCCGGTGCCGACCCAGGCAGCTGGTCGGCAGGAACTCCGAGAAGCAGTTCAGCGCCGGGTCGGCGACGGGACCGGTGCCGCCGCGCCAGCGGCGCCGGACAGTTGCCGGTCGCCGCGTTGGTGTTGCCGGCCAGGATCTGCACAGGTCGGGGAAGGTCCGGCTCGGGTCGGTGCCCGCGAGGTTCTCGCCCGGGGAGTGGTAGAGCAGCGTGTCGGCCGCCGAGACGTGCGCCGTAGACGCCGAACACCCGGAACAGCGGACCGTTGGTCTTGGTGTTGTCGACCAGGCCGGTGCCGAGGGCGAGGCCGGCGTCGGTCTGCTCCCACAGGTAGGTGAGCGTGTCCAGTCCGCGTCCGTGGCCGAGCCGGTCAGCGTGAACGGCGTCTGCTTCGGGATGGTCTTGTCCGCGGGTGCGGTCACCACCGGGGAGTGGTTGGCCGTGGCTGTGACGGTGCCGCCGTTGGTGTGCGGGCCGCCGTTGCGATGGCGCCGGTGAACGTCGTGAAGGTCGCCCCGGCGACCGGCGTGACGGTCAGGGTCGGCTGATGTCCGTCGTGCCGGCCCAATGACC
Organism: uncultured Actinomycetota bacterium; assembly: GCA_963793315.1. Taxonomy (GTDB): domain Bacteria; phylum Actinomycetota; class Actinomycetes; order Propionibacteriales; family Nocardioidaceae; genus Nocardioides. The sequence continues at coordinate 44,273 of CAWBZR010000009.1, read as the reverse complement.
GTGAACCCGCCCGCGTTCGGCACGACCGGCCGCGGTCGTAGCCGACGAGATCGCGGCCGCCAGCCCGGTCGCTGTCGAGGACAGCCGCGGCCAACGCTGCCGCGTCTGTAGGCCGCGCCGTTGGTGATCGTTGGCCGACGTGCCGCAGCCGCGGCAGCAGAGCGTGAAGGAGTCACGTGCGTCGAGGCCGTGAAGTTGACGTCTGCCGCTCCGCGATCGTTGGACCGGTGCCGCAGCCGTCGTCGCCTCGAACTCGTCGATGCTGTGGAAGGAGAAGTAGGGGTCGCTGTGCGGCTGGAGGTCGTCGCTGCCGCAGATGCCGGCGTAGGCCATGATCGTGACGCCCGGAGCCGGGCTCGACCGCGGTCGGGCCGTTGCGGTTGCCGCCGCGAGCAGTTGACCTGGGTGCCGTTGAAGGTGTGGTCACCACCCATCTGGTGACCCATCTCGTGGGCGACGTAGTCGATGGCGTAGACGTCGCCGGTCGGCGTCGGGACGCCGGTGCAGCCGCTGCCTTGTCTGATGCCGCCGACGACGCCGAGGCCGGCGATGCCGCCGCCGTTGACGCCGAGGCCGATGTGGCCGATGTCGAAGGTGTCGGCACCGACCAGCTGGCCGAGCGACGAAGTTGTTGCGGCTCGAGTGCGCTGCCGCAGCCGGCTGAGCTGGCCCGCGGTGAAGCAGGCGCTGGCGCCGCAGGGCCGTTGGCGCCGCTCATCTCGGCGGCGGTGAGCAGGTTGAGCTTGGTGTCGGTGCCGTCGACCAGCACGAACTTGTAGGCGACGTCGTCGTTGTAGGGCTCGTTGACCCGGTTGATCAGGGTGGTCTTCGCGGCCAGCACCAGCGGGTCGGACGACGCGGGTGGCTGCCGTGGATCCGACGAACGCCGCATAGCGTCGGGTCGGTGAGGAACGCCAGCCGGTAGGTGCGCTGGGTGACCGACGCCCCAGGCGTCGAGAAGACTCGTCGGTGGCGCCGCTGCGGCGGCAGCCGCCGCCCGGCCCGCTCGACCTCCTGCTCGACGAAGGTCGTGGCCGGGGCGCCGGCGGCGCCGCCGGCGAAGCTCAGCACCCGGTTCTCGCCGACCGAGCGGGTCGCGGGCTCGACGTACCAGACGACGCCGTCGGGACGACGGACCATCGCGTGGAAGCCGAACGGCGTGACGTCGAGCCGGATGCTGGTGCCGTTGGCGGCCGCGCCGGCGTAGGTGCGGATGTCGGGGTGCGCGGCCTGCATCTCGGGCTCCATCACCGAGTCCTCGACCACGGCGAACTCGGTGGGCGTGCCTGCCGGGTCGGGGATGGTCAGCGTGGTGCCGTCCGCCGGCCAGCTGGGCGCGGAGCCCGGCCAGGTCGGCCCGGTAGGCCTTGAACTGCGAAGGGCGGACGCTGGCGTCGCCGAGCGCGCTCGGGGAGCAACGAGGGCAGCGGCTTGAACAGCGCGGCGTCGGCCGCGGAAGCCGTGGAGCTGGCGGTCAGTGACCGCGAGGAGAGGGAGGAGGAACAGGGCAGAGAGGAGGGCGATCAGTCGCCGGGCCGTCGTCACCGCGACAACCTAACCCCAACTACGCGGCGCTGGCGACCACTTCGGCTGTGGCCGGAGGGCTGGTCAGCGACTCCTCGAGCGCCACGAGGTCGGAGACCTCTCGCAGCATGACCGACAGCGGCAGGTCGAGGGCGGAGCACAGCGAGGCCAGCAGCTCGGAGGAGGCTTCCTTCTGGCCGCGCTCGATCTCGGAGATGTAGCCCAGGCTGACCCGGGCCTCTGCGGAGACCTCGCGCAGCGTCATGCCCCGCCGCATGCGCTGAGCACGGAGCACATCGCCGAGCAGTCGGCGGAACAGCACCATGCCTGTCTCCTTTCCTCCGTCGCAGAGTGCAACGCTACCTGAGCCGTGCATCTTCCCGGGGCTCATCCCGCGCGCTGTGTCGCCGTGGAAAGCATGCCCTCGAGCGCCGACAGGGCCTCGTGGCAGGTGCGGTCCTGGATCGCCTCCCGGCCGCCCACCAGCTCCAGCGCCAGCGCGGTTGACACGCCCGGGCCGACCAGCCCGACGTGCACGGTCCCGGGCGGGTGTCCGTCCTGCCCGTCGGGGCCGGCCACCCCCGTGGTCCCGATCCCCCACGTCGCACCGGTGATGCCCGCGGCGCCGCGGGCCATGGCCATCGCGCACTCGGCCGAGATCACGCCGTACCTCTCCACCAGCGCCACCGAGACCCCGAGCACGTCCTGCTTGACCGACGTCGCGTAGGCCACCACTCCCCCGACGTAGCTCTGAGACGCGCCGGGTACGCCGGTCAGCAGCGCCGCCAGCCGCCCGCCGGTCAGCGACTCCGCGGTCGCCACCGTCTCCCCGCGCTCCTGCAGCAGCGCGTGCACCCGGGCGGCGAGGTCCATGGCGAAACTGTAGGGGCGGGTCCCAGCGCCGCGCACCGGGCCGCGACGGCTGGGACGCACGTCACGGTTGAGCGCGTGCGGCCCCCGGATACGGTCGAGTCATGGCGCTGCCGATCGAGGACTACGCGATGATCGGCGACCGGCGGACAGCCGCGCTGGTCGGCACCAACGGGTCGGTGGACTGGCTCTGCCTGCCGCACTTCGACTCCGCGGCGTGCCTGGCCGGGCTGCTCGGCACCGACGAGCACGGCCACTGGCAGCTGGTCCCCGACGACCACCTACACGACCGAGCGTCGCTACGTCGGAGCCTCGGCCGTCCTGGAGACGACGTTCACGACCAAGGACGGCGTCGTCACCCTGACCGACCTGATGCCGCGCAACGACGGCCGCGCCGACCTGGTGCGCACGCTCAAGGGCGTGCGCGGGACGGTCCGGATGCGGCACGAGTGGCGGGTCCGGCTCGACTACGGCCTGGTGCGGCCGTGGGTCCGCCGGATGGAGGTCGACGGCGAGCGGGTGATCGTCGCCATCGGCGGGCCCGACCAGCTGGTGCTGCGCGGGCCGCGGCTCCCGGTCGCCAGCGACCACTCCCACAACGACGAGTTCGAGGTCGCCGAGGGCGACGAGCTGGTCTTCTCGATGACGTGGTTCCCGTCGCACGCCACGCCCACCGGGCTCGACCTCGACCCCGACCATGTCGAGGCCACGGTCGCCGAGGACGAGGAGTGGGCCGCCCGCTCCTCCGGCGACGTACCCCACGCGGAGGTCGTCCGCCGCTCGCTCCTCACCCTGCGGCTGATGACCGACGAGGTGACCGGCGGCATCGTGGCCGCCCCCACGACGTCGCTGCCCGAGGACTTCGGCGGCGAGCGCAACTGGGACTTCCGCTACTGCTGGCTCCGCGACGCCGCGCTGACCCTGATGTCGCTGATCCGCGCGGGCTACACCGAGGAGGCCGACCTCTGGCGCGGCTGGCTCCTGCGCACCATCGCCGGCGACCCCGGCCAGATGCAGATCATGTACGCCGTCGACGGCGGCCGCCGGCTCACCGAGGTGGAGCTCGACCACCTGCCCGGCTACGCCGACTCCCGGCCGGTCCGGATCGGCAACGGCGCGGTCGACCAGGTGCAGCTCGACGTGCTGGGCGAGGTGATGGACGCCCTGTCGAAGGTCCGCGAGCGGGAGGGTCACCCAGCCGACGAAGCGTGGCCGCTGCAGCGCGCGCTGATGACCCACCTGGCCGCGCACTGGAACGACCCCGACCACGGCCTCTGGGAGATCCGCGGCGAGCCGCAGCACTTCACGCACTCTCGGGTGATGGTCTGGGTCGCCTTCGACCGCGCGGTTCGGGCGATGGAGGAGCATGACCTGCCCGGGCCGCTGGAGGAGTGGCGGGTCCTGCGTGACCAGGTCCGCGACGACGTCATGGCGCACGGCTACGACGCCGAGCGCGGGACCTTCGTGCAGCACTACGGCACCGCCGAGGTCGATGCCTCGCTCCTGGTCCTCCCGCTGGTCGGCTTCATCGAAGGTGACGACCCGCGCATGCTCGGCACCATCAAGGCCATCGAGGAGGACCTGCTCTACGAGGGGCTGGTGCGCCGCTACCGCACCGAGTCCGGCGTGGACGGCCTCGCCGGCGGTGAGCACCCCTTCCTGCCGTGCTCGTTCTGGCTGGTCTCGGCGTACGCCGCAGCCGGCCGCACCGACGACGCCCACGCCCTCTTCGACCGCCTGGTCGACCTCCGCAACGACGTGGGGCTGCTCTCGGAGGAGTACGACCCGGTCCGCCGGCGGATGGTCGGCAACTTCCCCCAGGCCTTCAGCCACCTCGCCCTCGTCCAGGCGGCTTTCCAGCTCGCCGACGCCGACGCCCCGGCCGCTGAGTCAGCCCCGATTCGGGATAGTCCCTGACCTTCCGGTCGCTCCGCCGGCGTGTCGCGCGCCAGAACGTCAGGGACTATCCCCGGTCCACACCTCACCCAAGACGGACCAAGGGCCGGGAGCGGCTCTCGCCGCTCTCGGCCCTCCGGGTCAGATCAGATCAGGCTAGCGAGCCCTGACCTTCACCTTGACCGTGCTACCGGCCACCGTGTCACTGCCTCCGTAGACCACCTTGGCCGTGGCGGATGCCTTGGCGAGGTTGCCCACCTTCACGGTTGCCTTGCCGTTCTTCAGGGTCGCGGTGAAGGTCTTGCCCTGGAACTTCACGGTGACCTTGCCGGTGGCCTGGACTCCGTTCGCTCCCACGACCTTGATCTTCAGCCGGACCTTGTGGCCCTTCTTCGGGTGCTTCGGCTTCGCCTTGGCCGTGATCGAGGACGATGCCTTGGTCACGGTGACGGTGAAGGCCTTGGAGCCCGCCAGCAGGTTGGTGTCGCCGGAGTACTCCGCGGTCAGGACCGTGGCGCCCACCGGCAGCGAACCTGCCGGGATGGTGAAGGTCGCCGTGCCACCCGAGACGGGGGCGGTGGCGATCGTGGTGGTGCCGCGCTTGAGCGTCGCCGAGCCGGAGGCCGCGCCACCCGGGCTGCCGCTGACGGTCAGGGTCGCCGTCTTGGCCGTCCCGAACTCCATCGACACGTCGGAGATCGCGAGCACCGGCGACGACTTGTCGCAGCAGGTGACCGTGAACGTGTCCGAGCCGGGCTTGACGTGGCTGTCGCCGGCGTAGTCCGCCGTCAGCAGCGTCCCGTTCGGCACGGCCGGCAGGTTCAGCTGGGCGACCCCACCGAGCAGTGGCGCCGAGCCGAGCTCGGTCCCGCCGTTCTTCACGGTGACCGTGCCGGTCGGGCTGACCCCGGCCGCCGTGACCGTGACCGAGACGCTGCCGGTGTCACCAGGTGCCACCGCCACGTCGGGCGCCACGACCACGGACGTCGCCTTCTCGGTGGCGACCGTCAAGGTGTCGTCACTCGGGCTGACGTTGCCGTTGCCGGAGTACGACGCGGTGAGCGACGCGCTTCCGGGCTCCAGCGAGTTGGCCGGCAGCGTCACGTTGGCGACTCCACCCACCACCGGGGCCGTGCCCAGCGTGGTGGCGCCGTCCTTGACGGTCACCGTCCCACCCGTGCTGACGTCGACCCCGGCCGCGGCACCGACGTTGACCGTGACGTCGGCGCTCTGGCCGTAGGTCATCGCGGTGTCCGCCGCGGTCGTCGTCGATGTCGCCTTGGTCGTGGTGAGCGTCAGCACCTTCTGCGAGCTGGTGTGCTGGACATCACCGTTGTAGACCGCCGTCAGCGACACCTGGCCGACCGGGTAGGTCAGCGCCGGGACGGTGAGGACCACCTTGCCGGCCGCGTCGAGCACGCCCGTCGCGACCGTGGTCGCGCCGTCCGTGAGGTCGACGCTGCCGGTCGGCGTCAGCCCCGGACCGGTGACGGTCACCTGGATCGGTGCCTCCTGGCCGTACTCGACGCTGAAGTCCGACGCCGTCACCGAGCTGGTGCCGGCCTGGATCGCGTTCACGGTCACCTGGGACACCGACCCCGTGGTCGGACCGACCAAGGTCAGCGCCATCGGCCCGGGCAGCGTCGCCGCCGGGACGACGACGTCGATGTTGGCCGTGCCGGTCACGTCGAACCCGGGCAGCGCCGCCTGGGCCGCGTTGTCCAGCGTCGCCGTGCCGATCGTGGTGCCAGCGGCACCGCCCAGCTTGACCTGCACCTGGGTGTCCTTGGTGTCCAGCGCGTTGGTCATCGACCAGCCCGAGATGCTGAAGACCACGTGGTCGCCGGGCGCGTAGCCCGCCGGAGCGCCGACCGGGAACGTGAGTTCGACCCCGTTCTGGTGGTAGTCGGGGTCGACGTGGTCGGCACCCGAGCCGAAGGCCGCCATGTAGTCGACCATCGCCTGCAGGTCGGTCTTGCCGGTGTCCTGCTTGCCGGCGCCGTTGTTGAGCTCCAGGAAGTTGTCACCGCCGGAGGCCAGGAACGAGTTCACCGTCACCGAGTACGTCGTCGCAGGGTCGATCGGCTTCGCCGTTGAGCCACATCCCGGTGATCCGGTCGCCCTCGGCCGGCGTCGCCGGGTCGTAGGTGTAGGTGAAGCCCTTCGGAGATGCCCAGCCTCAGGAACGGACGCGCGGACGCGCCCGCCGTCGGCTGCCACTGCTGCTCGAGCACCGTCTTGATCTGGGCACCGGTCAGGTCCATGTTCACCAGCGTGTTGGCGAACGGCTGGACGATCGGCGGCCTGCTTGTAGGTCAGGGTCCGCGGGAACGCTCGGTCCCGTGCCGACCATGTCCTGCACGCAGGCCGCCCGGGTTCATGAAGGCGATCTGCGCCGCACCCGACTCCGGGCCGCTGGTCGCCCACTTCTGCACCTCGGCGACCAGGTTGCCCAGGGTCGACTCGCCGCCCCGGTTCTCCGTGGTGCCGTCGGCCAGCTTGCCGCGGTTGAACGGGCCACCGATCTTGCCCAGCGTCTGCCGCACCGAGCGGACCGGCCGTCGCCACCGCGCCGTCGACGATCGCCGCGGTGTCGGGGTCGGCCGGGTAGTTGGCCGGACCAGCGCTGGTTGCCGCCTTCAGCGGCAGCAGCGTCCTGGCGTCCCGACGACCACCTCGTCGGTGACCGTGTCGACGGCGAAGGTCAGCTGGTTGAGCGTCATGCCGTACTGGCCGGCCGAGACCACCGGACGCTTGGTCACCGGACGACCCGCCCAGCCGGGCACCGCGAACGCGCAGTTGTAGGCCAGGTGGGTGTGACCGCGAGACGATCGCGTCGACGTCGCCGTCGACGCCGGTGACGATCTGGCCCGAAGTCCGGCGTCGGGTTGCCCATGGCGACGCCGCACGTGGTGTCCGGGGCGCCCTCGTGGACCAGCAGGACGACGATGTCGGCGCCCGTCGGCCTTGAGGTCGTCGGCCGCGGCGTTGACCGCGTCGACGATCGTCGGTCGACCTGGATGTCCGCGATCCCCGCCGGGGAGACCAGCTCGGGCAGGTGCTCGGTGACGGCACCGACGAAGCCGACCTTGACGCCGTCCGATGGTCTTGGTCCACGTCTCGCGGGATCAGCCGGGCTGTTGTCGGCTCTTGCGGACGTTGGCGGCGATGTACTGCCAGTTCGGCGCCGCCGTAGGGGTTGGTCGCTCGCGTCGTAGGGCGCCATCACCCGGTTGACCAGGTCGTCGTAGCCCTGGTCGAACTCGTGGTTGCCCGCGGCCGAGACCTCGAGGCCCGCCTCGTTGAGGGCGTCGATCGTCGGCTTGTCGTGCTGGATGAACGACTCGAAGGTCGAGGCACCGATCAGGTCACCGGCCGCCGCGAACACCGTGTCCGGGTTGGTCCGCCCGCAGCTGCTTGACCGCACCGGCCAGCACCGCGGCACCCGCGGTCGGCACACCGTGGTGTTGTTCTGGCAGGCGACCGTGGAAGTCGTTGGTCCCGAGGACCTGGATGGTCTCGGTCGTAGTCGACGGTGATCGGCACCTCGACCGAGCTGCCGGTGGTGGCACCGCTCAGCGTCAGCGTCGTCGGGCCCTCGGGCGTGCCCGGCGGGAGCACGACGTCGACCGGCGCCTTGCCGGTCTCGTCGAAGCCGGGCAGCGCGGCCTGGGCCGCGTTGTCCAGCGTGGCAGTGCCCGAGCGTGGTCGCTCCCGAGCTTGACCGTGATCGCCGTGTCCTTGGTGTCGAGCGCGTCGGTCATCGACCACGACGACGACGTCGAAGGTCACGTGGTCACCCGGCGCGTAGGCCGCCGGGGCACCGCCGGGAACGGCGATGCTCGACGCCGTGCTGGCTGGTAGTCCGGCGTCGACCGTGGTCGGCCCCGAGCCGAAGGTCGTCCATGTAGTCGACCATCGCCTGCAGGTCGGTCTTGCCGGTGTCCTGCTTGTCGGTGCCGTTGGTGAGCTCCAGGAAGTTGTCACCGCCGGAGGCGAGGAACGAGTTCACCGTCACCGAGTAGTCGTCGCCAGGCCGATCGGCGTGCCGTCGAGCCACATCCCGGTGACCGTGCCTTGCGTGCCCGGCGGGCGCTGGCGTCGGCGGGATCGTAGGTGTAGGTGAAGCCCTTCGAGATGCCGAGCTTGAGGAACGGACGCGCGGACGCGCCCGCGTCGCGCTGCCACTGCTGCTCGAGCACCGTCTTGATCTGCGCGCCGGTCAGGTCCATGTTCACCAAGCGTGTTGGCGAACGGCTGGACGTCGGCGGCCTGCTTGTAGGTCAGCGTCGCGCGGGTACGCCGCGTGCCGGTGCCGGTCATGTCCTGCACGCAGGCCGCCCGGGTTCATGAACGCGATCTGCGCCGCACCGGACTCCGGCGCCGCTGGTCGCCCACTTCTGGACCTCGGCGACCAGGTTGCCCAGCGTCGACTCGCCACCGCGGTTCTCGGTGGTGCCGTTGGCCAGCTTGCCGCGGTAGAACGGGCCACCGATCTTGCCGAGCGCGCACCGCACCGAGCGACCGCCGCCGCCGACCGCGTCGCGACGATCGCCGCGGTGGCGGGGTCGGCCGGGTAGTTGGCCGGACCAGCCGTTGGATGCCTTGCAGCGGCAGCAGCGCCTGGGTCTGGGCCTGGACCTCACCGGTGGCCGTGTCGACGGTGAAGACCAGCTGGTTGAGGGCCATGCCGTACTGGCCGGCCGAGACCACCGGACGCTTGGTCACCGGGCGACCCGCCCAGCCCGGCGACCGGGAACGAGCAGTTGTAGGCCAGGTGGGTGTGACCGCAGACGATCGCGTCGACGTTGTCGTTGACGCCGTTGACGATCGTCGCCGAAGTCCGACGCCGGGTCGTCCATGTCATCGCCGCGCAGTCCGTGCCCGGAGGCACCCTCGTGGACCAGCAGCACGACACGTCCGCGCCCGTTGGCCTTCAGGTCGTCGGCCGCCGCGTTGACCGCGGCCACGATCGTCGGTCGACGTGCGATGCCCCGCGATGCCCGCCGGGCGAGACCAGCGCGGGCAGGTGCTCGGTCACCGCACCGACGAAGCCGACCTTGACGCTGCCGAAGTCCTTGGTCCACGTCTCGCGCGGATCAGCGGGCTGTTGTCGGCCTTGCGGACGTTGGCGGCGATGTACTGCCAGTTCGCGCCGCCGTACGGGGTTGGTGCCTGGCGTCGTAGGGCGCCATCACCCGGTCGACGAGGTCGTCAGCACCCTGGTCGAACTCGTGGTTGCCCGCGGCCGAGACCTCGAGACCCGCCTCGTTGAGCGCGTCGATCGTCGGCTTGTCGTGCTGGATGAACGACTCGAACGTCGAGGCACCGATCAGGTCACCCGCGGCCGCGAACACCGTGTCGGGGTTCGTGGCCCCGCAGCTGCTTGACCGCACCGGCCAGCACCGCGGCACCCGCCGTCGGAGCTGCCGGTGTCGTTCTGCAGCCGACCGTGGAAGTCGTTGGTGCCGAGGATCTGGATGGTGCTGGGTCGGCCGCTCGACCACGGCGGGCACGTCGATGCCGACGATCTCCGGGCTGTGGTCGGAGGACCGGAACGGGCCGGTGGTGTAGAGGTTGGTGACGTTGGTAGTTGTAGCGGCTGTACTCGTAGTAGACCGACTCGTAGCCGTTGATCGTCCAGACGTCGACGCCGGTGACGTCGGCCGCGGCCGCGGCGTTGGCGAGCACGTGGTCGAGCGAGCCGATCTGGCCGTCGAAGTTGTAGGTCTCCTCGTCGGGGTCGGTCGTCGAGTCGCAGCTCGTGAAGCCGGCGTCCGTCGAGGACGTCGATCGGGTCCTCGTGCGAGTAGGCGTTGAAGTCACCCACCAGGAACGTGCGGGTGACGCCGCGGTCGGTCTGGAACTGGTTGGCGAAGGTCACCAGGTCGCGTCGGCCTGCGCGATGCGGTCGCCGTTGGCAGTTGCCCTGGCCGGTGCCGTTGCCACTCCCGCAGGCGGAGCCCTTGGACTTGAAGTGGTTGACGATCACCGCGAAGCCGTCGGAGTCGGGCGAGCCGACCGCCTTGAAGGCCTGGGCCAGCGGCTCACGGGCGTTGGCGAACGCCGCGCTGCCGACCAGGATCTTGGAGGTGCCGACGAGCGCGACGCTGGCCGGCTGGTAGATGAAGCCGGTGCGGATCACGTCCTCCTCGGCCAGCGGCGGGAGGTCGCCACCGGTCGGCGAGGGCGCGAAGGCCCACTTGCCGGGAGTCGACGCGGCGTTCAGTGCGTTGACCAGCTGGGTGATCGCGAAGTCGCGGGTCTTGCCGAACTTCGCGGAGTTCTCCAGCTCCTCGAGGGAGACGATGTCGGCGTTGGCGGTGTTGATCGCCGAGACGATCTTGTCCCGCTGCCGAGTCACGTTGGCCGGGTTGGCCGCACCACGCGGGCCGTTGCCGCTGTTGGCGTTCGGGTTGCCGCACTGGTTGGTGGTGATCTGGGCGCCGTCCCTGTCGAAGAAGTAGCGTGCACGTGTTGCCGCCGCCGGCCGCGACGTACTCGTCGCCGTCGGTCGGGAAGAAGTTCAGGACGTTGAACGTCGCGAGCTTGAGGTCACCACCGACGTTCTCCGGGGCGGCGGTTGGCCGCCCGGGTCTGCTGCAGCTGCGGCTGGGCGGCCGTCGGCTCGCCCGACACCTGCGTGCTCGGGAGCAGCCGCCAGGCGGAGAAGTCCTTGATCAGGATGGTCGGTGCCGGGAACGTGATGGCCGCGCCGACGCGGGGTACGTAGGTCGGGGTCATCCACGGGAACGGCGGTCGCCGTGTTCTGGGTCGTCGAGTAGGTGTTGCTCGAGCCGTCGTCGACGATGATCCGGTGGGCGTCGTTCCACTTGCTCGCGGTTGGTCACCTCGGCGGCCTGGGTCTGCACGTCGAAGAGCTCGGTCGGGAGCCACGAGCGGCTTGGTGCTCTCGGCGGCCACGCCCAGCTCGCCGTGGTTGGCGGAGCTGTTGGTGGTGCCGGCGCCGTAGAACGGGCCGCCGTCGTAGACGTCGGTCAGGGTCCAGTTGCCGCTCGGGCTGGAACGCCTCGCCCTCGGCCGCCTCGCGGGCGGTGTCGAGCGCGGCGGCGTCGTCGCAGGCGGCAGCCGGGCAGCGGGCAGTCGGTGCCCGGGACGATGGTCTTGGGCGTGACGGTGCCGAGGCTCGAGCCGTGCGGCGACCAGGACGCGCTGGAGAGCTCGGTCTTGCCGAAGTTCTCACCCACCGTGCCGGTCACGTCGACCGAGTCACCGATCGACGGGTAGGACGCGAAGCCGCCCGCTCCGCCGTAGACGAAGATCGCGTCGGAGGCGTCGGCGGTGTCCGGACCGGGGGTCTGGACGTAGAAGCCGTTGAAGCCGCCGGTCGGGTAGGACGCGGTCACGACGCCCTCGGTCGCGACGACCTGTCCGACGATCGGCGAGCTGGTGCCGGTGCCCTGGATGTCCGCGATCGGCGTCACGCCGACGGGCGCCGCGGCGACGTTCCAGGTGAAGTTCTTGGTGTCCGTGGCGGGCACACCGGCGTTGTCGGTCACCGACACGCTGACGGCGAACGGGCTGCCGACGCTCGGTGGTCGGCGTGCCGGTGATCTGGCCGCTGACGGTGTTGATGCCCAAGCCCGCCGGCAGGCCGGTCGCGCCGTAGGTGTAAGGCGTCGGTGCCGCCGGTCGCGGCGAGCTGAAGAGTGGAGATCGGAGTGCCCGCGGTGCTGTTCTGCGTGCCGGGGTTGGTCAACGACAGAGGCTGCGGGACCGGAAGGGGTGGGGTCACCGGTCGCGCTGGCCACGAAGTCGACCGAGTTGTCATCCGTGTCGGGGCCGGCCACCCGCTTGATCACCGTCGTGTTGCCGGGAGCAGGCGCTCGGTCCGTCTCGTAGCGGTCCGGGCTGGTGCCGTAGCCGACGAGGTCCTGGATGAGCGCGTTGGACCCGGGCGTTCCGACGATCGACGGCCCGGCCCCGATCTGGGCATTCGAGAGGAGGGTCGACGTCGTCGCGTTCGCGAGGATGATGACGCCGGCGGTTCCGGACATGTTCATCCCGGTGCTCGACGCATCGGGAGTCGGGATCGACGTACCCCCTGCAGTCGACCGCGCCACCGACGAGGTAGTGAGCCACCCGCCGGGATCGAGCCGGACAGGTTCACACCCGAAGAAGCCCCCGAGCCGCTCGTCGCCGAGCGGTACTGCACCGACATGCCAGTCAGGCTGGCCGTGCTGCCGCCGATGTTGTGGATCTCGACGAAGTCCTGGTTGTAGAGGTTCGACGCGCTGTTCCGCTCCGAAGATCTCGCTGATGACGAGGTTCGGGCTGACTGCCTGCGCGGCCGGTGGGGCCAGGAAGAACTGGAAGCCGGTGATGGCCAGGACGACCGAGACGAGGGCGGCGATACGGGCGCGGATCCGCGACCGGGGTGCAGGCATGAAGGGTCTCCGTTAGGTGGTGAAGAGACGACTTCATCGAGGCGGGGAAGGGGTCTCGAACGAGGTCGACGATGTAAGGACACACAGTCCCGGGCGTGAGAACCGTATGTGTGACCGACGTCCCGAGACCGCACAGGTGGGTGAACTCTCTGTGACGAACAGAAGCCCGTCAAGTCCCGGGGCCCCGTCTAAGGAAAGACGGTCAGAAATGACTAGGACGGGTCATTTTGCGGTGCGGCCCTCAGGGCGTGCCGCTGCTTCCAGACGCCGGCGAAGAACTGGGCACCCGAAACCATGGTCAGGACCACCGCGATCGCAACGAACACTACTGCCAGGTAGTAGAGGAGCTCGCCGGGCGTCTCCATCCAGCCCGGCAGGTCGGCGTCGCGCAGCGGCAGCACCAGCCCGCTGAGCCCGATCACCTGGAAGGTGGTCTTCAGCTTGCCGAGCCGGTCGGCGGCGATCACGATCCGCCTCGAGCACCGAGAGCCGGAGCAGGGTCACGCTCCACTCCCGCACGAGCACGGCGATCGTGACCACCCACCACCAGGGGCTCTCGAAGATCACGGCGATGCCGACGAAGGCCATCCCGGTCATCGCCTTGTCGGCGATCGGGTCGGCGATCTTGCCGAAGTCGGTGACCAGGCCGCGGCTGCGGGCGATGTCGCCGTCGATCTTGTCGGTGATCATCGCGACCACGAAGATCACGAACGCCGTCAGCCGCCAGGCCACCGACTCGCCGCCGTCGACCAGCAGCGCGGCGCCGAAGAACGGCACCAGCACGATCCGCAGCGTGGTGAGCACGTTGGGGAGGTTGAGGTTGCTCGGCTGCTTCGCCGGCGCCTGCGGCTCGCTCACCGCGGGCTCGCCACCAGGTCCACCCCGTCACTCTTCACCACGACGGCCGGCACGAGGTCACCGACCCGGGCGTCGGAGCCGACCAGGGTCGTGGTGCCGTCGACCTCGGGGCCCTGCGCGTCGGTGCGGCCGACGACCTCGTCGTCGCTCACGTCCTCGACCAGCACCACGACGTGCTCCCCGACGCGCTCCTCGGCCCGCTGCGAGGTGAGCTCCTCGACCAGGTCGGCCACCCGCGCCGTGCGGGCGCGGACCTCGTCGGGGTCGAGCTTGTCGTCGTAGGTCGCCGCCTCGGTGCCGTCCTCGTCGGAGTAGCCGAACACGCCGACGACGTCGAGCCGGGCGGCGATGAGGAAGTCGCAGAGGATGTCGAGGTCCTGCTCGGTCTCGCCGGGGAAGCCGACGATGACGTTGGAGCGGACGCCGGCCTCCGGCGCGAGCGCGCGGACCCGGTCGAGCAGGCCGAGGAAGCTCTCGGGGTCGCCGAAGCGACGCATCCGGCGGAGCAGGGTGTTGCTGGCGTGCTGGAAGGAGAGGTCGAAGTAGGGCGAGACGCCCGGCGTGGTCGCGATCGCCTCGAGCAGCCCGGGCCGCAGCTCGGCCGGCTGGAGGTAGGAGACGCGCACCCTCTCGATGCCGTCGATGGCGGCGAGCTCGGGCAGCAGCGTCTCGAGCAGCCGCAGGTCGCCGAGGTCCTTGCCGTAGGACGTGGAGTTCTCGCTCACGAGGAACAGCTCGCGCACCCCGTCGGCGGCCAGCCACCGCGCCTCCTCGAGCACGTCGGTCGGCCGGCGGCTCACGAACGAGCCGCGGAAGGTCGGGATCGCGCAGAAGGTGCAGCGCCGGTCGCAGCCCGACGCCAGCTTGAGCGGCGCCATCGGCCCGCTGGTCAGCCGCGAGCGTGGAACCGCGATCGGCGCGGCCTCGCGGTCACTCTGCCGATCGATGGGAGAGATGGGCAGCAGGCGGCGTCGGTCCTGCGGGGTGTGCGGGTGCTGCTTCTCCCCCGCGACGATCGACCGGAGCCGGGCCGCGATGTCGGGGTAGTCGTCGAAGCCGAGCACCGCGTCGGCCTCGGGCAGCGACTCGGCCAGCTCCGCGCCGTACCTCTCCGCCATGCAGCCGACCGCCACCACCGCCTGCGGCCCGTGACGCCGGCCGTCCTCGCTCTGGCCCTTGAGATCGGCGGCCTCGAGCAGCGCGTCGACACTGTCCTTCTTGGCCTGCTCGACGAAGCCGCAGGTGTTGACCAGCACCGTGTCGGCGGACGCCGGGTCGTCGACCAGCCGGAACCCGTCCGCCGCCAGCCGCCCGGCCAGCTCCTCGGAGTCGACGTCGTTGCGAGCGCAGCCCAGCGTCACCACGGCCACCGACAGCTGCTGACTCACCCGAGCCAGTGTGCCTACCCCGCGAAGTGAGCGCGAATCACCGGGCTGCGTTGAATCGGGACTTCTGCCGGTCGAGTCGGGCCTCTTACCGTCGAATCTGACGACTCGACCGGCAGAAGTCCCGATTCAACGACTCGTGTAGACGTCCTGGGCGGGCGAGCCGGTCTTGCCGATGGCGCCGTGGTCCTGGCCGTCGACGCTCACCTCGAGCGAGCCGTCGGTCGACTGGATGCGCACAGGAGGCGAGACCTGAAGGGTGCGGCTCTGGCCGAAGGCGAGCGAGCCGGTGAAGACGACCTTCCCGGTGCTGTCGCGGACGACGACGTGCGCTCCCCCGCCCGCCGCGGTGAGCACGACCGGGACCGGCGCGGCGGCCTGGCCGCCGGAGGTCAGTCCGGCCGAGCCGTCGGCCAGGCTCGGCGAGGACGGTGACGTGGTCGACGGCTGGTCCATCACCAGCCGGGCGACCGACCAGGCCAGCACCACCGTCATGACGGCGGCGACGATGACCGACCAGTTCGGGCCGCCGCGGGTCCCGCGGATCGGGCCGCCGCCGACCGGTGGCGAGCTCGGCCTCGAAGACCCGGCGCGGGTCGATCGGCGCGTCGGCGTAGGTGTCGTCGTAGGTCGCGAGCAGCGGCGCGACGTCGACGCCGAGCACCCGGGCCAGCGTGCGCAGGTGGCCCCGGGCGTAGAAGTCGCCACCGCACGGCGCGAAGTCGTCGATCTCGATCGCCTCGATGACGTGGGGGCGGATGCGGGTGCGCTCGGCGAGCTGGTCGACAGAGAGCCGGAGCCGCTCGCGGGCGGCAGCCAGCTCGGGACCGATCTTCGGTGTCGACGGCCTCGATCGCGGCCAGGTCGCCGATGACGAACGTCGACTCGGCGTGCGGCACCGCGGGCAGCTCCATCGACTGGGTGGCCTCGGGCGTCCAGCTCGGCGGCCACCGCGCGGTCGACAGGCTCCTCGACGGGCTCCGTCGACCTCGGGCTGCTCGAAGTAGTCGGAGAGGTCCGCCGGTGCGGCGGCGTCGAACCCCGCGGCGTCGCCCGTCCTCGGCGGAGTCGTCGGCACCGGGGACGATCTCGACGATCTCGCAGCGGCCGTCGGCCAGCGTGGCCAGCGCCCCGCTCAGGTCACCGCCGGCGCCGAGCACGCGGGTGGTCAGGCCGAGCGGCATCGCGAACGGCGCCCCGAGCATCCGCTCGGTGAGCCGGGCGTGCCGGCGTCCGGCCGGGCCGAGCATCGCGAGCTCGCCCTCGAGGTCGCGGGGGAACAGCACCAGCCGGCCGTCGCGGACCACGCGGCGGCGCGCGGCGTACTCGACCTCCTCGAGGTCGGCCCACGGCATCCCGCGCCAGGTCCGGCCGAGCCGGATGCGGACGCCGTGGGAGTCAGCGACCAGCAGCGGCATCCGTGAGTCGAGGAACGAGAAGATGTGCGCCCACGTGAGCCCGGTCAGCGCCGACGCAGAGCACCCAGTCGAGGACGTGGTCGAGCTCGGTGACCGCGCGGGCGAAGTAGGCCGCCGACAGCAGCGCGCTCACGCCGGCCAGCACGACCGAGACCCGGCCGTTGCGGCGGACGATCACCTCGTCGGCCTCCGGCTCGTCGGGAATGCTCGCCCAGCCGGGATGGGCGGGGCGGTCGGCGACCGCCGGTCGCTCGGCGGTGTCGCCGAAGTCGACTCGGTCGACGAGGTCATCTGGTCGGTGTCGGGGCTCAGCAGGTCGGTCATCACAGTCCCTTCCTGATCCCGCTCTGCAGCGTCATGATCACGGCGTCGACCTCGTCGGGCTTGACCAGCACGTCGCGGGCCTTCGAGCCCTCGCTCGGACCGACCACGCCGCGGCTCTCGAGGATGTCCATCAGCCGCCCCGCCTTGGCGAAGCCGACCCGGAGCTTGCGCTGCAGCATCGACGTCGACCCGAACTGCGTGGACACCACGAGCTCGACGGCCTGGATCACCAGCTCGAGGTCGTCGCCGATGTCGTCGTCCAGCTCGCGCTTGCTCGCGGCCGGCGCGGTGACGTCCTCGCGGTAGTTCGGCTCGAGCTGGGCCTTGCAGTGCTTCACGACGGCGTGGATCTCGGCCTCGGTCACCCACGAGCCCTGGACGCGCACCGGCTTGGAGGCGCCCATCGGCAGGAAGAGCCCGTCGCCCTGGCCGACCAGCTTCTCCGCGCCGGGCGTGGTCGAGGATGACCCGGCTGTCGGCCAGCGACGAGGTCGCGAACGCCAGCCGCGACGGCACGTTGGCCTTGATCAGCCCGGTGACGACGTCGACCGAGGGCCGCTGGGTCGCGAGCACCAGGTGGATGCCGGCCGCGCGGGCCAGCTGGGTGATGCGGACGACGGCGTCCTCGACGTCGCGCGGCGCGACCATCATCAGGTCGGAGAGCTCGTCGACGATCACCAGCAGATAGGGATAGGGGCTGAGCTCGCGCTCGCTGCCCGGCGGCACCTTGACCTTGCCGGCCCGCACCGCCTTGTTGAAGTCGTCGATGTGACGGAAGCCGAAGTTGGCCAGGTCGTCGTAGCGCATGTCCATCTCGCGCACGACCCAGGCCAGCGCCTCGGACGCCTTCTTGGGGTTGGTGATGATCGGGGTGATCAGGTGCGGCACGCCCTCGTAGGCGTTGAGCTCGACCCGCTTGGGGTCGACCATGATCATCCGCACCTCGTCGGGCGTGGAGCGCATCAGGATCGAGCAGATCATCGAGTTGATGAAGCTCGACTTGCCCGAGCCGGTGGCGCCGGCGACCAGCAGGTGCGGCATCTTCGCGAGGTTGGCGACCACGAAGCCGCCCTCGACGTCCTTGCCGAGGCCGCACACCATCGGGTGGTGGTCGCCGCGCGCGGTGCCCGAGCGGAGCACGTCGCCGAGCGAGACGATCTCCTTGTCGACGTTGGGGATCTCGATGCCGATCGCCGACTTGCCCGGGATCGGGCTGAGGATCCGGACGTCGGCCGAGGCGACGGCGTAGGCGATGTTCTTGGAGAGGGCGGTGACCTTCTCGACCTTGACCGGCGGAGCCGAGCTCGACCTCGTAGCGGGTCACCGTCGGGCCCCGGGTGTAGCCGGTGACCTGGGCGTCGATCCCGAACTCCTCGAGGACCGTGCGTGAGCCGGCCGACCACGTCGTCGCTGGCCTTGGAGCGCGCCTTGTGGGGCGAGCCCGGCTTGAGCATCTCGTTGCCGGGCAGGTGGTAGACGACGTCGCCGGAGAGCGCGAGCTGCTCGACCCGCTGGGGCAGCGGCGCGTGCGGCGGCGGCTCGAGGTCGGACGCGGTGTCGCGCTCGGTCGCGGGGTCGGCGACGGCGTCGGGCACCGGCTCGATGGCGCTGGCCTGGGTGTCCTCGAGGCCGACGGCGGTGTCGGCGAGGTTCTTGCGCCGCGGCGCTCGGAGCACCGGGCTGTCGTAGGCCGGGTCGCCCATGAAGCGGGTCGATCTCGTCGGTGTGGTCGAGGTCGGTACGCCGTCCGCGGCCGCGCATCGGCCGGGTGGCGGTCTCGTCGTCGGCGTGCGGCTCGCGGCCCAGCGCCCGGTCGCGGGCGGCGGCCAGCTTGGTCGGCACCTGGTAGAGGGGCGTGGCGGTGATGACCAGGACGCCGAAGAACGCAGAGAAGGAGCAGCACCGGCACCACGACGTACGGCGTGCGGAGCAGGTCGAGGAGGAGCGAGGAGACGACGTAGCCGATCGCCCCGCCGCCCTCGCGCAGCGGGCCGGCGTCGCCGGAGACCGGCTGCGGGTTGCCCTCGGCGACGTGGACGACGCCGAGCAGCCCGAGGGCGAGCGCGCTCCAGCCGACGACCTGCCGGCCGGCCGGGCCGTTGTGGATCGGGTCGCGCAGGTTGCGCCAGCCGACGACGAGCAGCGCCAGCGGCACCAGCCAGCCGACCTTGCCGACGCGAGCCGGTGACCGCGACGCGGACCGGGCCCATCGACCGGGCCGTCGAGCTGGAACCACACCGCGGCCGCGCTGATGACCGACCAGCGCGAACATGAAGCAGCCCGACGCCGTCACGGCGGTGCTCGGGCTCGAGGTCGCGGGCGCCGTGGCCGATCCCGCGGGCGACCGCGCCGATGCCGTGGGCGACCGCGAGCCAGACCGCGGCGACGCCACGGAAGACGGTGTCGAAGAGGCGGGCGATCGGCCCCCTGCCGCTGCGGACCGCCCGCGGCGCCGGCCGGCGGTTGCGGTCGGCTGCCCCCTTGCCGCTCCCGCTCCGGCGCGCGGCCGGCTTCCGCGTCGGCTTCTTCTTGCTCGACGCGGTTCGGCTCTGGTTTCGGGTACTCCGGGTGCGCGCAGGTAGAAGACGTGCCTCTGCTCCGCGACCCCGGCGGGGAAGACGTACGGGTCGCCACGTCACCACCCTAGGCACTCGTCACACCAGTCACAGGGACCCCACTGGTGCGTGTCGGCCCCCGCTCCTCGTCCCGTCCTTCGTGGCTGGTCGCCACGGCCCGGACCGAAGGGCGGACGATTTCCATGCTTCGCCCCACCAGCCACACCAGTCACAGGGCTCCACTGAGGCCCCGGGAAGTTCTCATCCACCAAGGGTTTACGAGGGGTGACCGGGTGCTTAGGGTGCGCTCAGGTGATCGGGCGCCTCCTAGGAGGTTTCTCCTCGAGGACGGTCGATCACCCCACTCCTCGAAAAATTTCTCCCCGGAGGCAAATCCTCGTGAAAATCCTCAAGCAAGGCCTCTGCCTTGCGCTGATCGGGGCCGGCTTCGCCGCAGCCCCGGTGTCCTTGGCCTCGGCCGCGGCGCCCCACAGCACCACCGCCGTCCGGGCCGCTGCGGCACCCTCGGATCTCGTCGCCCAGATCAAGGCCGACGCCAAGGGCACCGTCACCGCCCAGAAGTTCGCCCCCACCGGGGCCTCGGGCATGCTGCGCGCCAGCGCCAACGGTGACCTGCTGCCCTCGGTGGCCGGTGACTCCAGAACAGCAGCTGCGGCCAAGACCGACGCGTTCCTGTCCAAGTACGGCGCGGCGTTCGGCGCGGGTGCGGGCCAGCTGACCCGCAGCGACATCGCCTCCGACGGACAGGGCGGCTGGACCAGCTCCTACACCCAGTCCTACAAGGGCATCCCGGTGTTCGCGGGCCTGATCAAGGCCCATGTCAGCGCGGCCGGCGCCCTGACCGGTGTGGCGGGCTACGCCGCCCCCGACATCGACCTGTCCACCAGCCCGCGCTTCTCGCGGACCGAGTCCGCCGACCAGGCGCTCGCGCTGGTGAAGACATCGCCGGCCCTGGCCCGCAACGGCGGCCTCGCCAAGGCCAAGGACCTGAAGGTCATCAGCAACACTCTGATGGTCTACCGGTCCGGCGTCACCAAGGGCATCTCCGGAGACAACCACCTCGCGTGGGTCAGCGAGGTCCGTGACGGCCACGCCGTGCGCGAGCAGGTCATCATCGACGCCCAGTCCGGCAAGCTCCTCAACCGCTGGTCGATGCTCGACAACGACCTCGAGCGTCGCCTCTACGAGACGGCCTACGACGCGGACAACCCGGGCACCAACCTCGTCTACACCGAGGGCGACCCCATTCCGGGCGTCATGAACGCGGACCAGGCCGACGAGGTCGTCACCTCGGGCGAGTCCTACTGGTTCTTCCGCGACACCTTCGACCGCGACTCCTACGACGGCAACGGCGCGACCCGGATCACGGTCAACAACGACCCGACGATCCAGTGCCCCAACGCCAACTGGAACGGCGTCACCACCAACTACTGCACCGGCGTCTCGTCCGACGACGTCGTGGCACACGAGTGGGGCCACGCCTACACCGAGTACACCAGCGGCCTGATCTACCAGTGGCAGTCCGGTGCGCTCAACGAGTCCTACTCCGACGTCTGGGGCGAGACCCTCGACCTGATCAACAGCCGCGACGACGAGGGCGAGGGTGACGTCTCGTCGGTGCGCCCGGCTGACCTGTGCTCGCTCTACACGCGCGGCGCCGTCCAGCTCGAGGTGTCGGCTCCCGTCGGCATCTGCGAGGCCGCACCCGCGGCGTGGGGACCGACCATCACCGCGGCCGGCATCACCGACGACCTCGTCGTCGCCCTGGACCCCGCCGACGGCGCGGGCCCGACTGTCAACGACGGCTGCACGACGCCGTACACCAACGCGGCAGCCGTGACCGGCAACTTCGCCTACGTCGACCGTGGCACGTGCACCTTCCAGACCAAGGCTCAACAACGCGATCGCCGACGGCGCGACCGGCATCGTCATCGGCACCAACTCGTCAGCGGCGATCTTCTCGATGTCGCGGCACGGCGCACGATCCCGGGCCGTCATGGTCACCCAGGCCAAGGGCACCGAGATCAAGGCCGCTGCCGGTCCGCTCACCGCGACCATGCGGGCCATCGACACCTCGCCGAAGGCGGACTCCTACCGCTGGCTGGTCGCTGAGAAGGCGACCGCCTTCGGTGGCGCCATCCGCGACATGTGGAACCCGAACTGCTACGGCGACCCGGGCAAGGTCAGCGACGTCCAGTACGTGTGCGACACCGCCGACGGCGGTGGCGTCCACTCCAACTCGGGCGTCCCCAACCACGCCTACGCGCTGATGGTCGACGGTGGCACGTTCAACGGCCAGACCATCACGGGGCTCGGCCTGACCAAGGCCGCGCACATCCTGTGGCAGGCGCAGAGCACCTACGAGACTCCGGTGACCGGGTTCCCCGAGCACGCCGCGGCCCTCGAGGCGTCCTGCAACGACCTGATCGGTCTGCAGCTGAGCGCGTTGCAGTTCATCCCCAACGGGCACGGGACCTTCCCGGGCGCGATCACGGCCGCCGACTGCGCCGAGGTGCACAAGGTGACCGCTGGCCACGGAGCTGCAGGACGCCTGCGACGCAGTGCGACTTCCAGCCGCTGCTCGACGCCAACGACCCCTCGCCATGTGGCGCGGGCACCGGCATCAAGCCCGGTGGCTACGTCGAGGACTTCGAGGACGGGCTCACGGGGTGGGACACCACCAGCCCGGCTCCGGCGTTCCCGGGTGGCCTGAACATGCCGTGGACCTCGACAGTGGAGCTGCCGCAGGAGAACCTGCCGCCCGGTGACCACACCGCTGCGTTCGGGCCTGCGCCCGACCAGGTCGGTGTGTGCAACGGCGCTGCCGGAGACTTCTCCAGCGTCAACTACCTGACCAGCCCCGCGATCACGGTGGGCGCGACCGGCGACGTGGCGGACAGCCAGCGGCTCTCCTTCACGCACAACGTGCGGACGGAGCTCGGCTACGACGGCGGCACGGTCTACATCAGCAAGAACAGCGGGCCGTTCACCGTCGTGCCTGCGGCGGCGTACGACTTCAACGCGCCGTCGACGCTGGCCACCGCCGGCGCCGGCAACACCAACCCGCTCCAGGGGAAGCCGGGCTTCACCGGCACCGACGGCGGCACGGTGAAGAGCCAGTGGGGCACGTCGATCATCGACCTGTCGGACCCCAGCCTGGGTGTCGCCCTCGGTGACTCCATCCAGGTCCGGTTCGCGATCGGTCGCGACGGCTGCGGTGGCGTCTACGGCTGGTGGGTCGACGACGTCAAGGTCACCACCTGCACGGTGCTGTCCGCCTCCACCACCACGGCGGTCCACGCGCCCGAGCCCTCGACCTTCGGGACGGCGAGCTCGATCAACGTGACCGTGTCCGGTGGGGTCGGCACGCCGACCGGTTCGGTGACGGTCAAGGAGGGCGCCACCACCATCGGTAGCGGCACCCTCGATGGCGCAGGAAAGGCCACAGTCGCGCTGCCATCGTCGACGCCGGTCGGTGCGCACAACCTGACCGTCTCCTACGGCGGTGACGTCAACTACGACATCAGCACCGGCAACGTGACGGCCACGGTGGCGGCGAAGCCCGCCGCCGCGACCACCACGACGGCCTCGGCCGACCCGAAGAAGATCACCAGGGGCAAGTCCTTCAAGGCCCTGGTGCAGGTGGCGTCCACTGGTGGGACTCCGGCCGGCACCGTGGAGATCTACAAGGGCTCCAAGCTGCTCGGCACCGGCACGCTCGGTGCGGACGGCAAGGTGACGATCAAGATCAAGAAGAAGATGGCCAAGAAGCTCAAGAAGGGCAAGAACAAGCTGACCGCCAAGTACGTCGGCAGCGCGACCTTCTTGGCCAGCCAGGCCGACTTCGTCGTGAAGGTCAAGAGCAAGAAGAAGCACCACCACTGAGTCCAGTGACCCGGTGAGCTGAACCGGCCGGCCCCGTCCCTCGTGGACGGGGCCGGTCGGCTTTTCCGCCGGGGCCCTGCGGCTGGATGAGTCCCCTGATATCAGGGGACCCATCCCAGCGGGGGGCTAGAGCAGCCCGGAGGCCTCGAGGCCGGTGCGGAGGGCGGCGACCTCGTCGTCGTCGAGCGGCACCAGGGGGCCGCGGACGTTGCGGTTGTCGAGGACGCCGAGCAGCTGGAGGCCGGCCTTGGCGGTGGTGGCGCCGTAGTTGGGCACCCCCATCACGGCGTCGATCGCAGGGAGCAGCCGGGTGAAGATCGCGAGCGCCTCGGCGTGGTCGCCGCGGTCGAAGGCCTCGAGCATCGCCCGGGTCTCGCGGCCGGCGACGTGGCCGACGACCGAGACGAACCCGGCCGCGCCGTGGGCCAGCCAGCCGAGGTTGCTCGCGTCGTCGCCGGAGTAGACGGCGTAGCCGAGCTCGCGGATCTTGACCCCGCGCATGAAGTCGTTGACGGCGTCCTTGACCGCGACCACGGTCTCGATCTCCTTGGCCGCGGCGTAGGTCTCGAGCGAGATCATGGTGCCGGTGCGGCCCGGGACGTCGTAGAGCATCACCGGGACGCCGGTCGCCTCGGCGACGGTGCGGAAGTGGTGGAGGACGCCGGCCTGGCCGGGCTTGTTGTAGTAGGGCGTGACGAGCAGCAGCCCGTCGGCGCCGATCTTCTCGGCCTGCAGGGCGAGCTCGAGCGAGTGAGCGGTCGAGTTGGTGCCGACGCCGGCGACCACCGTGGCCCGGTCGCCCACGGCGTCCTTAACCGCGGCCAGGATCTCGCCGTCCTCGGCCACCGTGGTGGTCGGCGACTCCCCCGTCGTACCGCTCACGACGACGCCGTCGTGCCCGTGGTCGACGAGGTGAGAGGCGATGCGTGCCGTGCCGTCGAGGTCGACCGACCCGTCGTCCTTGAACGCCGTCGCCATCGCGGTCAGCACGCGGCCGAACGGGGCGGAGGGCGAGGCGCTCATGCTGCCACGATATCCGGAGGTCAGCTGGTGGGCTGCTTTCGGTCGACCCGGAGCAGTGGGTGCGGGTGTGCCTTCGGCCGAGGCCCGGGTGTGGGGTTTGGTGCAGCAGGTGGACCACACCCCACACCTACCCGAGGGTCACTCCGGCCGGACCCGCTCCAGCCGCACCACGTCGAAGCCTTCGTGGTGCTCGCGGCTCACCTCGGACCACTCCTCCGCGACGTACGACGGGTAGAAGGTGTCGCCCTCGGGCTCGAGGTCGATCTCGCTCAGCAGCTGGGCCTCGGCGTAGGGCAGGGCGGCCTCGTAGACGGTCGCTCCCCCGGCGACCCACACGTCGCCCTCGGCCAGCGAGAGGGCCTCCTCGATCGAGGAGGCAGTCAGCACGCCGTCGGCGGCCCAGTCCGGATCACGGGTCAGCACGATCGTCGTCCGGCCAGGCAACGGGCGGCCGATGGAGTCGTAGGTCGCGCGGCCCATCACCAGCGTGTGGCCCATGGTGGCCTCCTTGAAGACCAGCTGCTCCCCGGGCACCCGCCACGGGATGCCGCCGTCGGCGCCGATCACGCCGTTCCTCGCCACCGCGGCGATCAGGGTGACCGCCACTAGACGGCTATGGGCGCCTTGATGCCCGGGTGCGGGTCGTAGCCCTCGATCTCGATGTGCTCGAGGTCGAAGGCGTCGAGGTCGGTGACCGCCGGGTCGAGGCGCAGCGTCGGCAGCGGGCGGGGGGCGCGGGTGAGCTGGAGCCGGGCCTGCTCGACGTGGTTGAGGTAGAGGTGGGCATCGCCCATGGTGTGCACGAAGTCGCCGACCTCGAGGCCGGTGACCTGGGCGACCATGTGGGTGAGCAGGGCGTAGGAGGCGATGTTGAACGGGACGCCGAGGAACACGTCGGCGCTCCGCTGGTAGAGCTGACAGCTGAGGCGACCCGGGCCGTCGGCCTGCGGGGCGACGTAGAACTGGAACATCGTGTGGCACGGCGCCAGCGCCATGTCGGGGATGTCGGCGACGTTCCAGGCGCTGACGATGTGGCGGCGCGAGTCGGGGTTGGCCTTGATCTGGTCGACGACCTGGGCGATCTGGTCGACGTGGCGGCCGTCGGGGGTCGGCCACGAGCGCCACTGGTAGCCGTAGATCGGGCCGAGGTCGCCGCCGGCGTCGGCCCACTCGTCCCAGATGGAGACGCCACGGTCCTGCAGCCACTTCACGTTGGTGTCGCCGCGAAGGAACCACAGCAGCTCGGCGAAGACCGACCGCGTGTGCACCTTCTTGGTGGTGACGAGCGGGAAGCCGGCCGCGAGGTCGAAGCGCATCTGGTGGCCGAAGACCGATCGGGTGCCGGTGCCGGTGCGGTCGGACTTCTCGACGCCCTCGTCGAGGACGCGGGTGAGGAGGTCGAGGTACTGCTGCACGACACAAACCTAGTCGCCGGCACCCCCTAGTAGCGGGTCGCGGCTCAGGCTTGTGGTCTGGCGGCGTCCGGGTGCGTGCATCGCAAGACGGCGGAGCGACGGCATACCGGGTCGTCTGTCGAGCTTCGCCAACGCAGCGAAGTGCGTGCCCGGGCGTCGCCAGGACCAAGAATTAGCTGCGACGCGCTACTAGTGTCCTAGAGCAGGGCCTCGCCACGGAGCGTCGTGACCACGTCTCCTCCCACCCACACCGCGTTCCCCTCCCGCCTCACGTGCACCCGGCCGGCCCGCCCGATGGCGGTGCCCTGCGCGGCGACGTACTCCTCCGGCAGCCGGCTGCCGGCCAGCCACTGGCCAAGGCTGGCGTTGAGGCTGCCCGTGACCGGATCCTCGACGGTGGAGTCGAAGGCACGCACCTCGACGTCGGCGTCGGAGCCGCCGTCGGTCCACGGGCCGACGACGCCGATGTCCCACCCGTCGAACATCGTGGGGTCGGGCTGGAGGTCGAGGACGTCGCGCGCGTCCTTCAGGAGTACGCCGACCCAGCCCGGCCCGTTGTCGCACCACTTGCTGTCGACGATGTCCTCGCGCGTGATACGCAGGGCTCCCGCGACGTGGTCGAGCTCCTCGTCGCTGACCGGTCCGTCGCGCAGGAGCGGCGGCGCCTGGAACGCGAGCCGGTCGCCCCGGGCGATGGTGACCAGCCCGGCGGCGCACTCCTGGACGACGGTCTCGCCGCGCGGCTCCCCACCCGCCTCGAGCCACGCGTGCGCGCTGCCGAGGGTCGGGTGGCCGGCGAACGGCAGCTCGCGGCTGGCGGTGAAGATCCGGAGCCGGTAGTCGGCCTCGTCGGTGGTCGGGCGCAGCAGGAACGTCGTCTCGGACAGGTTGGTCCACTGCGCGAAGAGCTGCATCTGCGCGTCGTCGAGGCCGTCGGCGTCGTGGACGACCGCGACCGGGTTGCCGGTGAGTGGGCCCGAGCCGAAGACGTCGACCTGGCGGAACTGGTGTGGGTCTCCCATGCCCCTCAGCGTGCCAGCACTGGTGTGCCGCCCTGGTTGGGGATCCGGGCGGCGACCTCGCACTCCGCGACGAGGCCGAGCTGGCAGGTCCGCAGCTCGAGCTCGCGGCCGGGCGACGGGGCGGCCGGCGCGACGACGTAGGTCACCGTGAGCCGGCCACCCGGCGCGACGGCCACGACATGGTCGCCGTTTGGCACCCCGGTCAGGAGCGCCTCTCCGGACCGCGCGTCGTAGAGCGCGACGGCGTCCGAGTCAGGCAGTCGGGTGGCCACGAGGGCGCCGTCCGGGGAGAGCTCGGCGCCCAGTCCGGGCAGCTGGTACTCCACGCCGAAGACCGACTGGACCACGTAGATCGCGGGCCCGTCGAGCTGGAAGACCCGGATCCTGGAGCGGACGTCGAGCAGGTCGCGGGGGCTGACCGGCCTGAGGTCGGGGCCGGCCTCAGGGACCAGCCCGTGTGCACCCGCGGCGTCGACGTAGTAGACGCTGTCGCCGTCCACCGCGACCACCCGAGCGCCGGCGTCGACGACCACCGACGCAACCGTGTTGCCGGTCGCGGCCTCCTTGATCGTGATCCTCGGCCGGCCGGCGCCGGTCTCGACCCAGGCGGCCAAGCCCGTCTCGTCGGTGGCCGCCACGGGGACAGCCGGGTCCTTGTGGCCGAGCACCTCGCGGCTCCCATCGTCGGCGGCGTAGACCACGCGCCCCTCGTCGTCGCCGTAGACGACGCCGGCGCCGATCCGGGTCATGTCCACGAGCCCCTCGACGGCGAGCACCTGGTGGTCGAGGTGCAGCTGCCCGTCGGCATACCAGATCACGCCGGGGGCGGGGTTCTCCTCCACCGAGACCGCGGCGTTGTCGAGCTCGCCGTCGTCCGGTGTCGGCTTCGCGTCGTCGCCGCTCGCCGCCAGGTAGGCGCCCACTCCGACCGCGACGAGCAGCAGCGGAACCGCGACCACAGCGGCGCGGCGCAGGGTCGCGCGGTGGTTGAGCCGTTCCTGGCGCGCGAGCTCCTCCAGTGTCGGCGGGGCCAGCACCAGCAGCTCGTCGGCCCGCTGCTCCCGGCCGTCCTCGGCGGTGCGGGACCGGCGGCGTACGGCGAGGACGAGCTCGGCCCGGACCAGCGTGTCGACGTTCTCCTCCCGGCTCGCCCGGCCCCAGTCGCGACGACACCGCGACAGCGCGTCGGTCGTCGCGTCGGCGGCCTCGTCGGGGTGCGCGCCGAGCAGCACCGCCTCCTTGACCAGAGCCGGCCAGCGCGCGGCCACGTAGACCATGAAGTCCGCGTCCGCGCGCATGAGCAGAGCGTAGGTGGCGGGGCCGCAGGTCCGTGGATGAGCGCGGCTACCCGACCAGCACCGCCTGCCGGAACCGCAGCCGGCGGGCCACGACCAGCCCGGCCGCGGCCGCGACGAGCATCACGGGCACGACCCCGAGGGCAGCCTTGAGCGACGTCGCGTCCGCCAGCGTCCCGACCGTCAGGGGCGCGAGCAGCACGGCGAGCGACGCCATGGCGACAGCCCTGCCGCTGGCCGCCGCCACGTGCCCGGGGGCCAGGGAGACCGCGACGGTGAGGGCCATCGGGAAGAGGTTGCCCAGCCCCAACCCCAGCAGGCAGAGGCCCAACACGGCCTGGAGCGGGGTGCTCGACGGCCACAGCACCGCGAAGCCCAGGGCGGTCACGCCGAGCGCGATGGCCAGGAGCAGGGACGGTTCGTGCCGGCGGGCGAGCCGGCTGCCGAGGACCCGGCCGGCCACGACGCCCCCGAAGTAGGCCGCCATCAGGGTGACCGCGGTGTCCGTCGACACCCCCACCTCGTCGTCGGCGAAGGTGGCTCCCCACGAGACCACGCACCACTCGGCGGCGGTCACGCACAGGAGGACGCCAGCGGCCACCCAGAAGGCGATCGGCAGCCGCCCCGAGTCCGCGTGCACGGGCGTCGACGCGTCGAGTTCGAGCTCACGGTTGGCCCACCAGATCAGGCACGGCGCGGCCAGGGAGACGAGCAGCGCCGCCCGCCAGTCGACACCGGCCGCCGAGGCCGCCGAGAACGCGCCGATCAGGACGATGTAGGAGATGCTCGCCGCGACGTTGGCCTCGGTCAGCGCGACCGCCCGCTGCTCGCTGTGGTGGTCCGCCAGCGCGGCCTGCACCGTGGCCAGCACCAGCCCGCCGCCAGTGCCCATCACGAGGATCGCCCCGATGGTCATGGCGACCACGGTGCCGAGGGTGAGTGCGACCGTGCCGGCCACGAGGACGGCGGCCGCCGACCAGAGCAGGCGCCGGCGCCCGAGCAGCCGTTCCAGTCGCGACGACACGAGACCCGCCAGCAAGGCCCCGGCGGCGAACGCCGCGACGTGCAGCCCGCCGACCGAGTAGCTGAGGTCGAGCTCGGTGCGCAGGTAGGGGACGACGAGCCCGGGCGCGGCCTGCAGGTAGGCGAACCACGCCAGCATCGCGTAGGCGACCCAGGTCAGCCGGTCGCGGTGGAACTCCGTCGGCATCTGTGTAACGATACACATATGTCCGACGACGGTTCCCCGCGGGTCACGCTCGCGCAGGTGGCCGCCCACGCCGGCGTGTCGGTCATGACCGCGTCCTACAGCTACAGCCGCCCGGGCCGGGTCTCGGACGAGGCCCGATCCCGCGTGCTCGCTGCGGCCGCGGTGCTCGGGTACGCCGGACCCGACCCGAGCGCGCGCTCCCTGCGCCGGGGCAGCACGCTCGCCCTCGGCGTCGTGCTGGGCGAGCACCTCACCTACGCCTTCGACGACCCGGGTGCGGTGTTGTTCCTGGCGGGCGCGGCCGGCGTGTGCGCCGACCGGGGCTACGGCATGACGATCCTGCCCATCACGGGCGCCGCCGAGGACGTCGAGCGGATCACCGACGCGGCCGTCGACGGCTTCATCGTGTGGACCACCTCTGACGACGACCCGGTGCTGGCCGCCGTGCGTGCGACGAAGCGGCCTGCGGTGGTCCACGGTGGGCCGGCGCCGGAGGGGATGGCGCTCGTGAGCATCGACAACCGGGCGGCGGCTCGGGCAATCGGGGCGGTGGTGTTCGCGGGTGCACGGCGACCCGCCGTCCTCAGCCAGCCCCTCACCCGCGACCGGGTCAGCGGCACTCGCCGCGCGAGCGACCTCGGAGAGGTCACCTTCCCGGTGACGCGCGACCGCCTCGAGGGCTATCGGGAGGCCGCCGAAGCCTGCGGGACCGCCTGGAGCGCCGTGCCGGTCGGCGTGTGCGGCCGCAACGACACCGAGGAGGCCGCTCGCGTGGCGACCGCCCTCCTGACCTCCGCGGAACCCCCCGACGCGATCGCCGCGATGAGCGACCGACAGGCGGTGGGGGTGGTCCGCGCGGCTCGCGACGCCGGCCTCCGCATCCCCGGCGACCTCGCCGTCTCGGGCTTCGACGACGTGCCGGCGGCCTCCGAGCTCGGTCTCACGACGGTCACGCAGTCGCTGCGCGACCAGGGCGCGGCGTGCGCGCGGGCCGCGCTCGGCCAGCCGCCGCGGTCGATGTCATCGGCGTGGTCGCTCGCCGTACGCACCAGCACCCGCTGACCTCGCGGAGTGCCTTCGCTGGGGTGGACGGCCTGGGTGCCTTCCTTGCGGTGGCTGCGGTGGCGCGGTGGCTGAGGCGCGAGGCCGGCCGCGACCGAGCCTCGAAGCCAGGTCAGGCGCTGAGCGACATCGGGCCGTAGACGACCCGCTCGGCCTCCATCAGGGTGACCGCCTCGACGCCGAGCTCGGCCAGGTCCGACCAGATCTCGCCGACCCACGACTCCGCGTCGGCCTGGGAGGGGAACCGGCGGCCGGCGTAGTCGGCGGGTACGTCGACCTCCGCACCGGAGCCGTCCTCCAGCCGCCACGACCACGGCCGCTCGGCGGGGCTCGGCGGCCGGAAGGTGGGTGGCTGGTCGGGGAGGTTCATCATCAGCCCTCTCGGACCGAGGGCTCGACGAACGGCGGCGGGGTCAGCTGGAAGATCTCGCGGCGGCCGCGCACATCGACACCGACCTCGGCCTCCGGGTTGACCACCGAGGAGAGCAGGGCCAGGCCGATCCCCTTCTTCAGCGTCGGCGAGAAGGTGCCGGAGGTGACCTCGCCGAGCTGGACGTCGGGGGTCAGCGAGACCCGCATGCCCGGCCGCGGGATGGCCCGGCTGGTGGAGACGATGCCGCGGAGGATCCGCTTGGGCCCCTCCTCCTTCTCCTTGAGCAGCACGTCGCGGCCCCAGAACGCCGGCTTCTGCCAGCCGACCGCCCAGCCGAGCCGGCCCTCGTTGGGGGTGGTGCTGATCGAGATGTCCTGGCCGTGGAGCGGGTAGCCCATCTCGGTGCGCAGGGTGTCGCGCGCGCCGAGCCCGCAGGGCAGCATCCCGAACTCCTCGCCGGCCGCCAGGAGCGCGTCCCAGAGCGCGACCGCGACGTCGTTGGCCGCGATCAGCTCGTAGCCGCGCTCGCCGGTGTAGCCGGTGCGGCAGACGACGACGCCCTGGTCGGTGAGGTGCTCACCGGGGACGGGCGCCTCGACGAAGGACATGTAGGCGTGGCCGGCGGGCAGCCCGACCTTCTCGAGGACCTCGTCCGACTTGGTGCCCTGGACGGCGAGGACGACGTAGTCACGGTGCCGGTCGTGGACCGAGACCCCCTCGGGCGCACTCTCGGCCAGGCGCCGGGCGACCTCGGCGGTGTTGGCGGCGTTGGGGACGAGCAGCACCCGGTCGTCGGTGTGGAGGTAGGCGATCAGGTCGTCGACGATGCCGCCCGTGGCGTCGTCGCAGCACAGCGTGTATTGAGCCTTGCCGTGCTCGATCCGGCCGAGGTCGTTGGTGAGCGTGGCGTTGACGTAGCCGGCGGCACCCGGGCCGACGACGGTGACCTTGCCGAGGTGGCTCACGTCGAAGATCCCGACCGCCTCGCGGACGGCCGTGTGCTCCTTGACCACACCGGACGTGTACTCCAACGGCATCGACCAGCCGCCGAAGTCGGCGAACTTCGCACCGAGTGCGGCGTGCCGCTCATGAAGGGGCGAAGTCAGCGGCGAGGTCGCAGCCGGGGGCTCTGTGCCGTCCATGCTCGGAACCTACCGTGACTATCCTGCGCCGGTGAGTACCTACACGCTGCGCGCTGCCAACCCCGCAAAGACCCGCTGCGACGCGGTGGTCGTCGGGGTGGTGCAGGGCGGCAAGGGATCGAGCAGCGGTCTCACCGTCGCGACGGGCGGGGAGGACGTCGCCAAGGCCTATGGCCGCTCCTTCCGGCCGCTGCTCGCCTCGCTCGGCGTGACCGGCAAGGCCGGTGAGGTGACCAAGGTGCCGACCGGCAAGAACCTGTCCTCGCCGCTCCTGGTGCTGGTCGGGCTGGGCAAGCTCGAGAAGGGGGAGGAGCCGTCGGCGACCGCCGTACGCCGGGCCGCGGGTGCCGCGTCGCGGGCGGTCGCCAACACCGCCTCCGTGGCGATCGCGCTGCCCGCGGAGTCGCCCGAGCTGGTGCGCGCGGTGACCGAGGGGTTCGTGCTCGGGGGCTACACCTACACGGCGTACAAGAAGAGGGCCGACGACGACTCGAAGCAAGGGCCGGGCGAGGTGGTCGTGCTCAGCCCGTCGGCGCGGAAGAAGGAGTTCGGCCAGGCCTTCGACGAGGCCCGGCTCGTCTCGGAGGCGGTGGCGGCGACCCGCAGCTGGGTCAACACGCCGCCCGGCGACTTCACGCCGCCGGCCTTCGCCGCCGCGGTCGAGGCAGCCGTGAAGGACGCCACGAAGGGCCGCGGGCCCAAGGTGTCGGTGAAGGTGCGCGACGAGAAGGAGCTCCTGGCGCTCGGTTGCGGCGGCATCCTGGGCGTCGGGATGGGCTCGTCGGCGCCGCCGCGGCTGGTCGAGCTCTCCTACGCCCCGCGCAACGCGGTGGCGCACCTCGCCCTGGTCGGCAAGGGGATCACCTTCGACTCTGGCGGGCTCACGATCAAGCCGGCGACGGGCATGAACGAGATGAAGTCCGACATGGCCGGCGCGGCCGCGGTCGTGCAGGCGACCCTGGCGATCGCTCGGCTCCGGCTGCCGGTGAAGGTGACGACGTTCGCCCCCATGGCGGAGAACATGGTGTCGGGCTCGTCGGTGCGGCCCGGCGACGTGCTGACGATGTACGGCGGCACCACGGTCGAGGTGCTCAACACCGACGCCGAGGGCAGGTTGGTGCTCGGTGACGCCCTGGTGCTGGCGACGGAGAAGAAGCCCGACGTGATCATCGACGTCGCCACGCTGACCGGCCACATGGTCGTCGCCCTCGGCGACAAGCTGGCCGGCGTGATGGGCTCCCCCGACGTGGTCGACGCCGTCCTCGAGGCGAGCCGGGTCGCCGGCGAGGACACCTGGCCGATGCCGATCCCGGAGTTCATGGACGAGCGGATCCACAGCAGCCGGATCGCCGACCTCTCCCAGCACGACTGGATCCGCTGGGGCGGCGGGCTGTTCGCGGCGGCGTTCCTGCGGGAGTTCACCGGCGGCCTCCCGTGGGCCCACCTCGACATCGCCGGTCCGGCGTACAACTCCGGTGGCCCGTCCGGCCACCTCACGTCCGGCGGCACCGGCTTCGCCGTGGCCACGCTGGTGGACTACGCGCGGGCTCTCTGCGCCTGACGCCTTGCCGATCGATCAGTAACCCCGGGACCCAGGTGATCGATCAGTAACCGGACCTGGGACGGACCTGGGCAGGTGATCGATCAGTAACCCCGGGACCCTGGTGATCGATCAGTAACCCCGGGTCAGAGCCCGCCCTCCAGCTTCTTGCGGCGGTTGTAGTCGCGCATCCGCTGGGGGATGCCGACGACGGCGGCGTCGTAGGACGGGACCTGGTGGCGGTTGCAGAACTTGTGGGCCCAGTCGACCGAGGGGACCCGGCGGCGGGTCCACTCACCGTCGTGGGCGACGAGGAGCAGGGTCACGTCGCTGACCGCCGTGCGGGGCTCGACGAACCCCTCCACGCCCTTGCGCGCCTGCACGAACTGCTGCAGGTGGTCGGCGTCGACGCCGTCCGCGGCGCGCACCCGGGTCGAGCCGGTGCGGAACGCGTCGCGCGCCGGGCCCTTCATCTTCGGCCGGGCGCCGCCTCGGAACCGGTCCATCCATGACATGGGGACCAGTGTGCCTCGTGCGCCCTCGGGGTGGTGTGGACACGCGCGACACAGGTGCAAAGATGGCTGGGTGTCCGACTTCGACGTCCTCATCCTCGGAGCCGGGTCTGGTGGCTATTCCTGCGCGTTGAGGGCCGCTCAGCTCGGGCTCAAGGTCGGTCTGGTCGAGAAGGGAAATCTCGGCGGCACCTGCCTCCACATCGGCTGCATCCCGACCAAGGCGCTGCTGCACGCCGCGGAGATCGCGGACAGCACCCGCGAGTCGGAGCAGTTCGGGGTGCAGGCCAGCCTCGACGGCATCGACATGGCCGGTGTCAACAGCTACAAGGACGGCGTGGTGCAGCGGCTGTTCAAGGGGCTGACCGGGCTGATCAAGGGCCGCGGCATCACGGTGATCGAGGGCGCCGGCCGGCTCACCGGTCCGCTCGAGGTGACGGTCGACGGCACGGCGTACACGGGCGATCACGTCGTCCTCGCCAGCGGCTCCTACCCCAAGACCCTGCCCGGCCTCGACATCGACGGCCAGCGCATCCTCACCTCGGAGGAGGCACTCCGGCTCGACCGGGTACCGGCCTCGGTGATCGTGCTGGGCGGAGGGGTGATCGGGTGTGAGTTCGCGAGCGTGTGGCGCAGCTTCGGCGCCGACGTCACCATCGTCGAGGCCCTGCCCCGGCTCGTCGCGCTCGAGGACGAGGCGTCGTCCAAGGCGCTGGAGCGGGCGTTCCGCAAGCGCGGCATCGTGTTCAAGACCGGTACGCCGTTCCAGAGCGCCAAGACGACCGACGACGGTGTCGCCGTGACCGTCGAGAGTGCCAGCGGTGAGCAGAGCGTGCTCGAGGCCGAGCTGCTGCTCGTGGCCGTCGGGCGCGGGCCGTCGACCGAGGGGCTGGGCTACGAGGAGCAGGGCGTCGCCATGGAGCGCGGCTTCGTGCTCGCCGACGAGCGCTGCCGCACCAACGTCGACCACGTGTGGGCGGTCGGCGACATCGTGCCGGGCCTGCAGCTCGCGCACCGCGGCTTCCAGCAGGGCATCTTCGTGGCCGAGGAGATCGCCGGCCTCTCCCCCGCGCCGATCGACGAGGCCGGCATCCCGCGCGTGACCTACTCCCACCCCGAGGTCGCCTCGGTCGGTCTCACCGAGGCGCAGGCCGTCGAGCAGCACGGCGCCGACACGGTCGAGTCGCTGACCTACGACCTCGGTGGCAACGGCAAGAGCCAGATCCTCAAGACCCAGGGGTTCGTGAAGCTGGTCCGCCGCAAGGACGGGCCCGTCATCGGCGTACACCTCGTCGGCGACCGCGTCGGCGAGCTCATCGGCGAGGCGCAGCTGATCTACAACTGGGAGGGGCACCCCGAGGACGTCGCTCCCCTGGTGCACGCCCACCCCACCCAGAACGAAGCCCTCGGCGAGGCGCACCTCGCCCTGGCCGGCAAACCCCTGCACGCGCACTCCTGAACCACCAGACCCACTCCCAGATCGACCGCGTTCCACGAGCGAAGGAGCTCCATGGCCACCGAAGTCAACCTCCCGGCACTGGGCGAGTCCGTCACGGAAGGCACCGTCACGCGCTGGCTCAAGCAGGTCGGTGACCAGGTCGCCGTCGACGAGCCCCTGCTCGAGGTCTCCACCGACAAGGTCGACACCGAGATCCCCTCCCCCGTGGCCGGCACCCTGCTCGAGATCAAGGCCAACGAGGACGACACCGTCGAGGTGGGCGCCGTGCTCGGCGTCATCGGCGAGGAGGGCGAGGGCGCGGGCGACGCGGACGACTCCGCCGAGCCGGAGGCGCAGCCCAAGGACGAGGAGCAGGCCGAGAAGAAGGCCGAGCAGGAGGAGCAGGTCGCCGAGGAGACCGGCGACCTGCCTCCGGGTGACGAGACCCCGGAGTCGGAGAAGGAGTCGGAAGACGACTCGGAGCAGGAGGCCGAGCCTGCGGCCTCCGACTCGTCTGACTCCTCCGAGCAGGAGAAGACCGGCGAGACCGCAGACGAATCGTCGTCTGGCGGTGGCGGCGGCGAGTCCACCCCTGTCACGCTGCCCGCGCTGGGCGAGTCGGTGACCGAGGGCACGGTCACGCGCTGGCTGAAGCAGGTCGGCGACGAGGTGGCCGTCGACGAGCCGCTCCTCGAGGTCTCCACCGACAAGGTCGACACCGAGATCCCCTCCCCCGTGGCCGGAACGCTCCTCGAGATCAAGGTCAGTGAGGACGAGACGGTCGAGGTCGGCGCCGAGCTGGCGCTGATCGGGTCCGGGAAGCCGTCCTCCGGTGGCGAGTCCGGTGGCGACTCTGGCGGTGCGAGCGCCGAGGACAGTGGCGACGACACCGGCGGCGGCGGCGAGGACAAGGCCCAGGAGCGGGCCGAGGAGCAGGCCGAGCAGGTCGAGGAGCAGGAGTCCGAGCCCGAGAAGCAGCCCGAGGCCGAGAAGGAGCCCGAGCCCGAGGCCAAGGAGGAGCCGGTCCAGGAGAAGGAGCCGGAGCCCGAGCGGGAGCAGGAGGCCGAGCCAGCGTCCGCGTCGTCGAGCACGTCGAGCGGCTCGGAGGACGGGGCGGGCTACGTCACCCCGCTGGTCCGCAAGCTCGCCGCCCAGCACGACGTCGACCTGTCGACCGTCACCGGCTCCGGCGTGGGCGGCCGGATCCGCAAGCAGGACGTCCTCGAGGCGGCCCGCGTCGCCAAGGAGGCGGCCCAGCCCGCCGCGGCCGCGGCCGCGGCAGCTGCGGCCCCCGGCGTCGGCACCGCCCCCGCCGCCACGGCACCGGCGATCACACCGGACTCGCGGCGCGGGACCACCGAGAAGATCAGCCGGCTGCGCAAGATCATCGCCGAGCGGATGATCGACTCGCTGCAGACCTCGGCCCAGCTCACCCAGGTCGTCGAGGTCGACGTCACCAACATCGCGCGGCTGCGCGAGGCGGTGAAGACCGAGTTCCTGGCCAGGGAGGGCGTGAAGCTGAGCTACCTGCCGTTCTTCGCCAAGGCTGCGATCGACGCGCTCAAGGAGCACCCCAAGCTCAACGCGACGATCGACACCGAGGCCGGCGAGATCACCTACTACGACCGCGAGAACATCGCGTTCGCGGTGGACACCGAGAAGGGGCTGCTCACCCCGGTGGTCAAGGACGCCGGCGACCTGTCGGTCGCGGGCCTGTCCAAGAAGATCGCCGACGTCGCCGAGCGGACCCGCACCAACAAGATCGGCCCCGACGAGCTGTCCGGCGGCACGTTCACCATCACCAACCTCGGCAGCGTGGGGGCGCTCTTCGACACCCCGATCATCAACAAGCCGCAGGTGGCGATCCTGGGGCCGGGCGCGGTCGTGAAGCGGCCGGTGGTGATCGACGACCCGAACCTCGGCGAGACGATCGCGGTCCGCTACATGGTCTACCTGGCCCTGACCTACGACCACCGCCTGGTTGACGGTGCAGACGCCGGTCGGTTCCTCCAGGATGTGAAGAAGCGACTCGAGGCCGGCGCCTTCGAGGTGTGACCCAGCTCCTCATCGCCGGCGCGGGTGGGTTCCTCGGGACCCACCTGCGCGCGGCCCTGCTCGCGCGCGGGCACGGGGTCATCTCGCTGACCCGCGGCGCACCGCGAGGCCCGGACCAGTCGACGTGGGACCCCTACGCCGGCGCACTCGACCACGCCCTCATCGAGGCCGCCGATGTCGTCGTCAACCTGGCCGGGTCACCGACCCTGGGCAACCCGCACTCGCAGAAGTGGGCCAGCGAGCTCCGCGAGAGCCGGGTGACCACGACTCGGGTCCTGGCGCAGGCCATCGCCCGGTCTGACCGCAAGCCGGCATTCCTGGCGGGCAACGGCATCTCGTTCTACGGCGACCGCAGCGACTCCGGGGACCCAGTGCTCGACGAGAGCGCCGACAGCCGCGGCGACACCCTGCTCACGTCGGTGACGCGCGAGTGGCAGGCCGCGGCCGACCCTGCCGCCGAGGCAGGCGCGCGCGTCTGCGTCCTGCGCACCGCGCCGGTGATGGACCGGCGCAGCGAGCCGCTCAAGCAGCTGCGCCTGCTGTTCAAGGCGGGGCTCGGCGGCCGGCTGGGCGACGGCCGCCAGCACATGCCGATGATCTCCTTGCGCGACTGGGTGGGCGCGACCATCCACCTGGCCGAGCACGCCGAGGCGTCGGGGCCGTTCAACCTGTGCTGCCCGCAGACCCCGACCAACGCCGAGTTCACCGAGGCGCTCGCCGGCCAGCTGCACCGGCCGTCGTTCGCGACCGTGCCGAGGTTCGCGCTCAAGGCGGGCGCCGGGAAGATGGCGCCCGAGCTCCTCGGCTCGCTCGACGTCGTGCCGGCCGCGCTGCTGGGGTCGGACTACGAGTTCCACGACCCAGATGTCGACGCGGTCCTGAAGGCGGGGCTCGCCGAGTTCGACTGACAGGCGCCAGGACGCCTTCCTCAACCAGCGACCGGGCTTTCCTCAGCCAGCGTTCGCCGTCGGTGGTTGAGCAAGTTGCGCAGCAACTGTCTCGAAACCCCGGCTACCGGGCCTGCACCGCCGCCACCCGCCACTCCCCCTCGACCAGGCGCAGTCGCACAGTGCGGGTGCTCGCCTCGTCGCGCGGAAGCGGTCGGCGTAGGCCGCGCCCCACTGCCACGCCGCCCACCAGGCGGTCGGTGACGCGCAGCGTCCAGGTCGTCGGCGAGTGCGCGCGCTCGCGGACGGACAGCAGCTGGGTACGCAGTCCGTGGACGACCAGCCCGCGGGCCGTCCAGGCGCGGAGCATCGCGACGTCATGGCGGCCGGCCCGCGAGCCGGGTGTGTAGAGCGACGACAGCCGGCGTGGGTCGCCGCGGGCCCAAGCGTCGGCGCGCCGTGCGTCCCAGGCTCGGAGCACCTCGACCGGCGGTGGTGCGGCGGGTGCCCGCGCCGCGGAGGCCTCGAGGGTCGGGCCTGGCGGCCTTCGCACCTCGGCCACTGTGGCCGGCTCGCTCGCGCAGGCGGTGACCGCCGCAACCAGGAGCGCGGGGACGAGCGTCTTCCGAGACATGAGGTCAGGTCTACCCCGTCGAGCCGACCTTCCGCCGGGCTCATCCACAGGCAGACTGACGGGCGTGCCGAGCCGACGTGCGTTCCTGCTGGGCGGTGCCGGCGTCCTCGTGGCCGGGACCGCCGGAGCGGGCGCCGGCGTGGAGAAGGACGTGCTCCCGGGCCGGAGCTTCCTCTACGAGCACCTCGGGCTCAACGGCCCGGACGGCGTCATCCCTGACATCGAGCCGGGCCGGGTCGAGACCGGCACCTTCGCCTCCGCGGCGCGGGGCACGGAGGTCGGCTACCAGATCATCTTCCCGCCCGGCGAGGAAGACCCGCTGCTCCCGGTCGTGGTGGCGCTGCACTGGCTGGGCGCGGACGCGGCCGCGCTGACCAGCAACAGGCTCGGGCTGGACCGCTACCTCGCGCAGCACGTGGCCGACGGGGGTGCGCCGTTCGCGATCGCGGCGGCCGACGGCGGTCGCGGCTACTGGCACCCGCACGACGGGGACGACGCCGGCGCCATGGTGCTCGACGAGTTCCTGCCCCTCCTCGAGGAGAGAGGGCACGACATCGGCAGGCTCGGGTGGCTCGGCTGGTCGATGGGCGGCTACGGCGCGCTCCGGCTGGCCGCCCTCCGCGGCGCCGGCGCGACCAGCGCGGTCGTGGCGGTCAGCCCCGCCCTCTGGAGCGACCCCGACGACGCGTCAGCGGACGGGTTCAGCGACGCCACGGAGTATCGCGAGTTCAGCGTGTTCGACCGACAGGATGATCTCGCCGGCATCCCGGTGCGCATCGACATCGGCCGGGGCGACCCGTTCTACGTCGACGTCCAGGAGTACGTGGACGGGTTGAGCGCCGACAGCCTGGTCAGCCATGAGCGGGGCGGGCACACCCCCGGCTACTGGCGCCGGATGCTGCCCGCCCAGCTCACGTTCCTCGGTGAGCACGTCGGCGCGGGTCACACCGCATGAGATGACGGCCGGCGAACACGAACAGGGCGCCGCCGACCAGCCAGGTCGGCCCCCACACGGTGGCGTAGTAGATGCCGACGCTGCCGTGGCCCCAGCCATTCAACGGAGCCGTCGCCCCGGTGGCCACCAGCAGCCCCGCAACGCCTTCTGAAGCTCCCCACGCCGCCACTCCGAGGCCGAGCAGGAAGGCCGCTGCGCCGGCCACCCACCGTGGCCGAGGCACCCACCACCGGTCCGCGGCGACCAGCAGCACAGCGGCGCCCAGCTTGAGGACTCCTGCCGCCCAGAGCGTCGTGACCGTCACGGGGTCCCCGCGGTCCGTCGCCTCGACCAGGGCGGGCGCGACCAGTCCGCTGCCGACCCGGCCGCCCAGGGCGACGTACAGGCTGGCCGCGCCGAACGCCGTCGACCAGACCGCCGCCCCCCACACCGCGGTGCCTGCAGGAGTGCCGCCCATGCGGACGTCGGCTGCGCGCACGGTCGTCATGTCCACGGTGACGCACCCGAGCCCGAGCGCGCCCGCGTGGCTGCGCGGTCGACGGCGGCCAGGATGTCCCGTCGGATGAGCCCCGAGAAGGCCCGGATCAGGATCCAGTACGCCGCGAACCGCCACCGGGCCACTGCGTCCGTCGTGACCACCCGGGTCTCGGTGGTGAGGACCGTGCCGTCCGCGGTCGGGACCAACCGGAAGTCCATGGCCACCTTGGCCCAGCCAGGCGCGCAGAACTGCTCCAGATCGAGCGCGTCAGCCGGAGCGCGCACCCGCCCAGTCCTTGTCCAGGGTCGGCCCATGCCTGCGGCTAGCACGTAGACGGGCTCGAGCTCGTGGAGCACCGGCAGGGGGAGCGCATCCCATAGCGTCCGGCCCGGCCTTCGGTTGCGAAGGCCGGGCCGGACCAGCGTTCCGGAGAGGAGGAGACGCGCGCCCATGAGCACACGGGTCGTCGGCACGTCCGAAACAGACAGCCTGTGGAGCGCAGACCACACGGCCTCCGGACTCGCGGGGATGAACCGGGCGTGGAGCTCCATGAACTGCGGCAGCGGCACGACGTCCCCGATCTCGAGGTCGGGCTCGACCGATCGAGCGGCCGAGCCGATCATGCGCCGGCCTCGAGCCTGTCAGCAGGGTTAGCGCCCCCGGGCTCGGCGACGGGCGCCGGCCAAGGCGTGCCGAGGTCCCGGCGACCCAGGAGGGCCGCCGCCCAGCCCAGCGCGACGCGCAGCTTGCGACTCCAGGTGGGGATCATCGCGAGGTGGTAGGCGCGATGGACCAGCCACGCCGGCAGGCCGCGCAGAGGTACGCCGAGGATGCGTGCCACCCCACGGTGCAGTCCGAGCGTCCCCACCGAGCCCGCGTCGCGGTGGCGATAGTCGATCAGGTCGCCGCCCCGCAGGGTGGCCAGCAGGTTCTTCGCCGCGACTCGGGCCTGACGCACGGCGTGCTGGGCCGTCGCTGCGCACCGCGGGTCCGCGTCCGTGGCCGCCGCTGCCGCCAGGTCAGGGACCGAGGCACCATCCCCTGCCGCCCACACGTGGGAGGCACCCTGCACCTGGAGGGTGGTCCGCGTCCGGAGCCGGCCGTGTGGGTCGGTGGGCAGACCGAGCCTGCCGAGCACGGGGTTCGCGCGGACGCCAGCGGTCCACACGACCGTCCCGGCGCGGAGCACGGCACCGTCGGAGAGCCGGAGCCCGGGGCCGTCGGCTGCCACGATCCGGGTGTCGACCCTGACCGCGACCCCGTCGCGCTCGAGCCGTCGGCGCGCGTAGGCACCCAGCCGGGAGGGCAGCTCCGGGAGCAGTTCCGGGCCGGCCTCGATGAGCTCGAAGCGCAGTCGTGCCCGAGCCACGTGGTGGGAGCGACGGCTGGACGCGACCGCAAGCCGGTGCAGCTCGGCCACCAGCTCCACGCCGCTGAAGCCGCCACCGACGACCACGAAGGTCTGCGCCTCGCGCGCGGTGTCGACGTCGGGCGTGTCCGCGGCCAGCGCGAGACGGGAGAGGACCGTGTCCCGCAACCGTTGTGCATCGGACAGACCGGTGAAGAGGAGGGCGTGCTCCACGAGTGACGGCAGGTTCGGTGGTCGGGGCACCGACCCAGGTGCCAGGACCAACTCGTCGTACTCCACCCCCTGCACGGTCCCGTCGGGCAGGAGCACGCGTGCCTGGCGCCGGGAGGTATCGACATCCATGACGCGACCGGTGAGGACGCGGGTGCGCCGCAGCGTGGGGCGCAGGGGCACCGAGACGTGCCGGGGCTCGATCAGCCCTGCCGCCGTCTCGACGAGGAAGGGCTGGTAGGTCATCGACGGGCTGGGGTCGATGAGGACGACGTCCGCCTCCCCACGGCGCAGCCGCCGCTCCAGAGTGCGCGCGAGCGTGAAGCCGACGAAGCCGCCACCGACGATGACGATCCGCGGCGGTCGACCCGTTGCAGGCCGGCCGTGGACAAGGTTCTGCGAAGGGACGAGGCTGGTCACTTGGTTCATGTCAACGACGGTGCCGCGAGTGCGGCCGCGGCACATCGGGCCACGGGCGCCGGCGACGTCGACCGCGGTATGAACCAGGGAGCGACCGTGGTCGCATGCGCGGTGGGTCGCCGCTGCCTAGTGTTTGACAGGTGAGCAACGGACCGGCCCGCACGTTCCGGCCACGCCTGGGTGACGCTCTGCTCGGGCTGGGGCTTGCTGCCACCGCCCTTCCCGTGTCCGCCGCAGCAGTGAGCGCGAGCGACCTGGGCCGGGCCTGGACGGTCGTGCTGTACGCCGCCCTGGTGGTGCTGCACCTGGCCGTCTTCGGCCGCCGCGTCGCGACCTTGCCCGTGTTCACCATCTGTGCGGCGGCCGAGTTGGTCGTGGCCCTGGCTCCGACCCTGCACGACTCGAGCCGAGACGCGGTCTACCCGGCGATCCTGCTGCCCTCGAGCGTGGCCTATCTGGTCGCGGCGTACACGCTCAGCGCCTGGGGCCGCGACCGCTGGCCGTCGGTCTCCTTGGGAGTCGGGCTGGCCGGTGCGCTGGTCGCCGTGGTCCGTGCCTGGACGTCGCGGACGGAGCCCGGGGTGATGGTCAACGGCACCAGCGATCTGCTCGCCCTCACTGGCCTTGCGTCGGCCTTCGTGGTGGCTGCCTGGGCACTCGGCCGGTCCCGTCGTCTGCGGACCGAGCAGCTGGCCGCTCTGGCCGAGCGGGCGCGGGTCGCGGACGCCGACCGCGAGCGCCGTGAGCGCGAGGTGGTCGCCGAGGAGCGCGCCAGGATCGCGCGTGAGCTGCACGACGTCATCGCCCACTCGGTCTCCGTCATGGTGCGGCAGGCCGAGGGCGGCCGCTACGTCGCGGCGACCGACCCCGCCGCCGCCTCCGGCGCCCTGGCGGCGATCGCCGAGACCGGCAGGGAGGCGCTCACCGACATCCGGGTGATGCTCGGTGTCCTCGACCCGGAGCACGGCCCGGCCTCCTTGGGTCCGCAGCCGCGGGTCGAGGACGTCACCGAACTGGTGGAGCGGGTCCGGGCATCCGGCCAGCCGGTCCGGATGAGGGTGGAAGGCGACGCGCAGCCACTCGACCGCGCCGCCCACCTCGCGGCCTACCGGCTGGTCCAGGAAGCGTTGACCAACGTCGTCAAGCAC
Organism: uncultured Actinomycetota bacterium; assembly: GCA_963793315.1. Lineage (GTDB taxonomy): Bacteria > Actinomycetota > Actinomycetes > Propionibacteriales > Nocardioidaceae > Nocardioides. The sequence continues at coordinate 941 of CAWBZR010000009.1, read as the reverse complement.
GCCGGCCCGCACACCGAGGTCGAGGTCGTGCTGACCTGGGGCGACCGGTTGCTCGAGCTGACAGTGGCGGACAGCGGTGGTGGCACGCCCGCCGGCCCCCATGAGGGAAGCGGGCGCGGCCTGCTCGGCATGCGCGAACGGCTCGAGCTCGTGGGCGGCACGCTCCAGGCCGGTCCGGCCGCCGGCGGCTTCACAGTCGTCGGAAAGGTCCCCACGACCGCGGCCCGCGACCCGGGAGGCCGCGGATGAACCGCGAGATCCGCGTCGTCCTGGTCGACGACCAGGCGCTCGTGCGCACGGGGCTGGCCATGGTCGTGGACGCACAGGACGACATGCGAGTCGTGGGCGAGGCCGCTGACGGCTCGCAGGCGCTGGACGTCGTGGCGACCACCCCCTGCGACCTGGTCCTGATGGATGTCAGGATGCCCCGCCTGGACGGCGTGGCAGCGACCCGCGAGCTGCTGCGCCGGCACCCCGACGGCCCGCGGATCGTCGTGCTCACGACCTTCGACCTCGACGAGTATGCCTTCGCCGCGCTGAGGGCCGGGGCCAGCGGGTTCCTCCTCAAGGATGCTCCCGCGGAGGAGGTGCTGGCCGCCATCCGCACCGTCCACAGCGGCGACGCGGTCCTCGCCGCCTCGACCACCAGGCGCCTCCTGCACCATGTCGCGGCCAGCCTGCCCACAACGCTCGGGGAGGAGGGCACCATCGCTGCGCTGAGCGCCCGCGAGCGTGAGGTGATGGTGCTGGTCGCGCAGGGGGCGACCAACTCGGAGATCGCGGAGCGGCTCTACCTCGCCGAAGCCACGGTGAAGTCCCACGTCGGACGGATCCTCGCCAAGCTCGGGCTCCGCGACCGGGTGCACATCGTGATCCGCGCCTACGAGGCCGGGCTGTACGCCCCGGAGGCTGACCACCGGGACAGGCGCGCCGTGACGACC
>CAWBZR010000008.1:0-370295 GCA_963793315.1 uncultured Actinomycetota bacterium | reverse complement strand
TGTTACTTGCCTTGCAACATCTGCTTGACTAAGTCTTACAGTATTGCTACTCGATGAGGTTGATGGCAAGGTTGAGTGGTCGCGGTCGGTCAGGAACGCGGGCCGGGTTCCTGGATTTGTGCCGGCGGGCCCTCCCTGCCGGCGCAGCCACGCCTCCTGCACGGCATCCTCGGCCGCCGCGGAGTCGCCGACCACCCCGGTATGCAGGACGCGGAAGAACATGGTCCGCTCGGCGAGGAGGACCCGGATCGCCTTGCGCAGTGTCGGCGGCCCCGTCGGCAGGCCTGCTCGAGCGGATCATCTCGGCGTGATGGACGGCAACTGCAGCTGTGGGGGTCGACTCGCGACCTCCTCCCTACGCGGCCACCAGTATGATCTCCCCTCGGGTCGAGGCCTCGGGCCCGAACACCGTCGATGGCGCCCCGGAGGTCCGTCGTCAGGTCCGTCGTCGGCGCCGCCACCGGACGTGGAGCTGGAGATGCGGGTGCCGAGACTGCCGGAGTCGACCGGCGAGCCCGAGGTCGCCGTGGCGAGCCCGGTTGGACCTTGAGCCGCCCACTGCGGCCGACGTCCCTGGCCCACTCCATACCCATCCGCGGCGCGGTCCGCCACGGCCCGGAGTGGACTGGCCGCCTGCAGGATCACGAGGACCTCGGGCATCCCGCCCTCGTGGATCGCCCACCGGATGAGAGCACACTGCCAAGCTACGGTGGCGTAGCCCCGCCCCAGGAGCTCGGCGCTAGGGCGAGGGTGAGGTTCTCCTCGTTCACGGGGACGTACTGGAGCCGGTCTCCCGCCGACCAGCTGCTCGCCCACCCGGTGACCACGGCCCAGTGGCCGGCACGGCTCGAGCAGTGCGGGCGCCGCGCCCCCAGTCCAGGATCCTCGAACGCATTGCCTCGGCGGTCGGGGCAGCCGTCACACCGGGCGGGAGCCACCGGGTGACCGGCGGTGCGCCGTAGATTGCCAGAGCCTCCGAGGCGTCGGAGGTCCTCCACGGCCGGAGTGCAAGCCGTTCGGTCCGCAGTGTGTGGGTCACGTGACACCTCCAGGGCACGGAGCAGCTCCGTCGCCGTTGATGACCCGAGACCGGGCCCGGTCGTGACGGGGCCTCGTGTCACGCGCCTGCGCTGGTCGCGGTCGGAGGGCAGCACCGACCGAGGAGGAGACGTGACCGAAGTGCTGATGACGTGTCTCCGGTGCGATGACGAGATCGCCGTGCAGATGGACACTGCCGTCCTGCGGATGGACGTCGAGCCCCGCGCCGACGCCGAGCTGCTCTTCTGCTGTCCCTCGTGCGGCAGTCCGAGCGTCCGGCGGATCGTCGGCGGCTGCTGACCCTCCTGCTGTTCGTGGGTGTCGAACCACTGCGCCTGAGCGAGCCCACACTCCCCCGCGCCGACCAGGCCCCCGCCGCGCGGCCGCTGACCCGTGACGACCTGCTGGCGTGGCACGAGCTCCTCCACGACATCGAGGACGTGGCGCCGTGGGAGGCATGACCCGCCCAACGGGTGTCACGTCCAGGAAGGTCGCCCCGGTCGTAGTCCCGACGGCGGGTCGCACGTCGGAGAGGTCCGGCTCGTCGTCCTGACCGTCATCGAGAGAACAGGACCCACTGCCATGACACCCACCTCCCGCGTCGCCCGGCGCAACGGCCGCCGCCGTCGGCTGCGTACCGCCCTCCTGCTGGGCGCCATCACGATCGGCTCGCTTTCCGCGACCCCCGGCACGGCGGAGGCCGCATCGTCGCGGTCCGCCAAGCCGACCATCGTGCTCGTGCACGGCGCCTGGGCCGACTCGTCGAGCTGGGCCGGCGTCGTACGCCGCCTCCAGGCCCGGGGGTACACCGTCCTCGCCCCGGGCAACCCACTCCGGTCACTCTCCGAGGACTCCGCCCACCTCGCCGACTTCCTCCGGACGATCGACGGGCCGATCGTCCTCGTCGGACATTCCTACGGCGCGGCCGTCATCACCAACGCGGCCGAGGGCGACCCGGACGTGCAGGCCCTGGTGTTCGTCAACGGGTCGGTGCCCGCCGAGGGCGAGACGGTGGGTGAGCTGGCGGGCCCGAAGTCCGCGCTCTCGGTGAGCGACCCGACCACGATCTTCGACTTCGTGCCGGGCACCCTGCCACCCACGCCGACGAGCGACGTGTACCTCAAGAGGGCCACCTTCATGGAGTCCTTCGCCACCGGCCTCGGCAACCGTGCGGCATCGGCTCTCTGGGCCACCCAGCGTCCGATCACCCTGGGCGCGCTCAACGAGCCGTCCGGCACCCCCGCGTGGGACACGATCCCCAGCTGGTACCTGATCGGGACCAAGGACCGCGTGATCCCCCGGGGTGCCCAGCGAGGGATGGCCGAGAAGCCCGGCTCGACCATCGAGCGGTTCAAGGCCGGGCACCTGGGTCTCATCACCGACCCGGCACCCGTCGTGCACACCATCACCGACGCGGTGAAGGGCTCTCGCTGACCCGAGCCCGGAGCGCCTGACCATGTGGCCCCGTCCCCGAAAAGGGGCGGGGCCGCTGTCACACCGGAGCCGCCACCCCGGTCGCTGTGGGTGAGAGCCGCATCTCTCCCGGCGATGCCTCACGACGCCCGCAACGGAAGGACACTCCATGAGCAACCACTACCTCGAGCCGGAGGCCCGGCAGCTGGCCGGGGCGACGGCGAACCCGCCGTACTTCTACGACATGACGCCTCAGGACGCCCGCAAGGTCCTCGACGACGTGCAGGCCGCTCCCATCCCCCTCCCGGACATCGACGAGAAGTGGATCGTCGTCCCGGCTGCCGTCGGCGACGTGCGAGCGCGCATCGTCAAGCCGGTCGACGGCGCCGGCCCACTGCCCACGATCCTCTACATCCACGGCGGCGGGTGGGTCCTCGGCAACGCCGGGACCCACGACCGGCTCGTCCGTGACCTCGCCGTGGGAGTCGACGCAGCCGTCGTGTTCGTCGAGTACGACCGTTCGCCCGAGGCCCGCTACCCCGTCGCCATCGAGCAGGCCTACGCGACCGCACAGTGGGTCACCGACAACGGCCTCGACGAGGGGCTCGACGCGAGCCGGCTCGCGATAGCCGGCGACTCGGTCGGCGGCAACATGACCGCCGCCGTCGCGCTGCTGGCCAAGCAGCGCGGCGACGTCACGTTCTGCCACCAGTCGCTCTACTACCCGGTGACGGACGCCGCCCAGGACACCCCGAGCTACCAGGAGTTCGCCGACGGCCCCTACCTCCTGGCGAAGTCGATGGCGTGGTTCTGGGACTGCTATCTGCCCGACGAGTCCAAGCGCGCAGAGATCACCGCGTCACCGCTCCGCGCGACGCTCGCCGACCTGGCCGGCCTGCCGGAGGCCTACGTGGTCGTCGACGAGAGCGACGTGCTCCGCGACGAGGGCGAGGCCTACGCCCGCCGCCTCGCCGAGGCGGGCGTGCGCACCACGACCGTTCGCTACAACGGCACGATCCACGACTTCATGATGCTCAACCCCCTCCGGCCCTCGGCCGCGAGCACGGCCGCGGTCGAGCAGGCCGTCCACGTCCTCCGCAAGGCACTCCACACCGCCTGAGCGGCGGGCACACCCACTCAACAACAGGAGAGATCACGTCCATGACCCAGAACCCCACCGTCCTGCTCGTCCACGGCGCCTTCGCGGAGTCGGCCAGCTGGAACGGCGTCATCGAGAAGCTCCACGCCCAGGGAGTCGAGGCCGTCGCCGTGGCCAACCCGCTCCGCAGCCTGTCCGGTGACGCGGCCTACCTGCGCGACGTCATCACGGCTCTCGGGAAGCCGGTCATCCTCGTCGGCCACTCCTACGGCGGCATGGTCATCACCGAGGCCGGGGCCGAGAACCCCTCCGTGCTCGGCCTCGTCTACGTCTCGGCGTTCGCGCCCGACACCGGCGAGAGCGCCCTCGAGCTCTCGGGGTCCTACCCGGGCAGCACGCTGGGCGAGGCGCTCGTCGCCTACCCGGTCAGCACCGGCGGCAACGAGCTGCGGATCCGGCAGGACGTCTTCCACGACCAGTTCGCCGCCGATGTCGAGGTCCCGGTCGCCGGCAAGATGGGCCGCACCCAACGGCCGGTGACGGAGGCAGCGCTCAGCGAGGGGCTGCCGGCCGCCGAGCCCGCATGGAAGTCAGCCCCCTCGTGGTTCGTCTTCGGCGACCAGGACCGCAACATCCCGGTGGCCGCCATGCGCGCCGAGGCCGAGCGTGCCGGCGCCAGGGGCGTGCGCGAGCTGGTGGGCGCCTCGCACGCGGTGAGCGTCTCCCAGCCCGACGCGGTGGCCGAGACCGTCCTCGAGGCCATCGCTGGCTGCCGCGCCACCCACGCCGCCTGACCGCTCCGCACCTCCCCCGGGGCATGAGTGGGGCCGACCGATTCCGAGACGGCGGCCCCACTCACGCCTTCATCTCTCCTGTCGCTTCCCCAGGACCACGCCATGACCGAGCACGCCGTCACCCGACCTCCAACCTCCGCTGTTGACCGACCTCGCCGGGCCGTGCCCTTGCACTGGTCAGCCCTGCTGGGCGTGGTCTCGCTGTCCTGCGTCGCCGTCCTGACCATCACCGGTGTCGTGCTGCTCTGCTTCTACGACCGGTCCAGCGACGCGGTCAGCTACACCGGCAGCTATCCCCTGCTGCACGGCGTTCCTGTCTCCCGGGCGTACGCCAGCACCCTCCGCATCTCCTTCGAGGTGCAGGGAGGGCTGCTGATCCGTCAAACCCATCACTGGGCGGCACTGCTCCTGCCTGCGTCGCTGATGCTGCAGATGCTGACGACCTTCTTCACCGGCGGCTTCCGACGACCCCGCCAGTGGAGCTGGGTGCTGCTGGCAGCCGCCTTCCTCCTGGTGCTCGGTGCGGGCTGGAGCGGTTACGCGCTGCCCGACGACCTGCTCGCCGGCACCGGGCTCAGGATCGTCGAGGGGATCCTGGTCGCCATCCCGCTCGTGGGGACCCGGTTCTCCTTCGCCTTCTTCGGCGGCGAGTTCCCCGGTCGGGTGATCGAGCACATGTACTGGCTGCACGTCGCGGTCATCCCGGCCCTGCTGGGCGTCGTCCTCGCTTGCCGAGCCGCCCTGTCCCGGCGGCGGCGTCCCGCGCAGCTCCCGGCCCGCGGCCGCACCGAGGACAACGTGGTCGGACTGCCCATCGAGGCCGTCGCCGTGCGGTCCCTTGGCCTGTCCCTGATCACGGTCGGGCTGCTGACACTGCTCGGCGGCCTGGTCTCGGTCAACCCGATCTGGCTCTACGGTCCCGCCTCGGGTGGGCACGCCTCGGCGGGCAGCCAACCCGACTGGTACACCGCCTTCCTCGACGGCTCCCTCCGGCTGGTGCCCTCCGGCTGGGAGGTGGACGCCTTCGGTCGCACGCTCTCCGTGGCTGTGCTGCTCCCGCAGGTCGGCGTCAGCCTGTTCCTCGCTCTGGTGGTCCTGTGGCCCTTCCTCGAGGCCCGGACGACCCGCGACCGGGCCGTGCACGACCTCCTCGACAGGCCGCGGGAGCACCCGGTCCGCACCGCGTTCGGTGTCTCCGGACTGGTCTTCTTCTCGACGTGGTGGCTCGCGGGCTCCACCGACATCGTCACCACGCGGCTCGGCTTCTCCTTCGAGGGCCAGGTCGTGGCCCTCAGGACGCTCGTGATCCTCGGCCCGCTCCTGGCGTTCCCGCTCACTCGTGGACTCTGTCGAGCGCTGGTGGCCCGCGAGCAGGAAGAGCTCGAGGAGGGGGTGGCGACCGGTCGCATCTTCCGCGGTCGCGACGGTGGCTACTCAGAGGTCCACGCTCCGCGCAGCTCTGACCGCGCGTCGATCCTCCGAGCGGGTCGGTCCCGGTGACCGTGGACCTGACCACCTGCCCCGAGTGCGGGCACATCGCCGAGATCGAGTGGCGCGCCGCGCTGGAGAGCACCGATGGCCCCGTCGAGCACGCGCGGGTCCGCTGCATCCGACGTCACTGGTTCCTGCTGCCCGTCGCGGGGCTCATCTCGGCCTCGACGCCGGTCGCTGCGCCCGCCACTCGATGACCAGCCAGGCCACGAGACCCAGCACGACGGCTGGGTAGAACCCTCGCCGGCGCGCCGCTGTGGACACGGCCGAGGCGAGCTCGCCCTCGAGGCCGGCCCACTGCTGCCGCTCCCAGTCACTGAGCCTTGCGTGCTCCCTCCCACAGGACTTCGGCGCGGTGGCGCACTGGACCACTGGCGTCCCCGCCGTCGATGAAGCGCCCCGCCGCGATGGCGGCCGACGTGATCAACCGCCGGGACCGCCCGAGGTCCCAGGGCGACGGCCAGCTGTCCGTGCCGGTGGGGAGCACCACCACCGGGATGTGCTGGGCGACCTCGCGCAGGTCCCGCTCGACCTGGTGGCGCACCCGCAGGGACCCGGCCCGGGCGGCAATGGCACCGGCCCGCGCCAACGGGCCGGCCGACCGGACCGGTCCGCTCTCCGGGCCGGCAGAGAGCACCACCACGCTCGCGGCGCCCTGCGCCAGCGCAGCCCGGACCGGGACGCAGGCGACAGGTGCGCCGTCGACCAGCTGCCGCCCGTCCCGCTGCACCGGCGGCAGGATCCCGGGGATCGCCGCGCTCGCGAGCAAAGCCGTCTCCAGGATCCCGTGGTCGAGCCGGACCTCCGCGCCCGTGGCCAGATCCGTGGCGACGGCGGTGAAGGGCACCGCCAGCTGCTCGAAGTCCGACGGCAGCCCGGCCCGGGCGATCAGCCGTCGCAGGCCGCGGTCGTCGAAGATGCTGGTCCGCGTCCGGCCCCGGTGGACGGGGAAGACGTCCCGACGACGCAGTCCCGTCCACAGCTCGTCGAGGCGCGACGCTGCCCCGTCAGGACGAGCCGCCAGGACGACGCCGTTCAGCGCCCCCACCGAGGTCCCGACGACCAGGTCCGGAACGAACCCGCGCCGTTCGAGTGCATGGGCGCTGCCGACCTGCGCTGCGCCGTACACCCCGCCGCCACCCAGCACGAGTGCGACGGGCCGGGGCAGCCCGGCGAGCCCGACCACCGCGAACGTCTCGGTGGCGGGGCTCCGGAGCTGGCTGACGGTCACGGGCAGCACCGCCGGGCCGTAGGACGTTGGTCGTCCGCGTGTCCCACAATCGCTGGTGGATGCCGGCGTCGTCCGGGGCGTGCGATGACGGAGCCGCTGCCCCACACGCAGACTGGGCGGCTTCGAAGGCCGGCGCCGTCGTCAGGGTGCGTCCTGGGCGGCGTCCGGCGCCGCCATGGATTGCGAGACACGCCTTACGACCCGGCCGCGGGACGACCTGTGACGACGGGTCCGGATCGCCGCCCGTGTCACACCGGGACTCCGGGCTCGGTCGCACCCAGTGACAAGGGACCGGGAGGTGACAGATGTCGTTCCAGCCGCACGCACCTGCGCGACCAGGGCCGGCGCCGCAGTGCCGGCACCACGACCGTGTGGGCCTCCGCGACTACGCCGAGCGGCTGGCCATCCAGCATCCGCCGCTGTCCCTCGGTGACGCGGACCTCACCATCCGCGACCCCGACGGCCTGCGCCTCCGCTACGGGAAGGTCTTCACCTACCTGACCCGCGTCGAGCTCGAGGTCGAACGGAACGTCATAGAGCTGCGCGCGCTGCTCCCCCACGCGACGGAGACGGACCGGTTCTTCTTCGAGGACGTCTGGTCGCCGCAAGAGCTGCAGCACGGGGTCCTCCTCGATGCGGTGCAGCATGAGCTCGGGATGCCGTCGGCACCGGTCGACCTCGGCCCTCCCGGGATCAAGCTGCGTGTCGCCGGCTCGCTGTCCCACCTGCCCGGGGTGGCCGAGATCCTGCGGCTGCTGTACTACCTGACCGGCGCCGCGACGGAGCGGTCCGCCGTCGTGGCCTACTCGCGTCTGGTCGACGGGCTCCGCGGCACCGGCGAGGACGCGATCGCCGAGACGGTCATCGCCCCCATCAGGCGGCAGGAGCCCGGACACTTCGCCTTCTACCGCCTGTCGGCCGAGGCCCTGATCCGAGATGAGGGGCTGAGCGGCTGGCAGCTGCACCTGGCTCGGATCCTGCGGCGGCGGTCCTTCAACCTCGTCGGGGTGAACAACCTCCGGCAGCGAGCCGACTTCGGCGACGTCGCCCGCGCGCTCGACCTGGACCGAGATCGTCTCGAGACCGCTCGTCAGATGAGCCTCGTGGAACGCGAGCTGCTGTGGAGCAAGGACCAGGGGTTGCAGGTTCCTGACTACGTCCTGCGGACCCTGGACGAGGCGATCTCGTTGAGCGAGACCCGCAGCCTCGCGGAAGGCGAGTTCCCAAGTCACGACGACATCCAGCTGGCGCCCCGTCAGCTCGGGCATCGACGTCCAGCTTCAGCGCGTCCTGGACGGAGCGTGGGCGAAGACGACGGCGGCCGCCACGCACGCCAGGAACCCGCAGATGACCTCGGCGGCGGCGGTGGCGAGCCGGTCGTGGCGAGCCACCAGGCCGTTGAGGATCAGGCAAAGCCCGGCCAGCGCCGCCAGGGCCGATGAGATCCGCAAGCCGTCCGGCCGGGTTGGGCGGTCAGCATCCGCAGCCCGGCCAGCCCCATGAGGATGGAGCATCCCACACTCCTGTTGGCGTTGATCTGGCCGGGCAGCTCGGCGGGGTACAGCTTCCACTGGGCGACGAGCAGGAACAACGCGATCAAGCAGCAGCGTGCCGGCCGCGGCCGCCCACCGGCGACGGCCGAGGCGCCTCCATCGAGGCGCCGCTCCAGCACCTCGCGCTGCTGGTCGAGCTCGCGAGACTTCCGGCGGATCTCGGGTGTCGAGAACCTGGTGCCGGGAGGCAGCCCGGGACGGACGTTGCCCTCGACCACGTTGCGCAGCTCGGTCCGGACCGAAGCATGGGCGTGGAAGTCGTTCATGAGCCCACCCCGCGCGGCGACGACGATGCCGAGCCCCAGCACGACCAGGCCAGCGATCGACCATGGCCAGGACGTGACTGTCGACCCCGATGCCGACGACCACTGTGCCCGTGAGGAGCAGCAAGCTGCCGCCCCAGACCCAGCGTGGCCTGACCAGGTGCTTCTCGTCCGTGCTGTGCGTCATGCGACTCGGTACTCCTCGGCATCGGTGGCACGGAAGGTCAGCCCGTGCCCGGGACCGTTCGGCGTCGTGATCCGGCCCGCGACCGGAGGATCGGCGCCCTCGAAGAACCGAGACTCGATCCGGACGTGGTCGTGGAAGTACTCCAGGTGCCGCAGTCGCGGCGTGGTCGCCGCCACCGGGTAGCGAGATGTACGGCGCGCAGTGTCCGGAGAGGCTCGACGTCCGCCAGCCTCGGGTCGTGGGCGATGCGGCGCCACTCGGTGTAGCCGCCGCACCGGGTGACGTCGATCTGGAGGCAGTCGACGTACGGCGCGAGGTGGACGAAGTAGGCGAGGTCGTAGCCGTACTCACCGGCGGTGACGTCGGCATCGACATGGTCGCGGACTGCGGCGAGCCCGTCGATGACAGTCGGAGCTGACCGGCTCCTCGAACCAGGTGACGCCCAGGGTGTCGAGGAAGGAGCCGACCACCTTGGCCTGCGTGACCGGTGTAGCCGCCGTTGGCGTCGACGAAGAGGGTGGCGTCGTCGCCGACGGTCTGCCGCGCCAGGTCGACGCGGTCGAGGTCACGCTCGGTGCAGGAGCCCCACGACTCGGCGATCTTGATCTTGACCTTGTCGCAACCGAGATCGAGCCAGCACTGCAGCTGCTCGCGGAGCCGTGCGTCGTCGTAGGTGGTGAAACCGCCGCTGCCGTAGACCTCGACGGTCGGGGCCGTCGGGTGCTGGCCGACCGCCTGGTCGCCCGCCTCGCCCGGCGTGCGCAGCAGGTCGACGACCGGTTGGTCCTGGAGACGGGCCGCGAGGTCCCAGAGGGCGACGTCCACCGCGGAGATCGCCATCCCGACCAGCCCCGGCCTACCGGCGTTGCGCACCGCGCGGACCATGGCCTCCCACGCCCCGGCGACGTCGAGCGCGTCATGGCCCGCGATGGCCGGTGCGAGCAGCTCCTCGACGACCGCGGCGGCCGCGCGGGGCGCGTAGGTCCACCCGATGCCGGTGCCGTCGGCCGCCTCGGCCTGGACCATGACCAGCGTGGTGCTGTCCCAGGCCAGGGTGCCGTCGGCCTCGGGTGCGTCGGTGGGCACCGTGTAGGCCGAGGCGCCGATCCGGGCGAGGCGCGGGCCGGTGCTCATGAGTCGCCGGAGCTCGGCAGGAACTCCTGGGCCTTGGTCTTGATGCCCTCCTTGATGACGCCCCACCGGTTGGTGTCCCCCTTGATCAGGGCCTTGGCCATGTCGAGCATCTGCTCGAGGTCGGCGTGCGGCGGGATCGGCGGGATGTCGGGGTCGCAGTGCACGTCCAGCACGTAGGGCCGGTCCGCGTCGAGCGCGGTCTTCCAGGCTGCGGCGAGCTCGTCGGGATCGGTGACCGTGACCGCCCCGAGGCCGACCGAGGCGGCGAAGTCGGCGTAGGAGACCTCGGGAAGCGCCTGTGACTCCACGAACTTGGGGGTGCCGCCCATGGCGCGGAGCTCCCAGGTGACCTGGTTGAGGTCGTTGTTGTGGAGCACGACCACCACCAGCCGCGGGTCGCTCCAGGTCTGCCAGTAGCGGGAGATCGTGAGCAGCTCGGCCAGGCCGTTCATCTGCATGGCGCCGTCACCCTCGAAGGCCACGGCCGGGCGGTCCGGGTGCGCGAACTTCGCGCCGATCGCGTATGGCACCGCCGGTCCCATGGTCGCCAACGTGCCCGAGAGGCTGCCGCGCATCGATCGCCGCGCATCTTGACCTGGCGGGCGTACCAGTTGGCCGCCGAGCCGCTGTCGGAGGTGATGATGACGTCGTCCGGCGCCACGGCGGAGAACTCGCTGAAGATCCGCATCGGGTTCACCGGGTCGGCGGCTGACGTGCGCCTCGGAGTCCATGACCTCCCACCAGCGCTCGACGTTGTCGCAGATCGTCTCCTGCCAGGACCGGTCGTCCTTGCGGTCGAGCAGCGGGATCAGGCTCGCGCAGCGTGGCGGCAGCGTCGCCCACGAGGTTGACCTCGTAGGGGTAGCGCATCCCGATCATGGTGCCGTCGAGGTCGATCTGGACCGCGCGGGCCTGGTCGAGGTCCGGCAGGAACTGGGTGTAGGGGAAGTTCGAGCCGACGGTGAGCAGGGTGTCGCAGTCGCGCATCATCTCGTAGCTCGGCCGGGTCCCGAGCAGCCCGATGGAGCCGGTCACCCAGGGCAGCTCGTCGCTGAGCACGTCCTTGCCGAGCAGGGCCTTGGCCACGCCCGGCGCCGAGGAGGTCGACGACCTGGCGCAGCTCGGCCTCGGCGCCGCGGGCGCCCTGGCCGACCAGCATGGCGACCTTCTCGCCGGCGTTGAGGAGCTCCGCGGCCCGGCGTACGCCGTCGGGGTCGGCCTGGGTGGTCGGCTGGGTGAGGCCCGAGGCTGGAGGGCACCATCTTGAACTCGTGGGTGGGGGCGGCGTAGTCGAGCTCCTGCACGTCGTTGGGGATGATGATCGCGGTCGGCGCCCGCCGGGTCTGGGCGATCCGCATGGCCCGGTCGAGCACGTTGGGCAGCTGCTCGGGGACGGTCACCATCTGCACGTAGTCGCTGGCGACGTCCTTGAAGAGGCTGAGCAGGTCGACCTCCTGCTGGTAGTTGCCGCCCATGGCCGTGCGGTTGGTCTGCCCGACGATCGCCACCACCGGCACGTGGTCCAGCTTGGCGTCGTACAGCCCGTTGAGGAGGTGGATCGCACCCGGGCCCGGAGGTGGCCATGCACACCGCCCGGGCCTGCCGGAGAACTTGGCGTAGCCGACGGCCTCGAAGGCGCTCATCTCCTCGTGCCGCGACTGGATGAACCGCGGCTGGTCGTCGGCGCGGGAGAACGCGCCCAGGATGCCGTTGATGCCGTCCCCGGGATAGCCGAAGACCTGCTCGACCCCCCATTCCCTCAGGCGGGTCAGCAGCTGGTCGGCGACGGTGGTCATGTCGTGCTCCCTTCGTGGCTGGACGATGGATGTGCGGGGTCGAGTGCGGCGGCCAGAGCTGGGCCAGGTGCTGGCCCTGCTTGCCGCCGCTAGTCGAGCTGGTCGATCTGGGTGCGGCAGGAGAACCCGTCGGCCAGCACCTTGGTGTCGTGCGGGGCGTCGCGCAGCCGGGGCAGAAGGACCTGCTCGGCGCAGGCCTCGCTGACCTCGCCGTGGCCGGCGGTGAAGCCGAAGTTGCCGGCCAGCCCGCAGCATCCGGAGTCGAGCCGCTCCACGTCGGCCCCGGACCGGTCGAGCAGCTCGCGGTCGGCGTCCCAGCCCAGGACGGCGTGCTGGTGGCAGTGCACCTGCGCAAGGGCGTGGGTGCCGTCCAGCCGCGGCGGGCTCCCAGCCGTCGGTGTGCCGGTTGAGCAGCTCGGCGAGGGTGACGGTGTGGTCCTCCAGCCGGTCCACGTCCGGGTCGCCGGAGAACAGCTCGCCGGCGTCGGAGCGGAACACCGCGGTGCAGCTGGGCTCGAGGCCGAGCACCAGTCCCCCGTCCCGGACGTGCGGCGCCAGGGTCTCGATGGTCCGTCTCAGCTTGCGCCTGGCCGTCCCGAGCTGCCCGGTGGAGATCCACGTCAGGCCGCAGCACAGCGGCTCGGTCGGGATCGTCGACCTCCCAGCCCGCGTCCTCCAGCAGCGCGACCGCGGCCCGGCCGACGTCGGGTGGAAGTAGTTGGTGAAGGTGTCGGGGAACAGCAGCACCTTGCCCGCGGGCTGGACACACCGGGACCGACCGCGCGGCGCGCGGTGCCGCCACCAGGACTGCAGCGTCGGGTGTGGCGAGCGCCGGCGGGTCTCGGTCCTCGAGACCGGCCAGCCGTGAGCCCAGCCCTGCGCAGCGGCTCGGACCGCGGCGAGCCGGTTGACCAGCGGCGCCGCGCTGCAGCGCGGTCGACCGCCCGCACGGCGTCGGGGAGCCAGCCGGTGACGTAGTCGGCGCGCGGGCGGAGCCGGTGCCGGTAGTGCTGGGCGAGGAACTCGGCCTTGTAGGTCGCCATGTCCACTGAGGCCGGGCAGTCGGACTTGCAGCCCTTGCAGGCCAGGCACAGGTCGAGCGCGTCCATCACCTCGGTGCGAGCGCCAGCCGTCGTGTGATCGGGCCGTCCCGGTGCCCGTCGAGCATCTCGAACAGCAACCGAGCCCGGCCGCGGGTGGAGTGCTGCTCGTCGCCGGTGGCCTGGTAGGACGGGCACATCACCTGGCCACCCTCGTGGGACTGCTGACGGCACTTGCCGACCCCGACGCATCGGTTGGCGGCCTGGGCGAAGGAGTGGCCGTCCTCGGGGAAGTCGAAGAACAGCGGAAGCGGCTGCCGGGGGCCCAGTGCCCCCCAAGCCGCAGGTGCTCGTCGAGCGGCAGCGGGTGGACGACCTTGCCGGGGTTCATCTTGTCGTCGGGGTCGAACACCGCCTTGACCTGCTCGAACAGCCCCACGATCTCCGGGCCGAACATCGTGGTCAGCAGCTCGCCGCGGCTCTGGCCGTCTCCGTGCTCGCCCGACAGCGAGCCGCCGTAGGAGACGACCAGCTCGGCGGCCCGTTCCATGAACCGCCGGTAGGTCGCCACGCCCTCCGTGGAGTAGAGGTCGAACGGGATCCGGGTGTGCACGCATCCCTGGCCGAAGTGCCCGTAGAGGCTGGGGCCGGTGTCGCTGGCGTAGCCGAACTCCTCGTACAGGCCGCGCAGGTCGCGCAGGTAGTCCCCGAGCCGGTCCACCGGGACGGCGGAGTCCTCCCAGCCCTCGAAGGTGTCCGGCCGGTCCGGGACGTGGGCGGTGGCGCCCAGGCCCGCCTCCCGGACCGCCCACAGCTCGTCCTCGCGGTCGGGGTCGTCGTAGAACGCGACGTCCGGGCTGCGTGCTCGCGTGTCGCCGATCGCCTCCAGCATGCCGGTGCGCGCGGGCGTCCGCGTCCTCGGCGGTGCTCCCCGCCGAACTGGACCATCAGGAAGCCGGTGCCCGACGGCAGCTCCTCGAGGGCCTCCGGGTTCATCCCCTTGAGCTGCTCGTCGTGGACCAGGTAGCGGTCGACACCCTCCAGCGCGATCGGGTCGTGCTCGACGATGGCCGGCACCGCGTCGGCGGCGGCAGGCGATGTCGCGGGTAGCCGAGCACGACCAGGCGTGCGCGCCTTGACCACCGGGACCAGCTCAGCTCGGCGCGCAGGACCGTGACCAGGGTGGCCTCGCTGCCGACCAGGAGCCCGGCGACGTCGAACCCGTGCTCGGGGAGCAGCGAGTCGAGGTTGTAGCCGGACACCCGGCGGGGGATGTCGGGGTAGCGCTCGCGGATCAGGTCGCCGTGGTCGTCGCGCAGCCGGCGCAGTGCGCGGTGCAGCTCGGACACCCGGCGCCGTCGCCGCTCGCCCCGGTCGGCGATCCGCGTGTCGTCCGCGGTGTCGCGAGCCCGCGCGGTGAACCGCGTGCCGTCGTGAGCACCACGTCGAGGAGACGATGTTGTCCACGACCTTGCCGGTGCGCTGGGCGGTGGCGCCGCAGGAGTTGTTGCCGATCATCCCGCCCAGCGTGCAGTTGGGGTGGGTGGCCGGCTCGGGGCCGTACCGCAGCCGGCTGGCGCGAGCTGTGCGTTGAGGTCGTCGAGCACGATGCCGGGCTCCACCACGCAGGTGGCCGCGGCCTCGTCGACCGAGACCAGCCGGTGGCAGTGCCGCGAGAAGTCGATCACCACCGCCTCGTTCGTGCACTGGCCGGCCAGGCTGGTGCCGCCGCCGCGGGAGACGATCGGCAGACCGTGCGATGGCAGACCGCGATCGCCTCGACCGCGGCCTCGACGGTGCGGGGCAGCACCACGGCGAGGGCACCTGACGGTAGTTCGAGGCGTCGGTCGAGTACGCCGCCGCGCGTGCCCGCGTCGAAGCACACCTCGCCGTCGACCCGCTCCCGCAGCTCGGTCTCCGCCAGGCCGCGAGCGTCCCGATCCAGCAGCAGTGTCGTCATCGGGAGTCCTCCCTCGTCGTCGGCATCCTTCGGAGATCGGCACGGCGAAGCCCAGGGCCAGCACGCCGCTGGCGACCGCCAGCCGGCGGTGCCCGGGAAAGACGACGGCGAACGCCGACCATCGACAGCCGCGTGCACGAGGTCGACCGCGCCGTCGACCTGCGGCACCCAGGGCCTGCCGACCAGGGCGCCGCCGCCCGACTGCACGACGTAGCGGGCGCCGAGGATGCGGGTGACTCGACGCGGCCACACACCGTCCCGGGACGCGCGTGATCCGCAGCAGCCACTGCGGGCGCACCACCGCCACAGGTACCGAGCGCGATGCGGGCCACGTCCACGGGCCGGACCTCGGTCAAGGGCCGAGCGGCGCCACATCCGGCGCTGGTGTGTCGTGTTGGCCATGGCTGAGCCCTCACGATCCCCACCCCCGGGCGTGGGCGCGGCTGTCGAAGATGCCGTGGGCACCGAAGTCGTGGCCGTCGGCGCCGTCGACCGGCTCCCAGAGGTTGTCGGGCTGGTCCGGGTCGCGGGGCTGGTCGGTCTGCTGGGAGCCGAACGCCGGTGCGAGCCAGGTAGCGGTCCAGCAGGCCACCGGCGACCCGGTTGGCCACGATGGTGCCCACGGTGCTGGCACCGACCCACCGCGCGCGACGACCGGGGTGGGCGGCGGCGCGCAGGACAGCCCGGGCCGCCACCTCGGGCTGGTAGATGGGCGGAACCGGTTGCGCCTGGTGCGGCAGCCGGGAGAGGACCCAGCTGAACTGCGGGGTGTTGACGGCCGGCATCTCCACGATGGTGGTCTGGATCCCGCTGCGCTCGTGGAGCAGCTCGGTGCGCAGCGACTCGTGGAAACCCTCCAGGGCGTGCTTGGCGCCGCAGTAGGCCGACTGCAGCGGGATGCCGCGGTGGCCGAGCGCCGAGCCGACCTGCACGATGACCCCCTCGGTCACGGGGCCGCATCCGGCGCAGCGCGGCGCGGGTGCCGTTGACGTAGCCGAGATAGGTCACCTCGGTGACCCGGCGGAACTCCTCGGGCTCGATGTCCTCGAACCGGGCGAAGACCGAGGTGAACGCGACGTTGACCCAGACGTCGATGTGGCCGAACTCCGCCTCGACGCGGTCGGCGGCTGCCTCGACCGCCTCGTGGTCGGCGACGTCCACCACCACCGGTAGAGCTCGACCGCCCTCGCGCTCGACATCCCCCGCCGCAGCGGCGAGGCCCGCCTCGCCCCGCGCCAGCAGGGCCACGTCGTCGCCGGCGCGCGCGAACTCCCGCGCGGTGGCCCGTCCAATGCCGGCCGAGGCGCCGGTGATGACGACCCGCCGGGGCGACTGGACCTGCTCGAGTGCTCACGTCAGGTGCTCTTCGTCAGGCGCTTTTCGTCAGGCGCTGGTTCGCCAGCCGCTGGTTCGTCAGGCGCTGGTTCGCTAGCCGCTGGTTCGCCAGCCGCTGGGCACGTCGCAGCCGTGGTGCCGTGAAGCCGGTGTGGACCTGGATCCGACGCCGGCTGCGGCGAGGCGGTGCCCGGCCTCGAGGGCGACGGCGTGGATGAAGGCCTGCGGCAGGTTGCCGCGCAGCTGTCGCTGGACGACGTCGAACTCCTCGGCGAACAAGCCCGGGGGACCGAGCGCGCCACGGTTGCGCTCGTACCAGCGCACCGCCTCGTGCCGGCGACCGGCGCCGAGCAGGGCGAGGGCCACGTGGAAGCCGCTGAGAACGAAGGCACCCTCGACGTCGGCCAGCGGCCGGTCGGGGTCGTGACGAAACCGGTAGACGTAGCCGTCGTCGGCCAGCTGATCGATCACGGCGTCGACGGTGCGGAGCTGTCGCGGGTCGTCGCCAGCCAGAGCGCCTCGGAATCCCGGGCACGAGCAGGGCGGCGTCGACCGCGGGTCGCCGGGTGCGCGTTGCCACCGTCCCGAGGGGTGCAGGCAGTCGCACTCGACCGAGGCGAGCACGGTGTCGGCGAGCTGCTTCCACTGCCCCCGCAGCGGCGCCACCGCGCTGAGCGGCCGCCGCGCGCAGCCCGGCGACGCAGCGTGAGCCGCGAGTGCGCCCACCTCCGGTCGTCGAGCTCCCAGATCCCGGCGTCCGGCTCCCGCCACCGTTCACCGATGGCCCGGACGAGCAGCTCGGTGGCGCGGAGGCCGGCATCGTCGAGCCGTCCGGCGCGGTCCGCGGCGGACAGCAGCAGCAGCGCCTCACCCAGGGCGTCGAGCTGGAACTGGTCGTTGACGTGGTTGCCGACCCGGACCGGCGCGCCGGGGTACCCCGGGAGCCGCGAGCTCGCGCTGGCCGGGGACCGGGTCGCCGTCGACGGTGTAGGCGGGCCGCAGCCGCTCGCGGTCCTCCAGCACCCGTTGGGAGACGAACCGCACGGCCGCGTCGAGGAGGTCGTCGGCGCCGGCGACGGCCGCGGCCTGACCGGCGTAGGCCTGGTCCCTGATCCAGGCGTAGCGGTAGTCGTAGTGACGGCCCTGCTCGGCGCGCTCGGGAGCGAGGTCGTCGCGGCCGCCACCATGCCCCGGTCGCTGCTGGTCAGACCGCGCAGCACGGCGTAGGAGTGGTCGCTCTCCCCCGGGGCCACGGATGCCGACGAGTCGACAGCGCTCTCCGCCCAGGCCTGCCTCGGTCGCCTGCCATGTCCGCGCCGCGCTCCGGGGGTCGGTCGGGGAGCTGCCCGCGGCCGATCTCCAGGACCAGATCGTGGTGGGAGCCCTCCGGCACCACGAGGTCCAGACGATCTGGCCGTCCTCCAGGCGCGCTGGGTCGGCACCCCAGACCACCGGAACGCCAGGTCGCCGGTCCGGCCCTCCCAGATGTCGGCGACGCGCGTCGCACGGTCATCGGACCGTGTCCGAACTCGGCGCGAGGGCTGAGGGCTACGTCCGCGTGCGCCGCGCCGGCGTGCGCCTCGATGCGGCGCAGCAGCACCAGGTGACGTGAGTCGGCCGGCCGGGCGAGAGTCTCACGGCACTCGAGGATCGAGCAGGTCGTGACCCAGCGGCTGCGCCAGATCAACGTGCCCCGCTCGTAGTGACCGCCCCAGACGACGCGGCGGTCGTGCGGCGTCACGCTGTAGTGACCGCGGCCCCCCAGCAGACCCGCGAAGACCGCGCCGTCGTGCCAGCGGGGGCACACAGGAACGCCACATCACCGCGCGGCCCGATCAGCGCTCCCCGCTCACCGTCGGCGACCAGGGCGTACTGCCGAAGAGTCTCGGGAGGGAGGGTCGGCATGCTTCCCCCTCTTCGCGGCTCCTTGACGTTTCTTTGCGCCTACGCAAATATCCTTGAAAGTCGGGTACCCGCAGGGTGAGGCAGCATGCGAGATGTCATCAGATCGACACACAAGTCGAGCACTCCAGAGCGGGGTGGAGGCAGGTGAACGCCGCGGCGACCCGGTCCGGCAGCCACGACCCACCCGACCTCGACGGCCTCGCGGAGGCCTTCGTGACCGCGAGTCGGGCACTGGTGGCCATCGCCACCAGGTCCATCGCGTCCTCTCCGACCGAGATCACGATCCCCCAGCACCGGGTGCTCGTGCTGCTGGCAACTGTCGGCCCGCACAGCGTGGGGCAGATCGCCACGCAGCTCGGGGTCAATCCCTCGAACGCGACCCGCGTGTGCGACCGGCTGCAACGGCTCGAGCTCATCGCTCGCGCTCGCTCGACCCAGGATGGGCGATCGGTGAGTGTCACGATCACGAGGGCCGGGCGACGCATCGTCCAGCACATCGCCAGACAGCGTCACCGGGAGGTGGCAAAGGTGCTCGACGCGATGTCGGTCGCGGACGGCCGGGGTGCGCTCGAGGCCATGCTGGCCTTCAACGAGGCCGCCCACGAGGAAGGCGACTTCGTGTGGGCTGCGACCAGCTACTGACCGGCTCGACGGCGCCCCTGCCAGATCCCGTCGCGTCGGCGCTCGAGTCGATCACCCTCGACCTGCTCAGGTGGCGACCGCGGCGTTGGAGCGCTGGATGAGCGGAGGCCCCTCCGGCTCGCTCACGGTGGTGGCCTGGCTCGCGCTGCTGGGGGCCGGGCTCTGCGCTGCCTGGATCGTGCTCGACATCCTCGGCCGAGGCCATCGCCAGCAGATGAAGGTCATGGAGTGGGTCTGGCCGGTCACGGCGTTGTACGCCGGGCCCCTGGCGGTCTGGGCCTACCGGCGCTTCGGACTCCCGGCCAGCCCGGCCTGGCGTGAGCGGCACGGCCTGGACGCGCAGCCCGACAAGCCGAGGTGGGCCGCCACCTCGCTCGGCGTCAGCCACTGCGGGGCCGGCTGCACCCTGGGCGACATCGTCGCGGCGACGACGATCTTCCTGCTCGGCATCACCATCGCCGGCCGCGCACTGTGGGCGGAGTACATCGGCGACTACGTCCTCGCGGTGGCCCTCGGCCTGATCTTCCAGTACTACGCCATCGCCCCGATGCGTGGTCTCGGGTGGCGCGAGGGACTCGTCGCGGCCGCAAAGGCCGACATCCTGTCGCTGACCGCCTTCGAGGTCGGGCTCTTCGCCTGGATGGCGTTCCAGGCACTGGTTCTGTTCCCCGAACCCCACCCCGTGCACCCCGACGGCCCCGTCTACTGGTTCGGAATGCAGATCGGCATGTGCCTGGGCTTCCTCACGGCGTACCCGGTGAACAGCTGGCTGATCCGGCGCGGCACCAAGGAGGCCATGTGACCGAAGCGCCGACCGACGCGGGCCTGGCTGACTCAGTGGACAGAACCTGGCGCCCGGACGAGCCATCGTGCGACTGGTCGCCCTGCGAGAACTGGTGGTCAGAGGCCCCTGCCCGGAGGACCTACGCCTCTCGGCTGCCCCTCACGACGGGGGCATCATCGGAACCTGGGAGCAAGACAAGAGGAGGTCTCTCATGTCCGTCCAGAGCACGTCACGGGTGCCGCCTGCCTACCCGGCACGACTCGACGTCGACTACTCGGAGCAGTACGACCGGCTGAAGACCGCGTTCCGCGCGGTGCTGATCATCCCGATCGCCATCGTCTACGCGGTGCTCACGTCCGGTGCGGGCAGGACGGCGTACGACGAGACCGGCCGCGCGGTGAGCACCTCGGGCGGCGGGATCGTCAGTGGCCTGTTCGTGGCGACCTTGCTGATGATCCTGTTCCGGCAGCGCTACCCGCGCTGGTGGTTCGACTTCGCCCGGGAGCTCACGCGGTTCGGCGCCCGGATCTGCGCCTACTTCGCGCTGCTGACCGACGAGTACCCGTCGACCGTGGAGGAGCAGAAGGTCCACCTCGAGCTCGACTACCCCGACGTCGAGCGCGACCTGAGCCGCTGGCTGCCGCTGGTCAAGTGGCTGCTCGCGATCCCGCACTTCGTGGTGCTGTTCTTCCTCTCCCTGGCCGCGTTCTTCGCGGTGATCGCCGCTTGGTTCGCCATCCTGTTCACGGGGCGCTACCCCCGGAGCCTGTTCGACTTCGTGGTCGGTGTAGGCCGGTGGGGGCTGCGGGTCCAGGCCTATGCGGTCCTCCTGGTGACCGACCGATACCCGCCGTTCTCACTGAGCTGAGCGGCACGGGCGGCAGCGCATCGGCCCCGCCGGGCACAAAGTCCCGTCCGGCGGGGGCCGGCGCGGTGCCCGGACGGGCCCGGATGAGGACTTTGCTCCCGCCCGCGGGCGGTCGTCCGGCCCTGCTCACGACCCCGGACCCGCTGCGAGCGTGGTGTCAACGCGGAGAAGAGGATCTCCGCCCCTGAAGGAGAAACATCATGCGCTCGGCATTCGACAAACTCATCTCGTTCACGGGACTGGCGTTGGTCGCAGTCCTCATCACGGCGGGTGGCCTGCTCACCTGGGCCAACACCTTCATCGGTGACCAGGTCCACGACCAGCTCGTCATGCAGGACATCACCATGCCCACCAAGGAAGCCACCGCGGAGATGGCCAAGGCCGACCGGGACGCGCTCGCGCCCTACTACGGCAGCAAGCTGGACACCGGCCCCGAGGCCAAGGCCTTCGCGGACCACTACATCCTCGTGCACATGAACGCGGCCAGTGACGGGCGCACCTACGAAGAGGTCAGCGGCGAGTTCATCCAGCTGTCCGACGAGCAGAAGGCCTCCGAAGAGGGCCAGGCCCTCGGCCAGCTGCGCCAGACCCTGTTCATGGGCAACACCCTGCGCGGGCTGCTCCTCTACGGCTACGCCTTCGCCACGATCGGCACCATCACGGGCATCGCTGCATTCGTTTCCTTCGGCGCTGCCGCCCTGCTCCTGGTGCTCGTCCTGCTGGGTCTCTGGCACGCCCGAGGGGCCGAGAAGCCCGCCGAGCGCCTCGCCCCCGGACGGGTCGCCCAGACGGTCTGAGCAGTGACACGTCTCCCGGGTCCCGGCAACGGGGCCCGGGAGATCTCATGTGCTCCGACGGAGAGGTAGTCGATGACCCACGAGGGCCGCTCACGGTCGGCGGCGCCGGGCGCCGGCGACGACGTGCATAGGGTGCACACCATGCGGACCAGCGTCTACGTGGCTTCGCTCGAGGGGCTCACCGGCAAGTCGGCGGTCGCGCTCGGCGCACTGGACGCAGCTCTCCCGCCGGGTCGAGCGGGTCGGTGTCTACCGGCCGATCGTCCGGGCGGACGCCGCCACGGCCCGTGGGGAGCGCGACTACGTCCTCGACCTGCTCGTCAGCCACGAGGCCGTGAGCCTGACCTACGACGAGTGCGTCGGCGTCACCTACGACGACGTGCACGCCGACCCGGCGGCCGCGCTCGACGTCATCGTCGAGCGCTACCACCAGCGTCGCGTCACAGTGCGACGCCGTGGTCATCGTGGGGTCAGCGACTACACCGACGTCGGCGACGCCCACCGAGTTCTCGTTCAACGCCCGGATCGCGGCCAACCTCGGCGCGCCGGTGCTGCTGGTGCTGAACGGCGCCGGGCGCGGCCGCGACGACCTGGCCACCGCTGACCGGCATCGCGGTCGGCGAGATCGCCGCCAACCACGCCACGCTGTTCGCGGTGGTGGCCAACCGCGTGGACGACCCCGACCTCGACGCCATCGCGAAGGGGCTCGCGCTCGGGCTGGCCGCGACCGGCGTCGAGGTCCCGGCCTTCGCCCTGCCGGAGGAGCCTGCTCCTTGCCGCGCCCTCCGTCGCGGACCTGGTGCCGGCCTGCGACGGAGAGCTGATCTCGGGTGACCCCGCCCTGCTGGACCGCGAGGTGCCGGGGGTCGTCGTCGCGGCGCATGACGATGCCCCACGTGCTCGACCGGCTCTTCGAGAGCGCCGTGGTCGTCACGCCGGGCGACCGGCCCGAGGTGGTCCTCGGCGTCCTGATGGCCCACCTGTCGGCGAACTTCCCGCAGGTCTCGGCCATCGTCCTCAACGGCGGCATCGCGCTGCCCGAGCAGGTGACGCGGCTGCTCGAGGGCACCGGCGCCTCGCTGCCCATCATCGCGACGGAGCTCGGCACCCACGAGGCGGCCACCGCCGCTGACGTCGGTGCGCGGCCGGCTGACCTCGGGCTCGCCGCGCAAGGTGGCCACGGCCCTGACCCTCTTCGCCCAGCACGTCGACGTCGACGTCCTCCTCGACCGGCTCGACGTGGCCGCACACGACGGTCGTGACCCCGCTGATGTTCGAGCACCAGCTGATCGACGACGCCACCCGCGACCGGCGGCACATCGTGCTGCCCGAGGGCGAGGACGACCGCATCCTGCGAGCGGCCGACCTCCTGCTCCGCCGTGGCGTCGCGGACCTGACCCTGCTCGGCGACCCGGTCAGGATCAACGCCCGCGGCCGCGAGCGTGGGCGTCGACGTCTCGGCCGCGACTGCTCGTGGACCCGGCCGACTCGGAGCTGGCCGAGAGGTTCGCGACGGAGTACCACCAGCGCCGCCAGCACACGGGCGTCGACCCTCGAGGACGCGCGCGTCACCGTGCGCGACGTCTCCTACTTCGGCACCCTCATGGTCGAGCTGGGGCTGGCCGACGGCATGGTCTCCGGCGCCGCCCACACGACCGCGCACACGATCCGTCCGGCGCTCGAGGTGGTCCGGACGATGCCTGGGGTCTCGGTCGTCTCCTCGGTGTTCTTCATGTGCCTGCGAGAACCAGGTGCTCGTCTACGGCGACTGCGCGGTCAACCCCGACCCGACCGCCGAGCAGCTCGCTGACATCGCCATCTCCTCGGCGGCCACCGCGGCGGCGTTCGGCATCGAGCCGCGGGTGGCGATGCTGTCCTACTCGACCGGCAGCTCCGGAGCGGGCAGCGACGTGGAGAAGGTCTCGGCGGCCACGGCGCTGGTCCGCGACCGCGCGCCCGAGCTGCTGGTCGAGGGGCCCATCCAGTACGACGCCGCGATCGACGCCGCCGTGGCCCGGACCAAGCTGCCGGACTCCCCCGTCGCCGGGCGGGCCACCGTCTTCGTCTTCCCCGACCTCAACACCGGCAACAACACCTACAAGGCGGTGCAGCGCTCGGCCGGCGCGGTCGCGGTCGGCCCGGTGCTGCAGGGGCTGCGCAAGCCGGTCAACGACCTCTCCCGAGGCGCCTCGGTCCGCGACATCGTCAACACCGTCGCCATCACCGCGATCCAGGCCCAGCTGGCCGGACGAGCCGAGCAGCCGTCGTCCGGACCCTCCGAGGCGACACGTGACCGCGCTGGTGCTCGTCATCAACGCCGGGTCCTCGTCGCTGAAGTACAGCCTCGTCGACGGCGACAGCGGGCACACCCACGGCTCGGGCGTCGCCGAGCGGATCGCCGACTCCTCCGCGAGCACCGGGATCCTCACCCACCGAGGGGCCGACGGCGAGAAGCACCGCCGCGAGCGGCCCCTCCCGTCCCACGAGGCGGCGCTGCGGGCCGCGCTGGACGCCTTCGAGGCCCACGGTCCGCCGCTCGACGCGGCGGAGCTCGCCGCTGTGGGGCACCGCGTCGTGCACGGCGGCGAGCGGTTCTCCGCAGCCTGCGCTGGTCGACGACGACCTGGTCGCGGCGATCGAGGAGCTGGTCGTCGCTGGCCCCACTGCACAACCCGGCCAACCTCGAGGGTCTCGCGGTGGCCCGCCGGCTGTTCCCGAGCGTGCCGCAGGTGGCGGTCTTCGACACCGCATTCCACCAGACGCTCCCCGAGCACGCCTACACCTACGCCGTGCCGCGGCAGTGGCGAGAGGAGCTCGGCGTCCGCCGCTACGGCTTCCACGGCACCTCGCACCGGTTCGTCGCCGGCGAGACCGCCCGACACCTCGGACGACCGCTCGAGTCGGTCAACACCATCGTTCTGCACCTCGGCAACGGTGCCTCGGCGGCCGCCGTGCGCCGGCGGCCGCTCGGTGGACACCTCCATGGGCATGACGCCGCTGGAGGGGCTCGTGATGGGCACCCGCACCGGCGACGTCGATCCGTCCCTGCACGGCCACCTGCAGCGCCAGCTCGGCTGGTCACTGGAGCGAGATCGACTCGAGCCTCAACCGCGACTCGGGTCTGCGCGGCCTCATCGGCTTCAACGACTTCCGCGAGCTCGACCGGCTGGTGGCCGAGGGCGACCCCGGCGCCGAGCTCGCCCTCGACGTCTACTGCTACCGGCTGCGCAAGTACGTCGGCGCCTACTACGCCGCGCTCGGCACGGTGGACGCCATCGCATTCACCGGCGGCGTCGGCGAGAACGTCCCCCGAGGTGCGCGAGCTGCAGCCTCCAGGGGCTCGACCGGCTGGGCATCGTGGTCGACCCGGGGCTGCAACCGGGCCGACCAGCCGGGACCACGCCACATCTCCCCGCCGGACGGCGAGGTCGCCGTGCTCGTCGTACCGACCAACGAGGAGTGGCAGATCGCCCGAGAGGCCCTCGAGATCGTGCGCTGAGCGTGGGTCCAGCCCCGATCCACGCTGAGAGATCAGAGACGGCTCATCGACCGCGCCGCCACACGTCGCGAAGCCGAGACCCGAGGGCAGGTCCCGCCGGGTCGCGTGGCTCTCTGGGGTGTCCCGGGCACCACTGGTCCGCGGGCACCCGGGCCTGCACCTGGGTGACGTGGCGCCCGCAGCCGCGCCAGGTGGTCTTGCCGCACGTACGGCACCGCGCCGCATGGCACATGTGGATCTCCTTCGTCCCGTGTCTGATCAGCCGTGGGAGAAGTGGATGTCGGGCAGCACTCGCCGCAGCCAGGAGGGCACCCACCAGGCCGCCCGCCCGGTCAGCCGCAGCAGCACGGGCAGCAGCACCAGGCGGACCAGGAACGCGTCGAGCAACACGGCCACGCCGAGGACGATCCCCATCTCCTTGGGCGGCAGCGGACCGGACAGCGCGAAGGTGAAGAAGACCGCGACCATGACGGCACCCGCCGCGAAGATCACCCGTCCGGAGTGCGCGACCGCGCCCACCATGGCCTCGTGGGGGTCACCCGACCGCTCGTAGTGCTCCTTGGCCGAGGCGAGCAGGAAGACGGTGTAGTCCATGGCGATCGCGAAGATCATGGCGAAGAAGAACACGGGCGCCCAGGCGTCGAGGAAGCCCTGCGACTCGAAGCCGAGGAATCCGGAGCCCCACCCTTCCTGGAAGACCAGCCGGGCGACCCCGAACGCCGCCGCCGTCGACAGCAGGCTGACCAGGGTGCCCAGGAAGGCGATCAACGGCGCCTGGAGGGCGATGAGCAGCAGCAGGAACCCGAGCAACAGCACCACCGCGATCACCAGCGGAGTGGAGTCGTCGAGCTGGCTCTTGAGGTCCAGGTTCTCCACGGCGGCACCCCCGACCTGGGCCGAGGACGGCAGGTCCTCCCGTAGCCGGTCGACAGTGGCGCCGAGCTCCGGGTCCGAAGGGTCGACGGTCGGCACCGCCGAGAGCAGGACCAGCCCGCTGTCGTCGGCTGCGGGCTGGGCGGGGGTCACCCCGGCGATGCCCGGGTCGCCCTGCAGGACCGCGACGGTGGCATCGGCTTCGTCGGCCGTCGCGACCACCTGAAGCGTGCCGGGGGCACCCGGCCCGAACTTGTCCTGGACCACGTCGTAGCCGACCCGGGCCGATGAGTCGTCGGGAAGCACCTTGATCGAGGGCATCGCCGTGTTCAGCCCGACGACGGGGGCGGCGAGCAGCAGCAGGGCCACGACGGAGGCGGCTCCGAAGGCCACCGGACGTCGCCACAGCCGCTCGCCCCAGGCGGCGAACCGGGCCGAGCGGTGCTCGCCGGTGTGCACCCACGGCAGCGAGCCCCAGTTGACCCGCTCGTCCAGGGCGGAGAGGACGACCGGGAGCAGCGTCAGGGTGGCGGCCAGCACGAAGACGACCGCAAGCATGATCCCGCCGGCCATCGAGCGGAACGCCGGCGAAGGCACGAGCATCACCGCCGTGAGCGACACCAGGACGGTCAACCCCGACAGGAGCACCGCCTTGCCTGCGGTGTCCATGGTCTCGGCGATCGCCTGCTGGGCGTCCTCGTGGGACCCCAGCCGCGCGGCTCGGAAGCGCTGGACGATGAACAGCGCGTAGTCGATGCCGAGCGCCAGGGCGAACATCATGGCGAAGTTCATGGCCCAGATCGAGACCGGCACGAGATGGTTGATCAGCACCAGCGAGCCGGCGGAGGCCACCAGCCCCGCCAGCGTCAGGACCAGCGGGAGACCGGCCGCGAGCAGGGCGCCGAACGCAAGGACGAGGATCGCCAGCGTCACCGGCCACGAGAACAGCTCCGACTTCAGCATCGCGTCGAGGTTGGCCTTGTTGAAGTCCGACCAGAGCATCGAGGCACCGGTGGGTTGCACCGTCAGGCCATCGGTTCCGAGGGCCTGCAGCTCCGCCTTGTGGTCGTCTGCGACGCGGACCATCTCGTTGGTGTCGGCGCCGGCTCCGGCCAGCAGCACCGCGGTGTGGCCGTCCTGGCTGATCGTCACGCCCGGCTGCGGCGCGATCACCTCGCCCACCCGCGAGTCTCCGTCGAGGATGGCGGTGGCGCTGGCGATGGCCGCACCACCGGCCCCGGTGAGGACGTCACCGTCGGGATCCGTGACGACGACCTGGATCGCCGAGCTCGCGTTGCCGCCGAAGTGCTCCACCGCCAGCTCACGCACCGACACCGACTCCGAGCCGTCAGCCTGCCAGCCCGCACCGGACAGCTCGGACTCCACGCGCGGCGCGAAGACGCCCAGCACCACCACGATCAGCCCCCACGCCACCAGGGTGGTCCGACGGTGACGGGTCACCGCCAGGCCGAGCCGACCCAGGACGCCGTAGGCCCGTGGGTCCAGCGTGGGTGCGCTCGTCCGGCTCGGCGCCAGCGGCGTGTTCGTCATCGGTGCTCCCTGTGTCGTTTGGCTTGGGAATGTTTGTATCCCCCCTAGGGGTTATCCCCCCACGGGGTTATGATGACACAAGAGCTCAACCGAGGAGGAATCCAATGCCGACCGTCGACCTGACCGCCGCCACCTTCGAGTCCACTGTCACCGGGAACGACATCGTCCTGGTCGACTTCTGGGCCTCGTGGTGCGGACCATGCCGCATGTTCGCCCCGATCTTCGAGTCGGCCGCGGCCGCCCACCCCGAGATCGTCTTCGCCAAGGTCGACACCGAGTCAGAGCGCGAGCTCGCCTCGGCGGCCCGGATCACGTCGATCCCGACGCTGATGGCCTTCAAGAACGGCCACCTGGTCTTCTCGCAGCCCGGAGCGCTGCCCGCTCCGGCCCTCGAGGAGGTCATCGAGGCAGTCCTGGCGCTGGACACCGAGGCCGTCGAGGTCTCGTCATGAGCGACTACACCATCGCGGTCACCCTGGACCGCCCCTACGACGAGACCGTCACGGCGGTCCGCGAGGCACTGAAGACGCAGGGCTTCGGCGTGCTGACCGAGATCGACGTGCGCGCCACCATGAAGGCCAAGCTGGACGTCGACGTGCCCGCCCAGATCATCCTCGGCGCCTGCCGCCCCGAGCTCGCCCACAAGGCACTGACCGCCACGCCGTCACTGGGTGCCCTGCTGCCCTGCAACGTCGTGGTCCGCACCGGCTCGGACGGTCGCACCGTGGTCGAGGCCATCGACCCCGACGCGATGGCCAGGCTCGAGGACTCCCCCGTCGTCCGCGAGGTGGCAGCCGAGGCCCGAGAGCGACTGAGCGCCGCGCTCGACGCCCTCCACCCCACCGCCCAGCCCATCCCCGTGGAGGCGTGATGCAGCTCGATCCCGAAGAGATGCGCGCGATCATCAACCGCGCCAAGCGGGCCCACGGGCACCTCGGAAAGGTCATCGCCATGCTCGAGGAGGGCGATGACTGCGAAGACGTGGTCACCCAGCTGTCCGCCGTCCTCAAGGCCCTCGAGCGCACCGGCTTCGCGATCGTCGCGACCGGCCTCCAGCAGTGCCTCGCCGAGGGCGACGGCCTCGACTCCGTCGACGTGAAGAAGATGGAGAAGCTCTTCCTCGGCCTCGCCTGACCGCACCTGCGCCACGCGACCCGACGCTCCCGGACCACCCACCAACCAGGAGACCCACATGACCGCCACACTCGACACCACGCCCGACACCACGACGCACACCGGGCACGGCAAGGGCGTGCTCGACGAGCTGTCACCGCTGCACCGGCAGCTGCGCCGCGCCATCCCCGACGCCTACAAGGGCTTCGCGGAGCTGCACCGAGCCGCCTTCGCCGAAGGTGCTCTGGACGTGGCCACCAAGGAGCTGATCGCCTTCGCCATCGGCGTGGTCGAGGGGTGCGACGGCTGCATCGCCTCGCACGCCCAGGCGGCGGCAAGAGCCGGCGCGACCCGCCAGCAGGCGGCCGAGGCGATCGGCGTCACCTTCCTGATGCACGGCGGTCCGGCCACGATCCATGGACCCCGCGCCTACGACGCGTTCTGCGAGTTCGCGCCCGAGGACCCGCAGCCCGAGAGCTGACTGGGCTCGGGTCCGTCAGCGGGTGGGTTGGTGGTGGCTGCGGCGGATCATGCGGGCCATGCGGAGGTTGATGATGGTGAAGCGCCAGGCCTGGGTGATGAGGTTGTGGCGTTGGCGCAGGGTGCGGGTGGTGGGTAGTGGGGCGTGGTCGAGGCTCTGTTCGCCGGGCAGGGGCTCGGTCGTCGGCTGGGTGGTCATGGCTCTCCCGGGGTCGTTGGTCGGTGGTGGGTTATTCGGGGATGAGCCACCAGCCGGGGCGGGCTTTGGCTTTGTAGAGGAAGAGGAAGTGCAGGATGTGTTTGATCCAGTGGCCGGCCAGGCCGATCTCGCCGTAGGTCTCCTTCAGGCTGCGTCCGCCCTCGGGGTACTTCGTGTGGTCGGGGACGATGGGGTACATCGTCATCGCGGCTGCGGAGCCGGTGCGGATGCCTTTGCCGGCCGAGGCGACGCAGGCGGCGCCCATCTGGGCCATCGAGGCGGTGTGGCGGGGGTGGTCGGCGCCGTTCTCGATGATGTCTGTGAGGGTGCGGGCGACCTGGCGGCCCATGATCGCTGAGGGCATCCCGGTGCGTGGTGGGGCCGGGGTGATCACGGTGCCGGCGGGGCTGGTGCGGGGCCGGGAGATCTGGTGGGGTGGTGCGAAGGCGATGCCGATGCCGAAGAGGTGGGGGTAGGTCGGGGACTGGTAGGTCGAGGGCCAGTCGGCGGCCGTCCATTGTTCGTAGGGGCGGGTGGTGTAGTCGGCGTCGACCTTGAGGAACCCGTTGGGGGCGAACAGGGTGGGGGTGATGTCGGCCCCGGACCGGTCGAAGGCGCTCAGGTCCGCGCCGCGGAAGGGCGGCAGCAGCATCGCGAAGTCGAAGGTCAGGCTCTCGTGGTCACCGGTCGAGGGTCTCGTAGAAGACCTTGCCCTCCTCGACCCGTTCGACGTGGGC
Organism: uncultured Actinomycetota bacterium; assembly: GCA_963793315.1. GTDB lineage: Bacteria > Actinomycetota > Actinomycetes > Propionibacteriales > Nocardioidaceae > Nocardioides. The sequence continues at coordinate 340,513 of CAWBZR010000008.1, read as the reverse complement.
GCCGAGGACCGCGCGGACCCCGCGCTCGCGGAACAGCGACTCGGTCCAGGTCTGGCTCGAGGTCAGGAACCCCCGCTGCCCGAAGACCATCCCACCGACCCCGAAGTCGCCGAGCTCGTGCTCGTTGGTCAGGTAGATGATCTCGGCCAGCTCGCGCACCCCCGCGGCCCGGAGCTCGTGCTCGACGTTGAAGGCGTACTCGAACGCCGCACCCTCACAGGTGCAGGTCCCGTGGCCCATCCCGATCACCAGCCGCTGCGGCTGCCCCGCCCGCAGCTGCTCGATGACCTCCTGCAACGCCTGCGCCGCCTCGACGGCGTGCCCGGCGGTGCACACCGACCACGAGTTCCCCTCCGGGCCCGAGCCCCGGGGTCGCACCGAAGTTCAGCTTCGGCCCGGTCGCGTTGATCAGGTAGTCATACCGGATCCGCTCGACCTCCCCGGCCCGCTCCGGTGAGGTGTGACGCACCTCGACCGCGGGCCGCGCGTCCTCGGCGTCCCCCTCGGGCCACAACGAGAACGCCAACGCCTGGACGAAGCTGATCTTCTTACGCCGATAGACCGGCGCCAACGCGAAGGTCACCTGATCCGCGCTCATCCGGCCCACCCCGACCCAGATGTTGGAAGGGATCCAGTTCCACTGCGAGTTCGGCGAGACCACCACCACCTCATGCCCCTTGCCCAACATCCGCCGTAGGTGCAGCGCAGCAGTGTGACCGGAGATCCCGGCACCAAGGACGACAACACGAGACATCAGGACTCCTGACAGGTGGCGGTGGATGCGGACAACCCCCGTGGGAGCCCCGCATGACCAGTGGATCAAGGAAACCCCCAGGGGGGATAGAGCCGTTGGTCCCGTCCCCTGAGGGCCCGCCGGCCACAGCCGGCGGGTCCCTTGGGGCCCCGCCGCACGGCGCGCTCGGCAGCACCCGTGCGGCGGGACATCTCTGGCGCGCGCTCAGATGAACAGGAGCTGCGCGCCGTTCGTCATCTCGATGAAGTCGCTGGCGCTGATGATGCCCTCGACCTCCTCGTAGAGGTCGGCCTCGGTCAGGTGGTTCATGTCCGCCGACATCCGGCAGGCCCACAGATGCCCGCCGGACGCGACGATCTGCTCGAGGAACTCGGGCACCTCGGGGACGTCGAGCGCCGCGATCGACTTCTTCAGCTTGGAGGTGGCCATGGCGGTCATGCCGGGCAGCCCGCCGAGCCCCTGGGGCATGTGGGTGGCGGTATTGCCGAGCATCGTGAACTTCAGGTCGCCCATCGTCTCCTTGGTGATCATGTCGAAGCCCCAGAAGGTGAAGAACAGGTGGGTCTCGACGCCCTCGCCGAGGGCGGCGTTGGCCAGGATCAGGGCCGGGTAGGCCATGTCCAGGTTGCCCTTCGAGCAGATGATCGCGAGCTTGCGACCCTCGCTCTCGGGGTCGTCGAAGTTCGGAACGACGGCCGTAGCCGGTGCGATGGTGGTCATGACGGTCTCCTGGTGGGTGGTGCTCAGACGCAGCCGTGCGGCTTGGGAAGCCCCGCGATGTAGGCCATCTTCTTGGCCGGCTTCTGCGGGAACAGCGCGAACAGCTGCTTGACGGGGACCTCGGTGCGAGTGGAGGTGCGCCGCAGGGTCGCGGTCTCGCCGGTCTCGGCGAAGTCGGCGCGCAGGAAGCGGAGGACCTCCCAGTGCGGGTCGGTGAGGGTGATGCCGATCTGGGCGGCCAGGGCGGGTGCGAGCTCCTCGTTCCACTCCTCGGGGATCGTGAGGAACCCCTCCTCGTTGACGTGGAAGACGTGCCCCTCGAGCGTGGCGGTGGTCATGGTCACTCCTTCTCCGGTGGTGCGCCGTCGGCCGGGTGCTTGCCGGCCATGGACATGTGGGCGGGCAGCGGGAGGGGCCGACCGGGGAGCAGGACGTTCCAGTAGATCCAGCGGAACGCCAGCTTCCCGAGGTGGTTGGCCCTGGTCTCCTTGAGCAGCCCGAGCGGGCCGGCGTACGGCAGCGGGTAGGTGCCGGTCAGCGGTTCGGTGTCGTAGTTGAAGTCGATGAGCAGCGCCTTCTTGTCACCCGACTCGACGAAGCAGTTCGCGTGCCCGTCGAAGGAGCGGGTCATCGGCCGGCCCTCGACGTGCCGCAGGAAGTTGTCGACGAAGATCTCGACCGAGAAGTGCGCCACCGACCCGGCCTTCGAGGTCGGGAGGTTGGCGGCGTCGCCGATCGCGAAGACGTTGTCGTGGGCACCGCTGAGGAAGGTGTGCTTGTCGACCGGCACGTAGTTGAGCTCGTCGCCGAGCCCGGACCGGGCCACGAAGTCGGCGCCCATGTTGAGCGGCACCGTGACCAGCAGGTCGAAGGGGACCTCCCGCTCGTCGTAGGACACGAGGCACTTGCGCTCGTTGTCGATGCTCTCGACGAGGAAGTCGCTCTCGACCGACGACCTTGCGCTCCTCGAGCATCCCGCCGAGGTGCTCGGAGGCGACCGGCTTGGTGAAGGCGCCCGGCAGCGGTGTCACGTAGACGAGCTCGACCCGGTCGCGCAGGCCGTGCTCGCGCAGCCACGCCTCGGCGAGGAAGGTGAACTCCAGCGGAGCGACCGGGCACTTGATCGGCATGTCGGTGATGTGCACGACCAGGCGGCCGTGGTCGAACGACGACAGCGCGTCGGCCAGGGCCTCGGCGCCGTCGAGGCTGTAGAAGTCGAAGATGCTCTTGCGCCACTCGCTCCCCAGCATGCCGGGGGTCTGGTCCGGCCGGGGCGACGTGCCGGTCGCGATGACGAGGAAGTCGTAGTCCAGGGTCCGTCCGTCGGCGAGGTGCACGGCATCGTCGTCGGTGTCGACCCGGTCGATCTCGCCGAGCACGAGCTCGACGCCCTCTGGCACGAACTCGTGTCGCGGCCGGCTGACCTGCGTGGCGTCGTAGGTCCCGAACGGCAGGAACAGGTAGCCCGGTTGGTAGGGATGCACGTCGTCACGGTCGACGACGGTGATCTCCCACTCCTCGCGAGGCAGCTTGCGCCGCAGCTTGTTGACGATCATCGTGCCCGCGGTCCCGGCACCCAGCACCACCAGTCGCCTCGTCATGGTGTCTCGCCTCGATCCGCTCCTCGTCCTGCTCTCGACGCTAGGACGCGGTGCGGCGGCGCGGGTGAGAGGCCAAGGTCCTCGGCCGGGCGGGCCCACCGACCGTCCGCGCCGAGGCGTCGGTCAGCGGTGCGATCCGGTCCCCGTCGGTGGGCTCATGCCCGACGCGGGCGGCGTGCACCCGCGCGTGGGCGATCGCCGGGGCGTCGTCTCGAAGAGGTGGCGCTCACGAGCCAAGCGGTCATGCACGCCGAGGTTGCGCAGCACGCGCTCGTGCGCGGGCTGGACCCCGGAGAGCAGGACCGTCACCCCGCGCCGTTCCAGACGGCTGACGGTGTCGGCGAGCACGTGGGCGCCGGTGGCGTCGATGGTGGCCACGCGGGACATGCGCAGGATCACCACCCGCACGTTGCTGACGTCGGCCAGCTCCAGCAGGAAATCGTGGGCGGCCGCGAAGAACAGGGGGCCGTCGATCCGGTAGCCACGATGTGCTCGTCGAGCAACGCCCGCTCCTCGTCGCTGTGGGCTCCGAGCATGAGACCGGCTGGCAGGTCGCGGCCGGGCCGGACCTCGGTCCAGTCCGATCGTCGCGGCAGCAGGTCGAGAAGTGGCCTGCGCCAGCGGCTGGGCCCCCGCCGCCGGCTGCGACGATGGGCGGCGTGGGCCGGGTCATCCCCGCCGCTCCTGGTCCTGCAGGCGCGGGGCCGCCCGACGAGATGTCGGTGCGAGGTCGTCGACCTCGTGGTCGACGCGAGCCAGCCGACTGAGGATCGTCCGCGCCAGGAGGAGCAGCTCGCCTACACCGGGGGCGCTGACCGAGTAGCAGACCTCGCCGTCTCGCCGTTGTGAGGTCACCAACGAGCCACGTCGCAGGATGGACAGTTGTTGGGACAAGTTGCTCGGCTCGATGTCGATCGAGGCCAGCAGCTCGCGCACCGAGCGGTCACGCTCGCACAGGAGCTCGAGGATGCGGACCCGGGCCGGGTGTCCGAGAGTCTTGAAGAACTCGGCCTTGGCCGGGTAGAGCGGCACGCTCATGCCTTGAACACCTCTCCCCCATCGCTGCCTGCACCCCCGACAAGAAAAGAAGGTTCCACAAAGTGAAAACTTCTTCAAATCATCGATCCTTCATCTATGATCGGGAGTCACGGGCCACGGGACTCGGCGAGCGCGGCCTCGACTTCGACTTCGTCCACAGACCGACACGGGGAACTCGACGGGGGACCGGGAATGCCCAGATACAAGGTGACACGCCTCGACGAGGTGACTCTCGTCGAGTTCGAGGGAACCGTGACGCCGCGGCACTACTGGTGGCTGGGCGCCGTGGACGCCCTGCTGCTCCGTGGGCACCGGACCTTCGTGGTCAGCTTCGAGAACGCGCAGCTGCAGTATCCCCGCGACGCCCGGCTGGTGCGGGCGATCGCCGGCAACGTCCTCGAGCACGACGGACGAGTGGTGTTCGTGCAGCCCAAGGGGCTGTTCGCCGCCGCGAAGGTGCGGTCGGTCGCCCGCCGCAGCCACGTCCTGGCGGCGCAGACGGTGACGTCCGCCGTGGCGGCCGTCCGGGCCACCAAAGGATCGTCTGCCCTGCTCCGCCCCTGTAGCCTGGATTCACCGATTCGCCGGCGTAGCTGAGCGTCACCAGTGCCCCGCACACGAAGTTCGCTGCATAACTCGCACCCCCAGCACGCACCTCACTTCGTCGGCGACGCTGGAAAGACGCCCAGTCTGCCGGCGCGCCGCCGTCTCGCGATGCACGCACTGGGAGCACGACTTATATTGCGAACTCCGCGCGCGGGACACTAGCCGGGTGCGATGGCCAGGCGCCGGCGCGAGCGTCGGACTGGTCGTCCGTTCAGCGGCTGCGACGCCGCCAGCGCGCCCGGGTCGTGGCGCTGCAGCCGTCGGAGATCGGTGAATCCAGGCTGAGGCGGACAGGCGGACCGGTCAGTCCACCAGCGCGGCGAAGAGGTCGACGTACTGGACGAGGGGCCGGTCACCCAGGTAGCGATCCCGCACCCGCTCGCGAGCAGCCGTTCCGAGCGCGGCCCTGAGGCCGGTATCGCGGACCAGGGTCGCCACCGCCGCTCCGAAGCTGTCGAGATCACGCGGGTCGTCGAGCAGCACCCCGCTCTCGCAGTCGACGATCTGGTCCTGAATGCCGCCGACCCGCGATGCCAGCACGGCGCGCCCCTTCCACATCGACTCCGCCACCGTGAGCCCGAACCCCTCGGCGATGCTCTTGTGCACGACCAGGTCAGCTCGCCGTTGCAGCGCGTTGACGATGTGGTCGTACTCGTCCGGGTCATCGCTGGGCAGCCAGCAGATGTGGATGCGACGCAGGGCGTAGGCGGGCAGCTGCTGACCTGCACCCACGCACTCCTGAGCCACGTAGGTGCTCTCCGGGTCGTCGGACACCACCTCCGGCCGCGGACCGGCCAGCACCAGGTGGACGTCGTTCGGCATCGAGTCGAGCGCTGCGACGAAGCCCTCCAGCACGCCTGACGCGTCCTTGAGCCGGTCCCAGCGGCCCACCTGGAGCACGTAGCGCTCACCGGCCGGCAGCAGCTCGTCGCTCATCGTGACGCCCGAGTGGCGACGCACACGCCCTGCCGAGCCGTCGCGACGGGTGAACTCCCTGAAGCGGTCACCGACGTTTCCGGCGACGATGCCGGCCGCACGGAGGGTCGCCTCCACCTGCTCTGAGGTCAGCTCGGCGTTCCTGGGTCCCTGCGGGTCCAGCGAGGGCGGGATGACGAACGTGCGATACGGGTTGAGCCAGCGAGGGGCACACCCGGCCCGCGGAAAGACGACCGCTTCCGCTGCCTCCACGTAGGGGCGGAGGAACGACCATGCCGTTTCCGACGCCCGGTTGACCACGTCGGTGGCAATGTGCGACAGCCAGATGACCTGCGCGCCCAGATCACGGAGCCCCGGTCCGAGCCCGGCGGTCGCGGCGTCGTTGAGGAGGACCAGGTCACCCGGGCGCACCTGGGCGGCCATGCGCTGGAGGTTGGTGGCGAGGACGCCCTCGTAGTGCTGCCTCTCCGGCTCGTCCAGTCGACCGGTGTCGCCCACCGACCCGCGGAGGAAGTTGTGCATGCGCTTGGTGATCCGGAAGAACTCCGGCCCGCCGTCGAGGACCACCGTGCGCGTGTCGACAGCGGCACCGGGTCCGTGCGCGAGCAGCGCGAACAGCCGCTCCGCGTCGCCTTCCCCGGACGCGGTCGCCTTGACGTTCCACACGGTCCGGTCGCCGAGGACGCGGCGTGCGCTCTCGGCATACTCCCGTAGGCGGTCGGCGCGGTCCGGCTCGAGCAGCAGCGCGAGCCGCTCCAGCGGTGACGTCGCGTCTGTCACCTGCCGAACCGTCACGTCGCCCATGCCGCTGCCCTACTCCTCGGCCCCGAAAATCCCCTGGCCGCGCAGCGGGTGTGCGGCCAGCCCCTGGGTCGCGCGGCATGGGACGGGCCGGCCGCCGGCAGACTTGCGCTCAACGTAGTGGCCGTCGGGGCCGGTCCGCAGGGTTCCGGCAAACATGCAGGGGTTCGTCGCGTGCCCTCCGGATCAGCCGTGATCGCGGCGCCGCCGCCCACTCGACGTCGCCGACCACCAGAAGTGGGTCGCGTCTGGACAGGCGGTGGGCCTACTCCACGCGGGACTTGAGCCCGCCCAGGGTGCTGGCCACGAGTCCTTTGATCACCCGGCCACGGATGAAGCCCGGCAACGGCAGGTTGTGGTGGATGGTGAGGCGGTAGGTCACGGACGTGCGCTCGGGCGTCAGCTCGCTGACCGAGTAGTCCCCCTCCTGACCGGTCTGCAGCCTACCCTTGACCATGGACCAGCTCAGGCCGTCGGGACGATGGGCGTAGGCCAGGGTGTACTCGTCGGTGCCCACCGGCGCAGCCGCCTTGAAGGACGCCGTCGCGGGCAGTCCGTCGGCGCCCGTCTCGAGCACCTCGGCTGCGCGGATCTCGGGGATCCACTCGGCCTGGCTGCCGACGTCGCGGAGGGTGTGCAGGACCGTGGCGTACGGCGCGTCGACCTCGACGGTCTGCTCGGAGGTGTCAACGGGCATCTGGGTCAGCTCCTTCATAACCACGGCGCAGCAGCTCCGTGAGCTCGGCGAGCATCGGCATCCTGGGGTTGGTGCGGTTGCTCAGGTCTTCGAACGCCGTCAGCGCCAGGGCCGGGAGCCGCTCCTCGAACTCCTCGCGCGAGACGCCGAGCTCGCTCAGGCTGCGCGGCATGCCGGTGCGCTCCAGGAGGTCGTCGACGCCCGCGAACAGGCGCTGGCGGCTCTCCTCCGGCTCGCGTCCGCCGAACACGACCCGGCCGAGCTGGGCGTACTTGTCGGGCGCGACGTAGGCGGAGTAGCCCGGCGCGGGCATGAACTTGCTGGGCAGCGCCGCGTTGTAGCGGAGCACGTGCGGGAGGAAGACGGCGTTGGCCCGGCCGTGGGCGATGCCGAAGGCCGCGCCCACCGCGTGGGCCAGCGCGTGGTTGGTGCCCACGAAGGCGTTGGAGAACGCCAGCCCGGCCAGGGTCGAGGCGTTGGCCATGTCGGTCCGTGCCGCGAGGTCGGACGGGTCGTCGTGGACCTGGGGCAGCGCGTCGAAGATCAGGCGGGCCGCCTGCACGCAGAAGGCGTCGGTGTACGGCGAGGCGAAGATCGACACCGCGGCCTCGAGGGCGTGGGTCAGCGCGTCGAAGCCGCTGTCGAGCGTCACCGCCTCCGGCATCGACAGGGTGAGGACCGGGTCGACGATGGCCAGGTCGGGGACCAGGCAGTAGTCGACCAGCGTCTGCTTGCGACCGTCGACCGTCAGGACCGCCGCGGGCGAGACCTCCGAGCCGGTGCCCGACGTGGTCGGGATCGCGGCCAGCAGGACGGTGTGCGCGTCCCTCGGATAGTCCGCCACCCGCTTGCGAGGGTCGAGGAAGGGCAGCGCGAGGTCCTCCACGGACTTCTCGGGGTGCTCGTAGAACAGCCGCATCGCCTTCGCGGCGTCGATCACCGAGCCGCCGCCCACCGCGACGATCAGGTCGGGCCGGGCCCGCTGCAGCACGGCGACCCCCGCCTCGATCGTCTCCATCGCCGGTTCGGGCTCGACCTCGCTGAAGACCTGGACGTGGGTGGCGCGCAGCTTCTCGCGCAGCAGGTCGACCACGCCGCGACGCTCACTGTCGGCGTCGGTGACGATCACCACGCTCACGCACTCGAGCTCGCGGAGGTTGTCCAGCGCGCCGGCGTTGAAGTAGGTGTTGGCCGGCACCCGGAACCACTGGGGCGGGGTGCGACGGTGCGCCACGGTCTTGATGTTCAGCAGCTGGCGGTAGTTCACGTTCTCCGTCGTGCTGGAGCCTCCCCACGTCCCGCAGCCCAGGGAGAAGGTCGGGGTCAGGTTGTTGTAGACCCCGCCGAGGGCTCCGACGGCGGTAGGAGCGTTGACCAGGATCCGGCCGGTGCGGACGGCCAGGGCGAACGCGTCCGACACCGACCGGTCGGTCGTGTACACCGACGAGGTGTGCCCCAGCCCTCCGTGCTCGGTGACGACGACCGCTGCGTCGATCGCCTCCTGCACCGAGTAGGCGCGGTAGAGCCCCAGCACCGGCATCAGCTTCTCCTGCACCAGCCGGTGCGCGGCGAGCCGGTCGAGGCCTTCGGGCAGTGCCGCGAGCAGCACCTTGGTGGCGGGGTCGACCTCGACGCCGGCCCGGGCGGCCAGCTCGGGTGCGGGCTGGCCCAGCGCCTCCATGTTGACCTTCTCGTTCGGGCGGTCGGCGCAGCCGAACGCGAAGTCCGCGAGCAGCTCCGCCTCGGCGTCGGTCAGCAAGTAGGCACCCATCCGCACGAACTCGGCCAGCACCTCGTCGTACACCTCGTCGTCGACGATGCAGGTCTGCTCCGCCGGGCAGATCACTGACGCGTCGAACGTCTTCGAGATCAGCACGTCGACCACGGCGCCCTTGAGGTCCGCGCTCTTGTGGATGTAGATCGGGGCGTTGCCCGGCCCGACGCTCAGGCAGGGCTTCCCGGCGGAGTTGGCCAGCTCGACGATCTTCGGGCCGCCCGTGACCCAGATGAAGTCGACGTCGGGGTGCTTGAACAGGTGGTGGGTCACCTCGTGCGCCGCGTCCGGCACCACCAGCAGTGCGTCGGCCGGCAGGCCGGCCGTCACCGCGGCGTCGCGCAAGATCTCGACGGCGCGCTCGCAGCAGCGGGTGGCGTACGGCGAGGGGCGGAAGATGATCGCGTTGCGGGTCTTGGCTGCGACGATCGCCTTGTAGAGGACGGTGGACGTCGGGTTGGTCACCGGGGTCACGGCGAGGACCACGCCCACCGGCTCGGCAACCCAGGTGATGTTGCGCTCGACGTCCTCCTCGACGACGCCGACGGACCGCTTGTCCTTCAGGTAGTCGTGGAGGAACTCGGTGGCGACGTAGTTCTTGACCACCTTGTCCTCGAAGACACCGAAGCCGGTCTCCTCGATGGCCAGGGCGGCCAGCTCACCGGCGGCCTTCAGCCCCGCCCGCACCATCGCGGCCACGATCGCGTCGACCTGGCCCTGGTCGAGCCGGCGCAGCTCGACCGCCGCGGCGGCGGCCCGGGCGACCAGGAGGTCCACCTCAGCGAACCTGGAGCCCCGTGGCCCCTCGGGGACTTCGGGGACTTCGGGGCCTTCGGGGACTTCGGGACCTTCGTCGACCGACGGCTTGACCATCGCTCCGCTGGCGTGCGTCTGGGTCGTCATTGCTCACCTGTCCGGTTGTGGCGGGCGTCCGAAGCGACGCTCGGCCGCCTGCAACGCTTGTGTCCTGGTTCAGGAGTCCGTGCTCGGTAGGCGTGCTCAGAGCGCGTGCATCGGGGTGCCGGAGGCGCGAGGCAGACTGGACGTCTTCGAGCGACACCGGTGCCGCGAGGTGCGTGCGATGTGTGCGCGTAGCGCGCGCGGACCTCTGAATCAGGACACTAGGACGGCTCCGCCACCGCCGACACGGGCCTTCGACCGCTCGTGGAGGGCCTCGTGGCCCTACTTCACGACGCGCCACGCGCGTGCCGATGGCGTCCGCACGCGTGCAAGGTCTACCCTGATGGAGCCCGGTCGTCCCGGTCCCTGACGGCGCTCTGCTGCATCGCGCTGGAGTGGACCGTGACTGATCAGTTGCACCTTGCAGTCCCGCTCTCGGCGGCCGAGGCCATCAGCGGTGCCGCCACGAGGGCGACGAGCTCCTACACCGACCTGGCGCGGCTCGTGCGCGAGAGCGGCCTCCTGAACCGGCGCTACGCCTACTACTGGAGCCACTTCAGTTTCGGGGCACTGGCGCTCGCCGGGCTCGTCGTCGCGGCGGTGCTCCTCGGCAACTCGTGGTTCCAGCTGGTCATCGCCGGTCTCGTGGGCTGTGTGCTGACCCAGTTCGGTTTCCTCGGCCATGACGCCGCGCACCGGCAGATCTTCCGGAGCCCGGCGTGGAACGAGTGGACCGCACGCCTCGTGTCCGGTGTCGTCCTCGGCCTCAGCTACGGCTGGTGGCGGGGCAAGCACAACAGCCACCACGCGGCGCCCAACCACGTGGGCCGCGACCCCGACATCTCCTCCGGTCTGCTGGCGTTCACGGCCGACCTCGCGCAGAAGCGCACCGGTCTGGCCGACTGGCTCACCCGTCGTCAGGGCTGGCTGCTCTTCCCGCTGCTGGCCCTCGAGGGGCTGAGCCTGCACGTGGGCGCGGTGCGCCACATGTTCTCCTCGCGCGACCCGCACCGCGCGCTGGAGGTGACGCTCGTGGCGCTCCGCCTCGGTGGGCTCGTGGCGGTGCTGGTGCTGGTGCTCCCGCTGGGCAAGGCGGCGGCGTTCGCGGGGATGCAGGTGGCGGTCTTCGGCTTCCTGCTCGGGGCGTCGTTCATCCCCAACCACACCGGGATGCCGATCGTCCCCCGCGGCGCCCGGATCGACTTCCTGCACCGACAGGTGCTGATGTCGCGCAACATCCGGGGCAACGCCGTCGTCGACCTGGCCATGGGTGGGCTCAACTACCAGATCGAGCACCATCTCTTCCCGAGCATGCCTCGCCCCCACCTCAAGCTCGTCCGCCCGGTGGTGCGCGACTACTGCGCCGCCCGCGACGTCGCCTACACCGAGGTCGGCTTCTTCGCGTCGTACGCCGCGGTCGTCGACTACCTCAACCAAGTGGGTGTCGGAGCCCGCAACCGGTTCGACTGCCCCCTCGCCGCACAACTGCGCGACTGAGATGCCCCTCCGCCTGAGCCGCAGCCACCGGTTGGCGAACCGGCGCCTGTGGGCGCTGCACGTCCTGAGCCTCCACGTCGAGAAGGCCGGCGCCTGCGGCTTCTGCGCCGCGACGTACGACGCCGACCAGCCGTGGCCCTGCGTGCCCGCCCGCATCGCGCTGCTCTACGTCGGGGAGCCGAAGCCCTGACGCAGCGACCGCGGTTGACCGGTCAGCCGACGGTCGAACCACCCGACCAGCTCCACCAGGACCATTCCGATCGCGGCAGCGGCCAGCGCCATCAGCGTGTAGCGCAGGTTGCCCGTGTCGAGGAGGAGGATCCGCTGGGTCACCGGCAGGACGAACATCAGGGTCGACAGCACGGTCATCCCGACGATCAACGCGACCTTCCAGGGGGTCAGCGGTCGCGCCACGATCGCCAGCACCCTCAGCGCGATGGCGACGAGCGTGATCAGGGCCGCCGTACTGGCCTGGGTCCTGGTCGCCCGGTCGGAGAGGGAGCCTTCGTAGGCGAGCAGGTAGGACACGAAGCAGCACGACGCGATCACCATGCCCCACGGCACTGCCAGCCGCATCACCCGGCCGACGAATCCTGGCCGGGCGCGCTCGTCGTTGGGCGCCAACGCCAGGACGAACGCCGGCAGGCCGATGGTGAACCACCCGACGAGCGTCACGTGCCGGGGGAAGAACGGGTACGGAAGCGGGTCCTGACCCACCAGCCCCGGCACTCCGACCATGAGCGCTATCAACGCGGAGTAGACAGTCTTGGTGAGGAACAGAGTCGAGACGCGCTCGATGTTGCCGATGACCCGGCGGCCCTCTCCGACCACGTGGGGCAGGGTGGCGAACCGGTTGTCCAGCAGGACTATCTGGGCCACCGAGCGCGTCGCCGGGCTGCCGGTGCCCATCGCGACTCCGATGTCGGACTCCTTGAGCGCGAGCACGTCGTTCACGCCGTCACCGGTCGTCGCGACCGTGTGCCCACGCGTCCTCAGGGCGCGCACCATCGACCTTTTCTGGTCCGGGGTGACCCGACCGAAGACCTGGAACCGCTCCATGGTCTCGGGGAGCTGTTCCGGGTCGTCGTCCAGCGTGCGGGCGTCCAGGGGGTGCGCTGATCCCGCGAGCCCCAGGCTCCGCGCCACGGCGCCGACGGAGCGCGCGTTGTCGCCCGAGATGACCTTGACGGCGACGAGCTGGCGCGCGAAGTACTCCAAGGTCTCCCTGGCGTCGGGTCTGACCTTCTGCTCCAGCACCACCAGCGCGATGGGCTCGACGTCGCCGGGCAGATCGTCACTGCCCAGCGGCTCCGCCGTCCGGCCCAGCAGCAGCACTCGAAGGCCCCGGGCGCCGAGCGACTCCGCCTCCGTGGCCGCGACCGCCCCTGGAGGGGAGAGGACGTCCGGCGCCCCGAGCACCCACGTGCCGTGGTCGGCGTACGTCGCGCCGCTCCACTTGCGCGCGGACGAGAACGCGGCGACGGTCTCGACCCGCCAGCCGGGGTCGTCGGGGTAGGCCTCGCGGATCGCGAGCAGGCTGGCGTTCGGGCGTGGGTCCGCGCACGCCAGAGCCGCCAGCGCGCCGGCGGTCTCGTCGTCGCCCGCTGGGCCGGCCGCGAGACTGCGCACCTCTGCGAGCCGCATCGCGTTGTCGGTCAGCGTCCCGGTCTTGTCCGCGCACACGACGTCGACCCGGGCCAGGCCCTCGATCGCCGGCAGCTCGTTGACCAGGCAGTTGCGCTGACCGAGCCGGATCACACCGACGGCGAACGCGATGGCGGTCATCAGCACGAGACCCTCGGGCACCATCGGCACCAGGGCGGCGACCATCCCGCGCAGCGCTTCTCGCAGCGGCTGGTCACCGGAGAGCTGGTTGGAGATCGACAGCAGCCCCGCGGGCACGAGGAGCCAGGTGATGAACCGCAGGATCCTGTTGATGCCGTCGCGCAGCTCCGACCCCACGAGCGTGAACCTGGTCGCCTCCTCCGCCACCCTGGCCGCGTAGGCGTGCCGCCCGACCTTCGTAGCGCGGTAGCGCCCGCTGCCCGCCACCACGAAGCTGCCCGACATCACCTGGTCGCCGAGCTGCTTGACCACCGGGTCGGACTCGCCCGTGAGCAGGGACTCGTCGATCTCGATCGCCTCGGCCGCGACCACCTCGCCGTCGACGACGATCTGGTCGCCGGTGCTCATCTCGATGATGTCGTCGGCCACCACCTCCTGCTGGGAGACCTCCTGCGACCGGCCGTCACGGCGCACCCGGGGTCTGGCCTGGCCGACGATCGACAGCCGGTCGAGGGTGAGCTTGGCGCGGAGCTCCTGCACGATCCCAACGACACTGTTCGCCACGATCAGGAGGCCGAAGAGCCCGTCCAGCAGATGCCCGGTGAACAGGATGATGCCGAGCAGGACCGCGAAGATCGCGTTGACCCGCGTGAGGACGTTCGACCTCACGATGTCCCAGACGCTTCTGCTCGCCCGCGACGGCACGTCGTTGGTGCGGCCCTCGGCAACCCGCTCGGCAACCTCGGCGGCTGAGAGGCCGCTGGCCGCCACGCTGTCAGCGGGAGGCTCCTGGGCAGGCACCCGCCGACCCTAGGGGAGCCTTCGCCCCACTCGCCCTCGACGCCCGGCGGTAATTGAGGCGACGGTGTCGGCGGCGACTGGAAGACTTGACACCGATGTTCTCCTCGCTGGCGCGCCGGATGCGTGCCCCCTCCCCTCTCGCCGGCCGGCTGGCCACGCAGTCACTGCTGTTCGCGCTGGGTGAGGGCACGTTCATGACCGGGTCTGCGGTGTTCTTCACCCAGCTCGTGGGGCTGAGCGCCGCGCAGGTCGGACTCGGCCTGACCATCGCGGGCGTAGCCAGCTTCCTGGCCGCGTGGCCGATGGGCCGCCTGGTCGATCGGTTCGGGCCGAAGCGGTGCTGGGCGGTGAGCGCGGCCGGGCAGGCGGGCCTGTTCACCCTGTGGCCGTTCATCGACAGCTTCAGCGGCTACGTCGCCATGGCGGTCGTGATGGAGGTGGTCGGCACGCTTGGCGGGGCGTCGCACAGCGCCTACACGATCGACGTGCTTCCTCCCGGCGAGCGGGTCCACTCCCGGGCCTACATGTACAGCGCGCTCAACCTCGGGTTCACGTTGGGCTCGCTCATGGGCGGCGTTGCGCTGGCCTTCGACTCCAACCAGCTGCTCCACGGGCTGCCGTGGTTCACCTCGGTCGCCTTCCTCGTCAACGGCGTGGCGATCCTGCGGCTCCCCAACGCCTCGCACGACGACCGCACGGCCGAGGAGCGCAAGGTCAAGCTCCCCGGACCCGGGCCGATGCGCAACGTGGGCTGGATGGTCAGCACCTTCTTCATCGGGGTGCTGTGGACCAACCAGGTCCTGCTCAACATCGTGATCCCGCTGTGGCTGGTGCAGGAGACGGACGCGCCGCGGGTGTTGCTGGCCTTCCTGTTCGGCACCAACACGGTCATGTGCATCTTCCTGCCCATGGCTGCGTCCCGCGGGGTCCGAGACGTCACCACGGCGCTGCGCGCGCTGCGGGTGTCGGCGGCGTTCTTCGTGGCGTCATGCCTGATCACCCTCTACACCCACGACACGGTCGGCTGGGTCACCATCGCGCTGGTGTGGCTGGGGCACGTGACCGTCACCGGCGCCGAGCTCTATCTCTCCGCGGCCAGCTGGTCCTTCGAGGCCGAGCTGATGGACCCGCGGCGCCGCGGTGAATACTCCGGCGCCGCCGGGCTGAGCGGCACCCTCGGCAAGGTCTGGGCACCGGCGCTCTACACGTTCCTGGCGATGACCTGGGGCACCGTGGGCTGGCTGGTCATCGCCGGGATCATCGTGGTCGCGACCGTGGGCCTGCACCGCTCTGCGCACTGGGCGCAGGCGTTCCTGCACAAGCACGTGCCGCCCGAGGAGCTGGCGGCCGCCAGGGCCGGGGGCGACACCCCCGTGCCACCACCTTCACTGCTGCAGGAGCCGCCGCTCGCGCCGGCCACCGGCGGGCCTGGCCCGGTCGCCTCGCCCGACGCGCCCTGACCCTGTCCCTTTGGTGGTCCCCGCGTAACGATGGCATCCCTGGCAGACACGATGTGTCGCAGGAGTCTCACAGCATCGACGAGTTGACCGGGAGGTGGCCATGGCCGTGACGCGAGGATTCGTGGGCCGCAAGCGCAGCCGCGAGGGCCGGCTGCCGCCGGGACAGTACGACACCGGCTCGAGCTGGCCGGTGCTCACCGCCGAGGCCACCCCGCGCATCGACACCGAACGCTGGTCGCTGACGGTCGACGGGCTGGTCGAGCGGCCCACCACCTGGTCGTGGGACGAGATCCACCAACTCCCTGAGTCGGCGTACTTCGGCGACATCCACTGCGTCACCACCTGGTCGAAGTTCGACGTGGCCTTCCGCGGTGTCAGCGTCGACGACCTGCTCGCCGCCGCCGGACCGCTGCCCGAAGCGGCGTACGTGCTGGCCCACTCCAGCACCGGCTACACCACCAACCTCCCGATGTCCGACGTCGTGGACGGCAAGGCCTGGGTGGTCTGGGACTACGGCGGGAAGCCGCTGCCACGCGAGCACGGCGGGCCGGCCCGCCTGCTGGTGCCGCACCTCTACTTCTGGAAGTCCGCGAAGTGGGTCTCCCGCCTCGAGCTGATGGCCGCGGACCGGCCCGGCTTCTGGGAGCAGAACGGCTACCACGACCGCGGCGACCCGTGGCTCGAGCAGCGCTACCAGGGTGACTGAGATGGCCGAGATCGACGACGTCCAGGCGCTCGAGACGACGTGGACGACCGGGCGGGTGATCGAGAAGTCGCTGCCCACGCCGGACACGGTGCGGCTGCGGATGCACCTCGACGACCGGCTGCGGCACCGGCCCGGGCAGCACTACCTGATCCGGCTGCGGGCCCCCGACGACTACACCGCCCAGCGCTCCTACTCGATCGCCTCCGACGACGACGACCCGCTCGTGGAGTTCCTCGTCGAGCGGCTGCCCGACGGCGAGGTCTCTGAGTTCCTCGCCGACGTGGCCGAGGTCGGCGACGCGCTCGAGATGCGCGGGCCGATCGGGCGGTGGTTCACCTGGGACCTGCAGACGCCCGCGCTCTGCCTGGTCGGCGGCACCGGCGTGGTGCCGGCCGTGTCGATGCTCCGCACCGCCCGCCGGCTCGGCCGCTCCGACCTGCTGCGCGTGGTGGCCGTCGGCCGCGACCCCGAGATGCTGCCCTACGCCGACGAGCTCGGCCGCTCCGGCGCCCAGCTCGCCTACACCCGCCACGACACCCCCGACCGGCCGGCCGGCGCTCCGACCGCCGACGAGCTCACGCCGCTCCTCGAGGGCGTGGAGCTGGCCTACGTCTGCGGTTCGGCCCGCTTCGCGTCGTACGCCGAGACGCTGCTGCTCGACTGCGGTGTCGAGCCCCAGGCGATCCGCGTGGAGCGGTTCGGGCCCACTGGGTGATCAGCTAGCCGCGCAGGAAGGCCGGGTGCATCGTGGTGGCCGGACCGCGCCGATAGCGCGCGGCCGGGCGGCCGGGGCCGGAGCGCTCGGGCGGGCCGTCGACGGGCTCCACGAAGCCGGGCACGGCGAGCACCTTGCGGCGGAAGTTGGCGAGGTCGGGCGCGGAGCCCCAGACCAGCTCGTAGACGTGACGCAGCTCGGGAAGGGTGAACGGCTCCTCGACGAACGCGGTCGCGAGGGTGGAGTACTCGAGCTTGGCGCGGACCCGCTCGAGCCCGTCGGCCACGATCTCGGCGTGGTCGAAGGCCAGCGCGGGCAGCTCGTCGAGCGGGAAGAAGCGCGCCACCGTGGCGTCGCTGCCGGCCGCCGGGGGTGCCAGGGCGTGCGAGGGCGTGAGGGCGACGTAGGCAACCGAGACCACCCGGCCGCGCGGGTCGCGGCGCGGGTCGCCGTAGGTGCGTAGCTGCTCGAGGAACGAGAGCTCGAGCGTGATGCCGGCCTCCTCGGCGAGCTCGCGGTGGGCCGCGTCCTCGAGCCCCTCCTTCGGCAGCACGAGGCCGCCCGGCAGCGCCCACCGGCCCCGGTGCGGGGCGACCGCCCGGCGGATCAGCAGCACCTGGAGGGAGTCGCCACGAAGGATCGTGAAGAGCACGACGTCGACGGCGACCGCTACCTCACTCACACGAACAGCGTGCCATTGGCGGGCGTCACGGGCGGCGCGAACCGCCAGTGGGACGCGATCAGGTCGTCGATCGCGGCGAGCCCGATGGCGACCCGCTCGTCGACACTCCCCCGCAGCACGACCGTGCGCCGGCCGGTGGCGGCCAGCACCTCCTCGAAGCGGCCGGTCATCCACGCCCGGATCGACTCGCCGTCCCGGATCCCGTCCTGCTCGAACGGGACGCCGTCGTGGTGGGTCAGCAGGTAGAGCGGGTGCGGGCGGGCGATGGCGTCGACCCCGGACGACGGCGTGCCCAGGTAGCGCTCGCACCAGATTCCCGTCGCGAAGGCGTCGGTGTCGCAGACCAGCACCGCGCCTCCGCGGCGGGCGGCGAGGTCCTCGAGCTCGTTCTGCCGACGCGCGATCTCGACGAACTCCGGCTCCTCCCAGACCAGCTCGTCGAGCGCCGGCGGCCGGCCACCCTCGAGCACGGCCCGCGCCCGAGCGACCGAGAGCTTGTCGACGGTGAAGTCGCGGCCGTGCTCGGGCACCCACCGGGTCAGGCCGTGGCTGCCGCCCCTCGCACGGAGCGCGTCGCGGATCCCCCGCGAGACCGTCGTCGTGCCGGTCGACTCGGCGCCGATCACGACGACCCGGGCGGCGAGGTCGGCGCGGACCGCTTCGTCGAGGAGTTCCCACGTGCCCACGGGGTCGCGACGCACGGCGGTCCCGCTCACCGGGCAGAGCAGCCGCGCGGGGTCGACGTCGATGCAGTGGGCGCCCAGGCGGCGGGCCAGCTCGGGACCGTAGGGCTCCGAGCAGAACACCGCCGAGACCGGCACCGGAGTCACCTCGGCCAGCGACTGCCGCAGCAGGTCGACGTGCAGCTCCCAGACGGCCGGGTCCACGTAGTCGATCGGGAGGTCGTCCATGGCCCCGTGGACGACGACGTGGACGTCGGGTGCGTGGATCTCGCGCAGCCACGCCACCCGCTGCTCGAGCGGGATCGACTCCGACGGATGGGCCAGGACCAGCACCGTGACCCGGTCGCACGTGGCGGCGGCCGTCCGCACGAGGAGCCGGTGGCCGGCGTGCGGCGGGTAGAACTTGCCCATCACCAGTCCGTGCGAGGTGCTCACACCGACACCTCGACCTTCGCGGCGGGCTGGACGACCAGGGCGCGCTGCCAGCTGCGCAGACCGACTATGCAGATCAGCAGGTAGACGAAGTAGAGCGCCGAGATCAGCGGCAGGCCGCGGTTGAGGAAGAGCGGCACGGACACGACATCGACGGCGATCCAGATCCACCACGACTCGGCGAGCTTGCGCGCCTGGCCGTACGTCGCCACGAGGCTCAGCGCCAGCGCCAGGCTGTCCCAGGTCGGGACCGGCGAGTCCGTGAAGTGGCGCAGCCACGCGAAGCAAACGCCCCAGAGCGCCAGACCCACGACCGCGAAGACCAGCCACTCGGTCGCGGTGGTCCGGCGTACCGGCTCCTGGTCGCCCTCCTTGCCCCCGCCGTGCCCACCCACCCACACGACCCAGCCGTAGACACCGAGCACGAAGAAGACCACCTGCAGCACGCCGTCGGCGTAGAGCTTGGCGTCGACGAAGAGCGCGAACAGGAAGATGTTGTTGGCCAGCCCCATCGGGAAGTTCCAGATGAACTCGCGCGCGAGCCACCAGACGCAGATGACGCCGGTGACCGCGCCGATGATCTCTGACCAGGAGAAAGCCTCGCCCCAGAGGCTGAAGGCGGTGCGGAAGAAGATGTCCATCGGGATACCTTTTTGTAGTCGTTACGACCACAATACATATTGGTCAGGGCGACCACAAATATCGGATCTAGGGTGGGGTGCGTGAGCGAGTACGACGTTGCGAAGGTCCGGGCGCACTTCCCCGCGCTGGAGAGCGGACTGGCGTTCTTCGACGGGCCGGGCGGGTCGCAGACGCCGGACGTCGTCGCAGAGGCGGTGCGGAGCACGCTGGTCTCGCCGTTGAGCAACCGCGGCGACCTCACCGTGGCCCAGGACAACGCCGAGCGGGCGGTGGTCGAGGCGCGGGAGGCGCTCGCAGACCTGCTGGGGGCCACGCCGGACGGCGTCGTGTTCGGGCGCAGCTTCACCCAGCTCACCTTCGACCTCAGCCGCGCGCTGGCCAAGGAGTGGGGTCCCGATGACGAGGTCGTGGTGAGCAGGCTCGACCACGACGCCAACGTGCGCCCGTGGGTGATCGCTGCCGAGGCGGCCGGAGCCGCCGTGCGGTGGGTCGACTTCGACCCGGAGACCGGCGAGCTGTCGATGGAGTCGCTCGAGGACGCGCTGACCGCGCAGACCCGACTGGTCGCCGTCACCGGCGCCTCCAACCTGATCGGCACCCGGCCCGACCTGCCGGCCGTCGCCGAGCGCGCGCACTCGGTCGGCGCTTGGCTCTACGTCGACGCGGTGCACCTCACCCCCCACGCCAGCGTGTCGCTGGCGCAGTCGGGCGCGGACTTCGTGGGCTGCTCGACCTACAAGTTCCTCGGCCCGCACGCCGGCGTCGTGGCCGGCCGAGCGGAGCTCCTCGAGCGGCTGCACCCCGACAAGCTCGCGCCCGCCACCGACCGGGTGCCGGAGCGGTTCGAGCTCGGCACCCTGCCCTACGAGCTGATGGCCGGCGCGACCGCAGCGGTCGAGTTCCTCGCGGACCTCGCGCCCGGCTCTGCCACCGGCCGGCGCGCCCGGCTCGAGGCGTCGATGGTCGCGGTCGAGGCGCACGAGGACCGGCTCAGGGTGCGGGTCGAGGAGGGGCTGCGGGCGTTACCCGGCGTGGCGCTGCACTCACGGGCGAGCACCCGGACGCCGACAGTGCTGGCGACCTTCGCCGACCACGACGCCGGCGACGTCGCCCGGCACCTCGCGAGCCACGGCATCAACGCGCCGGCCGGCACCTTCTACGCCTACGAGCCGGCCAAGCGGCTCGAGCTCGGGGCGGACGGCGGTCTGCGGGTCGGCCTGGCGCCGTACTCCGACGACAGCGACGTCGACCGGCTGCTGGAAGCGCTCGCGGCGTACCTCTGACAAGGGCGATCAGGAGTTGCAGTCCGCGGCGGCGCGGCCGAGCTTCTCGACCAGGTCGTTGTAGTCGGGGTCGTCGACGTCGGTGTCGGCCAGCTGCTGGACCAGGTCGTCGTAGTCGTCGCAGGTCGGCTCGGAACTGCAGCCCACGACCAGGGGTGACGCGACCAGGAGCAGGGCGGCGACGGCGACCTTCATGGGTCGAGCGTAGGGAACAGCGCGTTCGCGGTGGGGCCGAGCGGGCCGACGCGCCATCGCACGGGGGCGATGACGCGTCAGCAGATTCCGTGTCGCCACACGACGGGCGTGAGCAAGCGAACCTGCTCGCGACCGTCGCGCTCCCTCCCCAGGGGGCTCCACGTCCT
The DNA here is from genome assembly GCA_963793315.1 of uncultured Actinomycetota bacterium. GTDB lineage: Bacteria > Actinomycetota > Actinomycetes > Propionibacteriales > Nocardioidaceae > Nocardioides. The sequence continues at coordinate 319,638 of CAWBZR010000008.1, read as the reverse complement.
CTGCCGCAAATGTAAGCGCTTGCGAGTCCGGGAGGACAGGATCCGGCGCAGAACCCCCCGGACGGACCACGCCCGGATGGCCCGCCTCGGCCAGGGTCCTGGTGCGGTGGTACCCGGGTGGGCCCCACCAACCGGGACCAACGTCCTGCCCTGCACGTCGGGCGTGACACACCCCGGGGCGCCGGATCATAGAGTCGCGGCCATGACGACAGGCGTGGTGTTCCGGCCCCAGAGTCCGCCCGAGCAGCTCCGGGACGCCGTCGCCGCGGCGGAGGCCGCCGACGTCGACGAGCTCTGGCTCTGGGAGGACTGCTTCCTCGAGGGTGGCCTCACCACCGCCGCCGCGGCCCTGGCCTGGTCGGACACGGATCACCATCGGGATCGGGCTGCTGCCGGTGCCGTTCCGCAACCCCGCCTTGGCCGCCATGGAGCTGGCCACGCTGGCCAGGCTGTTCCCGGGCCGGCTCGACCGTCGCGCTCGGCCACGGCGTCCAGGACTGGATGCGCCAGGTCGGCGCGGCGGTCGACTCCCCCATGACGCTGCTGCGCGAGCACACGACCGCCGTCCGGTCACTCCTCGCCGGAGAGACCGTCGACCATGTCGGGTCGCTACGTGCACCTCGACTCGGTGGCCCTGGACTGGCCGCCCGCCGAGCCGCCCACGCTGCTCCTCGGCGGACGCGGCCCCAAGACCATCGCCCTGGCCGGCGAGGTCTCCGACGGTGTGCTGCTCGACTCGGTGAGCGACCCCGACGTCGTACGCCGCGCGCGGGAGCTGGTCGGCGACAAGCAGGTCGTCGCCTACACGGAGGTCGCGCCGTCCCTCGCGACCGCCGCCGTCCACGAGTGGATCGCCGAGCTCGAGGCCGCCGGCGCCGACACGGTGATCCTCCAGGGCACCGACGACCACCCCGGGCACGCGCCCCTGATCGCGGCGCTCGCCGGCTGACAGGATCGTCGTCATGCGCCTGGTCGACCTCAGCCACACCGTCTCCGACGGCCTGGTCACCTACCCCGGACTCCCGGCGCCGGTGATCACCGACCACCTGACCTTCGAGGCCTCGCACGAGGTCTACGCCGAGGGCACCGAGTTCACCATCGCGCCGGATCGAGATGGTCGCCAACACCGGCACCTACCTCGACACCCCCGGCCACCGGCACCGCGGCGGCCACGACCTGAGCGGGCTGCCGCTCGAGAAGTGCGCCCTGCTGCCCGCCCTCGTCGTCGAGGGCGAGGCGACCGGCGCCACCGGCCTGGCGGCGTTCGAGGGGCTCGACGTCGCCGGGCACGCCGTGCTGGTGCGCACCGGCTGGGACCTGCACTTCGGCACCGAGGCCTACGGCGCGGCCGAGCACCCGTTCCTCGCCACCGAGGCCGCCGAGTGGCTCGCCGACCAGGGCGTCGCGCTCGTCGGCATCGACTCGGTCAACATCGACGCCACCCCGCCGCGGGGCGACCGTCCGGTGCACACGCTGCTGCTCGACCGCGAGATCCCGGTCGTCGAGCACCTCACCGGGCTATCCGCGCTGCCGCCGACCGGGGCGACGTTCACCGCGGTGCCGCCCAAGGTCGCCGGGATGTGCGACGTTTCCGGTCCGGGCCTTCGCGACGCTGCCTTAGCCTCGATCCGTGGGATGGCCGCCTGACTACCGGCGCCACCACAGGGGCGCGCTGGCAGACGCCTGCCGCACGCTGGAAAGACGCCCAGTCTGACTGCGCGCCGGCGCCTTGCCTTCACGCCCCTCTGGTGCCGCTCGCTACGCCGCCCATCCACGGATCGAGGCTCAGCTGGGTCAGCTGGCCCGGAGCCGGGCGTTCTCGGCGCGCAGCCGGGCCACCACGCGCTCGAGCTCCAGCACCCGGGCGATGCCGGCCAGGTTGAGCCCGTCGGCGAGCAGCTCGCCGATGCGGACCAGGCGCGCGACGTCCGCCTCGCTGTAGAGGCGGGTGCCGCCGGCGGTGCGATCGGGGTCGACCAGCCCGCGGCGCTCGTAGACGCGGAGGTTCTGGATCTCCATCGAGGCCATGCGGGCGGCCACCGAGATGGCGAAGACGCCGTCGTCACGGGTGGCCATGCGCTCCTCCGAAGAATCTGCTGGATCGAGTTGAAATCTTCTCACACATGGACTACAAAATACCTGTATCCATCGTTATAGATCATGAGCCGAGCCGGCTCACCGGATCTCAGAACCAGGAGGACACCATGTTGCTGCGCACCACCGACCCGTTCCGTGACTTCGACCGCCTCACCCAGCAGCTGCTCGGCACCACGAGCCGTCCTGCGGTGATGCCGATGGACGCCTGGCGCGAGGGCGACCGCTTCGTCATCGAGTTCGACCTGCCCGGCGTGGCGAAGGAGACCATCGACCTCGACGTCGAGCGCAACGTGCTCACCGTCCGCGCCGAGCGCGCTGGCCCGCAACGGCGACTGGGAGATGCTCGCCACCGAGCGTCCGCGCGGCGCCTTCAGCCGCCAGCTCGTGCTGGGCGACAACCTCGACCTCGACCGCATCGAGGCGTCGTACGACGGCGGGGTGCTGCGGCTGGTCGTGCCGGTCGCCGAGAAGGCCAAGCCGCGCAAGATCGAGATCGGCGGGACGGACGAGCACGACACCGTGCACGGGTCGCACCGAGAGGGAGGCCATCGAGGCCTGACGCACCGAGCCGGCCGCCGAGTCACGCACAGGCGGCCTCCGCTCCCTCGCGAGGCGGGGTCCCGTCAGGGACCCCGCCTCGTCGCATGCAGGTTCCAGCCCCGGGTTGCGCGGTTTCGAGACAGGCGCCAGGGCGCCTTCCTCAACCAGCGATGGCGCGCCTTCCTCAACCAGCCGTGGGCGACTGACCGGCCAGGGCCAGCCAGGTGTCGACGACGGTGTCGGGGTTGAGCGACATCGACTCGATGCCCTGGTCGAGCAGCCACTGGGCCAGGTCGGGGTGGTCGGAGGGGCCCTGGCCGCAGATGCCGACGTACTTGTCGGCCTTCTTGCACGCCTTGATGGCCAGCTCGAGCATGTACAGCACCGCCGGGTCGCGCTCGTCGAAGCCGCCGGCGACCAGCGCCGAGTCGCGGTCGAGGCCCAGGGTCAGCTGGGTCATGTCGTTGGAGCCGATCGAGAAGCCGTCGAAGTGCTCCAGGAACTGGTCGGCGATCACCGCGTTGGACGGGATCTCGCACATCATCACGACCTTGAGGTCGTTCTTGCCGCGCTCGAGCCCGTGCTCCCCCAGCAGCGTGATCACGCCCTCGGCCTCCGCGATGGTGCGGACGAACGGGATCATCACCCACACGTTGGTGAGCCCCATGTCGTCGCGCACGTGCCGCAGCGCCTCGCACTCCATCGCGAAGCAGTCGGCGAACTCCTCCGAGAGGTAGCGCGAGGCGCCGCGGTAGCCGAGCATCGGGTTCTCCTCGTCGGGCTCGTAGGCCGGGCCGGCGAGCAGGTTGGCGTACTCGTTGGACTTGAAGTCCGACATCCGCACGATGACGGGGTACGGCGCGAACGCGGCGGCCAGCATCGAGACGCCCTCGGCGACCCGCTGCACGAAGAACTCCCGCGGGCCGGGGTAGGCGGCGATCTTCTCCTCGATCTCCGCGCGCAGCTCGTCGTCCAGCGACGGCCGGGTCGCGCTCCAGGTCGAGCAGCGCCTTGGGGTGGATGCCGATCTGCCGGTTGATGATGAACTCGAGGCGGGCCAGCCCGATGCCCCGGTGCGGCAGCTGGGAGAACGCGAACGCCTGGTCCGGCGTGCCGACGTTCATCATGATCTTGACCGGGATGTCGGGCATCTCGGAGAGCTCGGTCCGCTCGACGGTGAAGTCGAGCATGCCCCTCGTAGACCAGCCCGGTGTCGCCCTCGGCGCACGAGACCGTCACCTCGCGGCCGTCGGTCAGCTCCTTGGTGGCCGAGCCGGTGCCGACCACCGCCGGGATGCCGAGCTCGCGGGCGATGATCGCGGCGTGGCAGGTGCGGCCGCCGCGGTTGGTGACGATCGCGGAGGCGCGCTTCATGATCGGCTCCCAGTCGGGGTCGGTCATGTCGGCGATCAGCACCTCGCCCTCGTTGAACTCGTGCATCTGCTCGACCGAGGTCAGCACCCGCGCGGCGCCCGCGCCGATCTTCTGCCCGATCGCGCGGCCCTCGACCAGCACCTCGACCCCGGCGGTGGCCTCCTTCGGCATCTTGAACCGCTCGAGGGTCTCGCCGCGCGACTGGACGGTCTCCGGGCGGGCCTGCAGCACGTAGAGCCCGCCGTCGACGCCGTCCTTGCCCCACTCGATGTCCATCGGGCGGCCGTAGTGCTCCTCGATGACCAGCGCGTGCCGGGCCAGCTCCTCGACCTCGTCGTCGGTGAGGCTGAGCCGGCGCCGCTCGCTCGGGGTCGACGTCGACGAACTCGGTGGTCCGGCCGACGGTCGCGTCGTCGGTGTAGACCATCTTGGTCGCCTTGTCCCCCACGCCGCGCTTGAGCACGGCGGGCCGGCCCTCGCGCAGCGCCGGCTTGTAGACGTAGAACTCGTCGGGGTTCACCGCGCCCTGCACCACGCCCTCGCCGAGGCCGTAGGCCGAGGTGATGAAGACGGCGTCCTGGAAGCCCGACTCGGTGTCCATCGTGAACATCACGCCCGGAGGCCCCGAGGTCGGAGCGCACCATCCGCTGCACGCCGGCCGAGAGCCCGACGTCGCCGTGGGCGAAGCCGTGGTGCACGCGGTAGGCGATGGCCCGGTCGTTGTAGAGCGAGGCGTAGACCTCCCGGATCGCGTGCAGGATCGCGTCGATGCCGCGCACGTTGAGGAAGGTCTCCTGCTGGCCGGCGAACGACGCGTCCGGCAGGTCCTCGGCGGTGGCGCAGGAGCGTACGGCGAACGACATCTCCTGCCCGCTCTCCTCCACCAGCCGGTCGTAGGCCTCGCGGATGTCCGCCTCGAGGTCCTCGGGGAACTCCTGCTCGACGACCGCGGCCCGGATCTCCTTGCCGACCTCGGCCAGGCGGCGTACGTCGTCGGTGTCGAGCCCGTCGAGCAGGCCGCTGATCCGCTCGGCCAGCCCGGTGTCACCGATGAAGCGGTGGTAGGCGTCGGAGGTGGTCGCGAAGCCGTCGGGCACCTGCACGCCGAGGTCGGACAGGTTGGAGACCATCTCGCCGAGCGAGGCGTTCTTGCCGCCGACCTGCTCGAGGTCCGACATCCCGAGGTCGGAGAACCACCGCACGTTGGCGCTCATCTGTTGCTCGCCTTCTTCCTGTTCTTGGTGAGGGTCTGGACGATCAGGGTGGCCATCTCCTCGACCGAGCGCGACGAGGAGTCGATGACCGGGATCGCGGTGCGCGGCGTAGAGCTCGGCGGCCCGGCGCAGCTCCCAGCGGCACTGCTCGGCCGAGGCGTAGCGCGAGCCCGGCCGGCGCTCGTTGCGGACCCGGCTGAGCCGCTCGACGGTCGTGGTGAGGCCGACGCAGCGCGACACGTGGTCGCGCGAGCAGCCCGGGCAGGTCGGCCGCTCGAGGTCCTCGTCGACCAGCGGGTAGTTGGCGACGAACAGGCCGTGCTGGAGGGCGAGGTACATGCTCGTCGGCGTCTTGCCGCACCGCGACGGCGCGATGAGGATGACATCGGCCTTCTCCAGGCCGCGCACGCTCTGGCCGTCGTCGTGCTCGATGGTGAACTCCACCGCCGCCATCCGGTTGTTGTAGTTGCGGATGTCGCCCGACGCCGTGCAGCCGGGCGGCCTCGTGCAGCCCGCGCCGGCCGAGCACCTCCTCGACCCGGCTCATGTGGATGTCGAAGAAGTCGATGACCGGCGCCCGGGTCCGGGCCAGCTCGGGGCGGACCGTGTCGACGGCCGCGGTGGTGAACACCAGCGGGGTCGACCGGTCCGTCCATCGCCTCGTCGAGGATCGCGACCACCCGCTGGGCCTCCTCGACCGTGGTGATGAAGGGGAAGAGGGTGCGCTCGAACCGCGGTCGGGGAACTGGATGAGCAGGGCGTTGCCCATCGTCTCGGCGCTGATGCCGGTGCTGTCGGAGAGGAAGAAGACCGGGCACGCACCGGCGTCTCGTCCACGCCCACGCCCGCGGGTTCCGCCATCCCCACCTCCTCGCGGCCGACACTATCCGTCGTGAGCCCGCGTCCCGCCCTCCCGCTGCCGGCGTCGTGCGTGCTCCTGACCGACTGCACGAGCACGGCGCGCGGGCCGGCCGCGGCTCGGGGCCGGCCTTCCCGGACTTCGCGGACTTCGGTAAGTGACCCGACCCCGCAGAAGTCGGGTCGAGGTCCCCGTGCCCGCACCTGCCGGTTGCGGCGCCCGAGGAGCAACGTGGCAGGTGCGGGGTCCCGACCGTGGGTCCCCGAAGGAGTTCACCATGACCATCTACACCGTCACCCGGTCGAGCCGGCAGCCCGGTCGAGGTGGACGAGCACTACGACAACTTCATCGGTGGCAAGTGGCTGCCACCGGCCCAGGGCGAGTACATGTCCAACGTGTCGCCCGCCACCGGCCGAGGAGATCTGCAAGGTGGCCAAGTCCTCCCCGGAGGACGTCGAGGCCGCGCTCGACGCCGCCCACGTGGCCGCCGTCGACTGGGCGCACGTCTCCCAGACCGAGCGTTGCGCGGTGCTCGAGAAGATCGCCGACGCCATCGAGGAGAACCGCGAGATGCTCGCGGTCACCGAGAGCTGGGAGAACGGCAAGCCGGTCCGCGAGACCCTCAACGCCGACATCCCGCTGGCCGCCGACCACTTCCGCTACTTCGCGGCGGCCGCGCGCAGCATGGAGGGCCGGCTGACGGTCCTCGACGAGAAGACCACGGCGTACCACTACCGCGAGCCGCTGGGCGTCGTCGGCCAGATCATCCCGTTCAACTTCCCGCTCCTGATGGCCGCCTGGAAGCTGGCGCCCGCGCTGGCCGCCGGCAACTGCTCCGTCATCAAGCCGGCCTCGCCGACCCCGTGGTCGATCCTCAAGCTGGCCGAGGTCATCGAGGACGTCGTGCCTCCGGGTGTCATCAACATCGTGACCGGCCCGGGTGCCGAGGTCGGGCAAGGCCCTGGCCACCAGCCCGAAGATCGCCAAGATCGGCTTCACCGGCGAGACCACGACCGGACGGCTGATGATGCAGTACGCCGCGGAGAACCTGATCCCCGTGACGCTGGAGCTCGGCGGCAAGTCGCCCAACGTCTTCTTCGAGGACGTGATGGCCCACGACGACGCCTACCTCGACAAGGCCGTCGAGGGGCTCGTCCTCTACGCCTTCAACAAGGGCGAGGTCTGCACCTGCCCGTCCCGCGCGCTGATCCAGGAGTCGATCTACGACGAGTTCATGGCCAGGTGCCTGGCGCGGATCGAGGCGATCGTCCAGGGCAACCCGCTGGACGTGAGCACGATGATCGGCCCGCAGGTCTCCGAGCAGCAGCTGAAGAAGATCTCGTCGTACGTCGACATCGGCCGGGCCGAGGGCGCCGAGGTGCTCATCGGCGGTGGCCGTCCGCACGTGCCGGCGGAGTTCGCCAACGGCTACTTCTACGAGCCGACCGTGCTCAAGGGCCACAACAAGATGCGGGTCTTCCAGGAGGAGATCTTCGGGCCCGTGCTGGCGGTCACCACCTTCCGCGACGAGGCCGAGGCGCTCTCGATCGCCAACGACACGCTCTACGGGCTCGGAGCCGGAGTGTGGACCCGGGACGGCAACCTGGCCTCGCGGATGAGCCACGGGATCCAGGCCGGCCGGATCTGGGTCAACTGCTACCACCAGTACCCCGCCGGCGCAGCGTTCGGCGGCTACAAGATGTCCGGGATCGGTCGCGAGAACCACGCGATGATGCTCGACATCTACAGCCAGACCAAGGCCGTCCTCGTCAGCACCGACGAGAACAAGCTCGGCTTCTTCTGAGGGTCTGACGTTCGATGAACGATGACCGGGCCCTTCCCCTGCTGAGCGCCACCGACGCCGCCACCGCGGCGGTCGCGGGAGCTCGTGCGGGAGCGGGGCCCGGTCATGTTCGTGCTCTCGGCGGGCTGCTGCGACGGCAGCGCGCCGATGTGCTTCCCCGACGGCGAGTTCCGCCTGGGCTCGCGCGACGTGCTCGTCGGTCACGTCGCGGGCGCGCCGTTCTACGTCGACGGTCGCCAGCTGGATGCGTGGCCGCACCGGCGAGATCGTGCTCGACGCCGAGCGCGGGTACGCCGACGGCCTGTCCCTCGCCGCCGGCGCCGGGCTCCACTTCGTCGCCCGAGTGAGCTCGTGACCCCGTGTCCTAATCGGCCACGAGGCCGGCGTACCAACCGGCGACCGTGGCCGGGTCCTTGTCGAGGGCGGCGCCGTGGATGGTCACCTCGGTCATCGCGACCCCAGGTGCACGGGCCGCCCACCAGGCGCCGCACGGCGCGACCTTCTCCTTCTCCATGAACTCCACGACCCGCTCGGTGATCGCGTCGGGGTCGCCGTCGGCGAAGACGAAGAAGGTGTTGGTGTGCGGCGGGTCCGGCTGCACCCGCAGCCACGCTCGACCAGCTCCGTCGGCGAGCGACCGCGGCCCACGCCACGCAGTCGGCCGATGAGCGGCAGCTCGTCGCGCAGCCCGACCAGCGCGGAGAGGGCGTACGGCGTCATCCCGAACAGCGTGCCGCCCATCCGCTGCCGCCAGCGCCCGCAGCTCCGCGGCGACGTCCTCGTCGCAGGCGACGGCGGCGCCCGCCATGGCCCGGAGCCCCTTGTAGAACGAGACGTAGACGCTGTCGAAGAGCGCGGTGATCTCCGGGAAGCGAGCTGGCCGAGGAAGGGCTGCGACTCCCAGAGCCGGGCGCCGTCGACGTGGAACGGCACCCCGAGCTCGCGGGTCGCCTCGGAGAACGCCGAAGCTCCTCCCAGGTCGGCAGCAGGCAGCCGGCCTCGCGCAGCGGCAGCTCCAGCTGGACGGCGCCCGAGCTGCCGTGCGGCCGGGAGCTGGCGCGCAGGTCGTCGGCGGTCGCGGTCTCCCAGCCCTCGGTCAGGGTCTCGAACCGGAACCCCTGCAGCAGCCGCGGCCCGTCGGTCTCGTGGCGGAGCTGGTGGGCCAGGTCGGGGATCGCCACCCGCTGACGAGCGGCGCCGCTCGCACCAGACCCGCAGCGCCGCCTGCTGGGCCATGGTGCCGCTGACGAAGAACACCAGCGGCCGGCTTCCCGAGCAGCTCCGCGACGTCCGCTCTCGAGCCGTCCGACCGCACCCCGGTCGCCGTAGCGGTCCCACTCCTCGATGCCCCGGTCGTCGAGGCACAGCTCCTCGGCCGCCTCGGCCAGGAGCCTCATCGTCTCCGCCGGCCCCCGCCGCGCGTGCCAGACCACAGTGTCGTCGCACGCCTGGGCCGCGTCCCGGAACCGTTCCTGCAGCTCGCTCACACCGCGGACGCTACGCGGCGGACAACGCGGCCACGAAGGCCACGCTGGTGATCAAGCTGACGTCGCGGCCCGCTCCGGATCCGCGGGGGCCAGCCGACAGAGCGCGACGACCTCGGCGTCGAACGCCGTCACCAGCGCCTCCGGGTCGGTGATCGTGCGGGTGTCGACCTTGAACCCGACGTGCAGCCGGCCGTCGTAGCTGAAGATGCAGGTCCCGAGCGTCTGGCGTCCCGACTCGGGCGCCCAGCCCAGCATCGCGACCACCCGCTCACCGGCCAGGTAGCAGGGCGAAGCGGGGCCGGGCACGTTGGTGGTGACGCCGGTGGCCTTGTTGGCGAAGAAGTCGACCAGCGCGCGCTCGAGCGTCGGGCCGGTGCGGCCGATCCCGCGGATCATGCCGAACGTGAGCCACGGCTCCGGCGACTCCTTGATCGCAGTCATGCGGCGACTCGTCTCGGCGAGCCGTGCGAACGGCGTGCGGAGCCCCGACGGCAGCGTCAGCAGCACCAGTGCGAACCGGTTCCCGAGCTCGGGCGGGAGCGGCTCGTCGGCGGGCCGCAGGTTGACGGGCACCATGGTCGGGACGTCGACCGGCAGGTCACCCTGCTGCTCCTGGTAGCTGGTGAGCGCACCGGCGAGGGCGGCGACCACGACGTCATTGACGGTCGTCCCCGTGGCGTGTGCGATCTCCTTGACCCGGGCCAGCGGCACCGGCTCGCCCCACACCGCCCGCTTGGCCGGGCCGGGAGTTCCGGTGATCGCCAAGTGTGGCTGACCGGCCAGCAGCAGCTTGGCCGCCACCGCGCTCGTGCCGAGGGTGAGCCCGACCGCCTGCCGGGCGGTCGCGAGCAGCCGGCGCGGGGTGGCGAGTCCGCCCACCAGCTGCCCGCCCAGCTCGAGCCAGCCGTGCTGGTGCGGGTCGAGCGCGTCGTCGGTGACCAGCGTGCCCTCGGGACCGGCGTCGGTGAGCGAGAGCAGCACCTTGGTCAGCGCGATCCCGTCGGCCAGGGAGTGGTGCAGCCTCGAGTAGACGGCCGTGCCCTCGCCGTAGCCGTGCAGCACGTGGATCTCCCACAGCGGACGATCGCGGCGCAGCGGCCGATCGAGCCGGCCGGCGATGTAGTCCTGCAGAGCGCGGTCGTCACCCGGCGCGGGCAGCTCGCCCACGTCGAGGTGCCTGGCCACGTCGAACTCCGGGTCGTCCTCCCAGCGCGGCAGCAGCCACGGGGAGCAGCGGGCCGACCGGACGCTGGCGGAAGACCGGGTAACGCGAGAGCACCCGCTCCTCGAGCGCCGCGAGAGGCGGTCGGTGTCGAGCCGGCCGCTCGGTCATCATCAGGCTCTCGATGACCATGAGGTTGTCCTCACGGTCCATGTTCAGCCAGATCGTGTCGACGGGGTCGATCGTGCGTCGTGCCACCTGCTCACCATCGCGCCAGTCGGGGCCGGCCCCCAGAGCCCTTCGACCCGTCGCCGGAGGACTGCGGGCCGTACCTTGGGACCGATCCGATCCGATCAGTTCAGGATGCGCAGGTTGGGCGGCGTACCGCCTCCGCGGTGCACCTCCTCGACGAGCTCCTGCAGCGCGGTGAGCGCGACGTTCTGGGAGAGCGGGCCGTAGGACGTGCGGGCCACGCCGTGCTCCTGCTGCCAGTCGCGCGGCGGGGTGCCCGGGATGCCGATCGTGGTGAGCCGCTGCGGGCCGAAGGCGTCGACGAGCTGGAGGATCATCTCCTCGCTCAGGATCGCCGGCACGAACACGACCGGCGCACCGGCGTCGAGGTAGGCCCGGCCGCGCTCGATGGCGACCCGGAGGTTGTCGGCCGGGTCTCCCTTGCGGTTGAGCGCGAACGCGTCGGTGCGCGCGTTGAGCACGAAGTCGACACCCTCCTGCTCGGCCACCTTCATGATGTCCTCGACCTGCCGAGCCGCCTCGGCGACCGGCTTGAGCTGGTCCTCGATGTTGGCTCCGACGACGCCGATCCCGATCGCCCGGCGGATCGTCTCGGGCGCGTTGCCGTAGCCACCCTCGAGGTCGGCGGTGACCGGCAGGTCCGTCGAGTCGACGATCCGCTTCACCTGCTCGAGCATCAGGTCGAGCGGGATGTTCTCGCCGTCCGGGTAGCCGAACGACGCGGCGATCGAGTGGCTGGCGGTCGCCAGCGCCGTGGTGCCTTCGGTCCGGGCGACGACCTTTGCGCTGATCACGTCCCACACGTTGACCAGCGTGAGCAGCGACTCGTCCTGGTGGAGGCGGAGCAGCTCCGCTCCCTTGGCCTTGGTCGAGTCGTGGGAAGTGACGTCGTCGGCAGTCATGGCTCCACTCTGCACCAGGGCTCTGCCGAAGGTCCCCTGGGCCCTGGCCGTTCTCCTCTGGGGACCGGACCCGGACCTGACGACTCTGGAGGTGACTCTGCGAAAGGCGGCATCTTCATGTTCGACCTCATCAACGGCATCCCCGTCCACCCCCTTGTGGTGCATGCGGTGGTGGTGCTGCTGCCGCTGGCGGTCGTGGGCACCCTGGCCATCGCAGTGCGGCCACGCTGGCGGGTCGCCTACGGCCCTCTGGTCGTCGGTGCCGCCCTCTTGTCGACCATCCTGATCCCGATCGCGACGTCGAGTGGTGAAGAGCTCGAGCAGCGCGTCGGCGACGTCGACGAGCACGCCGAGATGGGCGAGATGCTGATCTGGTTCGCCGTGCCCCTGCTCGTCCTCGTCACCGCCCTGTGGTGGCTCGCCCGCAGGCAGGCTCGGGCCGCGGACGGCCACGTCGACGGCAGCCACCGGCCCATGGGCTCCGGGCCGTCGAAGACGCTCGTGTCCGCGGTGGCCGCGCTCGCCGCCGTGGCCGCACTGGCCAACGCCTTCCAGGTCTACCGCGGTCGGGGACTCCGGGGCGAAGTCCGTGTGGGAGGACTCCACGAGCTCGACCTCGATCCGCTGATCGCGGGGTGCGGGCATCCCACTCCCCGCGGGCTCGTCGACGCGCACCCTCCGTGGATGAACGCCGCGGCGTAGGCGGCACTCGTGCTTGGTTCGACCACATGCCCTGGCAACTCGACACCGCGAGCCGCGTCGACGAGATCGAGCTGGCCATCCACGACCTGGTGGCGACCGGCGGCGTCGCGGCCGTGAGCTACCGCCGCGTCGCAGCCAGGCTCGGTCTCTCCCCCTCGACCCTTCACCACCACTTCCCGGATCGGGTTCACCTGCTGAAGGTCATGGCCTTCCGGCTCTCGCGGCGCCGGCTCCAGCAGTTCGTCGACGCCATTCGCGTGCGCGGGCTGGCCGGGATGGTTCCTGATACCGAGGACGAGGTGAGAGACGCGGTTGTGTGGCTCGCGTTCCATGACCTCGCTCGCACCGAGCCGATGCTCACGCTGGTCATGTCGGAGGCTCGCCTCCGCGAGCGCGAGGTCGTCACCGCGGCGCTCGACGACGTGGGCGTGCCGAGGTCGACCTCGATGGAGGTCGCCGAGGCGATCCAGATGTGTCTGGAGGGTCTGGAGGGCGCTCGCACCCTCGTCAAGGACCCGATGCCGCACGAGCGGGCACTGGAGCTGCTCGACCAGGTCGTCGTCGCGCTCACGGCGAGTCGATCAGGCCCACTGCCTACGCATGACCGTGCTGGCGGCGAAGGGGTCGGTGCCCTGCTGGGCCGCGAGGATCCCCTGGCCCTCCGGCGAGCCGGTGTAGACGGGCTCGCCGCCGCCGATCCAGTGGTCCCAGGCCCTGGCGTAGTCCGCAGCACGCTCGGCGTTGAGGCCGAGGACCGTCGGGACGGCGTGCCAGACGACGCCGTCCGGCTTGAGCCGGCCGAAGCCGGCCCACATCGACCTCCACCACGTGACGTCTCTCCTGGTCCGCACCCAGCGCGGCAGGAGGTAGCGCGGCAGGTTGATCGGCGAGACCGCCTCGTCGAGCGCGTTCGCGAAGATCTCGGCCTCGACCTCGTCGACGTCGTGGAGGACGCAGCGGTACTCACCGTCGGCGTCGAGGGCCACCTCGACCGAGTCGGCGTTGCGGCGGACCAGCCCGGCGGCGCAGAGCCCGTCGGCCACGGCGGAGGCGATCCGGATGACGGACGGCGCCTCCTCGGCGCCGTGCAGCAGCTCCTCGCCGTGGCGCAGGTGGCTGCGGACCCGGGCGTACGCCGCGGCGACCCCGACCAGCGCTCCCCCGGCCAGCACCAGCGGCGCCCCGGCGACGCCGGCGACCAGTGCCGCCAGCACACCGGCACCGACCAGCAGGGAGGTGGCCCGGTCGCGGTTCGCGTGGCGGCGCAGACCGCGCAGCTCGGCCGCGTCGGGGCGCAGGACGACGTCGGCCGGGCCGGTGCCCGCTCCAAACCCCAGCCCGAAGCCACCGGCCCCGGCCAGGCCGCGCTCCTTGATCCTGATGCCGCAGACGGCCGTGTCGACGTACGGCTGCCCGACCTGCCACTGCTCGCGGATGGTGTCGCGCTGCTCGCTGCGCACGATCGCGCGCGCGTTGGTCGCGTCGAACTCCGAGACCGGCGGCGGCACGAACGGCGAGAACAGCGGGTCGAGGTGGGCGACGCCGTCGACGATCTGGCCCTCGGGGTCGATGCCGAAGTAGCCCGCGTGCTTGCGGACCAGCCGGTCCCAGTCGTTGCCGCCCTTGGGGTGCTGGTCGGAGACGCAGACCAGCGACCAGTTCACGGCGACCTTCTCCGGCCACAGCGGGTCGGTGCGCAGCGCGCGGCCGCGGGTCTGCACGACCGAGGTGATCGTGGTGACCGCGGTGACGTCGGCGAGCCCGGTGATCCGCTTGGCGTCCCAGCCCTCGCCGAGCAGGGCGCGGGTGCCGACGAGGACCTGGCAGTGGCCGTCCTGGAAGTACGTCGTCAGCAGTCCGACCCACTGCCGGGTCTCCCACGGCCCGACGACCTGCTGGAGCGTCGAGCCCTCGCCCGGGGCCACGATCCCCAGCGGCTCGACCCGCAGGGAGGCCGCGAGGTCGCGGTCGGGCAGCCAGGCGAGGAACGCCTGCTAGCGTGGCCGCTGCGCCGGCGACCGTCTTGCCGGTGACGAGGATCGGGTTGAGCCCGCTCGTCTCCGGGGCGGCGACCAGGGCCTCGAGCATCGCGTGGGCCGAGCCGGCCTGCTGGTCGATGACCCCGGTGAGGTCCGCGGGCAGGGTCGCCCCGGCGCGCTCGTGGTCGCAGAGGACCAGCATCCGCATCCGCTCGGCGAGGTTGAGGTGCTCGTGGGCGCAGATCTCGACCACCGCGGCGGTCTTCGACGCCGAGCGGGCCAGGACCCGGTCGACCGGGCTGCGGCCGCGACGGATGCCGCGCTTGGTCCACTGGTAGCCGACCGACGGCAGCGCCCGGCGTACGGCCTCGACGACCTCGTCGTCCTCGGGGAGCCCGGTCTTGGTGAGCCGGCCGGTCAGCCAGTCGTCGACCAGCAGCACCCAGTCGTCCGCGGTCGGCGCCGAGCGGTGCTCCTCCTGCATCCGGGCGCCGCTCGGCAGCCCGATCATCCCGACGTGGTGGAGGCGCAGCACCGCTCGGCAGACGTCCGGCTGCTCCTTGACCAGCGTGAGCCACGGTGACCGGCGGGCCACGAACCGCGCGTCGAGCCACTGCAGGAACGGCATCGAGCCGAACGTCGGGTCGGTGAGCTGGGTGATCAGCTCGCGGAACCGCTCGGCCTCCTCCTTCAGCCAGTCGTCCTCGCTCGGGGTCGGCGTGGTCAGCCAGGCCAGCTCGACGAACGGCGCGAGGTCGCCCACCTTGACCACCGCCGGGATCGATACGCGGTAGAGCGGGCGTGCCGAACAGCTCGTCGACCAGCAGCGCCTGGTCGGCGGTGAGCGCCTCCGGCGGCGTCGCCGTCAGCCCGAGCACCAGCGCGTTGGGCAGCTGGTCGAGCAGCTCCCCGATCAGCCGCCCCCACACCTCGAGCAGGTGGTGGCACTCGTCGAGCACCAGCAGCAGCGGACCGGCGTTCTTCAGCTGCTCGACGAAGGCGCGGCCGTTCTCGTGCAGCCGGTCCAGAAGCGACGGTGGCTGAGGAGGTTGCGCAGCAACCGTCTCGAAGCCGGGTGACCCGTCGTCGTCGACCTCGTCGTCGGGGTCGAAGACGGCGAGCGCCTGGTAGGTCAGCGCGGTGAGCTGGTGGTCCAGCGACCGGTCGGTGCCGACGTCGATGCCCAGCGCCGTGGCCTGAGCGGCCCACTGGCCCTGGATCGCGGTGTTGGGGCCGAGCACCACCGCCTTGCCCACGGCGCCGGCCGCGATGCGGTCGCGGACGGTCATCAGCCCGACCATCGTCTTGCCCGCCCCGGGCGGCAGCGCCACCCAGGCGCGGGTCTGCCCGCGCGCCCACGCCGCGGACAGCGCCGCGAGCGCCTCCACCTGGTGGACCCGCAGCGTCACCGCAGCCGGTGCGGCCGGCGCGACCGCTGGTTGAGGAGGGCGCTCTGCGCCCGTCTCGAAACCCGGTGACGCGGGGCTGGAACCCGCGGTCATCCGGTCATCCCCAGAACACCCGGTCGACGACGGCGTGCGAGACGCGCATGGTGCGCAGGTGGTCGTTGGCCATCTGGTCGGTGGCGCCGGCCGGGTAGCCGAGCACGTTGGCGACTGCCGCGCGCTCGCGGATGTCGTGCGGGAGCTGGTCGCTGCCCCGGCCACGCACCAGCGTGATCGCGTTGCGCACCCGGCTGACCCACCGCCACCCTGCCACCAGCGTGTCGGCGTCGGACTCCGACAGCAGCTCGGCCTCACGCGCGGCGACGAGCGCGTCGAGGGTCCGCGAGGTGCGCAGCCCCGGCACCGTCGCCGCGTGCTGCATCTGCAGCAGCTGCACCGTCCACTCGATGTCGGCGAGCCCGCCCCGGCCGAGCTTGAGGTGGCTGTTGGGGTCGGCGCCCCGGGGCAGCCGCTCGTGGTCGACGCGCGCCTTGATCCGGCGTACCTCCACGACGTCATCGTCCGACAGCCCGGTGCCCGAGGGCCCGGGCTCGGGGTAGCGCAGCGGGTCGATCAGCTCCACGAACCGCTGCCGCAGCCCCCGATCGCCCACGACCGCGTCGGCACGGAGCAGCGCCTGCGCCTCCCAGACCTTCGACCACTTCGCGTAGTAGGCCGCGTGCGACTCCAGGCTCCGCGACAGCGGCCCCTGCTTGCCCTCGGGCCGCAGGCCGGCATCGACCTCCAGCGGCGGGTCGCCGCCGGGAAGAGCGAGCAGGCGGCGGAGCTCGTTGGCCACCGCGAGGGCGTACGACGACGCCTCGTGCTGGTCGACCCCGCTCTGTCCCTCCTCCCGGCGGGCCTCGTGCACGAACAGCACGTCGGCGTCGCTCCCGTAGGACAGCTCGAAGCCGCCGTAGCGGCCCATCGCGATGATCGCCATCCGCACCGGTGGCTCCGAGAGGTGCTTGGCGTGGGCGACGGACTCCATGACCACCCGCAGCGTCGCCTCGAGCGTCGCGTCGGTGATCCGCGAGAGCGCGGCGCCGACGTCGGCCACGTCGACCAGCCCGAGGGTGTCGCCGGCAGCGACGCGGAACAGCTCGCGACGGCGTACTGCGCGGACCGCCCGGACGGCCGCCTCGGGGTCCTCGCGCCGGCCACCGGCGGCGAGCATCTCCTCGACGATCAGCCCGTTGTACTGCTCGGCCGGCAGGGGCTCGAGGGACTCCCCCAGCATGCGGACGCCGGCCGGCTCCTTCTCGAGCAGGTCGGAGACGTAGCGGGAGGTCGCGAGCAGCTTGGCCAGCCGCTCGGCGACCTGGCCCTCGTCGCGCAGGGTCTTGAGATACCACGGCGTCCGGCCCAGCGACTCGCTCAGCCTGCGGAAGCCGAACAGCCCGGCGTCGGGATCCGGCGCCTCGGCGAACCAGTCGAGCATGGCCGGCAGCAGCTGGCGCTGGATGTTGGAGGTCCGGGTCACGCCGGAGGTGAGCGACTCGAGGTGGCGGAGGGCGGCGTCGGGGTCGGCGAAGCCCAGAGCGGCCAGCCGCCGCGACGCGGCCTCGGGCGTGAGCCGGGCCTCGTCGCCGGCCAGCCGGGCGACGGCGGTGAGCAGCGGCCGGTAGAACAGCTTCTCGTGCAGCCGGCGCACCTCGCGGCGGTGGTGCTGCCACTCGCGGTCGAGCGACGCGACCGGCTCCTTGATGTAGCCCATGCTCCGGCCGAGGCGGCGCAGCGACGGCTCGTCGTCCGGTACGACGTGGGTGCGGCGCAGCTGGAACAGCTGGATCCGGTGCTCGAGGGTGCGGAGGAAGGCGTAGGCGTCGCGCAGCGCCTCGCCGTCCTCGCGGCCGACGTAGCCGTGGCGGGTCAGCTCCGCAAGCGCGCTGAGCGTGGTGGGCTGGCGGATCTCCGGGTCGGCGCGGCCGTGCACGAGCTGCAGCAGCTGCACGGCGAACTCGACGTCGCGCAGCCCCCCGGAGCCGAGCTTGAGCTGCCGCTCGGCGTGGTGGGCCGGGATGTGCTCGATGACCCGGCGGCGCATGGCCTGGGTGTCCGCGACGAACCCGTCTCGCTCGACCGCGCTCCACACCATCGGCTGGACCATCGCGACGTACTCCCGGCCGAGCTCGAGGTCGCCGGCGACGGCGCGCGCCTTGAGCAGCGCCTGGAACTCCCAGGTGCTTGCCCAGCGCTCGTAGTAGCCCTGGTGGCTGGCGAGGGTGCGGGTCAGCGGGCCGGCCTTGCCCTCGGGCCGCAGCGCCGCGTCGACCGGCCAGATGGTGCCCTCGCCGGTCTGCTCCGAGCAGATCCGCATCAGGTGGCTGGCCAGCTGGGTGGCCACCTTCAGCGCCACGGTCTCGTCAGCGCCCTGGGTGGGCTCGTGCACGAAGACCACGTCGACGTCGGAGACGTAGTTGAGCTCGTGGCCGCCGCACTTGCCCATCGCGACCACCGCCAGCCGGGCCTGATGCGTGCTGCTCTGCCCCATCGAGGGCCACTCGCTGTCGGGCGATGGCCAGGGCGGCGTCGAGGGTGCCGGCAGCGAGGTCGGAGAGCTCGGCGGCGGCGTCGTCGACACCGAGGTGGTGGGTCAGGTCGCGCGAGGCGAGGCGGAGCAGGACCCGGCGGTACTCCACGCGCAGCGCGTCGACCGCCTCGTGGTCCGCCTTGGTCGCGGTCGGCGCGTCGTCGGGTTCGGCGCCCACCGCACGCAGCAGCCCCTCGCGGACGGCGTACGCCGCGGGGCGGGTCGAGCCCATCGTCGGGTCCGTGAGCTCGCGCCAGTGCTCGGGGTGGCGGCACAGGTGGTCGGCGAGCGCCTCGCTGGCGCCGAGCACCGAGAGCAGCCGCATCGCGGTGCCCTCGTCGTCCACCAGCGCCCGGAGCATCGGCGCGGCGTCGTCCTGGACCTCCACCAGGTCGACCAGGCGGTGGAGGGCCAGGTCGGGGTCGGCGGTGCGGGCGACGAGCGCCACCAGGGGCTCCGCGACGTCCTCGCCCAGCGCTGCGCAGGCGGGGCGCGGCCGACTCGGAGTCCAGGAAGCCCGAGCCGGGCCAGCCGCCCCTGGTCCGTGGTGGGGTGGCTCATCCCGGCCGTCTCATCCTCGGCGAGGCCCAGCGCCACGTCCGCGAACCCCGCGGCCAGCGGCGCCCACGCCTGGTCGAGCTCCTCCCGGGCCTCCTTGATCTCGGTCAGCAGGGCGTCGGCGTCGAGCCCGCGGTCGGCCAGCTCGCCACGCTCGGAGTCGGTGACCCAGGTGCCGACGATGACCTCGTCGACCTCGGGGTGGAGCTGGACACCCCACGCCATGGGGCCGTAGCGGACGACCTGGAGCTCGCCGTCACCAGTCTCGGCCAGCACCTCGGCGCCCGCCGGCAGCTCGACGACGACGTCGTAGTTCCACTGCACGCCGCGCCGCGGGGTCGCCAGACCGCCGAAGAGCCGGTCGCCGGCCGCCGCGTCGGTCCAGCCGACCGGGAGCAGCCCGACCTGCTGGCCCCGTGGGTTGGGCGTCACGCGCCCGCCGAGCGCCGCGGCCATCAGCTGGTGGCCGAGGCAGATGCCGAGGGTCGGCACGCCTCCGCGACGGCGTCGCGGAGCAGCTCCTTGACCGGGCCGATCCACTCGAGGGCCTCGTCGTCGTTGGCGCCCATCGCACCGCCCATCACCAGCAGGCCGGCGTAGCCGTCGAGGGTCGGCACCGGGTCGCCGGCGTAGGGATGGGCCACCTCGAGGCGGCAGCCGGCCTCCTCGAGCCACTCGCCGAAGAGGTGCGCCGGGTCGTCGAGCTCGGGCTGCACGACCAGGACGCGGGAGTGCTCGCTCACGACTCGACCTCGTCGGAGATCAGGGCGAGGAAGAGCAGCCCGAGCCCCATCAGCGGCAGCAGGAACGCCAGCCAGGAGCCGGCCAGCGCCAGTCCGGACAGCAGGCAGAGCACGCCGGTCACGACGGTGGCGATCCTGGCGGGGCGCCCGGCGTCGGCGAGCAGCTTGTAGGCAGAGCCCCCGGAGCCGAGCAGCAGCCCGGCGACCACCATCGCGATCACCCCGGCGGCCCGGTGCTCGCCGTTCGCCAGGATGAACGCCGCGAGGACCGCCATGAGCACCGCGATCGCCATCACGATGCCGAGCACCATGCGCAGCCGGTTGACCCGGTCGGCGCTGTAGACGGGCATCGGTGTCCTCTGCGTGCTCAGAGGACCGGGAGCATCCGGTCCCGCTCGAAGGCGGAGACCTGGCCGCGGTACTCGTCCCACTCGGCGCGCTTGTTGCGGAGGAAGAAGTCGAAGACGTGCTCGCCGAGGGTCTCGGCCAGCAGCTCGGAGCGCTCGGCGATCTCGATCGCCTCGTTGAGGCTCTTGGGCAGCGGCTCGATGCCGAGGCTGGTGCGCTCGCGCTCGGTGAGCGACCAGACGTCGTCCTCCGCCTCGCGGGGCAGCTCGAGCCCCTGCTCGATGCCCTTCATGCCGGCGGCCAGCGTCACCGCGAAGGCGAGGTAGGGGTTGCAGGCCGCGTCGACGGTGCGCAGCTCGATGCGGGTCGACTGGCCCTTGAGGGGCTTGTACATCGGCACCCGGATCATCGCGCTGCGGTTGTTGTGGCCCCAGCAGACGTAGGACGGCGCCTCGCCGCCGAACATCATCCGCTTGTAGCTGTTGACCCACTGGTTGGTGACGACGCTGATCTCCTGGGCGTGCGCCAGGATGCCGGCGATGAACTGCCGGCCGACCTTGGACAGCTGGTACTCGGAGCCCGGCCTCGAAGAAGGCGTTCTGGTCGCCCTCGAAGAGGCTGACGTGGGTGTGCATGCCCGAGCCGGGGTGGGTGGTGAACGGCTGGGGCATGAACGTCGCCCAGATGCCCTGGCTCAGCGCCACCTCCCGGATCACGGTGCGGAAGGTCATGATGTTGTCGGCGGTGCTGAGCGCGTCGGCGTACCTGAGGTCGATCTCCTGCTGGCCCGGGCCGCCCTCGTGGTGGCTGAACTCCACCGAGATGCCCATCGCCTCGAGCATCGTGATCGCCTCGCGGCGGAAGTCGGAGCCCTTGGACTGGGCGGTGTGGTCGAAGAAGCCGCTGCGGTCGACCGGCACCGGCTCGACGCCGTCGACTCGGCACGTCCTTGAACAGGTAGAACTCGATCTCGGGGTGGGTGTAGAAGGTGAACCCCTTGTCGGCCGCCTTGCGACAGGATCCGCTTGAGGACGAACCGCGGGTCGGCGTACGACGGGGAGCCGTCGGGCATCACGATGTCGCAGAACATCCGCGCCGTCGTCGGGCCCTCGCCGCGCCACGGCAGGATCTGGAACGTCGACGGGTCGGGCTTGGCGAGCATGTCGGACTCGTAGACGCGCGCGAACCCCTCGATCGCGGACCCGTCGAACCCGATCCCCTCCGCGAACGCGCCCTCCAGCTCGGCCGGCGCCACCGCCACGGACTTGAGGAACCCGAGCACGTCGGTGAACCACAGCCGCACGAACCGGACGTCACGCTCCTCGAGCGCCCGGAGCACGAAGTCTTCCTGCTTGCCCATGCGCGCAGCCCTATTGGTCGGCCGCAGCCCGCGGTGGTCGAGGTGCGAGGAGCGCCAGCCACGGCCGTCCTGGGGTGCGGGCCGGTGACCTTGGGAGAACGCCTCGAAACCGCCACGACGGACCCGGGATCGACCACTGCCCACTGCCCACCAGTTGCCCGCCAGCGCCGTTTCGGATCCGGCTCGCTGGGGACCGGACATCGAGGAGATCGGGAACCTGGAGCACTTCCTGCCCAGGCCCTCCGAGTCCCAAGTCGAATCCTCACGGAGGTGGCGAGATGAACGACGACGTACGTGCCGAGCTCGAGGCGTTGGAGCGCGCCGGCTGGGACTCGCTGTGCGACGGGACCGGCAGCGACGTTCTACGGCGCGCCTCATGACCGATGACGGCGCTGATGGTCCTGGCGCACGGCGTGGCGATCGAACCGAGACGAGCGTGGTCGCCTCGCTGCGCGAGGCGCCCGCCTGGTCGGCCTACGAGATCGACGACGTGCGAGGCGTCGAGCTGGGCGCCGACGCGGCGCGCTCGTCTACGCGGCGACCGCGCAGCGCGCGGAGGGTCCGGCGTTCGAGGCGCTGATGACCAGCAGCTATGTGCGGCGTGACGGCGAGTGGCGGCTGGCCCTCGTACACGCAGACGCCGGTCGCCGAGCTGACGCCAGGCTCGACCGTGCGTCAGCCCGTTCGGCACGTTCTCCAGCTCGGCCAGCCACGCGGTGGGGTCGGCGTCCGAGGGCATCCGCCAGTCGCCGCGGGGAGACATGGTGCCGCCGGCGCTGACCTTGGGGCCGTTGGGCAGCGCGGAGCGCTTGAACTGGCTGGCGAAGAACCGCTTGATGAAGACCTCCAGCCAGTGCCGGATCGTCGGCGAGGTCGTAGGCCGTGCGCCGCTCCTCGGGGAAGTCCGGCGGCCACTCCCCCGCGGCCGCGTCGTGCCAGGCGTGCCAGGCCAGGAAGGCGATCTTGGATCGGCCGGTCGCCGAAGCGGAGGACGTGGAAGAGCGTGAAGTCCTGGAGCGAGTAGGGGCCGACCGAGTCCTCGGTCGCCTGCGGCTTGACGCCCTCCTGGTCCGGGATCAGCTCGGGGGTGATCTCCTGCTCGAGGATCTCCTCGAGCAGCTCGTTGGTCGTCCTCGTCGAACTGGCCGGTCTCCGCGACCCAGCGGATCAGGTGCTGGACCAGCGTCTTCGGCACGCCGGCGTTGACGTTGTAGTGCGACATCTGGTCGCCCACGCCGTAGGTGCACCAGCCGAGCGCCAGCTCGGAGAGGTCGCCGGTGCCGACGCACGATGCCGCCGCGGTGGTTGGCCAGCCGGAAGAGGTAGTCGTAGCGCAGCCCGGCCTGGACGTTCTCGAACGTGACGTCGTAGACCGGCTCGCCGTCGGCGAACGGGTGGTCGATGTCGTCGAGCATCTGCCGCGCCGCCGGCCGGATGTCGAGCTCCTCGAAGGTCACGCCGAGCGACTTGGCCAGCCGGGTGGCGTAGGACTTCGTGGTCGTCGCCGGTCGCGAAGCCCGGCATCGTGAACGCGTGGATGTCGGAGCGCGGGCGGCCGAGCCGGTCCATCGCCTTGCGCGGCGACGATCAGCGCGTGCGTCGAGTCGAGGCCGCCGCTGACGCCGATGACCGCCTTGGGCTGCGCCGATGGCGCGTGCAGCCGCTGCTCGAGCCCGGAGACCTGGATGTTGTAGGCCTCGTAGCAGTCGAGCGCGAGCCGCTCGGGTCGTCGGGCACGAACGGGAACCGGTCGACCTTGCGGCGCAGCCCGATGTCGCCGGTCGGCGGCGTCGAGCTCGAACTCGATCGGTGCGGAACGCCGCCGACCCGCGTCGGCGTGGGTGCGCCGGTTGTCGTCGTGGGTGCCCTGCCGCAGCCGGTCCTGGCGGATCCGGTCGAGGTCGACGTCGGCGATCGTGCAGACGCGGCCCCTCGGGGAACCGCTCGCCCCTCGGCCAGCAGCTCGCCGCACTCGTAGACCATCGTCTGGCCGTCCCAGCTCAGGTCGGTCGTCGACTCGCCCTGGCCGGCGGCCGCGAAGACGTACGCCGCGTTGCAGCGCGCGCTCGCGCTGCGGACCAGCAGCCGCCGGTCCTCGGCGCGGGCGACCGTGATCGGGCTGCCGGACAGGTTGGCCAGCACGGTCGCGCCCGCCAGCGACGCCTCGGCGCTCGGCGGCACCGGCACCCACATGTCCTCGCAGATCTCGACGTGCAGCTTGAGGTCGGGCAGGTCGGTGGCGGCGAAGATCAGGTCGGGCCCGAACGGCACCTCGGCGCCGCAGACCTCGATGGTGGCGCCGCGCCGGTCGTCGCCCGGGGCGAAGTGCCGGCGCTCGTAGAACTCGCGGTAGGTCGGCAGGTAGGACTTCGCCGCGACGCCGAGGACCCGGCCCCGGTGGATCACCACGGCGCAGTTGAGCACCCGGGTGCCGTGCACCAGCGGCAGCCCGACGACGAGGACCGGCAGCAGGTCGGCCGAGCCGCGGACCACGTCGTGCGAGCGCCGTCGTGCGCGGCCTCGAGCAGCGTGTCCTGCAGCAGCAGGTCGTCGATGGCGTAGCCGGTCAGGCAGAGCTCCGGGAACACCGCCACCGCGACGGCGTCGTCGTGGCACTCCTTGGCCTGCGCCAGCACCGCGCGCGCGTTGGCCGCCGGGTCGGCGATCGCCACCGGCAGCGTGCAGGCGGCGACCCGGGCGAACCCGTGGGCGTAGGCCGAGTAGAAGTCCACGGTTCGAGTCTAGAGATCGGTGCCGGCGCGAGCGCGCGATGAGTCTGGCCGATGAGAGTTGCTGCGTCGCCCGGTCTGTCCTGTCATGACTCTCGCAGCGAGTGCAGCCATCAGCCCCTGCCTCTGGTTCGACAGCGAGCTGGAGGAGGCGGCCGAGTTCTACACCTCGATCTTCCCGAACTCCCGGGTCGGCCACATGGCCCGCTACACCGAGTCCGGCTACGGCGAGCCGGGGACGGTCATGGCCGGCGAGTTCACCCTCGACGGGCTGACCTTCCGCGGCATCAACGGCGGCCCGGAGCACGCCGGCTTCACCGAGACCATCTCTTCTCGGTCACCTGCGCCGACCAGGCCGAGGTCGACCACTACTGGGCCTCGCTCACCGCAGGCGGCGGCGAGGAGTCGGTCTGCGGCTGGCTGAGGGACCGGTTCGGGCTGTCGTGGCAGATCGTGCCCAAGCGCCTCTACGAGCTGATGGAGGACCCCGACCCGGTCCGGGCCAGCGCCGCCACCGAGGCGATGCTGCAGGATGCGGAAGATCGTCGTCGCCGAGCTCGAGGCCGCCGCCGATGCGGCCGCTACCGTGTGACCGCGTGTCCTATCGCACCCTCGTGGCCGAAGCACTTCCCGACCTCGACCAGCGGCTCTCCGACGAGCTGGATGCGGTCAACGCCGCTGCGACGCCGGACGTCCCGGCGGCCCGCGAGCTGACCGTTCGGGTGTTGGACGACGCCGACGACCTGGCCGCCGGGCTCAGCGGCTGGACGTGGGGGGTCGCGGCCGGCATCGGCATGACGTGGGTGCGCGCGGACTCACGGGGTGCCGGGCTCGGCACGAGACTGCTCGACGCCTTCGAGGTGGAGGCACGGGCTCGGGGCTGCACGCACGTCTTCGTCACGTCGTTCACGTTCCAGGCGCCGGCCTTCTACGAGCGGCACGGATACACCGAGCTGTTCCGGTGGGAGGGCGTCCCCACGCCCGACGCCGCGGACGTGCACCTGCGCAAGGAGCTGTGACGCTCGAGGGTGACCAGCGACACAGGTCACTACCCGCGCGTACCTCGCTAGCATTTCAGCAGTCCGTGGACTCCATCAGGGAGCTGCGAGACCACCGGAATGGAGCTCGAATGATGAGCACGCCCACCCCCGAAGGCTCTGCAGCTGAGGAACGGGCCCCCTACGGCACCGGCCCCGCCGCCGCGACCGCCCCGGCTCCCGTGAAGAGGGTGCGCACCCACCACCTGCGGGAGATGAAGGAGCGGGGCGAGAAGTTCACGATGCTGACGGCCTACGAGCAGTACGCCGCGCAGACCTTCGACGAGGCCGGCATCGACGTGCTCCTCGTGGGCGACAGCGCGTCCAACAACGTCTACGGCAACGAGACGTCCCTGCCGGTGACCGTCGACGAGCTGATCCCGCTGACCCGTGCGGTGTCGCGGTCGACGAAGCGCGCGCTGGTCGTCGGCGACCTGCCGTTCGGCTCCTACCAGGCCTCCCCCGAGCAGGCCTACCTCACCGCTGTCCGGTTCATGAAGGAGGGCGGCGCGCACTGCGTCAAGCTCGAGGGCGGCGTCGAGATGGCGCCTCAGATCGAGCGGCTCACCCAGGGCGGCATCCCGGTGATGGCGCACATCGGCTTCACCCCGCAGTCCGAGCACACGCTCGGTGGCTACCGGGTCCAGGGCCGCGGCGAGACCTCAGCGCGCGTGCTCGCCGACGCCGAGGCGATCCAGGACGCCGGCGCCTTCGCGGTCGTCATGGAGATGGTCCCCGGCGACGTGGCCGGCGAGGTCACCCGCAAGCTCCGCATCCCGACCATCGGCATCGGCGCCGGCAACGAGTGCGACGGCCAGGTGCTCGTCTGGCAGGACGCCTTCGGCATGCGCACCGGACGGATGGCGAAGTTCGTCAAGCAGTACGCCGACCTGCACGGCGTCCTCCTCGACGCCGCCCGCGCCTACGCTCACGACGTGAAGGCCGGCACCTTCCCCGGCCCGGAGCACACGTTCTGACGCCACGTGTCTGCCAAGTGGGCGGTGCGTGCGCAACCGCTCTCCACAGGTGGGCGGTGGGCTGGCAACCGTTCTCCCTGGGGATGACGGTTGCGCACCCACCGCCACCCGGAGGCTGACATTTGTCACAGCCACCTCATGACGCTCCAGCCAGGGACGGAACGCCGAGACGCACGACGCTGGAGCCATGACACAGACCCAGCTCTCCACGACCGCCGCCGGGCGCACGCCGGCCCCCGCGGTCTCACTCTCGGGGGTGACCAAGAGGTTCGGCGACGTCGAGGCGGTCCGCGGCATCGACCTCGAGCTCCAGCAGGGCGAGATCGTGGCGTTCCTCGGCCCGAACGGCGCCGGCAAGACCACGACCATCGACATGGTGCTCGGGCTGTCGCGGCCCACGAACGGCGACGTCAGCGTGCTGGGCCTCGAGCCGCGGCACGCCATCGCCCGCGGCCTGGTCAGCGCCGTGATGCAGACCGGCGGCCTGATCAAGGACCTCACCGTGCGCGAGACGGTCGACTACACCGCCAGCCTGTTCGCGGACAGCAAGCCCGTCGACGAGGTGCTCGCCAACGCCGGCATCACCGGCATCGCCGGCCGCAAGGTCGCCAAGTGCTCGGGCGGTGAGCAGCAGCGGCTGCGGTTCGCGATGGCCCTGCTACCCGACCCCGCCCTGCTGCTCCTCGACGAGCCCACCACCGGGCATGGACGTCGAGGGCCGGCGTACGTTCTGGTCGGCCATCCGGCGCGACGCCGAGCAGGGCCGGACCGTCCTCTTCGCGACGCACTACCTCGAGGAGGCCGACCAGTACGCCGACCGGATCGTGCTGATCAGCAACGGCAGGATCGTGGCCGACGGCAGCGGTTCGGAGATCCGCGCCCTCGCCGCCGGCCGCGCGGTCCGCGCCACGCTGCCGGGCGCCGACACCACGCGGCTGGCCGCCATCGGCGGTGTCGACGGCGTCGAGGTCCGCGGCGACACCGTGATCCTGCACGCCAAGGACAGCGACGCCGTCGCCCGCTACCTGCTGACCGAGACCGACGCCCGCGACCTGGAGATCACCTCCAAGGGACTCGAGGACGCCTTCCTGAGCCTGACCCACACCTCCGAGGACGTGCACCCATGACCACCGCCACCATCGACCCCACCACCCGCAAGGTCCCGCCGTACGGCGGCTTCAACCTGACGATCCTCGGGATCGAGCTCAAGCGGATGCTCCGCAACCGTCGCACGATCTTCTTCACCCTGGTCTTCCCGGCCGGCCTGTTCTTCGCGTTCGGCGGCACCGCGGGCTGGAACGACGATGCCGGGCACGGCAACGTCGCGGCCTACATCATGGTGTCGATGGCGCTCTACGCCGCGGCGCTCACTGCCGCGTCGTCCGGTGCGATGGTCGCCATGGAGCGGGCCATGGGCTGGTCGCGCCAGCTCCGGCTGACGCCGCTCAGCCCGGTCGTCTACATCGCGATGAAGGCCCTGGTCGCGCTGGTCATGGGCGCGGTCGCGGTGGCCGTCGTCAACGTCGCCGGCCTCGCCCAGGGCAAGCCGCACATGCCGGCCGGCATCTGGGTCGCGTGCGCCGTGCTCGCGATCCTCTGCACGCTGGTCTTCGCGGCGCTCGGCGTCTTCGTCGGCTACCTCGTGCCCGGCGAGAACGCCATGCAGATCCTCGGCCCCGGCCTGGCGCTCATGTCGTTCCTCGGCAACGTGTTCATCCCCATCGACGACCACACCAGCCTGATCTGGCACATCGCCCAGTGGACACCGATGTTCGGGGTCGCCGAGATCACCCGGGCACCCCTCACCGGCGAGCTGCCCTGGTACGCCGTGGTCAACGCGCTCGGCTGGCTGACCGTTTTCGTCCTCGGCGCGGCGTGGCGGATGAGCAAGGACACCGCCCGGGTGTGACTGTGTCCCACACTGGAGGTACTTGCATGTTTGGCGTGTTCAGAGTGCGTGCATCGCAAGGCGCCGGTGCGACGCTCGACCTGTTCGTCCAGCTAGCACCGGCAACACCCCTAGATGACCACTAGCGTGCTGGCTGTGGGGCAGACGGTGAGCCAGACCCAGCCGGTCACGCCGATGCCAGGGGTGTCCACCCCCGGCTCGACGGGCCGGCTGGGTCCGCTGTTCGCGGCCATCTGGCTGTTCTTCCTCCTCAACCCGCTGCTCGAGGGCTGGGCGCACCGCGACGAGGCCCGCGGCCTCGTGGGCATGGCCAGCACCCTCGGGTTCGCGGTCGTCTACATGTCGCTGTGGGTGCGGGCCAGGGCCGACCGCCAGCGGCTCATCGACACCCCGCCGCTCAGCTGGTCGCTGCCCTACCTCGGTGCCCTGGTCGGGCTGGGCGGGCTCACCGTCGCCTGCGTGGGCGAGCCGGGGCTGGCCTGCACCGTCTACGTGAGCGTCGCGTGCGTCATGGTCTTCCCGTTCCGGGTGGCCGCGCCCGTCACGGTGGCGCTCGTCGTCGGGACCATCGCCCTCGGCGCCCGCGAGGACTGGGGCAGCCAGGTCGGCACGGCGTTCGGCATCATGGCCGCCTCCGTCGCGGTCTTCGGCCTGCGCGCCGTGATGACCCGCAACATCGACCTCGTCAACGCCCAGCTGGAGAACGCCCGGCTCGCCGTCGACAACGAGCGCACCCGCTTCGCCCGCGACCTGCACGACATCCTCGGCCACTCGCTCACCGTGATCACCGTCAAGGCCGAGCTCGCACAGAAGCTGCTCGACGTCGACGTCGACCGGGCCCGCGCGGAGATCGCCGACCTGGAGCGGCTCAGCCGCGACGCGCTCACCGACGTACGCCGCGCGGTGGAGGGCTACCGCGACATCACGCTCCCCGGCGAGCTGGTGCGGGCGCGGGTCGCGCTGCGCGCCGCCGAGATCGACGCCGAGCTGCCGAACTCCACCGACGACGTGCCGTCCGAGCTGCGCGAGCTGTTCGCCTGGACGGTCCGCGAGGGCGTCACCAACGTGATCCGGCACTCCCGCGCCACGCGCTGCGAGGTGCGGCTCACCCCGACCAGCGCCGAGGTCGTCGACGACGGGAGCGCCCCGCCCTCGCCCAACGGGCACGGGTCCGGGTCTGGCCGGGCTGCGCGAGCGCGCCGCCGACGTCGGGGCCACCGTGGTCACCCGCGAGCTCTCCCCCGGCTTCTCCCTCTGCGTCGTCCGGCCATGATCACCCCACGAAAGCGCGAGATGGGCGCGCTGCGCGCGGACGCGTCGCGCTTCCGCGGGGACACCGGAAAAGCATGACGATCCGGTTGCTGCTCGCCGACGACCAGGCGCTGGTGCGCGGCGCGCTCTCCGCGCTGCTGAGCCTCGAGTCCGACCTCGAGGTGGTCGCCGAGGTCGGCACCGGCGACGCCGTGCTGCCCGCCGTGCTCGAGCACCACCCCGACGTGGCCCTGCTCGACGTGGAGATGCCCGGGCTCGACGGCATCTCCGCGACCGCCGAGGTCCGGCGCGCCTCCCCCGACACGCAGGTCCTGATCGTGACGACGTTCGGGCGGCCGGGCTACCTGCGCCGAGCGCTGCAGGCGGGGGCGGCCGGCTTCGTCGTCAAGGACACGCCCGCGGCCCAGCTCGCCGACGCCGTACGCCGCGTGCACGCCGGGCTCCGCGTCGTCGACCCGGCCCTGGCCACCGACTCGCTGGTGGCCGGCGAGTCGCCGCTGACCCAGCGGGAGACCGAGGTGCTGCGCGCCGCGCGCGACGGCTCGTCGGTCGCGGCCATCGCCCGCAAGCTGTTCCTCTCCGAGGGCACCGTCCGCAACCACCTCTCCTCGGCGATCGGCAAGACCGGCGCCACCAACCGCGCCGAGGCGGCCATCACCGCCGACGGCAACGGCTGGCTCTGACCGCGACTGGGGGTCATCGCGAGCTCGGAAAATGCTCGACTGTCGACGTCTGCCCGAACGGTGATCTGGGTCGGCGACGCTGTCATCCGGTCTGCCGAGCATCCTCGGCACCAGGTGCCGGGAATGCTCCGCAGTCGGGGGAACACGGTGTGATCCACCCCGACCAACCGAGGGAGTGCAAGTACCTTCGCCACCGCCACCGCCAGTCGGCAAGGGTCAAGCACGTGCACCCATCCCCCTCGAAGTGTCACCTCGCCAGCGGTGATCGTCGAGACGTCGCGTTCCAGGTCGGACCACTGGTCTTCCACCTCACTGTGACCGATTCGTCCATCGAGCTCGACGGTCAATCCGTGATCGACGTAGTCGACGTCTCGGAACGTGATGGACCCTTCCAGTTGCATCCGGCGCTGCCGCTTGCCGGTGGGGAGACCGTGGGCACGCTCGACGTCGACCAGGTAACGGTGCTCCAGCACCGAGTGAACGCCGGACTGGACATCGAGGAGGACCATGCGCAGCACGGCACGGTGGCGCAACCGGGGTCTCTCGTCCAGAGCCTCAAGGAGCCTGCGCGGGGTCGTTCGACCTTGCTGGACGGCATCGGCCAGCACTCCGACGCTCCGGTCGAGCGCACGCTTGCGCGATGCCACCCCGAGCAGAGCATGCTCGAGCCGTTGCCGAGGTGGATCGAGCTGCATCTGGCACAGCGACTCGAAGCGCGCGTGCTGGCGCACCACGATGCCCAGCGCGCGCACGACACGGCGATCGCGGTCCACCGAGACCTCGACAAGCGACCCCGCCCGCTCGTAGCCACCCAGCTTCTGTGCCGCGAGCGCCGTTTCGCCGGCCAGGGCAGCTGGCCAGTAGTAGAGCACCGCGGCCCACGCCAGCTGGCTCCAGGTAGGTGGCCCGGTGTGCTCGACGTAGACGCCCGGATGGATGCGTGCCCATTCGCGGCGGCGCAGGCGCCTCTCGATCTCGACATCACTTGAGCCAGCGGCCAGCACCTGACGTCGCGAGATGACGCCGTCCTGGGTCCGCAGGAGCTCTCGGATCTTTGCTTCGCTGTCGTCGTCCACGACTGCATCGCAGCGCAGCGCACTCCCGGTCTGACGGCGATCGGACCGTGCCTGTGGAGACGGCCACATGTTCTCGGGTCTGTGCACGGTTCCCGGCTTCGGACGATGCTCGACTGTCGAGCAATCTCCGACGCTGAGTACCGTGCCGGGTATGCGCACCGTGGTGGCGTCGGTCCTGTTGGCCCTGCTCGTCCCGATGGCGCCGCCCGCCCGCGGACACGCGGCGGAGCCGACGCCCACGGTCCGCGCGGAACGCAAGCCGATGCCCCACCTCAAGATCAGGGCTGTGGTCAGGCACCTCGACCACCCGTGGGACGTCCGGTCGCTGCCCGGCGGCGTGCTGCTCTTCACCCAGCGCGACCGGGCAACCCTGTCGGTGTTCAAGAAGGGGCAGGGTGCACCGGGTCGCCTTCCCCAAGCGGACCGTCTGGGTCTCCGGCGAGACCGGACTGATGGGGCTCGAGGTGGACCCCGACTTCGCCGACAACCGTCGGATCTACACCTGCCAGGGCGGCTTCACCGGAGACGGCGGCCACGACGTCCACGTCACCGCCTGGACCCTGGACAAGAAGCTGCGCAAGGCCAAGCTCGACCGGATCCTGGTGGGCGGCTTCCCGACCAGCTCGGGCCGGCACGGTGGCTGCCGGCTCCTCGTCACCAGCGACGGGTCACTGCTGGTCGGCACCGGCGACGCCGCCGAGGGCACCAACCCGGAGAACCTCGACTCGCTCGGCGGCAAGACGCTGCGCCTCGACCGGTTCACCGGCGGGCCGTGGCCGGACAACCCGTTCATCAGCGCCACCGGCCCGCGGCGCTACGTGCACACCTTCGGCCACCGCAACGTCCAGGGCGTCGCCGAGCGCGCCGACGGCACGCTGTGGAACGTCGAGCAGGGCACCTACCGCGACGACGAGGTCAACCTCCTCGTCAACGGCGGCGACTACGGCTACAACCCGGTGCCCGGCTACAACGAGTCGGTGCCGATGACCGACCAGTCGCTGCCGGGCAAGCAGGTGAAGGCCCGCTGGCGCTCCGGCAACCCGACCGCTCGCCACGTCCGGGGGCGGCTTCGTCAACGGCGCGAAGTGGGGCGCCCTCGACGGCGCGCTCGCGGTGGCCTGCCTGAAGGCGAGCCGGGTCCTGTTCCTCACCTTCGACAAGCGGGGGAAGCTGCAGCGGGTGCGGGCCCCGCGCGCGCTGCGGCAGTGGGGCCGGATCCGCCAGGTCACCAGCGCCGAGAACGGCGACCTGCTCGTCACCACCGACAACGGCGGCGGCAACGACGTGATCCTGCGGGTCAGCCCGCGGTAGCCCGGTGCGGGCCGGGCCGGTCGACCGCGCGCTGGAGCCGCTCGCTGATGCGAGGGAAGATCGCCCTCATCGCGAGCACGGCGTCCTCCTCCGGGTCACGCGGTCCAGTCGAGCAGGGCCTCCCCCACGGTCAGGACGACGAACCAGAGCACGATCGCGATCCCCGGCAGCAGCAGCGTGCGCTTCGGGTGCGGCGTCCACCACCGGGTGGCGACGACGAACAGCACCACCCAGACCAGCATCAGAGCGACCACGGCGTACCACGGCGCGAGCAGCCCGCTGGCGGCGTACAGGAAGAAGCAGCCGGCCATGCCCATCATCGCCAGGAACGGCCACGGAGAGGCCTTGTGGCCCTGCGGGATCGCCACCCCTAGCTCTTGGGCTTGTCGTTCCAGCGTGGGTCGTTGTCCCACTCCTCGTTGCGCTCCTTGACCTTCTCGAGCGCGCGGGCGGCGTCCGCCTCGGTGTCGTAAGGGCCGAGCCGGTCCTTGTAGGCGCAGCCGTCCGGACCCTCCACGGCCTTGTGGTTGAGGCAGTACCAGTACGTCATGGGCCGAAACTAGCGGCCTTGCCCTACCCTCGCAGTGCGGATGGGCTGGCCGGGCGACCGCGTCGCCGTGTCTCTCGAGACACGGTGCCGAGGAAAGTCCGGGCTCCACAGAGCGAGGTGGTGGGCAACACCCACCCGGGGTGACCCGCGGGAAAGTGCCACAGAAAACAGACCGCCTCCCTGTCTCCGGACAGGGCGGTAAGGGTGAAACGGTGGTGCAAGAGACCACCAGCGGCCCGGGCGACCGGGCCGGCTAGGCAAACCCCACCTGGAGCAAGATCAAGAAGTCCGGAGCCTTCGGGCACCGGACGCGCGTACGCCGAGGGCGGCTCGCCCGAGTACGCGGGTAGATCGCAGGAGGGTGCCGGCAACGGCACCCGTAGATGGATGGTCGCCCCCCGGTGACCGTGAGGGACCCGGGGACAGAACCCGGCTTACAGGCCAGCCCGTCCGCACCAACTCACGCGGCGGCCCCGGTGTGACCAGCACCGACCCGGCGGGGGGCGAACCACCTCGGCACGGTCGAAGCCGGGATGGCGTCAGTCGCCGACTCGCGGGACCCCCCACGTCGACAGGCAGAACGGATGCCCCGCAGGGTCGGCGTACACGAAGCAGTGGTCGACATTGGGCTGGTGCTCGAACCGGGTGGCGCCGGCCGCCAGCACACGTGCTCCGGTCGCCTCCAGGTCGTCGACCAGGAACTCGAGGTGCATCTGCATCCCCACCCCGCCCTCCGGCCAGGTGGGTGGCCGGTAGTCGTCGGACCGCTGGAACCCGATGTCACCGTTCGGCCCTTCCACGAGCGCCCAGCGCTCGTCGCCCGTCGCGATCCCGCCGGTGATCTCGGCGTAGAACCGTGCGAGCGCGATCGCGTCGGGCGCACTGAGCGTCGTCAGGCTCAGCCTGATCAGGTCCGACATCAACCGATCGCCTTCTGCTGGTAGGTCGGCGTGAGCTCCTCCCAGCGTGCCTTCCAGCCGGGCGCCCCGGCGGCGGAGCTCCAGCCCTCCGGGTGGACCGGGCCGCCGACCTCCAGCGACCGACCGAGATCCTCGAGGTGGACCCGCCAACCAGAGGCGTGGAACGGGAGGTGTGTCACCGGCAGGCCGCGCTCCTCGACCACCAGCCGGGTCTGGGAGCCCTCCTCTGTCAGCCAGGCCTCCATCTGTGACTCATCGTCGGTGCCCGGCTGCATCGTGAGGAGCAGATGATGCGGTGCGTCACAGACCTCGACCCGGCCCGGACCGGTCCAGGTCCTGGTGAACACGGCATGGATCGTGCCGCCCACCCGCAGGTCGCCGGAGACGTCAGCGATCCAGCGCGCGAGCCGCTCCGGTGTCGTGCATGCCTCCCACAGGTCGTCGATATCCGTGTCGTAGAGGTCCTCGACCCGGACTGCGCCGTGGGCCTCGTCGAGCGTTCGCATCGTCGCGATCGTGGTCATCGTCGTGCCTTCTTTCCTCGTGCGATCTCGGTGTGGAGGGCGTCGAGCCGGTGCTCCCAGAGCCGGCGGTACTCCCCCAGCCACTGGTCGACCTCGACGAGCGCCTCCGGACGGAGTGTGTAGATCCGGCGCTGAGCGTCCTGGCGCACGCCGACCAGCCCGGCTTCGCGCAGCACGCGGAGATGCCGGGACACACCCGGGCGAGCGATCGGGAGAGCCTCGGCCAGCTCTCCTGCACTCGCCGGGTGGTCGCGGAGAATCTCGAGAACCGTGCGCCGGCTCTCGTCTGCCAGCGCGTGCAACACGGCGTCCACGACAGCTAATGTAACCAAGTCGGTACGTACCCGCAAGGTTACATTCGCTGCGACATCCTCGTCATGCAGGTCCTCGGGCCGAGGCGGGCTGGTCCGGACATGCGGTCCCGCGCGGGAGGACGTACGGCGCCGCGATCCGGTAGGTCCCTGGAGTGGTCGCGTGCAGGACGACCCACGCGAACGAGCGCCCGCGACCCACCGGCTGGGCGGCCAGGCACGACCCTGCTCGGTCGTCCAGGGAGACCGGGCTGCCGGAGCCGTCGACGATGCTGAGCCACGGTGACCAGGCCACCCGCAACGTCGTCGTTCCCGCCTCGGGCAGGTCCACGGTCACTCCCGCGGAGTCCCACTCGACCAGTGACCCGGGCGCCGTCGCCATGGACGTCGGGTTGACCACCTCGTAGAGGCTCCAGGCCGGGTCGGACCAGACCTGACGCAGGTACGGCAGACCGGCGCGCACCAGGGTGCGTTCGTGCAGCCCGGCGTAGTCGGGTGCCGAGGCCGGCAGCACGACGAACCGCACCGCCCAGACATGCAGCCACCGGCGGTACTCCGACGCCGTGAAGGGTCGCTCGTCGCGGTAGAACATCGGATTGCGAGCGACGTCCGCCTGCCGGTTCCAGCCTCGGGCCAGGTTCACGTGCGCGGCCAGCGCGCTGGCCTCACGATGGCTCATGCTCGGCACCACCTCCACGCGGCCCAGGTCGGCGCCCCGAGCGTCCAGCTGGGCCACGAGCGGCCGGACGTCGCCGTCGAGCCCCGTCGCGGACGAGGCCCTGACCACGTCGCTGCCGGCGATGAAGAACTGCCAACCCGTCGCGGTCAGGATGGCTGCTCCGAGCAGCCCGCGCCCGGCGCGGCGACCGAAGCGGCGAGCGAAGGGCGAGGTCCACCACGCCCCTGACGCCGCAGCCACGAGCACCACGCCACCGAACAGCAGGGACAGCCGCGAGACGTTGGTGCCGATGGGGGTCGGCACGATCCACACCAGCACGACAGCCGCGGCGTACACGGCCGAGCAGACCCTCGCCAGGCGCCACCGGCGGGGCAGCAGCAACCACCCCGCCGCCGCCAGGACGAGGGGCACCGCGGCCGTGCGCCAGCTCATGGGCTGGACACCGGAGAACGGGAACACCGCAGCTGTCGCGGCGACGACGAGCGCCGGCAGGACGCCGAGGGCCAGGGCGGCGCGGCGCCGACCGCGCAGCCAGAGGGCGGCGGCCACCAGTCCGAGGAAGAGCCCCGCCACGGGACTGGCTGCGGTCGCGAGACCGGCCAGAGCTGCGACCACGGCTCCGCGCACCCACCGCTCGACGCGGCCCTCGTCCGCGCGGCGCCACGCCAGGACCAGCGCCACGGCGCCGAGCCCCAGGAAGAGCCCGAGCCCGAACGTCACTCGCCCGGACACGGCGTTGCCGGTCAGGGCCAGTGCGGCGTACACCGCCGCCCATGCCGGGTTCGCCACCGACGGCATCCGGCCGAGCAGGATCGCGACGAGGCCGGTCGAGAGGGTGCCGACCAGCACCATGGTCGCCCGGACCCCCAGCACGCTCATCACGTACGGCGAGACCAGGCTGTACGACGCCGGGTGCAGGCCGCCGTACCACGCGAAGTCGTAAGCGCTGGCCGGGTGCGCGAGCGCAAAGGTCGTCCATGCGTCCTGCGCGGCCAGGTCTCCCCCGGTGCCGGCCAGGAAGGCGAACCAGAGCAGGTGCAGCGCCAGCGCTCCGGTGGTGACGCCGAGCACGACCCACGTTTGCCGGCTCACAGGCCCCAATCTGCCACCAAAGACCTGAGTGGCACCTGACGAGGACAGCCTCGCTCACTTGAGGTGGA
This sequence comes from uncultured Actinomycetota bacterium, assembly GCA_963793315.1. Classification (GTDB taxonomy): domain Bacteria; phylum Actinomycetota; class Actinomycetes; order Propionibacteriales; family Nocardioidaceae; genus Nocardioides. The sequence continues at coordinate 283,141 of CAWBZR010000008.1, read as the reverse complement.
CCGAGTGCAACGCTCCGTATCGCTCACGCACCGCTCGGTTGTCCGTCGGCCCGTCATCTCCTGCGCGTTCCCTCTGGCCCCGCTGGCCCGGGTGGTGCACACCGTCACCGACGGCCAGCTCAGGAGCCCCTGCCCGGGACGGGCCGTCGTTCTCGCTGCGGCAGAACACCCCCTCGGGTCAGTCACCCACGGCTTCGATGCCGCGCTGGACGATCCTGGGGTCCGGCACACCGACGATCTCCGAGTCCTTGTCCGTCGTATTCGAAACGGGCCAGGAAGGCCCGCATCGCGTTGATGCGCGCGCGCTTCTTGTCGTTGCTCTTGATGGTCGTCCACGGCGCCCACTCGGTGTCCGTACGACGGAACATCGCCTCCTTGGCGGCGGTGTAGTCGTCCCACTTGTCCAGCGACTCGATGTCGATCGGCGACAGCTTCCACTGCCGGACCGGGTCGACCTGTCGGATGATGAACCGGGTCCGCTGCTCGGCCTGGGTGACCGAGAACCAGAACTTGGTCAGCGAGATCCCGCTGTCGACGAGCATCCGCTCGAACAGCGGCGCCTGCGCCATGAACTGCTCGTACTCGGGCGTCGGCGGCGAAGCCCATCACCCGCTCGACGCCGGCGCGGTTGTACCAGGACCGGTCGAAGAGCACCATCTCGCCGTCGGTCGGCAGGTGCTGGACGTAGCGCTGGAAGTACCACTGCCCCTGCTCGCGGTCGCTGGGCTTGCTGAGCGCGACCGTCCGCGCGTAGCGGGGGTTGAGGTGCTCCATGAAGCGCTTGATGGTGCCGCCCTTGCCGGCAGCGTCGCGACCCTCGAAGAGCAGCACGTGCTTGGCCCCCGGTGTCGGTCGCCCAGCGCCTGGAACTTCAGCAGCTCCACCTGGAGCAGGTACTTCGTCTCGTCGTACTCCTCGCGCGGCATCCGCTCGTCGTACGGGTAGTTCTCGCGCCACGTGTCGACCGCCCGGCCCTGGCGGGTCGATGAGCACCGGGTCGTCGTCGTGGTCCTCACCGATGGTGTGGCCCTCGATCTGGAGGCGGTCGATGAACTCGCGGACGTCCTGGATCACGACCGGACGCTACGGCGCCCGGGTGAACGGTGCGCTGTCCACGCTCGACCTCTGGACACCTCCCGTTCACCTGCATCGACGACGTTGCCACCGTGGATCCACTGCGTCGGGGCGAGCTGGCGCCGCCGCCGCGCACACTGGTCGACATCTTCCGGGGCACCGTCGAGCAGGCCGCCGACGAGCCGGCGGTCGACGCCGGCAACGGCGTGCTCACCTACGCCGAGCTGGCCGAGGCCGCGGACGGGCTCGCCGCCGAGCTGAACGCCCACGGCATCGGGACCCGCGACAAGGTCGGCGTCCGGGTCGCCAGTCGGCACCACCGACCTCTACGTCGCGATCCTCGGCATCCTGCTCTCCGGCGCGGCCTACGTCCCGGTCGACGTGGACGACCCCGACGAGCGGGCCAGGCTGGTCTTCGACGAGGCGGACGTCGCCGCGATCGTCGGCAACGACCAGACAGTGGTGATGCGACGCGAGGGCCCAGCGCGCGAGCCCGAGGAGCCGGGGCTCGGACGACGACGCCTGGGTGATCTTCACCTCCGGCTCGACCGGCACGCCCAAGGGCGTGGCGGTCACTCACCGTAGCGCGGCGGCATTCGTCGACGCCGAGTCGCGGCTGTTCCTCCAGTCCGCGCCCCTGGGCGTCGGCGACCGGGTGATGGCCGGGCTGTCGGTCGCCTTCGACGCCAGCTGCGAGGAGATGTGGCTGGCCTGGCGGTACGGCGCCTGCCTGGTCCCGGCTCCGCGGGCACTGGTCAAGAGCGGCATCGACGTGGGGCCATGGCTGCTCGCGAACGACGTGACCGTCGTGTCGACGGTCCCCACGCTGGTGGCGCTCTGGCCGATGGAGTCGCTGGCCGACGTACGCCTGCTGATCATGGGGGGCGAGGCCTGCCCGCCCGAGCTGGCCGTCCGGCTGGCTGGCCCCGGTCGCGAGGTCTGGAACACCTACGGGCCAACCGAGGCCACCGTCGTGGCGTGCGGCGCGCAGCTCGACCGGGGAGGGACCGGTCCGGATCGGGCTGCCGCTCGACGGCTGGGACCTCGCGGTGGTCGACGCCACCGGAGCACCCGGTGGCCGAGGGCGCCACCGGCGAGCTGATCATCGGTGGCGTCGGCCTGGCCCGCTACCTCGACCCGGCCAAGGACGCCGAGAAGTACGCACCGATGCCGACCCTCGGGTGGGACCGCGCCTACCGGAGCGGCGACCTCGTCGTGAACGACCCCGCCGGGCTGCTGTTCGGCGGCCGGGCCGACGACCAGGTCAAGCTGGGCGGCCGGCGGATCGAGCTGGGCGAGATCGACTCGGCCCTGCTGTCCGTCCCTGGCGTGGTGAGCGCGGCGGCGGCGGTGCGCAGGACCGCGGCCGGCAACCAGCTGCTGGTGGGATACGTCGCCAGCCGACGACCCGCTACGACCAGGCCCAGGCGCTCGAGTTCCTCCGGCACTCGCTGCCCGCTGCGCTCGTCCCTCGGCTGGCGGTGGTGGACGTGCTGCCCACCCGGACCGTCGGGCAAGGTCGACCGGGACGCGCTGCCGTGGCCACTGCCCGGCGCCGACGAGGCGCCGGAGGCCCGCGGGCTGCACGGCACCATGGCCTGGCTCGCCCAGCTCTGGCTCGAGCTGCTCGGCGCTGGCGTCACGGACCCGGCCGACGACTTCTTCGACCTCGGCGGCGGCAGCCTGTCCGCGGCGCAGCTGGTCTCCCGGCTCCGCGACCCGCTTCCCCGAGGTGGTCGTCGGCGACGTCTACGAGCACCCGACCGTCGGCACCCTCGTCGGCCTACCTCGACGGGCTCGACGGTCGCCGGCCCGCGCCTCGGACCGGACCATCCCGCCGACTCCGCTCAAGACGCAGGTCGGGCAGGTGGTCGCGACCACCGCTGCTGCGCGCGCTGGCCGGGCCGTACTGGCTGACCTGGGTGGGGATCGGGTCGCGCCTGCTGGCCGACACCCTCGGCTGGACGCTGCTCCCCCAGCCGTCTTGGTGGCTGCTGGCCGCCGGCTGGCTGGTCTTCGTCACACCGCCCGGTCGGATGCTCCTCGCCGCTGCCGGAGCACGTGCGCTGCTCCGCCGCGTCGAGCCCGGCGACCACCCGCGCGGCGGCAAGGTGCACCTGCGGCTGTGGCTGGCCCAGCGCGTGGTTGACGAGCTCGGCGCGACCGGGCTGGCCGGGGCGCCGTACATGACCGTGGTTCGCGCGGCTGCTCGGCGCCGAGGTCGGCCGCGACGTCGACCTGCACAGCCTGCCGCCGGTGACCGGCCTGCTGCGGCTCGGCAGCGGGCTGCTCGATCGAGCCCGAGGTCGACCTGAGCGGCTTCTGGATCGACGGCGACGTGGTGCACCTCGGGCGGGTCCGGGTCGGCGCCCGCGCCCGGATCGGCGCGCGCAGCATGCTCTGCCCCGGGGCCGACGTGGGCAAGGACGCCGAGGTGGCCCCGGGCTCCTCGGTGTTCGGCACCGTGCCGGACGGCGAGTACTGGTCCGGCTCCCCCGCCGCGCGGATCCAGAAGCGGGCCCGCGGCCCGTGGTCGGACCGGCCGGCGACGAGCCGTGCCTGGATCGCGGCGTACGGCGCGGTGGCGGTGCTCCTCTCGTGCCTGCCGATCGTCGTCGGTGCTGGCCGGCGCGGCGCCGCGCGGTCCTCGCTGGCCGAGCGACCCGACGTCGTACGCCGACCTGCTCGGGCTGCTCCTGTGGCTGCCGATCTCCGCACTGGTCGGGCTGGCGGCGCTCGCGCTGCTGGTCCTGCTGGTGGTACGGGTGGCCGGCGCTGGGGTCGGACCCGGCGTGCACGCGGTCCGCAGCGGCGCGGCCCTCGCGGTGTGGACCACCGTGCGCGTCCTCGACGACGCCCGCACGTGGCTGTTCCCGCTCTACGCCTCGAGCGCTCACCCCGACCTGGCTGCGGCTGCTCGGGGCGCGGATCGGCACGGACGTCGAGGCCTCCACGGTGCTGATGATCCCCTCGCTCACCCAGGTCAACGACCAGTCGTTCCTCGCCGACGACACCCTGATCGGCGGCTACGAGCTCGGCGGCGGCTGGCTGCGCGTCGAGCGGGTGAAGATCGGCAAGCGCGCCTTCGTCGGCAACTCCGGCATGGCCGCGCCCGGCCGCAAGGTGCCGAAGGCCTCGCTGGTCGCCGTGCTCTCGGCCGCACCCCGCCGCAAGAGCGCGCACGCCGGGGAGTCCTGGCTGGGCAGCCCGCCGGCGCCGCTGCGGCGTACGGCCGAGGCGAGCGACGCCGGCCGCACCTACGACCCGCCCACTCGGCTGAAGGTGGCCCGCGCGCTGGTCGAGGCCGGCCGCGTGGTGCCGGTCGCGCTCGGCGCCGGGCTGGCCGTCGCTGGTGGCCGTCGCCCTGGCCTGGCTGCTCGACCGCGGCTACGGGCGTCCTGCTGGCGCTCCTGCTCGCCGGCTCCGCTGCTCGCGCTGGCCGGGCTGGTCGCGGCCCTCGCCGCGGTCGCCGCCAAGTGGATGCTGGTCGGCCGGCATCCGGCCGGGCGCGCACCCGCTGTGGAGCTCGTTCGTCTGGCGCAACGAGCTGGCCGACACCTTCGTCGAGGTGGTCGCCGCGCCGTGGTTCGCCCGGGCGGTCGCCGGCACGCCCCTGCTCAACGTGTGGTTCCGCGCTGCTGGGCGCCAAGATCGGCCGCGGGGTCTGGTGCGAGACCTACTGGCTGCCCGGAGACCGACCTGGTCGAGCTCGGGGACGGAGCCACCGTCAACCAGGGCAGCGTCGTGCAGACCCACCTCTTCCACGACCGGATGCTGTCGATGGACCGGGTCGTCCTCAAGCGCGGCGCCACGCTCGGTCCCAACAGCGTCATCCTCCCCGCAGCGACGCTGGGACGGCACGCTACGGTCGGTCCCGTGTCGCTGGTCATGAGGGGTGAGTCGGTCCCCGACAAGACGGTCTGGATCGGCAACCCGATCGGCCCGTGGGCGGCCGCCGAGTGAGGCTGCCGGGCCACTCCGACCTGCCGACCGCCGATCCCTACCTCCCCGGCCACGGCGACCCGTCGTGGAGCGCGACGCACTACGCGCTGGACCTCGACTACGACGTCGCCGGCAACGTGCTGCGCGGTGAGGCGGTCATCGACGCGGTCGCCGAGCCGGACGAGGGAGACCTCGCGCGGGTGGTCCTCGACCTCGCCGGCCTCGACGTCGCGAAGGTCACTGTCGACGGCAGCCGCCGGCGAGGTACGCCGCGCGCAGCAACCGGCTCGTCGTGACCCTCAAGACGCCGCTCGCCAGCGGACCGGCGTTCCGCCTCGGCGTGAAGTACGCCGGCACCCCCAAGCCGCTGATCGACAAGCACCACGGCGACGCGGGCTGGGAGGAGCTCGACGACGGCGTGATCGTGGCCGGCCAGCCGCACGGCGCGCCGACCTGGTTCCCCTGCAACGACCGGCCCGACGACAAGGCGCCGTACTCGATCACGGTCACGACGCGCCGCCGACTACACCGTCGTCGCCAACGGCGAGCTCGCCGACAAGAAGCGCGGCTCGTCGACCGTCACCTGGCGCTACGAGCAGGCCGGAGCCGATGGCGACCTACCTGGCCACCGTCCAGATCGGCCGCTACGTCGAGCACGACTACGCCGGCACCCCGGTCCCGATGCGCGCCGTGGCACCCGCCGACGTGGGCGACGGCTTCGAGGCGGCGTTCGGGCGGCAGCCGGAGATGATGGCGGCCTTCGTCGAGCCGGTTCGGGCCCTACCCCTTCGCGTCCTACACCGCCGTGGTCACCGTCCGACGACCTCGAGATCCCGCTCGAGTCGCAGGGACTCTCGACCTTCGGCCGCAACTTCGCGCGCGACGACTGGGACGCGATCCGGCTGGTCGCCCACGAGCTGGCGCACCAGTGGTTCGGCAACGCGGTGACCCTCGCACGGTGGCAGGACATCTGGCTGCACGAGGGGTTCGCCTGCTACAGCGAGTGGCTCTGGTCGGAGGCGTCGGGGCGGCGAGAGCGCCGACCACTGGGCCCGGCACTACGAGGAGAAGCTGTCGGAGCTCGACCAGGACCTGGTCCTCGCCGACCCCGGACCGGAGCTGATGTTCGACGACCGCGTCTACAAGCGCGGGGCGCTCACCCTGCACGCGCTACGGCTGACCGTCGGCGACGACGCGTTCTTCGCGCTGCTGCGCGGCTGGGTGGGCGACCACAGCGGGGGCTCGGTGACCACTGAGGACTTCCGCGCGTACGCAGCCTCGCAGACCGGCGCTGACCTTGACGACCTGTTCGACGCCTGGCTCGACGAGGAGAGGCTGCCGGACCTGCCAGCCGCCAGCTGACGCCGCTCAGGCTGGTCGTCAGACCAGGCGGGCGTTGACCACGACGTTGGCCTGGTAGCCGCCGCGCGAGGAGTCATAGGCGCCGCCGCACGTCACCAGGTTGAGCTGGCTGCGGCCCTGCCTGCCGTAGACCTTCTGCGCCGGGAAGTCGGCGTTCGGGTAGGTCTCGACGGAGTGGACGCGGAACCGGGCGGTCGTGCCGTCGTCCAGCCCGACCAGGATCTGGTCACCCTCGCGGAGTTCCTTGAGCCGGTAGAAGACGGCGGGACCGCTGGTGGAGTCGACGTGGCCGAGGATGACCGACGAGCCGGGCGCACCCGGCGGCGGACCGAGGTCGAACCAGCCTGCCCGGGCCGGGTCTTCGGGCACCTCGACGGTGCCGTCGTCGCGCTGCCCGAGCCGGATGAGGTGGGTGCTGACGCCGATCGCGGGAACGCCGAGCGAGACGGGTCGGGGTGCCGGCTGCACAGGTGCGGCCACCGCAGCGGTCGCGGCCGGCGTCGTCGAGCTGGACGACGGGGTCGGCTCGGAGCTGCGGGGGCGGCCGTCGGCGCGGGCCTCGAGGCTGCACCCCACATGACCAAGCAGCATGCCGCGGCCAGGGCCAGCACCGCGGCCAGGGCCCGCCAGCGCAGCTGGCTCGCGGACCCGACGTGGAGGCCTCCAGTCACGATCGCGGCACGGTGACGCGGCGGCGCGTGCTCCGCAGCGCGGCCGCACCCGCCCCGCCGGCACAGAGCAGCGCACCGAAGAGCCAGAGCTGGGCGTCATCGTCGCCGCCCGGCAGCGTGCCGGTTTCCGGATGGCCCGGCGGGACGATGGGTGTCGAGGTGCCGGTCCCGGTGCCGCCGCCGGAGCCCGAGCCGCCGCTCCCGGAGCCCGAGCCGCCGCTGCCGGAGCCCGAGCCGCCGCTGCCGGAGCCGTCGCTGGCCGAGGGGGTGTGGTGCGGGCTCGGAGTGCTGGTGGCGCCCGTCGTCGGCGACGCCGACGCGGTCGGCGTGGGCGTGGCGGCTGGCGGCGGAGGCACGGCGGCGCAGGCCGGCCTGTTGATGACGTTGGTGTCCAGCGAGACCTGGCCGTTGCGGGCCAGGAGCCGACCCTGGATCGTGGCTCCGGTCTGCATGGTGATGGAGGTCAGGGCCAGCACGCTACCCACGAAGGTGGTGTTGGTGCCGATGGTGGCCGAGCTGCCCACCTGCCAGAAGACGTTGCACGGCTGGGCCGCGCCGATCAGGGCCACGGTCGCGTTGCTGGCCGAGACCAGGGTGGAGCCCGCCTGGAAGATGAACACCGCCGCCGGGTCACCCAGCCCGTTCAGGGTGACGGTGCCGGTCAGGGCCATCGAGGTCGAGGCGTTGTAGACGCCGGGCAGCAGGGTCTGGCCACCGAGGTCCACACCCGTCTCGTCGACGACGGGGCCGCGACCGGCGGCGTCGTTGAACGCCGTGGTCAGGTCGTTCTGGGCCTGCAGCGCGACGGCGTCGGCGGCGTGGATGCTGCCGCCCGTCACCAGCCCGGGCGGGAAGCCGGTGATCGCGGTGCCAGGGGCCAGCCCGACGTCACCCGAGATGGTCGTGGGGCCGGTGTTGGTGATCGTCGATCCGCCGAGGACGGCGAACGACGTCGCCGTCCCGAGCCCGACCTGGGCCTGGGCGGCCGAGGCGGACGGCGCGGTCGCGACGAGTGTCACGGCGACGACGAGTGAGGGTATGGACAGCGTCAGGAGACGAAGGCGCACAGGGGGGCTCCAACCGAATGGCCGGAGCGGGGGCTCCAGGCCGTGTGGCCGGAGCGAGCTCAAAGGCAGCGTTGGAATCGACAAAGTTCGAGTCCGGATGTCTTGGACGCTATCCCCCTCTGAGCGTCGCCGCAGCGCTTTGGGCAAATCACCTGGCTGTCCGAGCCTCGGGTGGCGGCGGCACTAACCTCCAGCAGGCTGCCCCTCAGCCGACCGGCCGCGCCTCGCCGGGAGTGGCCGGGTAGAGCCGGGCGAAGTCCGCACGGTCGTGCGCCGCGAGCCCTCCGCACAGCCGCTGCCAACCCAGGTAGGACATCACCGAGCCGGCGTGCGAGTGCGGGTAGTGCCGCAGCCCGAGGGCGTGGCCGAGCTCGTGGGTCATCGTGTGGCTGCGCTGGCACGACCGGTCCTGGCTCGCGAACGCCCTGATCCGGCGCGGGTTGACGGTCACGTCGGCGTGGGTGAGCGCCCCGGAGGTGTCCCAGAACCACGTGGTCCAGCCCGTGTAGCTGTCGCTGGCGCTGCGGTAGCGCACCGTCACGGTGCCGTCGTAGTCGGCGCAGCTCGCCTGTAGGACGAAGGTCGGCCCTCCGTCGAGCCGGTTCCACCGACGTATCGCCGTCCGCACCCCCCACGGGGACCCGACGTGGGACTCCACGCACACCGTCGCGCCGGCGGTCCACACGTGGCCCGCCTCCTCCTCGGCCTGGGCTGGGCGAGGGTGCCGCGAGGCCGACGAGCACGGCGGCGGCAGCGGTGGCCACGACCACGGCGAGGCGGCGTGGGCGGAACCAGCGAGTGGACACGGACATGGTGGAGCTCCTTGGACGTGCGGAATCGAAGATCGACCGGGCGGCGCGCGGGCGCATCGTCCGGTCGGACGGGCCACCGGCTGCTGGCACCGACGAGGTCGGGAGCCGCCACTGGCCCGGAGACTGTCGAACCCGAAACGGGAAGCCGTTCGACAAGGAGAACGCTACCCGCGAGAGGCCTTGCTCCGTGCTACCTCCCGGACGGCCACAGGCGGGTAACTTTCACGCGTTTGTGCAGGTCAGAGGCGCAGAGGTAGGGCCCTACGGACCGACCGGCCCCTCATCCGTAGGCCGAAGGTGCACGTCATGACGCGACTGTGGCAGTGCGGTGCCGCGACTGTGGTCAGGGCGCGTGAGCCACGTCACACGCTGCGTCCGGTGGTCTGGACGACGGGCCTCCTCCTCGGCTACGCCGGAGGGGCTGCCTGCTCCTCGGGAACCGCCACGAGGCCCGTGTCCACCCGCGGGATGTAGAAGCGGACGGTGCACCCGTGGGGTGAGGAGGGCTCCATCCGGCACCAGCCGCCGACCGCGGCCGCGCGGTCGCTCATCGTCTCCAGCCCGCGGTGGCCGGGGGCCGAGGCGAACGTCGTGGGATCCACGGTGCGCCCGTTGTCGGCGACCAGCACCTCCAGCCCCTCGTCGTTCCCCCGCAGCGTGACGATGACCTCCGACGCCTCGGCGTGGGCTGATGCGTTGGTGAGCGCCTCCTTGGTGATCCGGAGGGCCTGGCCCCTCTCGGCCGGCGGGAGCTCCTCCCCCGCGTCCAGGTCATCGACCGACCAGTGCACGTCCGAGTCGTAGAAAACATGGGCCGCCTGGGTCCTGATGCTGTGTGCGATGGGGGTGTTGGTGTCCGTCGGCTCGAGGCTGAACAACAGCGCGCGCAGCCTCTGCGTGGCGGTGGCGACCGACTCACCAAGCACGTCGAGGAGCTCGTCGACGTCGGCGGACAGCGCCGGGAGCCGGCCGCGCAGGGTCTGGAGCTGCAGGCTCACCACGGCCAGTGCCTGCACCGAGTCCTCATGGACCCCCGCCGCGATCCTGGCTCGCTCCACGTCCTCCGACCCGAGCAGCCGGACGAGGTTCGCCCGTCGTTCGTCACGGAGGGCGCGCAGATGGCTGACGTCGCGGAAGATCAGCGTCAGCCCGTCGGCGGACGGGTAGACCCTGACGTTGAACCAGGCGTCGAGGCCGTCGAAGTAGGCCTCGAACTCGACCGACTCCTGGGTCGCCAGCGCCTTGCGGTACTGCAGGTCGAACACCGAGCCGATGGCGGTCGGGAACTCGTCCCAGATGTACTTCCCGAGCAGCTCCGGCGCCTCGCGCCGCACCAGGCGGGCCGCGGCCGCGTTGGCGAAGCGGATGTGCCACTCCCGGTCGAGCGCGAAGAACCCGTCGTCGACCCAGTTGACGACCGCTCCCAGGTCGAGTCGCGAGAGCCCTTCGGTCCCATTCGGACCTTCCTCGCCGTCCACGACGTGCCCTTCGGAGCGGCCCGGACCAGGACCAGGCATTGGTGGCGGGTCGGACATCGCGGATCCTCATCTGGCCGCGCCGAAGACACGCGTGGGGGCGGACAACCGGGATTCGCGAGGGCTGGGCGATCCCGACAATGAGCGTTGAGCGGACGGATCGCCTCGAGACGGTCCGGACCCGTTGTCCACCCTCACTCTAGCCAGGCGTGGCGAGTTCCTCTCGTCATCGTCCGCCAGTCCGCAAGAATTGCCGTCCGGAAAGGTCGCCGTAGCACACGGCCGATCTTTGTGACATGGCGAAACCGACTGATGTATCTGAATGACGTTCCGGCGCTACTTGGGGAAGGGAGCATCACTCATTTTTCAGTCGAGAGGGACAAGCCGTGAACGCACACTCACCACGACCGTCGACTTCGGGTCGACCGATTGCCTCACGCGCGGCGGAGGTGAGTCTGACCGATGCACTGCCGACCAGGCGTCGCGGCCGTGCTTCGTGGCCCCGAGCCCCGAGCTCAAGGAGAAGCTCGACGCCGAGCTGGCCAAGATCAAGGGCCGCTCCAAGAGCGCGCTCGTCGACTCGCTGGCCCTGGCCAAGGAGCCGCGCGCGCTGGGCTTCAACGACGGCATGATCGTGCCGGCCGACGACTTCCCGTTCGGGACCTCCGACCTCGTGATGCGGAGCGGCAGCGCCGACCGCGCGCCGCTGCGCGGCACCGTGCGCGTGATCGTCGTGCTCGTCGACTTCAGCGACAAGCACATGGCCGCCACCCAGCAGCACTTCAAGGACCTGTTCTTCTCCACCGGCGTCATCCCGACGGGCAGCGTCAAGGAGTACTACCAGGAGGTCACGGGCGGGCTGGTCGACATCACCGGCGACGTCGTCGGGCCGTACCGGATGCCGCACACCAACGCGTGGTACGCCAACGGCAACTTCGGCATCGGCAAGCCGAGCGGCACGACCCGCGCCCGCGACCTGGCGCAGGACGCGTTCGCGGCGGCCGACCCGCACGTGAACTTCGGCCCCTACGACAACGACGGCAACGGCTTCGTCGACGCCTTCATCGTCGTCCACGCCGGCAGCGGCGGCGAGCAGACCGGCAACAGCAACGACATCTGGTCGCACAAGTGGACGCTCGCCAGCGCCCAGACCACCGACAGCACCAAGGTCTTCGGCTACCTCACGATCCCCGAGGACGCCCGGATCGGGGTCTGCGCGCACGAGCTCGGCCACCTGCTGTTCGGCTTCCCCGACCTCTACGACACCGACGACTCCTCGGAGGGCATCGGCAACTGGTGCCTGATGGCCGGCGGCTCCTGGAACGGCGGCGGGGACACCCCGGCCCATCCGTCGGCCTGGTGCAAGGTCAACCAGGGCTGGGCGACGGTCACCAACGTGACCCAGAACGGCAACATCACGGTCGAACGACGTGAAGTCGTCGCAAGCAGGTCTTCCGGCTGTGGAAGGACGGGGCCAGCGGCCAGGAGTACTTCCTGCTCGAGAACCGCCAGAAGACCGGCTACGACTCGCACCTGCCGGGCGACGGCCTGCTGCTGTGGCACATCGACGACAGCAAGCCGACCAACACCGACGAGAACCACTACAAGGTGGGCCTCGTGCAGGCCGACGGCCTGCGCAACATGGAGCTGCGGGTCAACCGCGGAGACGGCGGCGACCCGTTCCCGGGCTCGAAGGGCATCACCTCGGTCTCGGGCTCGACGACGCCGAGCACCAAGTCCTACACCGGCACCGACACCTGCGTCTCGCTCACGGGCGTCCCGGCCTCGGCCGCCTCCATGATCGGTCGGCGTCACCGTGCGCTGCGTGACCAAGAACCACAAGGACAGCTCAAGGAGAACCTCAAGGAGATCGAGAACAAGCGCTTCATCAAGGACTCGATCAAGGACTTCAAGGAGATCGAGAACAAGCGCCTGATCAAGGACCACCAAGGAATTCAAGGAGTTCACCAAGGAAGGCAACAAGGAGATCAAGGAGTTCAAGGAGGGCAAGGAGCTCAAGGAATTCAAGGAAGGCAAGGAGTTCGACCGCCCCGGCGACCCGCGCGACTTCGGCCGGCCCGGCTTCGGTGGGGCGGGTGCCGACGACCAGTCCGGCGGTGACCAGCTCACAGCGGCGCTGGGCATGCTCGACCAGGCCGTCGCCTACCTGCACGCGGTCGTCGACTCCTCGGGAGGCGCCGCGGCCACGCCGTACATCGACGAGTCGCTGCGGCCGGACCTCTACGGCGGGCCGAGCTACGGCGGCGCGTCGTCCGACACCGAGAAGCGGATGGCCGAGGGCGACCCGATGGCCAAGCGTGAGTTCGACTCGCCGCCGGCCGGCTAAACGAGTCATGTCTCAGCTCCTGATCCTCGCTGCAGCTCCGGTCGGATGGCTCGACCGGAGCAGCAGCGAGGTCGCGCGGTCGGCCGCGGGCCTGCACGGCCGCGGCCGAGGTCGCCCTGATCGGCACCGCCGACCTGGCGACGGCGACGGTGGTCGCACCGCATCGTCGACGGCGTGGCGAGCACGACGGCCGGCTGAGGGACGGGACCGTCATCGACACCGAGACGCGTCGGCGCCGTCCTCAACCGCGTCCCGTCCCTCCACCCGATGGGGTTCGGTGGCTCGAGCGCGCGCGATCGCGCGTACGCCGACGCCGAGCTGCAGGCGCTGTTCGTCAGCTTCCTCCGCAGCTGTGGCAGCCGGGTGGTCAACGGCGTCGACGGCCACGGCCCGCTCGGCCTGTGGTCATCGCTGCGCTGGGCGGCGCTGGCACACCGCTGTGGCCTCGAGACCTGGCCGGACGGCGTCCGCGCGGGCACCCGCCTGCCCGGCCGTCGCACGAGCGGGCCGGCGGTTCCGGTGCCGGCGCAGCAGGTCACGGTCGTCGGCGAGCGGGTCTTCGGCGCTGGCTCACCCGCGCAGGCGGCCAAGTGCCTGCGGCTGGCCGAGCTGTCGGGGTGCGAGCTGCTCGGGCTGACCTTCGGCGCCGACGGGCAGCTGCTGGCGGCCGACCCGTTCCCGCCGCTGTCCGGCGAGGTCAGCGCGGCAGTCGCCGGCCTGCTGTGCGACCGGGCGACGCTCGTGGGCGAGAGGGCATCGCGATGATCATCGTGTTCGGCAGCGGCGAGGACAGCTGCATCAGGCTGGTCGATCGAGGCCGCCCTCGAGCTGGGGGTCGAGCATCGCTTCGTCGACCAGCGCACGCTCGACCACGAGGACCTGCTGCTCGAGGTCGGGCCGTCGGAGGTCACCTGCGTCGCGCGGATCGCCGACGAGGTGGTCGCACTCGACGAGGCACAGGGCGTCTACGCTCGCCCGCTCGGCATCGGCGACTCGGCCCGGTCCCGAGACTTCACCGCCGGGTTCACTGCCTGGCTCGACCTCGCCGACGCCCTCGTGGTCAACCCTCCGCACTCGATGCGCTCCAACTCCTCGAAGCCGTTCCAGAGCCAGCTCATCGCCGAGGCGGGCTTCGCCGTCCCCGACACGCTGGTGAGCAACGACCCCGATGAGGTGCGCGCGTTCGCCGCGCTGCACGGCCGGGTCATCTTCAAGTCCACCAGCGGCATCCGCTCGATCGTCCGCGAGCTCGACGCCCCGCGCCTGGCCGGGCTCGACGGCGTGCGCACCCTGCCCACCCAGTTCCAGGCGTACGTCGAGGGCGTGGACCGCCGGGTCCACGTCGTCGGCGAGGAGCTCTTCGCGACCGAGATGCGCACCGAGGCCATCGACTACCGCTACGCGAACCGCGACGACGCCGCGGTGAGCCACGAGTCCGTCGAGCTCGACGAGGAGACCGCCTCGCGGTGCCGCGCCCTCTCGGCCCTGCTCGAGCTGCCCCTGTGCGGGATCGACCTGCGGCTGCGGCCCGACGGCACCCACGTCTGCTTCGAGGTCAACCCGATGCCGGCGTTCAGCTACTACGAGTCCCACACCGGGCAACCCATCGCGCGCTCGCTCGTCGAGCTCGTCTCTGGGAAGTCGTAGGTTCCACCCATGCAGATGATCGAGAACCTGAGCCGGATCGACGGGCCGATCGTGGCTCGCCGACCGTCGCCGGAGCAGCCCGACTGGGACGACCTCACCGTGCGGCTCGAGCACGCGGACAAGGTCGACGACCGCGCGGAGCTGCTGCAGGCACAGCTCGGCACCGAGGTCGTGATCGGCGTGCCTCGAGAGCTCCTCGCCGATGCCAAGCCCGGCGACCGGGTCGACGGGCACGTCAGCATCGTGGGGCCCGGCAAGATCCTCGCGTCACCGCAGTCGGTCGACGGCGGCCGGTTCGACGTGCTGGCGTCGGAGGGCTGAGCCGCACCCGAGGGTCGTTGAACGATTGACGACGGAGCTCCGGAACAACCGACCACGGCGGCTGGGTTGTGCCCCTCGTGACCTCGGACTGCCTGGCTCTCGACACCACCACCGCGGAGCCCTCCGGCACCGTCGCCACGGCCACGATCGCGTTGCCGCGCGAGCGGGCGCGGTCGGTGTGGTTCGCCGTCGCCGCCCTCGGTCTGGGCGGCTTCGTGGTGGTCACCGCGGAGTTCCTCCCGGCCAGCGTCCTGTCGTTGATCGCCGCCGACCTGGGGATCAGTGAGGGGCTGGCCGGACAGGCCGTCACCGCGACCGCGCTGATGGGACTGGTCGCCGCACCCACACTGGCTGCCCTCATCCCGCGGATCGACCGGAGGCTGGTGCTGGCGGGGCTGACCGGGCTGGCGCTGGCGTCCAACGTGCTGGTCGCCCTGTCGCCGACGTTCACCGTCCTGGTGCTGTCACGCCTGCTGCTGGGCGTGGCCATCGCGGGCTTCTGGTCGATGTCGCTGGCGGCCGTCGCCCAGCTGGTGCCGACGGACCGGCTGGGTCGGGCCATGACCGCCGTGAACGCCGGGGTCTCCATCGCCACGATCACCGCCGTGCCGCTCGGCGCCTACCTCGGCGACGCGCTCGGCTGGCGACCGGTGTTCTGGCTGGCTGCGGCCGCCGCTGCCGTGGCCCTCGTGGTCCAGCTGGCTTGGCTGCCCTCCATCGCGCCGGCCGGCTCGCCCGGCCTGCGCACCCTGTGGGAGACCGCCGGCAGCCGGGTGATGATCGTCGGGCTGGTCTCGATCGGGCTCATCGCGGGCGGGCACTTCTCCGCCTTCACCTATATCCGCTCCGCCTCCGAGCTCGTGCCCGGGCTCGGCGCCTCGGGGCTGGCCGCGCTCCTCCTGGTCTTCGGGGTCTCGTCAGCCGTCGGCAACCTCGTGGCGGGGCCGCTGGCCGACGCCCGCCTGTGCACCGGCCTCCTGGCGGCCCCACTCATGATCGGCGCCGCGACCACGTCGTTCGCGCTGCTCGCGCGGGCGTTCGCGCCGGTGCCGGTGGTCGTCGCCGTGGCGGTGTGGGGCGTGGCCTTCGGTGGCATCCCCACGCTGGCCCAGACCTGGATCGCCCGGGTCGAAGCGGGTCGGCTCGAGGCCGCGAGCAGCCTCGTCGTCATGATGTTCCAGGCCGCGATCGCCGCCGGCGCCGCCGCCGGTGGCGTGATGGTGGAGCTCGCCGGCATCGAGACGTCCCTCGTGGTGGGCGGCGTGACCGCCGCTGCCGGCGGGCTGCTGATCACGTCGCGATCGGCGATGGGTCGCGTGGCGCTCCTCAGGTGAACACTTCGGTGACTACTTCGAGGGCTGCGGCGTCTTGCACGTCACCTTCGGGTTGACGCCGACGTAGTTGAGCGGCCCCGCGACGATCGTCAGCGCGGTGTCGCTGGCCGTCTTGCAGTTGACGTCGCGGTCGTTGCCGAAGTAGCCGCGTTGACCTGCGGCGATCGCGCCGACCACCAGCCAGACGACGATGACCGCTGCGATGAGCGTTCTCATGTTCTCCCTCTCCTACGGTGCTCCGCAGGTACCCGAGCCGGCCTCGGCGCACACGGTCGCCGCTCCTATGGGCACCGTTTCTGGGCCTGCGCCGGGCCACTCGTGGGTACCTGGAGCCATGGCCGAGATCGAGCGAGTGGTTCGGGTGCCCACCCCCATCGAGACCGTCTGGCCGTTCCTGGCGGACTTCACCACCACCGAGGAGTGGGACCCGCCGACGGTGAGCACGGTGCGCACGTCAGGGGACGGCGGAGTCGGCACGACCTACCACAACGTGTCCCGGCTGCTCGGCACCGAGCAGGAGGTCGACTACCGGGTGACGCAGCACGTCGAGCGCGAACTCCTCCAGCTCGAGGGCGATGCCGGCTCGGTGAAGGTGCGCGACACGATCACCTTCGTGGCGACTCCCGAGGGCGGGACCGAGGTCACCTATGACGCCGAGTTCCACCCCGTGGGGGTCGCGAAGGTCGCCGCTCCGCTGCTCCCGGCGCCGCTGAAGATCCTTGGCGACCGGGTCGCGTTGAGCCTCGCGCGAACGCTCGAAAGCCTGTGATGCCGCCCGCCGCGGACCGGTCTGCGCGCTCAGGTTGACCGCCGACCTCGTCTACCTGGTCGCCGGTGGCAGCCTGCTCCTCGCCATCGTCCTTCCCTACCTGCTGCGCCGGTGGGCGGTCTCCGCCCCGATGGTGCTGGTCGGGGTCGGGCTCGCGATCGGTCTCACTTCCTTGCCCGACGGAATGCCGCTCGACCCGCAGGACAACCGCGCGGTCATCGAGCACGTCACCGAGCTGGTGGTGCTGGTGGCGCTCATGGGCGTCGGACTGGCGATAGACCGTCCTCTCGACCTGCGCCGCCTCGGCAGCTGGCGCCGCTGGGGGCCGACGTGGCGGATGCTGGCGATCGCCATGCCGGTCACGATCGGCGCGACCGCCCTGCTCGGCTGGGCCGCCGGACTCGCCGCACCGGCCGCCCTGCTGCTGGGTGCGGTGCTCGCCCCCACCGACCCGGTGCTCGCCTCAGACGTGCAGGTCGCCGGACCCCAGACCGGCGACCACGAGGTGGATGAGACCGACGAGGTGCGGTTCACGCTCACGTCGGAGGCCGGACTGAACGACGGCCTGACCTTCCCCTTCGTGTATGCCGCGATCCTGCTCGCGACCGAGGGCGCGGTCACGCACTGGGGGCTGACCTGGCTCGGCTGGTACCTCGTCGCCAAGGTGGTCATCGGCGTCGTGGCCGGGATCGCGATGGGGCGGGTCCTCGCGTTCGTCGCGTTCCGCTCCCGCAACCAGTCGCTGCGGGTGGCCGAGCGTGGTGAGTCGCTGCTCGCGCTCGCCGCGCTCGTGGCCTCGTACGGCGTCAGCGAGGTGGTCGGCGGCTACGGGTTCCTCGCCGTCTTCGCCTGCGCCATGACCTTCCGCTCAGCGGAGCGCTCGCACGACTACCACGCCGCCATGCACGATGTGGCCGAGCGGCTCGAGCGGCTGCTCACCCTCTTCGTCCTGCTCGTGCTGGGCATCGCGCTGACCCGCGGCCTCCTCGATGCGCTGGACTGGCGCGGCGCCGCGATCGGCCTGGCGCTGATCGTCGTCGTCCGGCCCGTGGCCGGCCTCGCCGCGCTGCTTCCCTTCTCGCGCAGCGATCCCCACCCCGTCACGAGGCCGGAGCAGCTGACGATCGCCTTCTTCGGCGTCCGCGGGATCGGCTCGCTCTACTACCTCGCCTACGCCGCGGGCGAGGACCCGGTGCTGGCGCAGGACTGGCTCTGGTCATCGGTGGCGTTCACCGTGGTCGTCTCTGTGTTCGTGCACGGTGTGCTGGCCACGCCCGTCATGGCGCGGTTGGAGCGCCACGGACGGACCTGACGGGCGGGGTCGGCCGCCGTCAGGGCCGGAAGACGATCTTGACGGCGCCGTCCTGCTTCTTCTGGAAGCTCTCGTAGGCCTGCGGGGCCTCGTCGAGCGGGAGGTGGTGGGTCGCGAAGGTCTCCACGCCGAGGATGTCCTCGTCCTGGTCGAGCAGGGCCAGGATGTCGTCGCTCCACGCGCGCACGTTGGCCTGGCCCATCCGGACCTGCACCTGCTTGTCGAACATCTGGAAGAGGGGCAGCGGGTCGGCCGCGCCGCCGTAGACGCCGGCGATCGAGACCGTCCCGCCCCGGCGGACGGCGTCGAAGGCGGTGGTGAGCGCGGCGAGCCGGTCGACGCCCGCCTTCAGCATCAGCGGCTCGGCCACGGCGTCCGGCAGGAGGCCGACCAGCTTCTGTACGACCTTCACGCCGCCCGAGCCGTGCGCCTCCATGCCGACCGCGTCGATGACCGCGTCGGCGCCGCGGCCCTCGGTCCTGTCGCGGACGACGTCGGCCACCGAGCTAGCCGTCGAGGCCGGTGATGTCGAACGCCTCGGCGCCACGGGCGGACACCCGCTGGAGCCGCTCGGGGACCAGGTCGGCCGCCAGCACCCGCAGCCCGCGGTGCATCGCGATGCGGGCGGCCATGTCGCCGATCGGCCCGGCACCGAGCACCAGGAGGGTGCCGCCGTCGGGGACGTCGGCGTACTCCACCGCCTGCCAGGCCGTCGGCAGCACGTCGCTGAGGAACAGGTAGCGGTCGTCCGGTGGCCCGTTGGGCACCTTGATCGCGCCGTAGTCGGCGTGCGGGACGCGCAGGTACTCCGCCTGCCCACCCGGCACCTGGCCGTAGAGCTTGCTGTAGCCGAGCAGGCTGGCACCGGTGCCGTGCTCGGTGTTCTGGGTCGTCTCGCACTGGCTCTGCAGGGAGTGCTGGCACATCCAGCAGTGACCGCACGAGACGTTGAACGGGATGACGACCCGGTCGCCGACGTCGAGGTGGCGCACGGCCGAGCCGACGCTCCTCGACGACGCCCATCGGCTCGTGTCCCACGATGTCGCCCGGCTCCATGAACGGCGCCAGCACCTCGTAGAGGTGCAGGTCGGAGCCGCACAGCCCGCGTCGACGTGACCCGGATGACGATGTCGGTGTCATCCTCGAGCTTCGGGTCCGGAACGTGCTCGACGCGGATGTCCTTGGCGCCCTGCCAGATCACTGCCTTCATCGCGTACCTCCTCGGATGTACTCCTGCGGCCTACCGCATCGGTGACCGACGGAGGACCGTCCCAACCCACCCGGAGGGGTGGACGCGCATCGCCGGGTGGCGGGTACCTCGCGACCATGCGCTTCGGATACTTCCTGTCCTGCGAGGAGTACTCGCCCGCCCAGCTGGTCGAGCAGGCCGTCGCCGCCGAGGAGGCCGGGCTTCGACGCGCTGTGGATCAGCGACCACTACCACCCCTGGAACGACGAGCAGGGCCAGAGCCCGTTCGTCTGGGGCATGATCGGCGCCCTCTCCCAGGCCTGCTCGCTGCCCGTGACGACGGCGGTGACGTGCCCACACCACGCGGATCCACCCGGCCGTCATCGCCCAGGCGGCCGCGACCGCGGCGGTGCAGCTCGACGGGAGGTTCGTCCTCGGCGTCGGCACCGGTGAGGCGCTCAACGAGCACGTGCTCGGAGACCCGTGGCCCTCGGCCGACGTCCGTCTCGAGATGCTCGAGGAGGCCGTCGAGCTGATGCGCCGGCTCTGGACCGGTGAGGTGGTGACGACCCAGGGCGAGCACTACGACATCGACACGGCCCGGATCTACACGCTGCCCGACGAGCCGCCGCCGGTCTACGTCTCGGCGTTCGGCCCCAAGGCCCTCGACCTGGCCGCGCGGATCGGTGACGGCTTCATCAACACCGCCGACGACGCCGAGGCCGTCCGGCGTTCAAGGAGAAGTCCGGCGGCAAGCCCTGCCACGGCGGCGTGAAGGTCGCCTGGGCGGACACCGAGGACGAGGGCGTCGACCACGCCCACCGGCTGTGGGCCAACGCCGGGCTGCCGGGCGAGCTCGCGCAGGTGCTGCCGAGCCCGCAGCACTTCGAGCAGGCCTCGCAGCTGGTCACCCGCGAGTCCACGGCCGAGAGCATCGTCGCCGGCAACGACGTCGAGCGAGCACGTCGCAGCAGCTCCGCGACTACGTCGACGCGGGCTACGACGAGGTCTACGTCGCCAACATGGGCCCGCACTACCTGACCATGATCGAGGCCTACGGCCGCGACGTGCTGCCGACCCTGCGCTGAGGGGGTACCTCACATGAGCACGACGACGCGCGTCATGCAGGCGACCCCCGACCAGGTCTGGGAGGTGCTGGCCGACGGCTGGCTCTACCCGCTGTGGGTGGTGGGCGCGACCCGGATGCGCGAGGTCGACGACGACTGGCCGGCCCCCGGGGCTCGGCTGCACCACTCGGTCGGGACCTGGCCCCTGACGCTGGACGACACCACCGAGGTCGGTGGAGAGCACCCCCGGTGCCCGGCTGGTCCTGAAGGCGCACGCCTGGCCTGCTGGCCGCGCCGACGTCACCATCACGCTGGGGGCGCAGGGAGCCGAGACCGAGGTGGTGATCGAGGAGCACGCCAGCGCCGGGCCGGGCGCCCTGGTGCCGCAGGCCCTAGGACCCGTTGCTCACCTGGCGCAACGTCGAGAGCCTGCGCCGGCTCGCCTTCCTGGTCGAGCGCCGCAGCAGCAGGTGGCGAGCAGTGAGCCGCGACGCACGACGCCGTGGTCATCGGGCTCCGGCCCCAACGGGCTGGTGGCCGCGAACCTGCTGGCCGACCGGGGCTGGTCGGTCGCTGGTGCTCGAGGCCCAGCCCACCATCGGTGGGGCCGTGGCCAGCGCCGAGGACGTGCACCCGGGCTTCGTGCACGACACGTTCAGCGCCTTCTACCCGCTGGCCGCGGCCTCGCCCACGATCGAGTCGCTGCGGCTGGAGGAGCACGGCCTCACCTGGCGGCACGCCCCCGGCGGTGCTCGGCCATCCCGTTCACCGGACGGGCAGCTGGGCGCTGCTGCACCGCGACCGCGCAGGTCACCGCCCGGCTGGCGGAGGCCCAGCACCCCGGCGACGGGGAGGCCTGGCTCGACCTGTGCCGCCGAGTGGGACGCAGGTCGCGGAGCCAGCCTCATCGACGCGCTGCTCGCCCGTTCCCACCGCTCCGACCGGCACTGTCACTCCTGCCCCGCCTGCGCCGCGTCGGCGGGCTCCGCTTCGTGCGCGACCCTGCTGACGCCCGCCGCCGAGCTGGGCCGGGAGCGGTTCGGCGGCGACGGTCCGGCAGTGCTCCTCGCCGGCAACGCCGGTCACGCCGACATCCCGCTCGACGCACCAGGCTCGGGGCTGTTGGGGCTGCTGATGACCATGCTCGGCCAGACCGTCGGCTTCCCCGTGCCCGAGGGCGGTGCGGGCCGGCTCGCCGACGCGCTGGCGCCGACGCTTCACCAGCCAGGGGCGGCGAGGTGTGGTGCGATGCCGAGGTCATCGGGGTCGACGTCGACTCGGGGCCGCGCCACGGGCGTCCGGACCGCGACCTCACGGGTGCGGGCCCGGCGGGCCGTGGTCGCCGACGTCGCCGCCCCCCACCTGTTCGGCGGCTGCTGGACGAGGCACGACGTGCCGGCCCGGGTGGCGCGCGGCATGGCGCAGTTCGAGATGGACCCCGGCACCGTGAAGGTCGACTGGGCGCTCAGCGGCCCCGTGCCGTGGCTGACCGAGCCCGCATACGCCCCCGGCACCGTGCACGTCGCCGACTCGCTCGGCCAGATGCAGGAGGCGCTCAGCCAGGTCTGGGCCGACGCGGTGCCGGCAGCACCGTTCATGCTCACCGGGCAGATGACCACCAGCGACAGCACCCGGTCGCCCGCGGGCACGGAGTCGTTCTGGGCCTACACCCATGTGCCGCAGCGCACCCGCACCGACGCGGGCACCGGTGAGATCCGCGGGGCGCTGGGACCACGACGACCGCGAGCGGTTCGCCGACCGGATGCAGGCCCGGATCGAACGGCTGGCGCCGGGCTTCGGCGGCACGTGCTGGCCCGCCGCGTGCTCGGACCACGAGAGCTCGAGGCCCGCAACGCCAACCTCATCGGCGGTGCCGTCGGCGGCGGCACCGCCCAGCTCCACCAGGAGCTGGTGTTTCGCCCCGTGCCCGGCCTGGGCCGGGCCGAGACCGGCATCGCCGGGCTCTATCTCGGCTCGGCCGCAGCGCATCCCGGCGGCGGCGTGCATGGCGCGGCAGGCAGCAACGCGGCGCGGGCTGCGGTGCTGCACGACCGGTTGCGGCTGCGCCGCGGTCGCTGACGGGTCAGCGGCTCAGCCGCACCAGCGCGCCCGCGTGCGCCGGCAGCCGCACCACCCCGCCGTCCACGTCGACTCCCGACTCGGTCTCGAAGAGCAGCTCGGCCTCCCCGACCTCGGCGGCCATCGGCACGCTCGCCGAAGTTCACGAGCACCAGCAGGTCGCCCCGCTCCATCGTGAAGAACCGCGCGGCCTCGTCGGCCCGGCAGGCGACCCGGGCGAAGGAAGGGTCGGTGAGCTCGGTGTGCTCGCGCCGCAGCCGGGTCAGCTCGCGGTAGATGGCCAGCATCCGCCGACCGCGGTCCGACTCGAGCTCGGACCAGTCCAGCTTCGAGCGCTCGAAGGTGGCCGGGTCCTGCGGGTCGGGCACGGCGTCGGGGTCCCAGCCGTGACGGGCGAACTCCGCGATCCGGCCCTCGGCCGTCGCCCGGCCCAGCTCCTCCTCGGGGTGGGAGGTGAAGAACTGGAACGGCGTCGACGCCGCCCACTCCTCTCCCTGGAAGAGCATCGGCGTGAACGGCCCGCACAGCGTCAGCAGCGCCGCGCACGCGAGCTGGTCGTCGTCGAGCGCCTCGGTGATCCGGTCGCCGACCGCGCGGTTGCCGATCTGGTCGTGGTTCTGGCTGCTCACCACCAGCCGCCACGTCGGCATCGCCCGCGTGTCGATCGGGACGCCGTGGTCGCGCTCCCGGAACGACGAGTAGGTCCCGTCGTGGAAGAAGCCGCGCTCGCACACCTTCGCCAGCGCACCCAGCGGCTCGAAGTCGGCGTAGTAGCCGTGCGTCTCGCCCGTCAGCGCCACGTGCAGGGCGTGGTGGAAGTCGTCGCTCCACTGGGCGTCGAGCCCGTGGCCGCCCGCCTCGCGCGGCGTGACCATCACCGGGTCGTTGAGGTCGGACTCGGCGATGAGGGTGAGCGGCCGGCGCAGGTGCGCCGACAGCGCCGCCACCTCCACCGCCAGCTCCTCGAGCAGGTGCGGATCCGAGCCGTCCTCGAGGGCGTGCACGGCGTCGAGGCGCAGCCCGTCGACGTGATAGTCCGCCAGCCACATCAGGGCGTTGTCGATGATGTAGCGCCGCACCTCGGCCGAGCCGTCCCCGTCGAGGTTGACCAGGTCGCCCCAACGTGTTGCTGCCCGGCTTGAGGTAGGGACCGAACTCGGGCAGGTAGTTGCCCGACGGGCCGAGGTGGTTGTAGACGACGTCCTGGATCACGCCCAGGCCGGCCGCGTGGCAGCCGTCGACGAACCGCTGGTAGCCCTCGGGCCCGCCGTAAGGCTCGTGCACGGCATACCAGAGCACGCCGTCGTAGCCCCAGTTGTGGGTGCCGTTGACCGCGTTGACCGGCATCAGCTCGACGAAGTCGACACCGAGGTCGCGCAGGTGGTCGAGACGGCCGAGCGCGGCGTCGAACGTGCCCTCCGAAGTGAACGTGCCGACGTGCAGCTCGTAGATCACCGCCCCGGCCAGCTGCCGCCCGGTCCAGGACTCGTCGGTCCACCCGAAGCCGGTGGGGTCGTGGGTTCGCGAGCGCTGGTGGACGCCCGCCGGCTGACGTCGCGACCGCGGATCGGGTCGCGGCGTGTCCGAAGTCGTCGATCAGGTAGCCGTAGTCGGTCTCCTCCCGAGAGAGCTGCAGAGGCTCCGCCGGCGACCACCAGTCGTCCTCGCCGCGGACCATCTCGACGATGCCATCGCCCACCGACAGCCGGACCCGCTGCGGACGCGGCGCCCAGACGTCGAACGGTCCGCGCTGTGGAGGACCGGTCACGACCCCTCACCTGTGCAGAGTTCGGGGACCAGGAGCGCCACGGGCTCGTCGCCGAGCAGGTCCGCCACCCGGCGCGGAACCGGTCGGCAGGACGAGGACGGTGTCGCCCCAGCCGCCCTTCTCCGCCAGCCCGAGCGGCAGCCGCGTCACCACCGTGACGGCGCCACCGCGGTCGAAGGCGAGCACGTGCTCGGCGGCGGGGCCTTCGGCAGCGCACGGGTGCGTACGTCGTGAAGAGTTCTGGCCGGTCGCGACGCAGCCGAAGGGCACGGGCGGTGAGCGCCTGCTTGGCGTTGGACTCCGCTCACGAGCGACTGCTCGGCCGCGTCGAAGTCGACGGGACGCCGGTTGTCGGGGTCGACGAGGCTCAGGTCGCCGAGCTCGCTGCCCTGGTAGACGTCGGGCACGCCGGGCACGGTCAGCGAGAGCAGCTTCGCCGCCAGCGCGTTGGAGCGGCCGGCGGCGGCGAGATCGGCGTCGAGGGACGCGAGGAGCTCCCGCACGCCCGCGTCGTCGAAGGCCGCGTCGACCGCGGCGTGCACGGCCCGCTCGTAGTCCTCGTCGGGATCGGTCCAGGTGGTTCGGTCACCGGCCTCGCGCATCGCCTTCTCGGCGTAGGCGTGCAGCCGTTCGCGGGTGATCGGCCACGCGCCGTACGCCGCCTGCCAGAGCAGGTTGCCGAACCCCGGGTCGGGCAGCGGTGCGGCGTCGAGCAGCGTGACGAGCGTCCGCTCCCACAGCCCGGGCGCCTCGGCCAGCACCGCGATCCTGGCGCGCACGTCCTCGCTGCGCTTGGTGTCGTGGGTCGACAGCGCCGTCATCGCGTCGGGCCACTCGGCCTGTCGCCGCGTCATGGCGTCATGGAACTCGGTGACCGGGAGCGAGAACACGGCGGGGTCGCCGCCGACCTCGTTGAGCGAGGTGAGCCGCGGGTAGCGGTAGAACGCGCAGTCCTCGACGCCCTTCGCCATCACCATTCCGCTGGTCTGCTGGAAGCGCAGCGCCGCGGGCTGGGCAGCGTCGGACAGGACGGGCTCCAGGTCATCGAGGACGGGCAGGAGATCGGGCCGTCTGGCCCGGGCGCTCGCGAACGCCACCACCACGTGCTCCACGCCGAGCGGCAGGTAGGAGCGGTAGACCGGGAAGCAGGCGAGCAGCTCGGCCACCGCGTCCTCGAGCACGTCGACGGCATGAGTCAGGGCAGGAAGCTCCCGGGTGATCCGCCGCACCTCGGCGCGGAGCGACACGTCGGCGACGGCCCGCTTGGTCTCGTGCACCAGCTCGGTGTAGTCGACCGGCGCCAGGTCGGACAGGGCCGCCTCGCCGTGCGGATCGGTGAGCACCCGGTCGATGTGCGCCAGGACGTCGTAGCCGGTCGTGCCCGCCGTGGCCCACGAGGGCGGCAGCGCCTCACCCGGCTCGAGGATCTTCTCCACGACGACGTAGGCGCCCTCGGTCAGCCTCGCCAGCCGGTCGAGGTAGTCCGCCGGGTCGCGCAGCCCGTCGGGGTGGTCGACCCGCAGGCCGTCGACCAGGCCCACGTCGAACCAGCGACGAATCTCCCGGTGCGAGTCCTCGAACACCTCGGGCTCCTCCACCCGCACGCCGGCCAGGGTGGTGACCGTGAAGAAACGCCGGTAGTTGAGCTCGGCGTCCCCACGGCGCCACGAGATGAGCTCGTAGTGCTGCTCGTCGAGTGAGGTCGTGCCGGCCGCCATGGGGAGGCGCAGGTCGTGGTAGACCACGGCGCGCTGCTCCGGGAGCACCTCGATCGAGCCCTCGTCGCGCGTCGCCCACGACCGGCAGCAGCAGCCGTCCTCCACCCGCCTCCCAGTCGATGTCGAAGTACGACGCGAAGCGGGACGCCGGACCGTGCTCGAGCACGTCCCACCACCAGGTGGCCGGCCGCGGGCTCGCCACCCCGACGTGGTTGGGCACGATGTCGACCAGCACGCCCATGTCCAGCCCGTGCGCCACGGCGGACAGGACCTCCAGCCCGGTGGCGCCGCCGCGCTCGGGATCCTCCCGGCTGTGCACCGCGACGTCGTAGCCGTGCTCGCTGCCCGCCTCGGCCGCCAGCACGGGCGAGAGGTAGACCCAGTCGACCCCCAGGTCGTGGAGGTAGGGCAGCCGCCGCGCGGCCTCGAACAGGTCGAAGTCCGAGGTCAGCTGGAGCCGGTAGGTGCTCCGCGGCGTACGTCGAGTCACGGTCCAGCAGGTACCCGCTCGTGGCCCGCGGAGACGATGGCGTCCACCACAGTCGCCTCCCCCGGGCGGCTGCGACGCCGGTGGTAGAGGTAGGTGACCCAGAGCAGCAGCGGGCCCCAGGCCAGGGCCGGCAGATAGCAAGCCACCGCCAGCGTATGCCAGCCGCGGCTGGAGATCTCGTGGAGACCGTCGCCGATGAGCACCCCGCGCAGCGCGAACGTCCAGATAGCAGTGAGCAGCAGGCCACCCGCGGTGGCGAGCGCCACCACTGGCCCGGGCGGCACGCGACGGCCGGCCAGGAAGGGGACCCACCGGGGGACGATCTCGCCCCATGGCCGGACCAGGCCCAGCGTGAGCAGGGCCAGCGCCTCGGTGAGGAGCGTCAGCCCGACGACCATGACGGTGCCGCGGCCTGGGAACCCCTGGCCGTCCAGGGTGACGTCGTCGAAGCCCATCGACAGACCGCAGCCCAGCAGGAGCCGCCAGATCGCCGACGGCAGGAGAACGAGCGGGACGAGGTGCGCCGCCACCACCGCCGAACGCGGCACCGGGCTCACCGGTCCGCCTCGAAGGAGTCGGGGCCACGCACGGCGAAGTCGCCGGTCGTCACGGCGAAGAACGGCGCAAGGCCGGTGCAGAACGGGACGTCGTGGAACTGGTGGAGCAGCCAGCTCCACCCGAGGTGGTCACGCCGGCCGGCATCGGCGACCGAGAACCCGACGCGATGACCGACCAGGTCCGGCGACTCCGGGAGGCCCGGCGCCCCGCCACGCGTGATGACCCCGGTCGCGACGGCCACGTCTCCCCCGGCCATCAGGCAGTCGACGGTGCCGGCGAAGTCGGCCAGCACCGTACCGTCCGGGGCGACGTGGTTGACGGCGAACGTCCCGGTGGTCTCCCAAGGCCGGTCAGCCGGAGCAGAGGCGGAGAGCCGGAAGGAGACCCGGTCTCCCTCGAAGCCCGGGAGCGAGAGGATGCCGCCGCCGCTCCCCTCGAGCACCACCCGGTCGTGATGGTGATCTCGAGCGTCGGGGGCGGCTGGAGGCCGCCCACCCACCACCCCATGGGCGGTGCTCGCGGCACCCAGCAGCAGGACCGCCGCCGCGAGGGCAGCGGTGCGGAGGCGTCGGCGGCGCAGCGGTCGGGTCATGGGTCGGGTCATTGGGGTTCCTCCCTCGTAGGGCGACGTGCTCCAGCGCACGTGCGGGGGTGCTCCACGACCGTGCCCCGGCGGTGGCCCGCGACGCGTCGGGCTCGAGGATGATCGCGTCGTCCCAGAGGCGTAGTCGCGGCATCAACCCGGATGAGGTTGCGCCCACTTCGACCTACGATGCAGGCGTGGACTCGGGTCTCGAGTGGTCCGCGGTCGAGCGCTGGGTGCGCGGACACGGCGCGGTCGTCGACGCGTGCTTCGCGCTCGCGGTGGCGGCACTGGTGCTCCCCGTGACGCTGACCACCATCTGGGGCAGCTCGTGGTCCGCGACGCTCGAGCTCCTGGCCGTGGCCGTCGTCGTGGTCGGGCACGGCGCCGTGGCGCTCCGCCGGTCAGCACCCCGGCTCGCGTTCGCTCTGGCCGGCGTGGTCGCGCTCTTCCTCGTGCTCACACCCCCTCTCGACCCCGAGGCCGGCGCCGCGACGTTCTCGGCGGTGCTCGTGCCCAGCGTGCTGGTCTTCCCCCTCGCGCTCTACTCCGTGGCCGCGTGGTCCTCCCACCGGGACTCGCTGCTGGCCCTGGCCGCGTCGGTCGCGGGCAGCGGGCTGGTCGTGCTCCGGCTGTGGGGGTCGGACTACCTCACGGTGGCCCAGCCGGGGGTGGCGTCACCGGACGACCCGGTCGAGAGCTGGCCGCTCTTCCTGCTGCTCGGAGTGGTCGCGATGGTGCTGGCGCCGTGGTGCGCCGGTCGCTACCGCCGACTGCGCACGCTCTACGTCGCCGAGCTGGAGGAGCGCGCCCGGCGCGAGCTCGACGAGCGGGCCGTCGAAGCGCGGCGAGCGGCCGAGCGGGAGCGCCGGCGGATCGCCCGCGAAATGCACGACGTGGTCGCGCACTCGCTGTCGGTGATGGTCAGCCAGGCCGAGGGCGGCCGGATCCTGGCCGCGAGGGACCCGGCGTCGACGGCTCCGGTCCTCGACAACATCGCGCGCGCGGGCCGGGAGGCGATGCAGGACATGCGGGGCGTCCTGCACGTGCTGCACCGGGACATCAATGATCCTCAACCGCGCCAACCGTCACCCGCGCTGGCCGACCTGCCGGCGCTGGTGGCGACCGTGCGCAGCTCGGGCCTCCCGGTGTGCCTGGAGGAGCGGGGAGACCGGCAGCGGATGAGCGGCGCCGCGGAGCTCGCGGCCTACCGCATCACGCAGGAAGCGCTGACAAACGTGCTCAAGCACGCCGGGCCCGACGCCTCCACCCACGTCCTCCTCGACTGGCGGCCGGACGAGCTGGAGCTCACGGTGCGCAACCGGGTCGGCAGTCGCCGAGGCGGTGGCGACTCGGCCCCGCTCGGCACCGGCAGCGGCCTGCCCGGCATGGACGACCGGCTGACGGCGCTGGGCGGATCGCTGCGCGTGACGTCGGACGACGACCACTTCTCCGTGATCGCACGCATCCCCACCGTGGCCGTCGACCGGGCGCGCCCATGACGATCCGGGTCCTCCTCGCCGACGACCAGGAGCTGGTGCGCGACGGCCTGGCGATGATCGTCGGTGCGCAGGAGGACCTCGTCGTGGTCGGGCACGCCGGCGACGGCGCCACCGCGGTCGACGCGGTGCGGCGCACCGCACCGGACGTGGTGCTGATGGACGTGCGGATGCCGGTGCTGGACGGCGTCGCGGCGGCCAGCCGGATCCTCGAGCAGTCCGCCCCGCCGCGAGTGCTCATGCTCACCACCTTCGACGTCGACGAGCACGCGTTCGCCGCGCTGCGGGCGGGCGCCAGCGGCTTCCTGCTCAAGAGCGCCAGCGGTGAGGACGTCGTGCACGCCATCCGCGCAGTGCACCGCGGCGATGCCGTCATCGCCCCCGAGATCACCCGGCGGCTGCTCGACCAGGTCGACCTCCCGGGCCCGCCGCGGCGGCCGCCCGAGCTGCGAGGCCTCACCACCCGGGAGCGGGAGATCGTGCGCGAAGTGGCGACCGGGGCGTCCAACGCCGAGATCGCAGAGCGGCTGTTCGTCTCCGAGGCCACCGTCAAGACCCATGTGGGCCGGGTGCTGTCGAAGCTCCAGCTCCGCGACCGGGTCCAGATCGTGGTGCTGGCCTACGAGGCCGGGCTGGTCCGGCCCCGGCGCTGACGAGAGGTTTCTGGCCGGTCGCGAAGGTTACCGGTTGAAAGATCAACCGTTCATCCCCGAGCCGGGAGGATCCATGACAGCCAAGCTCGCGATCGTCTACTACTCCGCCACCGGGACCATCGACGCGATGGCCAGGCGCGTCGCGCAGACCGCCGAGAAGGCCGGTGCCGAGGTGCGGCTGCGTCACGTCGCCGAGACCGCGCCCGAGGAGGCCATCACGTCCCAGGACGCCTGGGTGGAGCACCGCCGCGAGGTCGAGGACGAGCCCGTCGCCGCTCCCGATGACCTGGAGTGGGCCGACGTCGTCCTGCTGGGGACGCCGACCCGGTTCGGCAGCCCCGCCAGCCAGCTCCAGGCCTTCATCGACACCCTGGGTCCGCTCTGGCAGGGGGGCGGACTGGCCGACAAGGTCTACGCGGGGTTCACGGCCACGCAGACCGAGCACGGCGGCCAGGAGACAACGCTGCTCACCCTCTACACGACGTTCATGCACTGGGGCGGCATCGTCGTCGCCCCTGGCTACACCGACGAGCTCAAGTTCGCTGACGGCAACCCCTACGGCGCAAGCACGGTCACGGGCGAGACGACCGAGCTCGCGGACGCGGACCTCGACGCGATCGACCACCTGGTCACCCGCGCCCTGCATGTCTCGGACCGCCTCACGGGACGGCGTCCCTAGTGGTCTCCGGAAGTTGTTCGGGTGTCCCGCACCCGAACAACTTCCGGAGATGACCACTGGCCGGTCACCTGCGGGTTTCCACCTGTTCGGGTGAGCATCGGACGCGCGCCGGACGGGCACTGCTGGTCAGCCCTCCTCGAACCGGCACCACATCGAGGAGCCAGGAGCGCCCCGTCCCTTGCGCAGCGCGACGGGGCGCTCGTCGGCTCCGGGCGGAGTAGCTTCTGCGACCAGGAGGGGCTGATGAACCAAGAGTCGGCAGGACCCCACGAGGAACGGCATGAGAGCGAGGCGGAGCGCGAGGACCGCAAGTACGACGACCTGCTGCAGGAGCTGCGCGTCATCCAGACCAGCGCCCAGCTGACCGCCGGGTTCCTGCTGACCCTGCCGTTCCAGCAGCGGTTCGACGACCTGTCAGCCAGCCAGGAGCGCTACTACCTCGTGCTCGTGGTGCTCGCCGCCCTGGTCACCGCCGCGGTGCTCAGCCCGGTCGCGGTGCACCGACAGCTGTCCGGACGCAGGATCAAGGGGCGACTGGTCCAGGCGGCGCACATCTTCGTGTCCATCGCGATCGGGCTGCTGGCCCTGCTGGCGACCGGCATCGTGGTCTTCATCTTCGACGTGCTCACCGACCTCGGCACGGCGCTCGTCGTCGGCGCCGCGCTGCTGGTGCTGCTGGCGGGGCTGATGCTGGTGCTCCCCCGGCTGCTGCTGGTCGGGTCGGATCGGACCGCGAAGCCCGACGAGAGTGCTCAGGCGGCGCGGTAGACCCGTCGGGAGAACTCGAAGGTGTGCTTGTTGAGCGGCGTGCTGCTGTTGGTCCGGAACTTGTCGAAGTAGCCCTCGAACCGCGCGTCCTCGTCGAGGTCGCCCGTGAAGATCACTCGCATGTAGCCGCTCCACCGCACCCAGTCCGGGGAGTGCAAGCAGCGTGACGGCATGACCAGCTTGATCTTGTTGCCGGTGATCCTCGGCGTCGCGGCGCCACAGTCGACCGGCACGCCGCGCGGGTTGCGGATGACGACCGTGGGCGTCCGGCCCGGTGCGAACTGGGCGATGACGCCGTAGTAGCGGCCGACCTTCTCGTTCCTCTTCAGGATGCTGGAGAGGGCGAAGGCAGCCGACGTGTCGACCTTGCGCAGCGTGACGGTGATCCGGATCGAGTCGTGGCGGTAGTTCACGACCTGGCGGACCATGTCGGAGCTGGCGTTGCTCGGAGCCTTCTTCCAGTGGCACGGACCGGGCTTGCACGTGTAGGCCGCCGCGTCGTGGGCGGGGTCGACGCCCACCCACTGGCCAGCCTGGGCGGGCGCGGCGAGACCCAGCACGGCCATGGACAGGCCGGCCACAGCTGCGGCGGCCCTGGAGATGGCGCGAGCGTTCATGGATTCCCCCGATTCGATGGCGCGCGGCGACGGTGCGTCCCCCGCGGGACGACGACACGGTACCTGCTCCTCGGCCCGCCGCGGACCAAACCGGGTGAGACGGCATCGACCGACCGCGGCAGCAGCGATCCAACCGCCGAGCATACGTCTCGTGGGCAGCGGTCCAGACCACGTGAACAGGGGGAGGACACTTGCCGTAGGAAGGGAACAAGCGTCGGTCACGTGCATCCCCCCGCGCAGGACCGACTGGCGGCGCCCCGCCCCACAGACGGGGCGCCGTTCTCGGGGGTGGCGACCCACCTTTCGAAGTTCTTCCCGCCGACCTGTCGTATCGGTCGGGGCGCACTCGTGGAGAGAGTGACGGAGCGGCACCGAGCCGCTCCCCCTTCATCCAGGAGCACGACATGAGCGCCACCGCCACCCTCACCTCCACCGACATCTCCGCCGCACCGACCCAGGAGCGGACCGCCGGCCGGGTCAGCTGGAAGCGCGGCCTCGCGACCGGCGTCGCCGGCGCGGTCGCCTCGACAGCCGTCGCCGCGGCGTTCCAGGCCGCCGGGCACTCGCTGGCCGTCACCGATGGCCCGATCCCGGTCCTCGCCTTTGCGCAGATGGTCCTGCTGTCGACCGTCGTGGGCATCGCGATCGCCCGTCACACCAGCCGCCCGACGTTCTACCGCGCGGCCGTCGCGCTCACCGTGCTGTCCTGCGTGCCCGACGTCGCGCTGGGCGACGGGTTCGTCAGCAAGGCCGGCCTGATGCTGACCCACGTGGTCGCCGCAGCGATCATCGTGCCCCGCCTCGCGCGCCGTTGAGCCCCCGCACGCCCTCCCCGCCATGCCCCGGACATCCCGAGTCCGGGGCACGGCTGCGACTGGGGCGGCTCTGAGCCGTACCGTCACTGCGTGGAGAGACTGCTCCTGGTCGCCGGCGTGGCGCTCGGCGTGTGGCTGGTCGGCTGCCTGCTGATGGTGCTGCTGGCCAGCCGGCTCCCCGACGGGCTGCTCAAGCAGGTGGTGGAGTTCTTGCCCGCGTGCGTGACCACCGCCCGCCGGCTGCGCAGCCACCCCGACGTCCCTCGGCGGGCCAAGGTGGCGCTGCTCGTCGCGATCGTGTGGGTGGTCTCCCCCATCGACCTGCTGCCCGAGTTCTTGCCGGTGATCGGACCGCTCGACGACGTGGTCGCCGTGGTCCTGCTGCTGCGCTACGCCGCCCGCTCGATCCCACGCCAGCTGCTCCTCGACGCGTGGCCGGGCGACGTCCGGCTCCTCGAGCGGGTGCTCGGCGCGACCCCACCAGTTCGGACCTCTGACGAGGCAGACTGAACCGTCGCCCCTCGTCGTCCGTACGTCGGGTGGAGGTGTGTCCCAGACGTCATGGCCGAGAACCCGACCGCAATGATGCAGCAGCTGCACGACGAGCATGCAGCGGCGCTGTGGGGTTTCTGCCTGCACCTGACCGGCGACCCCGTCCGCGCCGAGGACGTGGCCCAGGAGACGCTCCTGCGGGCGTGGCAGCACTACGAGCGGCTCGACGAGGCTCGCGGGTCCGTCCGGTCGTGGCTGTTCACCGTCGCGCGCAACATCGTGATCGACGAGTGGCGGAGCAAGCGGTTCCAGAACGAGCGCGCGACCGACCAGCTGCCCGAGCCCGGCGACCCGGTCGACCAGACCGACGCGCTGCTCCAGTCGTGGGTCGTCGCCGAGGCGATCACCCAGCTCTCGAGCGACCACCGCGCTGTGCTGATGGAGTGCTACTACCGCGGGCAGTCGGTGGCCGAGGCCTCGCGGCGGCTCGGCGTACCCGAAGGCACCGTGAAGAGCCGGACCCACTACGCACTGCGCGCCCTGCGGCTCGCCCTCGAGGAGATGGGGGTGGGCGCGGCATGACCGGCTGCGGGCACGACCATGAGGACGGCGCCTACGTCCTCGGCGCCCTCTCCCCCGAGGACCGCGTCGCCTTCGAGCGCCACCTGCCCGGCTGCCCAGCCTGTGCGCAGTCGGTGCGCGAGATGGCTGGCCTTCCAGGCCTGCTCGCCCGGGTGCCGAGCGAGATCCTCGACCCCGACCGGCTGCCCACGCCGGTCCCCGACACCCTGTTGCCTGGGCTCGTACGCCGCGTCCGCCGCTCCCAGCGCCGGCGCACCTGGATCACCAGCGGCCTGGTCGCCGCGGCCGCCGCCGTCGCTATCGGTGCGGTGGCCGTCGCGACCCTGGGCAGCGGTGACGGCGACGATCCCATCCAGGCCGGCCCGAGCGTCACGGCGCCACCCACCACCCCACCCACCACGCCGTCCACGACCTCTCCCACCGCGGCGCCCAGCACCGCAACGCCCGTGCTGATGACGCCCGTCGGCAGCGAACCCATCTCCGGCTGGCTCTCGATCACCCAGGTCGGCTGGGGCACGCGGCTGGACCTCGAGTGCAGCTACGCCGAGCAGAGCGAGGACTACAACAACCCGACGTGGTCGACGTACACCATGTATGTCCACACCTCCGACGGCACGACCGAGCGTGTGGCCTCGTGGAAGGCCGTGCCCGGCAAGACGATGCGGCTCTCGGCAGCCACCGCGTCAGACGCGGCCGACATCACGGACGTCGAGGTCCGCACCGCCGCGGGCGACACGGTGCTCCAGCTCGGCTGACCACCTGCACGGTTGGATCGAGGCGTGTCCTCAGCCACCACGAGATGCGCGACCGAGAGCGATGCCAACGGCGTCGCGAGGGTCCATCGCCTGTCCCGGGCGTGGTACTACGGCTCCGAAGCCGACGTCACCGACAACCGCGAGGCCACGTGGCGCGAAGCGCTGGCTGAGCCGGACCGGGCGACGTGGCTCGCCGAGCTCGACGGCGTCACCGTCGGCTTCCTGTCGTTGCTGCGCTCCCCCGAGCCCGACCGCGTGCTGAAAGCTCACCGCCCTCCACGTGTTGCCCGACCGGATCGGGACCGGCGTCGGCGCTCTTCTCTATGAGCTGTTCGAGGCCGAACGCCGCCCGGACGACGTGGCGGTCCTCGAGGCGTGGGCGGGCAACACTCGAGCCATCGACTTCTACGTGGCCCGCGGCTGGGTGCCGACCAGCACGACGCGACCGGGCCCGGCAGGATCTGGACCTCGTGACGTACCGGCTCCGTAGGGGGCTCCGCGTCCTGGCCGAGGGGTAGCGTCGACACATGCGCGCGTGACGGGTCAGGGCGTCCGACCTGTGGAGGCGGTGGCGAGTCACCCGCTACCAGCAACGCGAGGTCAGGAACCTCAAGAGGGACAGGCGCGAAGCCGAGGAGCTCCAGCGGGAGCGATGACAACCACACCCGAGGGTTCTGACTGTCGCACCATGCCGAATTGGCCCGGTGATGGCCCCGGCAGGCTGGGGTGAGGTTGCAACTACTTCGCGATTGATGCCCTGTGCGGCGACGATCGCTGCCGCCAAGAGCACGACCATGCCGATGGTCGGGCGGTGCCCGATGTTGCCGACGTCCGCGCTGTTTGCTGCTAGGCCCGGGTGCGTACTGGGCGAGGGGAGTGCGAGCCCGACGCTGTCGCCAGGATTGCTGCAGGGATCAGTCACAATGACCAGCGCGTAGGGCGAGGTGTTGTAGTCATTGGCCCAGGCGTAGCCCACCAGCGAAGCGCTGGCGACTAGTCCGCCGACCAGGGCGAGGCCGGTGGTCCGCACGGCCAGCATCTGGGCGCCGGGCGTGGCTCGGAAGCGCCACCACAGACCGCCTGGGACGCCGCGAGGGAGACCAGCGCGGCGAGGGTTTGGAGCAGGATCCACGCGTCACTGCTCGCGGAAGCCAGTGCCCTTGTCCGAGCAGCACGTCGCCGACCGGCCCGGTCTCGATGAAGATCCACGCGAACAGTGCGCCGGCAATACCTGCTAAGTGATGGCGGCGACGAATGACGGCGGACCGGGTCGGCTCGGGCGGCGGGGCCAGGAAGAGACGCGTCCGCGCACTGGGCCAGCTCGACGGCAAAGGCGACTGCGTCACTCGAGACCAACTCGGCCACCGGCGCACCGGTGTCGCGGGCCGCCGTTATGTCGGCCACGAGTTCGACGACGAGGCGCCGTCTAGTTGCGGGTGCAATACCGTGGCTGTATCCAGACCCGCTCCACCCGATCCACGTAGGCGAGTAGCTGATCGTCGTATTCATCAGGAGTCGTCGGAAGAGTGCCGTCGAACTCCGGTCAGTGACGTCACGTCACTGCGCGAGCCACTCGTCGGGGTCCCTTGTGGCGGACTGCAGGCGGTTGACCGACTGCAGGCACGTGGCGGGCTGGACCGCCGGGGCTCGGCTTCGAGAATTGAGCTAGCAGTACCAGTTGCCAGGACGCAGAACACGTTTGACCAACGGGTAGACGCGTGCCGTAATAGGCCTGAGCGAAGCCTTGCCCCGTGAAGCTGCCTGCTGCACCAAGCCGGAGAGCCAGTGCGAATGCGTTCTTGGTCGAGGTCCTGCAGTGTGCTACAGCAGACCCATATCGATGCGTTCCTCTGAGCTGAGCAATCGCCTCGCGACCTCGCGCGCGTGTCGCCGTTCCAGGTTCTGCAGGGCCCAGCGAGTGCAGCCAGGTAGCAGATCGCGCTACGTTCACCACGAAGCCAGCCATACGCCCCCGGTACTGACTTGGCTGTCGCCTCGGCCCGAGTGTGCGGACGTCCGGCGTTGAGCTCGCGAGACGAGTGACGGCCTCTGCTAGCGATCTCTGATCGTGCCGTGGATCGCGATCAGTCTCTTCGTGCAATCACTCCCCTGGACTTCGTCGCACGTCTGCCGGTCAGGCGCTCGCCCGGCCGCCCAGGACACTGGTCCACCTGGTCCCGGTCGTAAGTCGCCCGTCACGGCTGGAGAGCACGCCACCAGAGACCGACAGCTTCCAGCCCGCCAGCGCCATCCAGTGCCGCAACTCAGCGGGGAGCCGTCGGCGATTGGATCTAGCGGCGGCGTGCGCTTGGAGCAGCGGACCGCACGTTCAGATTGCCGATGGCGGCCGACACCGTCAGGGACCGCATGTCTGCTCGAAGTGCAGTACGACGACTAGGTCGTCCGGGAGCCGGATCTCGCTTCCTGAGCCACGAGACGCTCGTGTGCCTCGCTCCACTCACCCACGCCCACCATGCCACCTGTCTCGGCGGTATCCCGACCATGCCGCTATCGGCTCCGGTGCACGAGCGTTACACGCGTTGCCGCGGCGATGGCCCGTCGCGGGCGGGATCGAGCCACCGTCGGCTCCGCCCGACCTATGCCGCACTGCGGCCGGAGCCCGACCATCAGCGCACTGCGGGCGGGGAGCCCGACCGCTGTCGGCTCCGCTCGATCATTGCGCCGAGAGCACGCCGAACTCCCCGCGCGGTCGCTGGGCGGGGTGCCGGTGTGGGCGGGGTGTGGGGCGGGGTGGTCAGGGTTCGGGGTCGGGGGCCGACCGGTGTCGGCGAAGTGGTGGCGGAACTCGCGGGCCAGCTTGCGGCGTTCCTCGGTCGGGGTGACGTCGAGGGTGCCGGTGGGGTCTTTGAGGTACTCATAGCCCAGGGGGCTGCGCCACAGGTAGACCCCGGGTTCGACGGTCACATAGGTCCAGCCGCCGGTGGTCTTCGCGCGGTGGTGGCCGCGACAGGCCGGGCGTCAGATTGCACGAACACGTGGGTCCGTCGTCCGCATGCGGGACGCGGTGGTCGCAGTCGCACTTCTCGGCGGGTCTGAAGCAGTAGGGGAAGGCGCAGATCAGGTCACGCAGCTGGGTCTGCAGCTTGAGCCGCGCGCTCGCTTCGTAGGAGCCGACATGGAGGTGCTCGGCGAGATCGATCACCGGTTGGACGGTGATCTGGGCATCGGGTTGGGCGCACCACTCCCGCACCTGCTCGGCCGTGATGGGTCCACGGGTCTCTTGCAGTCTGGCGAGGCCGCCGGCGCCGAGGACCGCGGCGTGTTCGAGGTGGACGTGGAGCACCACCTCACGCCTGCGGCGCGGGCTCGACTTCGTGTCGTTGTCCGAGGGTAGGTCGAGGGTGGGTTGGTGGCGGGCCAGGTTGCCGACCGCCTTCGCCCGGCGCACATCCAACGAGTCCGTGGAGCCGAGCAGGAGCTGCGCGTGGGCATCCGCGGCGACGGCGGCTTCGAGGTCGAGGGCGTCGGCGAGGTCGACGTCACCGTCGACGCGGACCCGGCCGGTCACTCCGGCGTTCTGCAGGTCGATGTCGAAGTGGCCTCGTTCGGCGGCGGCGAGCCGTTCGGCCTCGAGGGCTTCGGGGTCGAACCGGGCCTTCGCTTCCTCGATCAAACGCTCCAGCTGAGCCGGGCCGATCTTGTGCGCGAACGGTGCCACCGTCGCGTCGACGAACGCCGCGGCTTCGGGTGAGAGGCACAGGGTGCGTTCGGCGATGAACTGGAGGCGGTAGGCGGGCAGCTGCCCGGCGACCAGCCGCTTCCAACATCCCTTGAGCCGGTAGAAGCCCTCGACCGCGTAGGAGAGGTAGCGCCGTCCGGAGTCGGTGGTCCGGCCCATCACGGCGGCGAACTCGGTGACCGCGAACTCGCGGACCTCCGGGCACCCCTCCCCACCCAGCGGAAGCATCGACTCGTGCCACTCATCCAGTGGCCCGACCAAGGAGTCCAGGGAGTGCATCGAGGCCCACGCGGCAGCGGCTTTGAAGACCTCCCGAGCCGCATCGTCCTCGACCTGCTTCTGCGCCCGCGCGTAGGCCAGCAGGCTCGCGGGGTCATCTGCTCCGGAGAGCTGGAGCGGGTCAAGGGTGGAGGTCATCGTGGGACCAACTCAACCAGCGACCACCGACAGTCGAAGGCCCCGATGGCCCACGTCGCCATCAACCACCCCACCACCGACAAACGACTCCAGGCAGGTTGACAGGCTCCGCTCCACAGGGATTCCAGCACTGTGACCCAACCGCGACCTGCCGTGACCTGGCCAGTTCCAGCCCAGCGTTGCGAGGTTTCGAGACGGGCGCAGAACGCCCTCCTCAACCAACGTGTGGCGCGGGCCGCAGCTCACCGCGATCGTCAACCGCTGAAGGCGTCGAGGAAGCGGTCGCGGAAGGTGTCCATCCGCCAGACGTCGGCGTCCGGGGAGGGGTGGAGGCCGTGCTGCCAGCCCCAGCCGGCGATCCGGTTCATCACGGCGGGGTCCTGGGCGATCACGCTGATCGGCACGTCGTGGCCGACGTGCTCGCCGCTCACGTAGGTGTGGGGCTGGTGGTCGCCGAGGGCGATGACGACGAGGTTGGGGTCGTTGTAGGTCGTCAGGAACGACGTCAGCGCCTGCCAGCTGTACTCGACGGACTCGCCGTACATCTTCCTGACCAGCTCGGGATCCTTGAAGACCTCCTGGGAGGTGGGCTGCTGGGACATGTCGTCGTAGGCCGACCCGTCGCCGACCTGCTCCCACGGGACCATGTGCGGCAGCGGCGTCCACGGGTGGTGGCTGGAGATCAGGTCGATCTCGGCCATCACGGGTGGCCGGTCGGCGGGGGCGAGCTCGCGGCGGCGGAAGTCCGAGAGCGTGTACTGGTCGGGCATCGGCGCGTAGCCGAACTTCGGCCCCTCGTAGCCGACGTTGCGGGAGTCGTAGTACTGCTCGAAGCCGTAGAAGTCCCGGCCCTCCGGCCAGTCCTTGGTGTCGGCCGGGACGTCGAAGACGGTGCGCCAGCCGGCGTCGCCGAAGAGTGAGGTGAGCGTCAGCCGGTCGGTCTCGAGCAGCTGCCGGTAGCGGCGCTGGCTGTCGACCCACAGTCCCGACTGGAGTGAGGAGTGCGCGAGCCAGCTGCCCGCGCCGAACGTCGGCGAGGTGAGGAACGCGCTCTGCGACCTGTAACCGGCCGCCGCCAGCTCCCGAGTGCCGGCGTCGAGCACCTGCGTGATGCCCGCGGAGTACGCCGTGTCCTGCACGGCCACCCGCCCATAGCTCTCGACGAAGACGAGCAGCACGTCCTTGCCCGCCAGCCCGGAGAGCAGCGACTCCGGGTCGGAGGCGGCACGCTCGGCGTACGGGTCGGTGTCGATCTCCTGCGCGAACTCGCTGCGGTCGGCCAGGTCGGCGCGGACCAGCTGCACCTCGTCGACGGTCAGGGTCGCGGCACTCGTGGTCACGCCCGGCACTCCAGACGCGAGTCCGACCACCCATGCGGTCGTGAGTGCCGTCGCCGCAGTCAGCGAGAACCGCCGGTGGGCCGACGCGACCCGGACGAGGCGCAGCATCGCGAGGGGTACGCCGACCAGCACGGCCAGCGTGGCGACCCCGGCCAGTACGGCGACGGCCCGGGCCCAGCCGACGCCGATCGAGTCGCCGAGCACGCCGACGCCCGGGCCGAGGTAGCTCCAGTCGCCCACGGGATCGAAGTCACGGTCGAAGACCGAGTTGAAGGACAGGTCGAGCACCTTGACCAGCAGCAGGAGCGCCAGCAGGAGCCCGGACGCCATGCGTGAGCGAGACGCGCAGCCGCCGCCACGCCACGAGGGACAGGGCCACCACGGCCAGCACCTCGAGGGGCAGCCGCAGCAGCGCGGTGACGGTCAGGTGGTCGCGGTCGGTGGGGGCGACCAGTGCGAGCCAGACCACGACGAACGCCAGCACCGTGCCGTAGGGCACCACCAGCGGGGGGCCCGGCGCGCGCCACCGGTCCACGGCCTCGTGCAGGAACGACTCGGCGAGCAGGACGGCGACGGCGGCCAGGGCGACGCTGGCCACCAGCTCCGGCATCGGGAGCACCGCCGCGGCGGCCAGCACGACACCGACGAGGGCCGCGACCGTCTTGCACCAGAAGCGCGGCAGCGCCGGTGGTGTCCGGAGACGCGGCACCAACGTGAAGAGCATGCCGAAGACGTAGCGAGCCGCGCCGACGCCGAGCACCCACCAGCCCACCTCGGCTGCCACGACCGCACTGAGCACCAGGATCAGGACGGCGTCCGCCTCCTGGTCCAGCCGGGCCCCGAGCTCCGACGTCGTGCCGGTGGCGCGCGCCAGCCGGCCGTCGACCAGGTCGGACAGCAGCGCGACCGTGACGATGACCCCGAGCAGCCAGCGCGGACCGTCGGCGATCGCGACGGCACCGACGGCCGCGGCCAGGGCGAACCGGGTGCCGGTCACGAGATTCGGGTGAACCACCCGTGCTCCACCTCCGTGTCAGTCAGTACGACCGCAACACGAACAGTGCGACGATCTGGTTCAGGTGAGGAGGGAGACACGATGCAGGAACTTGCCTTCTGGGTCAGCCCCGGCCGCGGCGAGATCCGGCCCGTGACCCTCGCCGACCCCGGCCCGGGGCAGGTCCGCGTCCGCACCCTCCGCTCCGGCGTGAGCCGCGGCACCGAGACGATGGTCTTCCGCGGCGCGGTCCCGGCCGACCAGCACGAGCGGATGCGGGCGCCGCACCAGGACGGCGACTTCCCCGGGCCGGTGAAGTACGGCTACCTCAGCGTCGGCGTGGTCGAGGCCGGCCCGCCCGCGCTGCTCGGCAGGACCGTGTTCTGCCTGCACCCCCACCAGACGGCCTACGTCGTCCCGGCCGCCGACGTGACCGTGGTGCCGGACGGCGTCCCCGCCGACCGGGCGGTGCTCGCCGGCACCGTCGAGACCGCGGTCAACGCACTGTGGGACGCCGCGCCGATGGTCGGCGACCGGGTCGCGGTCGTCGGTGCGGGGATGGTCGGCTGCTGCGTGGCGCGGCTGCTCTCCGCGATTCCCGGCGTCGACGTCACGCTGGTCGACGTCGACCCGACCCGCGCCGAGGTGGCCGCCGCCCTGGGCGTCGCGTTCGCCCACCCCTCCGAGACACCTGCCGGCCGCGACCTCGTCGTCCACGCGAGCGCCACCGAGGCCGGGCTGCGCCACTCGCTGGAGCTCCTCGCGCCGGACGGGGAGGTGGTCGACCTCAGCTGGTACGGCGACACCCCGGTCCGGCTCGACCTCGGTGGCGCCTTCCACTCCGGCCGGCTGCGGCTGCGCGCGAGCCAGGTCGGCGAGGTGGCCCTACCCGTGCGGCACCGCCGGACGCGCGGCGAGCGGCTCGCCCTCGCCCTCGACCTGCTGCGCGACCCGGCCTACGACGCGCTCTTCACCGGCGCCTCGGCGTTCGCGGAGCTGCCCGAGCTGATGGCCGACCTGAGCACCGGCCGGCGTGCGGCGCTGTGCCACACCATCACCTACCCGGAGGCCCCATGTTCGGCGTGACCGTCCGCGACCACGTGATGATCGCCCACAGCTTCGACGGCGAGGTCTTCGGTCCCGCTCAGCGACTGCACGGTGCGACCTACGTCGTGGACGCGACCTTCCGCGGCCCCGACCTCGGCCCCGACGGGATCCTGGTCGACATCGGCCGGGCCGCCGACGAGCTGAAGAGCGTGCTGTCCGACCTCAACTACCGCAACCTCGACGACGAGGACCGGTTCAAGGGCACCAACACCTCGACGGAGGCGCTGGCCCGCTGGGTCGCGGACCGGCTCGCGGAGCGGTTCGCTGGCGACGAGCAGCTCAGCGCGCTGGTGGTGACCCTGCACGAGTCGCACGTCGCGTGGGCCAGCTATGAGAGGTCCCTATGACTGTGCACTTCCTGGTGCCTGCCGGCTTCGCCACGCGGCCCAGCGGCGGCAACATCTACGACCGGCGGCTGCAGGCGGGGCTGGTCGGGCTGGGCTGGGACGTCGTGGCCCACGAGGTGGAGCCGAACGGAGAGCTGCCCGAGCTCTCGGGCGACGCGCTGGTCCTGGTGGACGGGCTCGTGGCGTCGTGGACCGGCGGGCCGACCGGAGCCGCGCGCACGGTGCCGCTGGTGCACATGATCTTCGAGACGCCCGGTGAGCGCGACCTGCTCCGCTCCGCGCCCGCGGTGGTGACCACCAGCAGCTGGACCCGGCGCCGGCTGGTCGAGCACCACGGCCTCGACGCCGGCCGCGTGCACGTCGCGGTGCCGGGTGTCGACGTCGCCGACCCGGTGCCCGGCTCCGAAGGGGGCGGCGGGCTGCTCTGCGTCGCGGGGGTCCAGCCGGCCAAGGGTCAGGACGTGCTCCTCGCCGCACTGGCCGACCTCTCCGACCTCGACTGGCGGTGCACCCTGGTCGGCCCCCTCGACCTGGACGAGGACTTCGTCGACGAGCTGCACAAGGCCGCCGCCGACACCGGCATCGCGGACCGCGTGACGTTCGCGGGCGCGCTGCCGCAAGACGACGTGCGGGCGGCGTACGCCGGCGCGGACGCGCTCGTGCTGCCCTCCCGCGCCGAGACCTACGGCATGGTCGTGACCGAGGCGCTGGCGCACGGCCTGCCCGTCGTGGCGAGCGCCGTCGGCGGGGTGCCGGAAGCCCTCGGGCACGGCGACGACGGCAGCACCCCCGGGCTGCTCGTGCGCCCGGGCGATCCCGAGGCGCTGGCCGGCGCCCTGCGCCGCTGGCTCGAGGACCCGCGGCGCCGCAAGCGGCTGCGGCGTTCGGCTGCGCTGCGGCGGCTGACGCTGCCGACGTGGTCGCGGACCACCGCGCAGGTCGTCAGCGCGCTGGAGGCGGCGCGATGACGGTCGAGAGCGTGGCTCTGGTTCCAGCCCCGGGTCACCAGGTTTCGAGAGCGGTGCCGAGCGCCCTCCTCAACCAGCGGAAGGTGCGCGTCGTCGCGGGGCTGCTCGTGCTCGGTTTCCTGGCCTGGCAGGTCGGGACGGGGCCCGTCGTGGACGGGCTGCGCGCGACGCGGTGGTGGGCGGTCCTCGTGGCGCTGGTCGTCACCGCGGGGACCACCTGGTGCTGTGCGGTGCGCTGGTCGCTCGTGTCGGCACGGTTCGCCAACGATGGGCAGAGCCAGGTGCCCGTCCGGACGGCGTACGCCGCCTACTACCGGTCCCAGCTGGTCAACGCGACGGTGCCGGGCGGTGTCGTCGGCGACGTGCACCGCGCGGTGCGGCACGGGTGGCGCGGCGTCGTCTGGGAGCGGGTGCTCGGCCAGGTGGTGCAGGTGGCCCTGGTCGGGGCGCTGCTGCTGCCGGGCAACTGGCGCTGGGCCGGCCTGGCCGCGGTGCTCCTGGTGGTGCTCGCCGGCGGCGCCGTGCTGCTCCTGTCGATCCTGGCCGTCGCCGGGCACCTCGTCGTGTTCCTGGTGGCCGCCGAGTCCGTGGGGGTCACGCTCACGCCCCTGCAGCTGCTGCCGATCGGCGCGCTGGTGCTACTGGGCTCCGCGATCCCGTTCAACGTCGCCGGCTGGGGGCCGCGCGAGGGTGTCGCGG
The DNA here is from genome assembly GCA_963793315.1 of uncultured Actinomycetota bacterium. Lineage (GTDB taxonomy): Bacteria > Actinomycetota > Actinomycetes > Propionibacteriales > Nocardioidaceae > Nocardioides. The sequence continues at coordinate 239,124 of CAWBZR010000008.1, read as the reverse complement.
TGTGGGCGTTCACGGCGTTCGGCTCGACGGCCGCGGTCGGGCTGACCGTGTCCGTCACGTTCGGGGTGCTCGCCCTGCTCGCCACGCTGCCCGGGCTCCTGGTCCTGGGACGTCCCGTCGGGGGTGGTCACGGTGGTTGATCGTCCCTACACGCTGCTGTCGTGCGGCATGTCGCTCGACGGGTTCCTCGACGACGCCACCGACCAGCGGCTGCTCCTGTCCAACGACGCGGACTTCGACCGCGTCGACGAGCTGCGAGCGGGCAGCGACGCGATCCTGGTCGGGGCCGCGACCGTCCGCAACGACGACCCCCGGCTGCAGGTGCGCTGCGCGGAGCGGGTCGCCCGGCGGCGCGCCGCCGGGCTCCCGGCCCAGCCGATCAAGGTCACCGTGACCAACCGCGCCAAGCTCGACCCAGGGGCCCTGTTCTTCACCGTCGGCACCGAGCCCAAGCTCGTCTACTGCGCCAGCGACACCGTCGACATGGCGGCCGAGCAGCTCTCGCCCCTCGCCACCGTCGTCGACGGCGGTCGCCCGGTCGAGCTCCGCCGGGTCAGCGAGGACCTGCACGCGCGCGGCGTCCGCCGGCTGATGGTGGAGGGCGGCGGCGAGGTGCACACGCAGCTCCTCACCGAGGGGCTGGCCGACGAGCTGCAGCTGGTGATCGCGCCCCTCTTCGTCGGGCACCCGGAGGCCACGAGGTTCGTCGGCGCCGGCCGGTTCCCGTTCTCGGGTGGCCGGCGGGCGCGGCTGGTCGAGAGCCGCCCGATCGGTGACGTGGTGCTGCTGCGCTACGCGCTGTCCGACCGGTTCCGGGAGCTGCTCGTGATGCGCGAGCGTGACCCCGGCATCGGTCCGGCGCACGGGTGACCCTGCCGATCCGGCTCGGCGAGGTCGAGACCGTGGCCGAGGTGGTGACCTTCGACGGGCTGGCCGACGGGCTCGAGCACCTGGCGATCGTGCTCGGCCGCCCGACTGGCCGAGCCGTCGGCGTCCCTGGTCCGGCTGCACAGCGAGTGCCTCACCGGCGACGTGCTCGGGTCGCGCCGCTGCGACTGCGGCCCGCAGCTGCACGAGGCGGTGGACCGGATCGAGGCCGCACGGCGGCTACCTGCTCTACCTGCGCCAGGAGGGCCGCGGCATCGGGCTCTACGCCAAGCTCGACGCCTACCGCCTCCAGGAGCGCGGCCTCGACACCTATGACGCCAACCTCGCCCTCGGCTACGCCGCCGACGCCCGCGACTACACCGCCGCGGCACAGATGCTGCGTGCGCTCGAGGTGGAGCGGTTCGCGCTGCTCACCAACAACCCCGACAAGGCGGCGCAGCTCGCCGCCCACGGGCTCGACGTCGTCGAGCGGGTGCCGACCGCGGTGCACCTGACCGCCTCCAACCGGCGCTACCTCTCGGCCAAGGCCGACCGCGGCTCGCACGCGCTCGAGCTGGGCGCCTAGGGCGTCCCGTCATTCACGGCGGCGCCGGACGCAGCCCAGATCACGCTCTGGCGGCGTCGCCGACCCTTCGAAGACGCCCACCAGCCATGACGGGACACGCCCTAGCCGTCCGGGGTTTCGAGACGGTTGCTGCGCAACCTCCTCAACCACCGGGGACGTTGACACACTTCACCCATGTCCGACGACCCGCGACCGGTGCACACCTGGCTCACCGACATGGACGGCGTGCTCGTCCACGAGGAGGAGCCGATCCCGGGCGGCCCGGAGTTCATCGAGGCGCTCAAGAGCAGCGGCCTCAAGTTCCTGGTCCTGACCAACAACTCGATCTTCACGCCGCGCGACCTGCGGGCCCGGCTGCTCGGCAGCGGCATCGACGTGCCCGAGGACACGATCTGGACCTCGGCGCTGGCCACCGCCCAGTTCCTCGCCGACCAGCGGCCGCACGGGTCGGCGTACGTCGTCGGCGAGGCGGGGCTGACCAACGCGCTGCACGACATCGGCTACGTCATGACCGACCGCAACCCCGACTACGTCGTGCTCGGCGAGACCCGGACCTACTCGTTCGAGGCGATCACCCGCGCGATCCGGCTGATCGAGGCCGGCGCCCGGTTCATCGCCACAAACCCCGACGTCTCCGGCCCCTCCCCCGCTGGCTCGCTGCCCGCCACCGGCTCGGTCGCCGCGCTGATCAGCACCGCCACCGGCCGCAAGCCCTACTTCATCGGCAAACCCAACCCGCTGATGATGCGCTCGGCGCTCAACCGGCTCGAGGCCCACTCCGAGACCACCGTCATGGTCGGCGACCGGATGGACACCGACATCATCAGCGGCCTCGAGGCCGGGCTGCGCACGGTGCTGGTCACCACCGGCTCGACCAAGCCGGGCGACATCGAGAAGTTCCCCTACCGGCCGACCCGGGTCGTCGACTCCATCGCCGACCTGGTGGACGCGGTGCGACCGGTCGCGTCCGAGGACTGACCGCCGTCAGCGCTCAGGAGCCCTCCCCTGACCGAGGGGTCGCGGCCGCGTCGAGGACAGCCAGCACCACGTCGACGTCGAGGGGCTTGGTGAGGTACTTCGTGGCGCCGGCGTGCGTCAGCGCCCGCACACTGGCCGGGTTGGCGTCGGCGCTGAGCACCACGACGGGGACCCCCGCCAGGTCCGGGTCGTTGCGCAGGGCGAGCAGGACGTCCAGACCGGAGAGATCGGGCAGATGCAGGTCGAGCAGGATCAGGTCGTAGTGGTGGGCGCGGGCGAGCTCGAGCCCGAGTCCACCCAGTGCGGCATGGACCAGGACCCACTCCGGCCGGAGCGACACCACCGACTCCATCAGCTGGACGTTGGCCCGGTTGTCCTCGATGTAGAGCACGGAGCGGGAGCCGGCGCGCGGTGTCCGCGCGGGTCTCGCGGTCCGGAGTGGCGCCGAGGTCCGCCACGGCCTCCGTCGGTGACGTCGCGGCTGGGAGCGTGACCGTGAAGACCGACCCGGTCCCGAGCGCGGAACGACACTCGAGCTTGCCGTCCATCAGCTCCGCCAGGCCGCGGCTGACCGCAAGCCCCACTCCGGCTCCCTCGACCGACGTCACTTCGGCCCCCAGCCGGTCGAAGGGTGTGAACAGCCTCGGCTGCAGCTCGGCCGCGATGCCCGGTCCGTCGTCCCCGACCTCGATCGCGACGTGTCCACCCACCGCATGCCATCTCGTCCACACCCGACCACCGGGGTGGTTGTACTTGACCGCGTTCCCGATCAGGTTGAGCAGGATCTGGCGCAGCCGCTGCGCGTCGGCCAGGACGAACGACGGATCACCGGAATCCTGGAGCAACAGCACCCCGGCACCGCTCGCGATCGGCTGCATCAGTCGACTGACCTCGTCGACGATCCCTTCCACGCGCACGGGCTCGAGGCTGAAGGACATCTCGCCCGACTCGATGCGAGAGATGTCCAGGACGTCGTTGATCAGGGAGAGCAGGTGCCGGCCGGCGCTGAGCACGTGCCGGACCGAGTCGAGGTCCTCGGCCGAGTCGAGGCTGCGCTCGAGCAGCTGGCCGAACCCGAGCACGGCGTTCAGCGGCGTGCGGAGCTCGTGGCTCATCCTGGAGAGGAACTCGTTCTTGGCCTCGTTGGCCCCACGCGCATCGGCTTCGGCGGTCGCCAGCGCCTGGGTCGCCAGCACCCGGTCGGTGATGTCGTCGATCATGCCCACGACCCGCTCGGCGACGCCCTCGGGGTTCGGCACGGTGGTGACCACCACCCGCACCCACCGAACGGTCCCGTCCGCGCGGACGATCCGGTGCTCCGAGGAGCGGCTGCCTGCCTCGGTCAGTCCGGTGTAGAGCCGACCACGCACCACGTCCACGTCGTCGGGATGCAGCAGCTGCATGGTCACGAGAGCGGGGTCGGCGTACGCCTCCTCGGCCGAGTAGCCGGTGAGCCGCTCGAAGCCCGGGCTGATGAACAGGTAGGTCGGCGGGTCGACCTGGCGCAACGTGAAGACTGTCTCGACATTGTCGGCAAGCTGCCGGAAGCGGACGTCGTTCTCCCGCAGAGCAGCCTCGACGGCGCGCTGCCGCGTCACGTCCCGGACGGCGGCGATGACGAGCCGGTCCGTGCCCTCGCCGGACGCCGAGAGGCTCACCTCGGCCGGGAAGGTCGTGCCGTCGCGGCGCTGGGCGCGCAGCGGGAGCCCCGAGCCCATCGGGCGGGCCTGCGGAGCGGCGATGAAGTCGTCTCGATGGCTCACGTGGACGGTCCGCGAGGCCTCGGGGACGAGGATCTCGATCGGTAGGCCCAGCAGCTCGTCGCGTTCGTAGCCGAACACGGTGGTCACCTGCGCGTTCGCGACCGTGATCCGCGCGGAGTCATCCACGCAGATCATGGCGTCGGGGGCCGCTTCGAGCAGGGCGGCGAAGCGCTCGCGGGCGAGCTCGGCCTTGCTGATCGGACGCGAGATGGACGCGACACCGACCACGGCTCCGGTCTCGTCCCGCACCGGGTGCATCGACATGACCACCTCGACCCGGCGGCCGTCCTCGCGCAGCCGGACACAGCGATATCCGCTCTCCGCCGCCCCATCGGCCACCCGAGCGTGGCGTTCGCGCTCCTCGGCGAGCGACTCCGGCGGGAAGGTGATGTCGATGTTGCGGCCCACGATGTCCTCGCGGCGGTAGCCGTAGACCCGGGTGGCTCCGTCGTTCCAGGTCGTGACCACCCCCGTGGTCGACTTCGCGATGACGGCGTCCTGGGACGAGCGGACGATGGCCGCGAGCGCGGCGTTCGCCCCGTCCTCGGACAGTTCCCCGTCAGCCACGATGCCGCTCCCAGCGATCGCCCCGCGTCACACGGGGGTCCCCCCGAGGCTGGCCCTCGCAAGGCCTCCTTGTCCAGTGCCTGAAGCCCACGAGCAGAGAGTCCGGGCGGGCGCGGCAGGATGTGGTGGTGAGCTGGGCCACCTGCACCCATGGCCACGCGCACTGGGGACGACGCGGCGCGGCCGGCCTGTTCCTCGTCGACCGCGGCACCGTGCTGCTCCAGCTGCGCGCAGGCTGGGCCCACCAGGGCGGCACCTGGTCGATCCCCGGCGGCGCACGCGAGCGAGGCGAGTCCGCGGTCGAGGCTGCGCTGCGCGAGTCGCGCGAGGAGATGTCGATCCGCCCCCACGACGTCGACGTGCGGTCGACGTACGTCGCGAGCTGCGGCGGGTGGGAGTACGAGACCGTGCTCGCCCTGGCGACCGGCCCGGTGCGGCTGGCCCACCTCTCCGAGTCGGTCGACCACGTCTGGGCCACGCCCGACCAGGTCAGCGAGCTGCCGCTGCACTCCGGTTTCCGCTCCGCGTGGGAGGCGCCCGACGGCGAGCTGCGTCAGTTCGTGGAGCTCACTCGAGCGTGAACTCCACCGTCCGGTGCTCGACGTCGGCGGTGGTGAGCCTGGCCCGGACATCCGTGCCTAGCGGCAGGTCGGAGGCCGACACGATCGGTGCCTCCACGGCGGGGTCGGCCACGGTCACGGTGCCGCGGGTGCGGTCCTTCTCGTTCACCTCGACGACGACCGCGGCGAAGCTCTCCCCCACCCGGTGCTGCAGCAGGCCGGCCTCGACCAGGTCGAGCACCATCCGCTCGTAGCGGCTGGCCCGCTGGGCGGACTCCTGCATCGTCCGGGCGAGGTCGGGCAGGGCGGCGTGCACCCAGTCGGGCACCTCGGTGCCGGCGCACAGGGCGACGCACACCTCCGAGGCGTAGCGGTCGCCGAGCCGGCGCAGCGGAGCGGTCACGTGGGCGTACTCCGTGTTGAGGGCGCTGTGCAGCGGCTGGGCCGGTGTCTCGCCGTCGAACGCGACGTAGCCGCTGCCGCGGAGCACCCTCGTGCAGGCGGAGATCATCGCGGCGTGCTGCGGCTTGACCGGGTCGAGGCCGCGGATGAAGTCGGGGAAGAGCAGCTCGGCCGGCCACTCGATGTTGAGCGCGTGGGCGGTGCGGTGCAGCCGCTGCAGGTCGCGCGGGTCCGCCGGCGGCAGGGTGCGCAGGAAGCCGACACGTGCGTACATCATCAGCGACGCCGCGGCGAAGCCGGTGAGCAGCGACATCTGGGCGTTCCACTCCTCGACCGGCAGCAGGTCGCGGTAGGTCAGCTCCCACTGGTCACTGTGCCGGTGCCCGCGGTGTCGACCTCCTGCTCGGGCAGCGGCAGCGAGACGCCGCCGCGGGCCGCCTCGCGCTTGAGCCGCAGCTCGCCGACGTCCTTGAGCAGCATCAGCGACTCGTCGGCGGTGCCGTCGTCGATCCTCTTCTGGACGCCGGGGTAGTCCAGCTTGGCCCGGCTCCTCACGAGCGCGCGCTCGACCTGGACGTCGGTGCGCTCGCCGTCCCCGTCCATGGTGATCGTCCAGAGCAGCGACGGACGCACCTGGTCGGGCAGCAGCGAGCCACCTCCCTCGGAGATCGCGGTCGGGTGCAGCGGGATCCGGCTGTCCGCGCCGTAGAGCGTCTGGCCGCGCCGGTGAGCCTCCACGTCGACCGGGTCGCCGGGGGTGATGAACGCCGCGAGGTCGGCGATCGCGTAGTGGAGCACGTAGCCGCCGTCGTCGGTGCGGGCGAGGTGCAGCGCCTGGTCGAGGTCCATCGAGCCCGCCGGGTCGATCGTCACCATCGACAGGTCGGTGCGGTCGAGGTCGGGCAGCCGGGGGTTCGCGACCGCCGCCGCAGCGGCCGCCTCGACCTCGGCGGGAACCCCGGACTGACCTCGAGCTCGCGCCTGGATCTCGGCGATGCCGTCGCGGAGCACCTGCGGCGCGTCGCACCTTCCCGGTCGCCCCGCGCCGGACCCGGACCACGCGGCTGCTCGACATGCGTTCCGACCCTAGCCTTGCGCGCCGGTCCTTCTGCTCATCCTGCTGCCGCCGAGCGAGGGGAAGACCGCCCCACGCCGCGGCAAGGCCCTCGACCTCGGGGGCGCTCTCCGCTCCTTCGCTCACGCCCGCCCGCGAGCGGGTGCTGGACGCACTGGTCACGCTGTGCGCCGGCGACCCGGTCGCGGCGGCCGCCGTCCTCGAGGTACCCAAGACCCAGCTCGAGCTCGTCGAGCTCAACGCCGCCTGCGCGAGTCGCCCACCGCGCGCGCCGACGCGGTCTACACCGGCGTGCTCTACGACGCCCTCGGCCTGGCCACCCTGCCGCCGGCGGCGCGCCGGCGCGCGACGGCGCGGGTGCGGGTGACCTCGAGCCTGTTCGGGCTGGTGGCCCCGACCGACCGCATCCCGGCCTACCGCCTCTCCGGCGACGCCGTCCTGCCCGGCCTCGGCACTGTCGCCGGCGTCTGGCGCGAGCCGCTCGGCCCGGCGATCACCGAGCTGGTCGGCGACGGACTCCTGGTCGACCTGCGCAGCGGGATGTACGCCGCGTTCTGGCGGCCGGCGGGCGCTCTGCCGACGCCGGGTGGCCACCGTCCGGGTGCTCCACGAGGTCAACGGCAGGCGGCAGGTCGTCAGCCACTTCAACAAGGCCACCAAGGGCCGGATCGTCCGCGCGCTGCTCGAGGACGGCGGCGAACCCCCGCACACCGGCCCGGCTGGCCGAGGCGCTGCGCGACCTCGGCTGGGCCGTCGAGGTGGCGCCCACGGCGAAGGGCGCGGTCCAGCTCGACGTCGTGGTCAGCGAGGCCCCCAGCCGCGTCGAGCGTCACCGCGCGCGGCGTTCGCAATATAAGTCGTGCTCCCAGTGCGTGCATCGCGAGACGGCGGCGCGCCGGCAGACTGGCTCTTGGCCTTGACCCCGTCTCGTGGACACCTCGTAAGAGAGGATCTTCACCATGGGAAGACAGCGTCGGGGGTTCACCCCTGAGTACAAGGACGAGGCCGTGAAGTTGGTGATCAACACCGGTCGTCCGGTCGCTGTGGTGGCTCGTGAGCTCGGTGTCCAGGAATCGACGTTGGGCCGGTGGGTCAACCTGTACAAGTCGCGGCAGGACGCCGGTGACGGGGCCCTGTCCGAGACCGAGCGGGCCGAGTTGGCTCGGCTCCGTAAGGAGAACTCGGAGCTGAAGCTGGATCGGGCGTTCTTGAAAAAAGCCTCCCTCTTCTTCGCCCAGGAAGCATCGGATACGAACCAGAAGCGTTCGCACTGATGCACGCGGAGAAGAGCAACCACACGGTCTCGCGGATGGCACGGCTGCTCGAGGTCTCCCGCTCGGGGTTCTACGCCTGGTCCAAGCGGTTGCCCTCGAAGCGGGCGGTGCGGGCGGAGAAGATCGAGGCCAAGATCGCCTGGTTCCACGGTGAGTCCGACGAGGTCTCCGGGGCCCCACGGATCCTGGCCGACCTGCGCGAGGACGGCGAGGTCATCAGCCGTAAGACCGTCGCGAAGACGATGCGCAAGCTCGGGCTGCGCGGCATCTGCCCTCGCCGGTGGCGCACCACCACCCAGCGCGACCACGGCGATACCTACCCGCCCGACGCGACGAAACGGCAGTGGGACACCGGGGTCCTCAACGCCGTCTGGGTTGGCGACATCACGCTACCTGAGGACCTGGGAAGGGTGGCTGTACCTGGCCACCGTGATCGATGCGCGCTCGCGTCGTGTGATCGGGTGGGCGATCGCCGATCACATGCGCACCGACCTCGTCGAGGACGCCCTGAGGATGGCGATCACCCTGCGCGGCGAGCTCCCGGCCCAGGTCGTGTTCCACACCGACAGAGGCACCCAGTACGCATCGGAGCAGATCAGCATCTTCGCGGCCGAGAACGGCATCACCAGGTCGATGGGCTACACCGGGATCTGCTGGGACAACGCGATGGCCGAGTCGTTCTTCGCGACGCTGAAGACCGAGTTCTACTACCGCCGTGTGTGGCCCACCAAGGCCGGCGCCAGCCGAGAGGTCGGGGCCTGGATCGAGGACCGCTACAACCGACGCCGCAGGCACTCCTCGATCGGGCAGATCAGCCCCGTCGCGTTCGAGATGCAACACTCCAACCAGACCGCGGCAGAACCTCAAGCCGCATAACCCCGTGTCCACCATCCGGGGTCAAGGCCACCTTCCAGCGTCGCCGACGAAGTGAGGTGCGTGCTGGGGGTGCGAGTTATGCAGCGAACTTCGTGTGCGGCACTAGTAGCGTCGCGGCTAAGGCTTGTGGTCCTGGCGGCGTCCGGGTGCGTGCATCGCAAGACGGCGGAGCGACGGCATACCGGTTCATCTGTCGAGCTTCGCCAACGCAGCGAAGTGCGTGCCCGGGCGTCACCAGGACCAAGTAGCTGCGACGCGCTACTAGAGCCGCGCGACACTAGTGTCCTGGACCCAGGACCCTAGTCGTCGATGACCCGGACGGACCTTCGAGGTCGACCGCCACTTCTTGCCGCCGCGGACGTAGAGCCGCCACTTCGAGGCCGTCTTCCCGGGATCTCGGCGTTGAAGATGATCTCGCCGTCGCTCGCTGAGTCCCTTCTCGGTCCTTCTTCCACTTCTTCCCGACCAGCCGCTGCAGCACGACGGGGACGCCGTCGACGGCCGGCACGACGGCCGCGGTGAAGTGGTAGACCGGGCCGATGACCCGGGTCGCCGTCAGCTTCAGCAACGGAGCGACCACCACGGCCACCGGCGCCGACTGCGCGGTGGCCACGCCGCCGACCATCAGGACGGCGTAGTAGGTGGCCGTGCGGTTGACGGTCGCGCCAGCTTGGCCCGCCGTCGCCACCGGCCGTCGCGCGTGCCGATCGCCTTGGCCGGGGCGCCAGCGACCTTCGCGTAGAAGTCGACCTGCGCTGCCCGGCTGCGGGCGCGGCCACGGTGGCGGTCAGGACGAGCTGCTTGGCGTAGGGCACCGACGCCGCCGAGGCCTCGAGCGCGACGGGCTCGGCGCGCAGCGCCGACGCGGCCGCCGGCTGGGGCGGTCAGCAGCTGGCCAGCCGCCGAGCACCAGCGCGACCACCGCGAGCAGAGCGGAGCAGTCGGGTCACCCGTCGAGTGTCGCGTCCGCCGCGCGGCGCCCACCACCGAAACCGGAGGATTCGCTCGCGGGCTGGCGGTCGGGCAGACTGGGGCCATGGCGAAGCGCTCGGACGACGCGCCCACGCTGGCCGGGGTCCAGCTCTCCCACCTCGACCAGCCGGTCTTCGACGGCGCCGGTGCGACCAAGGGCGACCTGGTCACCTATCTCGACGCGGTCCACGAGCGGCTGCTCCCCGAGCTGCGGGACCGGGCGCTGTCGGTCGTGCGCGCCCGGCTCGGCCAGGCGGCGTTCATGCAGAAGAACCTGCCGAAGTACGCCCCCGACTGGATCCGCACCACGACGGTCTGGGCCAACGCGTCGAAGCGCGAGGTGCGCTACCCGGTCTGCGACGACCGGCGGACCCTGGTGTGGCTGGCCAACCAGCGGGCCGTGGAGTACCACCCAGCCCTGATGCGCGTGGACAGCGACCGGCAGACCCACCTCATCCTCGACCTCGACCCGCCGGACGACGTCGCGCCCGCGGACGGCTTCCGGATGGCGGTCGCCGCGGCGCTGCTGGTCCGGCAGGCCCTCGAGGACGCCGGCCTGGTCGGGTGGCGTCAAGACGAGCGGCGCCAAGGGGCGTGCACGTGTTCGTGCCGCTGGCGGCGGACGCCGAGATCGCCGGACGTCGCCGCGGCGACCCGGGCGCTGGCGGCGCGCGCCGCGCGGCTGGACCCGGCCGTGGCCACCACGGAGTTCGTCCGTGAGGAGCGCGGCGGCAAGGTGTTCGTCGACTCGACCCGGGCGGGCGGCGCGACCGTCGTGGCGGCCTACAGCCCGCGGGCCCGGCCGGGCGCTGCCGGTGTCGTTCCCGGTCACCTGGGACGAGCTCGAGCGGGTCGAGCCCGGCGACTTCACCGTCCTGACCGCCGTCGAGCGGCTGGCCGACGACGACCCGTGGGCCGCCGCCACCGCGTCACCGCGGCCGCTGCCCGCCGACCTGGTCGCCGAGGGTCACGAGATCCCCATCGCCCGCGTGTCGCCATGCACGAGGGCAAGCGCGCGCAAGCGCGAGGCGGCTCACCACGCCGAGGCGGCGGGCGAGAACGCGTCGTCGCCCGGGGGCCGCGCGTTGTAGAGGCGCATCGTGGCGCGCTCCTTGCCGTCGACCGTCGGGAGGAACGACAGCACGGTGACCGAGGCCGGGCTCAGCTGCATCCGGAACACCGACTCCAGCGGCGCGTCGAGCGCCTTGCGCGACCAGGGTCTTGATCGGCGTCACGTGGCTCACCACCACGACGGTCGCGGCCGGCGTGCTGCCTCGAGGACCCGGCCGAGCCCGGCCAGCACCCGCTCCTCGACCTGACGGAACGACTCGCCACCGGGCGGCGGGCGGTCGATCGAGCCCAGCCAGCCGTCGAGGCCTGGCTGGTCGCGCTCGGCGACCTCGGCGAAGGTCAGCCCGTCCCAGCTCCCGAACTCCATCTCGGCGAAGCCCGGCTCGACGTCGACCGTCCTGCCCAGCCGGTCGGCGATGATCTCGGCCGACTCCATGCGTCCGGCGTACGGGCGACGCCACGACCGCGTCGACCCCCTCGGCGATGGGGGCGAGCCAGTCGGCGGTGGCCCGCACCTGGGCGCGGCCCTCGTCGCTGAGGCCGGGGTTGGAGCTCCCGAGGCCGCCGGAGAACTTCTTGGCCGCGGTGTGCGGCGTGACGCCGTGCCGGACCAGGACCAGCGTCGTGGCCGGTCCGTGCGGGATGAAGCCACCGGCCGGCAGCGCCGGCCGGGCCTCGGCATCGTCGACCGCGGACTCGGTCTGCGGCTCGTCGACCAGGGCGGCACCTGCCGCCGTCACGCCGCTCCGCTTGCCGTCGAGCGCCTCGTTGGCGAGCCGGTCGGCGTGCTTGTTCTGCTCGCGCGGGACCCATGTGTAGGTCGTGCCGGCCGGCGCCAGCCGGCTGGCCTCCATGGCGAGCGGCTTCATGGCCGGGTGCTTGATCTTCCAGCGGCCCGACATCTGCTCGACCACGAGCTTGGAGTCCATCCGGACCTCGATCGCGGCGCCGGGTGCGAACTCCTCGGCGAGCCTGAGCCCGGCGATCAGGCCGGAGTACTCCGCGACGTTGTTGCTCGCGACACCGATGGTGGTGCCGTCCTCGGCGATGACCTCACCGGTGACGGCGTCCTTCAGCACGGCGCCGTACGCCGCGGGGCCGGGGTTGCCGCGCGAGCCGCCGTCGGCCTCGATGACGACCGAGGTCGGGCCGCTCACCGTCTGCCCGGAAGGTCACAGCCCCGACTCGGGCGTCCGGACCAGGATGCGCTGGCACTCCTCGTGCCGGATCACCTCGTCCGGCGCGGCGTTGCGGATCGCGGCCAGCTCGGTCGGGTCGAGGGAGAGCCGGCAGCCGCTGCACTCGCGGGCCCGCAGGGCACCGACGGCGACGCCGTTCTTGGACGTCCGCAGCCGTTCGTAGAGGGCGAGGAGGTCCGCGGGGATCCCGGCCGCCGTGGGGCCGCGGTCGGCCGCGACGCCTCCAGGTCGCTGGTCGAGCTCCTGGGTCCGGCTGTCGCGCGCGGCACCCAGCTCGGCCAGCCGTGCGTCGGCGGCGGCGACCTGCGAGGTCAGCGAGTCGAGCTCCTTCTCGGCGTCCTCGAGCCGGGCCATCACCTCGAGCTCGTCGTCCTCGAGGCTGGTGATCCGGCGCTGCAGCGACTCGAGCTCGCCCTGCATGCGCTCGAGGTCCTTGGGGTTGGAGATCAACCCCTGGTCCATCCGGTCCTGGTCGCGCTTGCGCCGGGACTTGACCTGCTCGACGTCGATGTCGACCTTCGCCTGCTCGGCGCGTGAGGTCGTCGACCGCGATCTGCGCATCGCGCCGGCGGCCGTCGAGCTCGGCCCGGGTGGTCGTGAGCGTCGCGATCTCGGCGAGCTCCGGGAGCGTCTCGCGCTGGTGGCGCAGCAGGTCGGCGCGCGCGTCCAGCTCCTGGAGGTCCAGCAGGGCCAGCTGGGCGGCGGGGTCGGCTTTCAGCGCTCTTCTCCTGTGTGGCCAGATGATGCGACGTGGTGGGTCCATGGGTCCGTGCACTGTGTGCTGACCCGGGTGTCCACCGTAGCCCCCAGCGCCGTCGGCCACCCTCGCGGCCACCACCGGCAGCCAGGTCCACTCGGCCGCCCAGTGCGCGACGTCGATCAATGCGGGACCAGCCTGCTCGAGGAACTCCGCCGCCGGGTGGTGGCGCAGGTCGCTGGTCACGTAGACGTCCGCGCCGCTGCGGCGTACGTCGTCGAGCAGGAAGTCACCCGCTCCCCCGCACACCGCCACCCGCCGTACGCGCCTTGTCGGGTCGCCGGCCACCCTCACGCCCTGCGCCGTGGCGGGCAGCGCCCTCGCCACCTGCTGCGGCGAAGCCCTCGAGCGTCATCTCCTCGACGTCGCCGATCCGGCCGCTGCCGGTCGCCGCCGTGCCGGGGTCGGCGAGCTCCACCACGTCGTACGCCGGCTCCTCGTAGGGGTGCGCGGCCAGCATCGCCCCGACGACCGCGGGACGGGCCGCACGCGGCAGCACGCATTCGATGCGGACCTCGTCGACCACCTCCAGCGCCCCGACCTCGCCGATCGTGGGGTTGGCGCCCTCCAGGGGCCGGAACCGGCCCTCGCCCGGCGTGGAGAAGGACGCGCTGTCGTAGTCGCCGATCACCCCTGCCCCGGCCCGGGCCAGCGCCTGACGCAGCCGCTCGGCGTCTGCCACCGGGACGTAGGTGGTCAGCTTGTCGAGCCGCTGGTTGCTCGCGGGGACGATCGGCCGGAGGTCGGTCAGCCCGAGCGCCGTGGCCAGCGCCTCGGACACCCCGCTCGACCGCCTGGTCGGCGTTCGTGTGGGCGGTGAGCAGCGCGCACCCGGCGTCCTGCAGGACGCCCGAGGGTGCGGCCCTTCGGCGTCGTCCTGGCCACGCCGTGCACACCCTTGAGGAACAACGGGTGGTGCACGACGAGCAGCTGCGCCCCCCACTCCGCCGCCTCCTGGGCCACGGCGAGGACGGGATCGACCGCGAACAGGACCTTGGTGACCTCCTGGTCGGGGTCGCCCGCGACCAGGCCCACGGCATCCCAGGAGTCCGCGGTCGCGGGCGGGTACCAGCCGTGCAGCAGGTCGACGAGCGTCGCTCAGCGTGGGCACGGGGCGAGGCTAGTGCGTGGGCGACCGCGCGCGGCGCCCCGCGCGTCGCTCGGAGGACCCTCGACTGTCGAGCATTTTCCGACGTCCCGGCCGAGGTCACACGGTTTGCCGAGGCGGGCCGGCACCTGCTGCCGAGGATGCGCGGCAAAGGTCCGGCTGCCCTACGCGAGAAGCTCGACTGTCGAGGTTCGTCCGAACCTCGGGTGCCGCACCACGCTCCTCAGTTGACCTGGCGGTCGCGCCCTTCCCAGTAGGGCGCGCGCAGCTTGAACTTCTGCAGCTTGCCGGTCGCGGTGCGGGCCAGCTCGTCGCGGAACTCGATCGAGGTCGGCGCCTTGTAGCCGGCCGCCTTGTCCTTGCACCAGCGGATCAGCTCGTCCTCGGCGACCTCCTGGCCCTCGGCCAGGACGACCAGGGCCTTGATCGTCTCGCCCCACTTCTCGTCGGGGACCCCGATCACGGCGACCTCGGCGACTGCCGGGTGGGAGAACAGGACGTCCTCGACCTCGATCGAGGAGACGTTCTCGCCGCCGGTGATGATCACGTCCTTCTTGCGGTCCTTGATCGTGAGGTAGCCGTCGGCGCCGATCTCGCCGCCGTCACCGGTGTGGAACCAGCCGTCGCGCAGCGCCCGTTCGGACTCCTCGGGCTGCTCCCAGTAGCCCTCGAGGACGACGTTCGAACGGGCCAGTACCTCGCCCGTCCCGCTGCCGGACTCCTCGTCGGGCTCCTCGATCTTGAGCGTGACCCCGATCGCCGGCATCCCGGCACGGGTCAGCTTCTCGGCCCGCTCCTGCGCGGACAGGTCGTCCCACTCGGCTCGGGTGCGGTTGACGGTGAGCAGCGGCGAGGTCTCGGTGAGTCCGTAGATCTGGATGAACTCCCAGCCGAGCTCCTCCTCCACCCGGACCACGGTCTTCGTGGGTGGTGGGGCGCCGGCCATGATGATCCGCACCTTGTCGCGACCGGGGATCTCGCCTTCCCAGGTCTGCGCGGCCTCCAGCACCGCGGCGGCGACGGCCGGGGCGGCGCACATCACAGTCACGCCGTGCTTCTCGACCCGGCGGAGGATCTCGGCGCCGTCGACCTTGCGCAGCACGACGTTCTTCACCCCCATGCCGGTCATCGCGAACGGCATCCCCCAGCCGTTGGCGTGGAACATCGGCAGCGTGTGGAGGTAGACGTCGCGGTCGGTCACCCCGGCGTGGAGGGCGAAGGTGACGGCGTTGGTCCAGATGTTGCGGTGCGTGATCTGCACGCCCTTGGGGCGGGCGGTGGTGCCGGAGGTGTAGTTGATGGTGGCCGTGGCGTTCTCGTCGTGCTCCCACGGCTTCGGCTCGGTCCCTCCGTCCGGGGAGGGACCGAAGAGGTCGTCGTCCTGGCCGAGCACGAACCGGTGCTCGGCCGTGACGTCCTTCAGCGCCTCGTCGAGCTCGGGGTCGACGTACAGCACCCGCGCGCCGGAGTGCTCGACGATGTAACGGACCTCGTCGGGGCGGAGCCGGAAGTTCACCGGCACCAGCACCCGCCCGAAGCCGGAGACACCGAAGAACGACGTGAACAGACGCGCGCTGTTGTGGCTGACCACCGCCACCCGGTCACCGATCCCCACGCCGAGACCGTCGAGGTGGGCGGCCTGCCGGCGAGCGAGAGCTGCGACCTGGGTGTAGGTCAGCTCCCCCAGCGACGGAGCCGGCTGATCGGGCTCGTCGACCACACCCGTGCGCTCGGCGTACACCTGCTCGGCACGGTCGATGAAGTCGGCGACGCTGAACGGGACGAGCACGATGGCCTCCTGATCTCAACGGCTCAAGCCATCGGTCCACGACCTGGCGGGCTCCAGCCTAGTTACCCGGGGTTGGGCGGACGTTGCCGCGCTCGGGCCCGACGGATGAGAGTCCTCTCATCGCGCTCTCACCCCCGGCCCACGTTGAGGGATGATGGTGGGCGCCATGCGCAGCTTGTGGAAGGTCTTCGTCGCCCTCGCCCTGACGCTCCCCCTGGGGGCGTTCGTGGTGGGCAACCTCGTCGCGTCCGCGGCCGACGACCCTTCCCCCCGCAACACGATCATCATCGACGAGCAGAGCGGTACGCCGTCGTCGCAGCCGTCGTCGCAACCGTCGTCGCAACCGTCGTCGCAACCGTCCTCGCAGCCGTCGTCGCAGCCGTCGCAGCCGTCGTCGGATCCATACCCGGCGACCGACCGGGACCCCAGCGACCGCGCGACGCACGACCAGGGCGACGACGACGGCGGGCTCACCGAGGTGACTCCCACGCCGGACGAGTGGGACGACGACCACCACGGCGACGACGGCGACCACTCCGGCCACGGCGGCGGCGACAACTCCGGTCCCGGCAGCTCCGGCGGCTCCTCGGGCTCGGGCCACGGCGGCTCCTCGGGCTCCGGCTCCGGCTCCGGCGTCGGCTCCGGCTCGTCGGGTGGCGGCGGTGACGACTCGGGCGGCCACGGTGGCGACGACGGCTGACCCGCGAGAAGACGAGCAGCGCCCGATCGGAGCGGTCGGGCGTTTCCGTACGCGTCCGCATCACGCGCGGTCGTCGCCTTCCTCACCCTGCTCGCGCTCACCGGCGCCGGGCTGATCGTCTACGTCATCGAGGCGCAGCGCATCGACCAGGACATCTCCGACCGCGTGGACGACGCAGTTCGCCGAGTTCCAGAAGTTCCAGGAGCAGGACGGCGCGTCGTACGCCACGGTGGGCCAGATGCTCGACGCCTTCCTCGAGGCCGAGGTGCCGGACGACGACAGGCGCTCGTGTCCTGGTACGGCGGCGATCTGCAGCAAGAAGTCCGCCGAGCGGCTACATCGGTGAGGACAAGGACGCCTTCCAGGCGGCCGCGATCCGGATCGCCGGCGACAACGGGACCACCCGCATCCACGACGCCGAGGGACGAGCTGATCGTCAACGCGCAGACCGTCCGAGCGCGGCGACGAGACCGGCGCACTGATCGTGGTGACCTACTACGGCGACGCCCGAGCCGGGCTCCGCGAGACCATCCAGACCTACGTCGTGGTGGCGCTGCTCTCGCTCCTGGTGATCACGGCGTTCGCGGCCGCCCAGTCGGGGCGGCTGCTGGCGCCGCTGCGCACCCTGCGCGAGACCGCCGACGAGATCAAGCGACTCCGACCTGTCCCGGCGGCTGCCCGGAGACCGGGAACGACGACATCACCGCGCTCACCCGCACCTTCAACCGGATGCTCGACCGGCTCGAGGCGGCGTTCGTCGGGCAGCGGCAGTTCCTCGACGACGCCGGCCACGAGCTCAAGACGCCGCTCACCGTGCTGCGCGGCCACCTCGAGCTGCTCGACGTCGGCAGCCCGACGGAGATCGCCGAGACCCGGGAGCTGCTCCTCGACGAGATCGACCGGATGTCCCGGCTGGTCGGCGAGCTGATCCTGCTGGCCAAGAGCGACCGGCCCGACTTCGTCACGCCTCGGCCGGTCGACCTCACCGGCCTCACCGTCGACACCCTGGCCAAGGCCCGCGGCCTCGGCGACCGGATCTGGACCCTCGACGAGACCGCCAGCGTACCGTGCCCCTCGACGAGCAGCGGCTCACCCAGGCGCTGCTCCAGCTCTGCGACAACGCGGTCAAGCACACCGGCACCGGCGACGTGGTCGCCCTCGGGTCGGCCTACGACGGCGCGACCGCGCAGCTCTGGGTCCGCGACACCGGCCCCGGCATCGCTCCGGCGGACCGCGAGCAGATCTTCGAGCGGTTCGGCCGCAGCGTCGTGCCGGAGAACGACGAGGGGTTCGGCCTCGGCCTCTCCATCGTCCGGGCCATCGCGCACGCGCACGGCGGTAGGCTCACGCTGCACGACGAGCACCCACACGGCGCCCGGTTCGTGATCACCGTGCCCATCCCGACCGTTGAACCGACCGACCCCGGCGACCGTAGTCAGGACGAGACCGAGGACGAGGAGTTCAGTCTGTGGCCCGCATCCTGATCGTCGAGGACGAGGAGCGCATCGCCTCCTTCGTCTCGAAGGGGCTTGCGGCCGACGGCCACCGGACGACCGTGGTCGCCGACGGGCGTCTGGGGCTCGACCACGCCCTCAGCGGCGAGTTCGACCTGATGGTGCTCGACATCGGCCTGCCCGGCATGGACGGCTTCGAGGTGCTCGACCAGCTCCGCTCGCAGGGCTCGAGACTCCCCGTCATCGTCCTCACCGCGCGTGACTCCGTCACCGACACGGTCTCCGCGCTCGAGGGCGGCGCCGACGACTACATGCCCAAGCCGTTCCGCTTCGCCGAGCTGCTCGCCCGCATCCGGCTCCGCCTCCGCACGGCCCCCGACGGCGGACCGGCCCGCGACGACGTCCTCGAGGCCGGCGGCGTACGCCTCGACGTCCGCACCCGCCGAGCCACCGTCGGCGAGCGCGAGCTCGAGCTCTCGGCCCGCGAGTTCTCCCTCGCCGAGACCCTGATGGTCAACGCCGGCCAGGTCCTCTCCCGCGAGCAGCTCCTCGACAAGGTCTGGGGCTTCGACTTCGACCCCGGCTCCAACGTCGTCGACGTCTACGTCGGCTACCTGCGCAAGAAGTTCGGCGCCGACCGCCATCGCGACCGTCCGCGGCATGGGCTACCGGTTCAACAACTGAGCTGGTCAGGTAGGTCGGCGGGCTGGCTGGTCACAGCGGGTCGGGTTGGGCTACAGGTGCTTGAGGAGGGCGTTCTGCGGCCTTACTAGTTACCCGCCGCGAAGGCACCTGCTGACGGGTGCCAGTGACCACTTCTCGTGCACAACCAGCCGGTAGCAATCCCTTGTCCACAAAGGGATTCAAGCCTCCGGTGGGTGTCGGTGTCCGGTGCTGGAATAGGCGCCATGACAGCGCTCGCCCACCAGCCCCACCCGGTCACCCGGGCGGTCGCCTGGCGTGCGCCAACAACTCGGCGGCGTGGCAGCCGTGCCGGTCTGGTCGATGGACCCCGCAGAGACCACCACCCTCGCTCGCCGAGGTCCACTCCGCGAAGGCCCAGCTCGCCGAGCTCGAAGCCCGGCTGCTGGCTCACGCCGACCGCACCGACGTCGCTTCGTGCCGAGTCCGGGGCCTCCTCGACCGCGAACTGGCATGCCCAGCTCACCACGACCACCCGGTCTCCAAGCCCACAGGGCTGATGCGGCTCGCCACGCGGCCTCGAGGCGCACGACCCGACCCGCGAGCGCGCTCGCCGGCCGGCCGGGTCCACGTCTAGCAAGCCGAGACCATCCTCCGCGCACTCACTGAGCTTCCCGCTGACCTTGATGCCGCAGGTCTTCGCCAGAGCCGAGCCGGAGCTGCTCGACCAGGCCAAGCCACTTCGACGCCAAAGCCTTGAAGATCCTCGGCCGCCGCATCCTCGAAGTCATCTCTCCCGAGACCGCCGACGCCCACGAAGCCGACCTGCTGGAGAAGGAAGAACGCGACTCCGCCAAGCGGCCACCCAGCCTCGCCGATCTGGGACGACGGCCACGGCAAGCTCCACGGCCGGTTCACCATCGACTCCGCCCTCGACCGGTTCCATGCTCAAGAAGGCGTTCTTCGCGATCGCCTCCCCCAAGCACCGAGCCGCCACACGGGACCCTTGGGTGAACGCCGCCCCACTCCCGAGCGGCTCGGACGGCGTTCGTCGAGCTGATCCAGCCGCTACCCCACCAAGCGACTCCCCAAGACCGGCGGTCTCAACGCCACCGTCGTCGTCCTCATCGACCCTTGAAACCCTGATCGGCGGCTGAAGGCAGCCCACCTCGACACCGGCGAAGCTCATCTCCGCCCCGGCGCCGGCCCGCCGGCTGGCCTGCGAAGCCCGGATCATCCCCGCCGTCCTCGGCGGCCAGCTCCCAGGTCCTCGACCTCGGTCGCAGCCAGACGCTTCTCCACCGAGCGCCCAGCGCATCGCCAAGACCATCCAAGCCCGCGGCTGCGAGATCGAAGGCTGCGACACAGCCACCCGCCATGACCCACACTCCACCACCAGAAGCCCTGGGCCGACGGCGGCACACACCAACCTGCAACGACCCGATCATGATCTGCCCCTGCCACCACCACCGCGCCCACGACCAGACCTACCACCTCACCAAACTCCCCACCGGCAAATACACCTTCCACCGACGGGTGTAGACCGACCGTGCGTCCCCCAGATGACGTGCGAATCACGAGAGCCAGAATGTCGGCGTGGATCGCGAAGGCCGTCAGGCGCTGCACTACTGCGCCGCCGAAGGAGACCTGGACGGCATCCGTAGTCGGCTGACTGCGGGCGATGACGTCAGCCTGGCGGACAAGCAGGGGTTCACCGCCCTCCACTTCGCAGCTCAGCCGTCACATGTCCGAGGCCGTCAAGGCGCTTCGGGAAGCCGGTGCGCCTTCAGCAGCTCCTAAGCGCTCCCTGGAGTGCAACGACACCCAGCCGGTGGTGCATCCCGGGGCGACGGTGCTCAACGGCGACCAGTTCGACAACGACTGCGACACGCCGACGACGGGCTCGACACGTCCGACTTCGACGGAGACGGGCAGTCCATCCAGCAGGGCGACGGTGTCGACGGCGTCGCGGTCTGAGGAGACAGACATGGGCCCGGCAGGCTGATCGCCTGCCAGGCCCAGCTCCCGAGGACCTCGCTCCTGGTCTCCCTCCCGTGGATCAGAACGCGATGGTGCCCGAGCAGACCTCTCCGGAGTGCGAGGCGCGGAAGGTGACCGTGTCGGTGCCGGCCCGGTCCGAGATCCTGCGCTCGACGCTGAAGGAGCCGCTGCGACCGCCGGTGGTGGAGGAGCCCTTCGCCGCGACGGCGCCGTTGTCCTTGATCTTCCACTTCCAGCTCTGGCCCGACTGGTTGCTGTCGACCTCGCCCTCGACCTCGAGGCGACTGTCGTCGGTCTTGACCTTGAGCTTCCAACTGGAGCCGTCTGAGCAGCTCCCGGTCTTGGTGACCCGGCCGTCGTTGCCGCCCCCGTGGGATGCGTACGTCGGCGCGCCGACGACGAGCAGGGCGGTGGTGGTCAGGGCGGCCAGTGCGGCGGGAATCTTTGTCATGACCGCAGCGTGCGCGGCCAGTGTGAGCCACGCGTGAGCGAGCAGTGAGAGCGCTCTTAGCCTCGATCCGTGGATGGGCGGCGGTTCGGGCTGGGTGGCTCGGCGGGTCTGGACGTGAAAGTGCCTTCTGGGCTTGAAGAATCGGGATTGTCGAGATCCATGATTCGTTCGAGCCGAGAAGGCACTGAAAGTGAAACTACCTCACTCATGGTCCAGGGCCACGCCGATCTTTGATGACGACCACTTGGTGTCGTGTGCGGGGCTTGCGCCGGTGATGGCGTTGGCCGAACAGGCCGGGCTGTCAGAGCTGGTCGCCGAGCGGGTCAGCTTGGCCTCCAGACGGGTTGCCTCGGCTGGGGTGAACCCTGCGGGCAAGGTCACCTCGATCATCGCCGGGATGGCCGCGGGCGCGGACAGCATCGACGACCTGGACGTGGTCCGCTCTGGCGGGATGCCGCGGCTGTTCGGCGGGGTGTACGCGCCGGCAACCTTGGGCCAGTTCCTGCGGGAGTTCACCCACGGGCATGTCAGCCAGCTCGCCTCGGTCGCTCGAGCGCATCTGGTCGGCCTCGCCCAGCGCACCGAGGTGTTGGCCGGCATCGAGACCCAGGCGTTCATCGACATCGACTCCCTGCTGCGTCCGGTGTTCGGCTACCAGAAGCAGGGCGCCAGCTTCGGCCACGCCAAGATCGCGGGCCGGGTGTTGCTGCGCAAGGGCCTCTCACCGTTGGCGACCACGATCAGCACCCCGACCACCGCACCGGTGGTGGCCGGGATCCGGCTCCGGGCAGGCAAGGCCAACTCCGGGCGGGGCGCGGACTCGATGGTCAAGGAGGCCATCGGCACCGCCCGCGCCGCCGGGGCCCACGGGAGGATCCTGGTCCGCGGCGACTCCGCCTACGGGGTCGGCCCGGTGGCCAACGCATGCCTCAAGGCCGGTGTGCAGTTCTCGTTGGTACTGGCCAAGCAGCGTCCCGTGACCCGCGCGATCGCCACCATCCCCGAGGACGCCTGGACACCGGTGCACTACCCCGGCGCGGTCCCGGACCCCGATACCGGGGAGCTGATATCCGATGCCGAGGTCGCCGAGATCTCCTTCACCGCGTTCGCCTCCACCCCCCACCCGGTCACCGCCCGGCTGATCGTGCGCCGGGTCCGGGACCGCGCCAAGACCAGCGAAGGGGACGAGTTGTTCCCGCTCTGGCGCCACCACCCCTTCCTGACCAACAGCGAGGAGCCGATCGCGGCCGCCGACATCACCCACCGCCGACACGCGATCATCGAGACCGTCTTCTCCGACCTGATCGACGGACCCCTCGCTCACCTGCCCTCGGGCCGGTTCGCCGCCAACCACGCCTGGGCCATCTGCGCCGCGATGACCCACAACCTGCTCCGCGCCGCCGGCACCCTCGCCGGCAAGAAGCACGCCGTTGCCCGCGGCGCCACCCTGCGCCGACAGATCATCACCGTCCCGGCGCGGATCGCACGCCCGCAACGACGCCGAGTGCTCCACCTCCCCGTGCACTGGCCCTGGGCCGAGCAGTGGATGTCCCTGTGGAACGCCGTGGCCGCGATGGCAACCGGGCCGCCCGCGACCGCCTAACCCATCCACTCGCCGCACAAGGCCCGACCCGAGCAACCACGTGGAAGAGCTGGGCAGACCAGCCGGACCACCCTGCCCGATCAACCCCGACCTCAGATCACCATGAACCAAGCCGCCTCAGCCGGCGGCTCCACGGATCGAGGCTTAGCCTGGATCCGTGGATGGCCGCCTAGCGAGCGGCACCAGAGGGGCGCGATGGCGGCGTTGCCGGCGCTGGAAAGACGCCCGTCTGACGGCGCGCCGGCGTCTTTCCAGTCACACCCCTCTGGTGCCGCTCGCTACGCCGCCCATCCACGGATCCAGGCTTAGCCTCGATCCGTGACGGGTAGCGGTTCGGGCTCGGTGGCTCGGCGGGTCTGCACGTGAAAGTGCCTTCTGGGCTTCAAGAATCGGGATTGTCGAGATCCATGATTCGTTCGAGCCGAGAAGGCACTGAAAGTGAAACTACCTCACTCATGGTCCAGGGCCACGCCGATCTTTGATGACCACCACTTGGTGTCGTGTGCGGGGCTTGCGCCGGTGATGGCGCTGGCCGAGCAGGCCGGGCTGTCAGAGCTGGTCGCCGAGCGGCTCAGCTTGGCCTCCAGACGGGTTGCCTCGGCTGGGGTGAACCCTGCGGGCAAGGTCACCTCGATCATCGCCGGGATGGCCGCGGGCGCGGACAGCATCGACGACCTGGACGTGGTCCGCTCTGGCGGGATGCCGCGGCTCTTCGGCGCGGTGTACGCGCCGCAACCTTGGGCCAGTTCCTGCGGGAGTTCACCCACGGGCATGTCAGCCAGCTCGCCTCCGTCGCTCCAGCGCATCTGGTCGGCCTCGCCCAGCGCACCGCGGTGTTGGCCGGCATCGAGACCCAGGCGTTCATCGACATCGACTCCCTGCTGCGTCCGGTGTTCGGCTACCAGAAGCAGGGCGCCAGCTTCGGCCACGCCAAGATCGCGAGCCGCGTGTTGCTGCGCAAGGGCCTCTCACCGTTGGCGACCACGATCAGCACCCCGACCACCGCCCCTGTGGTGGCCGGGATCCGGCTCCGGGCAGGCAAGGCCAACTCCGGTCGGGGCGCGGACTCGATGGTCAAGGAGGCCATCGGCACCGCCCGCGCCGCCGGGCCCACGGGAGGATCCTGGTCCGCGGCGACTCCGCCTACGGGGTCGGCCCGGTGGCCAACGCATGCCTCAAGGCCGGTGTGCAGTTCTCGTTCGTACTGGCCAAGCAGCGTCCCGTGACCCGCGCGATCGCCACCATCCCCGAGGACGCCTGGACACCGGTGCACTACCCCGGCGCGGTCCCGGACCCCGATACCGGGAGCTGATATCCGATGCCGAGGTCGCCGAGATCTCCTTCACCGCGTTCGCCTCCACCCCTCACCCGGTCACCGCCCGGCTGATCGTGCGCCGGGTCCGCGACCGCGCCAAGACCAGCGAAGGGACGAGTTGTTCCCGCTCTGGCGCCACCACCCCTTCCTCACCAACAGCGAGGAGCCGATCGCGGCCGCCGACATCACCCACCGCCGACACGCGATCATCGAGACCGTCTTCTCCGACCTGATCGACGGACCCCTCGCTCACCTGCCCTCGGGCCGGTTCGCCGCCAACCACGCCTGGGCCATCTGCGCCGCGATGACCCACAACCTGCTCCGCGCCGCCGGCACCCTCGCCGGCAAGAGCACGCCGTTGCCCGCGGCGCCACCCTGCGCCGACAGATCATCACCGTCCCGGCGCGGATCGCCGCCCGCAACGCCGCCGAGTGCTCCACCTCCCCGTGCACTGGCCCTGGGCCGAGCAGTGGATGTCCCTGTGGAACGCCGTGGCCGCGATGGCAACCGGGCCGCCCGCGACCGCCTAACCCATCCACTCGCCGCACAAGGCCCGACCCGAGCAACCACGTGGAAGAGCTGGGCAGACCAGCCGGACCACCCTGCCCGATCAACCCCGACCTCAGATCACCATGAACCAAGCCGCCTCAGTCGGCGGCCATCCACGGATCGAGGCTTAGTGGCGAGTCAGCGGGGGCGACCCCAGGCCCGCAGCCGGCGGCCGGGTCCCTCGGCCGCGGGCGACTCCGACTGCTCCCACACCCGGCGCCACTGGGCGACCTTCGGGCCGCCCGGGTCGGGCGTCGCGCCGGAGGCAGCGCGGCGTCGGGCTTCCCACCACGTCGAGCGGTCCTCGTCGAGCAGCGTCGCGACAGCGTCCTTGATCCGCGGGGCGAACTCGCGGACCGACTCCCCCTCCTGCGGCCGGAGCGGTTCACCGAACCGGATGGTGAGCTGGCGGCGTCCCGGTGACGGCCAACCCTGACCGCGCGGCATGGCGGCGAAGGTGCCGCGGTGGGCCACCGGCACGACGGGGACGCCGTGCTCGTGGGCCAGGAACGCAGCGCCCATCCGGAAGTTGCCGGTCCAGCCGTCCTTGGAGCGGGTGCCCTCCGGGAAGATGACCAGCGACCAGCCGTCGGCCAGCACCTCGCCCGGTGTGGTCGCCATCGAGCCGCCCCGGCGGTCGATCGGGAAGGTGTTGAAGAACAGCGACGAGCCGACCGCGCGCCACCACGTGTCGAAGAAGTAGTCGGCGGCGGCCGCGACACCGGTCTTGCGCCGCCACTCGGCGGGCAGCGACAGCAGGATCAGCGGGGTGTCGAGGTGCGAGGCGTGGTTGGCCGCGAAGATCACCGGCCCCTCGATCCGGTCGAGGACGTCGAGCCCCTCGACCTTGGTGCGGACCTGGGAGCGGAACAGCGGCTCGAGCCCGGCCTTCTGCACCACCTCGCGCACGGCCATCGCCGGCCGCTTGCGCGACCAGTCGCTCGGGAACACCGTCGACTGCTGGGGCAGGACGTAAGGCTCGGCCGAGCGCGGCACCTG
The DNA here is from genome assembly GCA_963793315.1 of uncultured Actinomycetota bacterium. Taxonomy (GTDB): domain Bacteria; phylum Actinomycetota; class Actinomycetes; order Propionibacteriales; family Nocardioidaceae; genus Nocardioides. The sequence continues at coordinate 213,566 of CAWBZR010000008.1, read as the reverse complement.
GGAGCGGCGCCCCCAGCGCCAGCCCCGCGACGTGCGCCGGACGTCGGAGATGCCGTCGCGGATCAGGCTCATCCCACGATCACCGGACATCCGCGAGCAGGTGCGGCGGGTTGTGCAGGTAGGTGATCGACGGCGAGGTGCCCACGGTGCCCGACGCCATCTCCAGCGCGTCCTGCAGCGTCGTCGCGGCCCGGAACCCCATGCGGGAGGCCGCCTTGCGGTTGCCGCCGACCCAGATCACCTCGTCGACGTGGTCGAGGGCGTGCGCGATCCAGTACCACATGTAGAACGGGTGGACGCCGTGGTAGGCGTGCGAGGTGCGGTAGAGGTGGATGTACCACGGGTCCTGCGCGAACTGCTGCTCGTACTTCTCCCCCACCACCGCCGGGTCCGTCGACTCGGCGAGGACCTCCTCGTAGAAGTCGACGTACGACGGGTGGTGCAGCTGGTTGAACCCCTCGTCGAGCGGGTGGTAGAGGATCACCGCGCCGCCCTTCCGGACGACCGGCTGGCCGCGGTAGGAGTTGAAGTAGTAGCCGAGCCCCATGCACGCGGCGAGGACGGGGTTCATCGAGCTGTTGACGTTGTAGGGCCCGAGGTAGGGGACCCCCATCACGAGCACGTCGGACTGCCCGTTGACCTCCACGGAGTGCTGGGCGTGCACCTTCTCGAGCGTCGCCGCGTGCACCGCCTCGACCTCGCCGGCGTTGACGCCCGTGAGCCCGTAGACCGACCTCATGTCGTGAAACATCTTGTGCTTCAGCTTCGGCGGCGCCACCGACAGCCCTCGGCGGACGCCGAGCATCGAGGCCTGGTCCTTGACCGACCACTCCCACTCGCGCTTCTGGAGGAAGGAGAACGACGACGGGAACACGTCGTTGTTGAGGGTGGTCTCGATCTGGAACACCTTCACGGTGTCCTTGATGATCCGGCCCATCCGCCACGCCGAGTGGTGCATCTCGGAGTGCTTGTGGTCCATGAAGGACCGCGAGTGGACCATCGTCTTGGCGTTGTGGTGGTGGCGCAGCGACTTGTACGACGCCAGCCCGATCCCGACCGACTTGTGGCCGCCGTCCATCGCCACGAGGTTGACGTTGACGTAGACCAGCAGGTCGGACTCGGCGGCCCGCTTGCTGATCTCGATGTCCTCGCCCTTCTCGGTGGTGCCGAGGTGGGCGAGCTCGTCGCGGTCCTCCGCGTCGAAGTTGTAGAGGTCGCCCTGGGGGTAGAACGAGCGGAAGACCCGCTCACCGACGATGTGCTTGAGCTCGGCCGCCGTCATCCGGCGGTGCAGCGCGTTGGCCGCGATCAGCTTCACGTCGTCGACGCCGGCGTCGGCGGCCATGGTGAGGACGGCCTCGATGATCCGGCCCCGGATGTCGGGCGCCTTCATCGTGGGCAGCGGGATCGACAGGTCGTCGAAGGCGATGGTCAGCCGCATCCCGGCCTTGAGCAGCGCCGGCAGCGGCTCGGAGTCGAGCGGGTTCAGCAGCGCGTGCTGGATCGCCTCGTCGACGTCGGGCACGGCGTCGAGCGACTCCGGCGGGTAGACGACGCGGGTGCCGAGCGGGAAGTTCTCCAGCCGGAAGCCGAGCCCCTCGTGCACGATCATCGGCGGGGTCCGGTCATCGACTTCGAGCACGAATCCGGGCCTACTCATGGGGGCGACTCACTGACTGCTCCTTGGATCGAAGGCGACCTTCACCGTACCGAGACGGCCAGCCGCGTGCGCGTGGTCGAGCGCTTCCCGCCACCTGTGCAGCGGGTAGGACGCGACGGACTTGGACAGCTGGACGACGGGCTCGAGGGCGGCGAGGTCTGCGGCGATCTCGAAGGCGCCGCGCCCACCCACCTCCGTCTGCGACGAGGCGTAGGTGCCGACCACCTCGAGCTCGCGGAACCACGCGGCGCTCAGGTCGGCGGCTGCCGGCATCCCGGACAGCACGACCCGGCCGCCGGCGCGGGTCGCGTTGAGCGCGGTCTCGAGCGACTGCTTGCTGCCCACGGCGTCGACGGCCACGTCGACGCCGCCGAGGAGGTACGGCGCGGAGAACTCCGGCTTGAGCTGGAACGCGCCGGTCGACCGGCGGACGCGGCGCAGCACCTCACCTGGCTGCACCACCTCGGTCGCGCCGAACTCCAGGGCCAGCTCGCGCTGGTGGCCGTGCTTGGCGACCACGATGATCTCGCCGGCCGGGGTGAGCTGGCGCAGCGCCAGCGTGGCGAACAGCCCCACCGAGCCGGCCCCGCTCACCAGGACCCGGCCGTTGTCCGGCACCGCCGCCCGCAGCGCGGTGTGCACCGCGCACGACAGGGGCTCCATCAGCAGCGCCTGCTCGTCGGACCAGCCGTCGGGCACGACGTGCATCTGGCTGCGGTGCGCGACCAGCTGCTGGCCCCACCCGCCACCGGTGTCCTTGCAGAACCCGGTCTGCAGACCGGGTGCGAGGTCACCGACGGTGATCCGCGAGCAGCGGTTGGTGTGGCCGACCACGCAGTTCTCGCAGGGCTCGACGCCGCGGGCAGCGCAGGTCAGCACCGGGTCGAGCACGACGCGGGTGCCGGCCGGGAGGTCCTCGCAGTCCTCCATGAGCTCGCCGACCACCTCGTGCCCGGGCACGAACGGCAGCGAGACGACCGCCGAGAAGTAGAGCGAGGTGTGCCCGGACAGCGCGCCCAGGTCGGAGCCGCAGATGCCGGACAGCCGGGAGCGCACCCGCGCCCAGCCCGGGCGGTCCACCTTCGGCGGGTCGAGGGTGACCAGCCGCAGCGGTGCGGCGAAGCCCGACAGGATGCCCGGCATCCGGCTGCCCATGGCCTTGCCGGCCACGGTGCGCGGCAGGCTGCGGAACATCTCGAGCGCGAGGATCACGTCCTCACCCCCGGGTCGAGGCCGCGCACGGAGCCGGACGGGCTGGCCCAGTCGGCGACGTCCCAGTGCGAGCGGCGCGCGTGCCGGTAGAGGGGTACGTCGGGCCGCACTGCGACCGGGTTGCCGACCGCCTCGAGCAACGGCAGGTCCGAGTGGGAGTCGGCGTAGGCGAAAGACGCCTTCATGTCGATGTGGTGCTCGGCGGCGTAGGACTGCATCCACGCGGCGCGGGACTCCCCCACCAGCGGTGAGGAGGCGAGGTGGCCGGTGCAGACCCCGCGGTCGTCGACGGCCAGGTCGGCTGCCTCGATGTGGTCGAAGAGCGGGCGCAGCGGCCGGGTCAGCGGGCGGATGGCGCCGGTGATCAGCACGGTCTGATGGCCGGCGGCGCGGTGCTCGCGGATCCGGCGCACGGCGTCGGGCGAGAGCCGGGACAGGATGTGGTCGGTCAGGTGCTCGTCGGCCACCGCGTCGAGGTCGGCAGCCCGGGCGCCTTCGTACTCGCGGTAGATGCCACGCAGGAAGTCGCTGCGCGAGCGGCGCTCGGCCTGCACCAGGCTCGGGACCTTCGACGCGATCCGGCTCAGCTCGGCCACCCGCTCCCCGCCGTCGAGCTCGCGCAGCCGCACCCAGAGGTAGGTCTCGATGACGTTGGAGGAGAGCAGGGTGCCGTCCATGTCGAAGAACGCCGCGATGCCCTCACCGCTGGAGCCGACGCCGCGCAGCTGCCCCGGGACCGGCTTCTTGCGCAGCGCGCGGAGCTCGTCGAGGCGGCGCACGGGCGCCGTGACCGCGGGACAGTGGACCTCGATGAAGTAGTGCGGCCAGTCGACCACGGAGGTGTCGAAGGCGAACGTCGCCCGGTCCTCGGCCGACAGCGAGTCGTAGAGCGCCATCGTCTGCTTGTCGGAGAAGCGCAGCTCGGCGGTGGCGTACTCCATGTAGAGGTCGAGGTAGCGGCGGAGGAACTCCAGCCGCCGGCCCTGCTGGTGCAGCTTGCGGGCGAGGTCGCGGGCCCGGTCGCTGCGGGGCGCGTGGCCGACCACGTAGTCGGCGACCTTCCACGCCTTCTCGCTCGTCGAGAGCAGCCGCTCCACCGACTTCGCGCCGGGGAACCGCCACTCCGGCAGCCGGGCCGCGCCGCGGTCTCCCGCGGTGAACGGGTGGTGGTCGAAGTAGGTGCGCACCGAGCTGTAGAGCACGTTGAACGTCAGCGGGTTGCGGTCGCCGCTGGAGACGTGGAAGTAGCCGACCTCGGCGGGCTCCGGCGGGTGGGCCAGGACCGCGACGATCGCCGAGACGACGTGGTCGACCGGGACGATGTCGACGATCGTGTCCGCGGAGGCCGGGAACTCGGGCAGCTCGCCGCGGCCGTAGGCCAGGATCAGCGGCTCGGCCATCTTGAACCCCTCGATCCAGCCGACGTGCGGCCGCTCGAGGGCGGACTCGATGATGCTCGGCCGGACGATCGAGGCCCGGTGCGGATCGCCCGGACGGGCAGCCCAGCGCTCGACCACCCGCTCGCCCATGGCCTTGGTGAACGTGTAGCAGTCGGTCCAGCCGAGGCTGCGGGCCCGCTCGGTGCCGATCCGGACCAGCTCGTCCTTGACCCACTGCTTGCGGGCCGACTCGGTGGCACGGGCGGCGGTGAGCAGCCCGGCCCGGCTGTGCTCCTTCTCGGCCTTCTTCCGTTCGCGGGTCAGCAGCTCCGCACCGCGGGAGCGGTGCTCGACGGCCTGGCGCTGGCCGAGCCCCCAGACCAGCTCGGTCTCGAGGTCGACGTCGTGCTCCACCGGGGCCTCGGGGATGCTGCCGCGCCGCCGCCCCGCGACGTAGGCCGTGGAGATGTGCACGTAGTGGATGTCTCGGCCGGACGCCGCCTGCGCCTCGTCGATGCGGTCCAGCAGGTCACGGACGCCGATGACGTTGGTCGTGAACCCCTCATCGACCGGGGGGTCGAAGGACACGTCACCGGCGCAGTGCACGACCGCGTCGATGTCGGTGGGCAGGGCCGGGACGTCGGCGAGGTCGCCCTCGACCACGTCGACCCGGGCCGTCATCAGGGTCTCGATGCCACCGGACGCCTCGACCACGTCGGCGAAGATCGGCTTCTCCAGCAGCTTGGCGATCCGGGCCGTGCCGGGCGTCGAGCCCTTGGGCCGGACCAGCACCGACATGCGTACGCCGGGCACCTCGCTGAGCATGAGGTGCAGCAACGCCTCGCCGACGAAGCCCGTGACACCGGTCATCAGGACGTGCTGGCCCGCCAGCCGCTCCGCCACCGACTCCGTCACTTCCTGGCTCACGAGACGGAACCCTGCCACGCCTCCGTGGGGGCACCCAACCCACCCGTCGCTGCCGGGCTCAGCCGAGGTGCTTCAGCGCCTCCCGCCGCGACAGCCCGGAGAGCCGGTCGCCCAGTCGGTCCACCTCGGCGCGGACCCAGTCGGGGTCGGTCCGGGCGTGCTGGCGCAGGGCCCAGCCGATGGCCTTGCGCAGCCAGAACGTCGGGTCGTCGACGTTGGCCTCGACGGCGTGTCGCAGCAGGTCGAGGTCGGTGTCGGCACGGTGCCCGACCTGGCAGATCACGGCCGTGCGCCGCAGCCAGAGGTCGTCGTCGGTGGCCCAGGCCCGGATCACCGGGGTCGCCGCGGACCGGTGCCCGGCCAGCACGTCGCCGACCAGGTGGGTGGCCACGTCGTCGACCACGTCCCACCAGGCGCCGGTGACGACCATGTGCTCCCAGAGGTCGAGGCTGGCGGCGTCGAGCCACCGCCGGGCCCGGTGGTGCCGGGCGAGCGCGATCGCGGCGTACCACTCCTCGCGGTGGGTCGCCTCGTCCCAGAGCAGCCGCACCGTGCCCGCCCACTGCTCGTCGTCGACCGGCTGCCAGTCCCGCAGCAGCGGCTTGAGCTGGGCCTTGAGCCGGGGCGCGGGGAGCCCGAGGTAGGGCATCGCCGACTTCATGTACGCCTGCTGCTGCTCGGCGACCACCGGATCCGCGGCCGCCGCCAGGACGCGGCGTACCGCCTCGATCAGTTCCCGGTCCGCCACCCGCGCAGCCTAGGAGCGTGCTGAAAATGACGCGACGCTGGCATCCACGCCCTTGTTCAGCACCCTCTAAGCCTGGATCCGTGGATGGCCGCCTGCTACGCGCCACCACAGGGGCGCGCTGGCGGCGTTGCCGACGCTGGAAAGACCCAGTCTGACGGCGCGCCGGCGCCTGGCCAATCACACCCCTCTGGTGCCGCTCGCTACGCCGCCCATCCACGGATCCAGGCTAAGGCGAGGCGGCCGCAACGCTGGTTGAGGAGGGCGTTCTGCGCCCGTCTCGAAACCACGCAACCCCGGGGCGGGCAGTCGATCGAGTCCCAGCCCCGGATCCAGGGGTTTCGAGACAGGCGCCAGGGCGCCTTCCTCAACCAGCGTTCACGGCCAGGTGGCCGTGGTGACCTCTCCTCCGCGCACGGCCACGCGGAGCCGAACGTCGTCGGTGCCCTTGGGCACCAGGGCGTAGCTCCCCTCGACGAGCTCCGGGAAGACCAGCGACGGCACCGACCCGCCCCCGGGTGCGGGTCGATCCACCACCGCGACGTGCGGCCGGTGGCTGTCACCATCCTTGGCGACCGGCACGGTCCCGGTCATGACCTCGATCTCCTCGCCGAGCATCGACCGCGGCATCGAGACCACGAGGGCCCCGACGTCGCCGCCGATGTCGAGCACGACCATCCCCTGGCCCGCGTGCGAGTTGTCCTCGTGCACGTGCCCGTGGGTGTCGGGGTGGGTGTGCGTGTGGCTCACGAGGCCTTCGTCTTCCCGGGCTTGGTCTGGTAGCCCCCGCCCGGCACGCCCAGATAGGGGAAGACCTTGAGGTGCCGGGTCTTGTCCCTGGTGCCGTCCGTGAGGGCCGCCGCGGCAGCGTCCGGGGTGTACGACGGGTCCACCAGCGGGATCGTCGCCCCTGCCACCGCGCGCAGCTCGATGGCCACGACGTTGTCGCCGAGCCGGCGCCCGTTCGGGAAGCCGGCCGCGTCACCGGCGACCAGCCCGATCGGGTTCTCCTTCTTGGTCGGCTTGACCGCGACGTTCAGCCGGAGCATGTCGGCCTTGGTGCCGCCCGTGAAGTTCTGGAACCCGGGCACGACGCCGGACGGGATGCCGGTCAGCAGGATCGCGTCGAGGTCGGCCCGCGACTTGGAGTAGCCCTTCAGCTTGGGGAAGACACCCGGGTAGAGCGCCGGCAGCAGCCCGGCCAGCTCCGGCTGGTCGACGTACTTGGCGAACCTGGAGTCGGTGCGCGGCGGGCGGGCGTTCCACTCGTCCTTCTCGGCCATCGGGATCAGCACCTCGTTGACCAGCGGGTTCCCGAGCCGCGAGACCTGCTTGTAAGGACCGTGCCCGACGTACTTGCCCTGGCGGGAGTCGAAGACCTTCGACTTCTGCCGGCTGGCCGAGGTCCAGACACCGATCGTGGCGTTGGCGTCCGAGGGGTTCTTCGGCACGCCACCCCTGACCAGCTGCTTGATCGGGACCTGGATCGCGATCGTGTGCACGTTGTAGGCCTGCACCGCGTTGATGCCGCCCATGGTCGGCATCGAGATCAGGTGCGCGGTGTTGAAGGGACGTAGCGCACCGAGGTCGAAGACGCTGCCGAGGTCGACGAAGAACGCGTCGGCCCGCTGGCCGGCGAAGACCTTGATGCCACCGGGAAGGCTGTGCACGGCCTGCGCGCCGAGGGCGCCGTAGTTGGGCGTGCTGCGCGGGCCCACGTTGACGGGCGGGCAGCCGAGACCGGTCGCGAGGACCTTCTTCCTCTTGCCCTGGATCCGGGTCACCGTGTAGCGCTGCGGCCGGTTCCAGTTCGGGTCGTCGATCGACGAGATCGGCCCGATGTTGTAGAGGAACGTCGACCGGTTGCGGATCTCGGTGTGGAACTCGAACCGGTAGGTGATGTCCGCGTCGGCGGTGCCCTTGTTGGACACGTGGATCTCGTAGCGCACGTCGTCGCCGAACTCGTAGAAGTTCGGTCCGCCGTCGGGCTTCTGGAGCGGGATGTAGTTGGCGATCAGGGTGACCGTGTCGCGCTGGTCGGGGCTGACGAACGCGTAGACGTCGGTGCTGTCCGCGACCGGGTCCTTGCTGATCTCGGGGGCTTCGCGGTGGGAGCTCATCTCACTTGCCCTCCTTGATCGAGCCCGCTGCGTTGAGGATCCGGGCGACCAGGTCGTGGTCCTCCACGATCACCTCGCGCTCGCCGACCATGAGGTGCAGGACGCCGGCTCTCGGGTCCTGCACGTAGGCCACGACCGGCTCGGTCGCGGCGTCCCTCCCCCGGGCCGTCATCGCGTTCGCCGTGCCTCCGGACAGACTGACCACCGCCGTGGCTGCCGTCCCTGCCCCGGCAGCCGCCAGGAACTTCCTTCTGCTCGTGTCACTCATCGTCTCGGAGCTCTCTCCCGTTGACGCCGACCCGTTGTGAGCCGGACCACAAGGGCTTCGGAGCCGTTGGCGTCGCGGATGGGGCCAGAGCCTGAGACTGACCGGACGGGCGGGTTTCCCGGCACGCTCAGCGGGCACCACCAAGGTGTCGGCAAATGACCCGGTCGAGATCGTCATAATCCGTCCGGGGTCACGCCGACGCTGGACCTCGTCTCGGCCGGTCCGGAACGGTCGGGGCGCAGGTTCGAGTGAGCCTCTTTGCGCTCTGCCGCCCCATTCGTTGGCTTGGGTTGAGTCCGGCGCGCAGGTTCGGCTTGGGTGAGTTTGGATTGCGTTCCGCACGTGCTCGCTGCGCTCGCCCGTGCTTGTGCCCCGGGATGCGCGGGTGCCAGGTGCGCCGACACGGCGCTACGGCCGAAGGGGCGCCTTCGGCGCGTGGGGCAGCAGTACCGCCGGTCGGCGATGCCCACGCGCGCGAGCGGCTCGGGCCAAGCGCAGAGCGCTTGGCCCGAGCCGCGTCGCGCACGTGGGCGCAGAGGGGATCGAACCCCCGACCGCTGGTTTGTAAAACCAGAGCTCTACCGCTGAGCTATACGCCCGACGCGAGGCAGGTTACGGGACCGGGCAGACGCCGCGGAAATGTCCCGAAATGGAAGTTGAGCCGCTGGCGTCTCGGGTCACCAGCGGCTCAACGGGGGTTAACTTACTGCCCACGACAGGCCCTGCCAAACCTGCGAACGGATTAATTCTCAACTGGTCCAGACCGTTGGTTCACACCGCCCGATCGGGCCATGCCCGAGGCCCGTCCGCCACGTCACATGAGCGCGCGCAGCTGGTGCAGGTGCTCCTCGAGGTCACGTCCCTCGGAGTTGGCGTTGTGGACGGCCCAGCGGACCGTGCCCTCCTTGTCCACGACGTAGGACGACCGGCGCGGCGCGCCGCGAGCCTCGTCGAAGACGTCGTAGGCGCGCGTCACCTCGCCGTGCGGCCAGAAGTCGGAGAGGAGCGGGAAGTTGAGCCCGTCAGCATCCGCAAAGGCGCGCAGCGCGTAGGTGGGGTCGCACGAGATCGCCAGCACCTCGCTGTCGAAGGTGAGGAAGTCGGCGAGCCGGTTCCTGATGCCGGCCATCTCGCCGGTGCAGACCCCGGAGAAGGCGAATGGGTAGAAGACCAGCGCGACCGCCTTGGTGCCGCGGTAGGACGACAGGGTGACGTCCTGGCCGAACTGGTCGCGCAGCGTGAAGTCGGGCGCCGGCCCGCCGAGCTCGATTCCGGTCATGCTCTTCGTGGGGTGATCATGCGTCGTTCGAGCCGGAGTCTGCTGGGCCGGAGTCGGCCTGGTAGTCGTGGAGCTCGCGCTTGAGCACCTTGCCGGTGGCGTTGCGCGGCAGCTCGTCGAGCACCACGATCTCGCGCGGCACCTTGTAGCGGGCGAGATTCTCCTTCACGTGCGCCTTGAGGTCGTCCTCGCTCGCGGACTCGCCGTCACGCAACACGACGAACGCGCGCAGCCGCTTGCCGAAGTCGTCGTCGTCGACGCCCAGTGCCGCCACCTCGACCACCGCGTCGTGGCGCGCGAGGCAGTCCTCGACCTCCTTGGGGAAGACGTTCTCGCCACCGGAGACGATCATCTCGTCGTCGCGACCCTCGACGTAGAGCAGCCCCTGCTCGTCGAAGCGGCCCACGTCGCCAGAAGACATCAGGCCGTCGATCATGTCCTTGTGGCCGCCGCCGGTGTAGCCCTCGAAGAGCAGGCTGTTGCCCACGAAGATCCGGCCGGACTGCCCCTGCGAGACCTCCTTGCCCTGGTCGTCGAAGATCTTCACGACCGTCGCCCAGGGGGGCTTGCCGGCCGTGGACGGCTCCTTGCGCATGTCCTCGGGCGTGGCGATCGAGGCGTAGGCGACCTCGGTCGAGCCATAGGTGTTGTAGAGGTTGTCGCCGAAGCGGTCCATCCAGCTCAGGGCCAGGTCGCCGGGCAGTGCCGAGCCGGAGGCGGCGACCACCTTCACGCTCTCGAGGCTGTACTTGTCCAGCGTCTCGTCGGGCAGCCCGAGGATCCGCTGGAGCATCACCGGGATCACGACCATGCCGTCGCACGCCTTCTGGTCGACGAGGTCGAGCGCGGCCTCGGGGTCGAACTTGCGGCGCAGCACGATCGTGTGGCCGAGCAGCAGCGACAGCATCATGTGCGCGAAGCCCCACGTGTGGAACAGCGGCGCCGCGATGTGCACCCGCCAGCCGTACTTCAGCGGCATCCGCGAGAGCAGCGAGATGGCGGCGTCGATGCCGGCCTCGTTGCGGGGGGCGCCCTTCGGCGTACCGGTCGTGCCCGAGGTCAGGATGATGATCCGGCTGTGGCGGTCCGGAACCGGCAGCGGGCCGTGGTCCCGCTCCCCCTCGATCAGGGAGTCGAGGGTGTCCACGTCCGTGTCGCCGTCGACCCACGACAGCACCCGCTTCTCGACCTCCGCCTTCTCGAGCATGCCGGTGAACTCCTCGTCGTGGACCACGACGCTGGGCTCCTCCCGCTCGAGCACGTCGACCAGCTGCGGGCCGGCGAACGCGGTGTTGAGGTAGATCAGGTCCGCGCCGAGCTTGGCCGCCGCGACCGTCGCCTCGACGAAGCCGCGGTGGTTGCGGGCCATCAGCGCGACGGAGTCGCCCTCGGAGACCCCGACCTTCTGCAGGGCCCGGGCCAGCGCGTTCGTGCGCCGGTCGACCTCGCGGAAGGTGAGATCGCCCTGCTCGTCGACCACCCAGACCCGGTCGGGCACCAGCGTGGCCATGGCGGTGAAACCGCCGGCGGGGCCGGTGCCCCACTGCTGCAGCGCCCGGCCGGCCTTGGCCAGGGCCACCGGGGAGTAGGGCCTGAGGATCCCCGACTCGGCCAGCACCCTGACGCCGTAACCGGTCGACGCGGCTTTGCCGGCCAGCTTGTCCAGAGGGGAGGGCAATGCGAAGGAAGGCACGACGTGCAGGATGCCACGAGCCCCGCGGGACGGGCTCGTGGCGATCACTATGCGGGGGTCTTGGGGGCGATCAGCCTCGTGGCCGACCACTCCTTGCTGACCGCCGCCGTGGTGGTCTGCGACAGCCCGGCGATCGGTGCGGCCTCGGCGATGTCCGCCGGCTCGACGGCGTTGGACCGGCCCACCTTGGGCGTCAGGAGCCAGATCGCGCCGCCCCCGACCAGGTCGGTGAGCGCGTCGACCAGGCCGTCGACGAGGTCGCCGTCCTCGGAGCGCCACCACAGCAGGACCGCGTCGACCACGTTGCCGTAGTCGCCGTCGACCATGTCGGCGTCGATCGCGTCCTCGATCGTGACGCGCAGAGCGTCGTCGGAGTCGGAGTCCCAGCCGAGCTCCTGGATGACCATGCCGGGTTTGAACCCGAGCCGCTCTGCAGCCCCGGGAGCACCCGTCTGGGTGGCGCCTCCACCCTCGGTCGAGCTCACGCTGTCTTCCTCATTTCCTGTGCTGTGTCGGATCCGCCAGAGGCGGACCCCCGCGTCCGCGGGGGTCGAATGAGCGATAGTCCACCGGAGTTGCGCGGTACGCGCAAGCGAGCGGCCCTCTTCGCGGCAGGTGAGGTGGCCCCGACGCGATGGTTTCCGGTGTACTCGCGGGTAGCGAGATCGCCGGTCGAAGCGCTCGGACAACCGTGACACGATGAGTGGGTGACCGAGGAAACACCCAACACTTCCGGCACCTCTCGAGCCACCACCTCCGGCTCGCCCACGACGGTGATCCACGAGGGGCTGCCCACCCAGCTCCCCGACATCGACCCGGACGAGACGACCGACTGGCTCGAGTCCTTCGACCAGCTGGTCGACGAACGCGGGCGCGACCGCGCGCGCTACGTCATGCTGCGGCTGCTCGAGAAGGCGCGCGAGCTGAACGTCGGGGTGCCGGCGCTGCGGAGCACCGACTACATCAACTCGATCCCTCCCGAGCGCGAGCCGTGGTTCCCCGGCGACGAGGACATCGAGCGCCGGATCCGGGCCTTCATCCGCTGGAACGCCGCGGTGATGGTCTCCGACGCCAACCGGCCCGGCCTCGAGGTCGGCGGCCACATCGCGACGTACCAGTCGGCGGCCAGCCTCTACGAGGTCGGCTTCAACCACTTCTTCCGCGGCAAGGACCACCCCGGCGGCGGTGACCAGATCTACATCCAGGGCCACGGGTCGCCGGGCATCTACGCCCGCGCCTTCCTGGAGGGCCGGCTCAGCGAGGAGCAGCTGCTGCGCTTCCGCCAGGAGGTCCAGCACGGCGTGGGCAAGGGGCTGTCGTCGTATCCGCACCCGCGGCTGATGCCGGAGTTCTGGGAGTTCCCGACCGTCTCCATGGGGCTCACGGGCATCAACTCGATCTACCAGGCCCGGTTCAACCGCTACCTCCACAACCGCGGCATCAAGGACACCTCGCAGCAGGGTGTGTGGGCCTTCCTCGGAGACGGCGAGATGGCCGAGCCCGAGTCGCTCGGCGCCATCCGGATCGCCGCCCGCGAGGAGCTCGACAACCTCACGTGGGTCATCAACTGCAACCTCCAGCAGCTCGACGGCCCGGTGACCGGCAACGGCAAGATCATCCAGGAGCTGGAGGCCAACTTCCGCGGCGCCGGCTGGAACGTCATCAAGGTGATCTGGGGCCGCGAGTGGGACGAGCTCCTCGCCCGCGACGTCGACGGCGTCCTGGTCAACCAGATGAACAAGACCCCGGACGGCGCCTTCCAGAACTTCTCGGTCGAGGACGGCGCCTACAACCGCGAGCACTTCTTCGGGCCCGACCCGCGGCTGCGCAAGATGGTCGAGCACATGACCGACCGGCAGATCGAGAAGCTGCCCCGCGGCGGCCACGACTACCGCAAGGTCTACGCCGCCTTCGATGCCGCCTCGAAGCACACCGGGCAGCCGACGGTGATCCTGGCGCACACCATCAAGGGCTGGACGATCGAGGCCCTCGAGGGCAAGAACGCCACCCACCAGATGAAGAAGCTCAAGCTGCCGGACCTGCTGAAGTTCCGCGACCGGCTCTACCTGCCGATGAGCGACCGCGACATCGAGGAGGCCTACGAGTCCACCGGCACCGCGCCGTTCTTCCACCCCGGCACGGACTCGCCGGAGATCGAGTACATGCTCGAGCGGCGCCGCCAGCTCGGCGGCTCGATCCCCAAGCGGGCGATCCGGGCCAAGTCGCTGATCCTTCCGGGCACGGAGATGTACGACGAGCTCAAGCAGGGTTCGGGCAAGAACAAGGTCGCCACCACGATGGCGGCGGTCCGCCTGCTCAAGGACTGGATGAAGGACCCCAACATCGGGCAGCGGATCGTGCCGATCGCGCCGGACGAGTACCGCACCTTCGGCATGGACTCGATGTTCCCGAGCGCCAAGGTCTACAACCCGGGCGGCCAGCAGTACGAAGCGGTCGATCGCAAGTTGTTGCTGTCCTACAAGGAGTCGGCGCAGGGCCAGATGCTCCACGAGGGCATCAGCGAGGCCGGCGCGATGGCGTCCGCGACCGCAGCCGGGTCGGCCTACAGCACCCACGGCGAGCACATGATTCCGTTCTACATCTTCTACTCGATGTTCGGGTTCCAGCGCACCGGTGACTCGATCTGGGCGATGGCCGACCAGCTCGCCCGCGGGTTCCTGATCGGCGCCACCGCCGGCCGCACCACACTGACCGGTGAGGGGCTGCAGCACGCCGACGGCCACTCGCCGCTGCTGGCGGCGACCAACCCCGCGGTCGTGCACTACGACCCGGCCTTCGCCTACGAGGTCGCGCACGTCATGGAGTCGGGTCTGGCCCGGATGTACGGCGAGTCCGAGGCGCACCCCCACGGCGAGGACGTGATCTTCTACATCACCGTCTACAACGAGCCGGTCTCGCAGCCCAAGGAGCCCGAGGACGTCGACGTCGAAGGGATCCTCAAGGGCATGCACCAGGTCGCCAAGGCCGACGGGGAGGGCCCGCGGGTCACCCTGATGGCCTCGGGCGTCGCCTTCCCGTGGATCGACGACGCGAAGCGGATCCTGGCCGAGGAGTGGGGCGTGCAGGCGGACCTCTGGTCTGTCACGTCGTGGAACGAGCTGGCCCGCAACGCCACCGCCTCCGAGGAGTGGAACCTCCTCCATCCGGGCGAGAAGGCGCGGACGGCGTACGTCGCCGACCGGCTGGCCGGTGTCTCCGGTCCGGTCGTGGCGGTCTCGGACTACATGCGCGCCGTACCCCTCCAGATCGCGCGCTGGGTGCCGGCCGACTACCGCGTGCTCGGCGCCGACGGCTTCGGCTTCGCCGACACCCGGCCTGCGGCCCGGCGGTTCTTCCACATCGACGCGCAGTCGGTCGTCGTCCAGGCGCTGCAGGCCCTCGCCGACGCCGGCGAGATCGACCGTGGCCAGGTCGAGAAGGCGTTCGCCCAGTACCGCATCGACGACCCCACCGCCGTGGCCAACGTGAAGCAAGAAGGCGGAGATGCTTGATTGAACACTCGCGGGCGCCTGCCGCCGCTCGCCAGCTTCGAGGAGTCAGCTCACGGTCTTGAATACCCCGGCGAGCTTCGGCCTGGATGTCCCCGACGACGCGAGCTTCGCTCGCAACAGCCCCGGACGCTCGCTTGCTGTCTACCCCGGCGAGCTTCGACCCGAGTCCGCGGCGACTGCTCGCTGCGCTCGCGGGTGAAGTCGCTCGCTTGCGCTCGCTCCTTCACGGTCGCCACGGCCATCGGGCCGATCGCCGGGCGCGCGGGCTTCGCCCGCGTGGCGCTCGCTCCCGGGGCTGTCGCCGGGGCCACCAGACCGATCGCCGGGCGCCTCGCTGCGCGAGGAAGAACCGGGTCGCTTCGCTCCCGTCACCCTGCTCGCGACCGGGGCAGGTCTGCACGACCCGCTTGGCTCCGTAGGAGTGTGGTGGGAGCGCAGCGACCCGGTTTGTCGCGCGCAGCGCGCGCCCGGCGATCGGCCCCATGGCCGTGACGACCGCGCCGAAGCGAGTGCAGCGAGCGAGGCGCTGCGAGCCTGCGAGCTGTCGTCGCGGACTGGGGCCGAAGCTCGCCGGGGTATCCAACACCGCGAGCGCACTCCTCGAAGCTGGGCAACCCGGGGATGAGCTTCCTCAGGCGCCCCTTTCCCGGGGACGCGCTTCCTCAGGCGCCCGCGAGCGCAGCGAGCTGTCGTCGCGGACTGGGGCCGAAGCTCGCCGGGGTAGACAACACCGCGAGTTGACTCCTCGGAGCCAGGCGAGCGGCGGGCCGAAGCTCGCGGGGGTAAAGAGCTAGCCGCGAGTGTCCTGTGGGGTAGCCGGCAAGCGTGGGAGTATCAGGCAGTGACGTCGCGCAGCTTGGTCACCGAAGCGAGCGGGGTGGCCGGGGCAGAGCGGCCGGACTTGAGCAGGCCGCGGAAGCGGGCCCGGGAGTAGGTCGCGGGGCGCGTCGAGCGGATGAACTCGTGGACGATCTTGGCGAAGCGCTGCGGATGGTCCTTGTGGGGGAAGTGCCCCGCATGCGGGATCACCTCGATGCGGGCGTTCGGCGCGAGCGCGGCGGCGTTGCTGGCGTGGCGCACCGGGATGACCCGGTCGTCCCGACCCCAGATGACCGCCATCGGCATCTCCTCGGTCAGGTAGGCGCGGTCGGCCATGGTGACGATCTGGCCCCGCCAGTCGACGACCGCCTTGACGACGTGGCGGATCGCCGCTCGCGCCGCAGGGTCCTTGAACGAGTCGTAGATCTCGGCGACCTCATCGAGGTCGCGGGTGGCCTTCAGGTCGGTGCGTGACAGGGCGATCAGCCCCGCCCGGCCGACCTGCCGGAGGCCCGGCAGGGTCAGCAGCCCCATCAGCTGGTGGAAGCCGGGGGTGGTGACCGCGCGGATCGCCGGGCTGACCTCGGGGCCGAGCCCGCCGGAGGCGACCAGGATCAGCCGCTCGGTGCGCTCGGGGAACTGGTAGGCGAACTGCATCGCCACCCCGCCGCCGAAGCTGTGACCCACGACGGTCACCTTGTCGATCCCGAGCACGGTGATCAGGTCGCGCATGCCGTTGGCATAGCCGCCGACGCTGTAGTCGGCGCGGGGCTTGTCGGAGAGGCCGTGGCCGAGCAGGTCGGGGGCGATCACGGTGTAGCGGCGCGCCAAGGCGTCGATGACCGGCTCCCACGTGGTGTGGTCGCAGCCGAGCCCGTGGAGGAGGAGCAGTGCCGGGCCCTGGCCCACCTTGACATATGCGCGCCGGTGGCCGTGGACGGTGAGGAACTGGACCTCGTGCCGAGCCTCGTGCTGGAGCCGAGCCACGGATCCCCCCATGAAGTTGGAACGGCGGCCGAGCCCTGGTGGCCCCGCGCCGTCCCGCAGGATTCAACCGACTGTCGGTATGTGAATCAAGCCCCTGTTCATCACGTGTTGGTCGCGAATCGGTTGTCCTGAGGCGTGCGGGGCATCCTGAGCCCCACCAGTGACAGGATTCACCGCATGAGCCGCCGAGCCGCCGACCCGCGCAGCCGGGTCGCCGACGACCTGCGCCGCTCGATCGGCGGGCTCAGCACCGCCGCCACGACCCGGATGGCCGAGGAGCTGCCGTGGTTCGGCGAGCTGAGCGCCGAGGACCGCTCGTGGGTCGGGACGATCCTGCAAGCCGGCGTGCGCGGCTTCGTCGACTGGTTCGAGCAGGCCGGCCCGCAGGACGGCATGCGCGGCGAGCCGGCCGTGGCCACCTCGGTCTTC
Source organism: uncultured Actinomycetota bacterium (assembly GCA_963793315.1). Taxonomy (GTDB): domain Bacteria; phylum Actinomycetota; class Actinomycetes; order Propionibacteriales; family Nocardioidaceae; genus Nocardioides. The sequence continues at coordinate 196,536 of CAWBZR010000008.1, read as the reverse complement.
GGCGCCGCCCCCCGCGCGCTGGCCGGCGTGATCACCCTCCAGCAGACCGTCGACCTGGTGAAGCTCTCGATCGAGGTCGTCGAGAGCAACGTCGACGACATCGTCGCGGCCGACGACGCGGCCGAGGTGCACCGCGCGATCTCGCGCTACGCCCGCGAGGTCGCCTTCGCCACCGCCGAGGTCTATGCCCGGGCCGCCGAGGTGCGCGGCGCCTGGGACGCCCGGCTCGAGGCGCTCGTGGTGGACGCGGTGCTGCGCGCCGAGACCGACGAGGCCGTCCTCTCCCGGGCCAGCGCGCTGGGCTGGAAGGCGCGCGGCACGGTCTGCGTGGTCCTCGGCGCCTCGCCCGCCCGCCGCACCGAGACAGACCTCTTCGACGAGGTACGCCGGACCGCGGCCGCCGCCGGGATGGACGCGCTGTGCGCCGTGCAGGGCGACCGGCTGGTGGTGCTGCTCGGCGGCGTGGCCGAGCCGCGCGCGGCCGCGTCGGTGATCGCCGGGCTGTTCGGCGACGGGCCGGTGGTGGCCGGTCCGGTGGCGACCGACCTGGCCGGAGGGGCCGGCTCGGCGCGGGCGGCCGTCTCGGCCTACCGCTCCGCGCCCGGCTGGCCCGACGCCCCGCGCCCGGTGCTGGCCTGGGAGCTGCTCGCCGAGCGCGCCCTCGGCGGCGACGGACACGCCCGCCGCCAGCTGGTCGACGACGTCTACCTCCCGCTCCTCCACGCCCGCGGCGCCCTCGTCGAGACCCTCACCGCCTGGCTCGATGGCGGCTCCTCGATCGAGGGCGCGGCCAGGGCGCTGTTCGTGCACCCCAACACGGTCCGCTACCGCCTGCGCCAGGTCGCCGACCTCACCGGCCTCACCCCCGGGCAGGCCCGCGACGCCTTCACCCTCCAGATCGCGCTGGTGCTCGGGCGACAGTCCGGCCGAAATTTGTAGGAACCCTACAAAGACGCTCCGGAGAGTTTCGTGGGCGGCGGAGGCGAGGTCGCGGGCCGTCGACGGGCAGAGTGGAGCCCGTGCTCGTCATCGTCGCGCCCGGCCAGGGCGCCCAGAGTCCTGGCTTCCTCACCCCGTGGCTCGAGGATCCGGAGTTCCGCAACCGGTTCGAGTGGTTGTCGACGGTGGCCTCGCTCGACCTCGTCCACTACGGCACCGAGGCCGACGCCGACGAGATTCGCCGCACCGACATCGCCCAGCCACTGCTGGTCGCGACCGGGCTGGTGGCGGCGCTCGGGATCTTCCCGCACCCGACCGACGCCTTCGGCAAGGTCAGCGCGGTCGCGGGCCACTCGGTCGGCGAGCTCACCGCAGCCGCCGGCGCGCGGGTGATCACGGCGGAGCAGGCCATGGTGCTGGTCCGCGAGCGTGGCAAGGCCATGGCCGAGGCGGCCGCCGTCACCGAGACCGGCATGACCGCCGTCCTCGGCGGGGACCGCGACGACGTGCTCGCCGTCATCGAGAAGCACGGCCTCACCGCCGCCAACGACAACGGCCCTGGCCAGGTGGTCGCGGCCGGGACGATGGAGCAGCTCCGGGCGCTCGCCGACAATCCTCCCGACAAGGCCCGGCTGATGCCGCTGAGCGTCGCCGGCGCCTTCCACACCCAGCACATGGAGCCGGCCGTGGCCCACATGGGCTCGCTGGCCCGCTCGGTGTCGGTGCACGACCCGCGGACCCGCTTCGTCTCCAACAGGGACGGCCAGGTCATCCACGACGGTCGCGACGTGCTGCGCCGGCTCGTGGGCCAGATCGCCAGCCCGGTGCGCTGGGACCTCTGCATGGACACCTTCGAGGACCTCGGCGTCACCGGCATCCTCGAGATGCCTCCGGCCGGCACCCTGACCGGCATCGCGAAACGCGCGCTCAAGGGCGTCGAGACCTTCGCCCTCAAGGGGCCTGAGCTGCTCGACGACGCCCGCGCCTTCTGCGACAAGCACGGCGAGTTCGCCGAGATCGAGAGCTCGCCGACCTGGCGGATGGTCGTCTCCCCCGCGAAGGGCACCTTCCACATCGCCCCGGAGGCGGCCGGCGCAGAGCTGCTCCGTCCGGTTCGCCGATCGGCGAGGTGGCCAGCCTCCGCGACCGGATCGGCGTCGCCGCCGCCCACGGCGGCCAGGTCGTGGAGTGGCTCGTCGAGGACGGCGACCTGGTCTCACCCGGACAACCACTGCTCCGCCTGCACCCGGAAGGCGTCTCATGATCACCCCACGAAATCGCGAACTTCCCCCGCTTCGCTCCTCCGTCCACGATTCCGAGGGGACCCCAAAAGCGTGACGACCATCGAGGCCGCCACCGGCGCCCCGCACGCCCGCATCTACGGCATCGGCGCCTACCGACCGTCGCGGGTGATCCCCAACAGCGAGGTCGTCGAGGCCATCGACTCGAGCGACGAGTGGATCCAGCAGCGCTCGGGCATCAAGCAGCGCCGCTGGGCCACGCCCGAGGAGACCGTCCAGGTGATGTCGGTCGCGGCCGCGCGCACGGCGCTGGAGCGGGCCGGCGTCGACGCCCGGCAGATCGACTGCGTGATCGTGGCGACGGTCAGCCACATGTTCCAGACCCCGGCCATCGCGACCGCGATCGCCCACGAGCTCGGCACCGACCAGGCCGCGGCCTTCGACATCTCCGCCGCCTGCGCCGGCTTCTGCCACGGCGTGGCGATGGCGTCCGACATGATCCGCGGCGGCAGCGCGGGCTACGTGCTCGTCATCGGTGTCGAGCGGCTCTCCGACCTCACCGACGTCGGTGACCGCGGCACGGCGTTCATCTTCGCCGACGGCGCGGGCGCAGCCGTGGTCGGACCGAGCGACACCCCCGGCATCGGCCCTGTGGTGTGGGGCTCCGACGGCGAGCAGTTCGACCTGATCCGGCAGAAGGAGGACTGGCGTGACGTGATCGCGTCCGAGTCCCCTGCCATGCCCCACCTGGTCATGCAGGGCAACCCGGTCTTCCGCTGGGCCTCCTTCGTGATGGCGAAGGTCGGCCAGCAGGCCCTCGACCGCGCCGGCATCAGCTCCGACCAGCTCGACTGCTTCGTGCCCCACCAGGCCAACATGCGGATCACCGACGCGATGGCCCGGTCGATGAAGCTGCCCGCGACCGTGAAGATCGCGCGCGACATCGCCGAGCAGGGCAACACCTCGGCGGCCTCCATCCCGCTCGCGCTCGACCGGATGTACGCCGAGGGCGACGCGAAGTCCGGCGACACCGCGCTGCTCATCGCCTTCGGCGCCGGGCTGGCCTACGCCGCCCAGGTCGTCGTCCTGCCCTGACCCGCACCAACCCAGACGTCCCCAGGGAACACCCAGCCGGGACACCACCAAGAGAGAAAGAGACACGCCAGATGGCAACCACTGAGGAGATCCGCTCCGACCTCGCCGAGATCGTCAACGAGGTCGCCGGCATCGATGCCGATGACGTCCAGCTCGACAAGTCCTTCGTCGACGACCTTGACGTCGACTCCCTGTCCATGGTCGAGGTCGTCGTGGCCGCCGAGGAGAAGTTCGGCGTCTCGATCCCCGACGACGAGGTGAAGAACCTCAAGACGGTCGGTGACGCGGTCGCGTTCATCGAGCGCGCCCAGGGCTGATCCAGCCTCTCCCACCTCTCAGCAGCAACACGGAAGCGAGCAGCAGGCATGAGTCGCACCCGAGTCGTCGTCACCGGCATGGGGACCACGAATCCCGTCGGCGGGGATGTCGCCAGCACCTGGGACGCCCTCGTCAACGGGCGGTCCGGCGTCCGGCACATCGAGGCCGACTGGGCCGAGGAGCTCCCGGTCAAGATCGCGGGCGTCGCCGCGGTCGAGCCGACCGAGATCCTCGAGCGGGTCAAGGCCCGCCGGCTCGACCGGACCGCGCAGTTCGCGATGGTCGCCACCATGGAGGCCTGGGCGGACTCGGGCCTGGCCGAGGTGCAGGACGACCTCGACCACGACCGGCTCGGCGTGGCCATGGCGACGGGCATCGGTGGCGTCATCACGCTGCTCAACAACTACGACGCGCTGAAGGAGAAGGGCCCGCGCCGGGTCTCACCGCTCGCCGTGCCCATGCTGATGCCCAACGCGTCGGCGGCCAACGTCAGCCTCTACGTCGGCGCGCGGGCCGCGGTCAACACCCCGGTGTCGGCCTGCGCGTCCGGCAACGAGGCGATCTCGCTGGCGGTCGACCAGATCCGGCTCGGCCGCGCCGACATCGTCGTCGCGGGGGGCACGGAGGCGGCGATCCACCCGCTCAACATCGCGGCGTTCGCCAACATGATGGCGCTCTCCAAGACTGCCAGTGGACCCGATGGTGGCGACCCCACCATGGTCTCCCGGCCGTGGGACACCGCGCGCGACGGGTTCGTGCTCGGCGAGGGCGCCGGGGTGCTGGTCCTCGAGTCCGAGGAGCACGCCAAGGCCCGCGGCGCGAAGATCTACGCCGAGGTGCTGGGCGCCGGCATCACCGCCGACTCCCACGACATCGCGCAGCCCGACCCGCTCGGCCGCGGCGGCTCGCGCGCGATCCTGCGGGCCCTGACCGAGTCCGAGATCGGCCCCGAGTCGATCTTCCACGTCAACGCCCACGCCACCTCGACGCCGCAGGGCGACATCGCCGAGGGGCTGATGCTTCACGCCACCCTCGGCTCGCACGTCGACCAGGTCGTGGTGACCAGCACCAAGTCGATGACCGGCCACCTGCTCGGTGGCGCCGGCGCCCTCGAGGCGGTCGCGACCATCCTCGCGATCCAGAACCGCGTGGTCCCGCCAACGATCAACCTCGACAACCAGGATCCCGAGGTCGAGCTCGACATCGCCACCAAGGCCCGCGACCTGCCGGTCGGCGACATCGCGGCCCTCAACAACTCCTTCGGCTTCGGCGGGGCCAACGTCGCCGTGGTCTTCGCCAACAGCATGACGGTCACCCAGGACGCCCCGCCGGCCAAGCCCGCGAAGCTGCCGCGCGAGGAGGACCCGCGCCACCCCGTCAAGCGGCTCTCCGCGCTCTTCGACGAGGGCTCGCTCGAGCTCCTCACCCCTGACGACGACTCCGGGATGCTTGCCGCGATCGGCAAGGTCGACGGCTCGCCGGTCGTGGCGTTCTGCTCCGACGCGACCACCATGGGCGGCGCCATGGGCGACGTCGGCTGCCGCGTCGTGGTCGACGCCTACCACCGCGCGATGATCGACGGGGTCCCGATCGTCGGGCTCTGGCACTCCGGCGGCGCCCGGCTGGCCGAGGGCGTCCTGTCCCTCCACGCGGTCGGCCGGATCTTCCATGCCATGACGCAGGCCTCCGGCAAGATCCCGCAGATCTCGGTGGTGCTCGGCCCGGCCGCCGGCGGCGCGGCCTACGGCCCCGCGCTGACCGACGTCGTGATCCTGGGTCCCGAGGGCCGGATCTTCGTCACCGGGCCCGACGTGGTCCGCTCGGTCACCGGCGAGGACGTCGACATGCTGCGGCTGGGCGGCCCGGAGCCGCACGGCCGCCGCTCCGGGCGTCGTGCACATCCTCACCGAGTCCGAGGCCGAGGCCCTCGAGCGCGCCCGCACCGTCGCTGCGCTGCTCGGCGCGCAGGGCAGCCTCGACGTCGCCGCGGTCGACGACCGCGACCTCGAGGACCTGCTGCCGGAGTCGCGCAAGCGCGCCTACGACGTGCATCCGCTGGTCGAGTCGATCCTCGACGAGGGCACCGCCCAGGAGATCCACGCCAAGTGGGCGCCCAACATCGTGACCGCGCTCGGCAGGTTCGGCGGCCGCACCGTCGGCGTCGTGGCCAACAACCCGCTGCGGCTCGGCGGCTGCCTCGACTCGCTGTCGGCGGAGAAGGCCTCGCGGTTCGTGCGGATGTGCGACGCGTTCGGCGTGCCCCTCGATCGTCGTGGTCGACGTCCCCGGCTACCTGCCCGGCGTCGGCCAGGAGTGGGACGGCGTCGTACGCCGCGGCGCCAAGCTGCTGCACGCCTTCGGCGAGTGCGTCGTGCCCCGGGTCACCCTGATCACCCGCAAGACCTACGGCGGCGCCTACATCGCGATGAACGCGCGCTCGCTCGGCGCGACCAAGGTCTACGCCTGGCCGGGCGCCGAGGTGGCCGTCATGGGGCCGGTGGCGGCGGTGCGGATCCTCCACCGGCGCAAGCTCGCCGAGGTGCAGCCCGACATCCGCCCGCAGGTCGAGGCCGAGCTGGCCGCCGAGCACGAGCGGATCGCGGGCGGCGTCGAGCGGGCGGTCGAGATCGGCGTCGTCGACGAGGTGGTCGAGCCGTCGCGGACCCGCTCCACGATCGCGCACGCCATCGACGACGCGGTCCAGTCGGTCGGCGTGCGCAAGGGCCAGCACGGCAACATCCCCCTCTGACGTAACCGCCCCGCGGAGGTCTCGTTGGACCTTCCGAGACGGTCGTCACACAGCAGGGGGAACGCACGGTGCTCCGGACCAGGCCTGGATCCGTGGATGGGAGCGTCCGCAACGCCGCCAGCGCGCCGCTCTGGCGTCGCGTAGTAGGTGGCCATCCACGGATCCGGGCCAAGCTCGTCGCGTCCACCACAGCCACGGTCCTGTCGCTCGCGCTCGTGCCGAGCCAGGTCGACGCCAAACCCTCCCTCGACCCGCTCGCCGGCCTGGCCGTGCACCCCGAGTGGGGCTCGATCACGGGCAAGGGCGGCGTGCTCAAGCGCGGCTGCCACACCTACGCCTTCAGCTACACGATCGTGCCCCCCGAGGGCATCTGGGCGATCGAGGTCTTCATCAGCGGCCCGGGGTTCAAGCACCTCGCGGCGAGCGCGTTCCTCGACGGGTTCGACCCCAAGACCGGCTCCGGCCGCTACAAGCTGTGCCGGGTGACCACGCGCTACGGGAAGTTCAAGATCGAGGCCAAGCTGTCGGTCGACGACGGTTCCGGCCACATCACCGAGGGCCGTCTCCCGGCCGACAACTACCGCCTACGCCGCCCGCGTCGATGACGCCGACCGTCGTTGCTGATGCGCGGTGACGACGGCTCGGCGTCAGACGACCTGGTGGAGCCAGCGGACGGGCGCGCCCTCGCCGGCGTGGCGGAAGGTCTCGAGCTCGTCGTCCCAAGGCTTGCCGAGCAGCTTGTCGATCTCGCCGAGCAGCGTGGTGTCACCGAGAGCAGCCTTGACCACCGCTGCCTTGAGCCGGTCCTCGGGGATGAGGATGTCGCCGTGCACGCCGGTCATGGCGTGGAAGACGCCGAGGTCGGGGGTGTAGGAGTAGCGCTGGCCCTCGGTGGTCGCCGTGGGGTCCTCGGTGACCTCGAAGCGCAGGTGGTTCCAGCCGCGCAGCGCCGAGGCGATCGCCGCCGCGGACCCGGAGTCGCCGCTCCAGGACAGCTCGGTGCGATAGGTGCCGGTCTGCGCGGGCTGCGGGATCCACGAGGGGTGGACGGCAGCACCGAGCACTCCGCCCACCGCCCACTCGATGTGCGGGCAGAGCGCGGAGGGGGCCGAGTGGACGAAGAGCACACCACGAGTGGAGCTCGTGACCTCAGGGCCGAGCATCATGCGGGGTCCGTACATCAGCGTCTCCTTCGTCCTCGGCGCGAGCTACGCCTTCCCCAGCGGGCTCGACATGGACGATCGGACGTCGTACGAACGACAGCGATGTAGTTGTGCGGCCATTGTGACGCATGGGACGGCTGTAGGCCAGCAGCCCGGGGGATTTCGCCGACGTCAACCCTGCCGCCGGCACGGCAGGACCGCGCGGACCACCTGGTCCTGGTCGAGGTGCGGGTTGTTGAGCTGCTTCTGGCTGAACTGCCGGACCAGCCGATCGGCGCCGCAGCGAGCCACCTTGACGTCCATGCCCGCCTTGACCAGCTCCAGCGACAGGTAGGTGCGGGTGAGCACGACGCCCACCCCCTCCATCGACCTCCCCGAGGCCACCTTCGGGGCGTTCTTGCCGGGGTCGCACGAGGTGAAGGCCAGGGTCACGTCGTGCTTGGTGACGCTCACGGACTTCTTCGGCCCCTTGGCCGCCCATGCCTGCATGGCCCGCTGCATCTGGGCGAGGTCCTCCGGGGTGTCGGCCCGGTAGTCCACGGTCACGCAGCTGACGCCGTCGAGGTCGTACGCCGCGTAGGAGTCACCGCCCCAGCCGTCGACGGCGGTGAGCACCTCGTCGGTCGGCAGCCGCTCCGAGAGCACCATCAGCCAGCCGAGCGCGCCGAACACGCCGTCGTCGAAGGACTTCGCCCCGTCCGGGAGGTCCGGCTCGGGCACCGTCAGCGAGCCCTGGTGGTCGGCGATCAGGGTCCACGGGTCGAGCTGCTGCTCCTCGGTCCTCGGCGGTGAGCGGAAGAGGTTGTCGACCTCGTCGTCGCCGCCTTGCTCCACCGCGACGGCGAGCAGCGCCTGACCGAGGTCGTAGGGCGCGGCGAGCATCGTCACGAGCACCTCGGGGATGTTCTTGGAGCTCTTGTCGAACCCCTTGGCGACCTTGTTCTTCTCCTTGTCGAGCGCGGCCCGCTCCTTCTTGGAGAGGCCGGCGCGCCAGCTGTCCTCGATCCGGCGGGCATCGCCCTCGACGAGGGCGTGGAAGCCCGAGGACGCGGCCGAGCTGCTGGCGTCGTCGGCCTTGTCGAGCTCCTCGAACCGCTTGCCCAGGTCGAAGTTCTGGTCCTGCACCGCGTGGGTGAGCTCGTGGACCAGCACCTGCTCGACGTACGGCGTGAGCTCGGTGCCTCGGACCCGCAGCCGCTCGTCGTCGTAGGAGTAGAAGCCGACGACGCCCTTGCCCTGGAGCTCGTTGAGCTTGTCGAAGAAGTCGACGTCACCCTCGAACAGGCCGAGGGCACGGAACATCCCGGTGGCCTGCTCGAGCTCCTCGAGGTCGTCGCCGCTGAGGTCGTCCCGGTCCGCCGTCACCTGGTCCTTGAACTCGTCGTCGGCCAGGAAGTCGACGTAGACCGGCTGCTTGAACTCCAGCCCCCGCTTCTTCTCGACGAAGTCGACGTACTTCTGGACCCGCGCATCCCACCTGGCCGGGTGCGGCGGACCCTGCGGCCCGGAGTCGCGGCTGACCATCACGATCCCGACCGAGGCCGCGGCGGCGACCAGCACCAGGGCGAGCACGACGAGCGGCCAGCCCCGACGCTTCGGCGGCGGGTCAGGCGCCAGCAGTGCGTCCAGCAGCTCGGCCTGAGCTGTCAAGGCCCCGTGTGCATCAGTCACCCAGCGAGGGTAGGTAAGGCTCGCCCGCTCCCGCCGGGGAACGCCGGAATCCCCCGGATCAGTGGCCCGGTTGGGCCCTCCCAGACTTCCGGACGCGCCGGGGCCCGAGCTCCATCAGGGTGGAGATGACCGATTCGGCGATGCCGAGGCCGCCGAGGTGGCTCTCACCGTCGATCGTGGTGAGCGTCGCGTCCGGCAGCCGCGCGACGACGTGCTGGCCGTGCCGGAACGGCACGATGTGGTCCTCGTCGCCGTGCCACCACCGCACCGGCACGGTGACGTCGGCCGCGGTGAACCCCCAGTCGCGGGTGAAGAGCAGCAGGTCGTTGAGCGGGGCCGAGGTCTGGAACCGGCTCCCGTTGAGCAGGTCGTCGACGAACATGGCCTTGAACTCTGGCCGCGACAGCAGGAACTTGTCGCCGGGCGGCTGCACGGCGGCGTAGAGGTCGAGCGCGGTGCCGGCGAGCGGCTTGACCAGCCGGATCGCCTGGGTCAGCGCGACCCCGAGCGGGACGCGGGCCACCTGGAGCAGCGGGGCGAACCGCACCGCGAGCTGGATCGGGCCGCCGTCGACCGCGTCCGGGCCGCGGGTGGGTGCGACTCCCCCGAGGACGCCGATGCCGTGGACCCGCGCCGGCAGGTGGGCACCCGCGGCCAGCACGTAGGGGCCGCCACCGGACAGCCCGATCAGGCGGCAGGTGTCGATCGCCAGCGCGTCGAGGAGCAGCTCGAGGTCGCCGGTCCAGTCGCCGATGCGGCCGTAGAGGTGGGGGGTCGACGAGCCGATCCCGGGCCGGTCGACGCCGATGATGCGCAGGCCGTGCTCGTCGGCGTAGCGCCGGGCCTCGAGCGGGATCTGGCGGCGTGCGCCCGGCGTGCCGTGCATCCAGATGATCGCGGTGCCACGCGGCGAGCCGTACTCGGCGAAGCTGAGCCGACGACCGTCGCGCACGGCGACGGTGCCCTCGAGGGCCGGGCGCGCGATGTCGGTCACGTCGGCGAAGTGTCCCAGAGGGACGGCGCTGCTGGTCCGGACTGTGGGTCAGGACACGCGAGACAGGCGGACGGCAGCCGGATCGACCACGTTCCAGGGGTCCGCCAGCGCGCCGAGCACCTTGCCGTCGCCGACCACGGGCGGCCCATCGACGAGGTCGGCGATGACCACGGTGATGTTGTCGCGGCCCCCGGCCTCCAGCGCCAGCTGGGTGAGCGTGGCCACGGCCTCGTCGCCCTCCTCCTCGGCGAGCACCCCGGCGATCGCCTCGTCGGAGACCAGGTCGGTGAGCCCGTCGCTGGCCAGCAGGAGCCGGTCGCCGACCTCGACGTCGAGGAGCACCACGTCGAGGCCCCCGCCCTCGGGGTCGCCGTCGACCGAGCGCAGCACGACGTTGCGCCAGGGGTGCGAGCTCCGGTCCTCCGCGGTCAGCCGGCCGCTGTCGATCAGGTGCTGGACGTAGGTGTGGTCGGTGGTGATCTGCCGCAGCTCGCCGTCGCGGAAGCTGTAGCCGCGTGAGTCGCCGACGTGACCCAGCGCGACCCGGTCGCCGTCGGTGACCACCATCGTCAGGGTCGTCGCCATGCCGAGGCGGTCGAGGTCGCGCTGGACGCCGGTCCGCACGCCGTCCGCCGCCGCGGTGTAGGCCTCGGCGAGGACCTCCTCGGGGCGATGTCCGCGGCGGCCCAGCGCCACCGCGCTGGCGGAGTAGGCGGCGGTGGCCGAGGCGATCTCCCCGGCGGCCGCTCCCCCCACCCCGTCGGCGACGACCGCGACGTAGGGACCGACGAACGCCGAGTCCTCGTTGTGCGGGCGCACCCGCCCGACATCGCTCACCCCTGCGCCGGCGAACCGCAGCACCATGACTCCTTCCGGAGACCACGCCCCCGAGAAGGGCGGTGCAGGCAGTACACCCCGTGGTCCTGACAGCCGTCAATCACCTCAGGGGTACCCGGAAGCCACTAGGGCGTGCATCGCGAGGCGGCGGCGCGCCGGCAGGCTGGGCGTCTTCCCAGTGTCGCCAACGAAGCGAGGTGCGTGCCCGGGGTGCGGGACACCCGACGAACTTCCGGTGGTGACCACTAGCCTCCGGCCATGACGTCGGTCACGCCGGAGCCCGCTGCACCTGGCTCCCTGGCCGTGTCCCCGTCGCGCCGTGGGTGGCGGATCACGACGTACGCCGCGGTGCTCGCCGTCCTCCTCGCCGTGGTCGGCTGGGTCAGCACCCACCCGACGTCGCTGCCCACGAGCGAGACGGCGGTGCGGGCCGAGACGCCGGTGGGCCAGCCGGTCTACGTCGGGGTGTTCGCCGCACCGGCCGACTTCGAACGGGCGCTGCACGTTGCGGGGGTGCACGTGTTCGCGACCTCCATCGCCGACGTCACGATCGTGCCGCACGTCTGCCACGGCGGCTCGGTCCACGTCACGACCACCCCGGAGAGCTTCTGCCGGGAGCTGGTCCCGACCGAGGACGCCAGCCTGGAGAGCGGCGACACGATCCTCCTCGAGGTCGTCGGCGACGTGCCGACCGTGGTGGACATCGACCGCGTCCGCGTCGCCTACCGCGACGGCCTGCAGTGGGCCACCCAGGACGCCGGCACGCCGGCGCTGGTCAGCATCCTGGCGCGGTGACTGTCAGCGTCAGGAGCCCGCGGACCCTTCAAGGGCCGCCGCCCGCTCGGAGGCGTCGGTGACCTCGTCGGCGTCGATGGCCTGGGTGCGGTGGAACCATGCGAGCGCGTCCTCGGCGCGGCCGGCCTCCTCGAGCGCGTCGGCGTAGGCGTAGCGCAGCCGCACGACCCAGGACTCCCGCGACTTCGAGCTCAGGGGCGCCTGCTCGAGGATCCGCAGGGCGGCGTCGAGCTGGCCCATGTCGCGCCGGGCGCCCGCCTCGACGATGGTCATCTCGGCCTTCGCCGCCGGGGCGAAGTTGGCGATGGACGGGCTCTTCGCGAGCTTGATCGCCTGCTCGGGCTGGCCGAGCGCCCGGTGGCAGTCGGCCATGATCGGAAGGTAGGCGGTGGCGCCGTTCATCCGCTTGGCCGCCCGCAGGTCGGAGAGCGCTTCGGCGTAGTGACCCGCGGTGTACGCCGCCTCGCCGCAGGCCTCCCGGACGACCGCGATCCGCGACGCCCGGGCACGGGCCGCCAACGCGTGCCGGTAGGCCAGCTCGGGGTCCTGGTCGATGTAGAGCCCGGCCGCCGCGAGGTGCTTGGCGACGCGCGCGGCCAGCTTCTCGGGCAGCCCCTTGAGCTGCGAGGTCACCGAGCGGTCGAGCTCGTCGCCGGTGACGCCCTCGGGCAGGTCGGGCCCGTCGTAGGCCTGCTGGTCCTTGGTGCGCTGGGCCGGGTCCGCGGCGCGGCGACGCTCCGGCTGGCGGCGGTCCTGACCACCTCGCTGGGGCCGGCCGCCGGTCGACCTGGGAGCGTCGTTCGAGGAGCCTCGTCCCGAGCCGCGCCCCGCGGGCGCGCCCTTGCGCCCGGCGGCGGCACTCTTGCCGGTGGGGCGCTGCGGACGACGGTTCTCAGGCACCCCGCAACTCTAGGGCGTGGTGGCGAAACCTGGGTGATCGCCGGCGTCGTCCAGGTCGTGCGATGGCCAGGCGCCGGCGCGCAGGCAGACTGGGCGTCTTCCAAGGGTCGGCGCCGCCGCCAGCGTGCGCGCCTGGGCGGCGTCTGGCGGCGTCCAGGGTTTGCCAATGCGACCTAGGGCTCCCGGACAACGCCCCGCGCATCGGCGAGGGTCCGGCAGCCGGCGAGACGGAAGGCCTCCTCGGTCTCCTCGCGCAGCTCGCGGTGCATCCGCGCCACGCCCCGCACCCCTTCGACGAGGGCGTAGAGCGGAAGCCGGCCGAGGAACACCGAGTCGGCTCCCAGCGCGAGGGCCGTGAGCACGTCGAGCCCGCTGCGGACGCCACCATCGACGTAGACCTGGGCGGCACCGTCGACAGCCGCCACCACCGCTGGCAGGCAGGACACCGTGCTCGCGGCGCGGTCGAGCTGGCGGCCGCCGTGGTTGGACACCCAGACCGCCGCGGCGCCGGCCTGGACGCACCGGCGGGCGTCATCGGGTCGGAGCACGCCCTTGGCGACCACCGGGAGGCCGGTCTGCTCGGCGAGCCACACGAGATCGTGCGGGCCGAGGTCGAGCGCCTTCTCGGCGCCCGGCGCGTCCTCGTAGCCCGGCTCGAAGTTGACCCGGAGCAGGTCGGGGTCGACGACGTCCCAGACGACCTGGTCGCCTGCGGCGTACTTCGTCCCGACCACCGGGGTGTCGACCGTCAGCACGATCGCCTCGGCGCCGGCGGCGACCGCGCGGGCGAGCAGCGGCTCGGCCAGGGTCCGGTCAGCCGGCAGGTAGGCCTGGAGCCACCAGCGCACGCCGGTGGAGGCGATGTCGGCGAACGACGTGCCGGCGTTGCTGGAGACGACCATGACGGTCCCCGCCGCCGCGGTCGCCTGGGCCATCGCCAGCTCCCCGTCGGGGTGGACCGCCCGCTGCTGCGTCGTGGGCGCGATGCCCCACGGCACCCGCACCGGCGCGCCGAGCAGCGGGGCCGACAGTTCGACCTCCGTCACGTCGCGCAGGACGTGGGGCACGAACCGGCGCTCCGTCCAGGCCGGCGATGCCTCGACGGTGCTCACGGAGTCGCGCGCTCCCTGGGCGAGGTACTCGAACACCGGCCCTGGCAGCGCCGCCCGGGCTCCGGCCTCGAGGTCCGACAGCCACGTCACGGGACGTCACTCATGGGGCGGCGACGCCGGCGAAGCTCTTCTTGCCCCGGCGCAGGACCAGCACCCTGCCGCCGAGGAAGTCGGCTGTCGTGGGGACGTAGTCGGGGTCCTCCGCCCGCTCGTTGTTGAGGTAGGCGCCTCCCTCCGCGAACGCCCGGCGCGCCTCGCCCCTGCTCTGCACCAGCCCCGACTCGACGAACAGGTCGGTGAGGGTCTTGCCCGCCGGATCGGTCAGGAGCGGACGCGCGGTGGCCAGGGCCTGCAGCAGGACGTCGGGGTCGGCGGCCACGAGCGAGCCACCACTGAACAGCGCCTCCGACGCCTCCTCGATGCGCCGGGTCTCCTCGGCACCGTGGACGAGCGACGTGACGTGAGTGGCGAGGGTGCGCTGCGCCGCCCTCAGGAACGGCTTCTCCGCGTGCTCGGGCCTCGAGCGCCTCGATCTCGGCGCGCGAGAGGAAGGTGAAGATGCGCAGGAGCTCGCCGACCTTCTCGTCCTCGACGTTGAGCCAGAACTGGAAGAACTCGTAGGGCGACATCATCTCGGCATCGAGCCAGAGCGCGCCGCCCTCGGTCTTGCCGTACTTGGTGCCGTCGGCCTTGGTGACGAGCGGCGTGGCGAACGCGTGCGCGTGGCCGCCGTCGGCGCGTCGGATCAGCTCGACCCCGCCGGTGAGGTTGCCCCACTGGTCGGAGCCGCCGAACTGCAGCGTGACGCCGTGCTCACGGTAGAGGTTGAGGAAGTCCATCGACTGGAGCAGCACGTAGGAGAACTCGGTGTAGCTGATGCCCGCCTCGAGCCGGCTCCTCACCACGTCGCGGGCCAGCATCCGGTTGACGGGGAAGTGCTTGCCGATGTCGCGCAGGAAGTCGATGGTCGAGAGGTTCTCGGTCCAGTCGTAGTTGTTGACCATCGTGGCCGCGTTCGCGCCCTCGAAGGACACGAACGGCTCGATCTGGCGGCGGACCCGCTCGGTCCAGTCCTTGACCGTCACCGCGTCGTTGAGGGTGCGCTCGCTCGACTCCTTGGGGTCTCCGATCATGCCGGTGGCCCCGCCGACCAGGACGTACGGCGTGTGGCCGGCCCGCTGCAGCCGGATCGCTGTCACCAGCTGCACGAGGTTGCCCATGTGGAGGCTGGGCGCTGTCGGGTCGAAGCCCACGTAGAACCGGACGCTCCCCGCGGTCAGGGCCTCGCGCAGGGCGCCGAGATCCGTCGAGTGCGCGACGAGGCCACGCCACACGAGGTCGTCGAGCAGCTGCTGCTCGATCTGGGCGGAGTCGGTGGGCACGGTCACAATCCTCGCCCATCCCTCGCTCGACGGAGCGAACCGGTTGACCGGGTACCCCTACTGTGGACGGTTGCTGGGAGGACGCCAGGGGTGGTTGCAGGGTGGTAGCAGGGTGATCGCGGGCAGGTACACGCTCGAGGCCGAGATCGGGCGCGGCGGCATGGGCGCCGTGTGGCGCGGCCGCGACGAGGTCCTCCGGCGCACCGTCGCCCTGAAGAAGATCGGCGTCGCGCCCGGTGGGATCACGCCCGACGCGCGACGCGCCGAGCGCGAGGCCAAGCTGGCCGCCAAGCTCAACCACGCCAACGTCGTGGCGGTCTACGACCTCGTCGAGGAGGAGATCGACGGCCAGCGTCAGCAGTGGCTGGTCATGGAGCACGTCGAGGGCAGCGACCTCGCCGAGCTGATCCACCAGCGTGGCCCGCTCAGCCCCGACGACGCCGCGCCGATCCTCTCCCAGGTCGCCGGCGCGCTCGCCGCTGCGCACGGGGCGGGGATCGTGCACCGTGACGTGAAGCCCTCCAACATCCTGGTCGCCCCCGACGGTCAGGTGAAGCTCAACGACTTCGGCATCGCCCGCACGTCCTCCGACCCGGCACTGACCCAGACCGGGCTGGTGACCGGCTCGCCGGCGTACCTCTCCCCCGAGGTCGCCTCGGGCCAGCAGGCCACCCCGGCCAGCGACGTCTGGTCGTGGGGCGCCACGCTGTTCCACGCGCTCGAGGGCCGGCCGCCCTACCAGGTCGGCGACAACCTCCTCGGCGCCCTCTATCGCATCGTCCACGAGGAGCCACCGCGCTGCGACGCGGCGGGCTGGCTGGCACCGGCACTCGCGGCGACCATGGCCCGAGATCCCGCTCAGCGCTGGCCGATCGCGACGGCGAAGCAGTTCCTCGACACGGGGCCGCAGACCCCGGTCGCGGCTGCCGGCGTCGGCGGGCTGGCCGACATGGGCCTGGCCGGCGAGGCCACCGCGCCGCGCCGAGCCCAGTCCTACGACGACCACCAGGGCACCCAGGTGCTGCCCCTCGTCACGTCGTCCGCACCGCCCACCGCGGTCCCGACGGCCACGCCGGTGCGTGGGATCGCCCCCGACCTCGACCGGCCCCGCCGGCCCTGGCTCCGCATCCTCGGCGCGGCGCTGGTCCTGCTGGCCGCGATGGGCGTCGCGTTCGCCATCGGGATGCGGGGCGGTGGCGACGAGGACGACGCGACCGGGTCAACGTCCTCGTCGGCCACTCCGTCCGAGACCGCATCGTCGTCGTCCGGAAACGCCGAGGAGCCGTCGGAGGCCGGGATGGTCGACTTCATCGACAACTACATCGAGACCGCGTCCCACGACCCCGCGGCGGCGTTCGACATGCTCACGCCAGCCTTCCAGGAGAAGAGCCACGGACTGTCGGGCTACGAGGGCTTCTGGGGCGACGTCCACGGCGTGAAGCTGCTCGACGTCTCGGCGGACCCGGCCACGCTCGAGGTGAGCTACACCTACCGCTACGCCAAACCCGGCCACGGACCCGTCGAGGACGACGTCGTGCTGAGGCTGACCTACGACAACGGCAGCTACCTCATCGACCAGGAGCTGTGAGTCGACCTCTCCGTCCAGTTTTCACCCCTGAGGATGAGGTATTTGGCGGGAGGTTCGGCGTCAAGTGTGCCTAGATTCAATTCATCATGAATTCGGGTGCTCGTTCTCGGGGACGCACGTCGCAACCCATCGCCGTAGGCGTGTACGACGAGCCCGAGCTGATCGTGTCCGGGGTGCACGCCATGCTGGCGCGCTCCGGGCCCGTCGCCGACGTCATCACCGTCGGGATCGACGCCGAGGTGCCCGCGGTCGACGTCCTTCTCTGCGACCCGGTCGGGCACGCGATGCCGATCGAGGAGTACCTCACGATGCTCGCCGGGCTGACCCCTGCGCCGGTGCTCGTCTTCACCTGGAGCAGCAGCCCCTCGAGCCTGCGGCGGTCGCTGGCCGCGGGTGCCCGGGGCTTCCTGTCGAAGGGCACGAGCTCCGGCGACCTCGCCTCCGCGGTCGAGACCGTGGCCAGGGGAGAGATGCTGACGCCCGTGAGGCCGCGACGGGCCAAGACCCCGAGCGGCGTCGCAGAGCTGAGCACCCGTGAGGCCGAGGTGCTCGACCTGATCTGTCGCGGGATGAGCAACCTCGAGATCGCCGACCAGCTGTTCGTGAGCGTCAACTCGGTGAAGACCTACGTGCGGCAGATCTACCAGAAGATCGGCGTGGCCCGGCGCGCCCAGGCGGTGGCCTGGGGGCTTGCCCACGGCTTCTGACCGCCGCCACACCTACCGGTCTGGGTCCCGCTCGAAGCGGGTCCGGGTCTGCTCGTCACCACTCGGGAGCTGGCTCTCGTCCAGGCCTCCCAGGTTGCCGACGATCGCCGCGACCGGCGGGAGGACCGCCGCCACCACGCTCATCACGACCGCCGCCGTGGTCGACCAGAACCGCACGACGTTCCACGCCAGCACGATCAGCAGCACGCACCCGCCCATGAGGGCGAAGTACGCGCGGCGGCGGGTCGAGCGCTGCACAGGGCCATGCTACGAACCGGGCCCGGCAGCGTGCGCCGGCCAACTGGTCAAGACCAGTTCGTCCGGAGCATCACGACGCGGCGACACGTGCGTTGAGACCTTGAGTGCTCCCCTCCCCCACAAGAGAAGACGACCCATGTCGCGACGCCTTGGGGGCGTCGTCACCGCCGTCGGCACGCTGATCGCGTTGCTCTCGGTGGTCGCCGCCCCAGCCCACGCAGCCCACGCAGCCCACCCACAGCCCAAGAAGTCGACCTCCCCGTACTTCTACATCGGCCACGCCGGCGGGACCCAGGTCCAGGCCCTCGGCACGACGATCCGCTCCGATCTGACCGCGGCGTCCGGTGTCGAGGGCTTCACGTTCCCGGCCCACGACGACAACCGCGCCGCCGGGGTCAACGTCGGCTCCGGGCTCGTCAAGCTCGGGGCCGTGACGACCTGGGCCGACGCCGAGCCGGTCACCGACGGCACCAGGACGATCACCGGGGCCAGGACCGCCGACGTCTCCCTCCTCGGCGGTCTCATCAAGGCCGACGCGGTCGAGACCGTCACGACGGCCACGAAGACCCCTCACGGCGTCAGCTCGACGTCGTCCACGAAGTTCATCGGCCTGACCATCGCGGGTCAGGAGTACCCGGTGAACCTGCCGAAGGACTTCACCATCACGATCCCCGGGCATCGCCGCGATCGTGGCGAACTCCTCCACGGCGTACACGGTGGCCGGCGGCACCTACATCACGGGCTTCGGCCTCTACGTCGGGCTGCTCAAGCCCTTCAAGGACGTGCCCGCGACCGCGACGGTGCTGCTCAACCCCACCCAGTCGATCGTCGTGCCGGCGCCCCCGCCGGCCGCCCCGCAGATCGGCGGCGTGGGCTACAGCTCGATGATCAAGGCGACCGTCGGCCCGGCGCTCGACCTCGACGCCGGACCGAGCGCGTTCATCTCGACCCCGCCCGGCGGCACCGAGGGCGAGACCATCCAGAACGCGACCGCCGAGGTGACGGTGCCGAGCGTGCTGCACGTGGCCGCGGCCAGGTCGTGGACCAAGGGCAAGACGGTCCCGGGCCGCGGCAAGGTCAAGATGAACAACGAGCTGGCCGGGCTCGACGTGCTCAACGGCCTCATCACCGCCGACGCCGTCAGCGCCGCGGCCATCGTCAAGAAGAAGGCGAAGAGGGTGAGGACCCGGCTCGGCAGCCAGGTGCTCAACCTGACGGTCGCGGGCAACGCGATCCCGGTGAACGTCGCGCCCAACACCAGGCTGGACCTCGCCGGGGTCGGCACGCTGGTCCTCAACGAGCAGGTCAAGGAGAGCTGGGGCGGCTACGTCCGTGCCCTGCACCTGACCCTGACCACCGCGCAGTACGGCCTGCCGGTCGGCGCCGAGATCGAGGTCGGGGTCGCCCTGGGCTGGGTGGCGCAGGGCTGAGCCTGAGGCGGCCTGACGCACGTCTCCTCGGTGGCCACGCTCTCTACCCTTGAGCACGTGGCAACCGTTCTGTCCCTGCACGTCGCGCCGGGCTCCCGGCTGCCGACCAGGTCGGTGTCGTCGGTGGAGATCGAGACCCAGGCAGGGATCGTCGGCGACCGCTACCACGGCTCGAGGCACCGGCAGGTGAGCGTGCAGTCCGCGTCGTCCCTGGCCGAGGCCGCTGAGCGGTTCGGCGCCGAGATCCCGGCCGGCCTGACCCGCCGCAACCTCACGATCGACGAGGGCGAGGTGCCCCGCGAGCCCGGCGCGCTGATCACGGTCGGACCGGTCGTGCTCGAGGTGGTGCGGGTCGCGGCGCCCTGCAAGCTGCTCGACGACACGATCGGACGCGGCGCCCAGGAGGCGCTGCGTCGCCGCGGCGGGTCGATCTGCCGGGTCCTCGAGGGTGGCCGGGTGTCGGTCGGCGACCCCGTGACGTTCGCCGTGCCCGCGGTCGCCTGAGCCGCGCCGCTCCGGGGCCGGGCTACCAGCGGTTGGAGAGCCGGACGATCGCGTAGACCACCGCCGAGCCGCCCGTGACCACGCCGAGGACGATCAGCAACCCCTCGGACCCGGACATGGGTCGAGCCTCGCAGGATCGGGCAGGCCAGCAACATGGCCTGTCCGTGCCCACCCCGCCGGTTGCGAGTGGCCCGAGTGAGCCCCCGAAGTGGCCTGAGTGGGCCATCAGAAATCAGGGGTCTGACCTGCGAAAACGCGTGGCGCGCCGATGCTGGGCCGACTCAGGCGAGGGTCTGACCGAGCCGCAGGTCGACGTAGCGCCGCTCACGGTCGCTCAGGGCATGCAGCCGCACCGCGAGGAGGTAGTCGTCGACCCACAGTGCGTCGGCCGCGGGCTCGAGGCGCCCGCCCGCCCACGCCACCGCGTCGACGAGCTCGCGCACGCTCGGCACGAGCAGCCTCGCCACGGTCCGGTCGATGTGCGAGCTCCTCGCGCAGCGCCTGCTGCGGCGTCACCGGACCGCGCTCGATGTGTGCGGTCTCATGGGCGATCGTGCACCGACGTTCGGCCTGGCTCATCCCCAGCGCGAGCGTGACCGTCCGGGTCCGGTGACACGTTCGGCCCATGACGCCGTCGGGCAGCTCGGCCCAGCGCAGCGACCAGTCGGTCAGCTCGGCGAACCGGCGCCACGGGTGGTGGGGGTGGCGCGGGTCTGCTCTGGCCGGCTCCCGAGCTCGCATACGGGGACGGTAGGACGGTCCGCCGACACGCCGGGATCAGGCCTCACCAGGGTCCTGGCTCTCCTCGCCGGCCGGTGAGATCTGCGCACGCTGCTGGCCGCGGGTGCGCTGGCCGGAGGGGGTGCGGCGCAGCTGGATCGCCTCGTCGGAGACCTGCGGTTCGGGCAGGTAGCCCGCGTCGGTGAGGACCGCGTCGAGGACGCGCTGGTAGGGCGTGCCGGAGAGCGCGGCGAAGCGCGCCAGCGCCTGCGCGCTCGGCGGCTGCTTGGGGTCGCGCCAGTTTCCGAAGACCCCGGACGACGCATAGCCGAGCCGCTTGGCCAGCTGACGCTCGGAGGTGCCGTGCCGGTCGAGGTAGGCCTGGACGAGGTCCCACAGCTGACCCATCCGACCTCCTGGTGTCGATCACGCCGTCGATCAGGGCGCACCCGCGAGCCGGGTGCCCACCGGTGGGCACCAAGGTATCCACATCGGGTCACGGCCGTTCGCGCAGGTCACCTCGGCCGGGCCGGCCCCGCGGCGTACGGCGAGTGGGCGGCAGTGGGCACCCACGACACGCGGACTGTCAATTGTTGCTGGACATCATGAAGATCATCGATGTACGGTCTCTTCGATCCATCAGGCAACTCTCGGGAGCTGGGATGCGACTGCACAACCTCAAGGGGCTCAGGACCTTGATGGTGGTGCGGGCCGTCTCGCAGCGACGGCTCGCCAGCGCGGCCGGCTACCGCTCACACGCCTACATGGGTCGCCTCCTGCGTGGCGAGGTCGACACCCTCGAGCCCACGGCCGCGCTGCGCATCGCGAGGTTCCTCCAGGTCGACGCGAGCTTCCTGTTCGCGCCGCGGCCGTCTACTGATGCTGAGCACCCTGCTCATCGTCACAGAGAGGTCCTCGCCTGACCATCCCATCCCCGCGCCCCCTCCTGCGACCTTCTTGGTGCCTCCCGCGGCGTCGGTTCACCGGGTTCACGAATCGAAGGAAGGCACAGATGAATCGCATCCTGAGGCTCCGCAGCCTCGCCCACATCACCAGCGTCGTGCTCGCGCTCGTCGTCGGCCTCGCGCTGACGGCCACGACCACGGCTCCCGCCCACGCCGCGGCCACGGTCACGGCCAAGGTCACCCGCGATGCACACCCGTCACGGACGACGGGCGCCCTCGCTCCTGACGCCACCCACCACGGCGTGACCACCCGCACGAGCAAGGTCCCGGCTCGGTCTGACCGCGGGCCACACGCGGGCGACCACGTGAAGCCGTTCGGACACCACGTCAACTACATGGGGCACGACTACTGCGGGGGCTGGATCCACGGCCCGGCCTGGTGCCTGACCTTCAACAAGGTCGAGGCCGGCTACGTCGCCGCGGTGTCGCTCTCCGTCGCCGCCGCCTTCATCTGCGGTGGCACGGCCCTGGTCACCTGCGCCGCCGCCGTCGGCATCGCCGCGGCGATCCAGCGCTACGTCGACCGCAACGGCGTCTGTCCGAAGTCCCATCCCAAGATGCGGGTCGAATACTTCCCGCACCCGGGGCTGGTGTCGTGCGTCTGACGGCGCCGGCCAGGAGGGCGCTGGCAGGCGGGCTCGCGTTCGGAGCGGTCGCGACCGGCATCGCCCTGGCCGACAGCGTCCAGCACGGGCTCGGCATCGGCGTCGCCCTGGTGATCGCGCTGTCCGCCGCGGTCGCTGTCATCCAGTTCGCCAGCCGCAGAGCGGAGCGGACCTGACCAGCACCTCAGCAAACCAGGGAGGCCCGTGCCCGTGGGGGGCGGGCCTCCCGCCCGTCAGGCCTTGAGCAGGGTCCAACTGCCCTCGGACACGACGTCGACGGCAGCGTCGACGACCCTGATGGCGGTCTCGTCGTCGACGGCGTACGCCGGACCGTCGATCGCCGCGGCCCAGCTCTCGGCCTCGGCCATGGTGTTGCCGGGCTTGTCATCGCCGTTGACGTGCGGGCAGATGGAGAAGTCGACGAGGCCGAGCGCGCTGTCGTCACCACTGGGCGGGCGCCACTGGATGAAGTCGTCGCCGACCTGCGGGGTCAGCACCATGCTCCCCGCACTCAGCCCGACCCACACCGTCTCGGTCAGTGACGGCAGCAGCTCGGCCAGCCCCGACTCCCGGAGCCAGTGGCACAGGTAGAGCACGTCACCGCCCGCGACGAGCAGGACGTCGGCCTCCCGCACCAGCGGGACCCACCTGTCCTCGTCGATGCTCGGCAGCGCGGTGAGCTCCAGCACGCCCACCGACTTCCAGCCCAGCTCGGTCATCGGGTTGTCGGACCGCCCGCTGATGAACTGCCAGGCGCGCTCCCCCGGGCCTACGCTCGGGTGGCCATACATCCCGGTGGGGATGCACAGCGCGCTCGACTCGGCGATGGGCTTGCCCAGGAGGCCGACCAGCGCCTCCTGGATGCTCGGGTTGGTGACGCCCCCGGATGTGAGCAGCAGCTTCAAGACGCCTCCCAGCGTGAGTACTCGTGCATGACTCGACCGGTGGGGGACCGCGAACTCATCGGCCGCCGCGTCGATCGTTCTGGCCGATCGAGGCGATGGGCTCGGCGACACGCAGGACGCGCGCGAGGGCGGGGACCATCACCGCCGCGGCGACGACGTGCAGCCCGATGAGGGCGATGCCGACGGCGGTGCTTGCCGCGGCGAGGAGGGGCGGGACCCACGAGATCACGGTCAGCCAGACCGCCGTCCACACGAACCGCTCGGCGGGCCGTGCGCTCCAGCGCAGCAGCGCCAGCGCCACGAGCGTGCCCACCACCGAGAAGAAGCCGGTCACCACAGCGATCCCGGACAAGGGGATCGTCTCGCTGCTGCCGGAGACCTCGAGGTCGACGCCGGCCGCCTGCTCCATTGCGGCGGCGAGGGTGGTCGCCACCATCGCCCCCAGGGTGGCGAGGAGGCCCGTGAGGGCGACCTGGCGGAGTGGGTGCTGATGGCTGGTCCGGCGCGATGGCGGGCCCGCGACGACCCCTGTGTCGTTCACCGGGACTGCTCGGTGCCGTCCGCCGGCAGCCGCTCCGCCAGCCCGAACCGAGGGAACTGGTCGTCGTGGAAGGTGACGATCTCGGTGACCTCGCCGCCGGCGATGCGCAGGACGTCGAGCGTCAGCGGGAGGTACGCGCTCTCCTGCTCGCGCCACTGGTAGAAGGCGATGGCCGGCTGCCGGTTCGCGAAGGCGTGGACGCCGCGCAGCCCCTTCATGCCCACGAAGCCGTCCTCGACCCAGTCGTTCACCACCGCGTCGCGGCCGACGTGGAGACCAGGGGTGGGCGGCATCGAGCAGCGGACGTCGTCGCGCAGCATGGCGGCGAGCACGTCGATGTCCGTGGCCACGCTCGCCTCGGTGAAGCGGCGCACCAGCTCACGTGTCTCCGCGTCGTCCTCGCCGCCGGTCCAGTCCTGCCGCTCGGCCGGCAGGTGCTCCCGCATGCCGGCGCGGGCCCGCTGCAGCGCGCTGTTGACGGAGTTGACGGAGTCACCGAGGAGCTCCGCCACGTCCTTGGCCGGCCAGCCGACCACGTCACGAAGGATCAGCACGGCCCGCGGGCGCGGCGCGAGGTGCTGGACCGCGACGACGTACGCCAGCTCGATCGTCTCCCGCGCGACCGCGACGGTCTCGGGCTGGTCCGCCTCGGCCGCGCGCAGCTCGTCGAGCAGCCGATCGGGGTAGGGCTGGAGCCACCGCACCTCGCCGCCGGTCGCGGGCTCGGGGCGGACCTTGGCGAGCAGGTCGAGGCAGGCGTTGGTGGCGATCCGGTAGAGCCAGGCCCGGAACGTCGACCGTCCCTCGAAGGTCTCCCGCCGCCGCCAAGCGCGCAGGAAGGTCTCCTGCACGGTGTCCTCGGCGTCCTCGAACGAACCCAGCATCCGGTAGCAGTGCACGTGCAGCTCGCGCCGGTGCCGCTCCGCCAACCCCGAGAAGGTCGGCTCGTCGACCTCCCCCAGACCGCCCACGCCCAGCTCGCTCACTCCCAGCTCCTTCATCCGCATGCCCGCTGTCATCGGTCATCCTTCCGCTCGTCGCGTCCCGCCTACATGTGACGGGTGCGAAGGGGAGAACTCATCACCGGGTCGGGGTAGCCGGTGGCCGCCACGAAGGCGTCGATCGCGACGTCGAGAATCCGCCGACCGATCCCCTCGCCCTGCCGGTCCTCCTTCACTGCGGTGTTCAGGACCTCCCACTCGTCGCCGCGCGCGACCACCTGCACATGGCCCAGGACCTGACCATCTCGCGGGTCGGAAATGGGTGGTTGCACCTAGGTCCCACCAGAGCAGGGACCCCTACCGTTCCCGGGTCCTCAACGTCGACAAGAACGGGTCCCCGCGCCATGCTGCGTCGCCCTGCCGCGGCACTGACCACTTGTGCCATCGCCCTCACCACCATGCTCGGCACGCCGGCGCCGTCCGGGGCCGAGCCGGTGTCCGCGCCGGCGTTCCTGCCGGTGGTGGACGCCTTCGCGGGCACTCCCACGAGCCAGCGCGGGATCACGGCCGCCATGGCCGGCGACGGCGCGGTCGTGGTCGCCGACGTCCACCCCAGCACGGCCGGGGCCGTCGAGGTGCAGGCGCGCCGCCCGGGCGGCTCGTTCGGACCGGTCACCACGCTGCAGCCGGCGGCGGCAGGGGTGAACCCCGGCCAAGTCGAGGTCCACGGCGGACCCGACGGGACCCTCGCCATCGTGTGGCAGTCCGGTGTCGGCGGAGCGAGGGCGTCACTGCTGCCACCCGAAGCCACCACGTGGACGCCCCCCGTGGACCTCGGCGGCCCCGTCCCGACGGGCGCAGGGGCGGTGGACGTCTCGGGACGGCTGTGGGTCGTCGAGCAGGTCGGCGCAGGAGGCGCCATGACCCAGGTCGAGGTCGTCGCCCCCGGCGACGTGGTGAGCTCGGTGGCCCTCTCGGCGCCGCCGGGCGTCCTGAACAGTCCGGCCATCGAGGTCGGCCCGGACGGGGTCGGCCGGGTCGCGTTCAGAGCGTTCACCACCGGCACCGGAAGCGAGGGCAGCGCGTGCACCAACAAGCACTCCCTCGCCTACTCCGACGTCGACGCCGGCTCCGCGACCGCGACCGTTGAGGAGCTGACCGCGGTGACCTCCTCGGGGACGATGACCGGCGGTCGCTGCGCCGCGACGACGGGCGAGTTCCTGCGCGAGCCCGACATCGTGGTGACGGCCGACGGCGAGACCACGGTCACCTTCGGGACTGCCCAGGTCGCGCCGCCGTCGGCGACCGAGATCCGGGCTCTGCACCGCTCCGCCGACGGCACCTGGCCGGCCGACCCGGAGACCGTGCTCGCCTGCATCTGCCTCGCAGGCACTGCGGTGCCGGTCGGCGACCGGGTGGTCCAGGTCGTGCAGCGTTACCCCGCGGGGAGCGCGCTGCCGGACCAGGGCCTGGTGGTCCGCGAGCCGGACGGCAGCTGGTCGACGTTCCAGCAGCTCAACGGAGACGCATTCGGGAGTCAGGTCGCCGCGGCGGGCTCGGTCGACGGCGGCGCGGTGTTCGGCTTCCAGGAGCTGCAGAGCCCGACCCGTATGCAGGTGCACACGATGGATGCCGCGGGCGTCCTGTCTCCCAACACCCACAACATCGACGACAACGGCACCGGCGCGATGACCGCGGCGGGCACGGACCGGGACGGCAACGCGGTCCTGACGTTCACCGCTGCCGGCGCCGACGGCACCTTGGTCGGGAAGGTGCTGCCCATCGACGCCACCGGGCCACGGCTCACCGAGCACTCGATCCCCCGCACGGCCGAGCGGGGCGAACCGATGACCGCGACGGCCACGCCGGTGGACGTGTGGTCGCCGTCCTCGACACCTCCGTCCTGGGAGTTCGACGACGGTGGCGTCGCGACCGGGCGGTCGGTCAGCCATGTCTTCCTCACGACCGGGACCCACACCGTGACGGTCCGTGCGGTCGACGCACTGGGGCGCGGGAGCTCGGCGACCTCGACGGTCACCGTGGTCGACACCGTCGCGCCACGGTTCACCAGGAGGCCCAAGGTGAGGCCGTCGCCGGCGCGCCACCGATCGCACGCCACCCTCCGCCTCGCGACGAGCGAGCCCGTCGCGCTCAAGGCCGTGCTCACCCGACTCGGGCCGGGCAGGCATCATCTGAGGAAGGTCGTCGAGGCGAGCCTCCCTTCGGCCCACCAGCAGAAGGTCCGGTTGCCGAGGCTCGCCCCCGGCGCCTGGAAGGTCGTGGTCACGGTGACCGACGTGGTCGGCCACACCTCGGCCGTGAGGATCCGGGTCAAGGTCGTGTGAGGGTCCCGCCAGCGGTGAGCCGCGACCGCCACGCGTGACCGTGCACCCACCAGCCGAAGTACCACAGTCGTTCGGTGGGGCGGGTGGGGCTCGAACCCACGACCCAAGGATTATGAGTCCTCTGCTCTGACCGACTGAGCTACCGCCCCGAGTTCACTGCTTCCGAAGTTCAGCGGCGCTTTCGGCCTCGTCGTCGGATCCAGCCGGGAGGGCCGGATCGCCTCTGGTCCGCACGTGCGGCGAGCGCGACCTCCCCGAGCCGGTCGACGCACAGGTGCACGTCGCCCGGGTAGACGTGACCATATCTGCCTGCGGTGCGGCAGTCTCGACCCGGACGGCGCAGACTGACGTTCGGGGGGTCAGCTGTCCTGCCGGTTCGCGCCAGGTCATCGAGCTTGTGGGCCTGTGGTCGCCGAGCCACCTGATCGGCTCTGACAGATGTAGCACACGGTGCTACCGTGTGATCATGAGTAGCCAGCCCGAGATCAGCCAGCGCGACCTGCGACTGCGCTCGAAGGAGATCATGGACTCGGTCGAGCGGGGGCAGGCCTTCACAGTCACCCGCGATGGCCACCAGATCGGGGAGCTGGTCCCGCTTCGACACCGGCGTACCTTCGTTCCGCGCGGGGAGTTCCTCGCTGCCGCCGGAACCGGCCAGGTCGACCCCAATCGGTTCCGAACCGACCTCGACGCAGTGATCGACAACGAGGTCTCCGACCCCTATGCCGGCTGATCATCCGCGCGGTCTCATCGACACCAACATCGTCATCCTGCGCGGCCTGCTCACGCCCGGCGCCCTCCCCAACGAGGTGGCGATCAGCGCGGTGACCTTGGCCGAGCTGTCCGCGGGGCCGCACGCCGTCGTCGGTGACGACCCGCCGGCGCGCGTCGAGCGCGGCCGCCGTACCGCGATCTTGCAGCGCACCGAGAGCGAGTTCGACCCACTGCCGTTCGACGCACGCGCTGCGCGCATCTACGGCCAACTCAGCGGCGCGGTACTGGCCTACGGACGAACGCCGCGCCGCCGGCACGCCGATCTCCAGATCGCGGCGACGGCGACGGCGAACGGCCTGCCGCTCTACACCACCAATCCGGACGACTACGAGGGCCTCGGCGAGTGGCTCACGGTCGTGCCCGTGGCTCGACCTACACAAGCGCCTTGAGAAGTCAGGGACTGGCCTAGCGGCCCGAGACGCCGTTCACGTCAGCGGCGCCCTCGCTCTTGCTCCCCCGGCTGGACTCGAACCAGCAACCCTTCGATTAACAGTCGAATGCTCTGCCAGTTGAGCTACGGGGGATCGGGTTGCAGCGGCCAAACCCTAGCAAGGGCTGGACCGGGCGCCGTAATCCGCGGGTCAGGAGGGCGGCGGGGCGGTGCTCTCGCGCACGACGAGGGACGTCGGCAGCATGATCCGCTCGACGGGGTCGGGGGGGTTGGGCCCCATCACAGCCATCAGGGCACGGACGGCCTCGCTGCCCTTGCTGGCCACCTCCTGGTGGACGGTCGTGAGCTGTGGGCGCGAGGTCGCGGCCAACGGCGAGTCGTCGAAGCCCACCACCGACAGGTCCTCGGGGACGCGGAGGCCGAGCGACTGGGCGACCTGCATGGTCGCGATCGCGAAGGCGTCGGAGAAGCAGAGGACGGCGGTGGGGCGGTCGGGCCGGTCGAGAAGATCGCGAGCGATCGTGTCGACCGAGAGCTTGGGGTCGCGGTGGGGGTGGAACCGGGCCGCCTGCACGACCGGCTCGATGCCGGCGGCAGCCAGGGCGTCGCGCCAGCCGAGCATCCGCTCGCGGGCCGGCCGGTTCTCGGTCGGGGTGTCATCGACGTCGAAGCCGCTGCGCAGGGTGATGATGTCGACCCGGGTGTGTCCGAGGTCGATGAGGTGCTGGGCGGCCGCGCGGGCGCCCCCCCGGTCGTCGACGTTGACGCTGGGCGCGTGTGGACCCGGCTCGCGGTCGACGGCGACCATGGGCAGGCCGCGCCGCTCGAGCCACGCGATGTCGGGTGAGGCGGGGTCGCAGATGTAGACGATGGCGCCGTCCATCGCGACGTCGCGAGCGGGCACGTAGCCGGACGGCGCGATGGTCGCGGCACCCGAGGTCAGCAGGGTCACTCCGAGGCCCTCGCGGGTCAGCGCGTCCGCCACCGAGATCAGGAACTCGGTCGCGACGGCGTCCTGGAAGGCCTCGGACAGCTCGTCGGTGAGCAGCAGCCCGATCGCGCCGGTCCGGCCGCTGGCCAGGGCCCGTGCCGCCGGGTCGGGTCCGACGTACCCGAGCCTGTCGGCCGCCTCGAGGATCCGCTGGCGCAGCTCGGACGAGAGCTGGTCGGGGCGCGAGAAGGCGTTGGACACCGTCATCCGGCTGACGCCGACACGGTCCGCGATCGACTGGAGGGTCACCTTGGCCATGGGAGACCCAGTATTCCGGGTCGCCCTGGGTGAGGTCGCCCCGGGCGAGGTCGTGCTCAACTCGGCTGGCAGGCGTTCGCCGGGCGCCGGCTGGGCTCGACCCAGCGGGCGACGGCCCGCAGGCTGCCGGCGGTCCGCAGGCGGGCCGCGGCGATCCGGTCCGGGCGGGGCGCCCGGTCGGCCACCACGGGGGCGTCCGGGCGGGCACTGCCGACGTGGTGGCGGGTCAGCTCGACGGCGAGGTTGGCGGCGGTGATGTCGTTGGTCATGGCTCCTCCTGGCGTTCTTTAGCGGTACAGATCTTTACCGATACAGTAGCGCCGTTGGCTTTACCGGTCAAGAGGGTTTCGCCAGAAGAAT
This sequence comes from uncultured Actinomycetota bacterium, assembly GCA_963793315.1. Taxonomy (GTDB): domain Bacteria; phylum Actinomycetota; class Actinomycetes; order Propionibacteriales; family Nocardioidaceae; genus Nocardioides. The sequence goes on along the minus strand of CAWBZR010000008.1, from coordinate 167,057 downwards.
CGCCGCCCCTCTGGAGGACGCGTGGATCAGGCGCCGAGCTCACCGCGAGCGGCGGTCAAGGCCTCCTGAGCGGCGTGCTCGACGAACGGGTCGTCGGGGTCGATGCCCTCGTCGTAGTCGAACAGCCAGGTCAGCTCCTCGCCGGCACCTGCGGGCGCCCGGCGGGCGATCACCCGGACCCCGAGCAGGCCGCGGATCGGGACATGCCGCTGCAGTGCCACCGATGCGGTGACCCGCTCCCGCACGAGCTGCAGGAGCCGCGCAGGCTCGCTCAGGACGAGCGAGTGGATCGGCCGAGGCTGCCCCCAGGTGGCGACCTCGGTGACCTTCAACGTCTCGGAGTCGAGGTCCCAGTCTGCGGCCTCGACCTGCTGCCACGGGATGCGTACGGCACCGGGCAGGTAGAGCGCCGACCTGGTGCCGGCGACCGGACCCGCCTCGGACGACGCCCAGGCCAGCACCTTCTCCCCCGGCGCCACCTCGACGGGCGGGGCGGGACGCCGGAGCCTCACTGCTCGCCGACGATCCGGTCGCGGAGCTTGCGACGGTGCTCCTCCAGCGCGGCCAGCTCACCGAACATGCGCCGGTAGGCCTCGTCGTTCTCGACGGGGTTGGTCCGCTGCATCTTCGACTTGACCTGGTCGATCCGGCGCAGCGTCGTCAGCTCGAGGAGGCGGACGACGTGCTGCAGCACGTAGTTGGCCGTGGGGTCCTTCGCGGTCTGCAGCTGCTCCACGCTCAGCTCGGAGATGGCCGAGGCCACCGCCGGGTCGGCCGCCGTGTCGCGCAGCCGGCCCGACCACGACGCGTCGCCGGCACCCGTGACCGGGCCGCCGCTCGCCGCGATCGCCTCCCAGATGCCCCGGTAGGTCGGGTGGATGAAGTCCTCGGGGCCGACGTCGGACGTGGTCCGGCCGATCACCATGGGGTGCTGGAGCACCAGCTTGAGGGTCTCCCGCTCGATCGCGAACCGCGGGTCACGCAGGTGTGGCAGCTCCTGCCGGGGCCGCTCCGGCGCGAGCTCCGGCTCCGCCTGCCCGGGCCGGCCCGACGGGGCCGGGCGCCGCTGGGCCGCGCGGCGTACCTCGGTGCGCGCCTCCTCGACGTCCATCCCGACCATCGAGGCGATCTCGCGCGCGAAGGCGTCCACCTTCGACCGGTCGCGGATGCTCGACACGAGCCGGGCGCTCTCGCGCAGCGCGTCGACGCGGCCATCGGCGCGGTCGAGGTCGTACTTGCCGACGATGTTGGTGAGGACGAAGCGGTAGAGCGGCACCCGCCGGGCCACCAGCTCGCGGACCGCGGCGTCGCCCTTCTTGATCCGCACGTCGCAGGGGTCGAGCCCGTCCGGCTCCACGGCGACGTAGGTCTGGGAGACGAAGTTCTGGTCGCCCGAGAAGGCCTTGATCGCCGCCGCCTGCCCGGCCGCGTCGCCGTCGAAGGTGAAGACCACCTCGCCGCGGAACTCCTCGTGGTCGGCCATGTAACGGCGCAGCACCTTGGCGTGCTCGTCGCCGAACGCCGTGCCGCAGGAGGCGACCGCGGTCTTCACGCCGGCCAGGTGACAGGCCATCACGTCGGTGTAGCCCTCGACCACGACGGCCTGCGAGGACCGGCCCATCTCGCGGCGGGCCAGGTCGATGCCGTAGAGCACCTTGCTCTTCTTGTAGATCGGGGTCTCGGAGGTGTTGAGGTACTTCGCCTCGACCTTGTCGTCGTCGAAGATCCGCCGCGCGCCGAAGCCGATCGTCTCGCCGCTGGCCTCGCGGATCGGCCAGAGCAGCCGCCCCCGGAAGCGGTCATAGGGCGACCCGCCGCGCTGGCTCGGCACCGCCAGCCCACCGACGGTGATCTCCTCGGGTGAGAAGCCGCGGGCCCGGAGGTGCCTGAACAGGTCCTCTCCCCCGCGCGGCGCGAAGCCCAGCCCGAAGAGCTCGGCGGACTCGCCGTCGAAGCCGCGCTCGGTGAGGAACTGGCGGGCCTGAGCGGCCTCGGGGGTGACGAGCTGCTCGGCGTAGTACTCCTGCGCGACCCGGTGTGCCTCGATCAGCTTCCCGCGCGGCGGCCCCTTGGGGCGGTCGTCGAAGCTGTCGCCCTCCTCCCGCTTGAGCTCGATGCCGTACTTCTCGGCCAGCCGCTCGACCGTCTCGACGAAGGAAAGCCCGTCGAGCTTCATCACGAAGGAGATGACGTCGCCGCCTTCCCCGCAGCCGAAGCAGTGGAAGGTCTGCCGGCTGGGGTTGACGTTGAACGACGGGGTCTTCTCGTCGTGGAAGGGGCACAGCCCCTTCTGGGAGCCGCCGCCGGCGTTCTTGAGCGTGACGTACTGGCCGACCACGTCGTCGATGGGGGCCTTCTCGCGCACCTCGGCGATGCTCTCCTCGCGAATCCGGCCCGGCACGTGCCACAGCCTACGGCCGGATCAGTAGTCGCCCGTCATGATGTTCACAGGCTCCTCGCCGGCCGCGATGCGGCGCAGCTGGTCGCGGACCAGCCGGTGCGCCCGCGGCCACATCGCGCTGCTCGAGCCGCCCACGTGCGGCGAGACGAGCAGCCCCGGGCAGTCCCAGAGCGGGCTGTCGGCGGGCAGTGGTTCGGGATCGACGACGTCGAGCGCTGCGCGGATCCGCTCGGCCCGCAGCGCGGAGACGAGGGCCTCGGTGTCGACGACCGGACCGCGGGCGACGTTGACCAGCAGCGCACCCTCCTTCATGGCGGCCAGGAACGACGCGTCGACCAGGCCGCGGGACTCGTCGGTGAGCGGGAGGACCAGCACCACGACGTCCGCGTCCGGGAGCAGCGCCGGCAGCTCGCCGATCGCGTGCACGCCCTCACGGCCGGACCGCGCGACCCGGACCACCGAGCACTCGAACGGCGCCAGCCGGGCCTCGACGGCGGCCCCGATGGCGCCGTAACCGACCAGAAGCACGGTCCGGTCCGCGAGCGCGGGGTGCCAGCCCGGCGTCCACTCGTGCCGGTCCTGCGCACGCACGAACGCCGGCACGCCCCGCAGCGACGACAGGACCAGGGTGAGCACCAGCTCAGCGGTCGAGGTGTCGTGGATGCCGCGACCGCTGCACAGCGTCACGCCCTCGGGGATCGCCGGGCGAATGTTGTCGACGCCGGCGGTGAGCGTCTGGACGTAGCGCAGCGAGGTCATCCGCGGGATCGCCTCGGCGACCGCCGGCCCCACGGCGTACGGCGGCACGTAGATCTCGACGTCGGCGACCGAGTCCGGGACCGACTCGGTGGGGTCGACGACCTCGTAGGTGAAGGCGTCCGGAGGGTCGCCCAGCTCCGCCGGGTCGAACGGCAGCCAGACCAGGGTCACGACCGCCAGCCGCCCGTGACCCCGTTGCCCTGCCGGACCAGCCGTTCGTGCCAGGTGACGGCGCTGGCATCGGTGAGCGAGGCGACCTGGTCGACCACGACCCGCAACCGGGCGGCGTCGTCCGGAGCGGCGTCCCAGTCGTCGGCGAACGGCCGCTCGAGCGAGGCCGGCGCGTGGGCGACCAGGGCTTCGACCAGCTCCGAGACGAGCTCCCGCTGGCGCGTCATCAGCGCCACCCGGTCGTCGGCCTCCATGACGTAGTGCGCCGCGATCCCCTTGAGCACCGCCATCTCGATGCGGGTCTGCTCCGGGACGACGAGGTCCGCCCGGTAGCGCACGAACGGCCCGTCGGCCGCCGCGAACGTCGCCTCCTGCACCTCGCCGCAGAAGCGCCCGATGAGGTCGCTGGTGAGGTTCTTGAGCGCGGCGAGGCTGCGCCTCGACCCGTCGTACGGCGCGTCCGGCCAGCTGCCGACCTCGGTGAGCGCGGAGAGCGCCGCGTCCATGGCGGCGTCGTCCGCGTCGGGGAGATACCACGCGCGGACGGCGTCCCAGACCGCCGGCCGGTCGAGCTTGGCCAGGTCGACCCGCTCCGCGACCACGCCGTCCTCGACATCGTGCACGGAGTAGGCGACGTCATCCGCCAGGTCCATGATCTGCGCCTCGACGCACCGGCGCGGTGCCAGCTCGGTCGCGGGCGGCGCGCCGGAGCGGAGCCAGGAGAAGACCGGCAGGTCGTCGGCGTAGACGCCGAACTTGCGGCTGCTCGGTGACCGCTCCCAGGGGTACTTGGTGCAGGCGTCCAGCGTCGCCCTGGTGAGGTTGAGCCCGACCGAGGCGCCCGACGCGTCGACGGTCTTGGCCTCGAGCCGGGTCAGCAGCCGTAGCGTCTGCGCGTTGCCCTCGAAGCCCCCGCACGGCTCGGCGAGCTCCTGCAGGGCGTGCTCGCCGTTGTGTCCGAACGGCGGATGGCCGAGATCGTGCGCGAGGGCCGCGGTCTCGGCGATGTCGGGCTGTGAGCCGAGCGCCCGCGACAGGTCGCGGGCGACCTGGGCCACCTCGAGGCTGTGGGTGAGCCGGTTGCGGACGAAGTCGTCCATCTGGGGGCCGTGCACCTGGGTCTTGGCGGCCAGCCGCCGCGACGCCGCGGCGTGGACGACGCGGGCCCGGTCACGCTCGTAGGGCGTCCGCTCGGGCGCCTCCACGCGCTTCGGTGGCTCCTCGACGATCCGCTCGCGGTCGTGCTCGCCGTAGAGGTCGGTGCTGTCCATCGATCACGACTCTAGGAGACGGTGACCTTCGCCCCTGCCGAGAGGCTGGTTCGGCAGTGAGAGTGGAGCCGTGGGTCGCGTGGCCGGCGTTCCTCGACGAGCACTCGGGGCTGCCCGGTCCGTGCGGCAACATCGAGCTCGCCATGGCCCTCGCCGATGTCGGCGACGACGAGGTGATCGCCAGCGGCGACGACTACCGCACGTTCTGGGGTGTGGTGGGTCTCGGCGCTCGCGCGGCCGAGCCCACAGTCACCGACCGGCTGCGCGCACTGGCCTCGGACGAGCGCTGGCGGGTGCGCGAGGCGGTGGCGGGTGCGCGAGGCGGTGGCGGTGCGCGAGGCGGTGGCGGGTGCGCGAGGCGGTGGCGATGGCGATGGCGCTGCTCGGTGACCTGGACCTGGGGGCCCTGCAGTCAGTCGTGCTGTCGTGGGCGACGGACCCGGACCCCCTCGTCCAGCGGGCTGCCGCTGCGGGCATCTGCGAGCCGCGGCTGATTGCGACCCCGGAGGCGGCGGCCGTCGCCGTCGGGGTGTGCCGCCGGGCAACCGTGGCGCTGGCCCGCCGACCGGCGAGGAGCGCCTCGACCCGCTTGAGCCAGGGAGACGTGCTGGCCGGACGTTGCCGAGCGCAGCTGCACGGCGTGGGCGGCTCGGCGCGGTGTCGCGGCTTCGCCTCGACAGTCACGCTGTGGTCGGGTAGGAGCCGACGTCGCCTTGGGTGCCAGGTGCGCCGACCCGGCGCTTCGGCCGAGGCGGGCCCTTCGGGCGCGGGCAGCAGAACCGCCGCGTCGGCGAGGACACGTCCCCGCGCGGTCTACTCCGTCAGCGCTGCGCGCTGACTCAGTAGACCGACACGTGCACGTGGTCGTAGTGGTTGGCCGTGGCCGAGCCACGCGAGGGCATGGACCGCCAGCCCTCGGAGGCGCGGACGGGCGTCCAGATGTGCTGGCGCCAGATCACGTCGTAGAGGTGCAGCTCGGAGGCGTGCTCACGGAGGAACTCGGCGATCGCCGTGCCGAGCTCGACGTCGCTGGTCATGATGTCGAGGGCGCGGCCGCTGGAGTGCTCGCCGTGGCCGTCCCAGCCGCCGTACGACGTGATCTGCGGGAACGCGTGGCAGACCGAGCGGTAGACGTAGACAGCTGCGTCGGTGAGCCCGCTCTCGACGCTGCCGTCGGGGCAGGGGTCCATCGACAGCCCGGCCGCTGCGGCCAGGGGCTTGTCGTCGGAGAGGTAGCCGTCGGTGACCCACCGGGACTCGCCCTTGACGACGATCTCGGTGCGCCCCCACATCTCACGACCGGTGACCACGACCTTCTTGCCGGCCTCGAGCTCGCCGAGCTGCTTGGCCTTGTCTCCCGGCTGGTTCCAGATGTTGAGGTCGTCGGTCGTCCACTGCTGCTTGTTCGCCGCCTTGATCGCCGCGGCGATCGCGCTCTTGGACATGAACGCCGGCGGCGGCGCGTCGAAGGAGGCGGTGGCCTTGATGCGGTTCTCGGAGCGGGTGATCGGCTCGTCGCTGCGCTCCGACGAGGACGCGGTCGTCGTGGTCGTCGTGGTCGGCGTGGCGGCGGTCGTCAGCTCGGACGCTGCCGGGCCGGCCCCGAGGACTCCTAGGGTCACGACGGATGCGGTCGCCAGGACGGCCAGCGGGCCGATGACGGCCTGGGCCTTGGGTGTACGGCGGGCTTCGGTCTCCCGCTTGTGGCGATGGTCTGCCACAGCGCTGATCCTCTGCATGTAGGTGACAAGTCAACGCGCCGACCGGTTGGTGGCTCCGGGCCGACGCGATTCACCAATCAACCACATGGGTGAGGAGCCAGCCAATCCCTGACACGCGGGTCGCAGTGGCCCCCGTCACGCCCGGAACGGCTCCTGAGCGTGAAATCCGGTTGTCGAGTGAGTCGATCGTGTAACCCGGATCTCATCCCCCGGTGGTCTCGTTCGTCTCCTCGGTGAGGCCGTAGCCGGTGCCGTCGGTGTCCTCGAGCCAGCGCTCGGGCAGGGCGACCTTGTCGCGCGGCGAGCCCTGACGGCCTCGCGGAGCACCCAGCTCGGAGACCGGGAACGGCTCCGACCAGTCCAGCCGAGCCAGCAGCTCGTCGAGCTCGGCCAGCGAGCTCACCATGGCGAGCGAGCGGCGCAGGTCGCCGCCTGCCGCGAACCCCTTGAGGTACCACGACACGTGCTTGCGGAACTCGATGCAGCCCCGCTCCTCCCCCAGGTGGTGGGCGAGCAGCTCGGTGTGGCGACGCATCATCGCCGCCACCTCGCCCAGCGTCGGAAGAGTCGCCACGGACTCGTCGTCGAAGGCCGCAGCCAGGTCGCGGAACAGCCACGGCCGGCCCAGGCACCCACGGCCCACGACCACGCCGGCCGCGCCGGTCTCGGCGACCATCCGCAGCGCGTCGTCCGCCTCCCAGATGTCGCCGTTGCCGAGCACCGGGATGTCGACGTGCTCGACCAGCCGCCCGATGGCGTCCCAGTCGGCCGCGCCGGAGTAGGACTGCGCGACGGTCCGCCCGTGCAGCGCGATCGCGGCGCAGCCCGACTCCTGGGCGATCCGGCCGGCGTCGAGGTAGGTGAGGTGGTCCTCGTCGATGCCCTTGCGGGTCTTCATCGTCACCGGCACGTCGTAGGCCGCGGCCGCGGCGACGGCGCTGCTCCAGGATCTCGCCGAGCAGCTTCCGCTTCCACGGGAGCGCCCCGCCGCCGCCCTTGCGGGTCACCTTCGGCACCGGGCAGCCGAAGTTGAGGTCGACGTGCGCCACGCCGTACTCCGCGCACAGGATCTCGGTGGCCTTGCCGACGTAGACCGGGTCGGTGCCGTAGAGCTGCACGGAGCGGACCGTCTCCAGCTCGTCGAAGACCAGCATGTCGAGGGTGTGCTTGTCGCGCTCGACCACGCCGCGGCTGGTGATCATCTCGCAGACGTAGAGGCCGGCGCCCTGCTCGGCGCACAGCCGGCGGTAGGCCGCGTTGGTGATCCCCGCCATCGGCGCGAGCACCACGGGCGTCGCCACCTGCAGTGGGCCGAGCGTGAGCACCGACCTATTCTGCCGCCGCTCCTCACCCGACGCCGAAACGTCGCTCACGACCGCCAGGACGCGCCAGCCCAGCGCTGCACGGAATGCGGGACCGGCGATCTGGGGTCGAGCCACTCCACCGGCGCATGGCCGACGGCGCTCCAACCGGTGAGCCCCGCGGTCGTGCTGGTTTCGCCGTCGCCGGCGTGCACCACGCCACCGCGCGCCACCGTCAGCACCAGGTCATCGAGCGCTTCGAGCTCACCGTCGGAGCCGTGGTCGCAGTGGTCGCAGCCACAGCCGGGGACCGTCTCCAGGAGGACGGTCGACAGGCCGACGCCACCCACGCCGACGTCGACCCCGAACCCATGCCTCGAGGCGAGCGCCGAGGATGCGATTTTGGCCGGGTCCGAACACACCGAGTAGGCCAGCTGCTCGGGGTCGCCGCTCTCGTGAGGATCCGGCCAGCCGGGCGTGGCGGCGCCGGTGTCGAGGAACTCCGCGTCCACCTGCCGGACCAGCTCGTCGGCCCACTCGGGCCGGTTGGCCCACGTCGCGAGCTCCACGGCCCCACGGTCGCCGAGCCTCGAAGCGCGGGCAACCGGTTTGCTCGTGACGAGGAGCAGGTCACACCGCCACCACGAGAGCTGCGAGTCGACGGATCATGAGAACGAGACCTCCTGGTTCGGAAGGCTGAGCGGGTCGCCTGACGGCCGGGTGACGCGCGTGCAGTCCGTGCCCACGACGCAGCGGAGCAGCGCCCAGCCCCTGCGGGTTCGCAGCACAGACACGACACGGGCGTCGGTCTCCCAGACCAGCGGTCGTTCGTAGGCCAGGTGTCGCTTCCAGTCCGAGACCAGCGAGCCGTCGGACATCCGGCGGACCTGCACGTGGTTGGCGTTGCCGGCCAGGCCGGCGACGTGTGCGCCGTCGGGCGAGACCGTGCGCGGGTAGAAGTCTGTCGACGGCAGCGACCAGGTCTGGGCGCCCGGCTTCGACAGGCTGGTCGGGCCGTTGGTGCCCGCGTCCGAGTCATAGGTGAAGAGCACGTCGTGGACCGCGTCGACGGCGAGGCCCGCCACCTTCGTCACGACCGGCGCGTGGCCGGGATCCCACGAGATCGTGCGGCCGCTGCTGGCCAGGCGAACGGTCCGGCCGTCGAACGCCAGCAGCTCCCAGTAGCCCGACCGGCGCAGGTGCTGGACGTGATGGCCGCGGAGCTCGAACGTCGACACGTCGGTGCGCACCGTGGTCGGGGCGTCCACCTCGACCACCTGCCGTCCGTCGGAGGAGAGCAGGAACGACGTGTCGTCCTGTGGGTCCGCGACGCTGCGGATCGTGGTGAGCCGATCACCTCGGAGCACCAGCACGACCTTGTCGTCGCCGCGTTCGTCGGCGAGCACCCAGCCCCCGTCGGCGGCCCGACCCAGGAGTCTCAAGGTCGGGGCATGGTCGCGCGGCAGGGGGACCTGGACCGGTGGCGCGGCAACCGGGTGGAACGTCAGGCCGGCCAGCCACGGCAGCAGGACTGCGAGCAGCGTGTTCATGGCAGGTCCGATGACCAGTCGGGACGAGAAGTTCGCCAGCGGCTATAAAGATCGACGTGGCAGAGGTCGAGGTCGTGGTCGCTCACAACGAGCGCGCCACGCTGCGCGTCGGTGACGTGTTCCTCAAGGTCGACGGCGACCAGTTGCGCACCGACGTCGAGGTCGAGGCGATGTCGCGAGCGCCGATCCCGACGCCGGAGGTCCTGTGGCGCAAGCCCCCCGTGCTCGCGCTCGCCGCCCTCCGAGGGAAGGCGCTGGGCCGCCTCGGCGAGCCGTCGACAGCGTCGGCGGCGGCCTGGGCCGCAGCGGGGGCCGCCGTACGACGGCTGCACGAGGCGCCCCTGCCGCCATGGCCCAGCGGGCGGCTCGACGACACCGAGGAGCACCTCGACAGCGAGTGCGAGTGGCTCGTCACTCATGGTGTCCTCCCCCGTGACCTGGTCACCCGCAACCGGGAGGTCGCCGTGGCCGCGCTCCGTCCGTGGACGCCGGCGTTCACCCATGGCGACCTGCAGGTCTGCCACGTGTTCGTCGACGACGACGAGGTGACCGGCGTCCTGGACTGGTCGGAGGCCGGCCAGGGCGATCCGCTCTACGACCTCGCCATCTTGACGATGGGACACGAGGAGCGCCTGGTCGACGTGGTCGCCGGCTATGGCACGGACGTCGCCCTCGACGTGGTCCGCGCGTGGTGGTCGATGCGCAGCCTCCTGGCGATCCGCTGGCTGATCGAGCACGACTTCGACCCGTTCCTGCCGGGTTGCGAGGTCGACGTGCTCAGAGCCCGGATGTGAGTCGCTCGGCTCAGCTGGGAGAGGAGGTGGGCTCGTCGGCGCCCTGGTCGCCCTTGCCGCCGTTGCCGCCCTTGCCTCCCTTGCCCGGCTTCGGAGGCTTCGGGGGCTTCGGCTTCTCGAGCACTCCGGTCCAGGTGATCGGGTCGTAGGCCTGGGTCGGCCGGAAGCTGACGGCGGTCAGGTCGCCCTGTTTGGGCGAGAGGAAGACCAGGCAGGCCTTGAGCTTGCGTCCAGGCTTGAACTTCTTGGGAAACGTGCCGGGCTCGCACGGCGGGAACGCGCTGGCGAACGGCGTGGGCTCGACCAGGGTGTTGGTGCCATCGACGATGTAGAGCGGGACCTTCTTGCCGCCGAGGTCGGTCTCGCCGCGGTTGGTGAGCGTGACCCGGACGAAGTAGGGGTTGGAGTTCTTCTGGCCCTGGTCGAGGTCCCAGCCCACGAATGACTTCTTGAACGACGTCTTCTCGAGGCGGGTGACCTTGATGTCGAGGACGCCGACCACGCCCTGGCGCAGCTCGTAGGCGACCGTCGCGGTGTCGCCGACCTCCAGCTGACCGCCCTCCGGGCTGAGCTCCACGCCCTCGGGCACCGGCAAAGTGGGTGTGGGCGTCCCGTCCTCGGACGCCGACTCCGATCCCGACCCGGAGGCGGCGGGCGACGTGGACTCCCCCACGTCCGGTCCCTTGCCGTCGTCGGAGCAGCCGGCGAGCAGCCCCCCGCACAACACCAGCACGACGGCAGCGCAGGAGGGACCCACCCTCCCCAAGACGCGTGTCAGCACCCGGCCATTGTGCAGGGACGAGGTGGTCAGCAACCGACGAATCGCTCGGCGAAGTAGGACGTGATGCCGTCGATCGAGACCCGCTCCTGCTCCATCGTGTCGCGGGAGCGGACCGTGACGGCGTCGTCGTCGAGCGTCTCGAAGTCGACGGTCACGCAGTACGGCGTACCGACCTCGTCCTGGCGGCGGTAACGCCGGCCGATCGCGCCCGAGTCGTCGAAGTCGACGTGCCAGCTGCGGCGCAGCTCGGTGGCCAGGTCGCGTGCCTTGGGCGACAGGTCGGCGTTGCGGCTCAGCGGCAGCACCGCCACCTTGATCGGGGCGAGCCGCGGGTCGAGCTTGAGCACCACCCGCTTGTCGACGCCGCCCTTGGTGTTGGGTGCCTCGTCCTCGTGGTAGGCGTCGACCAGGAAGGTCATCAGGCTCCGCGACAGGCCGGCTGCCGGCTCGATGACGTAGGGGTAGTAGCGCTCGTTGGCGGCCTGGTCGAAGTAGGACAGGTCCTGGCCGGAGTGCTTGGCGTGGGTCTGGAGGTCGAAGTCGGTGCGGTTGGCGATCCCCTCGAGCTCGCCCCACTCCGAGCCCTGGAAGCGGAAGCGGTACTCGATGTCGACCGTGCGCGTGGAGTAGTGGCTCAGCTTCTCCTGCGGGTGCTCGTAGTGGCGCAGGTTGTCGGGGTCGATGCCGAGGTCGACGTACCACTTGGTGCGCTCGTCGATCCAGTGCTGGTGCCACTCCTTGTCCTCGCCGGGCTTGACGAAGAACTCCATCTCCATCTGCTCGAACTCGCGCGTGCGGAAGATGAAGTTGCCGGGCGTGATCTCGTTGCGGAAGCTCTTGCCGATCTGGGCGATGCCGAACGGCGGCTTCATCCGCGAGCTGGTCACGACGTTGGCGAAGTTGATGAAGATGCCCTGGGCGGTCTCGGGGCGCAGGTAGTGGAGCCCCTCCTCGTTCTCGATCACACCGAGGTAGGTCTTGAGCAGCCCGGAGAACTGGCGCGGCTCGGTCCAGGCGCCGCGGGTGCCGCAGTTGGGGCAGGCCACGGTGGTCAGGTCGACCTCGTCGGGGTCGTCGAGCCCCTTCTTCTCCGCGACCGCCTCCTGGAGGTGGTCGGCGCGGAACCGCTTGTGGCACGACTGGCACTCGGTGAGCGGGTCGGTGAACGTGTCGACGTGGCCGCTGGCCTCCCACACCTGGCGCGGCAGGATGATCGAGGAGTCGAGGCCGACCATGTCGTCGCGCTGCTGCACCATGGCCTTCCACCACTGGCGCTTGATGTTCTCCTTCAGCTCCACGCCGAGCGGGCCGTAGTCCCAGGCCGAGCGGGTGCCGCCGTAGATCTCGCCGCACGGGTAGACGAAGCCCCGGCGCTTGGCGAGGGAGACGACGAGGTCGACGGTCGAGTTGGGTGGCTTGGCCACGGGAGCTCCCTGCGTTGGTCATGGCCGGCTGGCTGCCGGTCTGGCGTTTGTGTTCGGAACGAACAGAACTCTCAGCCTAACGACCTGGTCGATTCGATATTGAGCACGGTCCCCGGCTCGACGACCTCGTAGGCGCTCGGCTCGTCGACCGCCCGGCTCAGGAGCGGCACCGCCTGCAGCTTCACGTCGTACGCCGAGAGCGCGCGTCGGTAGGCGCCGACGTTCTCCCAGCGGGTGGTCAGCACCCACAGCGTCGGGTCGTCGAGGTTGCGGCCGATCCGCCCCTCGACGTACCCGGGCCGCTCCGCGAGGACGTCGTGAGCCGCGGTCAGCTCGGCCCGGAAGGCCTCGCCGTCGTCGAGCGGGACACGGAACCGGTTGACGACGAGCACGGGTGAACTCTAGGTCCGGCGCGTAGTCGACCCCGACGGCGTACGCTCTCCTCCGAAACGCTTCGTGTAGCGACCTGATATTCCTGCTGGAGGACACATGCCTGCGAGGTCCGGACCTGCTGCGACCCCCTCACGCGCGGGACGCCCCCGCCAGGAGGAGCTCGACCAGCGCGTGGGGTTGGCGGTCCTGGAGCTGTTGCACGACGGTGGGCCGACGTCGGTGACCATGGAAGGGGTGGCGGCGAGGTCGGGCGTCGCCAAGACGTCGATCTACCGCCGCTACCGCAACCGGGGCGAGCTGCTCACCGCCGTGCTCACGAACGCGATCGGCGTGCCTGAGGTGCCCCACGACGGGACTGTTCGCGACAAGATCCGGTTCGCGCTGAGCCAGGCGTGGCACCAGATGGGCGACGTCCTGGGACCGGGAGGCCTGGCCGCCATCGTGAGCGACCAGGACCCGCAGTTCACCGACCTGTTCCGCGGCGCCCTGCGACCGTATGTCGACACGCTGGTCGAGCGGATCGAGCACGACTCAAGCGCAGGCCTGCTCCGTCCGGGACTGGACGCCGACGGGGTGGTGAGCCTGATGATCGGCGCCTACCTCGGCGAGATCGTCCGCCGCGGTTCGGTGGGGCCCGAGTGGCTGGACCGGAGCATGGAGATGCTGTGGACGGTCATGGTGCAGTCCTGAGCGGCGCCCTGGACAGCCGGCGTCGGCACGGAAGACAGCCCACCCGAGCAACGTGGAGAGGACCGCGGCGATCAGGATCCCGACGACGGCCTGGTCGTGCAGCGTGCCATCGCTGAACGCCAGTCCGGCGATGAGCAGCGAGACCGTGAAACCGATGCCGGACAGCGCGGCTCCGCCGAGGACCTGGCCGAAGCCGACCCCGGTCGGGAGGCGGCCTGCTCCAGCGCGGACACCGACCCAGGACGCGACACCGATGCCGAGCAGCTTGCCGATGACCAGCCCCGCCACGACGGCCCAGGTGAGGCGGGCAGACAGGGCGTCCACGAGCACACCGCCGCGCAGGTCGATGCCCGCGTTGGCGAAGGCGAAGACCGGGACGATGACGTAGCTCGCGGCCGGGTGCAGCTTGATCTGGAGCCGCTCGTTGACCGACACGGCGCGGACCAGCTCGCGGTGGGCTGACCGGCCGGCCCGGACCCCCGGCGACTGGCGGAAGGCCAGGAACCGCTTCGCGGCCCGTTCGACCGCATCGCGGCGCGGCTCGTGGGCCGCCACGAGCAGGCCGCCGAGCATGCCAGCGATGGAGGCGTGCAGGCCGGCCTGCAGCGTGGCCAGCCACAACGCCAGGCCGACCAGGAGGTAGGGCGTCGCCCTCGAGACGCCGTACCGGCTCATCAGCCCCATGGCGGCGCCGAGCACGGCCATGGCGACGAGGGCCACGGCGTCCAGCGAGTCGCTGTAGACCAGCCCGATGACGCTGACGGCGACGATGTCGTCGATCACGGTGAGAGTTAGCAGGAAGATCCTGAGCCTGGTGGCCAGGGCGGGGCCGATCACGGCGAGCGCTCCGAGCAGGAACGCCGTGTCGGTCCCGATGACCAGGCCCCATGCCCGGGCGGCCTCGCCGCTCGGCGCGAGCGCGAGGTAGAGCAGGGCCGGCACGACCAGCCCACCGACGGCAGCGATGACCGGGATGGCGGCGCGTCGGGGTGTGGTGAGCTCGCCGACGGAGAACTCCCGCCTCACCTCGAGCCCGATGACGAAGAAGAACAGCGCCATCGCTCCGTCGTTCACCCAGTGGCCGAGATCCATCGACAGCTCCCAGCCGGCCAGCGACACGCCGGCATCGGCCGTCCAGAGTGCTTGATAGGCAGCGGACCACGCGGAGTTGGCCCAGACCAGAGCGGCGACGGTGGCGACGAGCAGCAGGACGGCGCTCGCGGCTTCGGTGGACAGGAACCGGCGCACCGACACGGGGAGCTGGTCGACCAATGAGCGCTCCTCGACGATGTCGCTGGACGGCTGCGGTCGCGTGAGCAGCCCCGTCATCCGGCGCTCGCCTTCCGGCCGGCCGGCGGTCGAGGCCGGCCAACCCTCCTTCCGCGGGGGGACCTCGTGGTCACGGCGTAGTGGGCCACGCCTGCGATCAGGGCGCCGGTGACGGTCGTCGCCAACAGCACGAGCAACGCCACCTCCCAGAACTCCTCCATCGTCGTCACCTCCTCACCGTTTTGATATTACGAAACGCTACACGTATCGTAGCTTTTCCAATCATCTACATCAAACGAAAGGAAGAGACATGGCGGACTCCCACATGGTCGGGATCGTGCTCATGGCCCTGATGACCATCACCGTGCTCACCGTCGGAACCCTGATGGCCGCCGAGCTGCTGCCCCGGCCGCGAGCGCGGCGACGGCGGAGCAGATAGCGACGGAAGGAGCGTCATGTACGTCGAAGTCGGAGCCTGGTCCGGCCGGGAGTACCCCCCTGGCGCGGTGGTCGTGGGTTTCAACGGCGAGGCGCACAGCCGCACCGCTGTCACGTGGGCGGCCCACGAAGCGGCCCACCGCGGGCGTCCGCTGGTCGTCCTCTACGCCGCCAACTACCCGGGGATGACCGGGCCTCCCGGCCGCGGGCTCCACCACCGCGACCCCGGCGCTCTGGAAGCCGCCGAGGAAGTCACCGCCCGCGGCGTCGCCGCGGCCGTGACGGACCGCCCGGACGTGACGGTGGTCGGCGCCACGGAGGTCACCACCGCCGTCCGCGCTCTGGTCGAGGCCAGCCGCGAGGCCGCACTGGTCGTCGTGGGGACCCGTGGTCGCGGGCGCCTCGCCAGGACCCTGCTCGGCTCGGTGTCCTACAGGCTGGCGGCCCGGGCAGCCTCACCGGTGGTCGTGGTGACTGCGACGGACGCCGGCGGCTTGCCGGTGTCGCAACCCGTGCGGGTCGGCACGTGATGGCCTCCGCCGCGGCGTTCTCGCTGTTCGTGCTGTCGACGCTGGGCATCGTCATCGCGACCCACCGTGCGAGCAGGAACATCCAGCAAGTCTCGACATCACAGAATAAATACGCTACGCATCGCGTTTTCAAACTGACTGGACAGACGACATGGAGCTGTCCTCGACGAAGAAGGAGGTCGGACGGCGATGGTCGTCTACAACGAGTTGGTCGCGGTCACAGCCGGTGCGGCGTTGCTGGGGGTCGCCTGGTTCCTTGCGCGGCTCATCAGGAAGGAACCGATCAACAGCGAGGGGTGGGCCGGGTTCTTCGGCCTCACCGGCCTTCTGCTGCTGGTGACAGGCCTCCACACCACGGTGACCTGGCCCTTCGGGGCAGGCGGGTTCGAGTACGCCAACATCGCGTTCGGGCAGCCCGCGGCAGGCTTCGGGGCACTGCTCCTCTTCGCAGCGGTCTACCTGTGGCGACACCGCCCGCTCTTCGCGGGCGACGTCGCCGAGGCCAATGCGGCGGCCCTCGCCGCACTCAAGCCAGTGGCGATCTTCGTCGGCGCATTGGGTCTGGCGATGACGGCTCTGGCCGTCACGTTCGTCCGGTTCCAGCTCGGCGCCGCTCCGCCTGAGGAGCCGGTCAGCGGCCGCTTCGGCCACATGCCCCTCCTCGAGGCACTGTTCCTCGGCGGACTGTGGGGCGTCGTCGCCGTTGGCGCCGTGCTGTTCGCGATCGCGTTGCTCTCCGACCGGCCCAGCCTGCTGCGGTGGGCAGTGTGGGCCTGGGTCGTCAGCGGCATAGTGCTCCTGCTGTTCGGGGCGATGAACTACTACACCCACGTCGGGATGTACTACAACATCGAGCACGGCACGTCGTACCGCTGGTGACGGCGCCAGAGAACGTGCCTCGTCGAGTCCGGAGCTCAGGCAGCGGTCAGCTGCCGCCAGCGGGCAGCGGCTCGAGCATGATCTCCGGGTTGGCGCGCGTCGTGCTCTTCGCGCGCCACTCGTCGACGAAGAGAGCGAGCCGGGTGCCGTCGCTGCGCTGGAGGACCTCGATGCCGCGCATGCCGGCCAGCGCCTCGGCGCCGGCCGCGTCGGTACGTCGTGCGACCTGGTAGTCCAGGCGGTCGAAGCGGATCGGGGCGTTGAACTCGTGGGTCATCCGTTCCTCGACGACCTCGAACTGCATCGGACCGACCGCCGCGAGGACGGGGTTCTGGTCGCCGCGCAGGTCCGACCGCAGCACCTGCACGACTCCCTCCTGGTCGAGCTGCTCGATGCCCTTGCGGAACTGCTTGTAGCGGCTGATGTCGCCGGCGCGGGCTGTCACGAAGTGCTCGGGGGCGAAGGTCGGCACCGGTGGGTACTCGATCGGATCGCCGACGAAGACGGTGTCCCCGACGCGCAGCGCCGTCGCGTTGACCAGGCCGATGATGTCGCCGGGCTCGGCGCTCTCGACCGAGGTCGTCTCGCGTCCGAAGACCGCCTGGGCGAACTTCGTCGCGAACGGACGACCCGTGGTGGCGTGGGTGACGACCATCCCGCGCTCGAACGTGCCGGAGACCACCCGCGCATAGGCGAGGCGGTCGCGATGGGCGGAGTTCATCCCCGACTGCACCTTGAAGACGAACGCGCTGAACTCGTCGTCGGGCTGGCGCACCGAGCCGTCGACCCCCAAGGTCGCGGTCGGAGCCGGTGCGACGTCGAGCAGCAGGTCCAACAGCTGCGCGACCCCGAAGTTCTGCAGCGCCGACGCGAACATGACGGGCGTCGTCTCCCCCGCGAGGAAGCGCTTCTCGTCATGGTCGGCCTCGTCGAGGCTGAGCAGCTCGTGCTCCTCCGACCGCGGCGGCCCACACCAGGGCGTCGTCCTCGTCCACCTCGCCGGGGCCCATCCGGCGCTCCGGTGCCCTCGTGGCCCCACCGGCCGTGCGGGTGTACTTCACGAACTCGCCCGTACGCCGGTCCAGGACGCCGCGGAAGTCGCCGGCCTCACCGACCGGCCACGTCATGGGAGTGGGCCGGAGCTCGATCTTCTCCTGGATCACGTCCATCAGCCCCAGGGCCGAGAGGCCGGGGCGGTCCCACTTGTTGATGACCGTGATCACCGGGATGCCCCGCAGCGCGCAGACCTGGAAGAGCTTGAGCGTCTGCGGCTCGAGACCCTTGCCCGCGTCGACCAGCATGACGGCCGAGTCGACCGCGGAGAGCACGCGGTAGGTGTCCTCGGAGAAGTCGCTGTGGCCGGGGTGTCGACGAGGTTGACGACGTGGCCGCGGTAGACGAACTGCAGCGCGGCCGAGGTGATCGAGATGCCGCGCGCCTTCTCCATCGCCATCCAGTCGGACACCGTGGCGCGCCGCTCACCCTTGCCGTGGACGGCCCCCGCCTCCGTGATCGCCCGGGCGTGCAGGGCGAGCGCCTCGGTCAGGGTCGACTTGCCCGCGTCGGGGTGGCTGATGACGGCGAAGGTACGGCGAGGGCGTGAGTCAGGCACTGCCTGAATCTAACGGTCAGGCGCTGGGACCCGAGCTTCAGCGGGCGGGCTTTGCTTATCGCCTGGTCTCATACCTGGTCAGGTGCACACCATCGCGAAAGGTCCGGGTCTCCACCAGCGTCAGGTTCACCCAGCTGTCCAGGGCCGTGAAGAATGGAGTGCCTCCGCCCACCAGGACCGGGTGGGTGACGAGTGTGTAGTCGTCGATGAGCCCGGCCCGCATGGCCGTCGCGGCGAGGGTGGCGCCGACCAGATCCATCTGGCCGCCGTCCTCGGTCTTGAGCCGGGTGATCTCGCTGACCGCGTCGCCGGTGACCAGACGGGCGTTCCAGTCGACTGCGCTGGTCGTCGAGGAGAACACGACCTTCGGCATGGCGCGCCAACGTCGGGCGTACTCGATGTGGGCCGGCGTCGCGCCAGGCTGCTGGTCGGCGGTCGGCCAGTGAGAGCTCATCGCCTCCCACACTCTGCGCCCGTAGAGCGCCAGGTTCGTCGCTCCCACCCGGTCGGACCACCACTGGAACAGCTCGTCGCTCGGCACGCCCCAGCTGAGGTCGTCTCCGGGTGCGGCGACGTAGCCGTCCAGGCTCACGTTCATCGCGTAGGTCAGCTTCCGCACGGTCCCAGCCTCTCGCGGGTTGATTCCCGCTTGTAGACCAGCACGCCGCGGGAACTCATCGGTCAGACCACATCGGTCATCGATCACGGCGCCAAGTCGATGCGGTAGCCCGGGCGGGCTCCGCCCGCAGTGCATTGTCGGGCTCTGCTGCGACAGCATCACGTGAATCATGCTGTGCGGCCGGAGCGGTGATAGGAGTCAACGGTGATCGTGGCGGAGTTGGAGGTCCCGGAGGTGGGCGCGGGCCTGCTCCGTCGGCCCGACACGAACTTGCGGTTGGGTGGTGGGATCGTTGCCCTGCATGGGGCATCGCGCGGCGAGCGCTCGCAGCCGTTGTTCGACCATCTCGCCGAGGCTCTGGTCCCACTGGGTTATGCGGTGCTGAGCTATGACCGACGCCGCTCGGCGAACGGCGCCGATCTCCCGTTGGTCGACCAGGCCGCGGACGCTCGGGCGGCGTTGGCAACGTTGACGTCCCACCTCGACTCAGCGGTGGGGCTCTTCGGATTCAGCCAGGGCGCGTGGGCCGCCTGTGTCGCGGCAGCGATCGACGCCGACCCAGCCGAACGCACGTTGGTCTCGTTCCTGGCTCTGCTCGGCTGCGCAGGGGTCTCCCCAGCGGCGCAGATGAGGTTCTTCACCGACGAGCGACTTCGCCGCTCCGGCTATGACGATGACGTTCGATGTCGGGCGCGTGAGCTTCGCAGGGGCCTGGAGGAGACGTTCCGGGGAGTCGTCGATCCCGGGTGACCTCAGCGGCGCTGACCGCAGCTGTTGCGGAACCCTGGTTCGAGCTCACCTATCTACCGTCAAAGATGCGCCGCCAGGCACGACCTGGGATGACATGGATTTCGACCCAGCAGGCGACATCGCGAGGGTGACCTGTCCAACTCTTCTCATCTACGGCGCAGACGAAGAGTGCGTCCCTGCACCCGAGAGCGAGGCGGTGTGGCGGGGCGCCGGCGAACGCGACCTCACCGTCGTCTACCTCCCTCGATGTGGTCACTTCCCAGTCGTCGACTGCGCCGGTTCGCCCGAGCCCGAGGATCCAACCTTCCTCAGCCCCGACTACACCGCCGCACTCACAGCCTGGTTCAGCTCATCCCACTGACTCGCGCTACGACGGAACGAACAGCACATGATGAGGCCGGAGCCTCTCCGGACCCGGTGCGCGCCGTCGCCAGTCCGACTCTCGGCAACGTCGGGCTCCGCCCGCTCCTCGGCATGACGGTCGAGCGGATCCGACTGGGAGCATCCGAAACTCAGAGTGGGTCGGCGGTGGAGGTGTAGGTGTGGCCGGTGGGGGTGGTGATCTGCACGGTGTGGCGGGGGCCGGGGAGGGTGTGGTGGGACCAGCCGTGTGCTTGTTTGGCGTAGTTGCAGAGCTCGCAGAGTCCTTGGCCGTTCTCTGCGGTGGTGGGTCCGCCTCGGGCTCGGGGTTCGATGTGGTCGGTGTGGCGGATGCGTGCGCCGCAGCCGGGGGTGCGGCAGATCCGGTCGCGCAGGCGGATGAACTCGGCGAGCCGGCCACTGAAGAGCTCGGCTTTGGAGTCCATGGCGACCAGGTTGCCGGTGGCGGGTTGTTCGTAGAGGCGGCGGAGCCAGACCTCGACACCGGCTTCGGTGTTGTCGGCGATCCATTGGCGGAGCAGGTCGCCGGGGACCGGGCCATGACCCTCGACCCAGCCCGTCCCCTCAGAGTCGCCAGGGTTGTCGGGGTCGCTGGGGTCGCTGGGTCGCTCGGGGTCGCCGAGGAGGACGGTGTCGCGGAGGATGAGGTTGACCATCACCGGCACCGTGCTCGTCGTGGCGACCGCAGCCTCCTGGGTCGGCGAGGCAGCCTCGGCCCAGGTGATCGCGGTCTCGGAGCCGCTGGTGGCGGTGTCGGCGAGGCCGGGGTGGACCACCGGGTGCAGGACGCGTTGGACGAGGAGGTCGACCATCAGCTGGCCGAGGCTGCGGGGGTCGCCGGCGGCCTTGGCCCGGGTGGCGTCGCGGTGCAGGGTGGTGTGGACGGCGACACCGTCCTTGACCGGCACCAGGACCCCGAGCCAGCTCATCACGTCGGGGGCGGGGCGGAGGGTGACGTGGCGGTCGGCCTCGGCACGGGCCCTCCGCTTGACCACGGCGGCGGGGTCGAGCTCGGCGGCCGCCTGCTGCAGCCGCCCGACCAGCCGCCGCGGCGAGAGGGACTCGACGACCGACGGGTCGGCGCAGAGCTCCTCGTCGACCAGGGCGCGGTGCTCGGCGGTCAGGCAGGCGGTCTCGCGGGCGATCAGGGTGGCCTGGTAGCCATCGATGGACCCGGCCCGGTGAGCGGCCCTGGTGTGGGGCAGCTCGGTGCGCAGCACCATCGCCAACGCCACATCCTGCTGACCCCTCGTGGGTGAGACCCCACGCGCCAGCGCGACCTGCAGCCCCAGCCCCCGGTCTCGCCGGGCGGCCGGCACCCCACGCTCGGCAGCAGCCCGGCGCTGGGAGAGGACGAAGTCGGCCACCGTCTCGCTCGAGGCCGCCTCCGTGGCGCGGCGCAGCCGCTCCAGCGCCGCGACCCGGTCGATCCGCTCCGCATCCTCGAGCCCCACCGCATCAGCAGCCAGCCGGAGCCGGAACTCCTCGATCTCGGCCACCGTCGGCGCAGCCAGCCCAGCAGCACCGGTCGTGCTCGCCACCGTGTCGGTCCCGAGATCCCGCATGTTCACCACCCCTGAGCAGTCCGTGGTCTGATGCTGAACACACTAGGACAAGCCACCGACAGTCGTCGGCGGGAATCCACAGGCGCTGCTGTCAGGTCTCGACGGGAAGCAGGACCTCCCTAGTCAGCTCGGCCACGCTCGCGTAGCCGTTGAGCCCCATCGTCAGGTCGGCCTCGGCCAGCAGGCAGGAGAGCACGAGCTCGACGCCGGCTGCCGTGTTGTCTACCCCGGCGAGCTTCGGCCCGGATGTCCCCGACGACGCGAGCTTCGCTGTTCTGATACCCCGGCGAGCTTCGGCCCCGGCCTCCGGGCCCCGTGGCGACTGCGCCGAGCGCGCAGCGAGCGACAGCGCCTGCGAGCGCCGGCGAGCGTCGCCACGGACTGGGGCGAAGCTCGCGGGGGTATCTAGGTTGGGCCGAAGCTCGCGGGGTACCAACGCAATGGGAGCGGAGGGAGCGCAGCGACCCGGTCTTTGCGGGCGAAGCCCGCGCGCCCCGCGATCGGCCTCCGGGCCGTGGTCGACTGCGCCGAGCGAGCGGAGCGAGCGACAGCGCCTGCGAGCGCCAGCGAGCGTCGGCCTCCGGGCCGTGGCCGAAGCGCCGAGCGGCGGGATACCAGGTGGGGCCGAAGCTCGCGGGGGTATCAGGTGGGGCCGAAGCTCGCGGGGGTAGACAGTTTGACAATGATTCTCATTCCCGGTGAGAATCGTTCTCATGCGTTCCCTGCTCGTGCCTGCCGCGCTGGTCCTGACGGTGACGACCGGCTGCGCGGCGTTCACCAACGAGGGCCGAGCGGCGGCACGGGGATCGACGTGATCACGGCGTTCTACCCGCTGCAGTTCGTCACCGATCGGGTCGCCGGCGACCACGCGGACGTGGTGAACCTGACCAAGCCGGGCTCGGAGCCGCACGACCTCGAGCTCTCGGTGGCCCAGACCGCGGCGGTCACCACCGCAGACCTCGTCGTCTACGAGAAGGGGCTGCAGGCGCCCGTCGACGCCGCGGTCGACCAGGCCGACGGAGTGGCGACCATCGACGCCGGGGCGGTCGCCGGCCTCGAGCCGATCTCGCACGATGGGCACGACTCCCCCGACGGCGAGGAGTCGTCCGACCCGGGCGACCTCGATCCGCACTTCTGGCAGGACCCGCTCAAGCTGGCGAAGGTCGCGGAAGCGGTCGCCGACGGACTCGCGAAGGCCGACCCCTTGCACGCCGCGGACTACCGGGCCAACGCGACCGCTCTCGAGGCCGACCTCACGGCGCTGGACCAGGAGTACGCCGACGGGCTCCAGGGGTGCGAGCGTGACACGGTCGTCGTCTCGCACAACGCCTTCGGCTACCTCGGCCGCTACGGCTTGTTCATCGAGCCGATCTCGGGCCTCTCGCCCGAGGCCGAGCCGACGCCCGCCGACCTGGCCCGGCTGCAGCGGCTGATCGAGGACGACGGGATCACCACCGTCTTCGGCGAGCGGCTGGTCAGCCCCAAGCTGGCACAGAGCCTCGCCGACGACATGGGCGTCAGGAGCCGGATCCTCGACCCGATCGAGGGGCTGACCTCGGAGACCGCCGACGACGACTACCTGTCGCTGATGAGGGCCAACCTCGCCGCTCTACGAGAGGCCAACGGATGTCCATGACCACGCCGTCCACGGCGCTGCCGATCCGGCTGACCGACGGCGCCGTCGCCATCGGTGGCCGCCCGGTCCTGCGCAACATCGACCTCGAGGTGCCCGCCGGGGAGTTCCTGGCCCTCATGGGCGCCAACGGCTCCGGCAAGTCGACGCTGGTGCGGGCCCTGATCGGTCTCCGACCCCTGACCGGCGGGACCCTGACCCTGTTCGGCACTCCGATCGAGCGGTTCCACGACTGGTCGCGGATCGGTTTCGTCCCCCAGCGGGGCGGCGCGACGTCCGGCGTACCGGCCTCGGTCTGGGAGGTCGTCGCGTCGGGGCGGCTCACCCACCGCAGGCTGTTCCGTCCGCTCTCGCGTGCCGACCGCGCCGCCATCACCGAGGCGCTCGAGGTGGTCGGGCTCGAGTCCCGCGCGGGCGAGGGCGTGGGCACCCTCTCCGGGGGTCAGCAGCAGCGGGTGCTGATCGCGAGGGCGTTGGCGGCCGCGCCGGAGCTGTTCTTCCTCGATGAGCCCACGGCGGGTGTCGATCTGGCCAACCAGATCTCCCTCGCCACGTCGCTCGACCGGCTCAAGGAGCGCGGCGCGACCATCGTCCTGGTGGCGCACGAGCTCGGACCGCTGGCCCCCCTCGTCGACCGCGCAGTGGTCATGCGTGACGGGCGGATGGCCTACGACGGCCCGCCCCTTGCCGACCACGCCATGCACGGGCCGGCGTACGGCGATGCGCACACCCATCACCACTACGTCTCGCGGGACGAGCAAGATCACGTCCCGACGGTCCGCTCCCCGCTGGAGGGCGGCCAGTGACTTTCTGGGAGCTCTTCCAGTACCCCTTCATGCAGCGCGCCCTGATCGCGGCGGCGTTCACGGGCCTCGCCGCCCCCGCGGTGGGCACCTACCTCGTCCAGCGCCGGCTGTCCCTGATGGGCGACGGGATCGGCCACGTGGCGGTCACCGGAGTGGCGCTCGGCCTGCTGACCCCGGCGCCTCCCCGATCTGGACCGCCGTCGTGGTGGCCACCCTCGGCGCCGTGCTGATCGAGGTGATCAGGGCGCGCGGACACACCAACGGCGACGTCGCACTGGCCCTGCTCTTCTACGGCGGCCTGGCCGGCGGGGTGCTGCTGACCGGGCTCGGCGGACAGAGCGCTGCCACGGCTGCAGCGAGTATCTCTTCGGGTCGATCCTCACCATGTCGATCTCGGACGTCATCGTCACGATGGCGCTCTCGACGGTGGTGATCCTGGTCGGCGTGGGACTGGCCCCGCAGCTGTTCGCGGTCGCGCAGGACCAGGAGTTCGCCCGGGTGACGGGGCTCCGGGTCGGCTTCTACAACGTGCTGGTCGCCGTGCTGGCGGCGGTGAGCGTCTCGGTGGCGATGCGCACGGTCGGCCTGCTGCTGGTCTCCGCGCTGATGGTCGTCCCGGTCGCCACGTCGCAGCAGCTGACCCGATCGTTCCGCGCCACCCTGCTCGCGGCCATGGTGCTCGGCGCCGCCGCCTCACTGGGCGGGCTGGTGCTCTCGGCGTACCTCTCCTTCTCCTTCAACGCCACCGTCACGCCTGGCCCGACGATCGTGCTGCTCTCGCTCACCGGGTTCGCCATCACCTGGCCGGTCGGAGCACTGCTACGACGGCGGGCCCGGCTGCGGGAGCCGTTCCCCGCCCTGCCGCCGCCCGAGCACGCGCCGACCGAGCACGCCCACCAGCACGGCAAGGACTGCGGCCACGCCGCCGTACAGCACGGCGACCACGTCGACTACGTCCACGACGGCCACCGGCACGCCGCAGCACGGAGCGCACTATGACGAGCACTGAGGGCGCGTCGGGGATGCGCCCGACCAGGCAGCGGACCGCGGTCGTCGAGGCGATGGACTCCTTCGACGACTTCCGCTCGGCCCAGGAGATCCACGACCTGCTGGGCCGCCGCGGCGAGCCGGTCGGGCTGGCCACGGTCTACCGGACGCTGCAGAAGCTCGCCGACGCCGGCGAGGTCGACATGCTGCGCACCGAGGACGGCGAGGCGATCTACCGGCGCTGCTCCGACTCCCACCACCACCACCTGGTCTGCCGCGGCTGCGGCCGGACGGTCGAGGTCGAGGGCCCGACCGTCGAGCGCTGGACCCGGGCGATCGCCGCCGAGCACGGCTTCTCCGACGTCAGCCACAACCTCGAGATCTTCGGGAGCTGTCCCGACTGCGGCTGACGCGATCGCGTCAGCACGGTCAGCGGCTGCCGGGCTCGGCGACCTCGGCGTAGTGCTGGAGCATGCCGCCCCAGGCGTCCGGACCCTCGAAGGTCTCGGCCATCTTGGCCGCGTCCGCGCCGTAGGCCTCGAGGTCACGGTGCACGAGCTCGACCAGGGTGCGGCCGTCGTCGGTCGGCGTGAACGTCACGTCGACGTGGGTGACGAGGTCGTCGTGGAAGGCCCAGTCGGCGCCGATCTGCCAGGTGACGGTGAAGCCGCGCGGTGCGTCGTAGGCCGTCACCACGCCGGTCTCGGTCTCGGAGCCGTCGGTGTGCCGGGTGTACCAGCGGCCACCCACGAACGGCTCGATGATGACCTTCTCGATCGGCGCCTCACCGATGTGGTGGCCCTCGGGCCACCACGACGTCATCTCGTCGGTGAACACCTCGAAGCAGCGCTGCTGGTCCAGGCCCACGGCCACGCTCACGCGCACCGGGTTGATCGTCTGCTGGGTCATCGGTCGGCCTCGTCGTTCTCCTTTCGCTCTGATCCTCTGCGTACTGGGCGAACGCGACCATGGCCTTCTTCCAGAACCGGTCGAGGTAGGCGCGCGACGGGGCCAGCCCGGCGGGGTCGACGCGGTAGACGCGGCGGGTCCCGTCCTGGCGGTCCACCACGAGCCCGACCTCCTTGAGCACCTTGAGGTGCTGCGAGACGGCCGGCCGGCTGACCGGCAGCCGCGCGGCCAGCTCGCCCACCGGCTGCGGCCCCTCCAGGAGCAGGTCGAGGATCGCCTGCCGGGTCGGGTCGCCGAGGGCGGTGAGGATGGTCGATGCGTTCGTCATGACTTACCGTAAGTTACATACTAACGGTAAGTCGTTGTCAACCGTTCGCGCTACCGGGAGCGAACGCCGGCGAGCGGGGTCGGATCGGGCCGCTCGCTGCCGGCGGGTACGTCGAGGGGCAGCCGGACCCGGAAGGTCGAGCCGCGGCCCTCCTCGCTCTCGACCTCGATCCGGCCGCCGTGGCTGTCCACGATCGCCTTGGTGATGCTCAGCCCCAGGCCGATGCCCTGGATCGACTGCTGCGGCGGCATGGCCGGGCGCGGAAGAACCGGCTGAACACGTGGTTGCGGTCGCGCATGCTGATGCCGATGCCGGTGTCGAGGACCACCAGCTCGACCCGGTCGTGGGCGACCGAGAGGTCGACCTCGATCCGGCCGCCGGTGGGCGTGTACTTGACCGCGTTGGAGACCAGGTTGTCGACGACCTGCGCGAACCGCTGCGGGTCGACCATGACGACCAGGTCGCCTCGGCAGCGCGGCTGGCCAGGGTCGAGCCCGGCCTCCTCGACCGACTGGCCGGGCGGCCTCGACGGACTGGCGGACCAGGGCCGCGATGTCGGTGCGCTCGCGCTCGAGGTGCACCAGGCCGCGCTCCACCTGGGCGGTCTGCAGCAGGTCGGCGACGAGCCGGTCCAGTCGGTCGACGTTCCGCTTCGACGACGCCGAGCTGGTGCACCACCTCCTCGGGCAGGTCGTCGCGCTCCAGGACCAGGCTGGTGAAGCCGTGGATCGAGGTGAGCGGCGTGCGCAGCTCGTGGGAGACCGAGGCGACGAACTCCTCCTTCACCTCAGAGCGCCGCATGAAGTCGGTGACGTCCTTGTAGGCCAGCGCGGCGCCGGCGAACGCGCCCGCTCTCGTCGCGCACGACCCGCGAGGAGACCGACAGCGCCCGTCGGGTGAGGGTGTCCGAGCCGACCCAGATCAGCTGGTCGTCGAACTCCTCGCCCTGCGTCGCGCGGTAGGTCGGCATCTCCTCGTGCTGGACCGAGCGTCTCGCCGTCCTCGTGGAAGACGTCGCCGAGCTGGCCGGCCACGCCGTGGTGGCCGGCGGGGAAGGCGAGCCGCATGAAGTCGTGGTGGCGGCGGTTCATGGTGAGGTAGCGGCCGTTGCCGTCCAGCAGCACCAGCCCGACGTCGACGGTGTCGAGGATCGCCTCGCCGACCCGGCGCTGGAGCTCGATCGTCTCCTGTCCGCCGCGCACGCGCTGGATCACGTTGGCGATGGCGAGCGAGACCATCGACGGCCATGCACTGTCGTCGTGACCGAGCGGGAGATGTTGACGCCGTTCATCCCGAAGTAGAGCAGTCCCGGCACGACACCAGCGCACGGTCGCGACGCCGGTGACGATCGCGCCGCGGACGCCGTAGACGAAGCCGAGCCACAGCGCCGGGACCACGACGAGCAGCGCCGAGCCGCCGACCGGGTCCAGCCGGCCCAGCCCGACCAGACCGATGTCCAAGACCAGCAGCGAGAGGCGGCACCACTCCGGGCGTCCGCTCCACGGCACAGTGAGCGTGACCACCCAGGCCACCGGGACGAGCACCAGCCCGATCATCGGGCCGGTGCGCAGGTCGAGGTCGCCGGCGACCCGCAGCACCATGTCGAGCAGGAACAGCAGGCTGAAGCCCGAGCTGCAGCAGCCGCGGGTCCCGCGGCTCCAGCCACAGGCTGCGCAGCTCCTCCCTCAGGCGTGCCCTCACAAGGGACACATCAGTGCCAGAGCGTGCCTCGATCGGCGACGGCGGGCGACTGAGGTCAGGCCTTCCCGTAGCGGCGGTTCCGGGCGGCGTACGCCTCGATCGCGGCCCACAGGTGGCGGCGGTCGACGTCCGGCCAGAGCACGTCGGTGAAGACGAGCTCGCTGTAGGCCGCCTGCCAGAGCATGAAGTTGGAGAGCCGCTGCTCGCCCGAGGTCCGCCAGACCATGTCGGCGTCGGCCTGCTCGGGCACGTAGAGGTGGCGCGGCGACCGTCCGCTCGTCGATCTTGTCGGGGTTGAGCCGGCCGGCTGCCACCTCGCGCGCGATCGAGCGCATCGTGTCGGCGATCTCGGCACGGCCGCCGTAGTTGACGCACATCGTCAGCGTCAGCACGTCGTTGCCGCGGTCAGCTCCTCGGCGACCTTGAGCTCCTTGATCACCGATCGCCACAGCCGCGGCGCGCGGCCCGCCCACCGCACCTTGACGCCGAGCTCGTGCATCTCGTCGCGGCGCCGCCGGATCACGTCGCGGTTGAAGCCCATGAGGAACCTGACCTCCTCGGGCGAGCGGGTCCAGTTCTCGGTCGAGAAGGCGTACGCCGAGATCGCCTTCACCCCGACCTCGATGGCGCCCTCGACGACGTCGAACAGCGAGGACTCCCCCGCCTCGTGGCCCTGCGTGCGCGGCAGCCCCTGCTGCTTGGCCCAGCGGCCGTTGCCGTCCATGACGATCGCGACGTGCCGGGGCACCAGCTCCTTGGGCAGGTCGGGCGGCCGGGCTCCGGACGGGTGCGGGGTCGGCGGGCGGACCGCTTCTCACTCATCGCTCGACGTAGGCCATCGAGCGGAGCCCGCGCTCGAGGTGCCAGGCGAGGAACGCCGCGACCAGGCCGCTGGCCTCCTTGAGGTGGCGCGGGTCGGCGGCCTCGACGGTCGGCCAGTCGCCGGCCAGCAGCGCGCCCAGCAGGGTGACCGTCTCGGCGGCCGGGCCGGCCGACCCGGGGACCCGGCAGGTCGTGCAGAGCATGCCGCCGTAGGACGGGTTGAACCAGCGGTGCTGGCCCCTCGGCCAGCCCGCAGCGGGCGCAGTGCTCGAACGACGGCGCGTAGCCGGCCACGGCCAGCGAGCGCAGGAGGTAGGAGTCGAGGACCTGGCTGGGCCGGCGCTCCCCGCCGACCATCGCCCGCAGCCCGCCGACCAGCAGCAGGAACTGCTGGGTCGAGGGCTGCTTCTCCTCGGTGACCAGCCGCTCGGCGGTCTCGAGCATCACCGTGCCCGCGGTGTAGCGCTCGTAGTCGGCGCCCAGCGACGCCGCGAACGCGTCGTGGGTCTCGGCCTGGGTGATGGTGTCGAGGTTGCGCCCCTCGGCGAGCTGGACGTCGACGTGGGTGAACGGCTCGAGCCGCGAGCCGAACTTCGACGTGGTCCGGCGTACCCCCTTGGCCACCGCGCGCACCCGCCCGTTCTCCCGGGTCAGCAGGGTGATGATGCGATCCGCTTCGCCGAGCTTGTGGGTGCGCAGCACGATCGCCTCGTCGCGGTAGAGAGGCACTCAGCCATTGTGCCGGGTCTAGCGAGGCGCACGGCGCCCGCGGGAGCGTGTCGCCGCCGGCGTCTGCTCCCAGACCTCCAGCGCGAACTCCGCGGCCTCGTGGTTGAGCCGCTCGGGCCAGAACCGCCACTCCAGGATGCTGCGGGCGCGGACGAAGCGCGCGTTGGGCAGCTCGTCGGCCAGCATCGCCGCGTCGGCGGCCGGGTGGATCGGGTCGGCCGGGTGGCCGACCACGAGCGCAGGGGCCGTGATCGGCCCGGCGCCGCTTGGCCGGCGGCGCGACCCGGCCGAAGAACAGCCCGTGCACCACCGCCGCGACCGACTCGGAGCGCTGGTCGAGGGTGTCGAGGGCGATGCCGACCCAGAACGGCACGACCCCGCGCGGGATCGGACGGGTGATCGCGCGCAGCCCGTCGACGGTGAACGGCAGGAACCGGGCCGCGAACATCAGCGGCGCGAAGGCGAGGATGCCGGCCTCCACGGCGTTGTCGAGCACCGGCATCTCGACCAGCAGCCCGCGCACCCGCTCGGGCGCGAGGTCGGCGACCTCGAGCGCGACGTTCGCGCCGAGCGAGGTGCCGCCGACGATCGCCTGGGGAGCCTCCAGGTGGTCGAGCAGGGCCACGACCTGCTCGGCGAAGGCGGTCATGGAGTAGACGAGCGGGTCCGCGGGCCGGTCCGAGCGGCCGTGGCCGAGCAGGTCGAGGGTGACCACGT
This sequence comes from uncultured Actinomycetota bacterium, assembly GCA_963793315.1. GTDB lineage: Bacteria > Actinomycetota > Actinomycetes > Propionibacteriales > Nocardioidaceae > Nocardioides. Next base: position 137,126 of record CAWBZR010000008.1, on the reverse strand, counting down.
GCAGCCCCTCGGCCGCCAGGGAACGGGCCAGTGGCTGGTGCATCCGGCGCGGCATCAGCTGTCCGTGCAGCAGGACCACCCAGCGGTCGCCCGCGCCGTACTCGGTGTACTCCAGCCGGTCGCGCCCCGATCCGGCGTCCACGAAGAACTGCCCGATGCGCTCGGAGACCAACATTCCTCCAGCCTAGGCCGTGTGGAGGGCAGGACTCGCGAGACGGCCTGGAAATCGCAGCGGGGGACGGGTGAGGTACCCGAGACTGGGGAGGTGACTCGCCACGCCGATCGACCCCTCGGCTGGGCACCCTCCTTCGCCATGCTCGCGGGGGTGGTCGCCGCCGGTGCCGTCGCGGTGCGCCTCGCGCCCGACGGCCGGGCAGTCGCGACGTTCTGGCCGGCAGCGCGGGCTGGGGCTGATCCTGCTCGTCGCTCACGCCCGTACGCCGGTGGCTGCTGCTGGCGCCCGCTGCTGGTCCGTCGCGACGGCGATCGGCGACGTCATCTCCGAGCGCGGGCTGCGGCTCGCGGTGGCGCACGGCGTGGTCGAGGCGGTCGCGCTGGTCATCGCGGCGCTGCTGGTCACGCACGGCGGCCGGAAGGCGCCGCAGCTGGTCGACCAGGAGGACTTCGTCCGGCTGCTCGGCGCCGCCGTGGTCAGCGGCGGCATGCTCGTGCTGGGCGGCGCCAGCGCTTCCCGGCTGGTCGACCTCGACCCGCTGGGGGTCGTCGCTCGCCACGTCGTTCGCGGCCCACCTGGCCGCGGTGCTGCTCCTCTTCCCGCTCGCCGTCGTCACCGAGAACCACTGGATCGGACAGGAAGCCTCGAGCTGGGCGTGCAGGTCCTGCTGCTCGCCGGCGGCGAGCGTGTCGACCTTCGTCCCCGGCGCCAGCTCGACGCTGACCTTCGTGCCGGTGCTGCTGCTGGCCTGGGCGGCGCTCCGCTTCGACCTGCGGGTGGCCTGCGCCGAGCTCGTGCTGGTCGGCATCTTCGTGACAGCGCAGACCGTCGGTGGCATCGGCCCGTTCGGCGACGCCGTGCTCAACGACCGGGTGAGCGCCCTGACCGGCGCGGCCCTCACCCAGGGCTACCTCGCGCAGCGCCGCGCTGCTCGTGCTGCCGCTCGGCATCGCCGTGCAGCGCAACACGATCCTGCTGGACCGGATCACCGCCGACGGCCGACTCTTCCGCCGCAACTTCACCGAGTCGCTGGTCGGCATGGCGTTCCTGGAGCCGGACGAGACGGGTCGCGACCTGGTCATCGTCGACCTCAACGAGACCGCACTCGGCATCCTCGGCGGCCGCGAGGAGTCACTCGCTCGGGCTGCGGCTCAGCGACGTGATGGACGTCGGGCCCGGACTACGCGGAGTCCCTCCCTCAGCTGATCGAGCGGGTCCATCGACGGCTGGCGGGTCGAGGGGCCGCTGACCTACGCCCGCTCCGGCCAGGTGACGCTGCAGATCTCCTCGCTCGGCGAGAGCGGTGACGAGCCGTTCTTCGCCGCCCAGCTGCTCGACGTGACCGCGGAGTACGACGCGCGGCACGGCCTCGAGGCCGCCCAGACGCTCACCAACGCGACCCTCGACACCACCAACTGCATCATCATGGTGACCGAACGTCGAGGGCATCGTGGTCCGGGTCAACCAGGCCACCTCGGTGATCACCGGCTACAGCGAGGACGAGCTGCTGGGCCGCAAGGTCTGGGAGACCGGCATCACCCCGTCGGACGCCGACGACGTCGAGGCGCTGCATCATGTGGCCCAACCGCTCCGGCGTACCGATCGTCCGGGAGTCCGACTCGATCACCAGGTCCGGCGAGAAGCTGCGGATCGTGTGGAACACCAACATCGTCCGCGACGAGCAAGGGCACCCGATGTACGCCGTCATGACCGGCATCGACGTCACCGCCGAGCGCACCACGGCCGGGCTGGTCAACCACCTCATGGAGGCCTCGCTCACCACCGCCATCGTCGGCATCGACACCGCCGGGCGGATCTCGGTGGCCAACTCCGGCATCCAGCACCTCCTCGGCTACGAGCGCGACGAGCTGGTCGGCGAGCCGTTCCACCGGCTGCTCAAGTCATCGGAGCTGCTCGAGCGCACCGGGGCGGACACCCTCGACGAGGCTTTCGACATCCTGGTCCGGGGCCTGGGCCGGGACGGCGAGACCCGGGCGCGCGACTGGACCTGGACGACCAGGGCCGGCGGCGAGCAGCTGGTCTCGATGACGCTGTCGGTGGCCCAGGACGCGTTCGCCGCCCAGAGCGGCTACCTGTGCGTGGCCCGCGACGTCACCGAGCAGCGGCACAGCCAGGAGATGCTGATCGCCGCCCTCGACAAGGAGCGCACCGCGGTCGAGCGGCTCCGCTCCCTCGACCAGGCCAAGAACGAGTTCGTCTCCACCGTCTCCCACGAGCTCCGGACGCCGGTGACGAGCATCGTCGGCTACACCGAGATGATGACCGACGGGTCGATCGTCGAGCCCCTGCCCGACCAGCTGCCGCTGCTGGAGACGATCAACCGCAACGGCCAGCGGCTGATCTCCATGATCAACGACCTGCTCATGCTCTCCGGCCTCGACTCCGAGACCGTCCACTGGCGCCACGACCAGGTCGACCTGGCCGCCACCATCGGGCCGATCGAGGAGGCCATCCGGCCGCTCCTCAACGGCCGCCACCTCACCTTCGAGGTCGACCGGCCCGGCGTCGCCGTCCCCGTGCTCGGCGACCGTGCCCAGCTCGAGCGAGTGATGATCAACCTGCTCTCCAACGCGGTGAAGTTCACCGAGGACGGCGGCACCATCGGCTTCGGCGTCGACATCGTCGACGACCACGCCGTGATCACGGTGCAGCGACACCGGCATCGGCATCCCGACCGACGAGCAGGGCGACCTGTTCCAGCGGTTCTTCCGCTCCTCGACCGCCCAGGTCCGGCAGATCCAGGGCACCGGCCTCGGCCTCTCGATCGTCGCCGCCATCGTCTCCGGCCACGGCGGCACCATCGACGTGCAGTCGGGCCACCTCCAGGGCTCGACGTTCACGGTGCGGCTCCCGCTCGCGAAGGCCGCCCGGCTCACGCACGCCGGCTGATCCTCGTCGCCGGGGCCCATACTGCTCAGCATGTGCGAGGAGCGGTTCCGCGACGGCGGCTCGGGCCTCTCCGCCTGGGCCGACCCCGAGGTGCTCGTCGTCTGCCCGCGCTGCTCGGAGCGTGCGGTCGTACGCCGTCAGGACGCCGGCCCCACCCGACGGCTGGGCTGCGCCCACTGCGGGCTGACCCGGGAGAGCGCAGGCACCACGAGCAGCTGGGGTGCGCCGGTCGAGCCGTGGTGCGGCGTCCCGCTCTGACCAGGGGATTCCCTAGCGGTGCGACAGGAACTCCACCACCTGCTGGAACGTCGGCCGGTTCTGCCAGTCGATCGGCCGCACGCCGACGACGCCGGCGGTGCTCGAGCGGATGTCGTCCTCGGTCTTGTCGTAGGTGAGCTGGCTGACCGAGGACTTGCGCTGCTCCCTGCAGCACCGCGGTCCACGGCCGCCGGCGAGGGAGGCACGCAGCGTCGCGCGGCAGGCCTTGCAGCGAGCCCTTGCCGCAGTAGCCGGTGGAGTAGGCGCCGTCGACCGTCCTCGCCGAGGACCGAGCGCAGGTCCTTGGACAGGTAGCCGTACCAGGCGACGCCGTTGAACGACGAGCCCCGACCCGACCGCGGGTGGTCGTCGAGACCCTGCGGCAGCTGACGGGTCAGCGGCCCCAGCCGGCCCGACATCACGTCGTAGGCCACCGAGCTGCGCGCCGTCCTCCCACCAGGAGTCGAACAGCGCGATCGCGGCCTGGTACTCGTAGGACGCCGTTGCGGTCGCGGTCGGCCCGCGGCGCGCCCGCCTTCAGCCACTGGGACAGCAGGGCGCGCGCCGGCGCGGTCTTCTTGTCGTTGCCGATCACCTTGAGCAGCCACGGGCAGGGTGTACGCCGCACGCGAGTCGGCGGTGGCGCCGCCGGCCATCACGCCGACCAGTGCCGGGCAGGTCGACCTTCTTCTTGCCTCTGATCTTGGCGGGTCAGCCGCTTCTCGAGCGCCAGCGACCGGTAGACCGCGCCGTAGCTCCAGGTGTCGTCGGCGGCCGAGAAGTCCGGGCGCCGGCTTGTTGTTCCAGCTGACCAGGTAGCCGCGCTTCGGGTTGGTCTCGCGCGCGTGCTTCTTGGCCGGCAGCCAGCCCTTCCAGTCGTACTTCTTCCCGGCCCAGTGCGGCAGGTCCGGCTCGACCTTCTTCGACCGCTTCGGCAGCAGCCCGGAGGAGTAGTAGGAGATGTCCTTGGAGTCGGCGTAGAACCAGTTGAACGTGTAGTCGACGTCGCTCGCGGCCCTCTGGAACGACTTCGCGTTGTGCACGAAGCCCGGGTCGTTGAACTCGCCGAAGCCGAGCACCGAGTCGATCTCGTGGCCGTACGTCGACCGCTGGAGCACCAGCGCGACCGGCTTGCCGCCGACCGTGGTCCGCTCCTGGACGATGCCGTGCCGGGTCCGCAGCACCTGGAACTCGTAGGTCCGGCGCGGGGCCGGGCGCGGTGAAGTTCGGCGTGGTCGTCTCGGAGTGGACGTCGGACTGCATCGGGACGCACTTCTTGCCGACCAGGTAGGCGGTCGACCTGACGCGTCGCCCTGGAGCCGTCGGTGTTGCACAGCTTCTCGGCGACGGTGTCGATGTTGTCGCTGCCCGCCGAGGTCGCCGACCAGGCGTAGTCGACGCCGCGGCCGAGCTGCACGAACAGGTTGACGCCGGCGAACGCGACCCCGCGGGCCTGGATCCCCGGGCCGTTGAGCACCTGCTCGACGAGCATCTGCGGTGCGTAGTAGCCGGTCTGCGGCCCCATGACCGCCAGCGGCTTGCCGGTCTTCGACTCCTTGCCGGTCACCAGCAGCGCGTTGCTCATGCCGTGCGCGCCCAGCTCGGACAGGTCGACGTGGACGCCGTCCGGGCAGGTCGAGCCGGGGCGTCACCTTCCCGGGCGCGGGCGCCGACCCGCGCAGCACGGCCCCGGTGCCCGGGGCGGTCGCGGCCGCCGCGGTCGGGGAGCGCCACGCCGGGCAGGTCCGGGTCGAACGCCCCGCCGTCGTAGGGCGCGCGCCTGCTGGACGTGGTCGGCGCCTCGGGGTCGTTCTTCTCGCGCAGGTCGCCGTAGATCTTGCAGCGCCTGCCTGCTTGCCGAACTTCGCCTTGAGGGCCTGCCACCACTCGGCGTTGCGCGATCTCGTGGCCGCCGCCCTTGCCGAAGATGCCGCCGACGAGCGAGGCGATGTAGACGATGTCGGCGCGGGTCCAGTCGGTCGGCGTCTTCTGCAGCCCGACGTACTCCGCCGGGCAGGTCGGCGCTGCGATGGTCGGGCACAGGTCGTGCTGGGCCTGGTTGATCCCGGCGATGAACGCGTCGACGCCGCTGAGCAGCTGCTGACCCCGGGTGCCGGCATCCGCGGCCGCCTTGACGACCTGCTCGTTGGCCTCGGCCGGCGTGTAGAACGCGGTGCGCAGCTGCGCCTGGTCCGTCGCGACGTTGCCCGGGGTGTTGCCGACGAACTCGGCCATCCGCGCCGCACCGGTGTGGCGGAGCACGTCCATGAGGAACATCCGGTCCTCGACGGCGGCGTAGCCGGCGCCGTACTCGACGTCGTCGAAGGTCGTGCCGTTGATGAACGGCACCCCGAACGCGTCGCGCTGGATCGTCACCCCTGGCTTGGGCGACTTCGTGCTCACCACGGTCGCGGGGGTGAAGTCCTCGCGCTTGTAGAGCTGGTCGATGTCGGCCCGGTCGATGCGGCCCGGGTCGCGCTTGGTGAGCGCGTCGTACATCTCGAGCTGGTCGGCGACGTTGGGCGGCGCGGTCGCCGTCGCGGTGACCGCCGAGCAGGGAGGCGACGTCGAGCGTCGTGACGTTGCCGCGCGAGCCCGGCGGCAGGATGTTCCAGAGGTTGCCGTAAGCGTCGCCTGCCCGGGCGGTGTCGCGCCGTTCGGCCGCGCGTGCTACCCGGACCTCGGCGGCGACGGCGCCCGGGACGAGGGCGGCGACCAGGCGCCCGTGGCGAGAGTACCCGACGATGCCACCCGCTGCACGCATGGGCGCTAACCTAGACCTGGTCCGGCGCGAACGCCGACGACCCCGGTCGCGTCGCGCGTTGGCGCGACGCTCCCGGGGTCGACCGGTGAGCGGGTTTGGTTACCTCAGCGCCTGGATCTTCGAGACGCTTCCACCGCAGGGAGCGGCAGGGCCTTGCGCCGCGGTGAGGGCAGCCTGGGCCGCCTTCAGTGCGGCCTTGGCCTTCTTGAGCTTCTTCTTGGCCTTCTTGATCTTGCTGGCCTTGTGCGACTTCTTGGCCTTCTTGAGCGCCTTCTTCGCCTTGGCCACGGCCTTGGTCGCCGTGTCCACCGTGGCCTGCGCCGCGGTCACGGCCGCGATCAGGGTGGCGCAGTCGTAGGCGGTGAAGGTCACCGACGCCGGCGTGGCGTCGGTGTTGCCGGCCGCGTCCTTGGCCGCCACCAGGACGGTGTGCGTCCCGGAGGTCACCGTGAGGGTCGCCGGGCTGGTGCACGCCGCGAACGCCCCGGAGTCGAGCTTGCAGGTGAAGGTCGAACCGGCCTCGCTCGAGGTGAAGGTGACCGGGACGTTGAGGGACTTGGACACGGCGTCGGCCACCGGGCTTGTGATCGTCGTGTTCGGCACCGTGCTGTCGTTGACGTACGTCGCCGAACGTAGTGGAGCACGCCGAGTCGTCCTGGGCAGCCTTGGTCGCCTGGCGTAGATCGTCGTTGTCGCGTTGGAGGGCACCGTGGCCGTGATGCCGGCACCGGTGAAGTCGGCCGCGGTGCCGGAGCCCAGCGGGGTGCCGGTGCAGCGTGGCTGTTGGCAGTAGAGCGTCACCGTCGAGCCCGTCTCCGCGGTGCCCCTTGACCTTCGGGGTCGTCGAGCTCGACGGGGCTCGGCCGGGACCGTCGAGGTGACCGTCGGGGTCGCCGGTGGTCGGCGGAGGTCGACGCGTCGTGTCGATGCTCGACGTCGTCGACGACCATGCTGGTGGTGCCCGTGGCACCGTTGGTGGTAGTTGAACGACAGCGATGTGGGAGGCACCGTCGGCGAAGGCGACTGATGTCCACCGGTCTGCTGCGTGTAGTCGGCGTCGGCGGTCGCGGCCTCGGTGTGGGTCTTGACGGCCGTGCCGTCGATCTTGACCTCGAGCGTCGCGTCGAAGGGAGTGTTCGCCGTGCCGTTGCGGTAGTCAGTAGGTCAGGGACGCCTTGGTCCCGGCCGGGATAGTCGACGCGACTGGGAGAGGCTGCCGGTCTGGCCGGCCGCGGACGCAGCCGCCGAACCAGGCGCACCAGAGTCACCCGTGCGGGGCGGCGACGCGCCAGCGCCGCTGCCGCAGAGGTCCAGGTTGCACAGCGGCGTGTCGAACAGCGAGTCCGCCTCGGTCCAGTTACGGGCTGTCGAGGACCTGGTCGCCGGGGTCGACCGCGGCCTCGAAGCCACCGTCCTGTCACCAGCTGCGGCGCGCTCGCGGGGCGCGTGGACCAGCTGGCGCCAGGGAACCAGGCCGGTGATCACGAGGGCGAGGCCCGAGAGCCTCGCGGCCTTCTTGCGTAGAGATGTTCAAGACGAGGTCTCCTCATGTGGGGATATCCGAGAAGTCCTAAGAACCTTCTTAGGACTGGCGAAGTCTGGCCCCGCGAGGGCTGCATTTGTCACGCATCCCTGACCAGGAGATGCAGACTTTCTTGCTGACCTGCCCGGGTCCGAGCGGTCGGTCAGCGCTTCCGCTTGATCTTGAAGCCGTAGGTGGCGGGGGTCGGGTCGATGAGACCGAAGGCCACCGCGCGCACCGCGAACGTGTGCCGACCGACCCTGAGCTTCATCCGGTGTCCCGAGGCGCAGGGCTTGAAAGCCCGGCCGTCGATGCTGCACTCGAAGGTCGCGCCCGCGGTGACGGAGGCGAACGTGAAGGAGACCTTCGCGCGCTTCTTCCTCGTGGTCACCTTCTTCTTCGGCTTCTTGACGAGGGTGGTCTCCGGTGGGGCCAGGTGGGTGTAGGACACGAACGTCGACGAGCAGGCCGAGTCGTTCTGGCCGGCGTTGGCGGCCCTCGCGTAGATGGTCGTGGTGGCCGCCTGCGCCGGCACGGTCGCCGTGATCCCGCCCGGGAACTCGGCTGCGGAGCCGGTGCCCAGCGGCGCGCTGGTGCAGGTGCTGTTGGAGTACAGCGTCACAGTCGAACCTGGCTCGGAGGTGCCCTTCACCTTGGGAGTCGTCGAGGTGGACGGCGACCCCGGGACGGTGGCGATGACGGTGGGAGTGGCCGTGTGGGGGGCCGAGCCGGGGATCAGCCCCACGTCGTCGACCAGCATGTTGTTGACGCCCTGTTCCCCGTTCCTGTAGCTGAACGACAGGACGTGGCTCGCGCCGTCGGCGAACGCCGACAGGTCGACGACCTGCTTGCTGTAGGCCGTCTCCGGCTCGGACGCCTCGGTGTGGGTCTTCAGGGTCGTCCCGTCGACCTGGACGAGCAGGACGGCGTCGAACGGCGCGGTGACGGAGCTGTTGCGATACCAATAGGTCAGCGCGACGTTGCCGACAGGGATCACCATCGGCTGGGCGACGCTCCCGGTGTGTCCTGCTGTGTCGAAACCTCCGAACCAGGCCCACGCACTGCCCGCGTGCGGCGAGATCTCGGCGCCCGGCGTGCAGGTGCTGACCGTGCAGAGCGGCGACCCGGCGATCGAGTCGTCCTCGGTCCAGAAGGGGCTGTCGGCGGGATCGCCGGTGGCGGCCTCGAAGCCGCCGTCGAACAGGTCGCTGGTGTAGGTGAGTGAGCTGGTCGAGCAGGCCGAGGTGTTCCCGGCCGCGTCGGTCGCGGTGGCCTTGAAGGTGGTCCTGCTACCCAGCACCACGGTCGCCGTGAGCCCCGGTGACGCGAACGCCGCCGCCGTGCCGGTCGCCGCCGGCGTACCCGTGCAGCCGGCGGTGGCGTACACCTTCACCGTCGAGCCTGGCTCCGCGGAGCCCTGCACCGCCGGGGTCGTGCTGGTGCTCTGCGGGCCCGGCACCAGGGCGGTCAGCATGACGGGGGCCGGCGCCGTCGAGTCGTGGACGTAGGTCAGCGAGCTGGTCGAGCAGCCGGAGGCGTTGCCGGCCGCGTCCGTCGCGGTCGCGCGGAACGTCGTGGTGCTGCCCGCTCCCACGGTCACGGTCAGACCGGGGTTGGCGAACGCCGCGGCGGTGCCGGTCGCCGACGGCGACCCGGTGCACCCGGCCGTGGGGTAGAGCCGCACCGTCGACCCCGCCTCCGCGATCCCCTTGACCGCCGGCGTCGTGCTCGGGCTCGGACTCGGGGGCGTGGAGCTGGTCAGCGTCACCAGCCCGGGGGCACTGGAGTCGTTGACGTAGACCAGCGAGCTGCTCGAGCAGGCCGACGTGTTCCCGGCCGCATCGGTCGCCGTCGCGCGCAACGTCGTGGTGCTGCCGGCGCCGACCGTCACGGTCAGACCGGGGTTGGCGAACGCTGCGGCGGTGCCGGTGGCGGACGGCGTGCCTGTGCACCCGGCGGTCGGGTAGAGCCGGACCGTCGATCCCGCTTCCGCGGTGCCCTTGATCGCCGGGGTGGTGCTCGGGTTGGGCGACGCCGGCGCCGCGCTGGTCAGCGTCACGAGCCCGGGTGCCGTGGAGTCACTGGTGTAGGCCACCGAGGTCGTCGAGCAGGCCGACGCGGTCTGGCCGGTCTTGGTCGCTCGCGCGCGGATCGTGGTTGTCGCGTTGGCCGGCACCGTGGCGGTGATCCCGGTGCTCGCGAAGGCCGCAGCCGTCCCGGACCCGAGCGCCGCGCTGGTGCAGGTGCTGTTGGAGTAGAGAGTCACCGTCGAGCCTGCCTCGGCGGTGCCTTTCACCGACGGCGTCGTCGAGCTCGCCGGCGACGCCGGTGTCGTCGAGGTGACCGTGGGTGTGGCCGTCACCACCGCCGGCGGTGTGTGGGTCAGGCTCACGTCATCGAGGAGCATCCGGTTGGTGCCCGTCGAGGAGTTGTTGTAGTTGAACGAGATGGTGTGGCTGGCGCCGTTCGCATAGCTCGACGAGATCCACGGTCTGCTGGGTGTAGGACCCCGAGGCAGTGGAAGCCTCGGTGTGGGTCTTCACCGTGGTGCCGTCGACCCGCACCTGCAGGGTCGCGCTGTAGGGCCAGCTCACCACGCTGTTGCGATACCAGTAGGTCAGGATCGCGGTCCCGGCCGGGATCGTCTTCACCTGGGACAGGCTGGCCGTGTGGTTGGACCGTCGAGCCCCGTGTCACCCCCGAACCGTGCCCAGGCGCTGCCGGCGCGCGGCACCGAGGTCGCCGCCGAGATTCGTGCAGACGGACGTCGTGCACAGGGGGGTGCCCCGGTAGCTGTCTACCTCGGTCCAGAAGGGACTGTTGGGCAGGATTGCCCGTGGCGGCTTCGAAGCCGCCGTCCGAGATGAGCTCGGCCGCGGCGGCCGGCCCGGTCAGGAACGGCGCCACCACCAGCACGGAGGCCACCAGCACGGTGGCGCAGGCTGCCGAGAGTCGTCTGAACGGCGACATGTAGTTGGATTCCCTCACTGGCCCGGCAGCTTGCGGCGTGGCCTCCACCACGCGCACCGAGAACGCCGAGCTCCCCCCAGTGTGACTGGCCCCTGGGCAGCCGACCATGACCCAACGGCACCATTCGTCCCTAGTGACCCGCACACGGAGACGGCATTGTCATGCTTCCGGGGGGAGGGAGGAGCTCACCCAGCGGCGCGGTTGACGGCCGCTGATCACGGCCTTGAGCGAGGCCGTGACGATGTTGGCGTCGATGCCCACGCCCCAGTAGACGGCGTCGCGCACCAGGCACTCGACGTACGCCGCGGCGACGGCGTCGCCACCCGAGGAGAGCGCGTGCTCGGCGTAGTCGAGGACCCGGACGTCGAAGTTCTGCGGCAGCTCGTTGATCGCCGCCACGAACGCCGAGAGCGGACCGTTGCCCTCGCCCTCGAGCGCTGGATCTCGCCGTCGACGTAGACGTTGACGAAGAGCGCGTCCTTCTCCCCCGCCGCCGACGACGTGTGCACCGAGTTGAGCTTGAGCGGGGTCTCCCGGTCGAGGTACTCGGCGCGGAACACACCCCAGATCTCGTCGGGCGTCATCTCGCCGCCCTCGGCGTCGGTGTGCTCCTGGATCACCCGGCTGAACTCGATCTGCGCGCGACGCGGCAGGTCGAGCTTGTGCTCGGCCTTGAGGATGTAGGCCACCCCGCCCTTGCCGGACTGGCTGTTGACCCGGATCACCGCCTCGTAGGTGCGGCCGACGTCGTGCGGGTCGATCGGGAGGTACGGCGCCTCCCACGGCAGCTCGCTCGACCGGGACGCCCTGCTCGGCGGCCTGCCGTCTCGAGGTCCTCGAGCCCCTTCTTGATGGCGTCCTGGTGGGAGCCGGAGAACGCCGTGTAGACGAGGTCGCCGGCGTAGGGGTGGCGCGGGTGGACCGGCAGCTGGGTGCAGTACTCCACCGTGCGCCGGATCTCGTCGATGTCGGAGATGTCGACCATCGGGTCGATGCCCTGGCTGAACAGGTTCATCGCCAGGGTGACGAGGTCGACGTTGCCGGTGCGCTCGCCGTGGCCGAACAGGCAGCCCTCGACCCGGTCGGCGCCGGCCATCATCGCCAGCTCGGTGGCGGCGACCGCCGTGCCGCGGTCGTTGTGGGGGTGCAGGCTGATCACGGTGTTCTCGCGCCGGGTCAGCTGGCGGGAGAACCACTCGATCTGGTCGGCGTAGACGTTCGGCGTGGCCATCTCGACCGTGGCCGGCAGGTTGAGGATGATCTCGCGGCCGTCGTCGGGCTGCCAGACGTCGCTGACCGCCTCGCACACCTCGACGGAGAACGGCAGCTCGGTGCCGGTGAAGATCTCGGGGCTGTACTCGTAGCCGATCACCGTGGTGTCGAGGTAGCTCTCGATGCCCTTCATCACGGCCTGGGTGCCGCGGACCGCGATGTCCTTGATCTCGTCCTTGCTGGCCCGGAAGACGACGCGGCGGAAGAGCGGCGCCGACGGCGTTGTAGAGGTGGATGTTGGCTCGGGGTACGCCGACCAGCGACTGGACGCTGCGCTCGATGAGGTCCTCGCGGGCCTGGGTCAGCACCGAGATCGTGACGTCGTCGGGGATCTTGTCGCCCTCGATGAGCTGGCGGACGAAGGCGAAGTCGGTCTCGCTCGCGCTCGGGAAGCCGACCTCGATCTCCTTGTAGCCCATCTTCACCAGCAGGTCGAACATCGCCATCTTGCGGGCCGGGCTCATCGGGTCGATGAGCGCCTGGTTGCCGTCGCGAAGGTCGGTGGAGAGCCAGCGCGGCGCCTCGGTGATGACCGGCGTTGGGCCAGGTGCGGTCGGGCAGGTCGATCGGCGGGAACGGCCGGTAGCGGGCGTAGGGCATCGGGCTGGGCTTCTGCGGTCGGGATGGTCATGGTGGGTCCTCGCTGGGTGTGGCTCCGGCTGGGCCTGGTCTGGAGGCCGGTCGCGCACGCTCACTCCGCAGCGAGGGGGTCCGGCTGTGGCTCAGACCTCGCTGCGGCAACCAAGGAGGAGGCGTCGCATCATGACCCCGTCACGCGTACCGCACGTCGCCGCGGGGGTGGGATCGTGTCCGGGTGAAGACCCGGATCCAGTGCCCGTGCGGCGAGACGATCGTCGGCAAGGACGAGGACGAGCTCGTCGAGCTCACCAACGCGCACCTGAAGGAGCAGCACGACGGTCGGACCTACGACCGCGACCTGATCCTGATGATGGCTACCTGAATACCCCCGCGGCTTCGGCCCCCACCCAGCGACGCACCGGCTCGCTCCGCTCGCGCACCGCTTCGCCGTTGCATTTCATGAGCCGGAGGCGCTCGATCGCGGGGCGCCGTCGGCTTCGCCCGCGACAGACCGGGTCGCTTCGCTCCCACCGCTCCCGTATGTCGCTGACTTGTCCACTCGCGCAAGCTTCTTCTACGGGACCAGGCCGCTCAGGATCTCGCCGGCCGGTCGCTGCGCTGGCGTTGCGGTGGCCGGCGCCGGCCCAGAGGTTGACGTGCTCGGGGTTGGCCTGCGCCGCCGCCGCCTTGCGGATCGGGCTGGTGAGGTGGTGCAGGGCCGGGTAGCCCAGCGGGCCGCGGCCGTCGTACGCCGCGAGGAAGTCGTTGGGCAGCCCGCTCGCCGGGCGGCCGGAGAACGCGCTGGTCGTGACCGGGTCGCCGCGGTCCCCGGTCGAACCCGGCGCGGTGGGCGGGGTTGGTGCCGGCCTCGTCGGCGAGCAGCAGGAGGGTGCCGACCGCGACGGCCTGCGCGCCGGCTCGCAGGGCGGCCGCGACGTCGGCGCTGGTCGCCGATCCCGCCGACGGCCATGACCGGCAGGTCGGTGACCGACGCACGGCGCGGACCAGGTCGGGCAGCCGGAGCCGCTCGGCCGGACGCGCCGGCGTGAACGTGCCCCAGTGCCCTCCGGCGTCCGGCGACTGGACGATCAGCGCGTCCATCCCCGCCTGCTCGCGACTGCACGCGCCTCGCCGGCCGAGGTCACGGTCTGGACGAGCGGTGCAGCCGGCGCTGCCTGAGCCGTCGCCGCGGCTCGGCTCGGGCAGCCCGAAGGTGAACGACACCACCGGCGGCGCCGCCTCGACCAGCACGTCGACCTTGTCGCGCCAGCCGTCGTCGTCCTCGACCGGTGTGGCCGGGAGCTCGACGCCGTAGGTCGCGGCCAGCGGGAGCAGCAGCTCGCGATAGGCGGCGTACGCCGCCGGGTCGACCGGCTCGGGGTTGGGTGAGAACAGGTTGACGCCGTAGTGGTCGGTGCGACGCCCGCACCTCGTCGACCTCGTCGGCCAGCGCCTCGGGCCGTCTTGTAGCCGCCGGCCAGCGAGCCACCCGAGCCCGCCGCGCACGGCGGCCAGGACCAGCGCCGGCGTCGTGGGGCCGCCGGACATCGGCGCAGCCACCACCGGGAGGTCGCTCCCGAGCAGCTCCAGCAGGTCCGTCGGCCACGCCGTCCTAGCCTGACACCATGGTCCAGGCTCGCTCGTCGTGCACCACTCCCCGACCGACTCCGTCCGCGCGCTGACCGACGCCGTCGTCGCAGGAGCGAACGACGACGCGATCGAGGGCGTCGAGGTGGTGGTCAGGCCGGCGCTCGAGGCGACCGCGCGACGACGTGCTGGCCGCGGACGGCTACCTGCTCGGCACGACCGGCCAACTTCGGCTACATGAGCGGCGCGCTCAAGCACTTCTTCGACACCATCTTCCTCGAGGCCGGCGGCGCGCTCAGCGACGACGGCTCGGCGAGCGCGGCGACCGGCGGGAAGAAGCCGTTCGGGCTCTGGGTGCACGGCCGCTACGACACGACCGGGCGCGGTGCGGTCGGTGCTCTCGATCGTGCAGGCGCTGCCCTGGACCCAGGCGGCCGAGGTGCTGGAGGTGCTCGGCGACGTGACCGAGGCGCACACCGAGGCGGCGTACGAGCTGGGCGGCACGCTGGCCGCGCTCCTGATCGGCTGAGCCGCCTCCCACCCCCTCGGTAGGCTCTGGTCGGTTCAGGACGAGGGGAGGTCAGGTGCGCGCTCGCGCCGTTCGGCTCACGGCCGTCCTCGCCGCCGCCGTCCTCGCCCTCACCGCCTGCGGCGACGACGACGGAACGGACGTCGACAGCGGCCAGGTCGACGCCGTCGAGGCGCCGCAGCATGGGCGCCTGCCGCAACCTCACGCCGAACGACGTCGCCCAGCCGACCAACGCCACCAGGGTCGTGGACTGCTCGAAGACAGCACACGGCCGAGACCTTCGCGGTGGGCGACCTGCCCGACGGACCTCGCCGACGCGGACTACGACGCGCCGGAGCTCGGCGCGTTCGCCTACCAGACCTGCTCGGCGAAGTTCCAGGAGTTCCTCGGCGCCGACGAGAGCACGGTGATGCGCACCATCGTGAGCTGGGCGTGGTTCCGGCCGTCGGAGAAGGCGTGGGACAAGGGCGCGCGGTGGTACCGCTGCGACATCGTCGGCGGCGGCGAGCAGAGCAAGCAGTACGCCGCACTGCCGCGCCACCGCGGCCGGGCTGCTGGCGGAGCAGCCCCCAGACGACGAGTGGATGGTCTGCGTCAACGGGCCGCTCCGTGCAGGGCGCCCCCAAGATCCCGTGCAGCCAGAAGCACAACTGGCGGGCGGTCACGACGATCAAGGTCGGCGACCCGGACGACCCCTACCCGGGCGACCGGGTGGTCGAGGTGACGACGCGCGACTACTGCTCCAGCTCGGTCGGCGCCTGGCTCGGCTACCCGCCGGACTACGACTTCGGCTACACGTGGTTCCACGAGGGCGAGTGGAAGGCCGGCAACCGGCGGTCGGTCTGCTGGGCGGCGACGACCGCATGAGGCGGCTCGCGCCTGCCTGGCGTCGTCGCGGTCCTCGCGCTCGCCGGCTGCACCTCCGGCGACGAGAAGCCGGCGGCCGACCCGACGCACCGCCTCCACCGTCGCCGACACCCACCGCCGGCTCGCCGCGCCGCGCCCCCGCCGCCCGCGCCCGCGCTGGGCGCCTGCTACCGGCTGTCCTACGCCGAGGCGCTGGCGCCCACCAACGAGGACACCCCGGTCGCGTGCGACGAAGGGGCACACCACCCAGACCTTCGCGGTCGGCCAGCTCGACCTGGTCGACCAACGGCCACCTGCTGGCCGTGGACTCCGACGCGGTCCGCGAGCAGGTGGCGCGCCGCTGCCCGCCCCAGCTCGCGGCGTACGTCGGGGCGACCGAGGAGCAGCTGCGCCTCTCGCTGCTGCGGCCGGTGTGGTTCACCCCGACGATCGAGCAGTCCGACGCCGGCGCGGCGCTGGTACCGCTGCGACGTCATCGCGGTCACCGGCGACAAGCAGCGTCGCCAAGATCGAGCCACAACCTCTCCGATGCGCTGAAGACAGCCCGAGGGCCGCACCGACTTCGGGCTGTGCGGCACCGCCCAGCCCGGCACCGCGGCGTTCAGCCGGCGTGCTCTGCCGCGAGGACCACACGCTGGAAGGCGATCTCGGTCATCGACCTGTCCGACAAGGCGAAGGACGGCGACTACCCGGCGAGCGAACGCGGTCAAGGACGCCGGCCAGGACCGTCTGCGCCGACGCCGCCCGCGCGATCGCCTCCGACGCGCTCGACTACGAGTGGGGCTACGAGTGGCCGACCAAGGACCAGTGGCAGGCGGGGCAGACCTACGGCCGCTGCTGGTCACCCGACCCGCCGTGCACCGGGTGGTCCGGCGCTACCGGCTCCTGCTGGGGTGGCCAGCTGGACCGAGAAGGAAGCCTGCCGCGACCTGACCGGCCGCACCGCTCGTCGTGACGGGCGCCGAACTCCGGGATCGGGTTCCACACGGCCAAGCACCTCGCCGGCGCACGGCGCACACGTGGTGCTGGCCTGCCGCAACACCGACGCGCAGCCGCGAGGCGGCCGCGGAGGATCGACGGCTCGCACCGAGGTCGCCGAGCTCGACCTGGCCTCGCTGGAGTCGGTACGCCGCGTTCGCCGAGGCCGTCGACCGGCCCGTCGACCTGCTGGTCAACAACGCCGGCGTGATGACGCCGCCGCGCTACCGCGAGACGGTCGACGGCTTCGAGCTGCAGTACGGCACCAACCACCTCGGCCACGTCGCGCTCACCGCGCGGCTGCTCCCCCGGCTGCTCGAGGCGCCGGCACCGCGGGTGGTCGCGGTCGGCTCGGTCGCCCACCACGCGGGCAACGACTCGGTGCTCGAGGGCAACCCCGAGGCGACCTACCGCCCGCAACCCGGCCTACGGCAACACCAAGCTGGCCAACATCCTCTTCGCCCGCGAGCTCCAGCGCCGCGCCGCGGCCGCCGGCTCGACGCTCACCGCCACCGCCGCCCACCCGGGCGTCGCGGCCACCGGCCTGGTCGAGCAGCCGCGACGGCCTCGGCGCCATCGCGCCGATCCGCTGGACCGCGCCGATCTGGACCAAGGTGATCTTCCAGTCCGCGCTCAACGGCGCCCGCCCGGTGATGTACGCCGCCACGGTGGCCGAGCCCGGCTCCTACACCGGCAACACCTGGCTGGGCGAGTGGCGCGGGCCGGTCGGCCCGGCGAAGCTCAGCCGCTGGGCCCAGGACGACGCGCTGGCGGCCAGGCTCTGGGACAAGAGCCTCGACGCAGGTCGGCGTCAGCCTCGATCTCTGAACAGCTCGGCCGCCATCTTCTCGATCAGCTTCTCCAGGCCGCGGATCGGCCGGACCATCACGGTGAACTCGACCAGCCTGCCCTCGTCGTTCCACTGCATCATGTCGATGCCGTGGACGGTGCAGCCCGTCGAGCTCGGCCTCGAACTCCAGGACGGCGTTGCGCTCGGCGTACCACTGCCGCCGGTAGGCCAGCGTCGGGCCGAGGACGACGACGGCCGCGGAGAGGTAGGCCGTGGTGAGCTCCTTGCCCTCCTGGGGCGCGTGCACCGCCGGCGAGCGGAAGACCACGTCGTCGGCGAGCAGGTCGGCCAGGCCGGCCGGGTCCCGGGACGCGGCGATCTGGTGCCAGGCGGCGACGGGTGCGGGCATGTCCATCAGAAACCCAGCTTCCTGAGCTGTCGCGGGTCGCGCTGCCAGTCCTTGGCGATCTTCACGTGCAGGTCGAGGTAGACCGGGGTGCCGAGCAGCGCCTCGATCGACTTCCGGGCGCGGGTGCCGACGTCCTTGAGCCGGGCGCCCTTGTGGCCGATGATGATGCCCTTCTGGGAGTCGCGCTCGAGGTAGAGGTTGGCGTGGATGTCGAGCAGCGGCCGGTCCGCGGGCCGGTCCTCGCGCGGCAGCATCTCCTCGACGACCACGGCGATCGAGTGCGGCAGCTCGTCGCGGACGCCTTCGAGGGCGGCCTCGCGGATCAGCTCGGCGACCAGGATCTCCTCGGGCGCGTCGGTGAGCTCGCCGTCGGGGTAGAGCTGCGGCCCCTCGGGCAGCATGCCGAGCAGCAGGTCGGCGAGCAGCTGCACCTGGTCGCCGGCGACGGCCGAGACCGGGACGATCTCGGCCCACTCGGTGCCGGTCTCGGCGCCGAGCCGCTGGATGTCGAGCAGGTGCTCGCCGATCCGCTCCGGCGTCGGCGAGGTCGGTCTTGGTGGCGACCGCGACCTTGATGGTCCGGCGCACCTTGGACATCTCGGTGACGATGAACCGGTCGCCCGGCCCGATCTTCTCGTTGCTCGGGAAGCAGACGGCGACCACGTCGACCTCGGCCCAGGTCGTGCGGACCAGGTCGTTGAGCCGCTCGCCGAGCAGGGTGCGCGGCCGGTGCAGCCCGGGGGTGTCGACGAGGACCAGCTGCCCGTCGGGGCGGTTCACGATGCCGCGCACCACGGTGCGGGTGGTCTGCGGCTTGTCGGAGGTGATCACGACCTTCTGGCCGACCAGGGCGTTGGTCAGCGTCGACTTGCCGGCGTTGGGCCGGCCGACGAACGACGCGAAGCCGGACCGGTAGCCCTCGGCCGTCGGCTGTGCGTCATCGAGCTGGGCCTCGTCGTAGCGCGCCCAGATCTGCTCGTCGGAGAGCCCCTGGGCCTTGCCCGCGCGCCAGATCGGCCCGGGGTCGACGGCCCGCGGCTGCCGGCCGGTCGAGCGCGCGCCAGTAGCCCATCACGTCGTAGGCCGTCGCCGGCAGCTGGCGGTCCCGCATGAGGTGCTTGCGGATCGCGCGCATCTGCGCCGGACTCACCGGCCATCCAGAAGTAGCCGTCGCCCTCCGGCCAGTCGATCGACTGGACCACCTCGGCCAGCCGCGCGGGCCTCGGCCGGTGCGTCGAGCCAGGTCACGTCGGCGCCGTTCGGGCAGGTAGCCCGCGCAGCTGACGTCGGCACCTCGGCCCAGATCCGCGTCGGCACGGTCGCCGTCTCGGCGATCCGGGCCATCGCCGGCAGCGCCGGTCAGGTCGCCCACGAGCAGCAGCCAGGCAGCGTCGGCGGGCAGGTCGAAGGAGCCCTTGGGCTCGGTGATCGTCACGGTCGAGCCCACGCAGTCGTCGCGACCGGACCCACTCGGTCACCAGACCCGACGTCGTGGACGACCACGTCGAGCACCAGCTCGCCGTCGGCGTAGGACCGGACCGTGTAGTAGCGGCTCTGGAACTGGCCCGGCACCACCAGGCCGACCCACTCGTCGGGGACCCCGGTCGAGGTGAACTCGTCGCTCGGGAGTGTCGAGCAGAGCCGGACCAGGTGGTCGCCAGCTGGTCAGCGGCGCACGACAGCCGCGGTGTACTGGCTGGCCCGGGTGCTCACCCGATGAGGTTAGTCAGGTGCCGAAGGTGTGCCGGAGCGGGTAGCCGCTCACGCCGTTCTCGTCGGTCTTGGTGGCCAGCACGTGGTGGAGCTGGATCTCGTTGCGCTCGAAGGCGATCCGCGAGCCGGCCATGTAGAGGCCCCACACCCGCGCGGTGCCCTCGCCGACCTCGGCGACGCACGCGTCCCAGTTGTCGGCGAGGTTCTGGCACCAGCCGGCCAGCGTCTTGGCGTAGTGGATCCGGAAGTTCTCCTCGTGCTGCACCTCGAGGCCGGCGTTCTGCACCTCGGTGATGATCTTGCCGCTGCCGATCAGCTCCCCGTCGGGGAAGACGTAGCGGTCGAGGAACTGCCCGGTCTCGCGCCACCGGTTGTCGTGGCGGGTGATGCAGTGGTTGAGCAGCCGGCCCTGCGGGCGCAGCCGGTCCTTGATGAAGCCGAAGTACGCCGGGTAGTTCTTCACGCCGATGTGCTCGGTCAGCCCGATCGAGGAGATCGCGTCGAAGTCGGTCTCCTCGACGTGCCGGTAGTCCATGAACCGGACCTCGGCGAGGTGGTCGAGCCCCTCCTCCTTGATCTTCTCCATGGCCCACGAGGCCTGCTCCCGGGAGAGGGTCACGCCGATCGCCTTGACGCCGTACTCGCGGGCCGCGTGGCGCACCATGCCGCCCCAGCCGCAGCCGAGGTCGAGCAGCCGCTGGCCGGGCTGGAGGTCGAGCTTGCGGGCGACGAGGTCGTACTTGTTGTCCTGCGCCTCCTCGAGCGTCGCGTCCTCGGTCGGGAAGACCGCGCAGGTGTAGGTCATCGAGGGGCCGAGGACGTACTCGTAGAAGCGTGTTGGAGACGTCGTAGTGGTGGTGGATCGCCTCCGCGTCGCGGCCCAGCGAGTGGCGGAGCCCCTCGAACGTGCGCCGCAGCCGCGACGGGCGCCTCCTGCGGCGGCGGCGCCGGCGGGCGCAGGTGGGAGATGCCGAGGCTGCGGACCAGCGACAGCGCCTCGACCGGGCTGGGGCGCCGGAACGAGAGCTTGCTCGCGATCAGCCTGAACGCCTCGTAGGGGTCGCCCTCGGGGGCGCCGTGCACCTCGAGGTCGCCGGCGACGTAGGCGCGGCCGAAGCCGAGGTCGCCGGGGGCGGTGAGGATGTAGTTGAGGCCGCGCTCGGTCGCCAGGTGGATGCCGTAGGGCGAGTCCTCGGGGCCGGCCGCGCTGCCGTCGTAGGCCGTGAAGCGCAGCGGCAGCGGCTCCTTGAGCATCGAGTCGAGCGCCTCGGCGATGGAGAGCTTGTTGAGGGTGAGAGTCGTCATCTGTCGCGTACCGCCTTGTCGTAGAGGCTGAGGAGCCGGTCATCGGGGTCGTAGCGCTGCTTCACGGCGGCCAGGTGGGTCCGTCGTAGAGCCTGTCGAAGGTCTCGCGGTCGTAGAACGCCTCGGAGTAGAGCGACTTGTGGCCGCCGAGCTCCGCGACCTTGGCCTCGATCGCCCGGTTGCGCGGAGCGTCGGGAGCCTCCGGGCCGACGTGCACCGTGCCCCAGAAGCCGACGTTGACGTAGGTCGTGCCGGGGTGGAGCGGGTAGGTCGGCCACTGGGCGCCGGAGCCGGTGCCGGGGCTGACGAGCGGGCAGAGCCAGACCGGCCGCATGCCGACCTCGGCGTCGAACCAGGCCAGGAACTCCTCGAGCCGCTCGACCGGGATCTCGACGTCCTGGACCACCTGCTCGCGCTGCGGCCGGCCCTTGCGGCGGTCGATGAAGTCCATGAAGCCGGTGCGGTGGTTGAGGCCGATGAGCTGGTGGTAGACGTCGCTGCGGCGCCACCGCCTCGGCCACAGCCGCCGGACGACCGGGTTCTGCACGCCGAACGCGCCCGAGCACCAGAACCAGTCGGTGTCCCAGCGCCACAGGTAGTCGTGCATGGTGAGCAGGTCGGTCTCGCGCTCCTGGATCGAGCGGTAGTAGATCTGCTGGCCGGTGTAGTCGCTGGTCTCCTCCAGCGCCCTCGGCTCGCCGCCGACGGGGGTCTCGTCCCCGGTCTCGGCGCTGAGCCAGCGGGCCAGGGTGAGGTAGTACTCCCCCGGCTCGAACGCCACGCCGTCGAGCCCGTCGACCTGGAGGCCGTCGTACTCCCTGGTCTCGACGATCTCGGCCACGGTCTTGGCGAGCAGCCCGGCGTCGTCGAACCGCACGTGGCGCAGCTCGACCCGGTCGGGCACCCGCTCCAGCCTGATGCGCAGCCGGGTCGCGTAGCCGAGCGAGCCGTAGGAGTTGGGGAAGGTGTCGAACAGGTCGCGTGCTCGCCGGGCGGACCTGGTGGTCACCACCTCGCCGGCGCCGGTGAAGACGTCCATCTCCTCGACCGACTCGTGCGGCAGCCCGCTGCGGAAGCTCGTCGACTCGATGCCGAGCCCGGTCACCGCACCGCCGAGGGTGATCGTCTTGAGCTGCGGGACGACGTAGGGGATCAGGCCGTGCGGCAGCGTCGCGTCGACGAGGTGCTCGTAGGTGCACATGCCCTGCACCTCGGCGGTCTGGGCGTTCGCGTCGACCTCGATGACGCCGTCGAGGCCGCTGACGTCGAGCCCGGGCGCGGTGCTCCTGGCCCGGGGCCGGAACAGGTTCGAGGTCTTCTTGGCCAGCCGCACCGGCTCACCCGCCGGGATCGCGTCGTACGACGCCCGCAGTCGCGCCACCGCTGCCTCGTGGCGCGCCCAAGCCGACCCCTCAGTCACCCGGGGCACGTTACTCCCGGATCGTGTCGGCTGGGTTTCGGGTCTGCCTCGGGGGGTCAGCCGCGCGGGATGCTCGGCCCGGCGATGACCGCGAGGCCGTGGTGCACGGGTTGGTACGTCGTGCGCAGGGCGTCGTCCATGAACGGGTTGGGACCGGTCGCGCTCACCGACTTCTAGGAAGGCAGTGTTGGCTGCCACTTACCCCGGCAAGCTTCGGCCTGGATGTCCCCGACAACGCGAGCTTCGCTCGCAACAGCCCCGGCCGCTCGCTGCCGCTCGCACCCGGGGCTGTCGTCGGGGCCACCAGGCCGATCGCCGGGCGCCGCGCTACGCGCGGAAAAACCGGGTCGCTTCGCTCCCGTCACCAAACCCCTGACCGACGTCAGTTGGGAGCGCTACGTCACCCGGTCACCAGCCACGAGACGGGAGCGCAGCGACCCGTCTGCGATCCAGGCGAGCTTGCCCTGTTCGCGGACGGTGAGGTTCTCGTCGTTCTTCCACAGCGCCAAGCGAGAGCTTTTCAGCGCCCGCGCATGACCGGTGCCGCCTTGCGTTCGTGCCTCCGATCTGCGTATGCGTCGTACGTCCGCCTCGTCCGCGGGCGTGCGTTCCAGGGCTGGCGGCGCACCACGTCGAGGGCCTCGGTGGCCCACTTCACGCCATGGATCAGGTCGGCGCAGCGCACCGCGTTCGGGCTTCGGGACAGGAGCATCGCGCAGCTCCAGTCCGCCCCGTCCGCGCTGACTTTTGGGTGATCTGGCGCGCACCGTTGCTCGTCCAAGAACGTCTAAGTACTCCCTCAAGGTGGTCTTGTCCTTTGCCCGCAGCGTCCCACACCAGCCGCCCGGTGTCGCGGTCGACCCCCAGGGTCAGGTACTTCTAGTCCGTGCGTATCGGAGCTCCCATCGATCCCGTTCCGCGTCAGGCGCGCGAAGCGGTCGTGCACAGCCGCTCCGTGTCCGCCCAGACCCGGGTGATGCTCGCTCCGACGGTGCGCCAGTCGATCCGCATCAGCTCGGTGACGCGGTCTTCGAGCACTGCGTGGCCAGTCATGCCACTGCACGTCGAGCCGTTCCGAGGGACCCGCACGACGTCCTTGGTCGAGTCCCGGTGGACGTAGCTGTCGGCATACCCGGGAGCAGCCGTGCCCAGCAGTGCGAGAACCAGCAGCGCGACGACTCCCCCGAGCGTGGTACCGCGACGCATGGAGCGCAGCGAGCTAGGCGCCCGCGAGCTAAGCTCGCGTCGCCACGGACTGCGGGCCGAAGCTCGCGGGGGTATCCAAGACCGAACAGTGCACCGTTCGAAGCCAGGCCAGCGCGAACCAGCGCGTAACGGGGACGGCGGGGGCCCGCCCATGACCAGCTCAGGTGGTCGTCGTCCCCGAGACCGTGCCGCGCGGGTCGCCCACGTGGACGGTGACACCCGGCCCGCGCGAAGTCGCGCAGCACGTCGAGGTCGAGCGGCGAGACCTGCTCCTTGTCGCGTGAGCACGACGGCCGCCTCGAGGCCGCGGGAGCCCGACGAGACCGCCATGGCGACACAGACTCCGAGCGCGGAGACCTGGAGCGAGGGCAGAGCGACGGTGGCGGCGGCGTAGGTGCGGCCGTCGGAGTCGCGCACCGCCGCGCCCTCGGGGCCGCCGGTGCGGCGAGCGGGCGGCGCGGGCCAGGGTGACGAGCTTCTGGTCCTCGGCGGAGAGCTCAGTCACGGACGGCCTCCTTCGACATCGGCTTCGAGGGCGGCTCGTGCGCCGCGGCCTCGGGGTCCGGCTCGACGCGGGCGATGCGCACGGTGCCGATCTTGTTGCGGCGGCCGGCGGTCTCCTCGGCGGTGAACCGCAGCCCGTGCGCGACCACCTGCGAGCCGGGGATCGGCACCAGGCCGAGGTGCTTGGCCATCAGCCCGCCGACCGAGTCGACGTCGTCCTCCTCGACGTGGAAGCCGAACAGCTCGTCGAGGTCGTCGGTCGGGTAGCGCGAGGAGACCCGCACGGAGCCGTCGTCGAGGGTCTCGGTCGTCGATCTCGTCGTCGTCGTACTCGTCGGTGATCTCGCCGACGATCTCCTCGAGCAGGTCCTCGATGGTGACCAGGCCGGCGGTGCCGCCGTACTCGTCGACCACGATCGCGAGGTGCTGGCGGCGGGCCTGCATCTCGCGAGAGCAGCGCATCGATCGGCTTGGACTCGGGGACCCAGTACGACCGGCCGCATCACCTCGTCGATGCGCTGGGTGAACTCCACGTCGGGCGCCTCGAAGTCGCGACGCACGATGTCCTTGAGGTAGGCGATGCCGACGACGTGGTCGAGGTTGTCGTCGATCACCGGCACCCGTGAGAAGCCGGAGCGCAGGAACAGCGACATCGTCTGGCGGAGGTTCTTGTGCCGCTCGACGAAGACCACGTCGTTGCGCGGCACCATCACCTCGCGGACGGTGGTGTCGCCGAGCTCGAAGACGGAGTGGATCATCTTGCGCTCGCCGGCCTCGATCAGCGCCGACGCCTCGGCGATGTCGACCAGCTCGCGCAGCTCGGTCTCGGTCGAGAACGGGCCCTCGCGGAACCCCTTGCCCGGGGTGAGCGCGTTGCCGATCAGGATCAGCAGCCGCGGGATCGGGCCGAGCACCGTGGTCACCCAGGTCAGCGGCGCGGCCGACCAGAGCGCGACCCGCTCGTTGTGCTGGCGGCCGAGGGTGCGCGGGGCGACGCCGATCGCGACGAACGACACGACCAGCATCACGCCGATGGTGGTGAACGCGCTGGGCAGCCAGCGCCCGTCGTAGGCGCGGATGATCTCGCGGGTCACGATCACGATCGCCGAGACCTCGCAGAGCAGGCGGAGCAGGATCGCGGTGTTGAGGTAGGGCGCGGGGTCGGCCAGCATCGTCACCAGCCGGCGCGAGCCGGCCTGGCCCTCGGCCTGCAGCTCGCTCGGCGCGGGCGCGGGAGAACGACGTGAGCGCGGCGTCGGCCGCCGAGAAGAGACCGGCCAGCAGCACCAGCGCGGCGGCCAGGACGACGATCATCGGCGGGTCAGCGACTTCTCAGCGTTCTCGCCAGGCGGCGAGCAGCTCGTCCTGCAGCCCGAACATCTCCGCGTGCTCCGTCGGCTCGGCGTGGTCGTAGCCGAGCAGGTGCAGGATCCCGTGCACGGTGAGCAGCTCGAGCTCGGCATCGGTCGAGTGGCCGGCCGTGACCGCCTGCCGCTGCGCGACCGACGGGCAGAGCATCAGGTCGCCGAGGATGCCCTCCTCGGGGTCCTCGTTGACCAGCCCCGGGCGCAGCTCGTCCATCGGGAACGCGAGCACGTCGGTCGGCCCCTCGCCCTCCATCCACTTCTCGTTGAGCCCGGTCATGGTGTCCTCGTCGACGGCCTTGATGCACAGCTCGGCCAGCGGGTGCACGCGCATCCGTTCCAGCACGAACCTGCTCAGCCCCACGAGCTGGTCGACGTCGAGCGCCTCGCCGGACTCGTTGAGGACCTCGATGCTCACTCTGTCTGCCCGTCGTGCGCGGACCGCGTGGCTCGCGGTGCTGCTCTGCCGCGCGACGTCGAACTCCTCGTAGGCCGCGACGATCTTGCCGACCAGCCGGTGGCGGACGACGTCGTGGGCGGTGAGCCGGCAGAAGCTGATGTCCTCGACGTCGTCGAGGATCCCCTCGACGACCCGCAGGCCCGAGTGGGTGCCGCTGGGCAGGTCGACCTGGGTGACGTCGCCGGTGACCACGATCTTGGAGCCGAAGCCCAGCCGGGTGAGGAACATCTTCATCTGCTCGGGCGAGGTGTTCTGGGCCTCGTCGAGGATGATGAACGCGTCGTTGAGCGACCGGCCGCGCATGTAGGCCAGCGGCGCGACCTCGATGGTGCCGGCGGCCAGCAGCTTCGGGATCGACTCGGGGTCGATCATGTCGTGCAGCGCGTCGTAGAGCGGCCGGAGGTAGGGGTCGATCTTCTCGCTCAGCGTGCCGGGCAGGAAGCCGAGCCGCTCGCCGGCCTCGACCGCTGGACGGGTCAGGATGATCCGGTTGACGGCCTTCGACTGCAGCGCCTGGACGGCCTTGGCCATCGCCAGGTAGGTCTTGCCCGTGCCGGCCGGGCCGATGCCGAAGGTGATCGTGTGCTTGTCGATCGAGTCGACGTAGCGCTTCTGGTTGAGCGTCTTGGGCCGGATCGAGCGGCCGCGGTTGCTCAGGATGTTGAGGCTGAGCACGTCGGCAGGCCGCTCGGTCGTCTCGGCGCGCAGCATCGCCAGCACGCGCTCGACCGTCTCGACGGTCACGCCCTGGCCGGTGCGGATGATCGCGACCAGCTCGTCGAGCAGCCGCTCGGCCAGCGCGATCTCGGACGGCTGGCCCGAGAGCGTGATCCGGTTGCCGCGGACGTGGATGTCCGCGTCGAAGGCCTGCTCGATGAGACCGAGGTGCTCATCGCCGGGCCCGAGCAGGCTGACCATGTTGATGCTGTTGGGGACCACGACGGTGTGCTTGGCCGTCGGCGGGGTCGTCGTCCCCACATCGGATGTGGTGTCAGTCATGTGTGCCCGGGCAGGCCTCTCTGGACGGTGGTGGAGCGCCTTCCATGCTACGGGCTCGCCGGGCAGGCTCCCACCGTGTTTGACGCCGAGATCGCGGCGGGGCGACGTAGGGTCTGCCCATGCCCGTCGATGACGATGTCGACGACGATGGGTGGAGCGGGAGGAGTACGGCGACGAGAACACGCCGCCCTCGTGGTTCCCGGGCGGCCACCTGCCCGCCGACGCGCGCCGGATGGGGCTCACCCACCACGTCCCGGACGGCGCCCTGCTCGACTTCGCGGGCAAGCTCGACGCCACCAAGCCCTGGCACCGGATCTCCGCCTGGGCGCTGCTCGTCGTGTTCGGGCTGCCGGTGGTCTTCGCGGTGATGCGGCTCGTCGACGCTCTGGCGCGGTGGTTGAGGAGCTCGCGCTGGCGAGCGTCTCGAAACCTCTAACGCCCGCGCTGGGACGCACCCTCGGTCCAGTTCCAGCCTCGGCTCACGTGGTTTCGAGACGCGTCACTCAGCCCTTCGCAAGCTCAGGTCTGAGTCGATGCTCCTCAACCTGCGGCGCTGATCTGACTGCTCGCAAGCTCGCAGTCAGGCGCCTTCGTCGTCGTAGGCCACCGAGAGCATGCCGAGGCACATCTCGTCGGTGCTGCCCTCGGCCCACATGATGTAGCGGTCCTCGCGCTGGGTCGCGAACGCCGGGAGCTTGTCGCGCAGCCACTGCTGGTGCTGGCAGGTGACCCGGACGGTGTCGCCGGCGTCGAGGTGGACCGGGTCGATCGGCTTGGAGCCCTGGTTGTCGAAGTCCCAGATCGGGATCCGCAGGATCGTCTTCGCCTGGTCGGTGTCGGGGTTGACCTCGATGGTGATCTTGCGGCCGAGCAGGTGCATGTGGCCGGCCACGCCGATCACGGTCATGCCGCGGCTGATCGTTGCGGGTGCAGGACGTGGTCTCGCTGGGCACGATGTCGGTGCCGCAGAGGATGTGCAGCAGCGTGTTGGTGTTGCCCGCGCTGCCGAACCGCTTCTTCACGTCGATCGCCGCGGCGTCGCGGTCGCACAGCGGGCCCGTCGCTGTGGTCGGGGCGGCACGGCAGCTCGACCGGCGCCGGCATGCAGGAACGTGTGCAGCGGCGTGAGGTCCTGGTGCTGGCCGGCATCCAGCGCAGCTGGGTGGCCGACTGGTCGGGCGCGGCGCCCTTGAGCAGGTTGTAGTGGACCTGCATCACGATCCGGGAGCCGGCCTCGAGCTTGACGCCGTAGCCGTCCGGGTCTTGTTCTCGTCGCCGCCGGGTGCCCAGGCCGCGAGCCAGTTGGCGTCCTCGAGGTCGCCGAACTCGCCCGCGATGCCGGTGCCGCCGAAGCAGGTCCAGCCCGGGTCGGCGGTGGCGGCGTCCTTCGCCTCGGCCTCGGCCACGGCGTCGGGCGGGATCTTGAACAGGATCACGTGGTGGACGACGTTGGGGTTGCCGGGCAGCACGTTGCTGCCGGTGAGCCACACGTCCTGGTCGACGTGCGGGTCGAGCAGGAAGCAGCGGTAGTCGTCGGTGCCGGTGCCGTATGGGCGCGGACGGCGTGTAGGCCTCGGGCATGGTCAGCGTCATCCGCTGCTCGCCGTCGCGCAGCGGCAGCAGCTTGCCCTTCGGGGTGCTGCCGCGAGCTGCTGGGCCTCGACCTCGGGCGGCTGCGTGGGCTGGAGCAGCGAGCCCGGGTCGCCGGCCCGGCGGCCCTCGTCGCCGGCGTCCATGCAGGACGCCGCGAGCGGACGACGACCAGCGCGGCCGCGGCCACCGCCATCAGGAGCCGAGAGACCGGGCGGCTCACCCGGGCGGCCAGGTCATCGAGCGCCCGGCGAGCAGGTGCAGGTGGGTGTGGAAGACGCTCTGCCCGGCGCCGGCGCCGGTGTTGAAGACGAGCCGGTAGTCGTCGTGGCCCTCGGCCGTGGCGACGGCGGCGGCCGTGGTGACCAGCTCGGCGGCGGCCTCGGGGTCACCGGTCGCGAGCTCGGCGGCGTTGGCGAAGTGGTCGCGCGGCACGACCAGCACGTGGGTCGGCGCCTGCGGGTTGAGGTCGCGGAACGCGACCGTGCGCTCGGTGGCGTGCACGACGTCGGCGTCGACGTCGCCCGCGACGATGCCGCAGAACAGGCAGTCCTCCACGACCACCTCCCTCCCAGTAGCCGCACGCACATCGTCGCACACGCGTGTCAACCGCCGGACGCGGTGCAGGCGTCAGACTGACGTGACCGCACGGACCCTGTTCGCCACGTCGAGGCCGCTGGAGGTGGACCTGGACGCCGACACCGCCCTCGAGCAGCTGTACGCCGCACACTGGCGTGGGCTGGTGCGGCTGGCTGTCCTGCTGCTCCGCGACCAGGGCGCGGCCGAGGAGGTCGTGCAGGACGCCTTCGTCGCGATGCACGGCCGCTGGCGGTCGCTGCGCGATCCCGACAAGGCGCTCGCCTACCTGCGCAAGACGGTCGTGAACCGGTCCCGCTCGGCGCTGCGGCACCGCGGCGTCGTGGAGCGGTACGTCGCCCGGCAGGGCCCGGTGCTGTCCCTGGCCGACTCGGCCGACGCGCCCGCGCTGGTCGGCGACCGGCGCAGCGCCGTGCTCGACGCGCTCCGCGCGCTGCCCACCCGCCAGCGCGAGGTGCTGGTGCTCCGCCACTACCTCGAGCTGTCCGAGACCGAGATCGCCGAGACGCTCGGGCATCAGCCGGGGCTCGGTCAAGGCGCACGCCTCCCGCGGCTCCGCCGCACTGCGCGCACTGCTCGCCGACCGGCTCCACGAGGGAGAACTCTGATGGACGACCTGGCCACGCTGATGCGCGAAGCGGTCGAGGACGTCGAGCCCACCGACCGCCGCACCGAGCTGCGCGAGCTGGTCGCGGTCGCGTCCAACGACGCGGCACCGCCGCTACGCCGTCACCGGGTGGGCTGCTCGCCGCCGCGGTCGTGGTCACCGGTGTCGCCGTGGCCGCGCAGCAGTCGGACGGCTCCGAGCCCGAGCCGGCCGGCCTCCAAGCGCGCCGTGGACCGCGGCGCGCGACAGCCGTCCGGCGTACGCGCTCTACTACGTCGGCGACACCCCGCAGGGCCCGCGGCTCTACCGGGAGTTCCGGACCGGCCCGGGGCCGGACACGACGCCGGCCGCCGCGCTCCGCCTGCTCGCAGGCTCCGCCGGACGACCCCGACTACACGTACCTACTGGTCCGGCGGGCCAGCTGCTCGGCGCCGACGGTCGTCGACGGCGTCATCGAGGTGGACGTCGACCCGTCGCGCTGACGCCGGCCGTGCGACGTCGTCCCCGTGACCGACGCTGGCCCTCCAGCAGGTGGTCTACACGGTCCAGGCGGCGGCCGGCGACGCGCTGCTCCCGGTCCAGTTCGTCCACGACGGCACGCCGGTCGCCCACGGTCGACTGGCCTGCCGACCAGCGAGCCCGTCGAGGCCGCGCCCCCAGCTCGACGTCCTGGCGCTGGCCAGCATCAGCGACCCGGCCGAGCGCAGGGTGGTGGAGGGCTACGTTCAGCGCCAAGGGGCGGGCCAGCTCGTTCGAGGGCAGCGTGCCCTGGGAGCTGCAGGCCCCCGACGGCACGGTCGTGCGCTCGGGCACCTCGCAGACCTACGGCTGGGAGGACCACCTCTACCCGTGGGCCACCGGCTCGATCGACGTCTCCGACCTCGACCCGGGCGAGTACACCTTCGTGGTCATGCACCGCCGACCCCTCCGGCGGAGCCGAGGGCGCCGGACCCGACGTCCGACACGCGTACGGTGATCATCAAGTAGGTCCCACCAGTCACACCCGTCCCATCGGAGGATGGAACCCATGACCGCTCGCACGCCGTCTCGCCGCCCTGCTCGCCCTGCTGCCCGTGGCGGCGCTGGCGCTGGCGGGCTGCGGCACAACGACGAGCCGCAGGCCCAGCGACCCCAACGACAAGCCCGTCGCAGTCCGGCAAGCCCACCAAGAAGCCGTCGCGCATCGTACCGCCGACCCCGTCGGCGAGCGACAGCGGCAGCGCCGGCGACGGTCGCCGTGCCGATCTACTTCGTGGGCGACACCCCGCAGGGACCGCGGCTGTTCCGCGAGTTCCGGCAGGTCGAGGCGGACAACCCGATGGCCGAGGCGGTCGCGCTGATGACCGCGGGCGACGCGGACGACCCCGACTACGGGACGCTCTACCCCGAGGGCAGCTTCGCCGACGTGAGCTTCAGCGAGGGTGCCGGCGCGATCGTGGTCCAGGTCAAGGACGACGCGTGGAGCGCCGTCCCGCGGCGACATGAGCAAGCGGGACGCCAAGCTCGCCGTCCAGCAGCTCGTCTACACCGTCCAGGGCGTGCAGCAGGACCGGCTGCCGGTGCTGGTGCAGAACGGCAGCGACCCGGTGCCGCTCTTCGGGGTCCCGACCGGACGGCGGCCTCAAGGCCGCACCCCAGAACAACGTGCTGGCCCTGGTCAACGTCACCGAGCCCGCAGCAGGACTCCGAGCCCGGCGCCACCTTCACCGCCAGCGGGGTCGCGAACTCCTTCGAGGCCACCGTCCCGTGGGAGATCCGCGACGAGGACGGCAAGAAGGTGCTCGACGGCTTCGCGACCGCCGACGGCTGGGGCGACCACCTCTACCCGTGGCAGTCCGAGGTCGACGCCAGCAGCCTCGCGCCCGGCACCTACACCTTCGTCGCGATGACCGACGACCCGTCGGACGGCGAGGGCGGCGGCCCGACCGAGGACACCAAGACCTTCACGCTGCACTGACCGCTGACGTTTGACGCAGTGAAGCTCTCGGCGCGGCGGCTCAACCGGACCCTGCTGCACCGCCAGCACCTGCTCGCGCGCACGCGAGCGCGACGCCCGAGGAGGTGGCGCGACCGCGTGCTCGGCCTCCAGGCCCAGGAGACCCTGCCGCCGTACCTCTCCCTGCACGCGCGGGTCGCCGACTTCGACCCGGACGCCGTGTCGCGCGGGCTCGAGGACCGGTCGCTGGGTCCGGCTGCTCGACGATGCGCGGCACGCTGCACCTGCACACCGCCGACGACGCGCTGCTGGCTGCGGCCGTGGACCCCCAGTGCACGATCGCTGGACAAGCAGCTGCGCAGAGCATCGGCCCGGCGCGCGAGCGCGGACCGGAGGTTCCGCGAGGTGGCGTCGCGAGCTCCTCGCCGACGGCCGCGGTCGAGCAGGCGAGCTCGGCCGAGCGGCTGGCCGCGCGGCTGCCCGGCGTCGGCGTCCGACCTCTGGGTGGTCGCGCGGGTGAGCATGCCGCTGGTCCAGCTGCCCGCCGCGCGGCACCTGGCAGGGCAGCGGCGGGATCGTGCTCGACCAGTACTCGAGCGCTGGACTCGGCGGCCGCTCGGCCGAGCCCGACGTACCGAGGACGTCGTGCGCCGCTACCTGCGCGCGTTCGGACCGGCGACCGCCGCCGACGTCGGCTACTGGTCGGGCGTCACCGGGCTGCGGTCCGGTGCTCAAGGCGATGGACGACCTGGTCGCGCCACGAGGACGAGCACGGCAAGGCCGCTCTTCGACGTCGCGGACGGCGAGCTCGCCGACGAGGACGCTCCCGGCGCCGGTGCGGCTGCTCGGCACCTACGACAACGTCTGGCTCTCCCACGCCGGCCGCGACCGGGTCACCGGGCCCGCGAGCCGCGGCAAGCTGGATGGGCGCCAACGGCGGCGTCGCGAGCACGGTCTTCGTCGACGGCTGGCTGTCCGGCCTGTGGCGGGTCGTGGACGGCCGGGTCAGTGTCGTCGACCTGTTCCGCGACCTCACGCCGTCCGAGCGCGACGAGCTCGACGAGGAGATCGCCCGGGTCAACGAGCTCCTCGCCCGCTGACCCGACCCGCACTGAGTCCGGCGGGTCAGCGCCAGCGGTCGGTGCGGGAGAGCAGGGCGGAGACGGCGGCAACCCCGGCGGTGGAGGTGCGGAGCACCTCGGCGCCGAGCCGGACCGTGCGGGCGCCGGCGTCGGCGAACGCGGCGAGCTCCTCGGGCGCCAGACCGCCCTCGGGGCCGACGACCAGCACCACGCGGTCCGGGTACGTCGCCGGGCAGCGGCTCGGTCGGCCTCCTCGTGGAGGACCAGCGCGAGGGGTGCGTCCGCGATGAGCGCGACGACGTCGGCGGTCGACGCCAGCGGCGTCACCTCGGGGAACCACGCGCGCCGGGCCTGCTTGGCCGCCTCGCGCGCGGTGGCCCGCCACTTGGCGAGCGACTTCGCGGCGCGCTCGCCCCGCCAGACGGCCACCGACCGCGCGGCCGCCCACGGCACGATCCGGGCGACGCCGATCTCGGTGAGCAGCTCGACCGCGAGCTCGCCCCGGTCGCCCTTGGGCAGCGCCTGGACCACGACGATCTCGGGCGCGGGTCGCGGCACCGACGAGACCGAGCGGACCACGACGTCGAGCCGGGCCTTGCCGGTGGCGGTCACCTCGCACTCGGCGACGTGACCGGCGCCGTCGGTCAGCAGCACCGGCTCGCCCACCGCGAGGCGGCGTACGGCGACCGCGTGGTGCGCCTCGGCACCCTCGACGGTCACCGGCGAGCCGACGTCCACGCCGGCCAGCGACGGCACCAGGTGGACGTGGAGCGACATCAGCGCGGGACCAGTGCGATCAGTGCGGGTTGAAGGCGTCGCGGAGCCGGCCGAACGGCGCTCTTGCGGCTGCCCGGCTTGAGCCGGGCGGCGGGCTGCTCCTCGCCGCGGATGGCGGCCAGCTCGCGCAGCAGCTCCTCCTCGCGGGGCCCGAGCCGCGACGGCGTCTCGACGGCGACGGTCACGACCAGGTCGCCGCGGCCGCCGCGCAGGCCGGGGACGCCGCGCCCGCGCAGCACCTGCTCGGTGCCGGACTGCGTGCCGGGGTGGACGTCGAGCTCGAAGCTGGTCTCGAGGTCGGTGGACGCGCCCTCGGGCGGCACCACGTCGGCCTCGAGGGTCGGCAGCTCGAGCGTGGTGCCGAGCGCGGCGGCGGTCATCGGGAGGGTGACGGTGCAGTGCAGGTCGTTGCCGTGCCGGGTGAAGACGTCGTGCTGGGCGACGTGGATCTCGACGTAGAGGTCGCCGGCCGGACCGCCGCCGGGCCCGACCTCGCCCTCGTCGGCGAGCTGGACGCGGGTGCCGGTGTCGACGCCGGCCGGGATCTTGACGGTCAGCGAGCGCCGCGACCGGACCCGGCCGTCGCCGGAGCACTCGCGGCACGGGTCGGGGATGATCGTGCCGAAGCCGCGGCAGGCCGCGCACGGGCGCAGGGTGCGGATCTCGCCGAGGAACGAGCGCTGCACGTGCGCCACCTCGCCGGCGCCGCGGCAGGTCTCGCAGGTCTGCGGGTGCGTGCCGGGCGCGGCGCCCTCGCCGTGGCAGGTCGAGCAGACCACGGCGGTGTCGACCTTGAGCTCGCGGGTGACCCCGAACGCCGCCTCGGCGAGCTCGACCTCGAGCCGGATCAGCGCGTCCTGGCCGCGCCGGGTGCGCGGCCGCGGGCCCGCGCGTCTGTCCGCCCGGCTGGCCGCCGAAGAACGCGTCCATGATGTCGGTGAACGAGAAGCCGGCGCCCTGGCCGAAGCCGCCCATCCCGCCGAACGGGTCGCCGCCGCGGTCGTAGGCCGCCCGCTTCTGCGGGTCGCCGAGGATCTCGTAGGCGCGCCCGACCTCCTGGAACTTCGCCTGCGCCTCCGGGTCGGGGTTGACGTCGGGGTGCAGCTGGCGGGCGAGCTTGCGGTAGGCCTTCTTGATGGTGTCGGCGTCCGCGTCGCGGCTCACGCCGAGCAGGGCGTACAGGTCGGGCTGGCTCATGGTTCCTTTCGGGACATGGGTGGGCGCTCAGCCCTCGTCGAGGATCCGGGAGACGTAGCGCGCGACGGCGCGCACCGCGGCCATCGTCCCGGGGTAGTCCATGCGGGTCGGACCGACGATGCCGAGCGTCGCGACGGCCTCGTCGCGCGGGCCGTAGCCGGTGGTGATGACGCTGGTGGCCGACAGCGGCTCGTAGGGGCCCTCGGCGCCGATCGTGACGCGTGACCGCTCCGCCGGTGGAGGCCTCGCCCAGCAGCTTGAGCAGCACGACGTGCTCCTCGAGCGCCTCGAGCAGCGGCCGGACGGCGGAGTCGAAGCTGTCGCCGTACCTCGCCAGGTTGGCGGCACCGCCCGACCACGATCCGCTCGTCGGAGCGCTGGTCGACCATCGCGTCGACCAGCACCTCGACCACCGACGCGGTGGCTGCTCCGTCGGTCGGCGGGTACGGCGGCCCGCAGCGCCGCGACGGCGTCGGCGATCACCTCGCCGGCCGCGGCGGCGTTGAGCCGGGTGCGGAGCTCGGCGAGGGCCACGTCGGTCAGGTCGGCGCCCAGCTCGACCACCCGCTGCTCGACCCGGCCGGTGCTGAGGATGAGGACGACGAGCAGCCGGCTGGGCGCCAGCGCGACCAGCTCGATGTGGCGGACCGTGGAGCGCGAGAGCGTGGGGTACTGGACCATCGCCACCTGGCGGGTCAGCTGGGAGAGCACCCGCACCGAGCGGCCGACGACGTCGTCGAGGTCGACCGCACCGTCGAGGAACGTCGAGATCGCGCGCTTCTCCGGCAGCGCTCATCGGCTTGACCGTGGTCAGCCGGTCGACGAAGAGCCGGTAGCCCTTGTCGGTCGGCACCCGGCCGGCGCTGGTGTGGGGCTGGGTGATGTAGCCCTCGTCCTCCAGCGCGGCCATGTCGTTGCGGACCGTGGCCGGCGAGACGCCCAGCCCGTGCCGCTCGACCAGCGCCTTGGAGCCGACCGGCTCCTCGGTGGCGACGTAGTCCTCGACGATGGCGCGCAGCACGGCGAGCCGTCGTTCCTCCTGCATCGCCACCTCCCGAGGTCGCGTCGTGGTGCTGGGTGCTTGGCACTCTTTGTCTGGGAGTGCCAATGCTACTCGGACCCCGGACCCGACAGCAGTCAGAGCGAGATAGGTTAGGCTTACCTAACTTCATGCATGCCTGTTGTGGAGGAGAACCGCGGATGAGCCCAGCCCCAGCCGAGTCCCCGCCGACACCGAGGCGGACGCCGAGCTGGCGCGCAGCATCCTGGCCTGTCCCCAGGGCGCCGAGCTGGCCGTCGACGGGCATCCCAGCGTCGGCTGCGACGACGACCTCGGGCTGCGCGACGAGCACGCCGTGCCGACGTTCTCCTGCCGAGCCTCGTCACCGATGGCCGCCGCCGCGGGCGCAGGCAGCCGGGCCCTGGTCACGCTGACCAGCGGGCTCGGTCCGCCGGACGGCCCGGACCGATCGGTGACCCTGACCCTCACCGGCCGACTGGCGCTGGGAGCGCGGCGAGCGCTGCACCTGCTGTGGCGAGGAGCGCCACGACGTGCCCCTCCGCCTCGACTTCGTGGTGCTCAGCCGGGGCGGCGAGCAGCGCCGGGTGCCGCTGCGCGGCGTTCCGCTCCCCCGCGCTGCGGCTCAACCGCGGCTACCTCCAGCGGGCGCTCGAGCACGCCAACGACTGCCATCGCGAGGACCTGGGCCAGGTCGTTGCGCGCACGACCGGCTCGCCCGCCGAGGAGCTGCTCGACGCCCGGCTCTCCGACCTGACCACGCACGGGGCCGAGCTCGCGTGGATCGACCGCGACCGGCGGCCACCAGGGCGCTCGCTGTGGTTCTCCCGGCCCGCGCGCAGTGTCGAGGAGCTCGCGGTGCTGCTGCGCCGCGAGCTGCACGCCGGCATCTGCTGACCCCCACTGCCTAGATACTGGGGGTGCCGTTCACCGAGGTCGCCGACGACGTCTGGGTCGCGCGCTACGAGTGGTTCGACGTCAACGTCACTGCTCGTCCGCGGCTCGGCCGGCCTGCTGGTCGTCGACACCCACGCGTCCGCCCGTCGCGGCCCGCGAGGTGATCGAGGACGTCCGCGCGCTCGGCGCCGGAGAGGTGGTCGCTGTCGTCAACACCCACGAGCACTTCGACCACACCTTCGGCAACGGCGCGTTCCGCGCGGCGTACGGCGCGGTGCCGGTGCACGCCCACGAGGTGGCCGCCGAGAACACCGTGGCCGCCGGGGAGCGGATCAAGGCGCTGTCGTACGACGAGCCCGACGAACCGCGACGACCCGCACCGCGACGAGGTGCGGGCGACCGAGATCGTGCGCGGCCGACACGACGTTCTCCTCCGCGGTCGCCCTCGACCTCGGCGACCGGCTGGTCGAGCTGGTCCACCCCGGCCGCGGCCACACCGCCGGCGACCTGGTGGTCCGCGTGCCCGACGCCGACGTGCTGCTCGCCGGCGACCTGGTCGAGGAGTCCGCGTCCGCCCGGCCTCGGCGACGACTGCTACCCGATGGAGTGGCCGCTGAGCCTCGACATCGTGCTGGGCCTGCTCACGTCGCTCGTGGTCGTGGTCCCCGGCCACGGCGCGCCGGTCGACCGCGACTTCGTCGAGGACCAGCGCAACGAGATCGGCATCGTCGCCGAGACCATCCGCGACCTCGCCACCCGCGGCGTCCCCGTCGACCGAGGCGCTGGACGCCGCCGAGTGGCCCTACCCGCGCGAACACCTGGCCGCACGCCGTACGCCGCGGCTACGAGCACCTCCCCCGCAGCCAGAAGCGCCTTCCTCTGGTCTGACCACCCCGCCGAGCCGTCGCTACTGCTCATCAGTAACGACGGGTCAGCGTCGTCATTTGCCCGCCGAGCCGTCGTTACTGCTCATCAGTAACGACGGGTCAGCGTCCGGTACGACGCCGACCCGGCCGTTCGGGGTGCACAGGTGCCGGGCGAGGAGGGGTTGTGCACAGGGCCGGGGATGGCGGGTTGACGTGGGTACCAACGGGCATGAGCAACAGCAGCGACGAGCCGGAGGCCGGGGCATCGAGGACGAGGACCTGCCCGAGGACCTGCAGCCGGGCGAGGACAACCCGCTGGCCGAGGCGCTCGACGACGCCGAGACCGCCGGCGACCTCGAGCCCGGGGAGCTGCTCGACGAGGGCAAGACGCCCGACCAGTGGGACGACGAGGAGCTCGAGGACTTGAGGTCACTGCCCACGCGGTCTTCCGGCCTTCGGCGCCCAGTCCGCGACGACAGCTCGCTGCGCTCGCAGGCGCCTGGCTCGCTGCGCTCGCTTCGGCGCGGTCGTCACGGCCATGGGGCCGATCGCCGGGCGCGCGCTGCGCGCGACAAACCGGGTCGCTCCGCTCCCGTCACGTGGCTGGTGACCGGGGTGAGGTAGGGCTCCCAGCTGACGTCGATCATCGGCCAGTGGATGGGAGCGAAGCGACCCGGTCCTTCCGAGCGAAGCGAGGCGCCCGGCGATCGGCCTGGTGGCCCCGACGACAGCCCCGGTGGGAGCGCAAGCGAGCGACCGGGGCTGTTGCGGGCGAAGCCCGCGTCGTCGGGGACATTCCAGGCCGAACTTGCCGGGGTATCAAACACCGCGAGTGCACTCCTCGAGACCCGGCAAGCCAGAAGGCGCGCGAAGGCCGACCGGCGTGTGCTGCCGAGCAACGACGTCGCCCCCCTAGCGTCGACGCCATGGCCGACCGCTACGGGACCGACGTCCTCGCCACCGACTGGCGCGCGCCCAAGCGGGGCCGCGCCGTCGAGGCCGCCGCCGAGCTCGGGGCGGTGGTCGAGGAGGTCACCACCGACTGGTGCGGCGAGATCGTCGCGGTCGACCGCGACCTCGACACGCTCACCCTCGAGGACCGCCGCGGCCGGCGCCGCACCTTCCCGCTCGGGACCGGCGTTCCTGCTCGAGGGCAAGCCGGTCATCCTCAGGCCGCCGTCCGCGCAGGCCAGCGCCGGCCAAGCCCACCCGCACCGCGTCCGGCTCGGTCGCCGTGCACGGCGCGAGGGCCCGGGTGGCGCGGGCCAGCCGGATCTACGTCGAGGGCCGGCATGACGCTGAGCTCGTCGAGAAGGTCTGGGGCGACGACCTGCGGATCGAGGGCGTGGTCGTCGAGTACCTCGGCGGCGTCGACGACCTGGCGGCCACCTGCGCGACTTCGGCCCGGCGCCCGGACCGCAGGGTCGGCGTGCTGGTCGACCACCTCGTCGCGGGCTCCAAGGAGAGCCGGATCGCCGACGAGGTGGCCAGGTCGCCGCTCGGCGCGCACGTCCTCGTCGTCGGGCCACCCGTTCGTCGACGTCTGGCAGGCGGTCAAGCCCGACCGGATCGGGCTGGCCGAGTGGCCGGAGATCCCCCGGACTCGGTCGAGTGGAAGAAGGGCGTCTGCGCCCACCTCGGCTGGCCGCACGCGACCCAGGCCGACATCGCCCGCGCCTGGCAGCAGATCCTGGGCCGGGTCCGCTCCTACGACGACCTGGAGCCGGCCCTGCTGGGCCGGGTCGAGGAGCTCATCGACTTCGTCACCGGCTCGGAGTGACGGCCACCTATGGCCTGAGGATGTAGCCCTGCGCGTCCTTGGTGTCGTCGTGCACCAGCATCAGGATGCCGTCGATCAGCACCCAGATGTGCGCCAGGCCGCAGGTGAGCACGGTCGCCACGGTCTGCCAGATGCCGGTCTTCGTGTCGCCGATGTAGTAGCGGCCGATGCCGAACGGCAGCAGGATCTGCAGCAGGCCGGCGACCAGCTTCTGCTTGTCCGAGTAGGGGATCCCGGTGCTGCGGGTCCAGGCCGTAGGGCGCCTGCGAGCTCACGCCGTAGGCGCCGGGCGGCGCGCCGGGCGGCGTGTAGCCCGCGTAGCCGGGCGAGGGGTCGGCCGGCGGCGGGCGGCGGGGGTGGCGGCGGCGGGGTCGAGCCGTAGGGCTGGCGTCCGGATCCGGGTTCTCGGGACCAGTGGTCATGGGCGACAGCCTAGGGCTCCGACACCGTCGAAGCCCGACGGCAGGAGGCTCCGGGTGGAGTCAGGTCCGAGCCGGGGCCGCGCTTCGCGGACCACGCGCGTCCGCCAGCAGGCCGGACCACGCCGTGAGCACCAGCCGGCCCCGCCTCGACGGCGTCGCACCAGCCCGCGCTCGACCTGCTCGTCGACCGCGGCCCGGCCGGCGTCGTCCAGCACGCCGCAGCGGCAGCCCGCTCGCGCAGCCGCAGCTCCAGCAGCACCCGCTCCACCCGCCGGGTCTCCGAGTCGAGCAGCTCGCGGCCGTGGGCCGGGCTGAGCCCGGCCGCCATCCGCTCGGCGTACGCCGCGGGGTGCCGGACGTTCCACCAGCGCACCCCGCCGACGTGGGAGTGCGCGCCCGGGCCCGACGCCCCACCAGTCCGCGCCGGTCCAGTAGAGGAGGTTGTGCCGGCAGCGCGCTGCTCGTCGCGGGCCCAGTTCGAGACCTCGTACCAACCCAGCCCGGCCGCCGACGAGCCGCTCGTCGGCCAGGGCGTACTTGTCGGCGAGGTCGTCCTCGTCGGGCATCGGCAGCTCGCCGCGGCGGACCCGCCGGGCCAGGGCGGTGCCGTCCTCGACGATCAGCGAGTACGCCGAGACGTGGTCGGGCGCGCAGGCCAGCGCGGCGTCGAGCGAGGTCTCCCAGTCGGCCAGCGACTCCCCCGGCGTGCCGTAGATCAGGTCGAGGCTGACTCTGCTCGAAGCCGGCCGACGCGCGCCCAGGCGACGACGTCGGGCACCCGGGCGGGGTCGTGGGTGCGGTCCAGGACCGTGAGCACGTGGTCGACGGCCGACTGCATCCCGAACGAGATCCGGGTGAACCCGGCCTCGCGCAGCGCGACCAGGTCGGCCTTGGTCACGCTGTCCGGGTTGGCCTCGGTGGTCACCTCCGCGTCCGGCGCCAGCCCGAGCTCGGTCGTCGATCGCGGCCAGCACCGCACCGAGGTCGGCCGGGCTGAGCAGCGTCGGGGTGCCGCCGCCGAAGAAGACCGTCTCGACCGGCGCCGGCCCGCCGAGCACCCGCCGGGCCAGCCGGACCTCCTCGACCGCGGCCCCGGCGTACGTCGTGCGCGAGGCGCCTGGCACGCCGGTCGGCGGTGCCGAGGTCGGCGACCGTGTAGGTGTTGAAGTCGCAGTAGCCGCAGCGCACCGTGCAGAACGGCACGTGCACGTAGACACCGAACGGCCGCTGCCCGAGCTCGGCCAGCGCCGAGTCCGGAAGGCTGCCGTCGCTCGGCGCCGGCTCTCCTTCGGGCAGGGCGGACGGCACCTGCCACGCAGTCGCTGGACCGCGGCTGCTACCTACACCGGGACGTTGAGGGAGAAGGTGTACCCCTCGTCGGCCGAGCCGGTCACGGTCGCGAGCTGGAGCGAGTAGCCGTCGCTGAAGACGCATGTCGCTGTCGAGGCTGACCCGGTCGAGGTTGTCGACGCTGGCGTCGTAGCCGTCCACGACGCCGTAGACCTCACGGCAGCTGTCCTCGGGGATCGCGAGCTGCGAGGTCCGCAGCTTGTTGCTGTACGACGTCGCGGAGTCGAGCGACCGGTAGACCTCGAAGTGCATGTGCGGCCAGCGGCCGTCGTAGCAGGCGGGGAAGACCGTCGTGAACTCGACGCTGCCGTCGGCGGCGGTCTCCTGGACGCCGCGCAGGTAGTTCTCGTCGGTGACGCCGTCGGAGTACATCGAGTAGCGGCCCTCGCGGTCGCAGTGCCACAGGTAGAGCGCCGCGCCGGCCAGCGGCGTGACGTCGGTGCCGTTGAGGTCGTGGACCTTGAGCTTCACGGTCACCGGTACGCCCTCGGCCACGCCGGACGCCGAGCCGAACGACGAGGTCAGGTCGCTGCGGACGATCCCGCTCTCGCTCAGCACGTTGACGCCGTTGGAGCCGTCGCCCGGGAAGGGGCCGGCGGTCTCCTCCGGGATCTCGCCGTCGGCGACCGCGACGCTCGGGTCGCCGCCCATGCCCGCCCTGCGGGCGGCTGCCGCCGCCGTCCGGCGGCTGGCCCGGTCCGCGCCGGTGCGGACGGCGGACTCGGTGGCCGAGTCACTCGGGAGGCCGACGAGCGTGACTCTGGTCGTCGTCCGCCGCAGCCGACCAGCGCCACCGCGCCGACGCCGCCCACCAGGCCGAGCAGCCCGCGCCGCCCCAGGCCCTCCGCTCGCTGGGCGACGAGCTGGGGCAGGTCGTGGGAGAGGCCGAGGTCGTGGTCCTCGAGCTCGTCGTGGGCGGGGCTGGTGGTCGCTCATGGCGCCACCGTGCGCGGCGCGGCTGTGTGGTGCCTGTGGATCACCTCGGCTCGGACTGCGGAACGCGACCACTCGCTGGTCGAGCCTGTCGAGACCATCGCAGCCTCGCCAGAGGAGGGTCAGGCGGTGTAGAACGCGTCGATCCGGGCCTTGTTGTTGGACTCGACGACGTTGCGCTTGACCTTCATCGACGGGGTGAGCTCGCCCGACTCGACCGACAGGTCGTGGTCGAGGAGCTCCCACTTCTTGATGGTCTCCCAGCGGTTCAGCTTCTGGTTGAGCTCGTCGACGTAGCCGCCACCATCGCCTGTGACCTGCTCGGAGCCGACGATCTCGGAGTAGGACTTGCCGGCCATGCCGTTCTCGGCGCCCAGCCCGCCATCGCGTCCTCGTCGAGGGTGATCAGCGCGACGCAGTAGTTCTTCTCGTCGCCGAAGACCACGAACTGGCTGGCGTAGGGGCACAGCGCCTTGAACTTCGACTCGATCGCCGACGGGGCGATGTACTTGCCGCCGGAGGTCTTGAACAGGTCCTTGATCCGGCCGGTGATGGTGAGGAAGCCGTCGGCGTCGAGGGAGCCCTTGTCACCGGTGCGCAGCCAGCCGTCCTCGGTGAGCGCCTTGGCGGTCTCCTCGGGCAGGTTGTGGTAGCCGTCCATGACGTGCGGGCCCTTGATCATGACCTCGTCGCCCTCGCCGAGCTTGACCTCGCTGCCGGGGAAGGCCGGGCCGACCGTGCCCATCTTGTAGTCGTCGGGGTGGTTGACCGTGGCGCCCGCGGCGTTCTCGGTCATGCCGTAGCCCTCGAGGATCAGGATGCCGGCGGCGTTGAACCACTCCGCGATCTCCTGGTTGAGCGCGGCGGCGCCGGAGATGAAGAAGCGCACCCGGCCGCCGAACCGCTCGCGGACCTTGCTGAAGACGAGCTTGTCGAACAGCCCGTGCTGGAGGCTGAGCGGCAGCGGCACCGACTGGCCGGCGCGCTTGCGGCGGTCGACCTCGAGGCCGACCTTGAACGCCTGGTTGAAGATCTTCTCCTTCAGCCCGCCCTCGGCCTGCTGCATCGTGATGATCCGGCCGTGCGCCTTCTCGAAGATGCGCGGGGCGGCACCCATGAACGTCGGCTTCACCACGCCGAGGTTGTCGACGATCTTGTCGACCCGGCCGTCGATGGCGGTGGCGAAGCCGCACGCGAGCTGGGCGGAGAGCAGCACCTTGCCGAACGAGTGGGCCATCGGCAGCCACAGGAACTGCAGGTCCTTCTCGTCGAGGATGTCCTGGGCCTCGATCGCGGCGCCCTCGTAGACCCAGGCACGGTGCGTCAGCCGCACGCCCTTGGGGCGCCCGGTGGTGCCGGAGGTGTAGATCAGGGTGGCGAGCTGGTCGGGCTTGATCGCCGCGACGGTCGTCCTTGATCGCGTCGGGGTGCTCGACGAGGTACTTCTCGCCGAGGTCGGCCAGCTGCGTCGAGGGTGATGACCCAGTCGCCGTCGTGCCGTGCCGTCGAAGGTGACGACCTTCGCGACGGTCGGGCAGCTCGGCCCTGCTGTCTCGGCGAGCTTGCGGATCTGCTCGTCGTCCTCGGCGAAGACCACCTGGCACTCGGAGTCGCTGAGGATGTAGGCCGTGTCCTCGTCGTTGGTCGACGGGTAGACCGTCGTCGTGGCGCCGCCGGCGCACATGACCGCGAGGTCGGCGAGGATCCACTCGTAGCGGGTCGACGACGCGATGCCGACGCGCTGCTCGGGCTGCGATGCCGAGCGACGAGCAGCCCGGCGGCGAGGTTGGCCGACCCGGTCACCGGCCTGCTTCCAGGTCACCGACTCCCAGGCGTCGCCCTTGCGGGAAGCGGTAGGCCTCGAGCGTGGATGACTTGGCGACCCGGTCGAGGAACAGCTGGGCGAAGTTCGGCGTCAGGCTGTCGACGAAGCTCGGGTCGATGTTGCGCGGCATTGCTTCTCCTGGCTGGTCCTGTCCGAGACCGGTCGAGGGCGACGTTCGCGAAGTAACCTAGTTCACAGGGGCTACCGGCCGGTAGGCCACCGGTCCTCGACTCGCCGCCAGCGTAGCGCCTCCGCCTTGCGCCGCGCCTCCTCGACCATGCCCTCGACCTCGAGCAGCCTCGGCAGCAGCGCGGGCTCGAGGTGGAGCGGCACGGAACATCAGCGACGCCGTCACCCCGTGGCCGGGCCGGTGCACGACCTCGATCGGGTCGCCCGCGGCGCAGCACGCCGGGCTGCAGGACCCGCAGGTAGGCGCCCGGCCGCGCGTGCTCGGCGAACCGGCGCACCCACGCCGAGTTGTCGTGGCCGCCGCGGCCCATCCACGCCTTGAAGTCGTTGCACGGCGTCCGGATCGAGGCGACCTCGAGCAGCACGGTGCCGATCCGCCACCGCTCCCCCATCTCGGCGTCGTCGACGGCGAGGCCCTCGGTGGTGAGGTTCTCGCCGAACTCGCCGTCGCGGAGCTCGTCGCCCAGCTGCTCCGGCCCACCAGTCCAGCTCCTCGCGGGCGAAGGCGTAGACCGCCTGGTCCGGGCCGCCGTGGTGGCGGGTGTCGGAGACCTGGTCGCCGGCCAGCCCGAGCCGGTGCACCTCGACCGGCCCGGCCACCGCCGTCTTGTCGATCGACGTGCGGCCGATGTCGGCCCACGCCGCCTCGCGCGGCGTCCCGACGTTGACCGACCTCAGCACACCCTCGCTCACGGCTCCATGTTCCCGCTCCGTGTCCACCGCCTTTACGCCGACTCGGCGTGAAGGCTTCATTCCTGGACGGCCTTGGCGATCGCGATGCACATGGTCAGGTAGTCGTGGTCGGGGTCGGCCGGGTGGTCCTCGAGCTCCCAGAGCGCGTTGTGCAGCATCCGGACGACGACCCAGTCGCGGGCGCGGTCCTCGTCGAGGTACGCCGCGTCGACCAGGGTGTGGAACCGGCGTCGCACCGCGGTGCGCAGGTCCCCGGACGCGACCGCCTCGTCCCAGCGGTTCCACAGCATCGGCGCCGGCTCGTAGTGCGGGTCGCCGGCTGATCGGCTTGGGGTCGATGACCAGCCACGGCTCCCGGTCGCCGGCCAGCACGTTCTCGTAGTGCAGGTCGCCGTGGATCAGCGGCGCCGGTCGCTCGCGTCGGGTCGGCGACGCAGGTCGCGGCCCAGCGACACCGCCTGCTGCACCAGCCGGTGCGGGACGGGTGCGTCCCGGGG
This sequence comes from uncultured Actinomycetota bacterium, assembly GCA_963793315.1. Lineage (GTDB taxonomy): Bacteria > Actinomycetota > Actinomycetes > Propionibacteriales > Nocardioidaceae > Nocardioides. Next base: position 92,289 of record CAWBZR010000008.1, on the reverse strand, counting down.
CAGCGCGGCGACAGCTGGGCGGTCCAGCGCTCGACGTAGGCCGTGAGCGGGCGCAGCTGCGGCAGCGCGGGCACGTGGAGCCGCGGCGTAGAGCCCGGCCACCACCTCGCAGGCCTCGAGGACTCGACAGAGGTCAGGTCGGCGGGTGCAGCCGCTCCAGCAGCAGTGCCGAGCGGTGCGGGTCGGCGCTCAGCAGCCGGACCGCGCCGTCCCCGGCCCACCGCTGCAGCGCCAGCCCCTCGTGCTCGCTCTCGTCGTCCGGGAAGCCGAGCTTGAGCACCGCCGGCTCGCCCGTCGGCGTCGTACCGGCACCACCAGCGAGCAGAAGCCGTGGGTCGGCTCGCCGTCGACGGTCAGCCCCCACTCCTCGCGTCAGCTCGCGCACCAGCCGCGGCAGCCGGTCGACGTACGCCGCCCACTCCGCGCCGCGCTCGGCGAAGGCGAGGACGCCGGGCGGGAGCGGGACAGTCGGTCACCCGCCGATGGTGCGCCGCACGGTCGAGCCGGATGGACAACACGGGCCAGCAGGAGTTGGATGGCGGCGACGGCGCGTCTACAGGGGGTTGCGCCGACGCAGCGGGTGTCTGGGGGGCAGTCTGTGGTTGCACGCGTGCGCCGACGGATGCCGTGGCTCGGCACGATCGGGCCCGTGCTGACCCTCGCCGACGCCGCGGCCGTCGTGGCTGGCCGGGCTGGTGGCCACCGACGCTCGCCCGCGGCTGCTCGCCGTCGCCGCCGTCGGTCGCGGTCCTGGTCGCCCGGGCCGCGGACCTGCACCGACCGCGGCTGGTGCTCTCGATCGTCGAGGACCTGCTCGGGCCTCTTCGTGGCCGCGGCCGCCGCCACCGGCGGTCCTGGTCGGCGCCGGTACGCGCCGGCGTGGCGGTCGGCGTGCTGGTCCTCGCCTGCCTCGTCCTCGCGCACACCCTGGTCTACGCCGCGCACCCACCTGCTGCGCCGCTGCGGGCGGCTCCGGCGGCGGGTGCTGGTCGTCGGCACCGGCGCGACGGCCCGACGGCTCGCGCTGCGACCTGCTCACCCGCCCTGAGCTGGGCCTGCGTCCGGTCGGCTTCGTCGGGCACCGGCCCGGCCGAGCCGCCTCGACCAGGCCCGCGGGCTGCCCCTCACGCTGCTCGGGCCGGTCTCCGGCCTGCCCCGGGCGATGACCGAGGCCCGCGTCGACGCGGTGGTCGTGGCGCTCGTCCGGCCCGGCCGGCGACGACGAGACCGCCGCGGTCGCAGGGCTGCTGGCCACGCCCGCAGAGGTCTACGCCGTGCCGGCCTGGTTCCCGCCGGTCGCGGGCGCGGGCCCGGCACCCGCGCGAGCTGGTCGACGGCGTCGCCGGTCGTGCACCTGCACCGACGCGGCACCTGGCTGCCCGTGCGGGTGTTCAAGCGGCTGGTCGAGGTGCTCGTCGCACTGGTGACGCTCGTGGCGCTGCTCCCGCTCGTTCGCGGTGCTCGCCGCTGCTGGTCGTGGTCGAGACCGGCGGTGTCCTGGTCCGGGCAGCCGCGGGTCGACGAGCGCGGCCGGACGGTGACGGTGCCTGCGGTTCCGCACCCGCCGAGCCGCGGTCGGTGGCGCCGCCGCGGCACGACGTTCTCGGTCGCCATCTCCGGCCGGACCGGGCCGGTCGGCCGGCTGCTGCGCCGCACCGGCCTGGACGCCCTGCCCGAGCTGGTGTGGGCGCTGCTGCGGCGGGTCCGCTACGCCGGCGGTGTGCCCGGCGGCAGCACCGCCGTCGGGTCGGAGCGTGCCTACCGCCCGCGCCGCGCGCCGACCAGCCGCAGGTAGACGCGGGCCAGCTCACGCGCTGACGTCGGTCACGTCGTGGTGGGTCTCGACGTGGGAGCGGCCGTGCCAGCCCTCCTCGTCGGCGAGCTGCCGGGTCGAGGAGCCGGTGCGACCAGCGCCTCGACTGAGCGCCTGCGGGTCGTCGAGCGGGACGATCGCGCCGGCGCCGGGCGGGACGCTGTCGACCACGCCGTTGACGTCGGTGGCGACCACGCTGCGGGCGCACGCCATCGCCTCGAGCGGCACCAGCGCCATCCCCTCCCAGCGCGACGGGACCACGACCACGTCGGCGGCCGCCATCCAGAGCGGGACGTCGGTGCGTGCGCCGGCGAAGGTGACCCCGGGCAGCCCGTCGGCGAGCCGCTCCAGGGCCCGGCGGTCGGGGCCGTCGCCGACCAGGACGCAGCTGGGCCTCGGGCACCCGGGCCCGGATCGCGCGGCCAGTCGGCGAGGAGGTCCTGCTGCCCCTTCTGCACCGTCAGCGCGCCCACGCACACGACGGTCGGGCACGTCGTCCAGCCCGAGCAGCTTGCGCGCGTGGATCCGGTCGCGCGGGCCGGCCGGGCGGAACTCGGCCAGGTCGACGCCGTTGAGGATCACGGTCGTCGGCGCGTGGATGCCCAGGCTCTCGCCGAGCTGGCGCTCGGTCGTGCTCGACGCAGACCAGCTCGGTGGCCCAGCGGGCGGCGTACCGCTCCCAGCGCAGCGAGGCGCCCTGGACGCCGCTGCGCGAGGCGAGGAACGACCAGGCGTGCGGCTGGAACACGGTCGGGATCCGGTCGCGCACGCACGAGCCGGCCCGACCAGGCCGGCCTTGCCGCTGTGCAGGTGCACGACGTCGGGCTTGATCTCGTCGACGATCCGCTTCAGCCGGAGCCACCGCGCCGGGCAGGGTGCTCTCGTGCGGCGTCCGCCCGCCACCACCGCACCGTGGCACCGGCCTCGCGCGCGGCGTAGCCCAGGTCGCCGCGCGACGGGCAGGCCACCGTGACGTTCCAGCCGCGCTCGACCTGGTCGCGCACGTAGCGCGTGGCCACCGTGGCCACCCCGCCAGACGTCGGCACCGACACGTGCAGGACGTGCAGCCGCCGGTTGGTCTGGATCTGCTGGTCTCGGCCAGCCATCAGGCGGCGTCCGCTCGGACTGCTTCGCCGACGAGCACGACGCCGAGCAGCCGCGCACCCACGGCCCGGATCCGGTCGGCGTGCTGCGCGCAGCGCGCTGGCCGAGACCGAGCCCTCGACCAGGGCCAGCACGATCGAGCTGTCGACCGCCATCGCCCGCGAGTCGTCGCACACGTCGAGCGGCGGGCCGATCACCACGACGTTGTCGAACTCGGTCGCGGCGGAGTCCATCACGGCAGCGAAGCGCTGCGCGATCAGCTCGGGGACCGACGCGTCGCCGTAGGTCCCGGCCGGGAGCACCTCGAGCAGGTCCACCGGACCCGGGCTCATGCGCCGTCTCGAGGTCGGCGCCGAGCAGCACGTCGTAGAGCCCGGGCGTGTCGGGCGCGTCCTCGACCGGCGTGCCGAACCGCTCGCCCATCCGGCCGTCGACCAGCAGCACCCGGCGGCCGGTGCCGGCCAGCGCGAGCGCGACGTTGGCGCCGATCCAGACGTTCACGTCGCCGTGGGTGACGCCGGCGACCACCACGCGCGGCGACCCGGCGTCGGCCTGCGTCTCGAGGGCGAGCCGGAGATGGCGGAACAGGTCCGCCTCGGCGGTGCCGGGTTGGAGCGCGGGCATCGTGGTCAGGTCCTGCAGGCGGCGTCAGGTGCGCCAGCAGCGGCGCGGTCGCGGCGTCCTCGACCGCGGCGGCGTCGTCGACGGTGTGGGTACGCCGGTCGCGCCAGACCGCGGCCGCGGTCGCCAGCCCGAGGGCCAGCAGCAGCCCGAGGCCGACGGAGAACCGCAGGTCCGGGCTGCTGAAGGTGTCCGGGGGCTGCGCGGGGTCGCTCGCTGGTCAGCACCAGCGACCGGTCCAGCGACGGGCCGGCGAGCTTCGGTGACCACGTCGCCGTCGACGAGGACCGCCGCCACCGCGTTGGCGATGGCCGCGGCGGTGTCCGGGTCACGATCCTCGACGGTGATCTCCACGAGGATCGTGCCCCGGACCCAGTCGCCCTGGATCGAGCGACGCAGCTCGGCCTCGCTCCGGTCGGTCCGGGATCCGCTGCCGGACCTCATCGACCACCCCCCGGGAGTTGGCGAGCTCGGCCAGGGTCGCGCGCAAGGCGTCGGGATCGTCGGTCTCGGCCACGCCCGGCTGCCTCCGCGGCGCTGATCGTGGCCGTGGCGGCGTACGACTTCGGGGCAAGGAGGATCCCGGCTGCGACGGCGCCGCCGGTGATCACCAGGATCAGCACGACAAGCGGTCGCTGGCGCCACAGCGCCACCCCCACGTCGCGCACGTCCATCGATGTCCCCACGCTTTGCTCAGACGACCGGTGCTCAGACCCCCCTGAGCACCTGGCCGTCGTGTGACGTCAGTATTCCCGTGCCGCCGTCACCTCCCCAGTGCGGCAGCGCCCCCCGCGTTGCGCATCGGACGCACCACCGCCGAGGCCATGGTTCCCGACGAGTCGCCGTCGGCGAGCGCGAAATTCACGATCTGACCCCCACCTGTCCAGACGACCCTGTCGTCCCGACTCGAGGCCGGGAACAGCGGGCGTCCGGGACGGGGCGCGGACGGCCCAGCGCGAGCGTCATCGCGGCCAGGAACCACAGCGGCAGGACGTACTGCTCGGACTCCAGCACCGAGGCGGTGAGCAGCCCGTCGAGGGCCAGCAGGACGCCGGCGACCAGCGCGGAGCGGTCGCGCAGCCAGCGCCGGCGGGCCGCCGCGGCGGGCACCAGCCACACGGCGTAGAGCGCCAGGCAGCCCGAGCAGGCCGAGCTCGGCCGAGGCCTCGAGGACGGTGCTGTAGGCGGTGTCGAGGTCGCGCTCATCGGTAGTCGGTCGTCGTCCTCGCGGTAGTCCTGGTGGAACAGCGGGAACGCCGCCGGGCCGAGGCCGACGACCGGGCTGGCCTTGGTCATCTCGAGGGCCGCCAGCCGCAAGTCGTTGCGCTGGGCGATGTTGGTGTCGGAGTAGCGCTGCGGGTCGGTGAGCGCCTGGCCGAACGGCAGCGGCAGCACGGCGATGACGAGCGCCACGCCGGTGATGACCACGGCCAGCAGCGCGCCGGCGTGGCGCAGCGCCAGCAGCCCGGTGAGCACGGCCACCAGGACCATCGCGACCAGGGCGACGAACGCCGGCCTGGACTGGGTGCCGAGCGCCGGCGACGCATCAGCACGCCGAAACAGGCCCAGACCCACCAGACCGGCTGCTCGACCGCGGGTGCGGACGGTGCCGACCAGCGGGAGCGCGGCGATGAGGAAGAAGGCGAGGGTGTCGGCGTTCGCCACCGGGCCCACGCACGCGGTGCCGGTCGGAGACGACGGCGGTGACGATCCCGCACAGCCGAGGCGGCCACGCAGGCCAGCACGTAGAGCCGCGCCGCCCGCCGCGGCGTGAGCGGGCCGCACAGGACGTCGGCCAGCACCAGCATCACGATCGCCAGCTCGGCGTACTTCGCGCACGACCGCGAGCCGCGCCCGCCGTTGGGGTGCACCGCGAAGGCGACCACGCACGGCGTCGGCGAGGGCGACGGCCGGCAGCGCGACCTGCCAGCGACCGGCTGGTCGTGCAGAGGTCCTGGGCGCGCCGGACCGCCCAGGCGACGAGGAGCACCGCGGCCAGCCAGTCGGTCGCCCAGGGCGAGACCGGCGACAGGTAGCTCTCGAAGACCGCGCTGCCGATCACCGCGAGCGCCGCCCACTCCACCCTGGTCACCAGGACGGCGGCGGACACCACGGCCGCCAGCACGGCCAGCGTCCGGTGCGGCGACACGCCGGCCGCCGAGCCCGGCCGCGGCCGCCACCGGGAGCGGCAGCAGGAAGCGAGCAGCCCACGCGGCCGGGTCACCGGCACCGGACGCGTGTCGCGGCGCGGCGCTGGGCGGCGCCACCTCACCGTGGTCAGCCAGCCCCGCCATCGCGGCCTCGGAGCTGCCTAGGACGAGGAGCGGAACAGCCACCCGAGCGGCTTGCCGGACGGCCTCGGCGTCTGGCCGTCGACGTCGGCGTCGGCGTCGGCGTGCCGTCGTCGGTGTCGGCCCGCTCGTCGGGCACGGACCTGCCGTTGCGGCCGGGCGGCGGCGCCGAGTCCGCGCTCGGGGAGCGACCTCGAGGGTCTCCTCGTCGCGCCGGGTGCGAGCCCGGGCCGTGGCGCGCATGGCGTCGCGCGCGTAGCGGGCGCCGACGTCGGCGTCGTCCATCGGCGGCAGCGGCGGGTCGCCGTGGTCGATGTGGGAGGACCGCAGGAAGGCCTCGGTCGCCGTCATCGGTGCGTCGTCGTCGGCCGTCGACGCCGGCTGTCGAGGTCTGCGAGCGCGTCGACGAGGTGGCCGGACCGGAGGTCCGGCCGGAGCCGGGTCGGAGTCCTCGTCGTCACTCGTCGTCCTCGGTCGTCGTCGTCGCCGCCGTCGTCGTCCTCGGGCGTCGGGCTCGTGCGGTCGCCCGCGGCAGCTGGGTCGATCGGTGTCGCGTCGTCCAGCCGTCGGTCGGCGGCTCGGTGTCGTCGCCCACCGGCTCGGCGTGCCGCGGCGAGCTGTCGAGCGAGACGGAGGCGTCGCCCAGGACTCCGCGGTGTGGGCGCGCAGCGAGTCGAGCGCGCCGAGCATCTCGGCGATGTTGGCGGTCGCGGCCTCCATCGACACGCCGAGGATGCGCACCGACGCCTCGATGTCGCCGATCATCCCCTGCTGCCGCTCGTGCACCCGGGCCAGCTCGCGCCGGCTCTGCTCGGCGACCTCGCGGGTGACCTGCTCGGTCAGCTCGGCGCGGACCCGCTTGCGGTGCTCCTCGACCTGGGCCTCGGCACGCGCCCGGACGGCGTCGGCGGCGGCGCGAGCCTGCCGGGTGATGTCCTCGGCCTCGGTGCGGGCCCGCGCCACGACCCCCTCGGCGCGCAGCCGGGCGTCGGTGGTGGTGCGCTCGGCCTCGGTGCGGCTCTCGCGCAGCAGCTGCTCGGAGACCTGCTGGGCCTCCTCGATGACGGCGTCGGCGTCGGCGACTGCGGCCTCGCGGGTCGCGCTGGCCTCGGCCAGCATCGCCTCCACCTCACGGCGGGTGCCCAGGCTCGCGCGCAGCTCTTGCGCGCGCGCGCTGCTGCTGGCAGCGTCGTTCGGCTCCATCAGCCGTTCCCCCTGTGGCTCCGTCGCCGGCTCCCCACAAGCCAGCACCCGAGACGCCCCCACGATGCCTGACCGGAGCTGGTCGAGGGCAACTCGGGGTCAGGATATCCCCTGTTTGGGAGACCGTTTGCGCTGGCCAGGCCGGGGTGTCGCGGTCTGGACGTGACCCAAGTGACACGTGTCAATTCGTGTGCCCGGATGGGGCTCACAGGGCTGCGTCCAGGAGCTACTTGCGCGGGTCGCTCGGTGGTCGAGAGCGCGGCGACGAACGCCTCCTGGGGGACCTCGACGCGGCCGACCATCTTCATCCGCTTCTTGCCCTCCTTCTGCTTCTCGAGGAGCTTGCGCTTGCGGGTGATGTCGCCGCCGTAGCACTTGGCCAGCACGTCCTTGCGCATCGCCCGGATGTTCTCGCGGGCGATCACCCGGGCGCCGATCGCGGCCTGGATCGGCACCTCGAACTGCTGCCTCGGGATCAGCTCCTTGAGCTTGGCGACCATCATCACGCCGTAGGAGTAGGCCGCGTCCTTGTGCACGATCGCGCTGAACGCGTCGACCGGCTCGCCCTGGAGCAGGATGTCGACCTTGACCAGGTCGGCCGCCTGCTCGCCGGAGCGCTCGTAGTCGAGCGAGGCGTAGCCCTTGGTGCGGGACTTCAGCTGGTCGAAGAAGTCGAAGACGATCTCGCCCATCGGGAGCGTGTAGCGCATCTCGACGCGGTCCGCGGAGAGGTAGTCCATCCCGAGCAGGGTGCCGCGCTTGGCCTGGCAGAGCTCCATGATCGTGCCGATGTAGTCGCTCGGCGACAGGATCGTGGCGCGGACGACCGGCTCGCGCACCTCGGCGATCTTTCCTTCGGGGAACTCGCTCGGGTTGGTCACCTCGCGCTCGGAGCCGTCCTCCATCACCACCTCGTAGACGACGTTGGGCGCGGTGGAGATGAGGCCCAGGCCGAACTCGCGCTCGAGCCGGTCGCGGGTGATCTCCATGTGCAGCAGGCCGAGGAAGCCGCAGCGGAAGCCGAAGCCCGAGCGCGCCGGAGGTCTCCGGCTCGTAGGTCAGGGAGGCGTCGTTGAGCTGGAGCTTCTCCAGCGCCTCGCGGAAGTCGCCGAACTCGTCGCCGTCGATCGGGTAGAGGCCGGCGTAGACCATCGGGTTGGGGTGCTTGTAGTCGCCCAGCGACTCGACGGCACCGTGGTGCTGGGTGGTCACGGTGTCGCCCACCCGGGACTGGCGGACGTCCTTCACGCCGGTGATGAGGTAGCCGACCTCGCCGACGCCGATCTCGCCGGCCCGGACCGGCTCGGGGCTGATCACCCCGAGCTCGAGCAGCTCGTGGGTGGCTCCGGTCGACATCATCTTGATCCGGTCGCGGTGGCGTGAGCTTGCCGTCGATCACGCGGACGTAGGTGATCACGCCGCGGTAGGTGTCGTAGACCGAGTCGAAGATCAGGGCGCGGGCCGGGGCGTCGGCGTCGCCGACCGGCGCCGGCGTCTGCCGGACCATCTCGTCGAGCACCGCGGCGACGCCCTCGCCGGTCTTGGCGCTGACCCTCAGCACGTCGGCCGGGTCGCAGCCGATGATGTGCGCGAGCTCCTCGGCGTACTTCTCCGGGTTGGCGCTCGGCAGGTCGATCTTGTTGAGCACCGGGATGACCTGGAGGTCGGCCGCGAGGGCGAGGTAGAGGTTGGCCAGCGTCTGGGCCTCGATGCCCTGGGCGGCGTCGACGAGCAGGATCGCGGCCTCACAGGCCTCCAGCGACCGGGAGACCTCGTAGGTGAAGTCGACGTGGCCGGGGGTGTCGATCATGTTGAGCACGTAGGTGCCCGGCTCGGCGCCCTGCTCGTTGCCGGGCTCGACCGTCCACGGCATCCGGACGGCCTGGCTCTTGATCGTGATGCCGCGCTCGCGCTCGATGTCCATGCGGTCGAGGTACTGCGCCCGCGCGCTGCGCTCGTCGACCACGCCGGTCAGCTGCAGCATCCGGTCCGCGAGCGTCGACTTGCCGTGGTCGATGTGGGCGATGATGCAGAAGTTGCGGATCGTCGCCGGGTCGGTGCGACCGGGCGGCGGCGCGGGCTTGGCGGACAACGGCTCGCTCTCGGAGATGGGTGCTGATTTCGGGACCCCCAATCCTCCCACGGGTCAGGTCGTCCTCCGATTCCGCAGCCGGGGAGGCCGGCGGTGACGGCCGAAGACGAGGACCTTGCGCCCGGCCCGGGGTCTCCCGGCACCTCAAGGTGCTGCGGTCCGCCGGTCTGGTCGACGTCCGCCGCGACGGCCAGCGGCGCTGTTGTCGGGCCCGCTTCGCCCCCCTCCAGGAGCTCGGACGGCCTGGCCGGCTGGTGGCTGCCGTTCCCGGCGACGATCACCGTCGACCTGACCGCTGGCGGCGCCCTCACCTTCTCCGCACCTCGAGCTCGGCCAAGCGCCGCTGACGTGCGAGATCCTCGAGGTCGAGGCGCCCCGCCGGCTCGTCCACGCGCACTTCAGCCCCGGGACGACCATGACCTGGCGGCTGGACCCGGAGGGTGCCCGCTGTCGGCTGCGGTTGACCGAGAACACCCCGGACATCGGGGCCGCGATGGCGGAGGGCCACATCGTCGGGCTGCACCACCACTCGTTCACCTTCCGGGGCGACCTCGTCTGCGGGGTGGCGTCGTACGTCGTCCCCGTCGGCTAGCTTCGCAGGGTTCAACTCTGGCAGAAGCTGAGTCGGCGGAGAGGCGGTGTGACCAGAGTGACGATTCCCGACAGCGGCACTCGACGCGAGCGGAGCCTCACGGTGTCCCGAACTCGAAGTCCGCACGATAATTCGCGGCCGGAGCACGCACCTCGCTTCGTTGGCAGAGCTCGCGATACGCCCGGTAGCCCTTCGCTCCGCCGCCTTGCGATGCACGCACTCAGACCACGACTTATCGCACGCATTTCTCGTCCGGGACACTTGTAGCGCGTCGCAGCTAATTCTTGGTCCTGGCGACGCCCGGGCACGCACTTCGCTGCGTTGGCGAGGCTCGACAGACGACCCGGTATGCCGTCGCTCCGCCGTCTTGCGATGCACGCACCCGGACGCCGCCAGACCACAAGCCTTAGCTGCGACCCGCTACTAGCTTCGCTAGGAGCCTCCCGGCGAGACCAGGCCGCGGTCGAAGGCGTAGACGATCGCGGCGGCCCGGTCGCGCAGGTCGAGCTTGGTGAAGATCCGGCCGATGTGGCTCTTCACGGTGACCTCGGAGATGACCAGCGTCTCGGCGATCTCGCCGTTGCTGAGGCCGCGCCCCATGAGCTCGAGCACCTCGCGCTCGCGGGCGGTGAGCTCCTCGATCGCCTCCGGTCGGTCGCCGGCACGTCGTCCGTAGTGGCCCGGAAGCGGTCGAGCACCCGGCCCGTCACGGCCGGGTCGAGCAGTGCGTGGCCGGCGGCCACGGCGGCGACGCCGCGCACGACGTCCTCGGCGGGGCTGTCCTTGAGCAGGAACCCGGCGGCACCGGCGCGCAGCGCGCCGGACAGCAGCTCGTCGTCGTCGAAGGTGGTGAGCACCAGCACCGGCGGGGTGTCCGCGCGCCGGCGCGAGCTCGAGGGTCGCGTCGATGCCGCTCATCCGGCGCATCCGCAGGTCCATCACGACCACGTCGGGCCGGAGCGCCTCGACCGCGGCGACGACCTGGTCGCCGTCCTCGCACTCCCCCACCACGACGAAGCCGTCGCGGCGCCGCAGGATCCGGGTCAGTCCCGGACCGCACCAGCTCCTGGTCGTCGACCAGGAGCACCCGGACCAGCCGGTCGTCGGTGACGGTCATGCCGGCCCCGGGGCGGCCCGCCGGAACGGCGCGGTGAGCCTCGGCAGCGGACAGATGTGGCCGTCGGCGCCCAGGTCACCGCGGGGCAGCTCGACGTGCACCACCCAGGACCGGTCGACCGGCCCGGCGCGGAAGCCGGCCCCGAGCTGGGCCGCCCGCTCGGCCATGCCGGAGAGCCCCGAGCCACCGGGGTTGCGGCGGGCGCCCCGCGGCAGGTCGCTGGTGACCGTGAGCTCGCCGGGGTCGCGCGCGACGTCGAGCCGCACCCGGACCCTGGAGCCGGGGGCGTGCTTGGCGACGTTGGCGAGCGACTCCTGGACGATCCGGTAGAGGCCGAGCGCGGTGGTCGCCGGCACCTCGGCGAGGTCGCCCTGCGCGTCGTAGGCGACCTCGAGGCCGGCGCCCCGGAAGTCGGCCACCAGGTCGGGCAGGTCCGCGAGGGAGGGCGTCGGCAGGGTCACGGGGTCGTCGTCGCGGCCGAGGAGCCCGACCGTGCCGCGGATGTCGGCCATCGCCTGCCGCCCGACCCGCTCGGCGTCGCGGAGCGCGGCCATCGCGTCGTCGAGGTGGGCGGCGTCGCCCTGCCCGGCGGCGTCCTCGACCTCGCGGCGGGCCGCGGTCAGGTGGAGCATCGTGACGCTCAGCGAGTGGGCGACCAGGTCGTGCACCTCGCGGCCGATCCGGTGCCGCTCCTCGAGCACCGCCTGCCGCTCGCGGACCGAGTGCTCGCGGGCCTGCGCGTCGATGCGCAGCTGCTGCGAGCGCATCACGAACCCCATGTCGAGCCCGACCGCGATACCGGCCGCCCAGATGCCGACCTCGGGTCCGGCGAGGTTGCCGCTGAGCCAGATCGCGATGACCACCGCCTCGCCGGCGACCGTCACCGCGATCCCGCGCCACAGCCCTCCGACCGCCGTGACGTGCCCGGCGGCGAGGATGAGCAGGAACGGCGCCCACTCGTACTCGACCGGGATAGCCCGTCATGAGCACGAGCACCGCGCCGCCGGTGAGCACCACGAAGGCGATCCACGTGGCGGCGTGCGTCCACAGCTCGGCGACCCACGGCACCACGGCGACGCGCGGCCAGCCCGATGGCCGGGACCACCCCGTCGGCGTGCCGCTGGACGACCACCACGACCGCGGTGATCGAGCGCCGAGGAGTCGATGAGCGCGGCGATCCACAGCGGGTAGTCGGGCAGCCCGTCGTCCACCCAGCGCTGCTTCATGCGCAGCACGAAGCCGGGCAGCGCGAAGCTGGGGAGGTCCACACCTCGAGGGTAGAGCCGCCGGGCTGGTGCGCACATCCGACTCCGGTCGGAGGAAGCCGCGTTGCTCCGCCCCTGGGCGGGGTCGCAAGACCCGTCCCTCGGCGGCAGATCCGCGTCGCGCGGGTTCCCTAGCGTCGTCGGCATGACCACCGTTCCCATCCCCCGCTCCACCCTCCTCCGCGTGGTGCGCGCCGTCGAGGACGACGCCGCCCCTCTCCCTGGAACGCCGAGCTCGCCGCGGCGTACGCCGACCGCGACGCGCTCCTCGTCGCCCTGCACGACCACTGGTCGCGCCAGCTGCTCTCGCGCATCGACGTCGCCCTGGACCTCGGCGCCGAGACGCCCGAGGCGAGCGTGGCCGTGGCGTGGCGCTCGGCGCTGCGCGACCAGCCCGGCCGTGCACCGGCTGCTCGACGCGGAGGCCGACAACCCCGCCCTGCGGGCCGCTCGCCGCTCCCTGCTCGCGACCGTCGCGGTCGCCGCCGGGCAGGCGACCTTCGACGACCCGGCCTCGGTCGAGCGTCGCGGCCGGTGCAGCGGTTCCTCGACTCCCTGGACGATACGCGCCACCGACGAGCACCGGCCCTCGCGGCTGGCACAGCTGCTGCGCAGGCTGTGGGACGGCGGCCCGGCGCCGGACCCGTTCCCCTGGGCCGCCTGACGCTGTGCCGCAACCCGGTCGCTCCCTCGGCCGGGTTGCGGCGAGGATGGACCGGTGCGCCGCCTCACCGATCCCGCACGGACGGACCGCCCGCCGCCTGGAGTGGGCGCACCTGCCGCCCACCGTCCGGGCCGCGATCGAGGAGCGGTGCGGCGCGCCGGTCCGCGTCCGCCACGTCGCAGAACGCCGGCTTCACGCCCGGGCTTCGCCTCGGTGCTGGAGTGCGAGGACGGCACCCGCCACTTCGTGAAGGCGGCGTCGACGGTGGCGCAGCGGATGTTCGCGGAGGCCTACCGCGAGGAGGCCCGCAAGCTCTCGGCCCTGCCGGACGCGACGCCGGCGCCGCGGCTGCTCTGGACCCTCGACGTCGACGACTGGTTCGCGCTCTCGACCGAGTACGTCGACGCCCGCGCGCCGCGCCGGCCGTGGCGGCCGCCGGAGCTCGCAGCTCTGCCTCGACACGCTGCTCGCCGCCGTGCCCGTGCTGACCCCGCCGCCGGCCGAGCTGGCCCTGCCGCCGGCGTCCGAGGAGCTCGCCGGCGTGGCCGGCGTACTGGGACCACCTGCGCAGCGCCCGGCCCGACCTGCCGCACCTCGAGGAGGCGGCCGCCCTGGCCGCGCGCCACGTCGAGGTGATGGCCGGCGAGACGCGTCGTGCACACCGACGTCCGCGACGACAACATCCTGCTCACCACCGACGGCCGGGCGCTGCTGTGCGACTGGAACTGGCCCATGGTCGGCGCCGCCTGGCTGGACTCGCTGTTCCTGCTCATCGGACCTCGCGGCGACGGCCTCGACGTCGAGGCAGTGATCGCGGACCACCCGCTCCTCTCCGCCGTGCCCGCCGAGGAGGTCGACGTCGTGCTGGCGCTGGTGACGGGCTACTTCCTCAAGAGCGCCGACGACCCGGTGCCACCGACCTCGCCGTTCCTCCGCGACGTCCAGCGCTGGCAGGGCGAGGTGTGCTGGGCGTGGCTGGGCGAGCGCCGGGGCTGGGAGTGACCGCGCCTCGGGCGGTCGGCGCGCACGCGCCGTACTCCGCCGTGCCGGAGGCCGTCCGCGCCTGGGTCGACGACGCCCTCGGCTCGCCGGTGGTCTCGGTCGCCGAGCAGCAGGGCGGCATGTCGCCCGGCTGCGCCACCCGGCTGGTCTGCGCCGACGGCACCCGCGCCTTCGTCAAGGCGGTGGGCGCCGATCTCAACCCGGACTCCCCCGTGCTCTTCCGTCGCGAGGTCCAGGCGCTGCACGCTGCTCGGCAGCCACCCCCTGTGGGCCGACCTGCTCGCGGCCTACGACGACGGCGAGCTGGGTCGCTCTCCTGCTCGAGGACGTCGAGGGCACCCACCCGGACCTGTCCGACGACGACACCATGGCCCGGCTCGTCGCCCAGACCGACGAGCTGGTGCGGACGATGGCCGAGCGGGTGCCCGAGCCGCCCGCCGCCGGGCCGCCGGACGACCGGGTCCCCCTCTTCCGGCCCGGACCGGTCGACCTGGGCGAGGTCTTCCGCGCCGTCCGCGACGGGCTGGCCCACGCCCCCGACGTGCCCGACGGGCTGGCTGCCCGCGTGGGTGCTCGACGAGCTGCCCGCGCTGCTCGACCTCGCGGAGCTGCTGCTGGCCGAGCCCAACGACCACGTCGTCCACTACGACATCCGCAACGACAACCTTCTCCAGCGCCCGTCCGGCGAGCTGGTCTTCCTCGACTGGGGCGCCTTCGGCGTCGGCCCCGGCTGGCTGGACCCGCTGCTCGCCCGGCTCGAACGGGTCGACACCGACTGGTTCGACGACTCGCTCGCCTCCTCACCGGCCCTCCGAGCGGCCGGCGACGACGTGGTGACCGGGTTGATGGCGGGCATGGGCGCCCACCTCGCGTGGCGGGCGCACTCCGACGCCGCCCTCAACATGCCGACCCTCCAGGCCTTCCGGCGGGCCGAGTCGGCCCGGTTCCTCTCCGCGGCGCGCCGCCGCCTCGATTTGAGGCGCTGAGCGGCGCGCTGTTACCGTTGTCCGTCGCGCTGGCGGTCCGTCCGCCGCGCCCACCGACGTCAATCACCAGCACACCCACCGAGGCGAGAGTTCACCTGTGGCCAACATCAAGAGCCAGATCAAGCGCAACAAGCAGAACGAGAAGGCGCACGAGCGCAACAAGGCGGTCAAGACCGGCCTGAAGTCCGCCGTGCGCAAGTTCCGCGAGGCCGCCGAGGCCGGCGACGCCGCCAAGGCCCAGGAGCTCGCCCAGCGACGCCGCCAAGAAGCTCGACAAGGCCGCCTCCAAGGGCGTCATCCACAAGAACCAGGCCGCGAACCGCAAGTCCTCGATCGCCAAGAAGGCCGCCTCTCTCTGAGCGCCCTTCCGCCGCACGACCCGCCCTCTGGGGCGGGTCGTTCTGCATTTCGGACTGCGGGTCAGCGCGGCTCGCGGAGCCCGGTGATCGTCAGCACCAGCCGCTCGAGGGTGTAGCTGGCGTCGCTGGCGGCGCCCTTGATGTCCGCGTCGGCCTGGGCGACCGCCCGGATCGCGCGGGCCAGCCCGGCCTCGCTCCAGCCACGGGACTGCTCGCGCAGGCTGCGCAGCTTCCACGGCGGCACGCCGACCTCGCGGGCCAGGTCGGCCTCCTTCATCCGCGCGCGGCGCACCGTGGTAGCGGGCCAGCCCGCGCACGCCACCCGCGAACGCCGAGGTGACCAGGACCGGCGGCGTGCCGCCGTCGAGCGCCCAGCGCAGCTCCTCGAGCGCGGCCTGGCGGCGCCCGGAGAACGCCGCGTCGGCGACCGCGAACGACTTGGCCTCGGCCCGGCCGCCGAAGTACTTCTTGACCGTCTCGACGCCGATCGACTCGCCGGGGAAGTCGCTGACGAGCTGGTGCGCCGCGGCCGCCAGGGAGCGCAGGTCCTGGCCGACCGCCTGCACCAGCACGGACGCCGCCTCGCCGTCGATCCGGGCGCCGTAGCCGCTTGACCTCGCCCGCCACGAACTGCGGGAACTCGCTCGGCCGCAGCTCCGCCGACTTGTGCTCGGTCACGGTGGCGAGCTTGCGCAGCTTGGTCAGCACTCCGCTGCCCTTGGCGCCGCCGGAGTGGACCAGCACCAGCGCGACGTCCTCGGCGGGCGCGCCGGCGTAGTCGAGCAGCCCGTCCACCGACTCGTCGGGGAGCTCCTCGAGCGCGCGCACCACGACGCAGCGCACCGAGCTGAACAGCGACGGCGCGGCCAGCTCGCCGAAGGTCGCCAGGGTCAGGCCCGGAGGCCTGCGTCTCGGAGAGCTCGGCCTCCGGGTCGGCCCGCCGCACCGCCTCGCGGACGGCCGCGACGGTGCGCTCGCCGAGGAACTCCTCCTTGCCGGTGACCAGCGTGACCCGCCCGAGAGGTGACTCCGCGCTGGCCATGCCCGCCACCCTAGGACAGGGGTGGGACAGCCCGGTCGCAGGTCAGCCGGCTGGTGACCACCCGGGCCGCGCCGCCGTCGGCCACGACCGCGAGGTCGCCGTCCTGGTCGGTGCGGAAGACCTCGGCCCCGCCTCCTCGAGCGGGCGCAGCGCCGACTCGGCCGGGTGGCCGTAGTCGTTGTCGGCACCCACCGACACCAGCGACCACGGCGGGTCGAGGGAGAGCAGCCAGGGCTCGTCCTGGTAGGCGCTGCCGTGGTGGGGCATCTTCAGCACGTCGACGTGCAGCCCCGGCAGCAGCCGGGCCAGCTCGGCCTGGCCCTCCGGCTCGACGTCGCCGGTGAGCAGCAGCCGCAGCCCGGCCACCTGCACGAGCAGCACCACGCTCGCCTCGTTGGCGGTCGACCCGTCGCCCGGGCCCGGTCGTCGGCGAGTCCGGCAGGGGCCAGAGCACCTGGAGCGTGACCGGACCGACCGCGGTCGTCGGCGGCGTACGTCGCGGGCGCGGCCGTGAGCCCCGCACCCGACGCCGCCTCGTCGACCTCGCGCACGCCGCCCGGCGGGTCGAGCAGCCGCGTGGTCTCGACCGCGCCGACCCGGCGGCCGGCGAACACCCCGCCGATCCCGTCGACGTGGTCGGCGTGGAAGTGGGTCAGCACCAGCAGCGGCACCGCTGCCGACGTCGAGCCGGTCGAGACAGCGGTCCATCGCCGCGGGCTCGGGGCCCGCTGTCGACGACGACCGCCTGTCCCGGCCCGGCGTTGAGCACCAGCCCGTCGCCCTGGCCGACGTCGCACGCGACCAGCACCCAGCCGTCGGGCGGCCAGCCCGAAGGCCGGCGGCCGCACCAGCACGGCGACCACCAGCAGCAGTGCGGCACCGAGGCCGGTCAGCGGGCGGCGCAGCAGCCGCGGGCCGGTGGCGGCCACGACCGCCGTGAGCAAGGTCAGCACCGGCCAGCGCCACGGCGCCCGGTGCCCCACCCGATCGCGGCCGTCGGGCAGCGCGGCGCCGTGCTCGGCCACCGCGACCAGCCAGGCCACGCACCACGACGCGAGCGTCCCGCAGAGCCGGCCGAGCGGCGCCCACACCAGGGTCAGCACCCCGCCGGCCAGCCCCAGCACCGTGGCCGGCCCGACCACCGGGGCGACCAGCAGGTTGGCCACCACCGCCACCAGGCTGACCTGCCCGGAGATCGCGGCGACCAGCGGCGTGCACGCCAGCTGCGCGGCGGCCGGGACCGCGATCGCCTCGGCCAGCCACCGCGGCAGCCAGCGCGCGAGCGCGTCGCGCCACGACGGAGCCAGCAGCAGGATGCCGCCGGTGGCCAGCGCGGAGAGCGCGAAGCCCGCCGAGACGGCCAGAGAGGGGTCGAGCAGCATCAGGACGACGACCGCGGTGCCGAGCCAGCGCAGGGCGCGGTGCCGGCCGTTGGTGCCGAGCGCGACCAGGCCGATCGTGCCCATCACCGCCGCCCGCAGCACGCTCGGCTCGGTGCGGGCGAGGAGCACGAAGCCGACGATCCCGAGCGCCGCCACCAGGTGCAGCCATCGGCCCCGCACCCCGCACCAGCCGCGCCAGGGCCAGCAGGAAGCCGACCACCAGCGTCAGGTTGGTGCCGGAGACCGCCAGCAGGTGGGTCAGCCCGGTCGCGCGGAACGCGTCCTGGAGACCCGGGTCGACCGCGGCGTCGTCGCCGTCGACCAGCGCGGGCACGAGCGCCCGCTGGTCGGCCGGCCGGCCGGCCACCGAGTCGCGCAGCGCCTGCCGGACCGCGCCGGCGGCGCGCCACCACATCCCGGGTCGGCTCCAGGACCTCGGCCCCGCCGCTCGGCCGGAGCAGCGCCGCCAGGTCGCGGTCGTCGGCCGGCACCAGCCGACCGTGCAGCCGCACGGTCGCGCCGAGCGGCACCCGCGCGTCCTCGGCGTCGCCCAGCACCAGCACCGGGGCGACGAGGTCGAGGGTGTGACCACGGCCGGTGACCTGGTGGACGGTGAGCCGCCAGACCACCTGGTCTCCGGCGAACGACGAGGAGCCGCCCGAGACGACATGCGGGTCGGAGGCGACCGTGCCGACCACCGTGACGGCGGCGCCCTCGGCGGCGAGGGCGGCCACCGGGTTGTGGGCGATCGGTCGGCCCGCAGCGCCGCGACGGCCGCCCCGCCGGCGGCGACCAGCAGCAGCGCGGCCACCGCCGCCGCCGGCACCGGACGGCGCCGCCCGGCCATCGCGCAGGCCGCGCCACCACCACGACCGCGCCCGCGAGGGCCGACGCGAGCACGGCGCCGGTCGCCAGCGTGCCCACGACCGCACCGAGCCAGGCGGCCGCTCCGAGCAGTGGCATCCGCAGGTCGAGGTCGAGTCGGGTCGGGGAGCGCATCGTCGGTCACACCGTCACGTAGGGGGCCAGCTTGCCGAGGGTGACCTCCCCGATGCCGTCGACCTCGAGCAGCTCGTCGACCGAGGTGAAGCCGCCGTGCTGGTCGCGCCACGCCAGGATCGAGGCCGCGGTCACCGGACCCACCTCGGGCAGCGTGTCGAGCTCTCCCTCGGTGGCGGTGTTGAGGTTGACCAGGGCCGCCGGGCCGCCCGGTGTGCCGGTCGGGGGCGAGGCGGTCGCGGCCACGCCCGAGGGCGCCGGCGTCGCCGACGACCACCTGCTCACCGTCGACGAGGACCCGGGCCAGGTTGAGCCCGGTCAGGTCGACCCCGGGGCGCGCGCCGCCGGCCGCGTCGAGCGCGTCGACCACCCGCGCCCCCGCGTCGAGGACGGCGATGCCGGGATGCCGCACCTTGCCGGCGACGTCGACGGTCACGGTGCCCGGAGCTGCAGCCTGGTCGTCACCGCCTGGGTCGGGTCGCCGCCAGTCGACCTCGACCGCCGGCTCGACCGCAGGCGCGGCGGAGACCAGCCCTCGCGCAGGCGCCGCCGACAGCGCGGGTGCCTCGTGGGCCGCGCCGCGCACCAGCCACCAGCAGGTGACCGCGACCCCGACGGCCACGACGACGGCGAGGACGGCGAGCTGGGCGGCGCCGAGGCGGCCGAGCCCCCACGGCCGCGGTCCCGCGTGTCGTCCGGGCGTCCGGGGCAGCGGGAGGCGGCACGCGTGCGCGGACGGTGGTGCGCGGAGGCGGGTCGGTCGCGCGGCGCGGCGGGGCGGGTGTGCTCGTCCCACCACGGCGCGGTGGTCGGGTCGGTGGCGGGTGGCGGGGCCGCCCGGGCCGGGCGCACCTGGGAAAGCTCATCGCCGAGCTGGGTCAGGCGTCGCGAGAGCGCGTCGTCGTCGCTCGAGGGATCGTCTGGTGGGCATGTGACGAACCTAGGAAGTTCCGGCGACCTCCGCCGCGGCCTACCGCGGCAGCCTGTGGACAACCGGTCCGGGCGGGTCGGCTGTGGACGACTGGGGGGCCTGGTCGTGGCGTGGTCGTGGCCCTAGTCGAGCAGCGGTGCGACGCAGACCGCGAGCATGCCCGGCCCGACGTGTGCGCCGAGCACCGCTCCGAGCTCTCCGCACCCGACCTCACGACCCTGCAGGTTGTCGGCGAGCCGGGCGGCCAGCTCGCGCCTGCAGCTGGCCGGCCCGCTCCGGGCTGGCCAGGTGCGCGACCGTCACGTCGACCGGGTCGGATCCGGCGGCCTGGACCGCCAGCTCCTCCAGCCGGGCCAGGGCGCGTCCCGAGGTCCGGACCCGCTCGAGCGAGGCGACCCTGCCCTCGGAGATCTCCAGCAGCGGCTTCACGGCGAGCGCGCCACCCACCAGCGCGGCCGCGGCACCGATCCGACCACCCCGGCGGAGGTACTCGAGGGTGTCGACGTAGAACAGCGAGCGGCACCGCGCGGCCCGGGAGCGGGCGGCGTCGGCGGCGTCGGCAGCAGAGCCGCCCGCGTCCACGACATCGGCGGCCGACAGCGCGGCGTAGCCGGTCGCGACCCCGACCTGTCGGCTGTCCACGGGTACGACGGGCACGGACGCCTCCCGCGCGGCGAGCTGCGCCGACTCGAAGGTCCCGCTCATCTCCGCGGACAGGTGCACGGACACGATCTCGGTCGCGCCGGCGCGCGCGCACTCCTCGTAGACCTCGAGCAGGGCGGCCGGCGTCGGCCGCGACGTGCTGACCGGACGGAACTCCTTGAGGGCCGCCGCCACCAGCTCGGGAGTCGCCCCGTCGGACCCCTCGTCGTAGACGTCGGCCCCGATCACGACCTGCAGCGGGACCACGACGATGCCCCGCTTGTCGGCCAGCTCCGGCGGAAGACTCGCCGTCGAGTCGGTGACGACGACGACCGGCATGCGAGCGAGGCTAACGCGTCGACCTCGAAGACGGGATGAGTCCCAGGGCTCAGCCGTGGATCAGGTCAGGACGTCCCTCAGCGTGGCCGCGAAGCCGTCGGGGTCGCCGGGCGGCTGACCGTACTCACCGCCGGAGAAGCCCCCGTGGTCGCCGGGGAACTCCACCAGCCGGACGCCGAGGTGCTCGGCGACCGACCGCGCCCCACGAGCGGCGAGCTCGTCGTGGGAGGCGGCGCCGACGCCGATCACGATGCGGTCGCCGAGGTCACGCAGGGAGTCGGACAGCGCGTAGTCCAGGCCGCTCGGCATGTTGCGGAAGAGCGGGTTGGTCCGGTCGCCGTCGTCCTCGGTCGGCAGCCCGAACCGCGCCGGGTCGGGCGTCGGCTGGTCGAGCGAAGCCGGCCGGCAGCTCGCCCGTGGTCATCACGCAGGCGCGAAGAACCTCGCCATCGCCGGACCGTTGACCGTGCGGCGAGGTAGACCTCCTTCATGTCGGCGGGCGGCCGCGACCGCCTCCTCGCGGTCGGGGAGGTACGGCCGTGACCGGGGGCTCGTGCGCCGACGGCGCGGCGGACGTCGTCCGGGTGGGCCGCGCGCCAGGGCGAGCAGGTTGATCGCCCCACCGCTCGATGCCGAAGCGTCCACCGGTCCGACGCCGAGCGCCTCGATGACACGGTGCAGGTCCTCGGCGTGCTGCTCCGGCGGCACCTCGGAGGTGCCGGTCGGATTGCGGCCGGCGCCCCGCGGGTCGTAGGTGACGACCGGCCGGTCGGCGAACCGGTCGGCCAGCGAGCCGAAGCCGACCGCATCCATGGGAGAGCCGAACAGGAACAGCGGCGCCCCGAGGCCAGGTCGCCCCGGACGTCGAAGGTGATCAGGTCGTCGCCCTCGCCCACGGTGCCCGTGATGACAGTGCTCGCGTCGCTCATGCCGCTCAGACTCCCACCGGTGGGACGACTCATCGCGTCAGACGACGACGTTGACCAGGTTGGGCTCGCGGACGATCACCCGGCGCACCTCGCGCCCCTCGATCGCGCGCACGACGGCCTCGTCGGCCAGCGCCAGCGCCTCCAGGTCGGTCGCGGCGATGTCGGGGCTGACCTCCAGCCGCGCCTTCACCTTGCCCTGCACCTGGACGACGGCGGTCACCGACGACTCGACCAGCAGCGCCGGGTCGACCGCAGGCCAGCCGGCCCGCGCCACCGTCGGCTCGTGGCCCAGCCGGGACCACATCTCCTCGGCGGTGTACGGCGCGACCAGCGACAGCATGATCGCGACCGCCTCGGCGGCCTCGCGCACCGCGGGGTCGGCCGGGCCGCAGCCGCTGTCGATGGCCTTGCGGGTGGCGTTCACCAGCTCCATCACCCGCGCGATCATCACGTTGAACCGGAAGGCGTCGACCAGCTCGCCGCCTCGTGCACCGCCCGTGCGGTCGCCCGGCGCAGCTCCGACGTCGCCGGACGAGACGTCGACGCCCACAGGAGTGGCCACGTCGCCGCTCAGCCGCCACGCGCGCTGCAGGAAGCGCACCGACCCGGCAGGCGACATGTCGGCCCAGTCGATGTCGTCCTCGGGCGGACCGGCGAAGACCAGGGTCAGCCGCACCGCGTCCACGCCGAACGTCGCCAGTTGCTCCCCCAATCTCGACGCCGTTGCCCTTGGACTTCGACATCTTGGCGCCCTCGTTGATGACGGTGCCCTGGTTCAGCTGCGCCGAGAACGGCTCGCGGAAGCCGACCAGCCCCATGTCGTTCAGCACCATGGTGAAGAAGCGCGCGTACAGCAGGTGCAGCACTGCGTGCTCCACGCCACCGATGTAGACGTCGCACGGGCCCCACATGTCGACCAGGTCGCTGTCGAACGGCCTGGGTGTCGTCGTGGGGTGAGCAGTAGCGCAGGAAGTACCACGACGAGTCCACGAAGGTGTCCATGGTGTCGCTGTCGCGCTTGGCCGGGCCGCCGCACGTCGGGCACTCGACGTTGACCCAGTCCTCGGCGGCCGCCAGCGGCGAGACCCCCTTGGGCGTCAGGTCGGACCCGCGCAGCTCCGGCAGCACGACGGGCAGCTGGTCCTCGGGGACCGGCACCTCGCCGCACGACGGGCAGTGGATGATCGGGATCGGTGCGCCCCAGTAGCGCTGCCGCGACAGCAGCCAGTCGCGCAGCCGGAAGTTCACCGCACGCGGTGCCGGACTCCTTGGCCTCCAGCCAGTCGATGATCGCGGTCTTCGCCTCGGCGATCTGCATGCCGTTCGAGCGAGATCTCGTCGTTGGCGGAGTTGATCGCCGCGCCCTGGCCGGTGAACGCCTTGCCGCCGTCCTCCTCGAAGCCGGCCGGCGGCTGCACGGTGCGGACGATGCCGCAGGTCGAACTTCTTCGGCGAAGTCCCAGTCGCGCTGGTCCTGGCCGGGCACGGCCATGATCGCGCCGGTGCCGTAGTCGGCCAGCACGTAGTCGGACGCCCAGATCGGGATCTCCTGCGCCGTTGACCGGGTTGACGGCGTAGCGGCCCAGGAAGACGCCGGACTTCTCGCGATCGGTCGCCAGCCGCTCGATGTCGGAGGCCTTGCGAACCTCCTCCAGGTAGGCCTCGTAGGCCGGGCGCTGCTCGTCGGTCACCAGCTGGGCGGCCAGGTCGGCGTCGGCGGCCACCACCATGAACGTCGCGCCGAACAGCGTGTCGGGCCGCGTCGTGTAGACCGTCAGCGGGTCACCGTCGACGACGTCGAAGGTGACGTGAGCGCCCTCGGAGCGGCCGATCCAGTTGCGCTGGGCGTTGATGACGCGGTCTGGCCACGTCGGCTCCAGGACGTCCAGGTTGTCCAGCAGCTCCTGGGCGTAGTCGGTGATCTTGAAGTACCACTGGGTCAGCTCGCGCTTGGTCACCTCGGCGCCGCACCGCTCGCAGTGGCCGTCGATGACCTGCTCGTTGGCCAGGACGGTCAGGTCGACCGGGCACCAGTTGACCGGGCTCTCCTTCCGGTAGGCCAGGCCGCGCTCGCGGAACTTCAGGAACAGCCACTGGGTCCAGCGGTAGTAGTCCGGGTCGGACGTGTTCAGCGTCCGGCTCCAGTCGAAGCTGGTCGCCGAACTTCTTGCACGACTCGGTCGAGATGGCGATGTTGGCGTAGGTGAACGTCGCCGGGTGCTCGTTGTTCGCGGATCGCGGCGTTCTCGGCGTTCAGGCCGAACGAGTCGAAGCCCATCGGGTTCAGGACGTCGTAGCCGCGCTGCCACCAGTAGCCGCGCGATCACGTCGTGCAGCGCGAAGACCTCGGCGTGACCCATGTGCAGGTCACCGCTCGGGTAGGGGAACATCGTCAGCGCGTAGCGCTTCTCGCGACGCCCGGTCAGGATGCGCCTCGCCGGAGGCGCGGAACGGGTCCAGGTCGGCCCACACCTGCGCCACTTCTCCTGCACGGCGTCGGACGTCGTAGCGCTCGTCGTCCGGCTCGTCGTCGTCGCTCATCTCGAAGTCCTCCTCACTGCGTCCTGCTCCGGGCTGCTGCGCGGGCACGAAAAAGCCCCTCGAGGGCGAGGGGCGGCCGCGTCGACGGGTGCTGCGTCGGCGCGGCTAGGTAAGGAGCAGGGTCCTGCGCATGTGACAAGACTAGCGGACGGCGTCCACCCGGTTGCTCATCGCCCGGGGCATCGGGCCGAGCGTCAGCGGCATCAGCGCGTGCACCTGGTCGACCAGCGTCGGCAGCGCGTCTCGGGCTCGCCGGTGACGTGGCCGAGCAGCGCGGCCTGGAAGAGCCCGTCGAGGACGCCGTAGGCCGAGGCGGGGTCCATCGCCGACCTCGCGGTCGGCCAGCTCGGAGTAGCGGGTGACGATCCGCCAGATCATGTCCTGGAGCGCGGCGTCGATGCGCAGCACGGTCTCGCGGAGCCGCTCGTCGAACATGCTCTCGACGCGCAGGTCGTACCAGAGCCGGTGCATCGGGGCCTCGTCGATGAGCGTCTCGACCAGCTTGGCCGCGAACCCGTCGAGCAGCTCGCGGGCCGTGGTCGGAGTCGCTCGACCACCTGGTCGTAGCGGTGGATGCACCGCATCTTGTAGTAGGTGATGCTGTAGGCGACCAGCTCGAGCTTGTCCTCGAAGTAGTAGTGCAGGACGCCGTGGCTGAACGGCGAGTTGCTCGCGATGTCGCGCAGGCTGGTGCGGGCGTAGCCCAGCTCGCCGAGGGTGAGCAGCGCGGACTCGGCAAGCTCGTTGCGGCGCTCGTCGAACTTGTCGACCGGCGACGCGGCGGGCCCGGGTGGACGGGATCACCGTGGCAATCTTGACATGCGTCCAGACCATTTGTGGACACCTGTCCAGAGAATCGCTTGACAGGCGTCCAGATCGGCGAGACGTGGAGTCCCCCGTGCACCGCGGACTACGGCGGGGGCGGGGACGCGCTATCCCCCCGGCGTCCCCTCTCCCGTCGTCTCGCAGGGCTCATGACCTGCCGGCTCCAGTGGCTCGCCCGGTCGACCACGCCGACGCTGATCGAGTACTCCTCGTAGTAGTCGCGGACGCCGGCGCGCTGCGCCTCGCGGTGCTCCGGGTGCCGGCCCCACGCGTCGTGCGACGGGCCGGTCGGCGAACGTCACCAGCGTGACCCGCTCGCCGTCCTCGGCGGTGAAGGTCTTGTGCTCGACGTAGCCCGGCATGGTCCGCGCCAGCGCGCTGATCCGGGCGACGTGGTCGGGATAGGCGTCGGCGTCGGGGCGCAGCCGGTTGCGGAACACGGTGACGACCTGGCCGGGCTCGGGCGTGCATGACCGCCACGACGCTAGATGTCTCGAGAGCATGACCGACCGACCCGTCCTCGACCGATTCCGACTCGACGGCAAGGTCGCCGTCGTCACCGGCGCCTCGAGCGGGCTGGGGGTCGCGTTCGCGACAGGCGCTCGCCGAGGCCGGGCGCCGACGTGGCCCTGGGCGCTCGCCGGGTCGACCGGCTCGCCGACACCGCGGCCCTGGTCGAGGCGGCCGGCCGCCGGCGCTGACCGCACGGCACCGACGTCGCCGACCCGCAGTCGTGCACCGACCTGGTCGCGCTGGCGATGGAGGAGTTCGGCCACGTCGACGTGCTGGTCAACAACGCCGGGATCGGCACCGCGGTGCCGGCCACCCGCGAGACCCCCGAGCAGTTCCGCCAGGTCATCGACGTCAACCTCAACGGCTGCTACTGGATGGCCCAGGCCTGCGGCCGGGTGATGCAGCCCGGCTCGAGCATCATCAACATCAGCTCGGTGCTGGGGCTGACCACCGCCGGGCTCCCCCAGGCGGCGTACTCAGCGTCGAAGGCGGCGCTGATCGGGCTGACCCGCGACCTGGCCCAGCAGTGGACCGGCCGCAAGGGCATCCGGGTCAACGCGATCGCGCCGGGCTTCTTCGAGTCGGAGATGACCGAGCAGTACCCGCCCGGCTACCTCGAGGGCCAGCTGGCCCGGATCCCCACCGGCCGCAAGGGCGACCCGGCCGAGCTCGCGGCGCCGTGGTCGTTCCTCGCCTCCGACGCGGCGGGCTACATCACCGGCCAGACGCTCGCTGTCGACGGCGGCATGACGATCGCCTGATCCGCCGTGAGCCGCGCTGACCCGCCCGAGCGGAACGGGCGGGTCAGCGTCGCCGCTGGGCTCAGTGCCCGTGGTTGTGCTTCTTGTGGCCGTGCTTCTTCTTCACCACGACCGTGTCGGAGACCGACTTGCCGGTCTGCTGACCCTTCACGGTGATCGTCCAGGTGCCGGTCCGGTCCGCCTTGAAGACCAGGATCGCCTCACCGCCTGACAGCTCGCGGGTCGACGAGCTGGTGTGGCCGTTCGGATCCTTGACGGTGATGACGACGTTGCGGTCGCCGTTGAACTGCTGGGCCAGCACGCTGACCTGCCCACCCTTCTTCACCTTCTTTGGCGTCGCGATGACCCGGGCGTGGTCGCTCGCGTGCGCGGCGTCGTCCGCCAGCCCCAGGGCCCGCTTGATGGTGAAGAACAGGTCGGTCTGGTCGGTCAGCCCCACGACGTTGGCGGCCTGCGGGCCGTAGCCGGCGAGCCTCAGCTGCGCGCCGGTGTGCTGCTGGGACGAGCCGGTCGACGTGCCGTAGTTGACCGCCATCGGGGCGCCGTCCTCGGTCAGCAGGGTCACCGTCTTGCCCGGTGAGGAGCTCCCGACCTCGATGATCTGGCTGGTGTGGGCATGGTCGGCGGTCACGAACACCGACGTGTTGCCCTTCGCCCGGGCGTAGGCCATCGCGACCTGCACCGCCTCATCGAGGTCGACCGTCTCGCCGATCTGACCGCAGGCGTCGGACGCGTGGTCCTGCTTGTCGATGCTCGCGCCCTCCACCTGGAGGAAGAAGCCGTTGGGGTTCTCCAGGAGCCCGATCGCCTTGCTGGTCATCTCGGCGAGGGTCGGCTGGGTCGCCGGGCGGGCGGGGTTGTCGGTGCACTTCACCGCCGGCAGCGCCGGCCCCGCCGTTGGTGGCGGCCGGGCCGACCCAGCGGACCGGCATGTTGCCGGGGGCGAAGAGCCCGAGCAGCGGCTTGGTCTGGTTGGCCTGGGCGATGCCGGCGAGGCCGGCCTTGTCGTTCACCAGCTGGTAACCGCGCTCGACTGCCTGCTGGGTCAGCGTCTTCCCGACGTAGGGACCCGCCTTGGCGGTCTGGGCGAACGTCGCGGCGCCGCCGGCGAGGGTCACATCGGGACGGGTCTTGAGCAGCTGCTCGGTGATCGAACCCAGCCCGCCGTTCTCCAGCGCCTCGGTGGGGCACGTCGCCGTGGTCTCGTTGGGGCCGTAGCAGGAGCGGGCCGAGATGTGCGCGACCTCGACCGCAGGGGTCGCGTCCTGGACCTCGGAGGTGGTGACGTCGCCGGTCTTGAGCCCGTTCTCCTTGGCGAGCTCGAGCAGCGTCTTCTGGGGCTGGCCGGTGAGGTTGACCGAGACGGCGTTGTCGTAGGTCTTGGTGCCCGTCGACCAGGCCGAGCCGGTCGCGGCCGAGTCGGGCACGTAGTCGGGGAGGCCGGTCGCCTTGCTGAGCGAGTACGTCGTGTACTGGCCGGTCAGCGGCAGGGAGTCGATCCCCGCGAACCGGCCGGCGGCACCCTTGGCGTAGTTGCGGGCGACGGTGATCTCCGAGTCGCCCATGCCGTCGCCGATCAGCAGGATGACGTTGCGGGCGTGGCCCGGCTTGATCTCGCTCGCGACGGCGGCGCTCTGGTCACCGTCGAGGCGGGCGGCGCCGCCGTGCTCGTCGAGATGGCTGGTGTCGGTCACGGCGTAGGCGAGGCCGGTCGACGCGACGATGGTCAGGGCTGCGAGACCGGTCGCGGCGCGGAGTCGGGACATGGGCTGACGGTTCCTTCCGAAACGAGGTGGCGGAGCCCGAGACGGGGTCCGCCGAGCAGCCGACCAGCAAGCGGTGAACGCCCGCGCTGCCGCAGGTGACGGGCAGGTGACCCCGGCCCGTCCATCCGTGGACGAGCGTCAGCTGCCGGCTCAGCCTCGATCCGTGGCTCAGCCGGGCATTGACCGACGGCCTTCGGCGGTAGGACGCTCCGATCATGAACAGCCTCCTGCGTCACCTGGCCCGGCAGTGGGCAGGGATCCTCGCCCTGACCCTCGTGCTCGGCAGCGGCACGGCGTACGCCGCCACCCACCGCCCGAAGCTCCCCAAGAACTCCGTCGCCTCCAAGCAGGTCAAGAACGGCTCGCTGACCGGCAAGGACGTGAAGGACGGCACCCTCACCGGCGCCGACCTGAAGGACGGCACCCTCACCGGCGCCGACCTGACCGATGGCAGTGTCACCGCGGCCGATCTGGCACGCGGGGTGGTGCCGACCGTCCTGGAGGCCACCCAGACAGTGGCGAGCAACGGCTTCCGCGACCTCCTGACCGTGCCCGGTTTCGGCGTGATCGCCGTCGACTGCACCGACCCGACCACGCGCCAGGTGCGGATCAGCACGCCCGCGGGCGTGGTGGCGCACGCCACGGGTTTCTACAGCGACCCGTTCCTGAGCAGCCCCGGCGGCACCGTCGCCTTCAACTTCGACGGTGCCGCGCCATCGACGGGCACCATCGGCGGGGGTGCGCACCAGACGATGGACCTGCAGCTCTTCGGCACTGCCGGGCCGTCGCAGATCAGGATCTCGGTCTTCATCGGGCTCATCGACAGCATCGCGCACACCTGCCCGACCCACGCCGAGGCGGTCCTCGTCCCGCTCTGACATGGACGGGTGGGTCCATCGCCGGTGCGCCGCCGTAGGTTGCGGGACGTGAGCGGACCTCGCGTGGTGGTCATCGGCGCCGGCTTCGGCGGCCTGGGAGCGGCCAGGGCGCTGCGCCAGCAGGGCATCGACGACATCACGGTCCTCGAACGCGCCGATGCGGTCGGTGGTGTGTGGCGCGACAACACCTACCCCGGCGCGGCGTGCGACGTGCCGTCGCCGCTCTACTCCTGGTCGTGGTCGCTCAACCCGGAGTGGAGCCACCGCTACTCCGGGCAGGCCGAGATCCTCGCCTACCTCGAGCGAGCCGCGGGTGACGCCGGGTTGCTCGACCTGGTGCGCACCGGGCAGCAGGTCTCCGAGGCGGCATACGACGCCCGGAACTCGACGTGGCGCGTGGTGACCACCGACGGCACGGCCTACGACGCGGACGTCGTGATCTCCGCGGTCGGCCAGCTGTCCGACCCGGTCATCCCCGACCTGCCCGGCCGCGACTCCTTCGCCGGCCCGGCGTTCCACTCCGCCCAGTGGCGCCATGACGTCCCGCTCGAGGGCACGCGGGTGGCGGTGGTCGGCACCGGCGCCAGCGCGATCCAGTTCGTGCCGGCGATCGTCGACCGGGTCGGCTCGATGACGGTGTTCCAGCGCTCGGCGCCGTACGTCGTGCCGAAGCCGGACACGACCTACCGGCCGTTCCACCACCGACTCTTCGACCGCTTCCCCTCGGTGATGCGCGGCGAGCGCGGTGCGACGTTCCACCTCACCGAGCAGCTCAACCGGGCGCTCGGTGGCGATTCCCTGATGTCCAGGCCGCTGCTGGCGACCCTGCGCCAGGCGTGGAAGGCGCAGCTGCGGCTGCAGGTGAAGGACCCCGCGCTGCGCGCGAAGCTCGAGCCGGACTACCCGATCGGCTGCAAGCGGATCCTGTTCAGCAACGACTGGTATCCCGCCCTCGACCGTGACCGCGTCGAGGTGGTCACCGACCGGGTCGCCTCGGTCGAGCCGACCGGCGTGGTGACCGCGGGCGGCGCCCGGCACGAGGCCGACGTGCTGATCTGGGGCACCGGCTTCTCCGCCACCGACTTCCTCAAGACGATCCGCGTCACCGGGCGCGAGGGCGTCGAGCTCCACGACGTCTGGCGCGACGGCGCCACGGCCTACCTCGGCATCGGCGTGCCCGGCTTCCCCAACCTCTTCTGCGTCTACGGGCCCAACACCAACCTCGGCGGCAGCTCGATCATCGGGATGATGGAGGCCCAGGCCGGCTGGATCGCGCAGGTGGTGCGCCGGCTCGCCGACACCGGCCGCCGGACCTTCGAGGTGCGTCGCGACGCCGCCGAGCGGTTCGACCGCGAGATGCAGGACCGGCTCCGCGGCAGCGTCTGGGCAGGCTGCGACAACTGGTATCGCGACGGCGGCCGGATCACCACCAACTGGCCGGGCAAGGTCGGCGAATACCAGGACCGGCTCGCGACAGTCACGTGGGCCGACCTGGTCTCAGCTGACCGATGAGTCCGGCGGTCTCCCGATGTCTGCATCGTCATGACCTTCGTGCTCGTCCCTGGTGCCGGTGGCGATGGCTGGTACTGGCACCTGCTCGCGCCGTTGCTCGGTGCGGACACGATCGCGGTGCACCTCCCGGCTGGTGACCCGGATGCCGGCCTCGCGGCGTACGCCGACACGATCGTCGAGGCTGCCGGAGGCGCCGAGGACGTGACGCTGGTCGCCCAGTCGCTGGGCGGCTTCTCGGCACCGCTGGCCGTCGACCGGCTCGACGTACGCCGGATCGTGCTGCTCAACGCGATGGTCCCGAAGCCGGGCGAGACGTTCGACGACTGGTGGGGTGCCGTCGGCCAGCAGGACGCGGCTCGCGCGTACGCCCTCCGCGACGGCCGCGACCCGGATACGGGCTGGGACGAGGGCGAGCTCTTCTTCCACGACGTGCCGCCTGAGGTGACCGCGGCTCTCCGCTCGCGCGGCGAGCCGCAGCAGGCGGACAAGCCGTGCGAGAAGCCCTGGCCGCTGGACGCCTGGCCCGACGTCCCGACCGCGGCGATCACCGGCCGGCACGACCGCCTGTTCCCCGAGCCGCTCCAGCGGGCCTACCTGGAGGACCGGCTCGGTATCGAGCCCACCATCATCGACGGTGGCCACCTGGTCGCGCTGTCGAATCCGGCGGGGTTGGCCGCGGTGCTGCTCGACTCGGCGAACTGACGTTCTCCGTCCTGCAGATCGCAACAGGTCCGTTAGCATGAGCGCATGCGCAAGGGGGGTGGCGTGGGACGCTGCTCCCGGCTGCCTGGCTACGACTGCTGTGACGGTGAGGATCAGTCGCGTTTCTGACGCTTGATGCCCCGTCGCTCGCCGGCTCGTCCCAGCCGGGCCCCGTATCGCTGGAGTCACAGTCATGCCAGGACGCACCTCCTACCGTCATGCCCTCCTCATCGTCTGCGCCACCGCTTGTTGGGGTTGCGGCACCGTTCTCAGCAAGCAGGTTCTCGACCGTGGCGTCGCCCCGTTGACGCTGCTCGCCATCGAACTGTGCGCCAGCACCCTGCTGCTCGCGCTGGTCACGCTGGCAGTTGGATCTCGACCGCGGTACTCGCCCACGCTCGCGAGACTTGCGTTGCTGGGCGTGCTCAACCCCGGTGTCGCCTATGCGCTCGGCCTGCTCGGGCTGGTCTCCATCACCGCCAGCCTGTCCGTGCTCCTCTGGGCCACCGAACCAGTTCTGATCATCCTGCTGGCCGTCCTGCTGCTGCGGGAGAGGATCGCGACCGCCACCGTGGCGGCGGTCGCGATCGCGTTGATCGGGGTGGTCCTGGTCCTGTATCGCCCCGGCGCGACCGGTGACGCGATCGGGGTCAGCCTCACGGTGGGCGCGGTGACAGCCTGCGCGTTCTACACCGTGCTCACTCGTCGGCTTCTGCTCGACGACAGCTCGCTGGATGTCGTCCTGGTGCAACAGGCGGCCGCGCTGTGTTTCGCGCTGGTGACCCTGGCAACGGCCAAGACCCTGGGCATCGCCGAGGTCGGGATCCCCAATGACCCATTGACCGTGGCCCTCGCGGCTGCATCCGGCACTATCTACTACGGCCTCGCGTTCTGGCTCCTGGTCGGCGGCCTGCGCGGTGTCCCAGCCTCAGTCGCGGGAAGCCTGTTCCCGCTGATCCCTGTGTTCGGCGTCGTCGCTGCATACCTCGTCGGAGAACGACTTGGCGGCCGGCAGTGGCTTGGTGCGGCACTGGTGGTGGCAGCCGCCGGCGCGGCAGCTGCCCATCACCTGTCCCGCAACAACCTTCCCGCATGACCGGGCGCAACGCTGATGGTCGGGCTCCGCCCGCAGTGCGTGTTGGTCGGGCGGTGCCATCTACTCTGGCGCAGGTGGAGCGTCACTTCGACGAGCAGACAGTCCTGGAGGTTGGCGGCTGGGACCGCCGGTATGCAGTCGTCCGAGCCGTTCGAACAGTGGATGACCGAGCCGCCGCCGTCATCGACAGCAACGGCGATGGTGGGGATATCAACCTCGAGCACTTCGCGATGGCCGACGGTCAGTGGCAACTGCTCTCTAGCTCGGGCAGTGCGGGGAACTGGGGGCGCGGTTGGTGCGACGGCATGTGGGCGGAGCACGACCGCGATGACAACGGCTGGTGGCTCACGCTGGAACCGGGGCCGGCGGAAGAGCCGGACCGCTAGCCCCCACACCGACCGACTTTCGGCATGTAAGCGCGCTGCGTGGTCGAGCGATGAGCTCGATACTGATGAGGTGAAGTACGTCGTCGGAGACTCGACCGTGGTGAGTTGGATCAGCGGACATACGCCTTCCGGACGATCGATCGGCTCTGCCATCCCGCCCGGCTTCGATGCCTACGCGACAATCGCATTGCCGGAAACCTTCTCCCACTACGCCGGTCAAGACCGGTCCCTCGTGGAGACGCTCAGCCGACACTCGAGCAGCCACGACTGGTGGCTCGGATATCTGGACACAGGGTCTGGCCCTCAGGAGGCGTCTGTGAGGGTGTACCGGGGCTGGCTGTACGCACTCCTACAGGCTGGTCCCGAAGAGGCGCTTGCATGGCGGACCGAAGGAGCCAGCTACAGCCGCACCCTGCCCGATCTGATCTTCCCGAAGGACCAGTCTTGGCTCGTTTCGACTCTCTGGGACGACAGTTGGCGGTGCGTTGGCGGCACGAATGAGCTGGTCGAGGCACTGTGTGCGGAGCCGACCATCGCAGCTCGCGCAGTCACCTTCGAAGAAGACATGACCCCGCCCGGCCGCACGATGTACTGACCCCAAGGCGACCGCGCTCTACAGCTGATGGTCGAGCGAAGCCAACTCGGGTGGGCTGTCCGCAGCGCTTTCACTACTTGGCGCCACCCACTAGCATGCAGTACATGGCAGCGACGGCGGAGCGTGAGAGCTCGCTCCTGAGGGGAACGCTCGACATGTGCATTCTGGCGCTCCTCTCGCGAGCGCCTTCGCATGCCTACGGCGTGGTGCAGTACCTACAGGAGCACGGCTTCGCTCAGACGTCCTACGGCACGGTCTACCCGTTGGTCAGCAGGCTGCGTCGCCAAGGGCTGCTGGCTCAAGTGGTCGAACCGAGCGTCGGCGGTCCAGCGCGACACGTCCTCACCGTTACTGCCGACGGCCACAGGACCCTCGATGACTGGGTCGCGCAGTGGCGCGGCGTCACCGACCGGATCCACGCACTCTTGGAGGACTCGTGATGAACGACGACGATCAACTACTCGCATACGTAGACCGGGTAGAGCGGGTCTGGATGCGCCTGGGCGTTGCACCCGCAACTCGACGGCGCCTCGTCGTGGAACTGGAGGCCGACCTGACCGCAGCTCGCGACACTGGTGCGCCCGTGGCCGAGCTGGTCTCGGCTGACCCGGTCGCCTTCGCTGTCGAGTTGGCCCAGAGCGCGGAGGCGCCCTTCCTGACTCCGCCGCCGGAGCCGACCCGGCCCGCCGTCATCCTCACCGCGATCGTTGGAGGTATTGCCGGCGCGCTGTTCGCGTGGATCTTCATCGAGACTGGGCCGGTCAGCGATGTGCTGCTCGGACAGGGGCCCGGCCTTCGCGAGCACTACGCCTGGATCCCACTCCAGGCCGTCGCGGCGCTGGTCACCCTTGCTGGCGTCGCCGGCGCTGTGTGGTGGCGCTTCCGAGCCACGCCCGGCGCCCAAAGGTTGGCCGTGCGGACCACCGGCCTCGCCCTAGTCGGCGGACTGGTCGCCAGCGCTCCGCTGATCGGCTACGCATGGGCGACCGACTACAACACCTCGCCCTACACGCTCGTCATTGATGTGTTGATCACCGCCGCAATCCTGGCGATAGCGATCAGGCTCGGAACACCCCGCCCCCCTGCACGCGCCCGGGCTTAAAAGCCAGCAGCACGCCGCCCGGTCATCAAGCAGATCCGGGCGTGCGGCGGTTGGCCAAGTGGGGTGCGCCTGTCGGCGTGAGCGGCAGGCCCAACTCGGCTTTCGTGTGGCTCAGAGGGGGTCGGCGGTGGAGGTGTAGGTGTGGCCGGTGGGGGTGGTGATCTGCACGGTGTGGCGGGGGCCGGGGAGGGTGTGGTGGGACCAGCCGTGTGCTTGTTTGGCGTAGTTGCAGAGCTCGCAGAGTCCTTGGCCGTTCTCTGCGGTGGTGGGTCCGCCTCGGGCTCGGGGTTCGATGTGGTCGGTGTGGCGGATGCGTGCGCCGCAGCCGGGGGTGCGGCAGATCCGGTCGCGCAGGCGGATGAACTCGGCGAGCCGGCCACTGAAGAGCTCGGCTTTGGAGTCCATGGCGACCAGGTTGCCGGTGGCGGGTTGTTCGTAGAGGCGGCGTAGCCAGACCTCGACACCGGCTTCGGTGTTGTCGGCGATCCATTGGCGGAGCAGGTCGCCGGGGACCGGGCCATAACCCTCGACCCAGCCCGTCCCCTCAGAGTCGCCAGGGTTGTCGGGGTCGCTGGGGTCGCTGGGGTCGCCGAGGAGGACGGTGTCGCGGAGGATGAGGTTGACCATCACCGGCACCGTGCTGGTGGTGGGGACCGCGTTCACCGGCGTGTCGGCCTCGGCCCAGGTGATCGCGGTCTCGGAGCCGCTGGTGGCGGTGTCGGCGAGGCCGGGGTGGACCACCGGGTGCAGGACGCGTTGGACGAGGAGGTCGACCATCAGCTGGCCGAGGCTGCGGGGGTCGCCGGCGGCCTTGGCCCGGGTGGCGTCGCGGTGCAGGGTGGTGTGGACGGCGACACCGTCCTTGACCGGCACCAGGACCCCGAGCCAGCTCATCACGTCGGGGGCGGGGCGGAGGGTGACGTGGCGGTCGGCCTCGGCACGGGCCCTCCGCTTGACCACGGCGGCGGGGTCGAGCTCGGCGGCCGCCTGCTGCAGCCGCCCGACCAGCCGCCGCGGCGAGAGGGACTCGACGACCGACGGGTCGGCGCAGAGCTCCTCGTCGACCAGGGCGCGGTGCTCGGCGGTCAGGCAGGCGGTCTCGCGGGCGATCAGGGTGGCCTGGTAGCCATCGATGGACCCGGCCCGGTGAGCGGCCCTGGTGTGGGGCAGCTCGGTGCGCAGCACCATCGCCAACGCCACATCCTGCTGACCCCTCGTGGGTGAGACCCCACGCGCCAGCGCGACCTGCAGCCCCAGCCCCCGGTCTCGCCGGGCGGCCGGCACCCCACGCTCGGCAGCAGCCTGGCGCTGGGAGAGGACGAAGTCGGCCACCGTCTCGCTCGAGGCCGCCTCCGTGGCGCGGCGCAGCCGCTCCAGCGCCGCGACCCGGTCGATCCGCTCCGCATCCTCGAGCCCCACCGCATCAGCAGCCAGCCGGAGCCGGAACTCCTCGATCTCGGCCACCGTCGGCGCAGCCAGCCCAGCAGCACCGGTCGTGCTCGCCGCCGTGTCGGTCCCGAGATCCCGCATGTTCACCACCCCTGAGCAGTCCGTGGTCTGATGCTGAACACACTAGGACAAGCCACCGACAGTCCGCCGAGACGATCCACGGGCGCTTCGGCGCCCGAGCCCTCACGACGACATGGCGTGGACGAAGACCGCAACCCCGGCCTTCGAGCTCGAGCGCTCCCACCGCATGCCGATCTTCTCCGCGACCCGTTGGGACGGGCGGTTCTCCGGTGCGGTGATGGCGATCAGCCGCTCGACTCCACGCTCTCGGGCGAAGTCGCGGCAGGCACGCGCGCCGTCGGTCGCAATGCCTTGTCCTTGGCGGGAAGGTACGACGTGGTAGCCGACCTCCAGGTCGGTCTCCCCGTCGAGCGTCTGCCACGTGAGCCCGCAGTCGCCCAGGAACACTCCGTCACCGTCCTCGATGACCCACAGCCCGAAGCCGTCCCTCGCGTAGTTGCCGAGCGTCCACTCGATCCAGGCCTGCGCCTCCAGCCTCGACTTCGGTCGGGGGTAGAAGCGCATCACCTCGTCGTCCCCGAGCAGTCCGGCCATCGCGTCGAGGTCGTCCATCGTCATCCGACGGAAGCTCAGCCGTTCGGACGTCGGCAGCTCGGGCAGCGTCACGGGCGAGACCCAGACACGTCAGAACGGGTAGCTGGCCGGCTCGCCTCGCATCGTGATCCAGCGCGTCTCCGTGAACGCCTCGATGTTGGCGGCCGCGCCACCGAGCCGGCCGATGCCCGAGGCGCCGAGACCACCGAACGGCACGTTGGCCTCGTCGTTCACGGTCTGGTCGTTGATGTGCACGATGCCGGTCGGGATCTGCTCGGCCAGCGCCAGGCCGCGCATCACGTCCTGCGTCACGATGCCGAGCGAGAGCCCGTAGTCGCTCTCGGCGGCGAGGCGGACGGCGTCCTCCGTCGAGGTGACCCTGGTGATCGGCGCGACCGGGCCGAAGACCTCCTCGGTGAAGACCGGTGAGGTGAGGGGTACGTCGGCGAGCACGGTCGGCCGGTAGAAGAGCCGGTCGAACTCACCGCCGGCGGCCAGCCGCGCACCCTGGTCGACGCTCGAGGTGACCAGCCCGTGGATCTTGTCGCGAGAGCCCTCGTCGATGACCGGCCCCAGCGCGACCTGCGCGGTGTGCGGGTCGCCGACCGGCAGGTGCCCCGCCTTCGCGGACAGCTGCTCGACGAAGTCGTCGTAGATCCTGTCGGCGACGAAGTAGCGGCCGGTGGTCATGCAGATCTGGCCCTGGTTGAGGAACGACGCCCAGCCGGTCAGGCCGACCGCCTTCTCCACGTCCGCGTCGTCGAGGACGAGCAGCGCCGAGTTGCCGCCGAGCTCGAGGTGCGCGCGCTTGAGGTGACGGCCGGCGAGCTCGCCGATCGCGCGGCCGACCGCGGTCGAGCCGGTGAAGGAGATGACGCGCACGTGCGGGTCGGTCACCATCGCCTCGCCGACGTCCTTGCCGCCGGGCAGCATCTGGAGGACGCCGGCCGGCAGCCCCGCCTCCTCGAAGATCCGCGCCATCACGGTGCCGCCGGTCACGGCGGTGCGCGGGTCGGGCTTGAGCAGGACGGCATTCCCCAGGGCCAGCGCCGGCGCCACCGAGCGGATCCCCAGGATGATCGGCACGTTGAACGGCGAGATCACCGCGACCACTCCGGCGGGCAGCTGACGGGCCATGGACAGCCGCGGCTGCTCGCTCGGCAGCACCTGGCCGATCGGCTGGCCGGGCAGCGACGCCGCCTGGTAGCACTCCTCGGCCGCCACGTGCATGGCGAAGTCAGCCATGGGCGGGATGGCGCCGACCTCGCGGACGTTCCAGTCCCGGATCTCGTCGGCGTGCTCGGCCCAGAGGTCTCCGGCCCTGCGCAGCACCGCGGCACGCGCGGTGTGCGGCTGGGCCGCCCACCCCTTCTGCGCCTCCGCCGCCGAGGCAGCGGCCTCGGCGACATCGTCGGCGTCGGCCTGGCCCATGGTGCCGAGCTCGCCACCGGTGGCGGGCTCGACCACTGCATAGGTGCCGCCGCCCCCGTCGGTCCACGCGCCGCCCTTGAAGACCTTGCCCTCCCAGGCCACACCCTCGAGAAGTCCCATCGTCATCCCCACACTTCCTCGGCGGTCTCCACGACCAGCCGCAGCTTGGCGCGCTCCTCGTCGACGGTCAGCACGTTGCCCTCCACAGTGGAGGAGAACCCGCACTGTGGCGAGAGGCAGAGCTGTTCGAGTGGCACGAACTTCGCGGCCTCGTCGATCCGCCGCTTCAGCTCGTCCTTGTCCTCGAGCCGGCCGGTCTTCGTGGTGACGAGCCCCAGAACGACCTGCTTGCCCTCGGGCACGAAGCGCAGCGGCTCGAAGCCTCCCGACCGCTCGTCGTCGTACTCCAGGAAGAAGCCGTCGACGTCCAGCGAGGAGAACAGCACCTCGGCCACGAAGTCGTAGCCACCCTCGGCGGCCCACGACGACCGGAAGTTGCCGCGGCACATGTGGGTCGTGACCCGTAGCGATTCCGGTCGCCCGGCGATGGCGGCGTTGACGTTGGCGACGTACTGCTCGTGCAGGTGGTCGGGGTCCCCGCCCTGCGACGCGACCAGCGCGCGCTGCTCGGGGTCGTTGAGGTAGGCCAGGCTGGTGTCGTCGAGCTGGAGATAGGTGCAGCCGAGCTCGGCCACCCTGCGCACCTGCTCGGCGTACGCCGCGGTGAGGTCCGCCCAGAACGGCTCGAGATCGGGGTAGACCGACTCGTCGATCGCTGCCCGGCCGCCGCGGTAGTGGACCATGTTGGGCGACGGGATGGTCAGCTTCGGCACCTGGTCGCCCTCGACCACGCCCTGCAGGAACTCGAAGGCGTCGCCGAAGATCGTGTGCCCCAGGCCGACCCGGTCGTGGACGCTCAGGGCGGCTGACTCGAAGTCGAGATCGCCCTCCTTGTTTCGGAAGTGCACGGCGAGCTTCTGGTCGGTCGGGTCGACGCCCTCGAGCTGGTAGATGAAGTCCATGTGCCACGACGTGCGTCGGAACTCCCCGTCGGTCGCGGTGCGCACCCCCGCATCGCGCTGGAGCGCGACGACGTCGCGGATGGCGGCGTCCTCGACGGCCTTGAGTCCGTCGTCGTCCAGCTCCCCTGCCCGGTGTCTGGCGCGGGCGTCGAGGAGGTCCGGAGGCCGGAGCAGGCTCCCGACGTGGTCGGCGCGGAACGGCGGGAGCGTTCGGGCAGCCATGGTTCGGAACGTACTCCCGCGGTCCATCTCGACCACGCCGGCCTTCCACCCAGCGAAATCGACCGATTGCAGGACCCGGAAGCCCACCGTCCGGAACCCGCCGTAGCGTCTGCCTCATGGCTGAACTCCTCCTCTTCCACCACATCCAGGGCCTGACCCCCGGCGTCGTCGCGTTCGCCGACGAGCTCCGCGCGGCGGGCCACACGGTGCACACCCCCGATCTCTACGGCGGCCGCACCTTCGACTCGATCCAGGAGGGCGCCGCCTTCTCGCACGGCGACGGTGCTCCCGACCTCGACAAGCTCGCCGACGAGGCCGCCGCGGCGCTCCCGGCCGAGCTGGTCTACGTCGGCATCTCCTCGGGCGTGATGCAGGCCCAGCGGCTGGCCCAGACGCGCGCCGGCGCGACGGGAGCGGTGCTGGTCGACGCCTGCATCCCGATCACCGGTGACTGGGCGTTCGGCCCGTGGCCCGACGGCGTGCCGGTGCAGATCCACGGCATGGACGACGACGAGTTCTTCGCCGCACGAGGGCGACATCGACGCGGCCCGCGAGATCGTCGAGGCGGTGCCGGGCGCCGAGCTCTTCGTCTACCCCGGAGACAAGCACCTTTCGCTCGACTCGTCGCTCGCGGCGTACGACGCGGAGGCGGCGGCGCTGCTGCAAAAGCGGGTGCTGGAGTTCCTGGCTCGCGCCTAGCGTACGAGAGTGCCCTCCCTGCTGCAGGCCATCACGTACGACGCCCAGGATCCATCAGCCCTTGGGAACTTCTGGGCCAGGCTGCTCGCCCGGGACGTCGTCCCGGAGCCGCGCGGGGCGTTCCTGCCGGGCAGCGAGACCCAGGTGGGGCTCCGCTTCGTGACGGCCTCGGGCGAAGCGGTCGAGTCCGACTACCTGCACCTCCACCTGGCCAGCACCAGCCTCGAGGACCAGCAGCGGACGGTCGACCGGGTGCTGGGCCTCGGTGGGCGGCACCTCGACGTCGGGCAGCTGCCGGACGACGGGCACATCGTGCTGGCGGACCTCGAGGGCAACGCGTTGTGCGTGATCGAGCCCGGCAACAACTTCCTGACCGGCACCGGCCACCTGGGCGAGGTCGCCTGCGACGGCCGCCGGGAGGTCGGCGTGTTCTGGTCGGACGCGCTCGGCTGGCCACTGGTCTGGGACCAGGACGACGAGACCGCGATCCAGTCACCCGGGGGCGGCACCAAGGTCGCGTGGGGCGGTGCCCGCGACGAGCCGAAGACCGGGCACAGCCGTCAGCGCTTCGACCTCACCGCGACGGACGTGCCCACCGAGGTCGAGCGGCTGATCGGGCTCGGCGCGAGCAGGCTCGGGGACCGCAACGGCGCGGTCGAGCTGGTCGACCCGGACGGCAACGAGTTCACCCTCCGCACCGGCTGAGGGTACACGCCAGCGACTCCAGCATCCGCTCGGCCACCTGGCGTACGGCGGCCCGGAGCTCCGGGCCGCCCACCACGCGGTACGGCACCGGGAGCTCGGCGATCTCGGTGGCATACCAGTGGAGGTTCTCGGTGGTGCCGGTCAACCGGGTGCGGTGCTCGTCGATGGCTTCGGTGCGGCCGAAACTGCGCCGTACGCAGCGCCGCACGTCCTCGATCGGAGCGTCGATCTCGACCTCCACCTGGTGGGGCCAGCCCTGTGACATCTGCTCCTCGAGGGCGCGGAACGGGTCGAGGTCCGGCGGTGGTGTGAACGGCTCGTCCAGCACGTCGACCGACCGCACCCGGTCGATGCGATACATCCGCCGGTCCTCGGCGGCGTGCGACCAGCCGAGCACGTACCACCGACCGTGCCGCACCACGACCGCCCACGGGTCCACCTGCAGCGTGCGCTCGCGGTGCGGGCCGAGCGCGTAGCCGATCCGGACCCGGCGCTGGTCGACACTCGCCCGGACCAGCGTGGCGGTCGTCTCCGGGTGCGGCGGGTCCGGGTCGGTACGCCGGGCACTCACCTCGCGGAGCGCCTCGAGCGGCCGGGCAACTCCCTCGGGCAGGACCCGGACGATCTTGCTGACCGCCGTGCCCACCGGGTCGTCGCCCTCCGTCCCGCCGCGCGACTCGAGCACCGCCATGGCCAGGCCCAGCGCCTCGGTGGCGGTGAACATCAGCGGCGGCAGACGCAGCCCGCGGCCCACGCGATAGCCGCCGTAGGGGCCGCGGACCGACTCGACCGGCACCCCGGCCTCGCGCAGGATCGCGACGTAGCGCCGGGCGGCCCGCTCGGAGACTCCGAGCCGGTCACCGAGCCGTTCGGCGGTGATGCCGGGGCTGCCCTGCAGCAGCTCGAGGGCCAGCAGCGCCCGGGCGGTGGGGCTGGTGTCCTCCCTGTCGACCAGATCGAGCATGTCCGGCACCCTAACCGAGCTAGCGGAAGCCGAACGTCCGGAACCCTTCCTATGGTGGCGGCCATGACCACCTCCACTGACCTGACCTCGGCCCCGACCGAGCTGCCGACCGCCGGCTCCGAGGTCGACACGCTGCTCGGGCGCCCTCGACCGCAACCGCCGGACCTTCGCCTGGAAGTGCTTCGGACTCTCCGCCGCGGAGATGCGGCGCACCCTCGGGCCTTCGACGATGACCATCGGCGGGCTGGTCAAGCACGTGGCCCTGGTCGAGGACTACTACTTCTCGCTGGGCCTCGGGGAGCACATGCCGAAGCCGTGGTCGGACGTCGACTTCGACGCCGACCCCGACTGGGAGTGGCACTCCGCGGCCGACGACTCCCCGGAGGGGCTGCAGGCCCTCTGGGAGGCGGCGGCCGGCCGCTCGCGCACCGCCGTCGCGGCATTCCTCGGGGAGGAGTCGGCCGACTCGCGCGTCAGGTGGTCGGAGTGGACCGAGAAGCCCAACCTGCGCCGGATGCTGGTCGACATGGTCGAGGAGTACGCGCGGCACACGGGCCACGCCGACCTGATCCGCGAGTCCATCGACGGCCTGGTCGGAGAGGGTCAGCCCCCCGGGGAGTCCGCGCGGTGACCGATACTCCCTGGGAGCCGCCCCTGTCCGGCACCGAGGCCGAGCACGTGCTCGGCGCCCTCGACCGGCTCCGCTGGACCTTCCGCTGGAAGGCTGACGGCCTGTCGAGCGACGGGCTGAACCAGCGCCTCCGCCCCTCGGCGCTGACCCTCGGCGGGCTGCTCAAGCACCTCGCCGTCCAGGAGGACTACGCCGCCACCCACAAGCTCACCGGCGCACCGATGCCACCCGAGTGGGACGCGAACGGCTGGGACGGCGACAACGACTGGGAGCTCAGCTCCGCCGCCTCGGACCCGCCCGAGACGCTCTTCGCCATGTACGACAGGGCGGTGGCCAGGTCGAGGGCCAGGTGGGCGGCGTACCTCGCCGACGGCGGCCTCGACCAGCAGGTGCACCTCGCTGACGTGGTCGGACGGCCTGTCGGCGCCCGGCGCGTGCTCTGCGACCTGGTCGAGGAGTACGGACGGCACACCGGCCAGGCGGACCTGCTGCGGGAGGCCGTGGACGGTCGGGTGGGAGAAGACCCCGAGCCGGGCTGGCGGCCCTCCCCCGGCTGGTGACCGACATCCCGCGCGTTCGGCCACGTGCGCGCGACGGTTGGCCCTATCGTCGTCGCAGAGGGGAAGGACCTGTCCGCAGCGGCGATGGTGTGGGGGCACGCCAGACGATCAAGGGGTTGGGGTGTCCACGCCACCGCGCGCGGTCGTCGTTCTCGGCCTGCTCGTCCTCATGACGTCCTTCGGCGTCGCCGCGGTCACCGCCACGCCTGAGGGCGGCCGCGGCATCGGCATCTGGCCGGTCGCGCTCGCGACCGCGACCCTCATGGTCGCGCCGCGACCGCCAGCCGGCTTGTGGGTGCCGCTCCTCGCACTTCTCGCAACGGGGACCATCTGGGTCGGTGGGCGCCCGCTCGAGGTGGCGAGCGGCCTCGGCGTCGGCCTCGCGGCCGAGGTGTGGGTCACGTGGCGGATCGCCTGCCGCGGCCGGCGCGAGCGCGCGGCGCTGGAGACCGTCGTCGACCTGGCCAGGTTTCTGGTCGCCGTGACCGCCGGGGCCCTCACCATGGCCGCCGCCTCCGTGGTGACCAGCCTGGCGACCGGCTGGGGCTCGCCACCGCTGCTGGCCCTCACCACCGGCTGCTCCAGCCTGGCCGCCCAGCTCACGCTGCTGCCCTTCTTCTGCCGGTTCCGAGACCACCCGCCCCTCGCCGGACCGGTCGAACGATGGGCCCAGTGGCTCGTGCTGCTCGCCGTGACCGTGGCCGTCTTCGTGCCCACGGACTTCCCGTTCCTGGTGCTGCTGGTGCTGCCCGTGCTGGCCTGGGGGTCGCTGCGCAACAGCTCCTACGAGTCGCTCGCCCAGATGGCCGTCGCCGTCGGCATCTCCCTCCCGATCACCACCTGGGGCCATGGTCCCTTCTCGCGGCCCGACCAGCGTTTCGACGTACCCGTGGACCTGCAGGGGATCATGCTCGCCACCTTTGCCGCCGTGTGCGCGCTGGTGGTGCTCGCACTACGACTGACGGTCGGCGAGCAGTACGAGAACGCGCGGCAGGTGGTCGCCGAGCGCGACCGGTTGCGCAACGTCGTGGACGGCATCGACAGCGTGGCGATCATCGGAGCCGACCTCGAGGGCCGGATCACCCTCTTCAACCCAGGGGCGCAGCGGTTGCTGGGCTACACCGCAGACGAGGTGCTCGGGCAGAACACGCGGATGCTGCACTCCGACCGCGGCGTGGCCGAGAAGGCCTCGGAGCTCGGCGTGGTGGACGACTTCTCGACGGTGGCCCAGACCCTGATCGGCGGCGGCCCGACCGAGATGGGCTTCCTCCGGAAGGATGGCG
Source organism: uncultured Actinomycetota bacterium (assembly GCA_963793315.1). Taxonomy (GTDB): domain Bacteria; phylum Actinomycetota; class Actinomycetes; order Propionibacteriales; family Nocardioidaceae; genus Nocardioides. Next base: position 48,658 of record CAWBZR010000008.1, on the reverse strand, counting down.
AAGAACGGCGCCACTGGATGTCGCTCAACCGCGTCGTGGACGACCGTGGCGCGTCGATCGGCTACGTGAGCACCTCCGAGGACATCACCGAGCGCGTGCGCGCCGAGGCGCGGCTCGTCGAGGCCCTGGAGACCGAGCGCCAGGCGGTCGAGCAGCTGCGCGAGGTCGACCGGGTCAAGGACGCGTTCGTGTCCAGCGTGAGCCACGAGCTCCGGACACCGATCACCTCGATCCTCGGCTATACCGAGCTGCTCGAGCAGGAGCAGCTCGGCCCCCTCTCGGCCGAGCAGCTCGACGCGGTGGCGCGGGTCAGCCGCAACTCCAACCGCCTGCTCACGCTGATCTCCGAGCTGCTCACGCTCTCGAAGATGCAGGCGCTGGAGGGCTCGGCCGACGAGGAGGTCGTCGACCTCGCCCAGGTGGTCGTCGCCGGGCTGGCGGTGCTCTCCCCCACCGTTGCGCGTCGCGGCGTGGAGCTCACGGTCGACCTGCCTCTCGTCGCCGGTGCCGGTCACCGGCGACCGCGAGATGCTCGAGCGGGTCGTCATCAACCTGACCGACAACGCGGTGAAGTTCACCCCGGACGGCGGCCACGTCCTGGTGGCGCTCACCTCGTCATCCGGCCAGGCCGTCCTCGAGGTCGTGGACACCGGCATCGGTGTGCCCGCCCACGAGCAGCAGCGGCTCTTCGACCGCTTCTTCCGCTCCTCGCTGGCCCAGCACCACGCGATCCCCGGCAGCGGCCTGGGCCTTTCGATCGCGCACAAGATCGTCGAGGACCACGGCGGCACCCTCGACGTGCGTTCCGAGCCGGGCAAGGGCTCGACGTTCCGGGTGCGGCTGCCGGACCTAGCAGTCCTGCTCACTCCACGACGACGCGCTCCCCCGGACGAGGGACCACGGCACACCAACCGAGCTCGTTGCGGACGCGCGCCGCAAGAGCAGCCGACGCGTGTCGCTCCCCATGCACGACGTAGACCGTCCTCGGCGGCTGCGGCATCCGGGCCAGCCATCCGACCAGCTCGTCGGCGTCCGCGTGCACGGACAGCGTGGTGACCTGGACGACCTCGGCGCGCACCGGGACGTACATCCCGTGCATCTTGATCTCGGTGGCGCCTTCCGCCAGCTGGCGACCCCGGGTCCCCTCGGCCTGATAGCCGGTGAGCACCACCGTGTTGCGCGGGTCGGGAAGCTGCTCACGCAGGTGATGCACCACCCGTCCTCCTGTCGCCATGCCCGACGCGGAGATGATGATGCAGGGGTGCTCCGGACGGTTCAGCCGTCGGCGACTGCCCCGCGTCGCGCACGGCGGTCACGTGCTCGTCCAGCGACCAGTGCCCCGGGGTGCGCATCCCGCTGCCGGGGCGGAACGCCGCGCTGCGGTAGACCTCCAGCGTCGCAAGGGCCATCGGGCTGTCGACGTAGATGGGCGCGCTCGGGATCCGGCCCGCCTCGCGCAGCCGTTGCAGGGCGAGCAGGACGAGCTCGGTGCGGTCGACCGCGAACGCCGGGATCAGGACCGAGCCGCCCCGCTCGATGGTGCGGCACACCGCCGAGGCCAGCACCGAGTCGTCGTCGGCGGCGTGCAGACGGTCGCCGTACGTCGACTCCACGACCACGGCGTCTGCCGACGGCGGCTCGTCCGGCGGCTCGAGCAGCGGGTGGAACCTCCGCCCCAGGTCGCCGCTGAAGACGGCCCGAGCCGGCCCCGCCTCCACGAACGCAGTCGCCGACCCGAGGATGTGGCCCGCCCGGCTCAGGGTCACCGCGAGCCCGGGCGACACGGCCACCCGCTCGCCGTAGCCGACCGGCTCGAACAGCGGAAGCAGCCGCTCGACGTCCTCGGTCCCGTAGAGCGGGAGCGCAGGGTCATGCTTGGAGAAGCCCCTCTCGTTGGCGAACGCGGCGTCCTCCTCCTGCAGGTGTGCGCTGTCGCGCAGCACGATCTCGGCCAGCTCCGCGGTCTCGCGCGTGCACAGCACTCGACCGCGGAACCCGTCGCGCACCAGTCGGGGCAGGTAGCCACAGTGGTCGAGGTGCGCATGGGTCAGCACGACGGCCTCGAGCAGGGCCGGGTCGGGGCCCAAGGGCTCCCAGTTGCGCCTCCTCAGGTCGGCGAGCCCTTGGTAGAGGCCTGCGTCGACCAGGAGCCGTCGCTCCCCCGTGTCGATGAGGAACCTGCTCCCGGTGACCGTCCCAGCGGCTCCGAGGAAGCTCAGCGCCGGCCTCCGCGCGCTGGACGGGTGTGCGGCCTCAGGACGGGTTGAGATCGCCTGCTTCGCCATCGGACCTCTCCTCTGCAGCTGCACCCGGCCCGCGATGTCGGGGCCGGGGCGGGGCCTTCCTCCAGCCTCGCCCGCGACCTCGCGGGCGAGTAGGGCCGATGGTCACGCCGGCCGGTGTCCTCTTCCAGAGTTGCTGGCCATGCTCTTCGGGGGTGGCGTCGGTGGACGGTTCTCCCGTACAACGGTGCGCATGCAGGGCTACGTCCCTCGGTACCACCGCGTGTACCTGCTGGACGACCACGACATCGTCCGGCGCGGTCTGCACGACCTGCTGACGCGGGCCAGGGACATCGACGTCGTGGGCGACTCGGGCACCGTGCACGGTGCGGCAGCGGAGATCCTGCGGCTCGACGCTGACGTCATGCTGCTCGACCTGCAGCTGCAGGACGGCTCGGGGGTCGAGGTCTGCCGGGCGGTCCGCTCAGCCAGGCCGTCCGTGCGGGGGCTGCTCCTCACGGCTGCCGGCGACGACGAGGCCGCGGCAGCCGCGGTGCTCGCCGGCGCGACCGGCTACCTCGTCAAGGTCACGCGGAGCAACGACATCGTCAGTGCCATCCGGGACGAGCGCGCGGGCACCTCGCACCTCGACGCCGCCGGCGTCGAGCGGGCCTCCGACCTGCTGAGGGCGGTCGCGAACTCGCTCACCCCACCCGTGACCGGCGAAGAACGCCGGATCCTCGACGAAGTTTTGGCGGGACGGACCGACAGCGAGATCGTCGAGTCCGGGGGCGGCCACGGCACCAGCGAGGCGGATGTGGTCGCCGTGGTCGCCCGGGTGACAACGGCCCTGCTCTGGTCCGGTGCGACCTCGGACGAGCCGGGCACCGGCCGGCACCGACGCCGGTAGCGTCCCGCACGCGCTGGTGGATGCCGGCGGGTCCAGGCGCGTGCTGGCCCGTTGTCGGCGTGCACCCCCAGACTGGGCGTCCTTGCAGTGTTGGCAACGCCGCCAGCGCATGATCCGCGCGGCGTCCGGCGGCGCCACGAATTCGCGGGACACGAGTATCCCCTCCGCGATCAGCGACGCAGCCGCACCGGCTCGCCGGAGCCGTCGCGGCGGACCAGCCAGGCCTCGGTGATGTGCGTGAACATCGCCGTGGACGCGCCGTCGGGGTCGTGGGCGGCGATCCGCAGGTAGATGTTGCGGTGGCCGCGGTTGGACGCGACGCACAGGTCGCGCCGGACCTCGCCGAGGTAGCGCGCGGTGTTGACCACCTGGCTCTCCAGCGCCCGGACCACCGCCCGCGAGATCCGGTTGCCGGACGCCCGCATGATCGTGTCGTGGAAGGCGCGGTCCTGGACGGCGTACGCCGTCGGGTCGTCGACGAGGGTGTCCATCACGTCGACGAGCCGCTCGCAGCTGCTCGACGGTCTCGTCGTCGGCGTCGCGCGCCGCCACGTGGGCCATGTCTGACTCGAGGAGGCGCCGGGTGACGACGAGGTCGTCGAGGACCTCGAGGCCGCCGTCCTCGGCGATGGTCGCCGTGAGCACGAGCTCGTCGAGCATGTTCCACATGACCTGCGGGTTCACCACGGTCCCGGAGCCCCGGCGCACCTGGACCAGGCCCTTCTCCTGGAGCACCTTGACCGCCTCGCGCACCACCGTGCGGCTCACCGAGTAGCTCTCGCACAGGGCCGGCTCCGGCGGCATGGCGGAGCCGGGCGGGTACTGGCCGCGGACGATCCGTTGCACCAGCTCGCCGGCCAGCGCGCTCGCCAGGTTCGCCGGCCGGTGGGCCCAGTCCGGGAGCGCCTGCCGGTGCGCCCGGTGCCGGCTCTGCGCTCGTCATGCGACCTCCGTCAGTTCCGTGCCGTTTCCTGGCGAGTGCCTGGCCGTGCTTGCCGGGGAGTGTAGACCGTCATTGGATTGACATCAGACGTCATACGACTTATGTTTCTGCGAAATTCCACGGCCGCGGGTCTCACCACGGCCCATTCTGGGAGCGAGCAGGCGATGAAGCAGCGACGTCTCTGGCCCGCCGTCGTAGTGATGGCGTTGGCCCTGATGAGTGCATGTGGCGGAGGCGGCGGTGGGTCCTCCGACAAGGATCTGACGGTGTGGGTCGACGCCGCCCGCCTCCCGGTGGCGAACGCGTACCAGAAGGCCCACCCGGACCTGAAGATGGACATCGTGACCTACGACGGCGATGGCAACGGCGCCACCACCCTTCAGTCGAAGATCCAGCTGTGGAACCGCGCCGGCAAGGGCTGGCCGGACGTCATCTTCAGTCAGCAGGCCAACGACCCGGTCTGGATGGGGCAGAAGCCCTTCGACTTCGCCGCGACCATCACCGACCTCATGCCCGACTCGCTGCTCAGCGGATGGCCGGCCACCTCCACCGCCCAGTGCACCGTCGACGGCAGGCAGGTCTGCGTCCAGGACAACATCGCCCAGGTGGTGCTCTGGGTCAACCAGAAGAAGATGGACGAGTTCGGCTACACCGTCCCCACGACCTGGCAGGAGTGGGCGGCGCTCGGCGACAAGGTCGCCACCGAGCACCCGGGCTACATCGTCGGCAACGTCGGTGAGTCCTTCAGCCACTGGATCTACCTGTGGGGCAACCAGTGCCCGCTGTCGGGGGTCGACGGCAACACCGTGACGATCAACGCGACGGACGAGCACTGCACCGAGATGGCGGACCTGCTCGACCCGCTGATCACGAACGGCACGGTGCCTCCACTGGGGGTGTTCACGCCCGACTTCGCCAAGCAGTACGGCGGGGACGACGACAAGGTGCTGATGATGCCTGGCCCGTCGTGGTACGGGCTGTCGGTGTTCGGCGACACCCTGCACATCCCGGCCGGCGAGATGACGGCCGCCAATGCGCTGTCATGGAACGGCGAGACGCCGGTGACCACGGGTCAGGTCGGCGGTGGTCCGTGGATCATCTCCAAGCACGCCAAGGACTCCAAGGCTGCGGCCGACTTCGTCACCTACGCCACGACCGAGTTCAACCCGACCGGCAAGGACGCCCGGGGGGGCTACCCGGCGTACGGGCCGTTGGCCGACACCTGGCTCAAGGGGATGGCCACGAACCCCTACTTCGCTGCCGACCCGACGCCCGCGCTCAAGGAGGCGGCTGACAAGGTGTGGGGCGGCTGGGGCCTGGTCACCTATCCGGACCAGCCGGCCTGGTCCGAGACCGTGGTGGCGAAACTTGTGGCCGGCGACTCGCTGAACTCGCTGCTGGAGCCGTTCGGCGAGGCGCTGGCGAACGCGGCCAAAGCGGCTGGGTATGACGTCGTCGGCAACTGAGCCACGTGCGTCCTCGGAGGGCGAGGGTGGCCCGGCTGCCCTGAGCTCCTCCCCCGTGCAGGTCGCGCGTTCGCGCGGCCTGCACGGGTGGCGGGGGTTCGCCTTCACCGTCCCCTACCTGTTCTTCCTCGTCCTCTTCGGCATCCTCCCGATGCTCTATGCGCTCAAGCTCGCCTTCACCACGACCAGCGGCGGCTTCGCCGGGTTCCGTAACTTCACCCACACGGCGAGGGACTACCGGTTCGTGTCGGCCATGGAGCACGTCCTCGTCTACACGACGGTCTGGCTCACCCTGCTGATGGTCTTCGTCGTGATGCTGGCGCTGCTGCTCCACGGGCGCGCCAGCCGGGCCTCCTCGACGTTCCGGTTCATGTACTACCTCCCCGGGGCGCTGGCGGGGGCCGCATCGGTCCTGGTCTGGCTGTTCATGCTCGACCCGTCGGTCAGCCCAGGCTCGTTCTTCGTCCACCACGTGCTCGGCGCGCACCACTTCGTCGAGTCCATCGCGCCGGGAAACCTGCCCTTCATCTTCGCGATGATCGCCTTCTGGACCGGCGCCGGCGGGTGGGTCGTGGTCCTCTACGGCGCGCTCAACACCATCCCGACGGAGTTGGAGGACGCCGCCCGCATCGACGGGGCGGGGCCGTTCACGCTGGCGCTGCGGCTCAAGCTGCCGCTGATCCGCAAGTGGATCGCCTACATGGTGATCCTGTCCTTCGCGACCGGGACCCAGCTCTTCGTCGAGCCGCAACTGGTCAACCAGGCCAGCCTCGGAATGGTTCCCGACACCTGGTCGTCCAACCAGCTGGGCTACCAGTTCGCCTTCCGCTACGCCGACTTCAACGCCGCCGCCGCCATCGCCGTGGACCTCCTCGTGGTCGGCCTGCTGGCCGCGGTCGTGATCATCTCCCGCACCGGACTCTTCAAGGCTGATGACTGATGGCTCTCCTGCTCCGCGGGCTCCGCCTCGCAATCCTCGCCGCGTTTGCGGTCTTCTTCGTGGCCCCCATGCTCTGGTTGGTGATGGCCCCGACGAAGTCCGACCGCGATCTGGTCGACCGCGGCCCCTTCACCTTCGGCAGCTTCCACCACGTCGCCATGGCCTGGCAGCACCTCAACGGCTTCAGCGACCACATCTACCTGACCTGGATCGGCAACTCACTGCTCTACGCCGTGACGGCGACCCTCATCGTCCTGGTGACCGCGATCCCGGCCGGCTATGCCTTGGCCCTGGGCGACTTCCCGGGCCGGCGGGTGGTGCTGACGATCACGCTCGTGGTGATGATCATGCCCGCGGCGGCCCTGGTGCTGCCGATCTTCCTCGAGCTCAACGCACTGCACCTCATCGGCAGCGTGCTCTCGGTGATCCTGCCGTTCGCGTTCTTCCCGTTCGGGGTGAACCTGGCCTACATCTACTACTCGACCGCGGTACCCCGTGAGCTTCTCGACGCCGCGCGCGTCGACGGTTGCGGTGAGTGGGCGACGTTCCGCCACATCGCGCTGCCGCTGGCGAAGCCGGTGGTCGCGCTGGTGCTGTTCTTCAGCTTCGTCTCCGACTGGAACAACTTCTTCCTGCCCTACACCGTGCTCGGGGACTCCAAGCAGTACCCGATCCAGGTGGGGCTGTCGGTCCTGCTGTCGTCCACACCGTCGTTCAACCCCGCGACCGGGGGCGCCGGTCAGCAGGTGGGCATCTTCCGGCCCGAGCTCGCGCTGGCCACCCTGATCGCGGTGATCCCGGTCGCGATCGTCTTCATGCTCTCGCAGCGCACCCTGGTGCGCGGCCTTGTCGGCGGCGGGGTGAAGGAGTGACCCCGGACCACGAGGCCGGCTGACATGCGGATCACCGGATACCGGACCCTGACGACGGTCCAGGACTGGGGACGCCCCGTGGGCGACGCCAACGGAGTCTTCCCCGACGGACGCCTGGCCGTCCCGCTGATCCTGGTCGACACCGACGAGGGCATCACCGGCGTCGGCCTCGGTCCGCACCAGGGGCTCGAGAGCGTCTTCGCCGCCATCGAGGGAGAGGACCCGCGAGGCACCGTCGCCCTCTACGACCGGATGCTCCACCACGTCTTCAAGGCCGGCCACGCGGGCGCCGTCTTCGGCACCATCGGCGCGCTGGACTCGGCGCTGTGGGACATCAAGGCGAAGGCGGCGGGCCAGCCGCTGTGGCGGCTGCTCGGGGGGTTGGACCGGGCGGTCCCGGCGTACGCCTCGGGGCTCGACATCGCGCTGTCCGAGGAGGAGCTCGCGAGCGTCTACCGCACGTACGCCGACCACGGGCTGCGGGTGGCGAAGCTCAAGGGCGGGCTGGACATCGAGCAGGACCTGGCGAGGCTGACCATCGTGCGTGATGTCCTCGCCGACGCCCACCCGGGCGCGCGGCCGGGCCTGATGCTCGACGCCAACGAGTCGTGGAGCCGCAAGCAGGCGGTGCGACACGTGGCGGAGCTGGAGCGCAGCCTCGACCTCATCTGGGTCGAGGAGCCGGTCCGGCGCTGGGACGCCGCCGGCATGGTCGCGGTGGGGCGCGCCGTCCGGGCGTCGATCGCCGCCGGGCGAGAACCTCACCGGGCTCGAGCAGTTCCAGCCGCTGCTCGCGGCCGGCGCCCTCGACGTCGTCCAGACCGCCGCCGGCTGGGGGGTCACCCACTTCCTGCGGGTCGCCGCCCTCGCGCACGCCCACGACCTGCCGGTCAGCCCGATCGGCACCACGCCGCTGGGCCTGGTCCACGCCGCGACCGCCGTTCCCAACCACATGGCCACCGAGCTGCAGGACCTCACGCCGCCCGACGGGCCTGTCGGTCGACCTGCACGTCGAGGACGGCCACTTCGTCCTCGGGGACAGCCCCGGGCTGGGCGTGGTCGTCGACGAGGAGGCGATCGCGCTGATCGAGGCCCCGGCCGCTGCTCCCCCGCGGACCGGCCCCCACATCAGGCCGGCGCAGGCGGGCAGGCGGCTCGACTTCGAGCCGCCGCGATGATCACCCGCGGCCCTGCCACGCGGACCTGAGGCTGACCGAGCTTGGGCTTCGGCGGCGCGCAGCTCGGCAACCTGTTCCGCGCCGTGACCGACGAGGAGGCGGACGACACGGTGCGGCGCCGCCTGGGAGGCGGGCATCCGCTACTTCGACACCGCGCCGCACTACGGACTCGGTCTGTCCGAGCGACGGCTCGGGAGCGCGCTTGCGGAGCTACCCCCGCGAGGCGTTCGTGGTGTCGACGAAGGTGGGCCGACTGGCTGGAGCCGTCGGACGGTGGGCGACCAGCCGGATCCCGAGGGGTTCGCCGTCCCCGCGACCCATCGTCGGGTCTGGGACTTCAGCCGGGACGGGGTGCTCCGCTCGATCGAGGCCAGCCTCGAACGCCTCGCCCTCGACCGCATCGACCTCGTCCTCATCCATGACCCGGACGACCATGCCCGCGAGGCGCTCGAGGAGGCCGCCCCTGCGCTGTCGCAGCTGCGCTCCGAAGGGGTCATCGGCGGATACGGGGCGGGGATGAACCAGGCGGCGATGCTCGCCCGCTTCGTGCGGGAGACCGACATGGACGTCGCATGGTCGCGGGCAGGTACACCCTCCTGGACCAGACGGCGGCAGCGGATCTCCTCCCGGCGGCGCTCGAGCGGGGCGTGGGCGTCATCAACGCCGGCATCTTCAACTCCGGCCTGCTCGCGCGCCCACAGCCGCGCCCGGACGCACGGTTCGACTACGACACCGTCCCCGCCGACGTGCTCGAGCGAGCAGCGCGCATGGCCGCGGGTCTGCGAGGAGTTCGGCGTCGACCTGCCCACCGCGGCGCTCGCGTTCGCGGGGCGGCACCCCGCCGTCACCAGCGTGGTGGTCGGCCTGCAGACCCCGGACCAGGTGCGCGAGCTGGTCGCGCGCTGGGGCCGCACGGTGCCCGACGGCCTGTGGTCCGCCCTGAGCGAGGAGGGCCTCATGGTGCCCTTCGTCTCTTGATCGGATCTGGTCGGCCTGGCGCGCCGATGCGATGACGTGGGCCGTCACGTTCGACCCGATCCGTTGTCGCCGGCTGGTCCGGAACCTGGTCGCGTCGCTCGCGATCGGCGAACACTCGGACGTCCCAGGGCCCCAGATCGATGCTGTCGCCGACCGAGAAGTCCTGACTGGACAGGACGTCACGAAGGGCGACCGGCGCGGCCAGCGAGCGCGGCTGCCAGTTCCAGTTGTGGACGAATGACAGGTGCGCCCCGTCCCTCGCCGTCGCCCCTGTGACGGTGACTTCGGCCGGGAGGCCCCTCCAACGGCGCGGCTGACCGGCGCTTGCCCATGCGAACAACGACTGGGCAAGTGCGGGATTCGGCACAGTCCCGACGTACGTCACTCGCCCGGTGCCCGCGGCTCGCGAGGTGATCGCGGGCCATCTGCCGAAGTGCGGGTGGTCGTATTCGAGGAGCACGTCGGCGCCGCTGACGAGCAGGCCGTCGACCCAGCGCGTCGCCGCGGCTGACTGGGGTGGGATGCAGGTCTGAGCCGTTGCTGGCTCGGACCGGCACCGGTGTCAGGAGGTTGCTGAACTCGGCGTACGAGACGCCGGCCCGCTCGTTGAGACCAGCCGGGTGGACGCCTGTTCTTGCTCGTGCTTCAAGGTCGGCGTAGCCCGTTCGAGGGCCGACGATGAGGTGCCCGCCGGCATCCACGTAGGCGCGAAACCAGTTGAGCAGTTCATCGCTGGCCACATACACGCCGGCGGCGACCAGGATGGGAAGGGTGGCGGCCACCTGGTCCGGTGCCAGCGTCGGTAGTGCGTCGGCTCCGACCAGCTGACGGTCGTGCAGGATTCGGGCTTGGAGTCCGGCGTCAAAAGCACCGCGGTAGAAGGGTTCCAGCAGACCCTGGTAGGCGCGGTCGTCGGGCGAGCCGTCTGCGTGGCACAGCGCGGGATGACGCTGCATGAGCCACTTGCTCGGTCCGGAGTAGACGACGGCGACGTCGGCGTCGGGGGTCAGCCCTGCCACGAGGTCGCCGGCGGCGCGCAGCTCACGGCCCAGCCCTGACACCTCGTCATACGTGCGACCGGGTTCGCCGCTGTGCGGCAGCACCCCTCCCCAGTACGTCTCGGTCCCGAAGGGCAATGTGTGCCAGTGCCAGTACTCGATCATCGAGGCGCCGCGGGAGATGAGGCCCCAGGCTGCCTGGCGCCACTGGCCGTCGTAGGCGGGCCTGTTGTCCCAGGCCATGCCGATGGTTGCCGCGTTGGTTTCGGTGACGAAGTATGGCTCCTGCCGTGATGAGTACATGCGGTCCGCGCTGAGGTAGAACGCCCAGGTGCCGTCCGTCTTCCAGGTCTGCGTCTCCTCGCGAGCGTCCGGGAGCTGCAGACCGTCTTGCATCACGTAGTAGGCGTTCGCGGACGTCACGTCCAAGGAACGGGTGACGCCGAGGTCATCCATCGCCGGCCGGTCGTAGGCCAGGCAGGTGGTCACGAACTGGTGCTCGAGCGCGTACTCCCGCACGATCCCGGCTTGCCACGCGATGAACTCGTCCGTCAGACGAGCCTGAAAGCGCCGCCACGCCAGCTCGTACTGCGGCTGGGCGTTCCCATCCGGTGTCCAGAGGTCAGCCCACGTCGTCAACCGGTGCGACCAGTAGACGAGCCCCCACTCCTTGTTGAGCCGCTCGACCGTGCCGTACTCGAGCCGCAGGTGGTCGACGAAGCGTTGGAAGGTGCCGTGGTTGTGGAAGATCTGCATGCCCGGTTCGTTGTCCACCTGGAATCCGATGACGGCTGGATGGTGGGCATAGCGGTCGACGATCTTCCGGATCACGCGTTCTGCGTGGAAGAGGAAACCAGCATGTGTGTAGTCGACCTCCTGACGCGCGCCCCAACCCATCCGCTGCCCACTCGCGCGTTCGGCGTTGATCTCGGGGTAGAGCCGAGCCAGCCACGGTGGTACCGCGTAGGTCGGCGTTCCGAGAACGACCGCGATTCCGCGCGCGTGTGCCTCGTCGAGGACTGGAGCCAGCCACTCGAGATCGAAGACGCCATTGTCCGGCTCCCACGTCGACCAGACCGACTCGCCGACGCGGATGACCGTGAAGTTGGCATCGAGCATGAGGTCGAGATCGGTCTTGAGTCGGTCTGTCGTCTGGTACTCGTGGTAGTAGGCGGCTCCGAAGAGCACCTGCCGAGGCAGCTCAGCCATGGGCCTTGCCCAACCCACGGGTTCCGCCGTTCACCAGCGCGACCTGGCCGCTGAGCGTCCCCTCACCCATCGACAGCGCCGCCCTCCTTCGGGATCCGCCTGGCTTCGTCGGTCGCGCTCCCGCCGACGACAAACGTCTCCAGCCGCTCCAGCGCTGACACCAGGTGGGCACGCATCGCTTCCTCGGCCCCGTCGGGATCCTTCCGGGCGACCGCATCGACCACCGCCAGGTGCTCGTTCTTCGTCACCGAGTGCAGGCCAGCGTGGTAGTAGAGCCGGAAGGTGTGCAGGTGGCTGCGCAGTCGGGTCAGCATGTTGCTGATCATCTGGTTGCCGGCGAGGTCGGCGACCATGGCGTGGAAGGTCGCGTCGTAGACCATGTCCAACCGGTTCGCCGCAGCCGTGATCTCGGCGCCGGCTCCACCGGACCGGGCAATGCGGCGCAGCTCCTTGATCTCGTTCGGCTCCGCGTGGGCAGCGGCCTTGGCGGCCAATGCGGGTTCGACGAGCAACCGGAGCTCGATGAGCTCGCGCACCTGCTCGATCCCCATGAGGGGCGCCACCGTGTAGCTGCGCCCTGGCTGCTTCATGATCAAACCGTCGGCCTCGACGCGCGCCAGCGCCTCGCGCACGGGTGTCGGCGACACGCCGAGGGTGCGGGCGAGCTCTTCGATGTTGAGGCGGGCGCCCGGTTCGAACGCGTGGGTCATGAGCATGTCGGTGACGATCTCGTACACCGAGCCGGGCAGCGCCTGGCGTTGGGCCAGGCGCTGTCCGGCGGCGGACTCGTGGATTGCTTCGAGTTGATAACGGTCCATCTCGGCCTTCGCGTGTCGCTCTTGGGGGGTTAGGTTACCAGCATTCCAATCTTCCATATCCTATAGGTTCTAGGATATGTTCCCTCTGCGGCTGTCCCGATGCTGCAGGAAAGGAGGCGCGACGTGATCGACGACGAGTCGGCGAGTCGGGTCGGCATCAGCGTCGACGGGGCGACCCCTCAGCCCGAGCTCGGGACAGGGTCGGATGCGAGCAACGACCCGATCGTCACGAGCGATCAAGGTTGTCCTGCTGGCGCTGAAGACAGGCCCGATATTCATCCTGGCGCTGATGATGTTGTTCCTCTGGGCGGCCACCGAGGGCCACGTATTCATGACGTTCGGGAACATCGGCAACATCCTCGAGCAGACCAGCGGTGTCTGCGTCATCGCCTTGGGACAGCTTCTGGTGATCCTCACCCGAGGCATCGACCTGTCGATCGGCTCCAACGTCTCGTTGTGCTGCGTGATGGTCACCGTCGTCTACCGCGACACCAACTCGGCGTGGCTGGCCATCGGGGTCACCTTGCTGACGGGGTTGTCCGTCGGTCTGGTCAACGGGCTGCTGCTGGTGTGGGGGCGTCTGCCGCATCCCTTCATCGCCACCCTCGCCACCTTGAGCATCTGCGCAGGCCTTGCCCTCTACATCGCCGGTGGCTCCACCGTCCTCGGCTCCCCGTCGATCGTGCACAAGCTCGGCGGCGGACGTGTCACTGAGATCCCGGGCGCGGACCCCATCGGATGGTTCCCCTACGCCACGCTCGTGGTGATCGTCTTCGCGGTCATCTGTGCCGTCATCCTGCACAAGCTCGTGTGGGGCCGCTGGATCTACGCCGTCGGTGGCAGCCCCGAGGCCGCGGTCCGCACGGGCGTGCCGACGAACTGGACGTTGATATCGGTCTACGCCATGAGCGGCCTGTCCGGGGCCATCGGCGGGATGCTCTTCGTCGGAACCGCCAACGCCGGATCGCCGTTCACCGGCCAGGGCATGGAGCTCAACGCCATCGCCGCGGTGATCATCGGCGGCGGCAGCTTCCTGGGCGGCCGTGGCGGCGTCCTGAACGCGCTGACAGGTGCGTTGATCCTCGGGGTCATGCGCAACGGCCTCAACCTGCTCGGTCTCGACCCGAACTTCCAGTACATCGCCGTGGGACTGGTCGTCATCGTCGCCGTCGAGCTCGACGTCTTGCGGGCCCTCGTCGAGAACCGGTTCCGAAGCATGCAGGCGAGGCTCGCATGACTGACGCCGTCCACGCCGTCGTGCCCTCCGGGGTGGAACCCGTCCTGAGCGTTCGTGGTGCCACCAAGACCTTCGGGGCCGTGGTCGCACTCGACAGCGTCGACCTCGAGGTCCGCTCCGGTGAGGTCCTCGCCCTCCTCGGCGACAACGGCGCCGGCAAGTCGACCCTCATCAAGTGCATCAGCGGCGTCCACAAGCTCGACCGAGGCGAGATCCAGATCGACGGGTCCCCCGTCCACATCACCTCGGCGGCCGATGCGCGATCAAACGGGATCGAGACCGTCTACCAAGACCTGGCCCTGTTCGACAACCTCAACCCGACGGCGAACTTCTTCGCCGGCCGCGAAGTGGCCGGGCCGTCCTGGTTGCCACGCGGTCTGCAGTGGATGAAGCAGAAGGAGATGTCCACCCGCACCAAGGACCTTCTCGACCGTCTGCAGATCCGGCTCCCTGACTTCGATGCTGACGTAGCACTGATGTCGGGAGGCCAACGCCAGGCAGTGGCGGTCGCGCGAGCAGTGGCGTTCTCCTCGAAGCTCGTCATCCTCGACGAGCCGACCGCTGCCCTCGGGCTTCGGGAGTCTGCGCGGGTCCTGCAGCTGGTCGATCGGCTCCGAACGTCCGGCGTCGCGGTCATCTTGATCTCTCACAGCATGGACCACGTGATGGCGGTCGCGGACCGGGCAATGGTCATGCGCGGCGGACGCAAGATCGGCGAAGTGCCCGCAACTGCGGACAACCAAGAACAACTCGTGTCCTGGATCGTCGGGGCTCGAGGGAGCACAACCGTTTGAAGCTTCACCACCTGGACGCACGACACGTGCGGCAGATCCGACAAGAAGGAGCAACACACATGTCGACTCGACTGAAAGCGTTGGTCGTGCTCGCAGCGGGGGCGATGCTCATCACCGCGTGCGGCAGCAGCGACAGCGGCGGGGACGCGGAGCCGTCCGGGAGTGGAAGCGGGGCCAGCCAACGAGAAGTTCAAGGTCACTCTTCTCACCAAGGCCACGGGCGGATTCTGGGATGCCATGATCGCCGGCGCCAAGCAGTACGAGACCGATCACCCGGACGACATCGAGCTCACGACCAACGCCTGCAAGACCAACGACGACACGCCCTGCCAGATCGCGCAGATCCAGGACGCCGTCACCAAGGGAGCGCAGGCGATCGTCGTCTCGCCCATGGGTGTCGGCGTCGCCGACGCACTGAACGAGGCTCAGCGCAGGGCGTCCGCATCGTCTTCGTGGACAACACCATCCCTGGTGTCGTCGCCGGATGCGGTCGCCGCGACGGACAACATCAAGGGCGGCGAGGCAGCCGGCGAATACATCAAGTCCCAGCTGAAGTCCGGCGACACCATCGGTCTCCTGGAGGCCGTCCGCGGGGTGCCGAACCTCGACCAGCGCATCGACGGCGTCGAGGCTGCCCTCGAAGGCACCGGCGTCAACGTCGTGATCGGTGCAGAGCAAACCCTGTGCGACACCAAGAACGGTGCCGCGGTCACGCAGGATCTCCTCACCAAGTACCCGGAACTCACTGCGATCTACTCGGCGTGCGACTCCCCCGCGATGGGTGCCGTGGCCGTGGCGGAGTCCAAGGACCATCCGCTCTTGATCTTCGGATACGACGGTGACCCGGAGATGGCCAAGCTCATCGAGGCCGGCAAGACCACGGCCACGATGGCCCAGTCGCCGTTCAAGATGACGAACCTCGGTGTCGAGGCGGCAGTCAAGTCGCTCAGGGGCGAGGACTACGTGAAGTCCATCGACACAGGGACCACGCTGGTGACGACGGACAACGCGGCTGACTTCACCTCCGCCTGGCAGTAGGCCTTCCGCGTGGAGCACGCTTCGGACGCCGACTGCAACGACGTCCGAAGGGCCCGGCACTCCCGGTGAGTGCCGGGCCATGTGCTCCGCCCGAGACAGACATCGGCATACATCCCGTCGACGACCTCGTCGGCCTAGCTCCGGAGTGCGACTCGTGACAACAGCACAGGCCGTGGTGGACAGCCACATCCACTTCTGGGACACCGATCGATTCGACTACCCGTGGCTCCAAGGCTTCGGCGAGCTGAACCGACCCTTCGTCCCAGCGGACCTCGAGGTGGGCGACGTCCAGATCGAAGCCCTGGTCTTCGTCCAGGCCAACCCCGTGTGGGACGTGGTGGACCAGGAGACCGCGTGGGTCCAGCACCTTCGCGGGCGCGATGGGCGAATCCAGGCGTTGGTGACCGGTGTGCCACTCGACCGCGGCGCAGCCGCAGTCAGCGCCTCGCTCGAACGACTCAGTCACGAGTCCGGGGTCGCGGGGGTACGCCAGCTCATTCAGGGCGAACCCGAAGGTTTTGCTCTGCAGGCCGGGTTCGTCGACGCGGTCCGACTGGCCGGCCAGTTCGGGCTGACCGTCGACCTGTGCGTGCGGTCCCACCAGATCGCGGAGGTGACGAAGCTCGCCGAGCTCTGCCCGGAGGTGATATTCGTGCTCGACCACCTGGGCAAGCCGGACGTCGCAGCCGGCCAATGGACCGGTTGGCTCCAAGACATCAAAGCCATGGCACAGCTGGACAACGTCCGCTGCAAGCTGTCCGGACTGACCACAGAGGCAGACGAAGGCACCCGTGGCACGGACAACATCCGTCGGTACCTGCGGGCAGCCGTCGACGCATTCGGACCGGACCGCTGCATGTTCGGCAGCGACTGGCCGAACGCCAGTCTCCAGATCTCCTACGCAGGGTGGGTCTCCCTCGTCCTTGACTCGGTGTCGGACCTCGCCGAGCGCGAAAGGGACCGAGTCATGCGGGGCACGGCGCTGGAGGTCTACGCGCGGGCCTGGGCGTCCAGATGACGATCAACCCGACCTGCAGCCGCCCATGCTCAGCAGGGCATCAGGCGATGCCCTGCGTGGGCGTTCAGCGGCCTCGAGACCGCTCTCACGAGGGGTCCGCTTCAGTGACGCGATTCGTCAGCTTGGAGACACGGGACATTCGATTCCCCACATCGGTCGGCCTGCACGGCTCGGATGCCATGAACCCCGCCCCGGACTACTCCGCGGCCTATGTCGTGATCACCACCGACGCCGACGACGGGCACGAGGGTCACGGCTTCGTCTTCACCACCGGACGCGGCAACGACATCCAGACCGTGGCCATCCGGGCGCTCAGCAGCTGGGTCGTGGGTCGCGACGTCGAGGAGACGCTGAACACCCTCGGGGACCTCGGTCGTGAGCTGACCGGCGACGCCCAGCTGCGTTGGCTCGGCCCCGAGAAGGGCGTCGTGCACATGGCGGCCGGAGCGGTCCTCAACGCCTTGTGGGACCTGCGCGCCAAACGCGCCGGACAACCGCTGTGGGCGCTGCTCGCGAGCCTGTCCCCCGAGGAGATCGTCGACCTGGTCGACTTCCGTTACCTCAGCGATGCGCTCACCCGCGATGAGGCCCTGGGCATCCTTCGTGCGGCCGAGCCCGGCCGCGCGACCCGCACCGCACAGCTCCTGACCACCGGATACCCCGCCTACACCACGACCCCAGGCTGGCTCGGCTACGACGACGAAAAGCTGGCCCGGCTCTCCGTCGAGGCCGTCGAGGACGGCTTTCGGTTCATCAAGCTCAAGGTCGGTCGCGACCTCGAAGAGGACATCCGACGGATGGCGATCGCCCGCGATGCCGTCGGCCCGGACATCGCCATCGCCGTAGACGCCAACCAACGATGGGAGGTCGCCGAGGCCATCGACTGGGTCAACAAGCTCTCCCAGTTCGACCCGTACTGGATCGAGGAGCCGACCAGCCCGGATGACATCCTGGGCCACGCCGCCATCCGCGCTGGGGTCGCCCCGGTGCTCGTCGCGACCGGTGAGCACGTCGCCAATCGCGTCGTCTTCAAGCAGATGCTCGCCGCCGGCTCCCTCGACATCCTGCAGATCGACGCCACCAGGGTCGGCGGTGTCAACGAGAACATCGCCATCCTGCTGCTCGCGGCGAAGTTCGGGGTCCGGGTCTGCCCGCATGCGGGTGGCGTCGGGCTGTGCGAGCTCGTGCGGCACCTGTCGATGTTCGACCTCGTCGCCGTCAGTGGAAGCAGCGAAGGGCGCGTCATCGAATACGTCGACCACCTCCACGAGCACTTCCTCGACCCCGCGCTCATCCAGAACGGGCACTACCTCGCCCCGACCATGCCGGGGTTCAGCAGCCAGATGCACCCCGCCACCCTCGAGGACTACCAGTTCCCTGACGGACGCGTGTGGACGACTCAGGGGAAGTCGTGACGACCGAGACGTCGAAGGTGACGAAGCTGGGTGGGGAGCGCCCGAACGGAGGCGGACCTTGTCCACGCTAGACGGTCTCTCGATGCCGGACATCTGCCTAGGAACGAGCCCGCTCGGCGGTATGCCTGACACCTACGGGTACGACGTAGACGAGGCTCAAGCGGTTGCGACCATCCGTCACGCCCTCGATCGCGGTCTCACCTTCATCGACACCTCGAACGACTACGGTGGCGGCGAGAGCGAACGCCGAATCGGTACCGTGCTGCGAGAGCTGGGGGCCAGCGCGCAGCGGGTCGTCATCGCCTCCAAGGCAGACCCCGCGCGGGCCCAGCGCATTCTCGACGGCGACCGCGTACGCGAATCGTTCGCTGAGAGCACTGCCCGCCTGGGCGTTGATCGCCTCGACATCTACTACCTCCATGACCCGGAGAGGTTCGATTTCGCCGACATGGTCAAACCCGGCAGCTCGCTGGACGCGATCCGCGAACTCAAAGCACAAGGACTGGTCGGTCTCATCGGTGTTGCCGGCGGTGATCTGGGCGAGATGCGTCGTTACCTCGACACCGGCCTGATGGACATCATCTTGAACCACAACCACTTCACTCTTCTGGACCGTTCGGCGAGTTCGCTGATCACGGACTGTGTCTCCGCCGGTGTGGCGTTCGTCAATGCCGCGCCCTATGCGAGCGGGATCCTGGCGAAGCCCCTTTCGTCAAGCCCACGCCACGGATACCGAGCACCGTCTCCTGAGGTGGTGGCGACGGTCGAGTGGTTGCACCAGACCTGCGGCAAGTTCGGTGTCCCGCTAGCCGCGCTCGCGCTTCAGTTCTCGACCCGCGATCCGCGCATCCGTTCAACCGTCGTCGGCGTCAGCGCACCACAGCGGATCGACGAGCTCATGCGCAACGCCACCCTCTCCATCCCACCGGAGTTGTGGGAGCTCGTTGAGGATCGGCTAGCTCCTCACTACGGATAGGTGCCGTGCGTGCGTACGCCAACCGAAAGTCCAGTGGTTCCTCGTAGTCGCTTACCCCCCACGGCAATCGCCGGGGTTCCCTTCCTACATCTGGCAGGAGCGCTCCCTCATGGAGGTTCCGATGTCTCGTTCGTGGCAGGACTCCTCACGTCCGCGGGATGAGCGTCTCAGCGACCTCCTTGCAGAGATGACGCTTGAGGAGAAGGTCGCGCAGCTGGGGAGTGCCTTTCCCGGGTTCCACTTCGAGGCCGATCCTGCGACGGACCAGCAGCTGGTGGCCCCGTTTCAGGACGCCTTCGAGGAGACCCCCTGGGACACGTCGATCCTCAACGGGCTCGGTCAGATCACCCGGGCCTTCGGTGCCGCCCCGGTGTCGGTGGCCGAGGGCGTCGCGGGGCTGGCCGCCATGCAGCGCGACCTCGTGGACAAGACTCGCCTCGGCATCCCCGCCATCGCCCATGAAGAGTGTCTGACGGGTTTCGCGACGTACCACGCGACGATCTACCCGACACCGCTTGCCCTCGCCGCCACCTTCGACCCGGACCTGGTCCAACGCATCGGCCGCCGTATCGGCGATGACCTGCGCGGCGTCGGTGTCCATCAGGGCCTTGCCCCGGTGCTCGACGTCGTGCGCGACCACCGCTGGGGTCGCGTCGAGGAGACCCTCGGCGAGGACCCCTACCTGGTCGCCATCGTGGGGGCGGCCTACGTGCGGGGCCTCGAGTCCGGCGGGGTGATCGCCACACTCAAGCACTTCGTCGGCTACTCAGCCTCGCGCGCAGCTCGCAACCACGCACCGGTGAGCATGGGACCTCGGGAACTGCGTGACGTGATGCTCCCACCGTTCGAGGTCGCGGTCCGCGAGGGTGGCGCCCGCTCGGTGATGAACGCCTACACCGACATCGACGGCGTCCCGGTCGCCGCCGATCGGGAGCTGCTCACGACCCTGTTGCGTGACGAGATGGGCTTCACCGGGGTCACGGTGTCCGACTACTGGTCCATCAGCCTGTTGTCAGACGTGCACAAGGTGGCCGACTCGCCGGCGGCCTCCGGCGCGCTCGCCCTCGAGGCGGGTGTCGACGTGGAGCTGCCAGCAAGCCGCTGCTACGGCGCCGGACTCGTCGACCTGGTGCGGGGCGGGCAGCTGAACGAGGCCGTCGTGGACCGGTCCGTCCGGAGGGTTCTCGATCAGAAGCTCGACCTCGGACTTCTCGATGCTGACTACGACCCGCTCAGCGGTGTGGACCCGGCCCGCGACCTCGACAGCCCCGAGAATCGGGCCGCCGCGCAGCTCGCAGCCGAAGAATCGGTGATCCTCCTGGCGAACCGGGGAATCCTCCCGTTGACCGGCCCGTTGAGGCTCGCCGTCGTCGGCCCCACCGCCGCAGAGCCCCGGTCCTTCCTCGGGTGCTACTCCTACCCCAACCACCTGCTCCACCGCTTCCCAGAGCTCGGCTTGGGCGTGCCCGTTCCGACCCTGGCCGATGCGGTCCTCGCGGAGTTCCCGACGACGCAGGTCACCACGTCCCCCGGCTGCGCCATCAACGGTACTGACACGAGCGGGATCGCCGAGGCCGTCACGGTGGTCAGACGGGCAGACGTCGCCCTGGTGGCAGTCGGGGACTTGGCTGGGATGTTCGGCGGTGGCACCTCTGGCGAGGGGTGCGACGCACCTGACCTGGCCCTCCCCGGGGTGCAGGCAGAACTTGTGCGAGCCGTGCTGGCGACCGGGACCCCCACCGTCCTGGTCTGCGTGTCCGGTCGCCCTTATGCCCTTGGCGACTTCTCGGACGCGGCTTCCGCCATCGTCCAGGCATTCATGCCCGGACAAGGCGCAGGGTCGGCGATCGCCGGCGTCATCTCCGGTCGCGTGAACCCGAGTGGTCGTCTTCCCGTCCAAATTCCGGCCGTGGCCCACGGACAGCCCTCGACCTACCTGCAGTCCGCCTACGGCCTTCCGGGACTCGCTGTCAGCTCGATCTCGGTACCGGTCCTCTACCCCTTCGGGCACGGACTCTCATACAGCAGCTTCGAGATCTCCGACCCGTGCCTCAGCGTCACTACTGTCGACACCGACGGCCGACTCTCCGTCTCCGCCACGATCACGAATACGGGAGCGCGCCGGGGGGCGGACGTGGTCCAGCTCTACTACAGCGATCCGGTGGCCGAGGTGGCCCGGCCGGTGATCATGCTTCTCGGCTTCGCCCGAGTCGACCTTGACGTCGGCGAACAGGCCAAGGTGACGTTCGAGGTCTCCGCCGACCGCTTCGCATACTGCGGACGACAGGGGCGCATCGTCGATTCGGGAGCCATCGAGCTGTTGTTCGGCCACTCCAGCAGCGACATCGCCCACCGCGCGCTGGTCGAGGTGACGGGCACGACTCGCAAGGTCGGCAGTGAGCGCACCCTGACGACTCCCGTCACCGTCGAACGGTCCGTGCGGTCGTCCTGACCGCGGGGTCCAGCTGCCCGACGACCAACGCCGGCCCGTGCGCAGCGGCACCGCCACCTATGATCCGGTCAATCGGACCGCTCGAGCGAAGGAGTCGTGCCATGGCTCTGACGGACGAGGCCATCCTGCGGATCAAGGAGATGATCCTGGGCGGCCAGCTCAAACCGGGTGACCGGCTACCGCGTGAGGCCGACCTGGCCGTGACCCTGGGCCTGTCGCGCAGCTCGCTGCGGGAGGCGGTCCGCGCGCTCGCCCTGATCAACATCCTCGACGTACGCCAGGGCGACGGCACCTACGTCACGAGCCTGGACCCCAACCTGCTGCTCGACGCGCTCACGTTCGTCGTCGACTTCCATCGCGACGACAGCGTCCTGGACTTCCTCCGCGTGCGTCGCATCCTCGAGCCGGCCGCCGCGGCCATGGCCGCGCAGTCGGTCAGCCCCGACCAGGTGCAGCAGATGCAGGACGTGATCGACGCCTCTCGCGCGGATGCGACGCCCGAGGAGCTGCTCACGTCCGACATCGAGTTCCACCGCCTCGTGGGCACCGCATCCGGGAACGCGGTCCTCGCCTCGTTGATCGAGGGCCTCTCGGGGCCGACCAACCGGGCCCGCGTGTGGCGCGGTCGCATTCAGGAAGGCGCCCAGAAACGCACCGTCCGGGAGCACCAGGCGATCCTCGACGCGCTCGCCGCCGGCGAGCCCGACCTGGCCCACGCCGCCATGGTCTCGCACGTCGCCGGCGTCGAGGCCTGGCTCCGACTCGTCCGATGACCGTACGGGAAACATCCGATCTATCGGGGGTTTTGGATCGCCGATCTGCCGATCTCAAGGCGCATTCGACACCATTGACATCCGATGAATCCGGGCTTTAGCCTCCGGACAATGACAACGGAGGGTGGAGATGGCGCGCTTTGTGTCGCTGGAGCCGATCGACGTCCGGCTCCCCACCTCTCGCGGCCGCTACCTCGCGCCGACCACACCGGGCACCAGCGCGGAGATGCACCGGAAGTCGGTCCTCGACCACCGGTTCCCCGATGGCCCGGTCTGGAGGGATGCGTGATGTTGGCGGCCCAGTACGTCGCCGGGCGAGGCATCGAGGTCGCCGAGGTGGACGCGCCTCCCCCCGGGCCCGGTGAGGTGCAGCTCGAGGTCGCCTACGTCGGGATCTGCGGCACCGACCTGCACATCCTGCACGGGCACATGGACGACCGGGTCGCCGACCACGGCGGTGATCGGCCACGAGATGTCCGGGACGTGTCGCGGCGGTGGGCGACGGGCGTGAGCGGACTGGGCGGTCGGCGACCCGGTCACCGTGATGCCGCTGCGCTGGTGCGGCCGCTGCCCCACGTGCCTGGCCGGCCACTCAGCACATCTGCGACCGCCTGGACTTCGTCGGCATCGACTCCGCCGGGCTCGATGCAGCAGCTGTGGAACGTGCCCGCAGGAGCTCCTGGTGCCGCTGCCGGCCGAGCCTGTCGCTGCGCGCGGCCGCCCTGGTCGAGCCGGTCGCGGTGGCCGCACCACGACGTCGACGCGCGGCGCTGTCGCCGCGGAGAGCGCGTGCTGGTCGTCGGCGGCGGGCCCGTCGGCCTGCTCATCGCCGTCGTCGGCGCGCGCCCAGGGCGCCGACGTCGCTCGTGGTCGAGCCCGACGCCTTCCGGCGCTCGGTCGCGGAGGAGCTCGGCCTCGCCGCCCTCGACCCCGGCGCGGCGGACCTGCCGCGGCGCTGATCGACGCCTGGTCCGAGGGCGCCGGCGCGGACGTCGCCTTCGAGGTGTCCGGCACCCAGCCGGGCCTCGACCTGGCGATGGCGCGCTCTCGGCGCCGCGGCCGGCTCGTCGCCGTCGGCATCCACGCCGAGCCGCGCCCGGTCGACCTGAAGCGGGTCTTCTGGCGGAGCTCGAGCTCGTGGGCGCGCGCGTCTACGAGCGCACCGACTTCGACGGCCGCCGTCGAGCTGCTGGTCGCAAGGCGCGATCCCGGTGGATGCGCTCGTGTCACCGACGTGCGGCCGCTGGCGACGGCGCCCGAGGCGTTCGCGGCCTCGCCGCGCGGCGGCCGGGTCATGAAGGTGCTCGTCGACTGCCGTCCGGAGGGACGGCGTGACCGCCGGCGAGGGCCGGTCCGGCGGCGCCGCCCTTCGATCTGCACGGGCCGCTGGCGGTGGTCACGGGCGCCCGCCGCGGGCATCGGCCTCGCGATGGCGACGGCCCTGGCCTCCGCGGGCGCCGACATCGTCGGCGTCAGCGCATCGCCTGGAGCCGGCCGGGCAGCGAGGTGCAAGCGGCGGTCGAGGGCTCGGGCCGCCTTCGCGGGCCACCGCGTGCGACTTCGCCGACCGCGGCGCGGTCGCCGCGCTCGCCGAGCGGCTGGCCGACGCTGGACCGGCCGGTCGACATCCTCGTCAACAACGCGGGCACCATCGAGCGGGCGCCGGCCGTCGACCACTCCGACGCGGAGTGGGACCGCGTGCTCGAGGTCAACCTCTCCAGCCAGTTCGTGCTGACCCGCGAGATCGGGTCGGCAGATGGTCGCGCGCGGCAGCGGGAAGATCATCTTCACCGCGTCGCTGCTGAGCTTCCAGGGCGGGATCAACGTCGTCGGGCTACACCGCGGCCAAGAGCGGCGTCGCCGGGCTGACCCAGGCGCTGGCGAACGAGTGGGCGCCGCACGGCGTCAACGTCAACGCGATCGCGCCCGGCTACATCGCCACCGACAACACCGACGCGCTGCGCGCCGACCCGCACCGCAGCCGAGCGATCCTCGACCGCATCCCGGCCGGCCGCTGGGGGGCGCCGGACGACCTGGGCGGCGCGACGGTGTTCCTGGCGAGCCGGGCGTCGGACTACGTGCACGGCACCGTCCTGCCCGTCGACGGCGGGTGGCTCGGGACGGTGATGCGACGTCCTGGAGTTCCACGCCGGCGCACCGGCGTCGTGCCGGTCGTCGTGGTCGACGACCGGGTCGATCGGCGCCGCGCCGCTCGCCGAGGCGCTCGTCGCGGCCGGCCTCCCGCTCGGCGGAGGTCACGCTGCGCACGCCGGCCGCGCTCGACGGCGATCTCGGCGCATGGCCGACCGTTCCCGGCTTCGTGGTCGGAGCCGGCACCGTCGTGAGCCCCGAGCAGGTGGAGCAGGCGCTCGCGGCCGGTGCCCGCTTCCTCGTCTCGCCCGGCTTCAGCGCGGCGGTCGTCCGCGAGTGCCGCGACGCTCGGCGTCCCGCTGCTGCCCGGGGTCGCCACGGCCACCGAGATGCAGGCGCGCGCTCGACGCCGGCCGTCGACACCGTCAAGTTCTTCCCCGCCGAGCGCCGTCGGCGGGCGCGGCGATGCTGGCGGCGCTCGCGGCGCCGTTCCCCGAGGTCCGGTTCGTGCCCGACCGGCGGCATCGGCCGCGGCCGACCTCGGCGACTACCTGGCCGCTGCCCGCCGTCGCTCGCGGTCGGGCGGCAGCTGGATGGCGCCGCGCGACCTGATCGCACGCCGGCGACTTCGACGGCCGTCGCCGGCTGAGACCGCGGCGCCGCCGCCCTCGCCGGTCGGAGCAGGCTCGCGATGACCGACTCGACGGTCCGCGCCCGCCGCGGAGTGCGCGCTACGACGCCGTCGCGCTCGGCGAGGTGATGCTGCGCCTCGATCCCGGGCGAGGGCCGCGATCCGCACCGCGCGGCAGTTCCGGGTCTGGGAGGGCGGCGGCGAGTACAACGTCGCCCGCGGCCTGCGCGCGCTGCTTCGGGCTGCGCACCGCGTCGTCACCGCGCTGGCCGACAACGAGGTCGGCCGCCTGTCGAGGACCTGATGCTCGCCGGCGGCGTGGACACGATCCTGATCTCGTGGGTGCCGTACGACGGCATCGGCCGCGACGTCCGCAACGGCCTGAACTTCACCGAGCGCGGGCTTCGGCGTCCGCGGGGCCACGGCGTCTCCGACCGGGGCCACACCGCCGCCAGCCAGCTGCGGCCCGACGACGTCGACTGGGACCACCTCTTCGGCGACCCTGGGCGTGCGCTGGTTCCACACCGGCGGCATCTTCGCCGGCGCTGTCCGCGACCACCGCCGACGTCGTCGATCGCGGCGATGGAGGCGGCCGCCGGCACGGCACCGTCGTCTCCTACGACCTCAACTACCGGCCCAGCCTGTGGGAGGCGATCGGCGGGCCGGCGCGGGCCCGCGAGGTCAACGCGCCGGATCGCCGGCCTCGTCGACGTCCTCATCGGCAACGAGGAGGACTTCACCGCCGCGCTCGGCTTCGACGTCCCTGGCGCCGCGCGCCGCCTGACCGAGCTCCACCCCGACGGCGTTCGCGCGCGATGCTCGCCGCCGTCGCCGCGGACCTGCCCGGCCTGCGGGTGGCGGCGACCACGCTGCGGACGCGTGACCAGCGCGACCGCAACGACTGGGGCGCGATGGCCTGGTCCGGCCGGCGACGGCTTCGTGCGAGCCACCCAGCGCGACGGGCTGGAGATCCTCGACCGGGTCGGCGGCGGCGACAGCTTCGCCTCCGGGCTGCGTCTACGGGCTGCTCACCGGTCGCGACCTGCGACGTCCGCGGTCGAGTACGGCGCCGCGCACGGCGCGCTGGCCATGACCACCCCCGGCGACACCTCGATGGCGACCCTCGCCGAGGTCGAGGCACTGGTGCGCGGCGCCGGTGCTCGCGTCCAGCGGTGACCACCTCACCGGACCCTCCGGGGAGAGGACGTCATGCGCTTCCGTCGCCTCGGTGAGCCCGGGCGCGAGATCCCGGTCGCCTGCACCGCAGACGGCGTCTTCGACCTGCGCTCCCTCACCCGGGACATCGACGGCGCCTTCCTCTCCCGGGTCTCCCCTTCGTTCGTGCGCCACGAGCTGGAGCAGGGTCGCCTCCCGATCGTCGACGCCGAGCGAGCAGCTCCGGGTCGGTGCGCCGATCGCCAGGCCCGGCAAGGTCGTGTGCATCGGTCTCAACTACCGCGTCCACGCCGAGGAGACCGGAGCGGTGCCACCGGAGGAGCCGGTGGTCTTCATGAAGGACCCGGCGACCGTCGTCGGTCCCTACGACACCGTCCGCATCCCGCGGGGGTCGACGAAGACCGACTGGGAGGTCGAGCTCGGCGTGGTCGTTGGAGCCGAGGCGCGCTACCTGACCGAGGTCGGCGACGCTGCCGGCTGCATCGCTGGCTACGTCATCTCGCACGACGTGTCCGAGCGGGCCTTCCAGCTCGAGCGCGGCGGCCAGTGGGACAAGGGCAAGAGCTGCGAGACGTTCAACCCGGTGGGTCCCGACCTCGTGACACCGGACGAGGTCACCGACGTCCAGAGACTGGAGCTGGCGCTCGCGGTCAACGGCGTGACGCGGCAGGAGGGCAGCACCGCCGACATGATCTTCGGGGTGCACCACCTGGTCTGGTACCTCAGCCAGTTCATGGTGCTGCACCCCGGCGACCTCATCAACACAGGTACGCCGGCCGGGGTCGCGCTCGGCACGCCCGGTGCGCCCTACCTCCGCGCCGGTGACGTCGTCGAGCTCTGGATCAGTGGGCTGGGCATGGCGCGACAGCGGTTCGAGGCGGCCACGTGACGCGGCCCGGACTTCGCCGGCCTGGTCGCGGTGGTCACCGGTGGCAGCGCCGGCATCGGTGCGGCC
Organism: uncultured Actinomycetota bacterium; assembly: GCA_963793315.1. Classification (GTDB taxonomy): domain Bacteria; phylum Actinomycetota; class Actinomycetes; order Propionibacteriales; family Nocardioidaceae; genus Nocardioides. The sequence goes on along the minus strand of CAWBZR010000008.1, from coordinate 21,568 downwards.
ATCACGCAGGAGCTGCGGTCACGGGGCGCGACGGTGGCCGTGCTGGACGTCCAGGGCGTCGTCCGAGGACGGCCACGTCGCGGTGCGACGTCACCGACCGCGCTCAGGTCGACGCGGGGGTGCAGGCTGTGCTCGCCCGGCACGGGCGGCTGGACGTCCTGGTCAACAACGCCGGCATCGCGCGCCGTGGGCACGGTGGAGGACAACGACGATGCCGAGTGGCAGCGCGTCCTCGACGTCAACGTGGTCGGCATGGCCAGGGTGTCGGCCGCCGCGCTGCCGGCGCTGCGGCGCTCCCCCGCCGCGCGCATCGTGAACGTCTGCTCCATCGCCGCCCTCAACGGGCTGCCGCAGCGGGCCCTTTACAGCGCCTCGAAGGGTGCGGTGCTCGCGCTGACCTTCGCCATGGCGACCGACCACGTCCGCGAGGGCATCCGCGTCAACGCCGTCAGCCCGGGGACGGTGCACACGGCGTTCGTCGACCGGATGCTGGAGCAGTTCGACGACCCCACGGCCGAGCGGGCCGCGCTCGACGCACGGCAGGCGACCGGGCGCATGGTCACCCCCGAGGAGGTGGCCGGCGCGGTCGCCTACCTGGCCAGCCCGCGGTCGGGCTCCACGACGGGCACCGCGCTGCGAGGTCGACGGCGGGGTGACGCACCTGCGGGTCAGGCCGGGCTAACCGGCCGCCACCGCTGGTGGCCGTCGCCGGCGCCCGGAGGCCCGGATCAGCTCGAGCCGCGGCTTCGGCCCGTCGGAGCGCCCGGTCTGGGGCTTGCGACGGCCCGGGAGCCAGGGCATCGGCCACCGCACGCCGGGGCCGTCGTAGTCCTGCTCGACCGCGGCATGCAGGGTCCAGTTGGGCTCGTAGAGGTGCACCCGGCCCAGGGCGCAGAGGTCCGCGCGCCCGGAGAGCACGATCGTGTTGACGTCGTCGGCCGAGGAGATGACGCCGACGGCGATCGTCGGGATGTGCAGGCTGTTGCGGATCGCGTCGGCGTACGGCGTCTGGTAGGACCGCCCGAACGCCGGCCGCTCGTCGGGCGTGACCTGCCCGGTGGAGACGTCGATGGCGGCCGCGCCCGCCGCCTCGAAGGCCCGCGCGACCTCGAGGGTGTCCTCGAGCGTGATGCCGCCCTCGACCCAGTCGGTGGCGGAGATGCGGACCGTCATCGGCCGCTCGGCCGGCCACACCTCGCGCACGGCGGCGAACACCTCGAGCGGGAACCGCAGCCGGCCGCTGACGTCGCCGCCGTAGTCGTCGGTGCGGCGGTTGGTCACCGGGGAGAGGAACGACGACAGCAGGTAGCCGTGCGCGCAGTGGAGCTCCAGCAGGTCGAAGCCCGCCGCGGCGGCCCGCTCGGCCGCGGCCACGAAGTCGGCGACGACGGCGTCCATGCCGGCGCGGTCGAGCGACGCGCGGCGTCTGGTTGACGCCGTCCCGGTAGGGCAGCGGCGGAGGCCGCGACGACCGGCCAGTTGCCCTCGGGCAGCGGCTGGTCCATGCCCTCCCACATCAGCTTCGTCGAGCCCTTGGGGCCGCTGTGGCCGAGCTGGACCCCGATCCGCGCCGCCGACGACTCGTGCACGAAGTCGCAGATCCGCGCGCCAGGCCGCGCCCTGCTCGTCGGTCCAGAGCCCGGTGCAGCCCGGGGTGATGCGGGCCTCGGGAGAGACGCACACCATCTCGGTCATCACCAGGCCGGCGCCGCCGAGCGCCTTGCCGCCGAGATGGACGAGGTGGAAGTCGCCGGGCAGGCCGTCCTCCGCGACGTACATGTCCATGGGTGAGACCACGACCCGGTTGGCCAGCTCGAGCTGCCCGAGGCGGAACGGCGCGAACATCGGCGGGCACACCTCGCCGGTGCCGTGCCCGGCCTCCCGCTGGGTCGTGGCGAACCAGTCGTCGACCCGGGCGATGAACTCCGGGTCGCGCAGCCGCAGGTTGTCGTAGGTGATCCGGCGGCTGCGGGTGAGGATGTTGAACGCGAACTGGAGCGGGTGCTGGTGGGTGTACTGGCCGAGGTTCTCGAACCACTCCAGGCTGGCCTGGGCCGCGCGCTGCGTGGAGACGACCACCGGCCTTGCGCTCCTGCTCGTAGGCCGCCGAGCGCGGCGTCGAGGTCGGCTGACTCGTGCAGGCAGGCGGCGAGCGAGAGCGCGTCCTCCATGGCCAGCTTGGTGCCGGAGCCGATCGAGAAGTGGGCGGTGTGGGCGGCGTCGCCGAGCAGCACGACGTTGTCGTGCGAACCAGCGCTCGTTGCGGACCGTGGTGAAGCTGACCCAGCGCGAGTTGTTGGCCAGGACCTCGTGCCCGTCGAGCGAGGCGGCGAAGAGCTCGCGGATCGCGGCCGACCGACGCCTCGTCGGACTCCCCCGGCGCAAGGTCGCGCGCCGTGCGCCTTGTCGAACCCGGCCCGCCGCCACACGTCGTCGTGCATCTCGACGATGAAGGTGCTGCCGTGGGCGTCGAACGGGTAGCCGTGCATCTGCATGACGCCGTGCGGCGTCTCGAGGATGTCGAAGGTGAAGGCCTCGAAGACCTTGTCGGTGCCGAGCCACATGTAGCGGCAGCGGCGTACGTCGAGGGTGGGCTGGAACCGGTCGGCGTACTTGGTGCGGACGAGCGAGTTGACGCCGTCGGCAGCGACCACGAGGTCGTGGTCGGCGGCGAGCTGCTCGACCTCGGGGGCGGTCGAGCTGAAGCGGACGTCGACCCCGAGCTCGGCGCAGCGCTGCTGGAGGATCTCGAGGAGCCGCTTGCGGCCCAGCGCCGCGAAGCCGTGCCCGCCGCTGGTGACGACCTCGCCCCGGTAGTGGACGTCGATGTCGTCCCAGCGCGCGAACTCGCGCTCCATCTGCTCGTGGATCACCGGGTCGGCGTGGGCGATGCCTCCGAGCGTCTCGTCGGAGAACACGACACCGAACCCGAACGTGTCGTCGGCGGCGTTGCGCTCCCAGACGGTGATCTCGTGGTCGGACCCGAGCTGCTTGGCCAGCGCGGCGAAGTAGAGCCCGCCCGGCCCACCACCGATGACTGCGATCCGCACTGCACGCCTCCCGGGCCTCCTGGCCTGTCCGATGAGTATATTGTTTGCTTGACGTGCGTTGTCAACCCGATATAACTTCGTGGCAGCCCACTGGAGAGGTGCCGATGGCCGCGCTGTCGCTCGACGACGAGCAGCTCGACTACACGCGTCGGGTGCGCGAGGCGGCCGTCGAGCTGCTCCCGCTCGTCGAGCAGGGCACCGAGGGCCGGGTCAACCGGCCGCTCGTGGCCGAGCTGGGCCGCCTCGGCCTGCTGCGCGACCTCTTCGGTGGCGCCGCCGGCGAGCCGGTGCGCGACGCCGCGGCGATGCGGCTGTGCCTGCTGCGCGAGACGATCGCGACGGTCTCCGCCGAGGCCGAGACCGCGCTGGCGCTGCAGGGGCTCGGGAGCTACCCGATCCTCCAGTCGGGCTCCGCCGAGACCGTCGAGCGCTGGATCCCCGGCGTGGTCGCCGGCACCACCGTGGCGGCGTTCGCGCTGACCGAGCCCGAGGCCGGCTCCGACGCCGCGGCCCTGTCGCTGCGCGCCGACCGCGACGGCGACGGCTGGTGTGCTGCACGGCGAGAAGCTGTGGATCTCCAACGCGCCCGAGGCCGACGTCTACACCGTGTTCGCCCGCACCACCGCAGGACGCCGGGGCGCGCGGGCGTGACGGCGTTCGCGGTCGCGGGCGACGCCGCGGGGCTGAGCGGCGAGCACCTGGAGCTCCTCTCACCCCACCCGATCGGCCGCCTCCTCTTCGACGGCGTCCGCGTGGAGCGCGTCCGACGTCCTCGGCGAGGTCGACGCGGGCTTCCGGCGTGGCGATGCGCACCCTCGACCTGTTCCGCCCGAGCGTCGGCGCCTTCGCCGTCGGCATGGCGCCAGGCCGCGCTCGACGCGACCCTCGACCACGTCTCGACGCGGCAGGCGTTCGGCGGCCCGCTGGCCGAGCAGCAGTCGGTCGCGCACACGCTGGCCGACCTCGCCACCCGGCTCGAGGCCGGCGCGGCTGCTGGTCCGCGCGGCCGCCGACGGCCTACGACGGCGGCGCCGACCGCGGCGCGGTCACGAAGTCGGCGGCGATGGCCAAGCTGTTCGCCACCGAGGCGGCGCAGACGATCGTCGACCAGTGCGTGCAGCTGCACGGCGCGCGCGCCCTCGAGCGTGGCCACCTGCTCGAGCACCTCTACCGCGACGTCCGCGCGCCGCGGATCTACGAGGGCGCCTCCGAGGTGCAGCGCTCGATCATCGCCCGCGTGCTGTTCAACGAGAGGATCACCCCGTGACCCGCTTCCGTGCCTCCGCGCCCCTGACCACGACCTGGGAGCACTTCGACTTCGCCGTCGAGGGTGCCGTCGCCACCGTGACCCTCAACCGTCCCGAGAAGCTCAACCCGCTCACCTTCGAGTCGCTACGCCGACCTGCGCGACCTCCTCGCCGAGCTGCCGCACCACCCGGGCGTGAAGGTGCTCGTGATCCGCGGCGAGGGCAAGGGGTTCTGCGGCGGGGGCGACGTCAACGAGATCATCGGCGAGCTGCTGAAGATGAGGGCCGGCGAGCTGATGTCGTTCACGAAGATGACCGGCGACGTGATCCGGGCGATGCGCGAGTGCCCGGTCCCGATCATCGTCGAAGATCCAGGGGATCGCCGCCGGCGCCGGCTCCGTGATCGCGCTCGCCGCCGACTTCCGGGTGGTCGGCACCTCGGGACGGTTCGCGTTCCTCTTCACCAAGGTCGGGCTCTCCGGCGGCGACATGGGCGCGGCCTACCTCCTGCCGCGCGTCGTCGGGCTGGGCCGCGCGACGTCGCTGCTCATGCTCGGCGACACGATCGACGCCGAGACCGCCGACCGCTACGGCCTGGTCTCCCAGCTGGTCGCCGACGAGGAGCTCGACGACGCGGTGGCTGCTCTGGCCGCGCGCATCGCCGCCGGCCCGACCCTCGCGCTGGCCCAGACCAAGTCGCTGCTCACCCGCGAGCTCGACATGTCGCTGTCGTCGTCGATGGAGCTGGACGCGATGACCCAGGCCCTGCTGATGACCACCGCACGACCACGCGGAGTTCCACGCGGCGTTCAACGCCGGCCGCAAGCCGGAATGGAAGGGCGAGTAGTGGCGCCCGTCGCCGTCGTCACCGGGGCCGGCCAGGGCGTCGGCCGCGCCGTCGCCCTGCGCCTTGCGACCGCCGACCACCGGGTCGTGCTGGTCGGACGCGACCTCATCAAGCTCGAGAAGGTCGCCGCCGAGATCGCCTCGGAGTCGCTCTGCGTCGCGGCCGATCTCACCGACGCCGACGAGGTGCTGCGCGCCTTCTCGACGGTCGAGGAGACGTGGGGCCCCGCCGCGACCCTGGTCGCCAACGCCGGCACCTCCCGGCCGCACCCGTCACCGAGACCACCGACGAGCAGTGGCAGCAGATGCTCGAGAGCAACCTGACCGCGCCGTTCCGCTGCATCCGCCGCGCGCTGCCATCGATGCTCGAGGCCGGGCACGGCCGCATCGTCGTCATCGCGTCGGTCGCGGCCAAACGGGGCGAGCGGCAGGTCGCGGCCTACTCCGCCAGCAAGCACGGTGTGCTTGGGCTGGTGCGGGCGGTGGCCGACGAGGTCGCCCGCTCCGGCGTGACCGCCAACGCCGTCTGCCCGGGCTACGTCGACACCCCGATGACCGGCCGGACCCTCGAGGCGATGAGCGGCCGGCTGGGCGTCAGCCTCGATGAGGCGCGGGCGAAGCTGGGCCGGCGCCAGCCCATCGGGCGGCTCGTCACCCCCGACGAGGTCGCGGCCGCGGTCATGGCGTGCGTCGACAACGGCGCGATCAACGGGCAGGGCATCAACGTCGACGGAGGGGCCGTGCAGTCATGAGCTTCGAACGGATCAACCCGCCGGAGCTCGCCGCGCCGCGCGGGTTCAGCCACGCGGTCAGCACCACCCGGCCGCGCACGGTCTACCTGGCCGGCCAGACCGCCCTCGACGCGGCGGGCACGATCGTGGGCGAGGACATGGTCACCCAGTTCGAGAAGGCGCTCTCCAACCTGATGGCCGCCCTCGTCGCGGCAGGGGGCACCGGCAGCGACCTGGCGACCGTGACCATCTATGTCGCGGACATGGACGACTACCGCGCCAGCTCACGCGAGCTCGGGGATGTGTGGAGCCGGCTGGTCGGCACGGACTACCCGGCGATGGCTGCTGTCGAGGTCCCTCGCCTGTGGGACCCCGAGGCGCTGGTCGAGGTCCAGGGCGTCGCCGTCCTGGAGTGAGCTCGCTGTCGCCCCGGGGAGCGGTGGGCTGGCAACCGTTGTGCACAGGGTGGCGGTGGGCCAGGAACCGTTGTCCCCGTGGAGAGCGGTTGCCCAACCACCGCTGCCGCAGGCTCAACCGTGGATCACGGCGAGCGCGTGGTCGCGCGCAGGGTCGCGCAGCACGGCGTCGAGCTCGGAGAACAGGTCGGCGGCCTTGCTGCCGTTCCAGCCCGGCGGCAGCAGGTCGAGCGGCAGCCCCGGGTCGAGGTAGGGCAGGCGCCGCCACTCGGTGAGCATCGCGACGTAGGTCACGAACGCAGTGCGCGCCGCCGCCTCGGACGACCGCCACCGCTCTTGCGCACCGGCGTACCTGGCGAGGAACTCGGCGTACTCCTTCTCGATCGCCGGGAGGTCCCACCACTCGCCGATCCGGTCGCGCAGCGAGCCGAAGCCGTCGTAGGTGGCGCGGAACAGGTCGACGAACGACGCCAGCCCCTGGTGCTCCAGCGTCCGCGCCACCTCGTCGTGCAGCAGGCCGGGAGCCACCCACACGCCGGGCGAGACGGTCCCGAAGCCCATGGACACCAGGCTGCTCCGCAGCTGGTGCCGCTTGTCGCGCTCCGACTCGGGGATGGAGAAGACGACCATCACCAGCCCGTCGCCCTCGACGGCGCGCCGGCGGCCGAAGATGCGGACGTCGCCCTCGCGCAGCAACGCCAGGGCATCCTCCGACAACGCGTAGCCGGCCGCGCCGTCCGTCTTCATCGCCTGCACGACACCGCGCCGCTTGAGCCGCGAGATCGACGATCGCACACCCGCGGAGTCGACGCCGAGGTCTCCCATCAGCCGCACGACGGAGCTGACCGAGAGCCAGTTGTGCTCGTCGCGAGCGTAGAGCCCGTAGAGGGTCAGGATCAGCTGTCGCGGTGCGGGCTCGGCCATGTCGCCGCTAGCCCGGCTGCCGGAGACGGAAGCGCTGGACCTTGCCGGTCGCCGTCCGCGGAAGCGCGTCGACGAACTCGACGACGCGGGGGTACTTGTAGGGCGCGATCACCGACTTCACCTGGTCCTGGATCGCGCGGGCAAGGGCGTCGTCGCGGACGGCGCCGTCGCGGACGACGACGAACGCCTTGACCACAGCCCCTCGAGCCTCGTCGGCGACGCCGACCACCGCGCACTCGAGCGACGTCGGGGTGGGTCAGCACCGCCTCCTCGACCTCGGGCGCACCGATGTTGTAGCCCGACGAGACGATCATGTCGTCGCTGCGGGCGCAGAACCAGAAGTAGCCGTCCTCGTCGCGGCGGAAGGTGTCGCCGGTGATGTTCCACCCGGCGTCGACGTACGCCTTCTGCCGCGGGTCCGCGAGGTAGCGGCAGCCGGTGGGTCCCTTGACGGCCAGCCGGCCGGGCGTGCCGTCGGGCACCGGCTCGCCCTTCGCATCGACGATGCGTGCCTCGTAGCCCGGCACCGCCCGGCCGGTCGCGCCCGGCCGGATGTCGTCGTCGGCGGCGGAGATGAACACGTGCAGCATCTCGGTCGCGCCGATGCCGTCGATGAGCTTGACGCCGGTCGCGTCGTGGAAGGCGTGCCAGGTGGTCTCGTCGAGGTGCTCCCCCGCCGACACCGCCCGCCGCAGCGTGGACAGGAGGCCCACGTCTCCCGACGCGACCATCGCGCGATAGGCGGTCGGGGCGGTGAAGCAGACCGTGACGCCGTGGTCGGCGATGTGGTGGGCGAGCTCGCCCGGCGTGGCCTTCTCGATCAGCAGCGTGCTGGCCCCGACCCGCAGCGGGAAGACCACCAGCCCGCCGAGGCCGAAGGTGAACGCCAGCGGCGGCGTGCCGGCGAAGACGTCGTCGCTGGCTCGGCCGCACCACGTGCGCGGAGAACGTGTCGGCGATCGCCAGCACGTCGCGGTGGAAGTGCATCGTCGCCTTCGGCCGGCCGGTCGTGCCGGAGGTGAAGGCGAGAAGCGCGACGTCGTCGGCGGCCGTCGCGACGTCCTCGTGAGTGTCGGGCCGGCCCGTCGAGCCTCGCGGTCAGGTCGTCCGGCGCCGTCGCCGCCGTAGGCGATCGTCGGTACGTCGGGGATCCCCGCGACCAGGTCGTCGAGGAACCGGTGGTCGCACAGCGCGAGGTCGATCCGGGCGATCTCGTGGATGTCGGCCAGCTCGCGCGCCCGCAGCATGCGGCATCGTCGCCACGACCACCCCGCCCGCCTTGAGCACGCCGAACCAGCAGGCGACCAGCCAGGGGTTGTTCGGCCCGCGCAGCAGCACCCGGTTGCCCGGCACCAGCCCGAGCTCGGTGGTGAGGAGGTGGGCGATCCGGTTCGACGTACTCAGGAGCTCGCCGTAGCTCCAGCTCTTGCCTGCGGGGGCGAGCAGGCAGGGACGGTCGGCGCCCAGCTCATCGATCGTGTCGTCCAGCAGCGCGGTCGCGCAGTTGAGCCGGTCGGGGTAGGTGACCTCGGGACGGTCGAGCAGGAACTCCGGCCACTCGGACTCGGGCGGCAGGTGTGCGCGGCAGAAGGTGTCGACGTGCGCGGATGAGCTGTCGGCCATCGCCGTCCTTCCTCACCGGAAGCCACGACTTTATGCCGTTCTCGTGACGACAGTCAATCCGTCAATATGGGCGCGACTGCGTAGCGCAGGAGGACCACGCCGTTGTCGAACGCGGTGGCCTCGAGCGGCTACCGCCGGGTCGGCTCGGTCCACGCGTGACAGAACCCCGGCGAGCGCAGAGCGCTTGCCGGGGTTCGTGTCTCGCGTGGAGCTGAGGGGACTCGAACGCCTGACCCTCTGCTGTGAAGCGGCCGGAGCGGCCTCGCTCGATTTGCCTCGTGGCACCTCGAACGACCTCGCGTGGCCCGAGACGATGAGCGGAGTCAAACGGACTATTGGTGTATCAGCCTACCTGTGGAGTTCGGCTGATCTCGACTGACGTCGCCCGATCTTGGACCGCGAAGTGGCCAATTTCTGGCCGTCACACGCGGGTCCGCAGACCTGACTCTCATGACCGTCCGGTGAAGCGATGGGCGCGCCGGAAGGGTTCCGCCGCTGGGCTCACTTGCTGCACATCGACGGGACGATCGCGAGGGTGACCGTCGGCTCATGATCCCCGGGAGTTGCGGCCAGCAGTCGCTCGCCGTCCTGGTCCCAGCTGAAGTCTGGTCTCGCGAGCGCATTCGCGAGGGCCATCTCGGAGGCAGGGAGGCGATCGGCGACAATCCGGCGCAGGAGCCAGGAGGGCACGCCGGGGTCATCCAGGTAGCCGCGTAGCAGGTCCATATCCTCGGGGTCGGGGTCGGCGCCGGACTCCAGCGCGCGGGCGACGCCCACGAAGTCCCGGTAGAACCCGAAGCCCGCAACAGGATGACTGTTCACGAGCACGTGGTCGGCATCGACCAGCTCCGACTCCTCAATCGTCCGGCGCGCCATGGCTCGAGTCGACCTGACCGTCTCGGCGTCTCGATCACCCGCCGGCGCGATCGCATCGGCGTATAACTCCGCGAGTTCGTTGCCCTCCACCAGAACTAGGTCGCTGCCGTGTCGAGCGACGAAACGTTCGTGCATCGCGGTGACCTGCTCGGTGGCCTTCCGGAGCTTCTCGGGATTTCGATGCGTGAGCCACGGAGCCTGAAGCGCCATCTCCATCACAGCGTCAGCGACGGCCTTCCGGCTCGAAGCAGGCAGCACCTCCAGCGCGCCGCTCGGCGTCCACAGGTCGGTACCCGCCACCGGGTTCATGCGCCCGGCCAGGAACGACCCTCGCGACAACCTCGGCACTCCTGCCGGCTCCGTAGGCACGACCACGTGCTCCAGATCCGACACACAGCAGCGGACCTCGAAGGCCACGGCACCCGCCGGAGTGTCGGCCAGCACCTCGAAGAAGCTCTCCACGCCATCGAGGAAGCCGCGTGCCATCTCACGCTCCGCCTCGCTGAGACCAGCGCGCCGGACGAATCTGTCCACCACCGTGGTGCCATCGTCATAGCGGAAGTCGAACAGAAGCTTCTCAACGACGGCTACATCCGGATCCCGCGAGTCGGGATAGTCCTTCAAGAGCTCACGCGCGAGCCGACGCAAGTGTCGCTCGAAGGGCGGCGAGGTCGCGAAGTCCACGAGGCTCGCCTTGACGCTCCCCGCCAGCTCCACAGCGGCATGCTGGGCCTCCTCGAACTCCATGCGCCCGGAGCGTAGTGCCGCGAGCGAGGCGCCGTTCCATGCGCCTCCAGTTCTCGCACAAAGGGGGTCCCGCGAGCCCACTCATGAACCGGCAGGATTGACGCCATGCCTGACAACGGTGACGAGCTTGAAAGCCTTCGGCGTGAGAATGCGCGCCTACGAAGGCTGCTCAAGCTGACCGAGGCCGAGGCATCACCATCACACGGCACGCAGACCGCGTGGTTCGATAGGGCGCCGGGGCCGGTAGACACCCATTCGTCGCCACAGGCAAAGCTCGAGTTCTACGCCGCACTCTTCGCCGCGCGGCGAGATGTCTACGCCGTCCGGTGGGAGAACGCTCGGTCCGGCAAGTCGGGTTGGATGCCCGCCGTGGAGGGCGGTTGGCGCAAGGGCAACAAGCCAACCGACCACCGCTACCTTCCACTGACGCTCGAGGTGCTGGCGGCTCATCTGACCGGGAACGTCCACGTCGGCCTGTACCCGATGCTGTCCGGCGACCGGACCTGCTGGCTGGCGGCGGACTTCGATGGGCCCGCGGCGATGCTGGACGCCCTCGCCTACCTCAAGGCGGCACGTGCTGTCGGCGCGCCCGCCGCTCTGGAGGTCTCGCGGTCTGGCGTCGGCGCCCACGTGTGGATCTTCTTCACCGATCCGCTGCCTGCGGCCACAGCTCGGCAACTTGGGACGGCGCTGGTCCGGGAAGCGATCGCGATCCGGGGACGAATGGAGCTGCGATGCTACGACCGTTTGTTCCCCTCCCAGGACGTGCTCCCCGGGCTTGGTCCGGGCAACCTGATCGCAGCGCCGCTGCATGGAACGTCCCGCGAGATCGGGACAACCGTCTTCCTCGATCTGGCGACACTGGAGCCCTTCGAGGACCAGTGGGACTACCTGTCCACTCTCGAGCGACTCACACCCCGACAGGTAGCCAAACTCGCCTCCGCGTTGCGGGAGCCCGTTGTCGGGTCACGGGTGGAGCGCACACGTCCCGCCGAGTCGACCCGAACGCAGCCGAGTCCGGCGCCGATCGTCCGTCTGGCCCTCGACGGTGGGGTCAGAATCCCCGGTCCCGAGCTGACCCCGTCTCTATACGCGACGCTCAAGCACGCGGCTTCCACCTACAACCCCGACTTCTACGACCGGCAACGCCGGCGCCAGTCGACCTGGAACGTCCCGCGGATCATCACCTCGTACGACGAGACCCTCGACGATCATCTCGTCCTCCCTCGAGGCCTCCTCACTCGACGACGAACCTCATCGGGGAAGCGGGCAGCAAGATCGAGATCGACGATCGCCGGGTCACGGGAACAACGCAGAGGCTGTCCGTCGACATCGACCTCGACCCGGTTCAACAAGCCGCGGTCAACGATCTCCTTCCGCACGACCTCGGGCTGTTGGTGGCCCCACCCGGTTCCGGCAAGACCGTGATGGCCTGCGCCGTGATCGCGGAGCGCGGCACCTCGACACTCGTTCTGGTGGACCGCAAGACACTCGCCGACCAGTGGCGCAGACCCAGATCCGAGACCTGCTCGGCGTCAAGCCCGGCAACTTGGTGGTGGACGGGCCAAGCTCACCGGCGTGGTCGACGTGGCCACCCTGCAAACGCTTGCCCGGCGTACCGACCTCGATGAGCTCGCTTGGTGGATACGGCCTCGTGGTGGTCGATGAGTGCCACCATGTGCCGGCCGCCGCGTTCGAGACCGCCGTGCGCGCTATCCCCGCCCGCTACTGGCTCGGGCTCACGGCCACGCCGTACCGCCGCGACGGACTCGACGACCTCATCGGTCTCCAACTCGGCCCGGTCCGACACACCCTTCACACATGCCGACCCGACACCCTCGAGGAGCCAACAGCGATCGGCCCCGCCCCGGCTCGCTCGTCGTGCACCCCACCCGGCTCCCACTTCGACGACCCCCTCGACCTCTCGGTGCCGGGCGCGATCGCCAGCGTCCATCGAGCCCTCGCCGCCGACGAAGCACGCAACGAGCAGATCCTCACCGACGTTCTCGGAGCACACGCCCGCGGACGCCACTGTCTGGTGCTAGCCCAACGGACCGCCCACGTCGACCATCTCGCCACGAGCCTTACCGACCGTGGTCTGCGATCCCGTCGTTCTCAAAGGCGGCATGGATGCGCGCGAACGCGCGGCCGCAATTGAGCGTCTCGTCCCCTCCGAGGAGGGTCCGCCACTCCTCGTCGTCGCGACCGGCCACTACGTCGGCGAAGGCTTCGACTGCCCCGCGCTCGACACGCTGTTCCTGGCAGGGCCGGTCTCCTTCAAAGGCCGACTCGTCCAGTACGCCGGCCGCATCCTGCGCGCCTATCCCGGCAAGCAGACGGCGGAGGTCCACGACTACCACGACATCGAGTCACCCGTCCTTGCGGCCGCACTCGCCAAACGAGCTCCCGGGTACGCCAGCCTCGGTTTCCCAGATCCCAGAGCCAGGTAACTCGCCGAACTCCCAGACCTGGTCCGCCCTTCCAAACCCCCGAACAACGCAGCCAGCCACCATCACAACTGGCGCCTACTGCCCGAGATCACGGGCCGAGATTGGTAGCGGTGGCAGTGGTAGCGGGGGCAGTGGTCAGCATGCGTAGCCGGTAGTTGTCGCAGTTGCGGAACCCGCGGGCGACGCGGCGGTGGAGCTCGATGAGGCCGTTGATGGCTTCGGTGCCGCCGTTGTTCGAGCGGCCGGTGTCGAAGTAGGCCAGGAACGCCTCGCGCCACTGCTTGAGCGTCCGGCCGAGCCGCTTGATCTCGGGGATCGGGCAGGTCGGGAACGAGGCGAGGACCTGCTCGGCGATCTTGCGTCCTTCGGCGGTGTCGGGGTGGCGGTAGGCCGAGCGGAGCTGTTGGGAGCACGACCAGGCGATGTAGACCTCGAGGTCGCCTCGTCGGCGTTGATCGCCTTCTCCAGCCGAGCCCACTGCTTGTCGGTGAGCGTTCGGCGCCGGCGCGCAGCATGTTGCGGATCCCGTAGAGCGGGTCACCGGAGCGGCCCCGGTGTCCGAGGGTGTCTTGCTGGACGCGTCGCCGGACCTCGTCGAGCGCGGTAGTGCCGAGCTTGACGACATGGAAGGCGTCGAGGACGGCGATGGCGTCGTCGAGCTGGTCGTCGATGGCGTTCTTGTAGCCGTGGAACGGGTCGAGGGTGGCGACCTTGATGCCGTCACGGAACTCCTTGTTGCGGGCCTGGAGCCACTCCTTGTAGGCGGCACCAGTGCGGCCGGGCACGAGGTCGAGCAGACGGGCTTTCACCTTGCCCTGTGAGGTTCTGGTCAGATCGACCATCCCGGTGAGCTCCTTGGGGCCGCGGCCACCCTGGTCGATGGGCTTGGTCGAGACGTGGTGCCACACGTGCTCGTCGACGCCGAGAGTGTTGACGTCCTCGAACCTCGTCTCGTCGGCCGCCATCGCCTCCAGCAGCGGCTTGATCGAGCGCCACACGGTGCGCCAGGTGGTGCCCAGTTGGCGGGCGATACCGGCGACGCTGGCGTGTTCGCGGCGCAGTTGGCCGATGGCCCACCAGCGGGCGCGGGTGGTCAGCAGCGCGCGCGGAGCGGCGAGATCCTCGTGCTGTTCGATGAACGCCTTGGTCGTGCACTTGGGCTCGGCGCAGCGCCAGATCCGTTTGCGCCAGATCAGCTCGACCGGACGGCCGAAGCAGGGCAGGTCGACCAGCCGCACGTCGCGGCGGCCGTGGCTGCACGCGACCACGCCGCACGAGACGCACCCGACCACCGTGGTCGGTGATTCGACCATGACACGCAGTCCTGTCTCGTCGCGGGCGACATCGAGGACGTGGAACCCCACGAGCCCGACGAGTCGGTCACAGCCCTGGCAGTAGGAGGGATCTGGACACGAGCGCGCGCGGTCGCACGCCGTAGGCTCGGACACCGTCGAGGCCTTCCGGTCTGGTTGCTTGGTCGCAGCGGGGGCAGGATTTGAACCTGCGACCTCTGGGTTTGAGGCCGAGTCCGGCTGCTCCCCGTGCTCAACCTGCAGGTGCGTCAGGCGATCCGTTGCCGAACGTCGGCGACTTCGACTTCCACGCGAAGAGTGGTGCCGAGTGCCTCGGCGTAGTGGCGCAGGATGTCGACCGGGTGGTGGTCGTCCTGACCACGCTCGATCTCGAGCACGTCGGGGTGCATCGCGGACGCGCCGGCGAACTCTAAGACCGACCTGCCGCGAGCCTCGCGCCGTTTCAGGAGGCGATGGCCGCGGGCTTCGGCGGGCATCCGCGAGGCATTGGACGCGCGGGCCTCAGGATCGCCGGTTCGCTCGCGGATCAGGTCCTCGATGGTCTTCCTCTAGCCACTCCCTCGGGTTCATGCCGACAGCGCCTTGCGGCGCAGTGCCATCACGTCGCGCTCGAGCCGGTCGAGAGCGGTCTTGAGGTCATCGGCTGGGGCAAGAGACTGTAGGAGCAGCTGCCTGGCGATGGTCGAAACGGGAAGCCCACGATCCTCGGCCAGAGCCGTCAGCTCGGCGAGCTCGTCGTCGTTGAGACGGATCTGCAGTGTCTTGGCGCGGGCGTGGCCGCGGGTCACCTTCACCTCGGTGCGCCGCTCCGACTCCTGGTCAGCCTCCGCAGCCTCGGCCGCTGCCCCCTCAGCGTCGAGCAGTTCCTGAAGCGCACTCATCACAACTCCCCTTCCACGTAGATGCGACGGTCCCTGCTGTTCGACCGCCATGCGTTCACGCCGTACGTCACGCTCTCCTCGGTCAGGACGATTACCGTGAGCAGATCCTCGACCGTCACCGAGAATCCGATGATCCTCACCGACCGCCCGCTCGTGCTGTTGTAGTCCGGATCGATCACGACCGTTCCGGGTCACTCGCTGCCTCGTCGGCTTGGTCCGGAGTCACGCCGTGCTTGGCCACGATGTAGTCCCCGCGATGCGACCAGTCGATGTGCCCGAACACACACATAGCGTACTACATTGCACTACGCATGACCGCCATGGCGAGCGTGACGAGTTCGAGTCACACGCATCCACAGGTCGCTAGGTAGGAACTGCACACCTTCCCGACGAGGGCAACCCTGCCCACGCCAACGAAGGAGCCCGCGGTGAGCGCCACCATCGACATCAACAGCACCGTCACGGACCTGGTCGACTACTGGCTCGACTACCTGCGGACCGAGGAGCGGATCGAGGTCACGACCATCAACGAGTACGAGCGGGTACTCCGCAAACTGGTTGTTCCGGCGCTCGGAGCGCTCCCGCTAAGGGACGTGACCACGACTCGCATCAACGCCGTGTTGGCCGAACTCGGCGCCCAGAGCCTGAACCGGCAGCGCAAAGCGAAAGTCGTGACCGGTGCCATGCTCGACGTCGCCGTCGACCTCGGCGCCGTGCCGGCGAACCCCGTGCGTGGTGCGATGAGCGTCCGCCGGCCGAAGACCGAGCGCCCGACACTGACGCTCGACGACCTGGGCCGCGTACGTGCCGCCGTCCAGGCCTGGATGGCCAAGGACCGCCCGGGGCCGAAGTCGTCGGGCGACATGGGCGACATCATCGACCTGATGCTGGCCACCGGTGCCCGGATCGGTGAGGTGCTCGCGATCCGGTGGAGCGACGTCGATCTCGATCGGCGCAGAGTGGTGATCAACGCGACGGTCAAGACCGCGTCCGGTCGCGGCACCTACCGCAAGCCACAGGAGCCTCAGCGCACGGCGAGCCTGCCCGAGTTCGCGGTTGATCTTCTCCGCCGGCGGGCTGCACGGAGGCGCGCCGACCTCGATGCGGTGTTCCCGACTCGCAACGGCACCTGGCAGCAGGTCAACAACGTGGAGCGCCGCTGGCGACAGATCCGTCAAGAGGCCGACTTGGAGTGGGTCACGCCGCACTCGTTCCGCGGCCTGCTGGCGCCGGACGTCGAGCAATCCTGACGGGCAGCCGTGGCATCCCCGTCAGGCAACCTCGGGCTCCTGGATCTGCCGCTCGGATCGAGTTCGTCGAGCAGGGTCTCCTCCTCATCGGTCTCCGCCTGCGCAAGCAAGGCGCCATCGGGGTCGACCGGCCGCAGCGTCAGCTCCGAGCACCTTGGCCGCGCCGAAGTCGACGCTCTGGTCCGGCTCGATGTAGTGGCTCGCGGTGATCACTGTCGAGGTGTGGCCCAGATGCGCGGCGGCAGCATCGACGCCGAGGCCGCGGGCCAGCACGGTTGCTCCGGTGCGGCGGTACCACCGCGGCGTGATCCCGGAGTCCTCCAGGCCCGCCAGCGCGAGGAACTCCCGGAAGGTGCGGCGCACGTTATGCGTGCTGAGCACTCCGCCGGTCCGGTTGGCGAAGATCGTCTGCTCGGACTGGTCGGGCGTCATGCCGGCCAGCCGCCGCCGGACCACCGCGGCCGCGAACTCGGGGACCGGCACCCGGCGCACCGACGCGTCGGTCTTCGGGTGGCCCTGTCGGATACGAGCCACGGCCCTGCTGGTAGACCACAGTGCCTCGCACATGCGCGACCATCCCATTCCTGCCGTCGGCGATGTCGACAGGACGCAGGCCCAGCACCTCCCCCGGTCTCATGCCGGTGCCGGCCAGGACCTCGATGATGTCGCGGACCTTGTCGTCGGCCTTCGGGCCCTTCCGGCTGGGCTCGCGCCGCCAGATGGCCGCGGCTGCGCGGATCGCCTGGACCTGATCCAGAGTCAGCGCCCTGACCTGGGTCCTGGGCTTGGCCAGCGGCGACGTCCCCTCCAGCGGGTTTCGCGGCAGGGCATCGTGGCGCAGCGCGAAGCAGAAGAGCTGGTTGAGGATGTTGCGGGAATGCTTGGCCCGCGAGTACGAGACGGCGGCTTCGGCCTTGAGGAACCGCTCGACCCGGCCGGTGGTGATCTCTCCCGAGCGTGTAGTGCTCGAAGAACGGCCGGACGTGGACCCGCAGGTCGTCACGGTAGTTCTCCTTGGTGTTGGCAGCCAGATCACGCGACTCCAGGTCGACCAGCCACAACTCGACCAGATCGCCGAACGGGCTGCTCAACGACAGCACTCCTCCACTTCCGTAACCGCGCCGGTCGACGAGACGTCCCTTCAGCAGCGAGCTCGCGGCCTTGGCGTTCGATCCGGTCGCCGTCACCCGGCGCAGCCGGCCATCGACATCCCGATACCTCGTCGAGGCGCGATACCGGCCGGTCGCGATGCGCTTCACGTGGACCTCTCCGAAGGTCCCGATCACGGTGCGCGGCCGCCCGCTCACTGCCGGCTCCTCGCTTGCTCCTGTCGGTCGTCCTCGTCCTCGAGGTCGGCGAGCCAGGCCTCGATCTCGGACTTGCGGAAGCGCAGGCATCGGCCGACCCGGAACCCGCGAGGCCCGCGGCCCTTGGCCCGCAAGTCATAGAGCGTCTGAACCGGGACGTGGAGGTAGTCGGCGAGCTCGGCGAGGGTGAGGACCGGCTCGAAGAGGTCGCGGAGGGTGGCGTTGGTGGTCATACGACACAGGTGCGCGAGGCGCGCCGAGCACCGTCGAGGTGGGTCGAGTTCGGGCCGGGACGACTCGATCATCGACGCCGAAGTGGCCAATAAATGGCTAGTGGCCATGCCTGGCTCCTATTGCTAGGACTCCGACATGGCCTCTGACCAGCGAGTTCAGTGGAGCTGAGGGGACTCGAACCCCTGACCCTCTGCATGCCATGCAGATGCGCTACCAGCTGCGCCACAGCCCCAAGTGTTGCCCGAGGTGGAAGCCCCGCGGACAACTCGCGGAATCTTAGCCAACGGCCGTGGTCGGGAGCTGAAATCGGGCGGGACGGGACGGTGCGGTTGTAGGCGTGCAGCCGCCACGGCGCGTCGGGCGCGACGCCGGCGCAGCACCGCCCAGCCGCAGTTGTCCATGCCGTGCAGCGCAAGCGCCTCGCTCGGACGGCCAGCCGAGCAGGGCGGCGACCGCGGTGCGGATCGCGGCGCCGTGCGAGACGACGAGGGCGACGCCGTCCGTCGGGACGCGGCGGCGGCGACCTCGGCGAGCGCGGCGGCCATCCGGGCCGCGACCTCGGCGTGCTTCTCGGCGCCCGGCGACGGCGTCCCAGTTGGCGCGGACGAACTCGGCGTACTCGGCGGGCGCGTCGGCCTCGAACTCGTGGTGGAAGAGCCCCTCGCGCGGGCCGAGGGAGTACTCCCGCAGCCGGGCGTCGTAGGTCGGGGTGAGGCCGCAGTCGCCGCGGCGACGTACGACGCCGTCGTGCGGGCGCGGTCGGAGTCGGAGGACCACAGCACGGAGGGCGTCCAGCGCGGCCAGCACCGGCGCGACGGCCTCGGCCTGGGCGTGGCCGAGCGTCGTCGAGCTGGGAGTCGGCCTGCCCCTGGATGCGGCGCGCGGCGTTCCAGTCGGTCCGGCCGTGGCGCAGCAGGACGAGGTCAACCACGGTTGGTGGCGGTGACGTCCGCGGGCAGCGGGATGGTCGGGCAGTCGCGCCAGAGCCGCTCGAGGGCGTAGAACTGCCGCTCCTCCTCGTGCTGCACGTGCACGACGATCTCGCCGTAGTCGATGAGCACCCAGCGGCCGTCGCGCTCGCCCTCGCGGCGGATCGGCTTGGCGCCGATCTCGCGCAGCTTGTCCTCGACCTCGTCGACGATGGAGCTTGACCTGGCGGTCGTTGGTGGCCGAGGCGAGCACGAACGCGTCGGTGATCGCGAGCTGCTCGCTCACGTCGAAGGCGATGATCTGCTGCGCCAGCTTGTCGGACGCCGCGCGGGCGGCGGCGACGACGAGCTCGACGGCGTGGTCGGTGGCGGTCACTTTGTGCTCCAGTTCAAGTCGAGGGGTAGAGGTCGTGCTTGGCGATGTACTGGACGACGCCGTCGGGGACGAGGTACCAGACCGGTTCCCCGCGGCGGGTGCCGGTCGCGGCAGTCGGTCGAGGAGATCGCCAGCGCCGGGATCTCGACCATCGTCACCTTGTCGGACGGGATCGCGGCCAGCGTCTGCGGGTCCATCTCGTGGCCCGGCCGGGTGCAGCCCACGAACTGGTGCGCCAGCGCGAACAGCTCGTCGGCCGCGCTTCCACGTGAAGATGTCGGCCAGGGCGTCGGCGCCGGTGATGAAGTAGAGCTCGGCGTCGGGCATCGCGGCCTGGAGGTCCTTCAGCGTGTCGACGGTGAACGTCGGCCCGGCCCGGTCGATGTCCACCCGGGAGACGTTGAACCGCGGGTTGGAGGCGGTCGCGATCACCGTCATCAGGTAGCGGTGCTCGGCCTCGGTGACCACGCCGGTCGGACTTCTGCCACGGGTCGCCGGTCGGCACGAAGACGACCTCGTCGAGGTCGAACCATGCCTGCACCTCGGACGCCGCGACGAGGTGGCCGTGGTGGATGGGGTCGAACGTCCCGCCCATCACGCCCGACGCGGCGGGTCATGCGTGCCCGACCAAGGTCAGGAGTGCTCGCGTCCGCCGCCGAAGGCGACCAGCGCGGCCATCAGCCCGAGCAGGATCAGCAGGGCCGTGCCGCCGATGGCGAAGCTGATGCGCTGGTCGACCTCTTGGGCCACCACGGCGATCTGGGCGAGAACTCATGGCCACACCCTACCGACTGGGGCGGGTCAGCGCACGTGGCCGTCACCGACCACGACGTACTTCGTCGACGTCATCTCGGGCAGCCCCATCGGCCCGCGGGCGTGCAGCTTCTGGGTGCTGATCCCGATCTCGGCGCCGAACCCGAACTCGCCGCCGTCGGTGAACCGGGTCGACGCGTTGACCAGCACCGCGGCCGAGTCGACGGCGGCGGTGAACCGCCGCGCGGCGCCCTGGTCCTCGGTGACGATCGCGTCGCTGTGCTGGCTCGACCAGCGGCGGATGTGGGCGATCGCCTCGTCGAGGTCGGGCACGACGCGGGCCGAGATGTCGAGCGAGAGGTACTCCTCGCCCCAGTCGTCGTCGGTGGCCGGCACCACCCCGTCGTACGCCGCGAACGCGTCGTCGCCGTGGATCGTGACGCCGGCGTCCTGGAGGGCGGCGACCACGCGCGGGCAGGAACTCGTCCGCCACCTCGGCGTGCACGAGCAGCGACTCGGCGGCGTTGCAGACGCTGGTCCGCTGGGTCTTGGCGTTGAGCACGATCGCGAGCGCCTTGTCGAGGTCGGCCGCGCGGTCGACGTAGACGTGGCAGTTGCCGACGCCGGTCTCGATCACCGGCACCGTCGACTCCTCGACCACCGAGCGGATCAGCCCCGCTCCCCCGCGCGGGATGAGCACGTCGACCAGGCCGCGGGCGCGCATCAGCGCCTTGACCGAGTCGTGCGAGTCGCCCGGGACCAGCTGGACGACGTCCGCCTCGAGGCCGGACTCGAGCCGGCGGCGTCGCGCAGGATCGCCACGATCGCAGCGTTGCTCGACCGGGCCGACGACGAGCCGCGCAGCAGCACCGCGTTGCCGGACTTGAGGCAGATCCCGGCGGCGTCCGCGGTGACGTTGGGCCGGGCCTCGTAGATCATGCCGACCACGCCGAACGGCACCCGCACCTGCCGCAGCTCCAGCCCGTTGGCCAGCGTGCTGCCGCGGACCACCTCGCCGACCGGGTCGGGCAGCGCCGCCACGTCGCGCAGGCCGCGGGCCATGTCCTCGAGCCGCTGCGGCGTCAGCCGCAGCCGGTCGACGATGTTGGCCGGCGTGCCGTCCGCCTCCGCGCGCGCCACGTCCTCGGCGTTCGCGTCGAGCACCTCGCTGCCACCGGGCCAGCAGCGCGTCGGCCATCGCCAGCAGGGCGGCGTCCTTCTGCGCGCGGGTGGCCAGCGCGAGCCCGTGGCTGGCCTCGCGGGCCCGCCGCGCCGCGTCGAGGACGTCCTCATGGGTACCCACAGGCGCGAGGATAGGTCCCAGGAGGAGGCGCCGTGCCCGTCTATCTGCAGGCTGGTCTGTGGGGCCTGGTCGCTGGCGGCACGCTGGTGGTCGGCGCCGCCATCGCCTGGTTCGCGCACGTCCCGCGCGTGGTCGTGGCGACCGTGATGGCCTTCGGCTCGGGTGTCCTCTTCTCTGCGCTCGCCTTCGACCTGGTCGACGAGGCAGAACATTCGGGCGGCCTCACCGCGACCCTGGTCGGGCTGCTGGCGGGCGCGGCGATCTACGTCGCGGCCAACGCGGCGCTGAGCCGTCGCGAAGTGCTCGGCGGCG
>CAWBZR010000007.1:0-35229 GCA_963793315.1 uncultured Actinomycetota bacterium | reverse complement strand
CAACAGCCTGCGGCTGATGGCGCCGTTCTACCGGGTGTTCACCAACACCCTGGGCAACGGGCCCTGGTTCGACACCTACATCCAGAACCTGCCGCCCGCGGCCGACCTGCCAACGGCGGTGGGGTCGGATGAGCAGTCCTCGACCTGCAAGCGCGCGATCGTGCCGCTGCTGGTCCTCGCCCTGGTGCTGGCGGCCGGGGTCGACGATGTTCCTCGCACCGACGACAGCAAGACGCTGACCGCGCACTTCCCGCGGACCATCTCGATCTACGTGGGCAGCCCCGTGAAGGTGCTCGGGGTCCGGTCGGCGCGGTCGACAAGGTGACGCCGTCCGGCACCGACGTCGTCGTCGAGATGCACTACGACGCCGAGTCGAGATCCCGGCCGACGCCCAGGCCGTGATCGTGCGCCCTCGATCGTCGGTGACCGCTACGTCCAGCTGACCCCGGTCTACGAGAGCGGCCCCAGCTCGCCGACGGCGCCGTCCTCCAGGACCAGGACACCGCGGTGCCGCTGGAGCTCGACCAGATCTACTCCAGCCTCGACCAGCTCAACGTCGCGCTCGGCCCCAACGGCGCCAACGAGAACGGCGCGCTGTCCGACCTGCTCGCGACCACCGCCGCGAACTTCGGCGGCGAGGGCGCGCAGTTCCACCAGACCATCCAGGACTTCAGCACGCTGAGCCAGACCCTCGACGACAACAAGGAGGCGCTGTTCGGCTCCGCCCGCGAGCTCGAGGGGTTCATCAACACCCTGGCCACCAACGACAAGACGGTGCGCCAGTTCAACCAGTCGCTCTCCGACGTCTCCGACCTGCTCTCCGGTGAGAAGGAGGAGCTGGCGGCGGCGCTGCACAACCTGTCGATCGGCCTGGGCGACGTCGCGACGTTCGTCAAGGAGAACCGCGACATCCTCGAGCAAGAACATCAACGCACATCAACCGGGTCGCCAAGGTGCTGGTCAAGCAGCGCGCGGCGCTCGACGAGACCTGCGCGACGCGCCCGCTCGCGCTGAACAACCTGGCGCTCACCTACAACCCGCAGGCCGGCACGCTCGACACCAACGCCAACCTCGGCGAGCTCGTCAACCAGATCGCCTCCGACCCGCAGACGCTGGTCTGCGGCTTCCTCAGCCAGGCCGACAAGAGCGGCCAGCTGTGCAACCTGGCCAGCTCGGTGCTCAAGCGCTCCGCGCCGTTCGGCACCGGCTCGTCGTACGGCCAGTCGTTCGACCCGACGCTCGGCGGCCTCGTGGCGACGGACGAGGGGAGCGGCCGGTGACACGCGCCTGCGCGCTCCTGCTCGGCCTCCTGCTGGGCAGCGTGGTGCTCTCCGGCTGCCACTTCGACGTCTACGCGCTGCCGCTGCCCGGTGGCACCGACGTCGGCGACCACCCGATCACGTCACCGTCCAGTTCCAGGACGTCCTCGACCTGGTCCCGAAGTCGACGGTCAAGGTCAACGACGTCAGCGTCGGCCAGGTCAGAAGATCAGCTCGACGGCTACACCGCCGAGGTCACGCTCGCAGCTGCGCAACGACACCTAGCTGCCCGACAACGCGATCGCCGAGATCCGCCAGACCAGCCTCCTCGGCGAGAAGTTCGTCTCGCTGTCGGCGCCCGAGACCGGCGCCAGCGACAACCCGCTGGGGACGGCGACGTCATCCCGATCGAGCGCACCGGCCGCAACCCCGAGGTCGAGGAGGTGCTCGGCGCGCTGAGCCTGATCCTCAACGGCGGTGGCGTGGCCCAGCTGAAGACGATCGCGCAGGAGCTCAACAAGGCCGTCACCGGCCGCGAGGACGCCGTCCGCTCGGTGCTCGACCAGATCGACACCTTCACCGCCGAGCCTCGACACCAACAAGGCCCAGATCGTCGACGCGATCGAGGCGCTCAACCGGCTCGCCCTCTCGGCCCACCAGCAGGAGGGCAACATCGACCAGGCGCTCGAGCAGCTGCCGAGCGCGCTGACCAGCATCGACGGCCAGCGCCAGGACCTGGTGCGGATGCTGCAGGCCCTCGACCAGCTGTCGACGTCGGCGTCCGCGTGATCAAGGCGTCGAAGGTCGCGACCATCGACTCGCTGCGCCAGCTCCAGCCGGTGCTCAACCAGCTCGCCGCCTCCGGCGACGACTTCGTCAAGGCGTTCAACGTCTTCCTGACCTACCCGTTCGTCGACGAGGTCGTCGGCCGCGACCCGCAGGTCGCGCGCAACCTGCACATGGGCGACTACACCAACCTCTCGGTCACCCTCGACCTCGACCTCGACCCAGGGGCTGCCGACCAACCCGCTCCGACGTGCTGCCGACCGAGCTCGACCCGGGCCAGCTGCTCCAGGCGTGCCTCGACTGCATCGCCAGCGGCAACCTGACCAGCGCGGCCTGCCAGAAGGTGCTCAACACCCCGGCGGCGCTGCTCAAGCTCAAGCAGCTCTGCCAGGAGCCGGCCAACAGGAACAAGACCGTCTGCATCGCGCTCAACACCGTCCCCGGGCCTGCCCGGGGCTGCCGGTGCGCGGCCTCCGCGCGGCCCGCTGACCAGCTCGGCGACCAGGTCGGCGGCATGCCTCGGCGGCCTCGGCCTGGGCCGCAGCGGCACCGGACCGGCTCGAACGACGGCCGGCGCATGGCGGGCCGACCATGGCCCAGCTGCAGTCGGCCTACGACCCGTCGCTGGTCAACCTGCTGGTCCCCGAGCTGGTCGTCCGGGAGGTGGCGCGCCAGTGATCACCCGTCGCACCAAGATCCAGCTGGTGATCTTCGTCGATCATCACGCTCCTCGGCGTCACGCTTCGTCGGCGCCCGCTACGCCCAGCTCGACCGGCGTTCTACGACGACAACTACACGGTGACGGCGCACTTCGCCGACTCCGGCGGCATCTTCGCCGGCGGCCAGGTCACCTACCGCGGCGTCAGCGTCGGCACCGGTCGACAAGCTCGTGCTGACCGACGAGGGCGTCGACGTCGTCCTCGACATCGACAAGGGCTACGACGAGATCCCCGCCGACACCCTCGCCGTGGTCGGCAACCGCTCCGCGGTCGGTGAGCAGTACGTCGACCTGCAGCCGCAGCGCAACGACGGCCCCTACCTCGCACAACGGCTCGGTGATCGACCAGCAGGACACCCGGCTCCCGATCGCCACCGACACGCTGCTGACCGACCTCTCCGAGACGGTCGAGTCGGTCAACCAGGAGGACCTCAAGACCACCGTCGACGAGCTCGGCGCGGCCTTCGACGGCACCGGCGAGGACCTGCAGCGGATCATCGACACCGGCAACTCCTTCATCGAGACCGCCAACGACAACTTCGACATCACGACGGCGCTGATCCGCGACAGCAACACCGTGCTGCACGGCCAGGTCGACTCGCGAGTCGGCGATCCGCAACTTCGCCGCGCAGCTCCAGGCGTTCAGCAGCGTGCTGGCCGGCGCCGACCCCGACCTGCGCCGCTGATCGACACCGGCGGCGTCGCCGCCAACCCAGCTGCGGACCTTCCTCGAGCAGAACCGCGTCGAGCTCGGCGACCTGATCAACAACCTGGTCACCACCGGCAACGTGGTCGTCAAGCACCTCGACGGCATCAAGCAGGTCCTCGTGATCTACCCCTACGTCGTCGAGGGCGGCTTCACGGTGGTCTCCAAGTCCCCCGACACCGGCCTCTACGACGCCCACTTCGGCCTGATCCTGACCAACCAGCCGGTCTGCCACCAGGGCTACGGCGGCACCGACACCCGGCCGCCGCAGGACGGCAGCAACCGGCCGATGAACGTGGACGCCCGCTGCACGAGCCCGCCGACCAAGAGCAACGCCCGCGGCGCCCAGAACGCGCCCGAGCGCGCCCGGCGTCGTACGCCGAGCCGGGCTCGCCGGTCGTGGCGGCGTACGACCCCGACCACCGGCAAGCTCACCTGGGGCGACCCGGCCGCGACCGACGCGGCCGGCCTTCCGTCGACGGGTAGCGTGGCCCCGCCGTCGCTAGGAGAGGAGTCCTGGAAGTGGCTGTTCCTCCAGCCCCTGACCAGCGGTCAGGAGTGACTGACGAGACCACCGCCGACCGGACCGCGGAGCCGCGCCGCGCCACCTCGCACCCCCTGCGGCTGCGCTGCTGGCCGTGCTCTCGCGTGCTGCTCGCTCGCCTCCGTCGCCGCCGTCGCCTACCTCGCCGCCACCCGGCCGGTCGCCGCGCTCGGCATCGACGGCGACCAGGACGCGCTCCAGTCCGCAGCGCGAGAGCGTGATGGCGCAGGCCGAGCAGTTCATGCTCCGGATCAACACCTACGGACCCGACCTGCTCGCCGACGACGGCACCATGCCGGACTACCGCAAGCTGGTCGAAGAGGTGATCACCCCCAAGTTCGCCGCGGACTTCGAGAAGAACGTCCCGCTCGCCGAGGCGACCGTGAAGCAGGCCGGGCTGGCCCGCACCGCCCAGGTGTTCAGCACCGGCGTCTCGGCGATCGACTCCGACTCGGCCACCGCGCTGGTGGCCGGCTCGATCACCCAGTCCTACCCGAAGAGCCCGGGCTCCGACCGAGCGGGTCAGACCGAGCCCGCGCCGTTCCGCGTCCAGGTCAGCCTGGTCAAGATCAAGGGCACGCTGGCTGGTCGACGACTTCAGCCCGCTCACCGGCACCGAGGACAGGGCACCGGCACCGGCACCGGCGACCGGCACCGGCACCGCCGAGCGTGACGCCACTCGCCGACCGAGGGGGCCACGCCGTGACCCCGACCTGGTACGACCTGCTCGGCGTCGACCCCGACGCCTCGGCCGACGAGATCCGCACCGCCTGGAAGTCCGCGATCGCCGACCTCGACCCGGGCGACCGCCGGTTCCGGCGCCCTCAACCAGGCCGCCGAGGTCCTCCTCGACCCCGACAGGCGCGCCGAGTACGACGCCGACGCCTGGACGCCGACGAGAGCCGGAGGACGGCAGGCACGACGCGACCGGCAGCCGCGGGCGAGGCCGAGACGCGGCTCGAGGGCGGAGCCGAGGCGCCGCCGAGGGCGGCAGGACTCGCGACCGCGCACGCTCGCGCGACGCACGGTCCCGGCCTGGCTGCTGGCCGGCCTCGCCATCCTGACGGCAGCGGCCTGCTCGCCGCGCGCCGGCTACCTCTACTCCCAGCCCTCCGACGACGCCATCGCCGACGCCGACGACGCGAGGCCCAGAGCGCGGCCGAGCGCGCGGTGACCACGATCCTGGCCTACGACTACCGCCACCTCGACGCCGACCAGAAGGCCGCCGGCGCGCTGATGACCACGCGCTACCAGAAGAAGTACGACCCGCTGTTCTCCCAGATCAGCGCGAACGCCCCCGACCTCAAGGCCGTCGTCACCGCCCAGGTGGTCGCCTCGGGCATCGTCCGGTCGGGCGACGACCGGGTCCAGGTGCTGGTCTTCGTCAACCGGCCGACGCACCACGCCGCACGACCGAGCCGGAGATCTACCAGGACCAGGTCGTGATGACCATGGTGAAGGTCGGTGGCGACTGGCTGGTCGACGACATGGACACCAACCAGCTCGCCCGCTGCAGCGCCGCGCTGACCGCGGCTCGCGCAGGTCAGCGGCCGCACGCCGGAGCGTCAGCCCCAGTTCTGCGCCGATATGCTTGACCTGAGCCCGCGACGGCCCATCATCGTGCAACGCCTTGCGGCTCGAGCCGTGGCGCGGTCTTGAAGGCTGCCCGCTGATCCGCTATCGTGGGTCTTTGCGCCTGCCCTCAAATGCTCTTCGCCCTGCCCGGATGGGCGAAGTTGTGGTGGGTCGGCGCGTCTCCGCTCACGAGCCCGTCATGAGGACAACTCTTGGCCGCGCGCACCACCTCCCGCACGTCCGCTCAACCCGGCAACTCCCGCCGCATCTCCTTCGCGAAGATCCACGAGCCTCTCGAGGTTCCGCAGCTCCTCTCCCTCCAGACCGACAGCTTCGACTGGCTGATCGGCAACGAGGCCTGGGACAGCGCCGTCCAGCGCCGTCGCGCCGAGGGCGAGGACGTCTCCGAGCAAGTCCGGTCTCCAGGAGATCTTCGAGGAGATCTCCCCGATCGAGGACTTCTCCGAGACGATGTCGCTCTCGTTCGAGAACCCGGTCTTCTACGACCCGAAGTACACCGTCGACGAGTGCAAGGAGAAGGACTTCACCTACTCCGCTCCGCTCTACGTCTCGGCGGAGTTCACCAACAACGACACCGGTGAGATCAAGGGCCAGACGGTCTTCATGGGCGACTTCCCGCTCATGACCGACAAGGGCACCTTCATCATCAACGGCACCGAGCGCGTCGTCGTCTCCCAGCTGGTCCGCTCGCCCGGGCGTCTACTTCGAGCGCACCGCCGACAAGACCTCCGACAAGGACATCTACACCGCGAAGCTGATCCCGAGCCGCGGTGCCTGGCTGGAGTTCGAGATCGACAAGCGCGACATGGTCGGCGTCCGCCTCGACCGCAAGCGCAAGCAGAACGTCACCGTCCTGCTCAAGGCCCTCGGCATGACCGTCGAGGACATCCGCCGCGAGTTCGCCGACCCCAACAGCACCGAGGGCAAGGCCTACGAGTCCATCGAGCTCACGCTCGAGAAGGACCACACCGTGGCCGAGGACGACGCGCTGCTCGACATCTACCGCAAGCTGCGCCCGGGCGAGCCGCCCACGCGCGAGGCCGCGCAGACGCTGCTGAACAACTACTACTTCAACCCCAAGCGCTACGACCTCGCCAAGGTCGGCCGCTACAAGGTCAACAAGAAGCTCGGCCTGACCGAGGCCTTCGACCAGCAGACGCTGACCCTCGGCCGACATCGTGGCGGCGATCCGCTACATCGTCGCGCTGCACGACGGCCAGGCCGAGATCGAGTCGCGCCCAGGGTGAGATCGAGATCTCCGCCGACGACATCGACCACTTCGGCAACCGCCGGATGCGCACGGTCGGCGAGCTGATCCAGAACCAGCTCCGCACCGGCCTGGCCCGCATGGAGCGGGTGGTCCGCGAGCGGATGACGACCCAGGACGTCGAGGCGATCACGCCGCAGTCCCTGATCAACATCCGCCCGGTCGTCGCGGCGCTGAAGGAGTTCTTCGGCACCTCGCAGCTCTCGCAGTTCATGGACCAGACCAACCCGATCGCCGGGCTGACGCACAAGCGTCGGCTCAACGCGCTCGGCCCCGGTGGTCTGTCCCGTGACCGCGCCGGCATGGAGGTCCGCGACGTCCACCCGTCGCACTACGGCCGGATGTGCCCGATCGAGACCCCCGAGGGTCCCAACATCGGTCTGATCGGCTCGCTCGCCTCCTACGGCCGGATCAACCCGTTCGGCTTCGTCGAGACGCCCTACCGCAAGGTCGAGAAGGGCAAGGTCACCGACAAGGTCGACTACCTCACCGCCGACGACGAGGACCGCTACGTCATCGCCCAGGCCAACGCCGACGCTCGACGACAAGGGCAAGCTTCACCGACGAGCGGGTGCTGGTCCGCCAGCGCGACGGTGAGGTCTCCGAGGTCCTGGCCGACGACGTCGACTACATCGACGTCTCGCCGCGCCAGATGGTGTCGGTCGCGACCGCGCTGATCCCGTTCCTCGAGCACGACGACGCCAACCGCGCGCTCATGGGCGCCAACATGCAGCGCCAGGCCGTGCCGCTCATCAGGAGCGACTCGCCGCTGGTCGGCACCGGCATCGAGTACCGCGCCGCGGTCGACGCCGGCGACGTGCTGGTGGCCGAGAAGGCCGGTGTGGTCAAGGAGGTGTCCGCCGAGCTCATCGAGACGATGAACGACGACGGCACCTACACGACCTACAAGCTCGACAAGTTCCGCCGCTCCAACCAGGGCACCTGCATCAACCAGCGCCCGCTGGTCAACGAGGGCGACAAGCTCGACGTCGGCTCGCCGATCGCCGACGGCCCGTGCACCGACAACGCCGAGATGGCGCTGGGCACCAACCTGCTCGTCGCGTTCATGCCGTGGCAGGGCCACAACTACGAGGACGCGATCATCCTCAGCCAGCGGCTGGTGCAGGAGGACGTCCTCACCTCGATCCACATCGAGGAGCACGAGGTCGACGCCCGCGACACCAAGCTCGGCCCCGAGGAGATCACCCGGGACATCCCGAACGTCTCCGAGGAGATGCTGGCCGACCTCGACGAGCGGGGCATCATCCGCATCGGCGCGGAGGTCACCACCGGTGACATCCTCGTCGGCAAGGTGACGCCCAAGGGCGAGACCGAGCTGACCCCCGAGGAGCGGCTGCTCCGCGCGATCTTCGGTGAGAAGGCGCGCGAGGTCCGCGACACCTCGATGAAGGTCCCGCACGGCGAGTCCGGCACCGTCATCGGCGTCCGGGTCTTCGACCGCGAGGAGGGCGACGAGCTCCCGCCGGGCGTCAACCAGCTGGTGCGCGTCTACGTCGCGCAGAAGCGCAAGATCTCGGTCGGCGACAAGCTCGCCGGACGCCACGGCAACAAGGGCGTCATCGCCAAGATCCTGCCGATCGAGGACATGCCGTTCATGGAGGACGGCACGCCGGTCGACGTGGTGCTCAACCCGCTGGGTGTGCCGCGCCGGATGAACATCGGCCAGATCCTCGAGCTGCACCTGGGCTGGCTGGCCAAGCAGGGCTGGGACCTCGACCTGTCCGAGGACAAGTCGAAGGCCGACTGGAAGCAGCGGCTGATCGACATCCACGCCGAGAAGGCCGCCCCGAACACCAAGGTGGCGACGCCGGTCTTCGACGGTGCCCGCGAGGACGAGATCACCGGTCTGCTGGGTGCGACCATGCCCAACCGCGACGGTGTCCGCGATGGTCAAGGAGGACGGCAAGGCGCGCCTCTTCGACGGCCGCTCCGGCGAGCCGTTCCCGGACCCGGTCGCGGTCGGCTACATGTACATCCTCAAGCTGCACCACCTGGTGGACGACAAGATCCACGCGCGCAGCACCGGCCCCTACTCGATGATCACGCAGCAGCCCCTGGGCGGTAAGGCCCAGTTCGGCGGCCAGCGGTTCGGCGAGATGGAGGTCTGGGCGATGGAGGCCTACGGCGCCGCCTACGCCCTCCAGGAGCTGCTGACGATCAAGTCCGACGACGTGCCCGGTCGGGTCAAGGTCTACGAGGCGATCGTCAAGGGCGAGAACATCCCCGACTCCGGCATCCCGGAGTCGTTCAAGGTGCTCGTCAAGGAGATGCAGTCGCTCTGCCTGAACGTCGAGGTCCTGAGCCAGGACGGCTCGTCGATCGAGCTCCGGGACGCGGAGGAGGACGTCTTCCGCGCCGCCGAGGAGCTCGGCATCGACCTGTCCCGTCGCGAGCCCAGCTCCGTCGAAGAAGTCTGATCGACGGCGGGGCGCCGGCCCGCCGGCGGACCGCCCGACCTCAGTCCCAACCCCATTCAGCACGACCTAGAACTAACGAAGGAAGCAAAGCCAAAGTGCTCGACGTCAACTTCTTCGACCAGCTTCGGATCGGCCTGGCCACCGCGGACGACATCCGCACGTGGAGCCACGGCGAGGTCAAGAAGCCGGAGACCATCAACTACCGCACGCTCAAGCCCGAGCGTGACGGCCTCTTCTGCGAGAAGATCTTCGGTCCCACCCGGGACTGGGAGTGCTACTGCGGCAAGTACAAGCGGGTGCGCTTCAAGGGCATCATCTGCGAGCGCTGCGGCGTCGAGGTGACCCGCTCCAAGGTCCGCCGCGAGCGGATGGGCCACATCGAGCTGGCCGCCCCGGTCACCCACATCTGGTACTTCAAGGGTGTCCCGAGCCGGCTCGGCTACCTGCTCGACCTCGCCCCGAAGGACCTCGAGAAGGTCATCTACTTCGCCGCCTACATGATCACCTCCGTCGACGAGGACGCCCGCCACCGGACCTGTCCTCGCTCGAGGGCAAGGTCGGCCTGGAGCGCGAGCGGCTCGAGAAGCGCCGGGACGGCTCCATCGAGGACCGCACCAAGAAGCTCGAGGAGGACCTCGCGGCCCTCGAGGCCGAGGGTGCCAAGGCCGACCAGCGCCGCAAGGTCAAGGACGGCGCCGAGCGGGAGATGAAGCAGCTGCGCGACCGCGCGCAGCGCGAGATCGACCGCCTCGAGGAGGTCTGGAGCACGTTCAAGTCGCTCAAGGTCCAGGACCTCATGGGCGACGAGATGCTGTACCGGGAGATGAAGAACTGGTTCGGCAAGTACTTCGAGGGCCACATG
This sequence comes from uncultured Actinomycetota bacterium, assembly GCA_963793315.1. Classification (GTDB taxonomy): domain Bacteria; phylum Actinomycetota; class Actinomycetes; order Propionibacteriales; family Nocardioidaceae; genus Nocardioides. The sequence continues at coordinate 25,053 of CAWBZR010000007.1, read as the reverse complement.
GGCGCCACGGCGATCCAGAAGCGCCTCCAGGACTTCGACATCGCCGCCGAGGTCGAGTCGCTGCGCGAGACCATCGCCACCGGCAAGGGCCAGAAGAAGGTCCGGGCGCTCAAGCGGCTCAAGGTCGTCGACGCGTTCCGCAAGACCGGCAACAAGCCCGAGGGCATGGTCCTCGACGCCGTCCCGGTGATCCCGCCGGACCTGCGCCCGATGGTGCAGCTCGACGGTGGCCGGTTCGCGACGTCCGACCTCAACGACCTCTACCGCCGCGTGATCAACCGCAACAACCGGCTCAAGCGGCTGCTCGACCTCGGCGCGCCCGAGATCATCGTCAACAACGAGAAGCGGATGCTCCAGGAGGCCGTCGACTCGCTGTTCGACAACGGCCGCCGCGGTCGTCCGGTCACCGGACCGGGCAACCGGCCGCTGAAGTCGCTGTCCGACATGCTCAAGGGCAAGCAGGGCCGGTTCCGCCAGAACCTGCTCGGCAAGCGCGTCGACTACTCGGGCCGCTCGGTCATCGTGTCGGGTCCGCAGCTCAAGCTGCACCAGTGCGGTCTGCCGAAGATGATGGCGCTGGAGCTGTTCAAGCCGTTCGTCATGAAGCGGCTCGTGGACCTCTCCCACGCGCAGAACATCAAGTCCGCCAAGCGGATGGTGGAGCGGGCGACCTCCGGTCTCTCGCGCTACGCGATGGTCTGGGACGTGCTCGAAGAGGTGATCATGGAGCACCCGGTGCTGCTCAACCGCGCACCGACGCTGCACCGCCTCGGCATCCAGGCCTTCGAGCCGCAGCTGATCGAGGGCAAGGCCATCCAGATCCACCCGCTCGTCTGCGGCGCGTTCAACGCCGACTTCGACGGTGACCAGATGGCCGTGCACCTGCCGCTCTCCGCCGAGGCGCAGGCCGAGGCCCGGATCCTGATGCTGTCGACCAACAACATCCTCAAGCCGTCCGACGGCCGTCCGGTGACCATGCCCTCGCAGGACATGATCATCGGCCTGTTCTGGCTGACCACCGACCGTGACGGCGAGCTCGGCGAGGGCCGGGCGTTCTCGCTCGCCGGCCGAGGCGATCATGGCCTTCGACCACGGCGAGATCTCGCTCCAGAGCAAGGTCAAGATCCGGCTCTCCGACGTCGTGCCCGCCGCTGGGCGAGGACGTTCTCGGACTGGGAGGAGGGCCAGGCGATCACGCTCGAGACGACGCTGGGCCGCTCGCTGTTCAACGACACCCTGCCCGCCGACTACCCCTACGTGAACTACGAAGTGGGCAAGAAGGCGCTGGGCGCGATCGTCAACGACCTGGCCGAGCGCTACACCAAGGTCGAGGTCGCCGCGTCGCTCGACGCCCTCAAGGACACCGGCTTCCACTGGGCCACCCGGTCCGGGGTCACCGTGTCGATCGAGGACGTCGTCACGCCGGCCAACAAGGCCGAGATCCTCTCCGGGTTCGAGACCCAGGCCGCGAACATCCAGAAGCAGTTCGAGCGCGGCCTGATCACCGACGACGAGCGCCGTCAGGAGCTCATCGAGATCTGGACGGACGCGTCCAGCAAGGTCGGTGACGCGATGGAGGAGAACTTCGACCGGTCGAACCCCATCTTCATGATGGTCGACTCCGGTGCCTCCGGAAACATGAACCAGATCCGGCAGGTGGCCGCGATGCGTGGCCTCGTGGCCAACCCGAAGGGCGAGATCATCCCGCGCCCGATCAAGTCCAACTTCCGTGAGGGTCTCACGGTGCTGGAGTACTTCATCGCCACCCACGGCGCTCGCAAGGGTCTGGCCGACACCGCGCTCCGCACGGCGGACTCCGGCTACCTGACCCGGCGCCTGGTCGACGTCTCCCAGGACGTCATCATCCGCGAGGACGACTGCGGCACCGAGCGTGGGCTGATGAAGCGGATCGGGGTCAAGCGCGAGGACGGGACCGTCCGCAAGGACGACAACGCCGAGACCGCCGCATACGCCCGCACGGCGGCCGTCGACGTCGCTCACCCGGACACCGGCGAGGTGCTGGCGACCGCGGGCGAGGACCTCGGCGACGTCAAGATCGGCGAGCTCGTGGCCGCCGGTGTCGAGGAGGTGTCGGTCCGCTCCGTGCTGACCTGCGACGCCAAGACCGGCACCTGTGCCAAGTGCTACGGCCGGTCGCTGGCCACCGGCAAGCTCGTCGACATCGGCGAGGCCGTCGGCATCATCGCGGCCCAGTCGATCGGTGAGCCCGGCACCCAGCTGACGATGCGCACCTTCCACACCGGTGGCGTCGCCTCGGCCGACGACATCACGCAGGGTCTGCCCCGCGTGGTGGAGCTGTTCGAGGCCCGCTCGCCCAAGGGGGTCTCGCCGATCAGCGAGGTCGCCGGCCGGGTCGAGATCGAGGAGACCGACAAGGCGCGCGTCGTCCGGGTCACCCCCGACGACGGCTCCGACGTGCAGGAGTACCCGGTCAGCCGCCGGTCCCGCCTCAAGGTCGCCGACGGCGACCGCATCGAGGTCGGCGAGCAGCTGGTCGTCGGCACGCCGGACCCCAAGGAGGTGCTGCGCATCCTCGGTGTCCGCAAGACCCAGCAGCACCTGGTCGACGAGGTGCAGGCCGTGTACCGCTCGCAGGGCGTGGCGATCCACGACAAGCACATCGAGATCATCGTGCGGCAGATGCTGCGCCGGATCACGGTGCTCGAGTCGGGTGACACCCACCTGCTGCCCGTCCGACCTCGTGGACCGCGTGCGGTTCGAGGAGGAGAACCGGCGCGTGGTCTCCGAGGGCGGCAAGCCGGCCTCGGGTCGTCCCGAGCTCATGGGCATCACCAAGGCCTCGCTCGCGACCGAGTCGTGGCTTTCCGCGGCCTCCTTCCAGGAGACCACCCGGGTCCTCACCGACGCGGCGATCCACGGACGGTCCGACGCGCTGCGCGGTCTGAAGGAGAACGTCATCATCGGCAAGCTGATCCCGGCGGGCACCGGCCTCGAGCGGTACCGCAACATCCGGGTGGAGCCCACCGAGGAGGCCCGCGCCGCGGCGTACTCCGTGACCGGTTACGACTCCTACGACTACGAGTTCGCCGGCTCCGGCGGCCAGGCGGTCGCCCTGGAGGACTTCGACTTCGGGTCGTACCAGAACTGAGCACGACGGTCGGCCCCCAGCTGCCTCTGGCAGCTGGGGGCCGTGCCGTCTGCCGTCCGCCGTCTGCCGTCCACTCACTCCTCTCCTCGGCGGGAAACTCAGGTGAAACTCAGCCAGTGCGCGCAACCCGCACCCCTTCTGGTGAGTCACACTCGATGACGGACGCAATGGGAGTCCACGGGAGGATTGAGCCATGGAGCGCTGGATGAGGGTGCCGCTCTGGAGCGGCGTGGTGACCGTGGTCGCCGGGTCGGTCCTGGGTGGCGTGATGATGCTGGCGCCGAGCGGGAGCCTGGCGGCAGGGCCGCGAGCCACCCCCCGAGCCTCGACAGCAGAGTGCACCAACGACAACCTGACCGCGAAGTACCGCGGTGGCGACGCCGCGATGAGCCACGTCTACGGGCGGATCGTGCTGCGCAACACCTCCGACGTGACGTGCTGGGTCAAGGGGTACGGCGGGCTGTCGTACGTCGGCGGAGGCAACGGCACCCAGGTGGGCGCCGCGGCGGACCGGACGCCGAGCCCCAAGCGCAAGAGGGTGCTGGAGCCCGGCGACAAGGTGCGCAGCGCGATCGTGGAGACGTCGTACGCGCCGTACCCGAGGAAGCAGTGCCGCCCGGCCAAGGTCGACGGCTTCCGGGTCTACGTGCCCGACGAGACGAGGTCGCAGTTCATCAAGCACCCGACCACCGGCTGCGCGAACCCGAAGGTGCACCTCCTGGAGCACAAGGCCTACCGGTGACCCGGTAGGACGCCGACCCGGACGGGGTGCGTGACCTGCGGCGATCGTTCGGGTACACCTGACCCATGAGTGAGGTGCAGCCCGAGAACGGCGGCAGGCACGCCGCGCCCGACGACGATCCCAACAGTGACCCACCGCCGATCGCCGGCGAGGGCGGTGAGCACGCCGCCGAGGGTTCCGCCCGGCCCGAGCAGGACGCCTGAAGCGGATTCACGGCACGAGGGAGCCCCCTGAGACAATGAGCGGGTGACCAGCCCGCCCGCGCACGCCGACGTGCTCGTCGTCGGCGCCGGCCCCGCCGGGTCGGCCGCGGCCGCGTGGGCGGCGCGTGGCGGCGCCGACGTGGTGCTCGCCGACGCGGCCGTCTTCCCGCGGGACAAGACCTGCGGCGACGGGCTCACCCCGCGCGCGGTCGGCGAGCTCCAGCGGCTCGGTCTCGACGACTGGCTGCGCGCCCACACCGTCAACCAGGGGCTGCGCGCGCACGGCTTCGGCCAGACCCTGCTGCTGCCCTGGCCGGGTGGCACCTTGCCGGCGTGGGGCTCCGCGGTCGCGCGCACCGAGCTCGACGACCACCTGCGCACCACGGCGATCAAGGCCGGCGCGACCGCGATCGACGGCGCTCCGGGCGGTCGACGTGCGCCGCGACGGCGGCCGGGTCGCGGGCCGTGGTGTTCAAGACCGACGACGGCCCGGTCGAGATCGGCTGCCGCAGCCTGGTCGTGGCCGACGGCGTCCGCTCGCCGCTCGGCAAGGTGCTCGGCCGGGAGTGGCACCGCGACACCGTCTACGGCGTCGCCGGCCGCTCGTACGTCGCCAGCGAGATGAGCGACGACCCGTGGATCAGCAGCCACCTCGAGCTGCGCGACGAGGACGGGCAGGTGCTGTCGGGCTACGGCTGGATCTTCCCGCTCGGCACCGGCGAGGTGAACCTCGGCGTCGGCACGCTGGCCACCAGCAAGCGCCCGGCCGACCTGGCCATCAAGCCGCTGATGGCGCACTACGCCGGGCTCGCCGCGAGGACTTCAGGCTCTCGCGGCGACCTCCGGATGCCGACCTCGGCGCTGCTGCCGATGGGCGGCGCGGTGAGCAACGTCGCCGGCCCCAACTGGGCGCTGATCGGCGACGCCGCCGCCTGCGTCAACCCGCTCAACGGCGAAGGCATCGACTACGGCCTCGAGACCGGCCGGCTGGTCGCCGAGCTGCTCGACCGAGCGGCGACGACCTCGCAGCCGGCTGGCCGGCGCTGCTGCGCGAGCACTACGGCGAGGCGTTCTCGATCGCCCGCCGTCTTGCCGGCCTGGTCACCGTGCCCGGCCTGCTGGACCCTCGGCCCCGCCGGCATGCGCTCGGACTGGCTGATGACGCTGGCGCTGCGGTGGATGGGCAACCTGGTCACCGACGAGGACCGCGACCGCGCCGCCCGGGTCTGGCGCTGGGCGGGCCGACGCTCGGTCGCCCGCGACCCCCGCCCGCCGTTCGCCTGAGCGGCCCTGCACCAGCTCCGTGACCGTCCAGGGCCGGATCGACATGCCCCGCGCGGGCGTCGCCCCGCTCCGGGGTCCGGAAACTAGGGTCGAGCGGTGGCGACGTCGGCAGGTGCGGAAGGTGCAGCGGGTGGCCGCGTACGCCGTCATCCTGCGCGACGACCACATCCTGCTCAGCCGGCTGGCCAAGCGGCTCACCAGCAAGGAGCTGTGGACCCTTCCGGGCGGCGGGCTGGAGCACGGCGAGGACCCGCGGGACGCAGTGGTCCGCGAGGTGCACGAGGAGACCGGCCTCGACGTGCGCATCGGGGAGACGGCGCACGTCTACTCCTTCCACCAGCGCAACACCTGGCGACAGGGCCGGCGCGCGGACGCGCACGCGCTCCGGATCGTCTACGACGGCTGGGTGCCGCTCGACAGCCCGGAGCCGCACGTCGTCGAGGTCGACGGCTCCACGATGGAGGCGGCCTGGCAGCCGGTCGCCGGCCGTGCTCGACGGGTCCGTGCCGGTGGTGCAGCCTGGTCACCGAGGTGCTCGCCGACCCACCAGCCGTTCCAGCTGCAGCGCGTCGCGGCGTACGCCCTGGTCCTGGACGGCGCCGACGGCCAGGAGGTGCTGCTCACCCGCAACTCGGCCCGCGGCCCGCACCCCGGCTCGTGGACGCTGCCCGGCGGCGGCATCGACCACGGCGAGGAGCCGCGACGAGACGCGTGGTCCGCGAGGTCCGCGAGGAGACGGGTCTGGTGTGCACGGCCCGGCGAGTCGCTCGACGTCGGCTCCACGCACTTCGAGGGCACCGCTCCCTCCGGCCGGCGCGAGGACTTCCACGCGCTGCAGATCGTGTTCGACGCCGAGGTCTCCGACGGCGAGCCGGCCGTCCTCGAGGTCGACGGCACCACCGACGCCGCGGCGTGGGTGCCCGTCGCGGCGGCTGGGCGCGCGACGACCACCCGACCCGCGACCTCGTCCGGACGGCGCTGGCCGCCCGCGAGCATAGGTTGCGAGGCGTGAACGAGACCGTCTTCACCTACGCCGCACCGGCGCTCAAGTTCGGGCCCGGCGCCTCGGCCGAGGTGGGGCACGACCTCGCGGCGATAGGCGCCCGCCGGGTCCTGCTGGTCACCGACCCGGGCGTCATGGCGACCGGCCATCCCTCGCGGATCGCCGAGCAGGTCTGGCAGCGACGGTATCGAGACGGTCATCTTCGACCGGGCCCGGGTCGAGCCGACCGACGAGTCGCTCGACGAGGCCATCGACTTCGCGCGCGACGCCAACTCGACCGGCCAAGCCGTTCGACGCGATCGTCGCGGTCGGCGGCGGCTCGTCGATCGACACCGCCAAGGCGGTCAACCTGCTGCTCACCAACCCCGGCGAGCTGATGGACTACATCAACGCCCCGGTCGGCAGGGCGCGGCCGCCGGCGGACCCGCTGCTCCCGCTGGTCGCGATCCCGACCACGACCGGCACCGGCAGCGAGAGCACCACGATCTGCGTGCTCGACGTGCTCGCGCTCAAGGTGAAGACCGGGCATCAGCCATGGCGCGCTCCGGCCGAAGCTCGCGATCGTCGACCCCCGGCTCACGGTGACCCAGCCGGAGCTGGTCACGGCGGCGTCCGGCATGGACATCCTCTGCCACGCCCTCGAGAGCTACACCGCACGCTGGTATGCCGACTTCGAGGCCAAGCAGCCCGAGGAGCGGGTGCCCTACTGCGGGGCCAACCCGATCGCGGACATGTGGGCGGAGAAGGCGATGAGCCTGCTGGCGGGCTCGTTCCGGGCGGCGGTCAAGGAGGGGTCCGACGTCGTCGCCCGCGAGCAGATGGCGATGGCGGCGACGTTTGCGGGGCTCGGCTTCGGCAACGCCGGGGTGCACATCCCGCACGCCAACGCCTACCCGATCGCGGGGCGGGTGCGCGACTACGTGCCCGAGGGCTACCCGGAGGGCGAGCCGATCGTCCCGCACGGGATGGCCGTCTCGCTCACGGCGCCCGCGGCGTTCCGGTTCACCTTCGACGCCGCCCCCGAGCGGCACCTGAGGGCGGCGCGGATCCTCGACCCGGACGCGACCGGCGATGGCCCCGAGCTGCTGGGCGGCGTGGTCACCGCCCTGATGCGCGACATCGGGATCCCGAACGGCCTGGCCGAGGTCGGCTACGCCGCCGCGGACGTCGACGACCTCGTCGCCGGCGCCACCCAGCAGCAACGGCTGTTGGCGACCGCGCCCAAGGCGCCCACGGAGGAAGACCTGGCGCGGGTGTTCCTCGCCTCGATGGAACACTGGTGAGGTGACCGCCGGCTCCGCAGATCTCCTCGCGGAGCTGCGGAGGCGGGGCGTCACCGATGTCGACGACTCGGTGCTGACCCGGGCGCTCTACTCCTCCGACGCGTCTCTGTACCGGGTGGTGCCGAAGGTGGTGGCGCGGGCGCGGGCCGCCGACGAGCTGGACGCCATCCTCGACGTGGCGAGCGCCGCAGGCGTGCCGGTCACGATGCGCGGCGCGGGCACGTCGATCGCCGGCAACGCGGTCGGGCCGGGGATCGTCGTCGACACGCTCAAGCACCTCAACCGGGTCGTCTCGATCGACCCGGAGGCAGGTACGGCGGTCGTCCAGCCGGGCGTCGTGCACGCCGACCTGCAGCGGGCGGCGGCGGCGCACGGGCTGCGGTTCGGGCCGGACCCCTCCACCCACACTCGCTGCACGATCGGCGGGATGATCGGCAACAACGCCTGTGGCTCGCGGGCGCTCGGCTATGGCCGGACGTCGGACAACGTGGTGGCGCTGGACGTGGCGTGGGGACCCGGTGCGCGGGACGTGGAGACGAAGCTCGCGGCGCTGGTGGACCAGCACCTCGCGCACGTCCGCACGGAGTTCGGGCAGTTCGCACGGCAGGTCAGCGGCTACTCGCTGGAGCAGCTGCTCCCCGAGAAGGACCGCAGCGTCGACCGGTTCCTGGTCGGGTCGGAGGGGACGCTCGCCGTGGTGCGCGAGGCCACGGTCCGGCTGGTCGAGGACAGCGCCGACCGCTTGCTCGTCGTGCTCGGCTACCCGTCGATGCCCGAGGCCGCGGACGCGGTCCCCGCGCTCCTCGCGGCGACCGAGGGAGCCATGACGGCGTGCGAGGGGCTGGACGCCCGGATCGTGCACCTGGTCCGCTCGCGAGGCAGCGGGGTGCCCGAGCTCCCGCCCGGGGGCGGCTGGCTCTTCGTGGAGCTCGTCGGCGCGCAGGCGCAGTCCCTGGCCGGCAGGGTGGTCGCCGCGAGCGGTGCCCTGGGCCACCGGCTGGTGTCGGACCCCGGCGAGGCGACCGCGCTGTGGCGGATCCGTGAGGACGGTGCCGGCCTGGCCGCCCGCAGCCTGGCGACTCCGGCCTACTCCGGCTGGGAGGACGCGGCGGTGCCCCCCGACCGGCTGGGGGCCTGGCTCCGCGACTTCGAGGAGCTGCTCGGGGACCACGGGCTCGACGGGGTGCCCTATGGCCACTTCGGCGATGGCTGTGTGCACGTGCGCATCGACTTCCCGTTCGAGCCGGGGCGAGCGAGCTCCGCCAGGGTCTTCCGTGACTTCCTCACCGCCTGCGCGCTCAAGCTGCGCGACCACGGCGGGTCGCTGTCCGGCGAGCACGGCGACGGCCGGGCGCGCTCCGAGCTGCTCCCACTGATGTACGACGCCGAGTCGCTCCGCCTCTTCGCCGCGGTCAAGGCGATCTGCGACCCGGTCAACCTGCTCAACCCTGGCAACCTGGTCGACCCGGCGCCGCTCGACGCCGACCTGCGCCCGGTCCGCGCCCGCCAGCAGGTGCTGTCGCTGATGCGGCTCCCGCACGACGCCGGGGAGCTCGGTGACGCGGTGCACCGCTGCACCGGCGTCGGCAGGTGCGTGGCCCCGGTGACCAGCGGCGTGATGTGCCCGTCCTACCTCGCCACCCGCGACGAGAAGGACTCCACCCGCGGCCGCTCACGGGTGCTCCAGGAAGCCATCGACGGGACCCTCGTCAAGGGGTTCGCCGACCCGGCGGTCGCCGAGGCGCTCGACCTCTGCCTGGCGTGCAAGGGCTGCGCCTCGGACTGCCCCACGGGCGTGGACATGGCGACGTACAAGTCCGAGGCGCTGCACCAGAAGCACGACGTGCAGGGCGTACGCCGTCCGCGCAGCCACCGCCTCCTCGGCCGGCTGCCGACGTGGGCCGACCGCGCCGCGCCGGTGGCCCCGCTCGCCAACCGGCTCGCGCGGCTGGGCCCGGTGGCGCGGCTGGCCAAGGCCACCGCCGGCATCGACCAGCGTCGCTCGATCCCGGCGTTCGCGCCCAAGACGATGCGCAAGGTGGCCCCTACCGGCGGCACGCCGGACGTCTGGATCTGGGCCGACTCGTTCACCGACCACTTCTTCCCGGCCAACGGCCTGGCCGCGATCCGCTACCTCGACTCGGTCGGCCTGACCGGGCGCGTCATCGCCGACGATGCCTGTTGCGGCCTGACGTGGATCACCACCGGCCAGCTCGACCAGGCGCGGCAGATCATGGGGCGCACCATCGCGACCCTGACGCCGTACGTCGAGTCGGGCGTCCCGGTGATCGGGCTGGAGCCCTCCTGCCTGGCCACCCTGCGCAGCGACGCCGCGGAGCTCGCCGGCGCCACCCTCGATGTGCTCAGCCTCGCCGAGCTCGTCGAGCGCGAGCAGCTGCCGGTGCCCGACCTCTCCGGTGTGGAGGTGGTCGCCCAGCCGCACTGCCACCACCACGCCGTCATCGGCTGGGCCGCCGACCAGCGGCTGCTCGAGCGGGCCGGCGCCACCGTGACCCGGGTGCCGGGCTGCTGCGGCCTGGCCGGCAACTTCGGCATGGAGAAGGGCCACTACGACGTGTCGGTCGCGGTGGCCGAGACCCACCTGCTGCCCGCCGTCCGTGCGCACCCGGGTGCGGTCGTCCTCGCCGACGGCATGTCCTGCCGCGTGCAGCTCGACGACCTGGCCGGCGTGCCGGCCCGGCACCTGGCCGAGCTGCTGGCTCAGCCGCGGGTGTAGCGGCCGTCGAACGCGGTCTCCCAGGGCTGTCCGTCGTCCTTGGAGGTCGCCCAGACCTGGCGGACCTCATCCCCGGCGCGGGTCCACGTGATCCGCTGCCGGGCGTCGGCGTCGATGCCCTCGAGCACCATCGCTCCCTCGCGCACGTCCCCGTCGAGCAGGAGCACCCCACCCGTCGAGTCCACCCAGGTCTGGTGCCAACAACCGCGCTCGGCGTCCCACGCGCTCAGGCTGTGGCCCACGACCCCGCGGTCACCGCGCCAGTGCTCGGCCAGTGCTCCGGTGCCGTAGAGGTCGGTGATCGAGCTCCGGCCGACGTGGTTGCCGTCGGGGTCGCGCACCTCCCACTCGCCGATCCAGAAGTCGAAGGCGTGCGAAGGGTCGTCCATGTCCCGACCCTGACCCCCGGCCCGACCCCGGGCCAGACCCCGGAGCAACTCGTGACCGGTCCGCGACCGACCTGTGACCCGCCTCCATAGACTCGTCGGGTGAACCCCCGCCACCGCCGCCTGGTCATCCCGCTGGCGCTGGTGGCGCTGCTCCTGATCGTCGTCCTCGCCGCTGTCGTGTGATGGCCGAGAACCTCGCGCGCGCGATCGCGCAGCTCCGCGGCCGGCTGCTCGACCCGGACACGCTGGTCCGAGCGGTCGGGTCAGGGCGGCGCAGGGCCGGTGCGCCGAGGTGGCGCCGGGTCGAGCTGCGGTACGTCGACCTCAAGGCCGGTCGCCAGCTCCAGCTCACGACGTACGACGACACCCAGGCGCACACCTCCAACCACGCCGGCGACGCCGCCCGGGGCGCGGTGGACGACCTGCTCGACGAGCCGTTCGGCAGCTGGCACGTCGAGACGACCGTGGAGACCGTCCAGCTGCGGGTGACCCGCAAGGGCGAGGCGCTGGTCCACGTCACCCCCCGAACCGTGCCGGCCGAGGTCGACCGGGACCACGACCGTGACAAGGCGCGGCTGCTGCCCGAGGACGAGCCGCTGTTCCGCGCGCTCGGCCTGGCCGACGCGGACGGGCGGCTCAAGCCCAGCCGCCGCGACAAGTACCGCCAGGTCGAGGAGTTCCTCCGGCTCCTCGACACCGCGGTCAGCGAGGCGATCGAGAAGGGCCAGCTGCGCCGGCCCTCCGAGGCGGAGCCGCTGCGGGTCGCCGATCTGGGCTGCGGCAACGCCTACCTGACCCTGGCCGCCGAGCGCTACCTGACCGGTGTCCGCGGTCTCCCGGTCCACCTCGTCGGCGTGGACGTCAAGGAGCAGTCGCGTGCGCACAACGAGAAGGTCGCCGCCGAGCTCGGCCTCGACGCCGAGTTCGTGGTCGGCACCATCGGCGGCGTCGAGCTCGACCCACCGCCCGAGGTGGTGCTCGCCCTCCACGCCTGCGACACGGCCACCGACGAGGCGCTCGCCCGCGCGGTCGAGTGGGAGGCGTCGCTGGTGCTGGCCGCGCCCTGCTGCCACCACGACGTGGCCGCGCAGCTGCGCAGGGCGCCGACCCCCGCGCCGTACGCCATGCTCACGCGGCACGGCATCCTGCGCGAGCGGCTGGCCGACACCCTCACCGACGCGCTGCGCGCCACGCTGATGCGGCTGCAGGGCTACCGGGTCGACGTGGTGCAGTTCGTCGAGAGCAAGCACACCCCGCGCAACACCCTGCTCCGCGCCACCCGCACCGGCGTGCCGGTCCGGGGCGGGTCGCTGAAGCGGGAGTACGACGAGCTGGTCGACGCCTGGCGGATCCACCCGAGGCTCGCCGAGCTGCTGGACCGGGCAGATGGCTGACCGGCTCCTGGCCGGGCTGGTCGCCGTACCGTTCCTGCTCGGCGCTGCGGTCGCCCCGGCCGGCCACGCGCAGGTCGTCTTCTCGTTCCGGGACGCCGACATCGTCGAGTCCAGTGGCCTGGTCGTGGTGCGCGGGCTGGTGGTCACCGCCAACGACTCGGGGGACATCGCACGGGTCTTCACCGTCGACCCGGCCACCGGCGAGACCGTCGGCGTCACCGGCTGGGGCAACGACGCCCAGGACGTCGAGGCGCTGGCGCCGCTCGGCGACCACGAGGTCTGGGTCGGTGACATCGGCGACAACACCCGGTCGCGCGACTCCGTGCAGGTCGCCCCGGTCCCGGTCGGCAGCGGCAACAGGGACATCGACGGTCCGATCTACGACCTCGTGTATCCCGACGGGCCGCACGACGCCGAGACGCTGATGAGCGACCCGACCACCGGCCGGCTCTACATCGCGACCAAGGGCGCCCTCGGGGGCACCCTCTATGCCGCCCCGGAGCGGCTCGACTCCCGGCACCCGAACCGGCTCGAGCCGCTCGGCGACGTGCTGCCGATCGCCACCGACGGCGCGTTCCTGCCCGACGGCGGGCACTTCGTGATCCGCAACTACGCCGAGGCCGCGGTCTACGCGTTCCCGTCTCTGGAGAAGGTCGACGAGTTCCGGCTGCCCGACCAGCCGCAGGGCGAGGGGCTCGCCGTCGACACCGACGGCACCCTGCTGCTCAGCTCGGAGGGGCTGCACTCGGACGTGCTGCGGGTGTCGATGCCCGCCGACAGCCCCTCGACGACGCCCGCACCCAGCACCTCGCCGAGCCCGCACACCGAGTCGCGCGAGGACTCCGAGCTGCCCGAGACCACCCGGACCGAGCGGCCCGCGTGGCCGTGGCTGCTCGGCGGTCTGATCGGGCTCGGCTGCCTCCTGGTGCTGGTCCGATCCCTGCGGCGGCGCTGATGACCCGCCTGCGCCGCACGTCGCCAGCCCGCGCCCGGTCGACGCCGGCATCCACCAGCAGTTGAGTGAGGGACACGCCCAGAGGAGGCCCGATGGACATCACCGTCGTCGAGGGAGACATCACCCGGCAGGACGTCGACGCGGTGGTGAACGCCGCCAACAGCGCGATGCGCGGCGGCGGAGGCGTGGACGGCGCGATCCATCGCGCCGGCGGGCCGGCCGTCCTAGAGGACTGCATCGCGCGGTTCCCGGACGGCCTCGCGACGGGTGACGCCGGCTGGACGACCGGCGGCAACCTGCCGGCGCGCTGGGTGATCCACGTCGTGGGGCCGAACCGGCACGCAGGCCAGACGGACCGCTCGCTGCTCACCTCCTGCTACGCCCGCGCGCTCCAGGTGGCCGATGGGCTGGGCGCCCGCACGGTCGCGTTCCCCCTGGTCAGCGCGGGGGTCTACGGCTGGCCGAAGGACGACGCGATCGCCGCGGCGCTGGAGACCCTCCGGGGTCGGCAGCGCGCCGCGGACACCCAGGTCGAGGAGGCGCGGCTGGTCGCCTTCGACCACGCGACCTACGAGGAGATCCGGGCTCGGCTCGACCCCTAGAGGCGCTCGATCACCCAGTCGATGCAGTGGGTCAGCGCCTCGATGTCGCAGGGATCGATCGCGGGGTACATCGCGATGCGGAGCTGGTTGCGGCCGAGCTTGCGGTAGGGCTCGGTGTCGACGATGCCGTTGGCGCGCAGGGTGGCCGCGATGGCGGCGGCGTCGACGCCGTCCTGGAAGTCGATGGTGCCGATCACCAGCGAGCGGTGGTCGGGGTCGGCGACGTAGGGGAACGCCGCCTCGGACTTCTCGGCCCAGCCGTAGAGGGTGTCCGAGGACTGGGTGGTCCGCTCCACCATCCCCTTGAGGCCGCCCTGGCTGTTCATCCAGTCCAGCTGCTCGGCCATCAGGAACAGCGTCGCGACCGACGGGGTGTTGTAGGTCTGGTTGAGCCGGGACTGGTCGATCGCGATCTTGAGGTCGAAGAACGCCGGGATGTGCCGGCCCGAGGCGGCGATCCGCTCGGCGCGCTCGATGGCGGTGGGGGAGAGGGTCGCGACCCAGAGCCCGCCGTCGGAGGCGAACGACTTCTGCGGCGCGAAGTAGTAGACGTCCGACTCGGTGAGGTCGACGGGGAGGCCGCCCGCGCCCGAGGTGGCGTCGATGAGCACCAGCGCTCCCTCGTCGGCGCCCCCCGGCCGGATCACCGGCGCCATCACCGCGGTGGAGGTCTCGTTGTGCGCCCAGGCGTACGCGTCGACCCCGGCCTCGGCCCGCGGCACGGGCCGCGAGCCCGGGTCGCTGGGGATCACCGACGGTGCGTCGAGCCAGGGAGCCGCCTTGACGGCCGCGACGAACTTGCTGGTGAACTCGCCGAAGGACAGGTGCTGGCTCTTGTGGTCGATCAGCCCGAACGTCGCAACGTCCCAGAACGACGTGGCGCCGCCGTTGCCGAGGACCACCTCGTAGCCGTCGGGCAGCGAGAACAGCTCGGCCAGCCCCGCGCGGACCCGGCCGACCAGGTTGCGGACCGGCGCCTGCCGGTGTGACGTGCCCATCAGGGAGCTGCCGGTGGCCGCGAGCGCGTCGAGGTGCGTGAGCTGGATCTTGGAGGGCCCGGCCCCGAACCGTCCGTCGGCGGGCAGCAGGTCGGACGGGATCCTCAAGCTCGTCGGTCACGCGACCTATTCTGGCAGCCGTCGACCCGGCGACCCGGAGGAGTCCACATGCGCCGAGGGCGCTCCGCCTACGACCACGAGGGGCTGCAGCGCGTCCTGCTGCTGGGTGGCGTCCTGTTGGGGCTGGCCGGCGTCGGCATCGCCACCTGGGGGCTGGTGGCCGACGGCTGGGGGCTGGTGGCCGGGCCGGTCCTGGTGGTGTTCGCGGCGGTCTGCCTGGTGGTCTCCCGCGACGACGGCCTCGGCACGTGGTGCCCGGAGTGCGTGGCCCGCAACCCGGAGGACGCGCAGGTCTGCGAGCACTGCGGGCACCCCCTTGGCTGAGCGAGCGGCCGTCCTCGAGATCGCTCGTGTCGGCTACGGCCACCCCGACGCGATGGCGCTGATCGCGGAGGTCCAGGCGGAGTACGTCGTCCGCTACGGCGGCCCCGACAACACGCCCCTCGACCCGCTGATGTTCGAGCCGCCCACGGGCTCGTTCTTCGTCGGCTACCTGCCGGAGGAGCAGATCCCGCGACCGGCGGCGAGCGGAGCCTGGCGGTCCCACGACGATGTCGAGGCGTTCGGCACCAAGCGGACGGCCGAGATCAAGAGGATGTACGTCGTGCCTGCGCTCCGGGGTCGCGGGCTGGCCCGCCGGATGCTCGCCCACCTGGAGCAGAGCGCGGCCGAGGCGGGCCACGACGCCATGATCCTCGAGACCGGCACCGCCCAGCCGGAGGCGATCGCGCTCTACGAGTCCTCGGGCTACACCCCGATCCCGTCGTTCGGCTACTACAAGAACGCGCCGCTCAACCGGTGCTTCGCCAAGCCACTGCACGCTAACTTGTCCGCGTGAGCAACGACGATCGGCTGCCGCCTTCCTACGAGAGCCGGCTGTCCGCGCTCGAGGCGCGGGTGCTCGCCCTGGAGTCCCGGCTGGGGACTTCGGCGCCGTCCTCGTTGCCGCCCACCGGGCCCGCGCCGGGCGGCGGTGGCGACACCGACCTCTGGCTCCAGCAGGTGTCGGACCTGGCCACCCGGGGCGACCGGGACGGCGCCATCGCGCTCTACCAGCAGAACATGGCCTCCGACGAGCGGGAGGCGGCCGCCTTCGTCGACGACCTCATCGAGAAACCACCGAGCGCCGGCTGACGTCCTACCCGCACCCTGACCCAAGGAGACCAGATGGGCATGTTCGGCGGCTCCGCTCAGGAGCAGGTTGACCTCGCGAGCATCAACGAGCGGCTGAGCCGGCTCGAGTCCGCGCTGGTCGCGCTCCAGACCCAGGTGGCCTCGCTGACCACCGGGTTCGCGGCGGCTGCCGGGGCCGCCGCGAACCCGGTGGCCGGCGCCGACCCCGGCTCGATGCCCTACGGCAACAACCTCGGCGGGAGCGGACCGTGGCTCGACGAGGTGCGCAGCCTGAAGGGCGGCGGCAACCTCATCGAGGCGATCAAGGTCTACCGCGCGAACACCGGCGTCGGACTCAAGGAGGCCAAGGACGCCGTCGAGGGCATGATCTGAGCCAGCGCTGCTGGCGCCGAAGGAGCCGCTTCACCGGCCAGGACGTCCAACAGCTCGCTGTCCGGGTCCTGGCCGACCAGGGGCCTCGACCAGGGGCCTCGACCAGGGCCTGTCCAACTGCCTGGACGGCACTGACGACGCTTCCGTTCGGCACTGTGCCGGATTCCAACTGGGCCTGTCCGATGCGGCCGGTCAGGCGCATGCTGGCCGTCGCCGAGGACTCGTCCTCCCCGGCAGCCGCGGAGGAGGGGGCGTGACCGTCACCCAGGTCCGCACGGTCGGGTGGCGCTTCGTGGCGCTGTACGCCGCGGCGTACATGAGCACCAGCCTGGTCTTCATCGCGCCGCTCCTGGTGACCCTGGCCCTCAAGGTGGACTCCCTGGTGCCGGGCAGGCAGGCGCCGGGCCGGCTGGCCCTGGTGGTCGGCGTCGGCGCCCTGGTCTCACTGTTCGCCAACCCGTTCTTCGGGCGGATGAGCGACCGGACCACGTCGAGGCTGGGCCGGCGCCGGCCCTGGATGGTCATCGGCCTCGTGGGCGGGTCGGGCGGGATCCTGGTGGTGGCGCTCGCGCCGAACGTCGCCTCGGTGCTGGTCGGCTGGTGCCTGGCCCAGCTGTTCTTCAACGCGCTGCTCGCCGCCCAGGTGGCGGTGCTGCCCGACCAGGTGCCGCCCCGGCTGCGGGGCCTGGTGTCGGGCGTCCTGGGGACGTGCGTGCCGATCGCCTCGGTGGCGGCGACCTACCTGGTCGACCTGTTCTCGGGGCACGAGGTCGCGATGTTCATGGTGCCCTGCGCCGTCGGCGGCTTCTTCATCCTGCTCTTCGCCGCCCGTCTGGACGATCACCGCCTGAGCGGGGCCGACAGGCCGGCGTGGTCGTGGCGCGAGCTCCGGAGCAGCTTCTACTTCAGCCCGAGGCGGAGCCCGGACTTCGCCTGGGCGTTCGTCAGCCGGTTCATGTTCATCCTGGCCTACGCGATGCTGGTCACCTACCAGGCCTACTACCTGATCCACCGGCTCGGCAGCGCGAAGGGCGACGTACCGCACCAGATCTTCCTCGGCACCCTGGCCCAGACGGCCGTCGTGGTGGTCGCCTCGGTCGTCAGCGGCCGGCTCTCCGACCGCTCCGGTCGCCGGAAGGTCTTCGTCCTCATCGCGGCCATCACCTACGGGCTGGCGCTATTCGTGATCGCCGCCGCGTCAGAGGTCAACGGCTACCTGGTCGGCATGGCTCTCGGTGGGCTCGGCTTCGGCATGTACTTCGCGGTCGACCTGGCGCTGGTCGCAGACGTGCTGCCCGACACGGGGAGCACCGCGAAGGACCTCGGGGTGCTCAACTTCGCCTCCGCGCTTCCGTTCTCGGTGGCCCCGGCCATCGCGCCAGCGGTGCTGGCCGTCGGCGGCGGCAGCTACGCCGCCTTGTACGTCGTGGCCGGGGTGTGCGCGCTTCTCGGCGCGGCCGCCATCACCCGGGTGCGCGGGGTCTACTGAGACCACTCAGCCTTCCAGCCGTCGACGTCGGTCGCCGACCGCGCGGTCGGGCCGGTGTAGATCGCCGAGGGCCGGATCAGCCGGCCCTTCTGCTTCTGCTCGAGGATGTGGGCCGACCAGCCGCCGGTGCGGGCGCAGGTGAACATCGCGGTGAACATGTTCGCGGGCACCTCGGCGAAGTCGAGGACGATCGCGGCCCAGAACTCGACGTTGGTCTCCAGCACCCGGTCGGGGCGACGGGCCCGCAGCTCGGCCAGCGCGGCCTTCTCCAGCGCCTCCGCGACCTCGAACCGCGGGGCGTCCAGCTCGCGGGCGGTGCGCCGCAGCACCCGCGCCCGCGGGTCCTCCGCGCGGTAGACCCGGTGGCCGAAGCCCATCAGCCGCTCCCCGGCATCCAGCAGTCTCTTGACGTAGCCATCCGCGTCGCCGGACTTCTCGACCTCTTCGATCATGGTCAGCACGCGCGCGGGCGCGCCGCCGTGCAGCGGCCCGCTCATCGCGCCGATCGCGCCGGAGAACGCCGCGGCGACGTCGGCGCCGGTGGAGGTGATCACCCGGGCGGTGAAGGTGGAGGCGTTCATGCCGTGCTCGGCCGCCGAGCTCCAGTAGGCGTCGATCGCGCTGGTGTGCCTGGGGTCGGCCTCGCCCCGCCAGCGGATCAGGAACTTCTCCGCGAGCGTGCTGCCCTTGTCGACCTCGCGCTGGGGGACCACCGGCGTCCCGAGGCCCCGGGCCGACTGCGCGGCGTACGACAGCACCATCACCGCGACCCGCGACAGGTCGAGGCGAGCCTGCTCGTCGCTGATGTCGTAGGTCTGGCCCATGCCGAGCATGGGGGCGAGCATCGCCACCGAGGCCTGCACGTCGGCGCGCACGTCGCCGGTGTGGATCGCGATGTTGTAAGGCTCCGCGGGCGGCAGTCCGGGCTGGTAGCCGCCGTCGACCAGGAGCCCCCAGACGTTCTCGAACGGCACCCGGCCGACGATCTCCTCGATGTCGACGCCGCGGTAGCGGAGGGCGGACCCCTCCTTGTCGGGCTCGGCGATCTCGGTCGCGAACGCGATGACTCCTTCGAGCCCCTCGCGTACCTCGGCCCCCGCACCGTCTTCTGCCATGTCGCGCATTGTGCCGTACCCCTCGGGGCTCCCCGCTCGCACCTCGGGACCGGCGTCCGTATGTTCTGACCATGGACCTCGGCAAGCTGCTCGGATCGCTCGACGGTGACGAGATCACGGCCGTCGTCGAGCTGGTGCGCAAGAACCGTGGACTGCTCGAGCAGCTCGACAAGCTGCCCGAGCTCTTCGCGGCGTTCGCGGACGGACTCGACCAGGCCGCCGACCAGGCCCGCGCGGCGGGCGTCGCGCTCGTCGGACCGGGGGGAGATGACGGGGTCCGCGGCAGGCTGCTCCAGGTGTCGGAGTCGATGGCGGACATCGCGGGCTCGCTCGGCAAGGGGGTCGCGCTGATCGGCGACGCGGCCGACGGCATCGGCAAGGTGCCGCTGATGGACTCGCCCGCCAAACGGCTGGCCGGCGCGGCCGGCGAGCTCGGCTCGGCGACCGACAACGTCAAGGACCTCGCCGAGTCGATGGACACCATCGCCGAGGCCCTGGCCACGGTCGGTACGGCGCTGTCCCGGCTCGGCGACCACCTCGCCGACTCGGGCGGCCGGGCCCGCGGGTTCCTGCACTCATGACCGGCTCCGAGGACGGCACGGAAGCCCTCGAACCCGTCGCGGCCGCCCGCGAGGAGTACACCCGCGGCGGCCTGGTCGAGTCCGACCTGCTGCCCGACCCGATTGCGATGTTCCGCCGCTGGTACGACGACGCGGGCGCGGCGGGGGTGCACGAGCCGAACGCCATGGTCGTCGCGACCGTCTCCGCCGACTTCGCCCCGGCCAGCCGGCTGATCCTGCTGAAGGGCGTGCTCCGAGGCCGGCTTCATCGTTCTACACCAACCTGGGCTCCCGGAAGGGCGCCGAGCTGGCCGGCAACCCACGGGTCGCGCTGCTCTTCCCGTGGCACCCGCTCGAGCGCCAGGTCCGCGTCGACGGCATCGCGACCCGGCTCCCGCGCAGCGACGTCGACGCCTACTTCGCCTTCCGGCCGCGCGGCTCCCAGCTCGGCGCGTGGGCGTCGCACCAGTCCAGGGTCGTCTCCGGCCGGGAGGAGCTGCTGGCGGCCTACGACGAGGCGGAGCTGCGCTTCGCGGGCGGCGACGTCCCGACCCCGCAGGAGTGGGGCGGCTACCTCGTGCACCCCGAGTCGGTGGAGTTCTGGCAGGGCCGGCCGGGTCGGATGCACGACCGACTGGTCTATCGACGTACGCCGGAGGGCTGGCGGACCGAGCGTCTGGCCCCTTGACCTGACCTGTCCGGCCGAGGAATGGCCCCAAGTGACCATGGGTCCAGCGCAGCTGCGGCCATAGCCTTGTCGGCCGTGACCACACTGCTGTTCCGGGGCAACACCCGCCTGCTGATCCGGGCGCTGCCCTACGCGGCCGTGATCGTCCTGCTCAAGCTGATCATCGACTCGACCAGCTGGACCGAGCTGGAGCTGAGCCCGCTGCTGACCGCCGCGGTGTCGGCCGAGGTGTTCATCGTCGGCTTCATGCTGGCGGGCACCACCGGCGACTTCAAGGAGGCCGAGCGGCTTCCAGGCGAGATCGCGGCCAGCCTCGAGACGATGGCCGACGAGTGCCTGATCGCCTGGCGAGGACATCCGGCTCGCCGAGGCGCGCACGTGTCTCGGGCAGCTGCTCGGGATCGGCCAGTCGATCCGGATCCTGGCTGCTGGCCAGGACCGCGGCTCGACGACGTGATGGCCGACCTGCGCGCGCTCAACGAGCCCGTTCCTGGTGATGGCGCCGAGATCCAGGCCGGCTTCACCACCCGGCTCAAGGGCGAGCAGCACAACGTCCGCAGGCTCGTGCTCCGGATGGACACGATGCGGCGGACGTCGTACGTCGCCGCCGGCTACCTGATCGCCGAGGTCGACCGCCCTGCTTCCTGATCATCGTCATGCTCTCACCGACCTCGAGCGACCCGGTGCCCGACCCTCGCCCTCGTCGGGCTGATCACCTACCTGCTCGTCTACCTGGTCAGCCTGATCCGCGACCTCGACAACCCCTTCGAGTACCACAACGGCCAGCCCGGCGCCGCCGACGTCGACCTCGGCGTCCTCGAGCGCAGCGAGGACCGGCTCCGGGCGATCGCCTCGGCTCGCGCGACGCCGCACCGGCCGACGCCTACGGCGCCTCGGGTCGGCCACCTGCGCCTCCCGGCAGCTGAGTGCGCAGCGGATCACAATTCGCTTGTGAGTGAGCGCTCACTCACTTACGCTTTCAGGCATGCCTGACGCCGTGTACGTCGCGAGCGCGCCCGCCCGCTGTCGCCGGAGGAGCGGCGCGACAAGCTCATCGACACGACGCTGCACCTGCTCCGCGAGCACGGCCGCGCCGTCACCACCCGCCAGATCGCCGAGGCGGCCGGCGTCGCCGAGGGCACGATCTTCCGGGTCGTCGAGTCCAAGGAGGAGCTCGTCGAGCCCGCCATCACGCGGGCCTTCGAGCCCGGCGCCCTGGTCGACCGGATCGCCGAGATCGACCCCGACCTGCCGCTGCGCGACGCGGCTGGTGCAGCTAGCTCGATCCTCCAGCAGCGGTTCCGCGCCACCTTCGAGCTGATGAAGAAGGTCGGGCATGGTCCGCCCGTCCGACCACGTCCACGACAGCCCCGAGGCGGTCGCGATGCGCGAGCTACGTCCACGCGCTCATCGACGGCGTGATCGGCACCGACCGGACCGCTCTCGGTGCCGCCCGGCGAGCTTCGTGCACCGGCTCCGGCTGCTCACCTTCGCGGGCAGCCACCCGCACATCACCGACGGGCAGCCTGCTCACGCCCGAGGAGATCGTCGACACGCTCCTGCACGGACTCCTCAGGCGAGGAGGACAGCTGATGCTGCTCCGGCTCCTGCGCACCCACCTCGCGCCGTACAAGCCCTGGCTGGCCGCGATCGTGGTGCTCCAGTTCACCGCGACGGTCGCGATGCTCTACCTGCCCAGCCTCAACGCCGACATCATCGACAAGGGCGTGGCCGTCGGCGACACGGGCTACATCTGGCACATCGGCGGGATCATGCTCGCCGTCTCGGTGCTCCAGATCGTCTGCCCGGTGGTCGCGGTCGCCTGCGCGGCCCGGACGTCGATGTCGTTCGGCCGCGACCTGCGCGGCGGCGGTGTTCCACCGGGTCGGGTCGTTCTCCGGCCGCGAGGTCGCCCAGTTCGGCGCGCCGTCGCTGATCACCCGCAACACCAACGACGTCCAGCAGGTGCAGATGCTTGCCCTGCTCACCTGCTCGCTGGCCGTCCAGGTGCCGATCATGATGGTCGGCGGCATCGTCATGGCGATGCGCGAGGACCTCGGCCTGTCGTGGCTGCTCGCGGTCGTCGTGCCGGCGCTGTTCCTCGTCCGTCGGTCTCGTCGTCTCGCAGATGGTGCCGAGCTTCCGCGCAGGTGCAGTCCCGCATCGACGACGTGAACCGCATCCTGCGCGAGCAGATCAGCGGCATCCGCGTCGTCCGCGCGTTCGTCCGGGAGCCGCGCGAGCGGCAGCGGTTCGCCGAGGCCAACGACGGGCTCACCGAGGTCTCGATCCGCGCCGGCCGCTGGATGGCCACGCATGTTCCCGCTGGTCATGCTGGTCGTGAACGTCTCCAGCGTCGCGGTGATCTGGTACGGCGGCCACCGCGTCGACAACGGCGCAGATGCAGGTCGGGGCGCTGACCGCGTTCCTGAGCTACCTGATGCAGATCCTGATGAGCGTGATGATGGGGACGTTCATGCTGATGCAGATCCCGCGCTCGGCGGTGTGCGCGGACCGCATCGGCGAGGTGCTCGAGACCGAGCCCAGCGTCGTCCCGCCGCAGGCAGGCGTCACCGAGCTGACCCGCCACGGCGCAGCTCGAGCTCGACGACGTCTCGTTCACCTACCCGGTGCCGAGCAGCCGGTGCTGAGCGACGTCAGCTTCAGCGCCCGGCCCGGCCAGACCGTCGCGATCATCGGCTCAACGGGCGCCGGCAAGTCCACCCTGGTCAACCTGGTGCCGCGGCTCTTCGACGCGACGCGCCGGGTCGGTGCGGGTCGACGGCGTCGACGTGCGCGACCTCGACCCCGAGGTGCTCTGGTCGCGGATCGGGCTGGTCCCGCAGCGGGCGTTCCTCTTCACCGGCACCGTCCGCAGCAACCTGCTGCACGGCAAGCCGGACGCCACCGACGACGAGCTGTGGCACGCCCTCGAGGTCGCCCAGGGCCGCGACTTCGTCGAGCGGATGCCCGAGGGCCTCGACGCGCCGATCGTGCAGGGCGGCACCAACGTCTCCGGCGGCCAGCGCCAGCGGCTCGCGATCGCCCGGGCGCTCGTACGCCGTCCCGAGATCTACCTCTTCGACGACGCGTTCTCCGCGCTCGACCTGCCGACCGACGCCCGGCTGCGCGCGGCGCTGCGGCCCGAGACCCGCGAGTCGACCGTCGTCGTGGTCGCCCAGCGGGTCTCCACGATCCGCGACGCCGACCTGATCCTGGTGCTCGAGGACGGCCGTGTCGTCGGCCGCGGCACCCACGCCGAGCTGCTCGCCGCCAACGAGACCTACCAGGAGATCGTCGCCTCGCAGCTGACCGCGGAGGAGGCCGGCATGACGACCACCGCACGCCGTCCACCGGCGCGCCGGCGCCCAAGGGCGGGCCCGCGATGAAGCAGACCGAGCGGATCGAGGCGCCGATGGGCGGCCCCGGCCGCGGCCCGATGGGCGGCGGCATGGTCGGCCAGAAGGCGATGACGTTCGCCCCGTCGGCCAAGCGGCTGATCCGCCGGATGGCTCCCGAGCGCGACCGCGCCTTCGCCGTCATCGGCCTGCCGTGGCCAGCGTCTTCCTGCTCGCCTACGGCCCGCGGCTGCTCGGCCACGCCACCGACCTGATCTTCGGGGCCTTCCTCGCCCACCGGCCGGTCGACTTCGGCGCCGTCCGCCCATGCTGCTCAAGGTGATCGCGGTCTACGTCGTCGGGCTCCGTGCTGGCCTGGGGCCAGGGCTACTTCCTCAACGACGTCGTGCAGGGCACCGTCCGCCGGATGCGCTCCGACGTCGAGGACAAGATCAACACGCTGCCGCTGGAGTACTTCGACAAGCAGCCGCGCGGCGAGCTGATGAGCCGGGTCACCAACGACATCGACAACGTCAGCCAGACCCTCCAGCAGACGATGAGCCAGCTGCTCACCTCGCTGCTCACCGTCGTCGCGGTGCTCTCGATGATGTTCTGGATCTCGCCGCTCCTGGCGCTGATCGCCCTGGTCTCGGTGCCGCTGTCGATGTTCGTGACCTCGCGGATCATGAAGCGCTCGCAGGGCCAGTTCATCGCCCAGTGGCGCCGCACCGGCAGGCTCAACGCGCACATCGAGGAGACGTTCTCCGGCCACGCCCTCGTGACGGTCTTCGGTCGCCGCGCCGAGGTCGAGCGGACCTTCGCCGAGCAGAACGACGAGCTCTACCAGGCGTCGTTCAAGGCCCAGTTCGTCAGCGGGCTGATCATGCCGATGATGATGTTCATCGGGAACCTCATCTACGTCGTGGTCGCGGTGGTCGGCGGCGCTCCGGGTCGCCAACGGCACGCTGACCCTCGGCGAGGTGCAGGCGTTCATCCAGTACTCGCGCCAGTTCACCCAGCCCCTCACCGCCGTCGCGTCGATGATGAACCTGCTGCAGTCGGGCGTCGCCTCGGCCGAGCGGGTCTTCGAGCTGCTCGATGCCGACCAGCAGGTGCCCGACAGCACCACCGTCGCGCCCGACGGCGGGTCGCGGCGAGGTGCGCTTCGAGCACGTCTCCTTCGGCTACGACCCGGCCGAGCCGCTGATCGAGGACCTCTCGCTGGTCGCCGCCCGGCCAGACCGTCGCGATCGTCGGCCCGACCGGCGCCGGCAAGACCACGCTGGTCAACCTCGTGATGCGCTTCTACGAGCTCGACGGCGGCCGGATCACCCTCGACGGCACCGACATCACCGCGATGCCGCGGGCCGCGCTGCGCGGCCAGATCGGGATGGTGCTCCAGGACACCTGGCTGTTCAAGGGCACGATCCGCGACAACATCCTCTACGGCCGCCCCGACGCAACCGAGGAGGAGCTGCTCGAGGCCGCGCGGGCGACGTTCGTCGACCGGTTCGTGC
>CAWBZR010000006.1:0-360616 GCA_963793315.1 uncultured Actinomycetota bacterium | reverse complement strand
TCTCGCCCTCGATGTCGAGCCGGTAGCCGCCCGGCACCGTCACCACGATGGGTGGCCCGGGAGCCACGTGGTCGGTCGGGTTCAAGGATCTGCCGGAGGTGGAACACGTAGGTCTGCAGCGTCGTGACCGCACCCGACGGGGGAGAGTCGTCCCACACGCCCTGCACCAGCCGGTCGATGGACACCGCGTGGCCGGTCTCGCAGACCAGCAGGGCCAGCGTCAGCCCTCTGCCGGCGCCCGCCCAACGGCAGGGCGTGACCCGCCGCGCATCGCCTCGAACGGTCCGAGCAACCTCGAACGTGAGCGACGAGTCCCGGCCACCTGTTTTTTTGCATGTGCAAGCCGATCCCTGACAGTGGGCGACAGCCTAGACCCGACTGGGGCCGCGAGCACCACCCTGAACAGCCTGGCTCTCCCTCGGGCAGGTGCCTCCAGCCGGATCCAAGCCGGATCCAAGCCGGATCCAAGACGGATCCGAACCGGCAGCGAGTGCCATGGCGACGCCGCGCAGCGCACTTGCCACTCGCAGCTGGCGGCTGACACATCCCCGAGAACCCCGGACCGGAACAGAACGTGAGCCTCCCGCAACGGACCCGGACGAGCTCTGCGCAACGGCACTGGCCGGCAGCGACGGCTGTGCTCGTCGTGCTCCCCCTCCACCCTGACCGCCTCCCGTCGCGGCCACGAGCACGCACGGCGGACACGGTGCCGCCAGCACGGCCACGGGCCACGGCTTCTGGTGGCCGGACTGGACGGAGGCTCGGGCAGCACCGTCGGCCCTGACGGTGCGCTGTACGTCGCACGAGCCGGTCTCGGGCACCATCGCGCGCGTCGACCCGAAGCACCGGTGCGACCTCGACGTTCGCGACCGGCCTGCCGCCCCGCCCGCCGGGGATCGGCGTTGGCGGCGTGATGGATGTCGCCTTCGTGCGACACACGGCCTACGCCCTCGTGACGCTCGTCGGTCCCGACGTCGGTGGAAGCAGCGTGGTCGGTCTCTACCGGATCGACGGGCGCGACCACGTCACGGTGGTCGCCGACCTCGGCGCCTGGTCGATCGACCATCCGCCGCGTCTGCCGTTCTTCATCCCGACCGGCTCCAGTACGCCCTTCAGCCGTGGCATGGCGGTTTCCTGGTCACCGACGGCCACCACAACCGGGTCCTCTGCGTGACGCACCGCAGGGCGGCATCCGCGAGCTCATCACCTTCGGCAACGTCGTTCCCACCGGCCTCGACATCCGGTCTGCCGGAGACCGAGCGTCGCGGCCTCTGCGACCGGATCTATCTCGCCCAGGCAGGCCCCGTCCCGCATGACCCCGCGGACGGCGGGATCGTTCCTTCAGCCCGGGTCGGACACCGCCGACGAGGTCGCCCGGGGGGCGAGCATCCTCACCGACGTCGAGTTCTCCCACAACGGCCGGGGTCTCTACGCGATCTCGGACGGCATCTACAGCGGCGACCCCGAGGGCTCACCCGGGCTGCCCGACACGGGTTCGCTGGTCAAGGTGGACCACCACGGCGGTCGCGACGTCGTCGCGGGCCACCTCGACCGGCCGAGTCGCTCGAGCTCATCCACGGCCAGGCCTACGTCGTCACCTACGACGGCGAGGTCTGGGTCGTCGCCGGTCGACCCCGGCTCCGGACCCTGAGGCGGCGAGAGCAGTGGAGAACGAGATGACCCCCGATGCCCGCGTCCCCGAGCGATCTCAGTCTGCGCGTCCGTCATCGCGGTGGGGTCTCGCTCGCGGCCGCCTGCGGGGACACGGACTCGGGGGCGGCCGCGACCGCGGGCGCGAAGTCCTCGACCTCGTTCCACGACCGTCGATGCAGGCTTCGTCAGCCGCGCCGAGGCCGTCTGTGCGCCGTACGCCGACTTCCAGGCGTCGAACTTCCTCGAGCTGAACCACTTCAACCGCTACTCCCCGGATCCCGCCCTGCTGAGACCAGGTCGCGGACCACCTCGACCAGATCCAGGCTTACAAGAAACCTGGAGCCCGGAGCTCGAGGCTCTCGGCGCCCCGGCGCCGGTGCGGCGGCGTGGACGCTCAGTGCTGGACGACTTCCAGGAAAACGGGCACATCATCGGGCTCGAGATCGATGCGGCCCGGGCCGGGGACGTAGCCGCAGTTCGTCGATCTCCCTCGAGACAGCTGGACACGAACAAGGCCAAGCCTGTTCGCTGATCTCGGGACCGCGGGGCTGGCCGGCTCCAGCTGCGCCGCGGCCGAGGTCGACCCGCTGAAGCCTCCGCCCGCGGTGCACTCACTCGGCCGGGTTGCTGTCCCGACGACTGCTAGTGCCCCGCACACGAAGTTCGCTGCATAACTCGCACCCCCAGCACGCACCTCACTTCGTCGGCGACGCTGGAAAGACGCCCAGTCTGCCGGCGCGCCGCCGTCTCGCGATGCACACACTGGGAGCACGACTTATTTTGCGAACTCCGCGCGCGGGACGCTCGGAGGGGGCGATGCCGGGCGGCGCGCTCGTCAGCAACTCGCGTCGTTGTGGTCAGCTGCATCCCTCGTCAACGATGTGGTGATAGGTCAGGCGATCGGCTGTGGTGTCGGCGTCGCTCCATCCCCCAGGCGCCGGAGCAACACTCTACCTGGTCGTCCAGCGAGTGACGGCAACGCCGCCAGGTGCGTCAAGGGGATGCCACGACCCGGCGGTGCAAGCGTGGACGAAGGGACACGCGAATCTCCCTCACGCTCAGACCGTGCGGAGTACGAATCGCCCGCGAACGCCAGTCTCTGGTGGGTCAGTCGGCCTGCGAGCCGTCGACGCCGGGCCAGGGTGCCGGCATGCGTTCCTCGTCCACGCCTCAGCGCCACGGGTCACGTTGCTGACTGGTCAGTCGCCTTGTGCGGCGTCCGCCCCGGGCCAGAACTTGTCGGGCTGGGGGACCGGGCGGCCGGGCTGCTCGCCGCCGCGCTCCTCGAGGTAGCTGTCCTTCGGCACCATCACCTTGCGGCGGAAGATGCAGACGACCTTGCCGTCCTGGTTGTAGCCGATGGTCTCGACGTGGACGACGCCCCGGTCGTCCTTCGACTTCGACTCCCACTTGTCGAGGACCTTCGTCTCGCCGTACAGCGTGTCGCCGTGGAACGTCGGGGCGACGTGGCGCAGCGACTCGATCTCGAGGTTGGCGATCGCCTTGCCGGAGATGTCGGGGACCGACATGCCGAGCAGGATGGAGTAGACGTAGTTGCCGACCACGACGTTCTTGCCGAACTGCGTCGTCTCGCCGGCGTAGTGCGCGTCGAGGTGCAGCGGGTGGTGGTTCATCGTCAGGAGGCAGAACAGGTGGTCGTCGTACTCGGTGACCGTCTTGCCTGGCCAGTGCTTGTAGGTCGCGCCGACCTCGAACTCCTCATAGCTGCGTCCGAACTGCATGGACACATCCTCCACGGCCGGGGCCGGCCGTGGCACGGGGTGGGCGCGTGGGCTATCTCACGGGGCTCAGGAGCCGCCGCCACCAGCCTTCCGGCGGTGCATCTTCGGCGCCCCGCCGACCACCTCGGAGCCATGGGCCTTCTCGGCGAGCGGCCCGTCCTCGTGGACGCCCTTCTCACCCTTCTTCCGGCGACCGGCGTTCTTCTTGTCGAGGGCCTCGCGCATCTTGGCCTTCAGGTCATCGTTGTCTCCGGGCATGACCCCAGCCTCGCACGAGTCAGTGACGGTAGGGCAACAGGATTCCGGTGCGGCGGCTGACCTGTCCTGTCGCGTCGAGGGTGATCGTCCCGATGGTCACCGGATCGCGGCCGATCCGGATCCGCTTCTTCAGACCGCTGCGGACTGTCTCCCAGAGCCGGCCGTGGTCGCGGGCATCACGGACCTTGACCGCGTAGTCACGCAGCGTCACGTCGAGCCGGTCGTCGTGGACGTCGAGCACGGCATAGGTCGTCAGCCCGAACTGGAAGGCGCCCCCGTGGGCGAGCTGGAGGATGCCGTCCTGGGTGGTCGCGGTGACGTCGTGCACCTCGCCGCAGAGGTAGATGTCCACGCCGAACTTCTCGAAGACCTTCCACAGCCGTGATCTCGAGCCGCCCGGGTAGTGCAGCTCGCTGGAGCCACGCGAGCGGACCGGCTGGAGGATCGGGAGGTGGCCCTGCACGATGGTCCACCGCACGCCGTCCTTCTGAGCGGAGCGCAGCACCTTCACCAGCCAGCGCAGCTGCTGCTTGTCGACCCGGAGCCGGGAGTGGTCGGGAGCGATGTCGAACGGGTCGATGCTGACCACCTGCACCTCGGGCACCGGCCGGAAGGCGTACGCCGTCCCGGCGTGCACGCCCGTGGGGTGGTCGCGGAACCGCGGGCGCCCGGACGGGGTGCGCGTGAAGTAGCGCGCGAACTGCTCCTGGAACACCGGCGCCAGCCGGCGCTTGGAGGCCGTCCAGGGGTTGTCGCCGTACTCGTGGTCACCCGCAGCGGGGTAGAGGTCGAGGCCGTGGTCGCGGAAGCGCTTCAGGTACGCGGGATAGTACGTCGCGGCCGCCAGGCGGGTCGCGGCCGCTCGTTGCGCGGCGTTGCCGACGGGTCCGAAGTTCCCGGTGTGGTGCGAGTCGCGGCCCCAGCGGCCGTCGACGAGGTCGCCGGCCACCAGCACGGCGTCCGGCCGGAGCCGCTGCCAGTCGTCGAGCACGTGGTCGATCGCGCGCTCGTAGGCGGGGCTGGTCGAGTTGGCCGAGCGGCGCGGGTTCCAGAACCCCGGCCCGCGGCGCAGGTCGGCGACGTCGGCGTTCAGGAAGTCCGGGCTCGAGACCAGCCGCAGCCGGCGCGGGGTGTCGGGCACCCCGGCCAGCACCGGGCGGGCGGGGGCCGGGGTGGCGACGCCGCGGTCCGTGATCGTGGCCGCGACCGGGCCGGGCGCCGCGCCGGCCCGGACCTCGATCGCGAGCTCCGTGCTGCGCTTGTCGACCACGCCACAGACCAGCGTCGTGCCGTCGGCCGAGACGAAGGAACGATGTCGGATCACCGTGCTCGGAGCACACGCATCGGGCAGGCCCACGACGATGCCCCCCGTCACCCGCACCGTCGCCTCGGTGGCCGCGCCGGGGTCGAGGGTGACCCGCAGGGGCAGCACCGCGCCCTCAGCGGCGGCCGCCGCGCCATCGGCCCACGCAACCCCGGCCACTCGCGGTCCGGCGGACGAGGTCGCGGACCCGCTCGGGACGGTGAGTGCGGTCGCGGCCGCCAGGAGGCAGAGCACTCGGGCGACTCGCATGGCGAACTCTAAGCCTTCGCTCGACAATGCATCGACACGCGACCAGGAAGGCACGCCGTGCATGCGAGGGTGGCCGCATGGAACCCGACGCCACGGCGACCCGTCCCAGCCACATGCGATCCCTCGCGCTGTCCGTCGCTGCGCTCCTGCTCCCCCTGTCGCTCGCCGCCTGCGGCTCGAGCGACGACGGTGACGACGTCGCCACCGATCCGGGCCCGACGACGGCGACGAGCACTCCGACGCCGAGTCCGACCGCCGACCCGACCGTCGGCACCTATCCCGCGTTCACGCCGACCGACTACACCTTCGAGCTGACCGTCAGCTGCTTCTGCATCGGCGCGGGCGTGCCGGTCGTGGTGACCGTCGCCGACGCGGAGGTGGTGGGCGCGGTCTACGGCATGGGGTCCAGCGGTGGCCGCGACGGCGACATCCAGGAGGGCGACCCCGCGGACAAGATCTTCTGGCTGACCATCAACGACGTCATCGACAGGGCCAACGACACCGAGGCCGACATGGTGACCGTCGACTGGCCCGCCGGGCAGGACTACCCCAACAGCGTCTACGTCGACGGCCACAAGACCATGGCCGACGACGAGACCAGCTACACGATCGCGAAGGTCGAGCTCAGCTGACTGGTCGGCCGAGCGCCGACAACAGCTCGTCGAGCACGGCGTACTGTCGCCGCGCCGGGAACCGGTCCGGGTCGAAGAGCGCCTGCACCACTAGTCCGTGGGTGAACGCCGTGAGGATGTCGACGACGGTCTCGCGGTCACGACCGGCTGCCAGCTCGCCGACCGCCAGTGCCTCGGCGATCAGCGGACGGAGCCGCTCGCGCCACCGCTCGTAGCGGGCCGCCTCGGCCAGGCCCAGCTCGGCATCGGCCAGCGCGAGGTCCCAGAAGCCGACCCAGACCTTGCTCAGCACCGTCGCCTCGTCGTCGTCGACCAGGACCGCACGGAGCCGCTGGCGCAGCCCCTCGACGCCGCCGAGTCCGACACCGGCGGCCGCCATGCGCGGCGCGGTCCGCTCGTGCACGACCGCCAGCGCATGGGCCACGAGCTCGCGCTTGCTGGTGAAGTAGTGCGTGAGCAGCCCGGTGGTCGCGCCCATCTCCCTTGCCACCGCCCGCAGGCTCAACCCCGCGAAGCCGGTGTCGGCCAGCACCCGCCAGACCGCCTCGGCGACCTCGCGGCGGCGTACGTCGTGGTCCACGGTGACGGGCACGGTGCTAGGTTACACAACAGTCGTTATGCAACCACGGAAGGATCCGAAGCATGCTCTCGCTCGACCTCGGCGACGGACTGGCCCTCACGGCGCTCGAGCCCTGGCAGGCGGCCGAGTTCGCTGAGTTCGTCGCCGACGAGCGTGACCACCTCGCCCCCTGGCTCCCCTGGGGCAGCTCCATCGAGGACGAGGAGCTGGCCGGCGCCTTCCTCCAGCGCTACGCCGACGGCACCGCCGCCGACGGCGGGCGCATCTACGCCCTGCGGGTCGACGGCCGGATGGTCGGCGGGACGCTGTATCGCACCTTCGAGCCGGCCGTGGGGGTCTGCGAGGTCGGGGTCTGGCTGGCGGCCGGCGCCCAGGGCCACGGCTACGTCACACGGGCGGCCGCCGCGATGCTGGACTGGGCGCTGCTCGAGCGCGGGCTGCACCGCGCGGAGTGGCACTGCGTGCCCGAGAACGCCGCCAGCCGGCGGGTCGCCGAGCGGCTCGGACTGACGCTGGAGGGCACGCTGCGCGAGTCGTGGGAGCACTCGGGCCGGAGGTGGGACACCGAGGTGTGGGCGGTGCTCGCGCCCGAGTGGAGAGCGCGGTCGCGCACCGATGGTTGAGTCTCAGCCTTGGATTCACCGATCCCCGACGGCTGAGCGCCACCAGCCGCGAATCGGTGAATCCAGGCTCAGCGCAGCTTGTAGTCCTTGAGCAGCGAACGGCCGATGATCATCTTCTGGATGTCGCTGGTGCCCTCGCCGATCAGCATGAACGCCGCCTCGCGGTAGAGCCGCTCGATCTCGTACTCCTTGGAGTAGCCGTAGCCGCCGTGGATCCGGAAGGAGTCCTGGACGACCTCGTTGCAGTACTCCGAGGCGAGCATCTTGGCCATGCCGGCCTCGACGTCGTTGCGCTCACCGCCGTCCTTCTTGCGGGCGGCGCGGACCATCATCGTGTGCGCGGCCTCGACCTTGGTGGCCATCTCCGCGAGGCGGAACAGGATCGCCTGGTGCTCGGCGATCGGCTTGCCGAAGGTCTCGCGCTGCTGGCTGTAGGCGATCGCGAGCTCGAAGGCCCGGTTGGCGATGCCGCAGGCCCGCGCGGCGACGTTGACGCGGCCGACCTCGACGCCGTCCATCATCTGGTAGAAGCCCTTGCCGGTCTCGCCGCCCAGGACGTGCTCGTCGCCGGCCTTGAAGTTCTCGAAGACGGCCTCGGTGGTGTCGACGCCCTTGTAGCCCATCTTGTCGATCTTCCCGGGGATGGTCAGGCCGGGCGCGGTCTCGCCGAAGCCCTCCTCCTTCTCCACCAGGAACGTCGTCATGGACTTGTACGGCGACTCCTCACCTTCGTCGGTGCGCGACCAGGGTGGCCACGAGGTTGGACGTAGCCCCCGTTGGTCAGCCACATCTTCTGGCCGTTGATGGTCCACGCGCCCGAGCCATCGCCATCCTTGACGGCCTTGGTCTTGATCGCCGACACGTCGGAGCCGAGCCCGGGCTCGGACATCGAGAAGGCGCCGCGGACCTCGCCGGTCGCCATCTTCGGCAGGTACTTCTGCTTCTGCTCGTCGGTGCCGTGCTTCATCAGCATGTAGGCGACGATGAAGTGGGTGTTGATGACGCCCGAGACGCTCATCCAGCCGCGCGCGATCTCCTCGACGCACAGCGCGTAGGTCAGCAGCGACTCGCCCAGGCCGTCGTACTCCTCGGGGATGGTGAGCCCGAAGATCCCGAGCTCCTTGAGCCCGTCGACGATCTCCTGGGGGTACTCGTCCGCGTGCTCGAGCTCGGTGGCGACCGGGATGATCTGCTCGTCGACGAAGGTCCGGACCGCCTTGAGGATCTCGGTCTGGTCCTCGGTCAGTCCGTCGGTCTCGCACAGGCGACCCATGGTGAAGCTCCTTGCCGCGATCGATTCCACCCGGGGCGGATGGCGCGGCCGAGGTTACCGGTCGTTCACCTTCGGCGCCGTGGCCAGGATCACGGAGTCGCGGGTCGATCCTGCGTCGGGGCTCGGCGTCAGCGTGACCGTCGGGATCGATCGTCGGCGGTGCGGACGTCGGCTGGCGGCGGCGGAGGCGGCGGGATGGTCGGCTCGACCGGCTGGACCAGGGTGTCGGCCACCAGCATGTGGTGGTCGGTGGTGCGGCCGACCTTGCGGCTCCGGTCCTGCACGTAGTTGGAGAACTGCACCTGGGAGCCGAAGATCCAGTCGACCACCATGCCCGAGGGGGGCTGGCACGTGGTCGCACTGCGGTAGCCGCCGCTGGCCGAGACCATGCCGGCCTGCTTGGTGACCCGGCAGAAGACCTGCTTCTTGGCGTTCATGTCGCCGGTCCACACGATCGGCAGCCCGTTGCTGACCTTCAGCTGGTTGACCAGGGCGATCTGGATCCGCTGCCCGATCAGCCGCCACTTCTGGGCGTTGCCGCGGACGTTGGCAGGGTTCTGGAAGTTCATGAAGTAGATCTGCTGGCCGGTCTCGAGCGACTTGAGCAGGACCACCGGCATGCGGAGCACGTCACCGTGGAAGTAGGGCAGCTTGACCCAGGTCGTGCTGACCAGCCGGAACTTGTCCTTGCGCCAGGCGATCGAGTTGCGCAGGAAGCCGACGGTGTCGAGGTAGCCCGGGAAGATGTCGTACTGGGACGAGGCCTTCTTGACCCACTTGGCGTACTGCGGCGGCTGGAACTCCTGCAGCCCGACCACGTCGACGTGGTGGCTCTTGATCAGCTGGACGGCCCACTTCATCCGGAGCGCGCCGTTGGCGTAGCCCTTCTTGCTGCCCCGGCGCCCGTCGGTGTGGTCGTAGCCCAGGATGTTGAACGAGCTCACCCTGAACGACGTCGGCCCGGAGACCGTGGCGACCACGGGGATCGGGCTGGTGCCCATCTCGCCGTACTCGCTGGACTTCCGGTCCGGACCCGGCGACCGCGAGCGCGGTGCTGCCCGCCAGCGTGCCGAGCACGAGGGCGGCGATGGACCAGCGGCGCAGCCCGGTGCCGAGAACGGTCTGGCGGACGACGGTGGGGAAGCCCGTCATGGTGGTGTTCCTCCGAGGATCGAGAGTGTCGCGCAAGCAGTGTGCCTTGACTGATGCTAAATCCACAACTGCCCCACGCGTCACAACTTTCACAGATCCGCGGAGCGGTGGCGAGGCCATCATGCCTCCACCTGCTTGACGGCGTGGAACCCGCACGGGTTGGTCGCCGTCATGAACTTGTGGACAGCACGAGGCACACTTGCGTCATGAGAGCGCGCAGCAACCGACTCCCGACCGCCGTGGCAGGGCTCGCGATCGTCGCCGTCGACGATCGCGGCGTGCGGCACCGACGACGGCGACGACCCCACCGCGTCACGACCCCACCACGTCGAGCACGGCCTCGGCCTCACCGTCGGCCTCCGACAGCCCGACCGAGTCGTCCTCGCCCGCGCGCCAGCGAGACGGTCAGCGACGACCCGGTGCCCTCGCCGATCATCAACAAGGCCGTCAAGGCCGCCATCGCCGACGGCTTCCCGGCGCTGGTCCCCGCCGGCGTCCCGGCGGGCTGGACCGTGCTGTCCGCGGCGTACGCGCCGAAGGGCGGCGGCACCTGGACGATCGAGCTCACCGACCCGAACGGCGCCCCGGTCACCGCTCACGCAGTCGACCGCCGCCGGCGGCCGACCTGATGGCCCGGTTGCTTCCCGACGGCCAGCCGGCCGGCACGGTCGACCTGAGGTCACGGCACCGGCAAGTGGACGGTCTACACCGGCGCGGCGGCCGCCGGCCTGGCCAAGGACGCTCTCCGGCACCGGCGCGGTCGTGGTCGGCACGGATCAGTCACCGTCGCCAGCGACCTGGCCGAGGTGCTGCTGACCGCCGAGGACGCCGGCTCCGGCGACGGCGGCTGAACCTCCCGCGCAGGTTGAGGAAGGCGCGCTAGCGGACTGCGGGAGGTTTCGACACGCTCCGTCGCTGCTCACCACCATCGATCGCATCCGCTGGCGCGTCTGCGGTCAGTCGCCTTCCCAGAACTGGCCACCGGCCCGGCGGGGTCGCGCTCGACCGAGGTCACCGGGCGGCGCACCGTGACGTACTCCCTCTGGTAGGAGCCGTCAGCTCTGTCGGACCATCCGGGCGACCCTGAAGTCGGTGTAGGTCGTCGTGTAGGCGTTGCGCGACCAGCGGCCGTTGTTCCAGAACGAGTTGAAGTTCTTCAGGTAGCGACTTGCGCGTTGCCTGCGCCGAGGATGGTGAAGAAGATCTCGTCCTGGGCGGTGCCGAGGCTCGCCCAGTTGGACGAGCCCGTGAGCACCATGTTGGTGTTCGGGACGCCGTTGTAGGTGCCCTGGACCACGAAGTACTTCTGGTGGGTGTAGTAGCTCAGGATGACGTCGTCCTCGCCGTCGCCGTTGAGGTCGAAGTCGTCGTCGGGGTGATAGTCGAGACCCGTCGAGCGCAGCGGGATCCGGCCACGGGACGTCGAGGCGCCGAGGATCTGCTTGGTCTTGAAGCCGATCAGGCCGTAGCTGACCCGGAAGTCGCAGCCCTCGGCCCACTTCTGGCGGATGGCGGAGGCCAGGTAGTTGCCGCGGGCGCCGCGCATGGTGTGCATCGAGAGCGCGAGGTGGGTGCGGGTCTGGCCGCCGGCGCCGTCCGGCGTCAGGCACTGGATCTTGTCGAGCATGTTGAGGACGACGTCGGACTGCTTGGTCGACTTCTTCGGGAAGACCCAGTTGGTGTACTTGTCGACCGAGTCGTCGCAGGCAGGAGCCGGACGGGACCCCGCAGAAGTGCCTCGAGCGGCTGCGTCTTGCTGTAGTCCTTCTTCATGTCCTTGAAGACGCCGACGAACTGCTTGTACAGCTCCTTCGTTGCCGTGAATGAAGTAGATGTCGTTCCACTGGTGGCCGGTCGGCGTTGCATCGTGAAGTTGTGGGAGCCGAGCGCGATGACGTCGCTTGGTCTTGCCGGCCTTCGGGAACAGGTAGAACTTCGAGTGCAGGTTGCGGTACTGGTCGACGAGCGTGCGGCAGCCCGACTTGCACTTGTAGATGAAGTTCTTGGCGTGGGTGTTGGTGCCCAGCGCAGCCCGGACGATCTGCATCGCCCGGTTGTCCCAGTGGTCGTTGAGCAGCATCTGGATCCGCACGCCGCGCCGGTGCGCGGCCACGATCGCGTTGGCCACCGGGATCCGGTCGAAGGAGTAGACAGCGATCCGGACGGTCTCGCCCTTGGGCACGTGCCGCAGGGTCTCCACCAGCCGCCGCTCGATGCGGTAGCGCTGGCTCGGGACGTGCGGGTTGTTGAAGAAGGCGCCCTGGTAGGCCTTCCAGCGCTTCGGCTTCTGCTTGTCGGTCGGCGCGGCGATGCCAGCCGCGCTGGCCACGCTGGCCACGTGCGGGACCGGTGGGGTCACCTGTGCCGAGGAGGCGGGGCCGCCCCACAGCGTCAGCACCAGCGTGAAACTGACCGCGCTGCAGACAGCAATCGAGACTCTCTTCACCGACAACCTCTCCCAGTGATCGGGTGCGCGTGCTGGACGAGGGCACACACGCTGCGTCAATTAGCACCCGGTATGTCGGGCGGGCCCTCGCGAGCGATGCGACGAACGTCCGCGAGCAGATCCGCGACGAGTGTAGTCGCAGCGACCAGCAGAGCCTCATTCGACACGGTGTCCGGGCGTGGCCGTTCTGGCAGCTCCGCGGGCACCCGCAGGCTCTCGACGTCGCCGACGACCTGGTAGCCCCGCCTCCCGATCATGCGTACGGCGCGGTCCGCCCGCTCGCGGCACTCGGCCACCTGGGCGTCGTCGGCGCCCAGCCGCTCGCCCGTCCTGCCGGACCAGGTGTCCCTCGGCGAGGTAGCCCCGGATCCAGGTGCCCCGGTCGACGGGCCTGCGGAACGCCGTGAGGTGCGGGTTCACCCGCCGCAGCAGCTCGATCTGCACCACCCCGAGGGCGGGGTTGCGCGGCTCTTCGGGTGCGTCGTAGCGGTCGGGGTCGAGGCCCAGCACACCGGCGAAGTTGCGCCAGTGCTGGTCGCGCGGCTGCCCGGGGCCCGGCATCGGCAGCACGTGCACCTGCTCGGGCGGCACGTGCCTGCCCCACCGCCGCAGCACGCCCCCGAGGTCCCAGGTGCGCCAGCCGAACTCGGCCTGCCCGCCGAGCCGGTCGCCGTGCATCTCCGACAGCGGCTTGGTGCCGCCGTTCTTCACGTACTCCGCCCATCCCGACGTGAGCATGCCGAGCGTGTCGCGGGCGGTGACGACGAGGTGCACCTCGGCCGGGCGCGAGCGCCTCGACGAGGCCCCGGGCCTGCTCGCGGCCGGCGCCGCACATGAACTCGTGGGTGAGGATCGCCGGCCCCCGGTGGCGGTTGACCGCCTTGACCAGCCGGGCTCAGCGTGCCGGGCGCCTTGGCGTGGCGCTGCTCGAGGTGGGGCCGCTCCTGCAGCTCGAGCGCGGCCCAGAGGTGCTCGCGGTGGCCGCGACCCGGGAGCAGGAAGCCGTCGGCGGCCAGCGCGGCCTTCGGAGCCCCACAGCACCGACTGGAGGTAGGTCGTGCCGGTCTTGGGCAGACCGATGTGGAGGAAGACCTGCGAGGCCATGAAGGTCGGCTCAGACGCTCTGGCGGTACTTCTCGAGCAGCTCGGCCAGCTTCTCCTCGTCGCGGGCGGCGACCGGGAGCAGCAGCTCGGTGACGATGTCGGTCAGCTCGGCCAGCCGGATGTTGAGCGCGCGGCACTCCTGCACCTCTGCCTCGAGCCGGCGGACCCGGCGCCGCAGGTCGAGGGCCTCGCCCGCCCGGGTCGAACGCAGCCGCTCGACCACGCCGTCTCTTCTTCTCAGCCATCCGCTAGCCTCCATTCCACGATGAGCCGGGCCACCTTCGACGCCGTCGGCGAGTCTGACACCCGGAAGGTCTCCCGGTGCACGATCGTCGCACCCGCGCGCTCGAGCTCGGCCACCAGCAGCCGCAGGCGGCGCCGCTTCACGTGCAGCTCCCGGGCGTAGCCGTCGTCGCCGAACCTGACGAGGAACTCCAGGTGGAGCCGGCCGCCGCCCTCGCCGGCCAGGACCATCCGCGACAGCCGCCACAGGTTCTGGCGGGCCTCGGGTCCGAGCGTGTCCACGAGGTGGCGGGCCACCAGCAGCCGAGGGCCCGGCCGGCGCGCCAGGTCCGCCCCGCTCGGCAGCACGTCGCGCAGCTCGAGCAGGTTGCAGCGCCAGAACTCGGCGCCTGGCAGGGCCTGGTCCGCGGCCTCGGCATAGGAGCGCGGCTTGGAAGTCGAGTCCGAACGAGGCGACGCCGCGGCCGGCCATCCACAGCACGTCGGAGCCACGGCCGCAGCCGATGTCGACGTACGTCGCGGCGTCGGGCTCCGCTCGGCCGCCCAGGCCACGAACGGCGCTCGGCTCGGTGGCCATCGGCCTCTGCCTGCGCGAGTAGATGCGGTCCCACTTGGCCCGGCCGACCCGCAGGCCGCGGAACCAGCCGTTGAGGCGGCGGACGGTGGTGGCGGGTGGCGAGAACTTGAACGCCGGGTCGGGCGTGCGCCACGGGCCGTACATCGCTGTGAGCAGCTGGTCGGGATCGGCGGGGGCCGGGAACGGCCGCCCCTCGAGCGTCGTGGTGCCGAGGGGGAAGATCCAGGACTCCTCGAACGGCTCGCCGATCTCGCCCATCAGGTAGAGGCGGCCCTCCATGAGGAAGCCGCCGAAGACGTCGAGGCCGCGGACCACGCCGTCGCCCTCCTCGACGTCCACCTTGAACGCGAGCGCCGAGTAGCGGGTGATCCGGTAGCCCAGGTCGACGAGGTGCGCTGGACCCGGAACGACTCGCGGATCACGTCGACCGGGTGGATGTGGTGGCTGACGTAGCCGAGGTCGGCGTCGCTGTCGTGGCCGATCAGCTTGCCCTCGCGCACCGCGCCGAGCAGCGTGCCGTAGGCGAGGAACGCCTCGATGCCGGCCTTGCGCAGCGCAGCGAGCACCTCGTCGATCGCGTCCAGCAGCGGTTCGACCTGCTCGGCGCTGCGGCTGTCGAAGGTCGACGACCCGGCGCCAGGTACGTGTCCAGGCTCAGGGGCTGACCGTTGCGGTTGAGGATCTCGATCCGGCCGGTCGGCCGACCCCAGGCTGACCTCGCCGTCGAAGACCTTCTCTCCGGTCTCGTGGACGACCACCGTGAACCGCGCGGTGCCATCGAGGAACTCCAGCAGCGTCTTGGGCCACGGCACCCGCCACCGGCCGCCGACCTTCTCGCCGTCGCGGTGGATCCAGAACGAGTAGACCCGCCGGCCGTCGACCAGCATGTCGAGCACCGTCTCGCGCGGCGCCGCGCGCCGTGACGCCCTCGGCGTCGACGGTCACGTCGCTGACCCGGTCGAGGAACCCCAGTCCAGGCAGGCGACTCAGGGCGGGACTCACGGGCCGCGACTCTATGGCATGTCGGGGTACCCAACCGATTTCGCCTCGGCCGCGTCCCCATGATGGGGTGACCCCTCGACGACCTGTCCGACGACGATCAACGACTTGGCTTCGGGTGCACATTTCTCTGGTTCGCAAGACGTCGGTGGCCGCAGTGGCGGCTATCGGCCTGGTCCTGGCCCTCGTGATGACCCTGGTGGCGTCAGGGGCCCCCGGCACGGCTGCGGAGCGACAGCACCGCAAGCAGTCCGGGCACGACTCCTCGGCGGGCGCCCGATGGGTGCCCGGGCACAGCAAGGCCGGCCTGGCCAAGATCAAGCGCCAGCAGGCCCGCAGGGCAGCCCACAAGGGCGCGCGGTTCACGACGTTCCGCGACCGGATCCTCGGCGCCCAGCCGGTGCTGTCCTACCGCGGCGCCGCCGACCCCACCGTGGCGCGCTACCCCGGCGGCTGGGTGGCCGTCTCGACCGGACCCGGTGCGCCCCGCGCATCGGCCCCCCAGCCGGGTGGGCCGTGGCAGAACATCCCGTCGGCCCTGACCGTGCAGCCCAGCTGGGCGATCAGCGGTCGCTACTGGGCCTCCGACCTGGTCGAGGTCGACGGCCTGTGGCTGCTCTACTTCTCCGCCGAGGTGGCCGGCCTCGGCCTCGACGGCCGCTGCATCGGCGTTGCCACGTCCACCGACCCGACGGGCAGCTTCGTGCCCGACGAGAAGCCCCTCGTCTGTCCGAGGCAGGCGGCCGCCCCGCCGGCCTACGACAAGATCAAGCGGCGCCCCCACGGCATGCCCCGGGGCGGGGTCATCGACCCTGACTACTTCAAGGACCGGCGCGGGCACCGCTACCTCCTCTATCGCACGCAGAGCACCCCGTCCTCGATCCGGATGGTCGAGCTGCCGGGCAGCGGCCGTCCCGAGGGCCAGGCCCGCAGCACCGAGCTCGTGCGCCGCCGTGGCGTGATCGAGAACCCGACGATGCTGCGCCGCGGCCGCCAGTACGTGCTGGTCGCCTCCGAGGGCGACTTCGGGAAGTGCACCTACAAGACGACGTTCCGGCGCTCCATCAAGCTCACGGACTGGTCACGCGCCCACCGCCAGGTGCTCGTCGACCGACACAAGAGCGGGCTGTGCGGTCCCGGTGGCGCCGACGTGGGCCGCGGACCGAACGGCGAGCCGCTGCTCTTCTTCCACGCCTGGACCTGCCCCGAGCTCGGCGGCAACTGCCCAGGAGGACACAACTACGACCGCGAGCGGCTCTACGACGCGCGCAGGGCGCTCTTCGCGGGCTCACTGCGGTTCACCCGCCGGCAGTCACCGCGGATCTACGCCTACGTCGCCCCGATCCTGCCGCCTCCCCCGCCTCCCACGACCCCCACCCCGACGCCCACCGACCCCACGTCGACGGTGCAGCCGAAGCGGCATCGCCGACCTTAGCCTCTGATGCGCCTACTACGCGCCACCACAGGGGCGCGCTGGCGGCGTTGCCGACGCTGGAAAGACGCCCGCTGCGCGGCCGGCGGTAGCGCGTCGCAGCTAATTTTGTCCTGGCGACGCCCGGGCACGCACTTCGCTGCGTTGGCGAAGCTCGACAGACGACCCGGTATGCCGTCGCTCCGCCGTCTCGAGCCCCAGCGCCGCGCAGCGCACTCGCGCTTTCGCGGGGACCCCGGAAAGACCTCACACCCCTCTGGTGCCGCTCGCTACGCCGCCCATCCACGGATCGAGGCTTAGGCGACCGCGCGGGTGGCAGGCCGACACCCGCCGTCAAGGATCGCTGCACGCCCGCCCCGCCGGCTCAGCCCCGGGGTGTGGGATTGTCCTTGACGGCGAGACGCGATCGGGTGGGCGCGCGGGGCACCAAGCGGGCAGCGGTCAGTTGTCGGAGTCAGCAGAGCTGTCGTCGGAGGGCGAGGCCGTGCCTGACGGTTCGTCGCCGGCTTCGCCGCCGAGGGGCTCCTCGGGGATGTAGGCCTCGGCGTAGACGAAGGGGTGGTCGCTGACCCGGCCGACGATCCCGCGGCTGGCGCTCACGAAGCCGGAGAACTCCATCCCCGAGCCGAAGATCCAGTCGACGTCCATGCGATCGGGGGTGTCGCAGCCGCTGCCGTAGCCCCCGCCGTTCGCGGCGACCATGTCGGTGCCGCCGACGATCGGGCAGAAGACCTCG
This sequence comes from uncultured Actinomycetota bacterium, assembly GCA_963793315.1. Taxonomy (GTDB): domain Bacteria; phylum Actinomycetota; class Actinomycetes; order Propionibacteriales; family Nocardioidaceae; genus Nocardioides. The sequence continues at coordinate 343,593 of CAWBZR010000006.1, read as the reverse complement.
GCGCGGTCGTTGTAGTCGCCGGTGAACACGACGGGCGTGCCGTCGGCGCCGAGCTCGTTGGCGAGCCTCACCTCGATGCCGACGGCGACACCGCGCCAGTGGGCGTTGTTGCCGTGGTTGGACGTGGAGGCGGGGTTGTGGGTGTTGAAGAACCACACCTGCCGGCCCGACGCCTTGTTCTCCAGCTTGATGACGGGGCGACGGATCATGTCGCCGCCGAAGTAGGGGATCGCGATGCTGTTGGCCTCGACGAGGTCCCAGACATCGGTGCGCCACGCGATCGAGTCACGGATCGATCCGCGGTCGAGGGAGGCTCCGGGATAGATGTCCCATCTGGAGCCGGCCAGCGAGCGGAACCGGGCGTACTGCGCCTCCTCGAACTCCTGGAAGCCGATCACGTCGAGGTCGGCCTGGTTGATCAGCGAGAAGGCCATGCCCATTCGGGTCGGGCCGGAGGCGTAGCCGCGCTTGTTGCCGCCGATCCGGGCGGTGTGGGAGCTGCCGAGCACGTTGAAGGTGCCGACGCGGAAGGTCGTCTCGTCGGCGAGGCCACGGCGCAGCCAGTCGAGGGAGCGCTTGATCTTCTTCGCGTCCTTGACGTCCTGCGGGGGCACGTCGGTGACGATCTCGGTCGGCGCGTCGGGCGTCGTCGGGGCGGCCTCGGTGCTGGGCGCGGTGGCCGCGTGGTCGACCCCGCGGCTCTTGCCTGCGGTGGTGCCGACCTCCGCAGCGAGCTGGCCCTGGCCGTCGCCCTGGTCGCGCGAGCCGATCAGGCCGGTGGCGCCGCCCACGAACAGCACGACGAAGGCCACGACCAGCACGGCGGTCGCCACGAACTTGAGCTGCCCCAGGCCGTGGGAACGTGGCATCGCGTGCTTGGACACGGGCCCCTCCCAGGTGCCTGGTGGCGGCGACCCTTGAGAGCCCCGCACGACGAAATCCTGCCTTGACAGGGTACCCCGCGAGCGCGGTCCCGATCTCATTGTTGACCGATCTGCCCCCGGCTCCGTTCCCTCGTCGCAGGGCGCTCCCCCGGTAGCGTGGCGGCGTGACCACCCCACGAAACTGCTCGATGGGGGCGCTAGGACACGTCCTGAGCGCCGACGGCTCACACTTCCGCGGGGACCCCGGAGAAGAAGCATGAGCACGGCCCCGTCGCGCGTGTACGCCGCCCGCCTGGTCGGCCTGCCGATCTTCGACCCCCAGGGCGACCAGGTCGGCAAGGTGCGCGACGTCGTGGTGGCGATCCGCGCCGAGGGCAGCCAGCCGCGCGTGCTGGGGCTCGTCGGCGAGGTGTTCGGCCGGCGCCGGATCTTCGTGCCGATGACCAGGGTGACCAACATCGACAGCGGGCAGGTCTACACGACCGGGCTGCTCAACATGCGCCGCTTCGAGCAGCGGTCGACCGAGACGCTGGTGATGGGCGAGCTGCTCGACCGCAAGGTGACCATCACCACGTCCGGGATCAGCGGCACCGTCTACGACGTGGCCATGGAGCAGGCCCGCAACCGTGACTGGGTGCTCAGCCGGGTCGCCGTCCAGGAGCCGGCGAAGGCGCTGCGCCGGCGCGGCCAGACCCACGTGGTCGAGTGGGGCGAGGTCACCGGGCTGGCCCGGCCCGAGCCCACGCAGGGCGCCACCCGGCTGCTGCACGCGCTCAACGAGCTGCGGCCGGCCGACGCGGCCAGCGTGATCCACGACCTGCCGCCGGAGCGGCGCTCGGCCGTCGTGGCTGCGCTCACCGACGAGCGGCTCGCCGACGTGCTCGAGGAGCTGCCCGAGGAGGACCAGGTCGAGATCCTGGGCTTCCTCGCCGACGAGCGGGCCGCGGACGTGCTCGAGGAGATGGACCCCGACGACGCCGCCGACCTGATCGCCGAGCTGCCACCGGAGACCGCGGAGGCGCTGCTCCAGCTGATGGAGCCGGACGAGGCCGAGGACGTCATGCGGCTGATGTCCTACGTCGAGAACACCGCCGGCGCCATGATGACCTCCGAGCCGGTGATCCTCGGCCCCGACGCCACCGTCGCGGACGCCCTGGCCCATGTCCGCAACCCCGACCTCACCCCGGCCCTGGCGGCGCTCGTCTACGTCTGCCGGCCCCCGCTGGAGACGCCGACCGGCCGGTTCCTCGGCGTCGCTCACATCCAGCGGCTGCTGCGCGAGCCACCTTCGACGCTGGTCGCCGGCGCGCTCGACGAGTCGATGCGAGAGCCTGCGCTCCGAGGCGACGATCGACGAGGTGGCCGCCCACCTGGCGACCTACAACCTGGTCGCCGCGCCGGTCATCGACGAGAACGGCCACCTGCTCGGCGCGGTGACCGTCGACGACCTGCTCGACCACATGCTCCCCGAGAACTGGCGCGACCGGGCGGTGCGCAGTGGCTGATCGCGTCCGAGGCCCGTCCCGCCGCGCCCGGCTCGACACCCCGCGCGAGACCCGTCGCCAGCTGGTCCGGCGGCCGTCCTACGACTCCGACATGTTCGGCGTCTTCGCCGAGCAGTTCGCGCGGTTCATGGGGACCGCGAAGTTCCTCATCTACATGACGCTGTTCGTCGTCTTCTGGGTCGGGTGGAACCTCCTCGGACCCGAGGGGCTGCGCTGGGACGACTACCCGTTCATCTTCCTGACCCTGATGCTCAGCCTGCAGGCGTCGTACGCCGCCCCGCTGATCCTGCTCGCCCAGAACCGGCAGGAGGCGCGCGACCGGGTGATCGCCGAGCAGGACCGCCAGGCCGACGCCCGGGCGCATGCGGACATGGAGTTCCTGGCCCGCGAGGTCGCCTCGCTGCGGATGTCGGTCGGCGAGGTCGCGACCCGCGACTACCTGCGCTCGGAGCTGCGCTCGCTGCTCAGCGACCTCGAGGAGCGATCCGGAGGCCGACCGCTCCGAAGACCAGGACGAGGCCGACCGCCGGGTGAGCCCGAGGTGCCCCGACTACCCTTGGAGCACCATGAGCACCCCCCTCCTCGAGCAGGTCCACGCGGCCCTCGCCACCGTCAACGACCCTGAGATCAAGCGACCGATCACGGACATCGGGATGGTCGACTCCGTCGAGGTCGATGGGCCGGGCGTGGTCCGGCTGACCGTCCTGCTCACCGTGGCCGGCTGCCCCATGAAGGACACGATCACCCGCGACGTCAACGCCGCCGTGCGCGCCGTCGCCGGGGTGACCGACGTCGACCTCACGCTGGGCGTGATGAGCGCCGAGCAGCGGGCGGGGCTCAAGGACCTCCTCAACGACGGCAAGGCCCAGCGCGACATCACCTTCGCGCAGCCCGGATCGCTCACCAAGGTGTTCGCGATCGCCTCCGGCAAGGGCGGCGTCGGCAAGTCGTCGGTCACCGTCAACCTCGCGCTGGCCATGGCCGGCCAAGGGCTCAAGGTCGGGGTCGTCGACGCCGACATCTACGGCCACTCGGTGCCGGCGATGCTCGGCGTCGCCGACGCCAAGCCGACCCAGGTCGAGGACCTGATCATGCCGGTGCCGACCGACTCGGGCGTCTCCGTGATCTCGATCGGCATGCTCAAGCCGCGGCGCGACCAGGTCGTGGCCTGGCGCGGCCCGATGCTCGACCGGGCCCTCGTGCAGATGCTCGCCGACGTCTACTGGGGCGACCTCGACGTCCTGCTCCTCGACCTGCCGCCCGGCACCGGCGATGTCGCGATCTCCCTCGGCCAGCACCTGCCGGGCGCCGAGGTGGTCGTGGTCACCACGCCGCAGGAGGCTGCCGCAGAGGTGGCCGAGCGCGCCGGCACGATGGCCTCGATGATGCACCAGCGCGTGGTCGGCGTCGTCGAGAACATGTCCTACCTCTCCTGCCCCCACTGCACCGAGTCCGGCGAGGACCACCGCCTCGAGGTGTTCGGCTCGGGGGGTGGCGACCGGGTGGCCGCCACGCTCTCGCAGCGGTTCGGCTACGACGTCCCGGTGCTCGGCCGGATCCCGCTGGACATCGCGCTGCGGGAGGGCGGCGACGCCGGCACCCCGATCGTCGAGTCCCAACCGGCCTCTCCCGCCGCCGTCGAGCTGCGCTCGATCGCCGACGCCCTGGCCGGCCGCAACCGCGGCCTGGCGGGCATGCAGCTCGGGCTCACGCCCGCCGGCCGGCTCTAGTAGTCCGCGATGTTCGGAGTCGGCCTGCCCGAGCTCGCCGTCATCATGCTGGTGGCGGTGCTCGTCTTCGGACCCGACCGGCTCCCCGACCTGGCCCGCCAGGCCGGCCAGCTGCTCCGCAAGGCCCGGCAGTTCGCCGACGCCGCCCGCGACGAGCTGCGCGAGGAGCTCGGCCCGGAGTACGCCGACCTCGAGCTGCGCGACCTCGACCCGCGCACGATCGTCCGCAAGCACATCATCGAGGCGATGAACGACGCCGAGGACGACGCCCGCCCGAAGCGGAAGGGGCTCCGGCCGCTCAAGGACGGCGAGCTGCCGCCGTATGACCTCGAGGCGACCTGAGACAGCCTCGCTGAGACTTGCTGCGTCTGGCGCATCCGACCCCGCTCGTTCGTGGAGGGGTGAAGGAGACGATCAGTCATGTGGGACACCGTTCAGACCAACGAGCAGCACCTCTCGCACGAGTTGGCTGTCTCCCAGTGGTGGTGGATGCCGGCGACGTCCACACGCGGCGTCCGGCGCCGCCACGGCTCGGGAGACATGCCGAGACGTGCCCGCCCGTCGTGACGCCGGGCACGCTCAGCCTCGCCGCGGCGTGAGTGAGGTGGAGCGTGGTCAGCCCTGGGCGCCGACCGAGCGCCAGTAGTCGTTGAGCGCGCCGTTCGTCTTCACGAACCAGATGATCGAGCCGATGAGGGGCAGGATGATCCAGACGCCCGTGACCGCGCTGACCGGCCTGGCCTGGCCCCGACGCTCGTAGAGGCCACCGACCTCGCCCGCGGTGAGGAACGGCATGACGATGCCCACGAACAACGCGAGGATCAGTGCGACGGCGCCGCCGAGGCCGACGCCGGAGTGTTGCTTCATCTCCTCGTGCGTCTTGAAGTACCACACCAGCGAGTAGATCCCGAGGGTGACGATCGTGAGCAGGATGCACATGCCGGTGCCGCGGATCGTGCCCACGGCGCCGAGCGGCATCGCGCCCGGCACCGCGGCCGGCGCGGCGGCGTACGCCGGAGCCGGGACGGCGCCCGTCGGTGGCGGCGGTGGCGGAACGGCGTCCGGCTGTTGCGAGAGAGTGGGGTCATTGGCCTCGGTCATGCGCGCAGGCTAGTGCCCCGCACACGAAGTTCGCTGCATAACTCGCACCCCCAGCACGCACCTCACTTCGTCGGCGACGCTGGAAAGACGCCCAGTCTGCCGGCGCGCCGCCGTCTCGCGATGCACGCACTGGGAGCACGACTTATATTGCGAACTCCGCGCGCGGGACACTAGTAGCGGGTCGCGGCTAAGGCTTGTGGTCTGGCGGCGTCCGGGTGCGTGCATCGCAAGACGGCGGAGCGACGGCATACCGGGTCGTCTGTCGAGCTTCGCCAACGCAGCGAAGTGCGTGCCCGGGCGTCGCCAGGACCAAGAATTAGCTGCGACGCGCTACTAGTAGCGGGTCGCGGCTAAGGCTTGTGGTCTGGCGGCGTCCGGGTGCGTGCATCGCAAGACGGCGGAGCGACGGCATACCGGGTCGTCTGTCGAGCTTCGCCAACGCAGCGAAGTGCGTGCCCGGGCGTCGCCAGGACCAAGAATTAGCAGCGACGCGCTACTAGCCCCTCGCAGTCCGGCGCGCGGTCAACTCGGCGTAGGTGACGTGGTCGCCCGGTTGGAGGTGGCCGACGTACCAGCCCGGGAGACCAGGCTTCACGAAGCGGCGCGGCATGGTCGTCGAGTGGGCGTGGACCGGGTCCTCCCACGTGGGCTCGGGTTCGCGGTCTGGCAACCAGACCTTGAAGTCGACCCGACGGCCTTGGGCGCGCAGGCAGACCCGCCACGGGAACGGCAGCAGCTGCAGGTCGGAGGAGACGACCGGGCTGAGGTCGAACTGACCGAGCGAGCGCCACGCATCCCCCGAGCGGTGGGTGTCCCAGGTGAGCAGGTTGAAGACCCAGACGTAGCCACCGAACGTGTTCTTGGTCAGGGTGACCGCGCGACGCCGGTCGCCTGGTCCGGATCGGAAGCGGACTGCGAGCCCCTGCTGGTCCAGGTCCCGTGTCTGTTCGGTCCAGGTCGCGCAGACGACCTGGTTGCGGGAGGGTCGGGCATCCGGCCGGACCAGGATCTCGCGACGGTTCCACTCCAGCGGCTGCCCGTGCCGGAGGCTCCTGGCCCGGACGGTCAGCTCGCCCGCGGGTCCGGACCGGACGGCGTAGCGCCCGGGACCCGGGGTGAGGACCTCTTCGACGTAGCCGGGAGCCGCCGCGGCGGCCGGCTGGGCACATGGGAGCAGGAGCACGGCGAGCGCCGCCGCGATCCTCGAGCGCACCACCTCAGCCTCGCGACTGGACAGCGGCGACATGGTCGAGGGCCACCAGCACCGGTCGGCCGGGCTCCCCCGCGACCAGCTCGACGAAGTCGGCGCCGACCCGCACGAGGGTGCCGTCGTGGCGCCGGCCGTCCGTGAGGTGCATCGAGCACGGCTCGGCGGCGTCGGCGACCCTGCGCAGGGCGGCGCCGAGGCCGAGCCGCGCGGCCGGCGGCCACGCCACCTCGGGGACAGCGCGCTCGGAGCAGCCGCCCACGGCGACGACCGCGGCCATCCGGATCACCCAGTCCTGGCCGGCGCCGCGCAGCAGGCACCAGCCGGACGCGACCCTGCCCAGCCGGCCGGACACGGCCCCGACTCCGGCCAGCTCGAGGCTCACCTCGAGGTCGACCGACGCCATCAGCCTGGTGGCCAGGGTGACGGTCTGGTACTCCTCACGGCTGCGGTCGGCCAGCTCGGGTTCGCGGTCGGCGGCGTAGAGCGCGGCGGCTCGCCCCTCGAGGTCGTCGAGGTAGGCGAACAGCTCCTCCTCCCAGGACATGGCCCGACCCTGCCATGCCGGGGTCCGGGGCTGTGGAGAGCCCCTTGACGGAGCAGACAAACAGGCGTTGAGTGAAGCAAACAGAAGCAAATGCAAGGAAACTCTCGGGATGTACGTCATGTCTGCCAGCCGCCCGCGCTGTGCGGTCGTGGCCGTCGGCCTCACCGCGACCCTGTGGGGGGCGGTCGCGGTGCTGGTCGGCGTGCTCATGGCCCCACCGCCGGAGACCACCGACCAGGGTCTCGTCCGGCTCTGTCTGGGCGCCCTGGCCGTGGCCGCGGGCTGGGCGTGGCTGCAGGCCATGGCCGGTGTGGCCGACGCATGGCGCGGTGTCGCAGCCTGCGCCACGCGCCACGGCGTACGCCGTCTCGCGCTGGCTGTCTGCGGGGTGGTGCTGGCCGGCGCCGTGTGCGGGCCCGCCCACGCAGGCACCGCGAGCATCAGCGGCACCGGCCGGGACCGGCGGGACCAGGAGCGACGGAGGTCTCCCATCCCGAAGCTCCGGCCGACCCCCTGGCCGGGCTACCGCTTCCCGAGCGCGCCGAGGGTGCCGCCCATCCGCGGCCGTCGCACGACGACGTCGTCGTCCGGCAGCGGCGACACGCTGTGGGCGCTCGCGGAGCACCACCTGCCCGCCCGCTCGACCGACGGCCGGGTGACGACCGCCTGGCACGACCTCTATCGCCGCAACCGCGACGTCATCGGCCCCGATCCCGACCTGATCCTCCCCGGCCAGGTCCTCCGCCTCACGAAGGAGAAGACAATGACCCTCGCCCCGCTCTCGCGTCCCGGTCGCCTCCGTGCAGGGCACCCTGGCGCTCGACCTGAGCCCGCGCTACGCGCCGCCGGAGCTGCCCGAGCTCACGACGTCACGCCCGGCGGCCGACGTGGTCCCGATCGACCCGAGCGACCGCGGCCGGCTCCAGCTGTGGGTCCACCGCTTCGTCCAGGCGAGCGTGGAGATCGTCGGCGGCGACCGGCCCGCCAGCCAGCTGCTGCGCTGGACCAGCGCACCCGTCTACGCCGACCTCCAGCGCCGCGCGATGCTCGTGGCGCGCGCGGGTGGCCACCAGCCGGGCGTCGGTCGCGTGCAGCCGGTGCGACCCCACGTGATGAGCGTGCACGCCAGCTTCGTCAGCCCGACGGTGGCCGAGGCCAGCGCGCGGGTGCGCTACGGCGCCCGGTCACGGGCCCTGGCCGCTGCGGTTCGAGAAGCGGGGCGACCGCTGGCTGTGCACCGCCATGGAATTTGCGTGAGGCGCCGCACCGCTGCCAGCAGCACGAACCGCCCACGACGGATCCGCGAACCGCCTAACCCAGGGCACGCACCCAGGTCGCCGCGCCGGCGTCGAGCGCGAGCTCGCCGTCGGCCGCGGCGGCCGCCTCGGGGTCGTGGGTGGCCAGCACGACGCCGCCCCGCGGTCGGCAGCGGCCCGCAGGGCGGTCAGCACCACCTCGCGGTTGCGGCCGTCGAGGTCGCTGGTCGGCTCGTCGGCCAGCAGCACCGACGCGCGGGCCGCCAGCGCACGGGCCACCGCGACCCGCTGCTGCTGCCCGCCCGAGAGCTCCTCGACGAGGTGCTCGGCCCAGTCCTCGAGCCCGACCACCTCGAGCGCCTCGCGGGCCCGGCTGCCCGCCTCGGTCGGGCGGCACCCCGCCGTCCAGCAGCGGGACCACGATGTTCTCGTATGCCGTGAGCACCGCCGCGAGCCCGTTGCCCTGGGGCACCACCACGATCCCGCGGGCCGCGGCCTCGGGCCGGCCGACGACGGGGGCGCCGTCCACCCGCACGCTGCCCGCGGTCCGGCTCGAGGGCGCCCGCCATCAGCCACAGCAGCGAGGTCTTGCCGGCCCCGGAGGGTCCGGTGACCGCGAGCATCCGCCCGGACGGCACGGTCAATGAGAGCGGCGCGACCGCGACCAGCCCGCCGTAGCGCACCTCGACCGTGTCGAGCTCGACGGCAGCTCATGGCTTGTCCCCCTCGACGCGGAGGCGGTACTCGCCGTCCTCGAGCTCCAGCCGCACCAGCGTGCCGGGCGGCAGCAGCTCGAGGGCGTGCGCCGGCAGCGGCAGGAACCCGTCCGCGGTGACCACGGCGTACTCCTCGCCCGAGCGGCCCTCGCCGCCGATCCGGCCGTCCCGGATCGTCACCGTCCGCGGCATCCAGCGCGCCACGTCGCGGTCGTGGGTGACGACCACGACGGTGGTGCCGAGCTCGCGGTTGACCTTGGCCAGCGCCGCGAGCACCCGGTCGCGGGCCTCGTGGTCGAGCCGGCTGGTCGGCTCGTCGGCCAGCAGCAGCCCCGGCCCGATCGAGAGCACCACCGCGAGGGTGACCAGCTGCAGCTGGCCCGGGCGTCAGGTGCGACGAGCGGCGTCGTCCCCTTCGTCGCCGAGCCCGACCATGCCCAGCAGCGTTGGCGCGGACGGCAGCCGGCCCTCGGCCCTCGTGTCGAGGGCCCGCGCCGCCTGCTGGGCGAAGGCGATGTTCTGCGTTGGGCGTGAGGAAGGGCAGCAGGTTGCGGCCGGCGCCCTGGAGCATCAGCGAGACGTCGGTGGCGTGCAGGGTGTCGAGCTCGCGCTGGGTGGCCGCGGTGAGGTCGAGGTCACCGACCAGGACGTTGCCGGCAGTGGGCTGGAACAGGCCGGCGAGCAGCGAGAGCAGCGTCGACTTCCCGGCGCCGGACGGACCCAGGAGCGCGATCATCTCCCCGGCCCGCACGGTCAGGTCGACCCCGGACAGCGCCGCCACGTCGCGGCCCTCGCCGCGGTAGACGTGCACCAGCCCGCGGGTGCGCACCGCCAGCCCGCGAGGTCCGGTCGTGGTCGGGCGCGAGGATCAGCTCGGTCGTCATGTCCAGTCCTGTCAGCGAGATGCGTGCGATAAGTCCGTGGTCCAGGTGCGTGCAGGGCAAGGCGCCGACGCGCACGCAGACGCCCAGTCTGCGCGCGTGACGGCGACTGGCCAGGCCGCGCCTGGACGACGCCGGCATCCACCAGCAATTACGGGACACGCCCGAGTGCGTTCTCGCTGACGGACACTAGACCACCTCCCGGATCCGGCTCGAGACGGCGCCCGGCGCGCGGTCCACCGCGACGTGGCCACGCGCCAGCGCGGTCAGCAGCAGGAGCGCCGACCAGTGCGGCGACCACGACGGCGGCCCACGGCGTCGAGAAGTCGGTGGTGTCGACCTCGGGCGGGTCGGTGAACTGGCGCACGCCGGGCAGCGCGAGCACGGCGGCCATGGCCCCGCACGCAGCACCGACCAGCGCACCCACGACGACGACCGGCAGCTGGCCGAGCAGCTCCATGCGCCGCAGCGACGCGTCCCGGCAGGCCGGCCATCCGCAGCGCAGCCAGGTCGGTGGCCCGGGCCCGCCAGGTGGTGGCCGTGGCCACGATCATCACCAGCATCGCGACCAGGACGCCGGCGCCACCCACGAGCACCGAGAGCGCCAGGCTCCACGCCGCCGGTGACGCGTCGAGCCCGGCCCGGACGTCGCTCGACGGTGGTCACCTCGCCCACGGTCGCGCCTCGCTTCTCCAGCTCTGTCTCGACCCGGGCGAGGGCGTCGCCGTCGTCGGCCCACACCTCGATGGAGACATTGCCGCCGCTGCTCTCCGGGCGGCGCAGCACCCCGGCAAGGTCGACCACGCGGGAGCCCGGCGGCGAGCCGGGCACGCGCGGGAGCGTCCCAGCCGTGACGACGTCGATCTGGCCCTCGGGCCCGGGCGCCGTGAACACGCCCGTCCTCGCCCGCGGTCACCAGCGCCGGGACCGGCTCCGGCACCCAGGCGCTGAGCATGACCGGCGGCGTCGCGGCCTCCGACGAGACCAGCACGCCGAGGTTGCCCTCGGGGTCGACGGCGGGGATCACCGTGGAGCTGTCGTCACTCGACCCGCCGCCACGTCGGTCGGGGTCCCGAGCGAGAACGGCTGGCCGTCGACGGTCAGGTCGCGCAGCACCACGGTGCCCTCGATCTCGCTGCCGATCGGCGCTCGGACTCGCGACCCCGGTGACCGTGCACCGCGTCGGCGCACGGCAGCGGGGCGCTGAACGGCAGAGCGATGCCGTCCTTGACGGGGATGACGGACAGGTCGGCGGTGACGGTGGTTCCCGTCGGCCTCCAGCAGCTGGAGGCTGACCTCGAGGTCGTCGAGGCGCTTCCTGGCCGGACCGGTGATGCGGAAGTCGTTGGACGCGACGGCCCCGGCCAGGGTCTCGCCCGAGATCGGGAGCGGGTCGTCACCTGCGGCGCCTTGATCGCCTCCCAGTCGCCACGACCGGGTCGCGAACTCGGGAAGTAGGCCACCCGCGGGAAGGCCGTCGGGGTCCACCGCAACGGTGGGAGCGGTCTGCGAGCCGTTGTTGGTGGTGGTCACGACCGGGCGTGAGGTGCCGGTGGTCCGGGTCGGCGGCCGCCACGGCCGCGACCAGGTCGGTGAGGCGGAGCGTCGACTGGACCGACAGCGAGTACCGCGCGCCGTTGAGCTGCTCGGCGGCGCTCTGCCGGTTGTGCTGACCGGTGATCATCGCGTCGACGCAGAACGCGAGGAGGGCGGTGGCGACGACCACCATGACCAGGACCCGGCGGGCTCGCCGGTCGGCGTACGGCGTTGACGATGCCGGCGGCAGCCACCGCGCGCCCGCTGCGGAGCAGCGACCGGAGGCGACCGCTGGTCACCGGGCCCAGCGCGCGGCCGAGCAGCAGCCCGGCCGCGACCGCCAGCAGCGTGGGCGCCAGCGTGGCGAGCGGCCCCTCGAGGTTGCCGGTCACCAGCGCGACCACCGCGGTCAGCGAGAAGGCGACCAGGGCGATCTCGGCCACTCCCGCTCCGGTGGCCGGTGTGCCGGGCGGGGACCGCCGCGCAGCAGGGAGTCGACCGGCTCGCGCACGGCCCGGCGGGCCGCCGCGAGCACCACCGCCAGCACGGCCACCACGGCCCCCAGCGCGGCCAGCAGGCGCCACCGGGCAGCTCGAGCGGCACGGGCACCGGGAAGACGACCTTGGCGACCACGGCCATGACGAGGGGCGCGAGCAGCACTCCCGCCGGCGACACCGGCCAAGGTCAGCGGGAGCAGCTCGGAGAGCAGGTACGCCGCCGCGCCACGACGGCCCCGGCCTCGCAGCCGGGCCAGCGCGAGCTCGGCCCGCCGGTCGTCGGTCGCGCCCACGAGCACCATCCAGAGCACGACCGCGACCAGGACCAGGAGCTGGGCGATCAAGACCACGACAGTGGTGCGGCCCTGCTCGCCACCAGTCGCCACGTCTTCGCTCATGCCTGGAAGATCGGTGGTGACGAGGACCCGGAGCGGGCTCGAGGTCTCCAGCGTCTCGCGACGCAGCGCGTCCACGGCCGGCCCGATCCGCAGCAGGGCGTCGTGGTCGACGGCCTCGGTGTCCATGGGCCAGACGACCGAGCTCGAGATCTGGTGCCAGGCGGTGGGTGGCGACGTGGTGAGGGTCGCCGTGGAGGTGACCCAGTCGTCGGTGGCGAAGCCCACCTCCGGGATCACCGTGCCGGCTCGTCCGGTGAAGGGGGCGCCGAGCCAGTCGTCCCTCTCCGACGGCGGCCGTAGACGCCGACGACGGTCACCGTGCCCTCACCCAGCTCGGGGAAGAGCGACCGCTCGAGGTGCTCGGTGAAGTCGACCTCGCTGCCGACGGTCCAGCCGTTCGTCTCCACGTCGGCCGTGCTCACCATCACCTGACCGGAGGCGGTCGGGCAGCTGCCGGTGACCACCTCGAGCTGCTCGCAGGCGCCCGTCACGGCGTAGAGCCGGGTGATGACGGTCTGGGTGTCGTCGGGCGGCCGGACATCGACGGGGACGCTGCTCGAGACGACCGGGGCCGTGAAGTAGGCCGCGAGCCCGGACGGCAGCATGGCCTCGAGCTCACTCGCCGCCAGGTCGTTGGAGTCCAGCCGTAGCGCCCTCGACTCCGGCGAGGCGTCGGCCACCACGGACCCGGCCAGCGCCTGCTCCATGGCCCGCTGGTAGAGCGGACCCAGGCACGGCTCGTGGTCAGCAGGGCCGCCAGGGCGAGCAGCGAGAGCGCCTGCAGCCGGCGGTGGCGCACCCTGCTCCACACGGCCGACCCCTTCCCCACGCACCGCGTCACCCATCGAGTGCACGGACGCTAGTTCGACAGGGTCACGGTTCGGACACGGAGAGGTCTCCGCGCGACAACGGCGCCCTGACCGCGAGCGGTCAGGACGCCGTAGGTCGGAGCGGGTCAGCCGCCAGCGGCGCGGGCGGTCAGCCCGGTCGGGCCGCCCGGCCGGCCGTGGCACATCTTGTACTTCTTGCCCGAGCCGCAGGGGCACTGCGCGTTGCGGCCGACCTTGGCGAACGGGTCGTCGGCCGCTGGTCGCGGTGGTGCCCTTGACCTCGGCCTCGCCGTCCTCGGAGGGTGCGGAGTAGGACAGGTTCTGCGGCTGGCGGGTCTGCTGGAGCCCCTTGGCGCGGATCTGCGGGCTGCGCACGAACGCCGCGGCCGGCGACTCGAGCTCCTCGTTGGGCTGCTCGGCCGGGCCGCTGGCGACCAGCGGGTCGTCGGCGTCGACCTCGTCGCCGGACTCACCGTCGGGCACGAAGTCGCCGATCACCCGGCGCAGCGGCTCGTTGCTCCACCTCGACCTCCTCCTCGTCGTCCTCCTCGTCGACGGCGACCTCGAGGTTGAACAGGAAGCCGACGGACTCCTCCTTGATGCTGTCCATCATCGCGGCGAACATCTCGAAGCCCTCGCGCTGGTACTCGACCAGGGGGTCGCGCTGGGAGTAGGCCCGCAGGTAGATGCCCTCGCGGAGGTAGTCCATCTCGTAGAGGTGCTCGCGCCACTTGCGGTCGAGCACGGAGAGCAGCACCCGCCGCTCGAGCTCGCGCATGACCTCCTCGCCGACCTCGGCCTCGCGGGCGTCGTAGGCCGCCTGCGCGTCCTTCTGGAGCTCCTCGATCAGCTCGTCCCGGTCGATGTTGGCGCGCGCCGCCGTGCTCCTCCTCGAGCTGCTTCAGGTCGAGGGAGACCGGCCAGATCTGCTTGAGGTCGGTCCAGAGCTGCTCGAGGTCCCACTCCTCGGCGAACTCCTGGGTGGCGCCGGTGACGACGCCGGCGACGACGTCGTCGATGAAGGTGCGGACCTGCTCCTCGATGTCGGCGCCCTCGAGCACCTCGCGGCGCTCGCTGTAGATCACCTTGCGCTGGCGGTCCATCACGTCGTCGTACTTCAGGACGTTCTTGCGGGACTCGAAGTTCTGCGACTCGACCTGGCCCTGCGCGTTGGCGATGGCGTTGGTGACCCGCTTGTTCTCGATCGGGACGTCGTCGGGGATCTTGAGGACCTGGAGCACCCGGTCGACCCAGTCGGACTTGAAGAGCCGCATCAGCTCGTCCTGGAGCGAGAGGTAGAACCGCGACTCGCCCGGGTCGCCCTGGCGGCCGGAGCGACCGCGCAGCTGGTTGTCGATCCGGCGCGACTCGTGGCGCTCGGTGCCGACGACGTAGAGGCCGCCGAGCGCCTCGACCTCGTCGTGCTCGCGGGCGACCTGCTCCTTGACCTTCTCGAGCGTGGCCGGCCAGGCGGCCTCGTACTCCTCCGGCGACTCGACCGGGTCGAGGCCGCGGCTCGCGCAGCTCCTGGTCGGCGAGGAACTCCACCGAGCCGCCGAGCATGATGTCGGTGCCTCGGCCGGCCATGTTGGTGGCGACGGTGACCGCGCCCCGGTGGCCGGCGACCGCGACGACCTTCGCCTCGTCGGCGTGCTGCTTGGCGTTGAGCACCGAGTGCGGGACGCCGAGCTTCTTCAGCTTCTGGGAGAGGTGCTCGGACTTCTCGACCGAGACGGTGCCGACCAGGATCGGCTGGCCCTTCTCGTGCCGCTCGCGGATGTCCTCGACGACGGCGTCGTACTTGGCCTCCTCGGTGCGGTAGACGAGGTCGGCGTTGTCGATGCGCGCCATCGGCTTGTTGGTCGGGATCGGGACCACGCCGAGCTTGTAGATCTTGTCGAACTCCGAGGCCTCGGTCATGGCCGTGCCGGTCATCCCGGAGAGCTTCTCGTAGAGGCGGAAGTAGTTCTGCAGGGTGATCGTGGCGAGGGTCTGGTACTCCTCGCGGACCTGGACGCCCTCCTTGGCCTCGATCGCCTGGTGCAGGCCGTCGTTGTAGCGGCGCCCGGCCAGCATGCGGCCGGTGTGCTCGTCGACGATGAGCACCTCGCCCTGCATGACGACGTACTCCTTGTCGTTGTGGAAGAGCTCCTTGGCCTTGATCGAGTTGTGGAGGAAGGAGATGAGCGGGGTGTTGACCGACTCGTAGAGGTTCTCGATGCCGAGGTGGTCCTCGACCTTGGTGATGCCCGGCTCGAGCACGGAGATGGTGCGCTTCTTCTCGTCGACCTCGTAGTCGACGTCGCGCTCCAGCCCCTTGGCGATCTTGGCGAACTCGCCGTACCACTTCACCTCGTCCTGGGTCGGACCGCTGATGATCAGCGGGGTCCGGGCCTCGTCGATGAGGATCGAGTCGACCTCGTCGACGATGGCGAAGTTGTGGCCGCGCTGGACGCACTCCTCGATGGAGCCGGCCATGTTGTCGCGGAGGTAGTCGAAGCCGAGCTCGTTGTTGGTGCCGTAGGTGATGTCGCAGGCGTAGGCGACGCGCCGCTCGTCGGGACGCATCTCCGGCAGGATCACGCCGACGGTGAGCCCCAGGAAGTGGTGGACCCGGCCCATCCACTCCGACTGGAACTTGGCCAGGTAGTCGTTGACCGTGACGACGTGGACGCCCTTGCCGCTCGAGGGCGTTGAGGTAGGCGGGCAGGGTCGAGACCAGGGTCTTGCCCTCACCGGTCTTCATCTCGGCGATGTTGCCGAGGTGGAGCGCCGCGCCACCCATGACCTGGACGTCGAAGTGGCGCTGGCCGAGCACCCGGCGGGCCGCCTCGCGCACGGTCGCGAACGCCTCCGGCATCAGGTCGTCGAGGCTCTCGCCCTTGGCCAGCCGCTCCCTGAACTCGTCGGTCATGCCGCTGGAGCTCGGCGTCGCTCATCGCGACGAAGTCGTCCTCGATGGCGTTGACGGCCTGCGAGATGCCTTCGAGCTGGCGCAGGATCTTGCCCTCGCCGATGCGGAGGAGCTTGTCGAGGATGGCAGGCACGGTGCGGTGACTCCTGGGTCGGGTACGTCGGGCGGCGCGGACGGCGCACACGGGGCGCGGCAGCGCCTCGTTCATCGTAACGGGCGAGAGGTCGGGACCGTTCCTCGCCGCGAGCCCTCCGCAGATTTGATGTCAGTCGACTGTTGACACGAATATCGATATTGGTGTCAACTGCGACTGACATGAAAACCACGCGCACCTACACGATGACCGCCCGCGCCGCAGGCCGCCGAGCGACACCAGGGTCGCCATCCTCGACGCCGCCGTCCAGCTTGCGACCACCCGGCCGCTTCGCCGACATCTCCCTCGACGACATCGCCGCCGAGGCCGGCGTCAGCGTCCAGACCGTGCTGCGCCGGTTCGGCAGCCGGGCCGGGCTGATCGACGCGGCCACCGACCACGGAGGCCGGGATGGTCGATACGAGGAGCGAGCGAGGCTCCGGTCGGCGACCTCAGAGGCGGCCGTCGCGGTCGTCGTGGCGCACTACGAGCGGCGGGGCGACGGCGTCTCCTGCTGCTCGCCCAGGAGGACGGCACGACCCGCTCGTCGCCGGATCACCGACAGCGGGCAGCCGGTGCACCGCGAGTGGGTCGAGACCGTCTTCGCGCCGTATCTGCCCGGTGCACCGACGGCTCGCGAGGAGCTCGTCGACCTGCTCGCCGTCGCCACCGACGTCTACACCTGGAAGCTGCTGCGCCGCGACCGCGGCCTCGACCGCACCACTCACCGAACAGCGGATCCACCGCCTGGTGTCCGCACTCACCGCCCAGGAGTGACCATGGCCGACATCCTCTTCGTCACCTGGGACGGCGGCGGCAACGTGCCGCCGGCGCTGGGCATCGCCCGCGAGCTGCAGGCGCAGGGACACGCGGTCCGCTTCCTCGGGCACGAGATCCAGGCCCAGGAGCTTGCCGCGAGCAGGGCATGCGAGTTCGCGCCCGCCAGGGACGCCCGCAGCCTTCTCCGGGCGCTGGGCCGAACTCGCTGCCCGCGCTGATGGCGGCGTTCGGCGACCGCGGCATGGGCCGCGACCTGCTCCGCGCTGTCGCTGAGCAGCCGGCCGATCTCGTCGTCATCGACTGCTTCATGTTCGGCGCGCTCGACGCCGCGCGCCGGGCCGGCCTGCCGTACCTCGTCCTCGAGCACACCTTCGACGACTACTACGAGCGCGGTCTGCCTGCGCGGCCCGCTCGGGCTCAGCCTGCGGCTGCGCCGACTCGCGCCCCGCCGGGCCGTCGAGTCCGCGCCGGCTGCGCATGGTGACCACCGTGCCCGCCCTCGACCCGCTCGCGGTGCGGCCCCTCACCTGCGCCCATGTCGGCCCGGTCGTCGACGTCGGCTCCCCGGGACGCCCGGCGACCCGACGGTGCTGGTCAGCCTCAGCACGTACGGTTACCCGGGCATGCAGCAGGTGCTCCAGAACATCCTCGACGCCACGCGCGGGCTCGACGCGCGGGTCGTCGTGACCACCGGACCGGCTCGTCGACCCCGACCGCTGCAGCGCGCCGGGCGAGTCGAGGTGCACCGGTTCGTCCCGCACGTCGAGCTGATGCCGGCGGCGACCCTGGTCGTGGGTCACGGCGGCCACGGCAACCACCATGCAGGCGCTGGCCCACGACCTGCCCGTCCTCGTGCTCCCGATGGACGGCAGACCGACCAGCCCGGCGTCGGGCGGGCGGTGCGCGCGGGCGGGCGCGGGTCGGGTCGCGTCGAGGCGGGCCGGGCCCGGCGAGCTCGCGCCGCTCCTCGGGGAGCTGCTCGGCGGACGGTCCCGCACCGCGCTGCCGCCGCGCGGCTGGGCGCCGCCATCCGGGCGATGCCGGGCGCCGCCACGGCGCCGACCGCATCGAGCAGGCGCTCACGGACGGAGCATCGGCGCCAGGTCGCCCCTCGGCTCGACCGTGATGTCAGCCGAGCCCGAGCCACCGGGCCAGCTCGCGCAGCTCCGTCGAGAGCTCCTCGGCGGTGTCGTCGGGCGCGCCGTCCTCGGCCCAGGCCGACTTCACGACCAGCCGGCCCTCCTTGCGGTCGGCCTTGAGGTCGACCCTGGCCACGATCTCGTCGCGCAGCAGGAACGGCAGCACGTAGTAGCCGTGCACCCGCTTGTGGGCGGGCGTGTAGATCTCGATGCGGTAGTGGAAGTCGAACAGCTTCTCGCTGCGCTCCCGCAGCCACACGACCGGGTCGAACGGGCTGAGGAAGGCCCGGGCCTCCACCTTGCGCGGCCGCCGCGCGTCGCGGTGCAGGTAGGCCGGCCGGTTCCATCCCTCGATCCGCACCGGCTCCAGCACGCCCTCCTCGACCAGCGACGTCGACGGCGGGCCTCACCTGCGCGGTCTTCATCCGGTAGTAGTCGGCCAGGCACTTGACCGTCGCCACGCCGTGGGACGCGGCGGCGCGGCGGACGAGCTCGAGGTCGGCCTCCTCCGGCCCCGGCGTCGGCAGGGCCAGCACGGCCGCCGGGATCACCCGCTCGGGGACGTCGTAGATCACCTCGAACTGGCTGTTGCGGCCCGCCACCGCCAGGTCACCGCACATGTAGAGGAAGTCGAGCGCCTTCTTGGCCTCCGACCAGTTCCAGCCCCAGTGCAACTTGTCCCGCGGCGCGCCGTCGTCGAGCTCGCGGGCCGTGCTCGGACCGCGCGCGGCGACCTCGGCCAGGAGCCGCTCGGCGAGGTCGTCGTCGACGTCCTGCCACCACTTGCCGCGCTGGGCGCGGTAGGACGCCATCCGGTGCTGCATCACCGGCCACAGCTCGACCGGCATCAGCGCCTGCACGTGCGCCCAGTACTCGACCAGCCGACGCGGCCGCTTCTCCGCCGCGCGCGTCAGCAGCGCGGTGTCGTAGGCGCCCATCCGCGAGAACAGCGGCATGTAGTGGGCCCGCTGGAGCACGTTGACCGAGTCGACCTGGAGCACGCCGGTGCGCTCCAGGGTGCGGACGAACGTCCGCATCGTCGGCGTGGTGTGGCGAGGGTCGAGGAACCCCTGCGCGGCCAGCGCGATCCGGCGCGCCTGCTTCTGGCTCAGGTGGTCGACCACGGGTGGAACTCAACCAGAGGGAGCCGACAGCGCTTTCGCCGCTTGCCGGTTCGGCACACCGAAGCGCCTGCTCGCCGGTGCGGGACAAGCAAGCACCCTGCTTGCTGGCTTCGAGGAGTCTCGGTCGCGGTGTCGTCTACCCCCGCGACCAGCTTCGGCCCGCCAGCCCGTGGCGCTACGCGAGCTCCGGAGCGTCGCGGGGCGCGCGGGCTCCGCCCGCAAGAACCGGGTCGCTTCGCTCCCATCCGCGGGCCTGCGAAACCAAGCGAGTCATGCAGACCTGCCCCGGTCGCGAGCAGGTGGAGGGAGCGAAGCGACCCGGCTTTACCGAGCGCAGCGAGGCGCCCGGCGATCGGCCCGATGGCCGCGAGGACAGCCCCGGAGCGAGCGTCAGCGAGCATCCGGGGCTGTGGCGAGCGAAGCTCGCGTCGCCACGGACTGGGGGCCGAAGCTCGCGGGGGTATCAAAGAGCCGACAGTGTCGTGTCCGTGGCTGGCAAGCGGGACCTACGGCAGGTCGAGCAGCTTCTCCTTGACGGCGTACATGACCGCTTCCATCCGCGAGTGCAGCTGGAGCTTCTCGAGGATGTTGCGGACGTGGTTCTTCACGGTGTTCTCGGAGATGAACAGGTCGCGGGCGATCTCGCGGTTGTTCATGCCCTTGGCGACCAGGCGGAGCACCTCGAGCTCCCGGTCGGTGAGCCGCAGGCCCGGGACGTGCTCGCGCTCGGGTCGCGACATCTGCTTGAACTCGTCGATCAGCTTGACCGCCATCGACGGGCTGATCAGCGACTGGCCGTCGGCCACCACCCGGATCGCCTGGGCGACCTCCTCGATGGAGGAGTCCTTGAGCAGGTAGCCGGAGGCACCGCTCTTGACCGCCTCGTAGAGGTCGGCCTCCTCGTCGGAGACGGTGAGGATGATGATCTTGGCCGACGGGACGGCTTCCTTGATGGCCAGGCAGGCCTCGATGCCGGAGCGCTTCGGCATCCGGATGTCGAGCAGGACCACGTCGGGCGCTGCGGTCGCGGCCAGGCTGGTGCCCTCCAGCCCGTCGCCGGCCTCGCCGACGACCTCGACCCCCGGCTCGGCGGCGAGCAGCATCGTCAGCCCCCGCCGAAACAGCTCCTGGTCGTCGACGACCAGCACCCGGATGGGCTCCGGCTCCCCGTGCTTAGTGTCCGCCACCCGCGCATCATGACACGAGTGGGCGGTACGGCGGGCACGGACGGGGCATGCGGGCGGCTCGTGGGGTGACCCAGATGGGCCAACCCGGCGTCGATCCAACCGCCGGATGGACCCCTGCCGAGCCACCCCCTCAGGTGATGGCGGCCTGGTGTGTTGTCAGCCAGATCCGCACGCTGATGCCGCGGCCCAGCCACGCACCTGGCGGCGTTGCCGACGCTGCGAAGACGCCCAGTCTGCGTGCGCGCCGGCGCCTTGCCATAGTGCACCTGTCCAGCTGACAGGACACCAGGAGGTGTGGGGAACACGCCCCGGGACCGTCAGCTCAGGTCGAGGGCGATGACGCCGTAGTCGTAGCCGCGACGGCGGTAGACGACCGAGGGACGATCGTTCTCCTTGTCCACGAACAGGTAGAAGTCGTGCCCGACCAGCTCCATCTCGTAGAGCGCCTGGTCCAGCGTCATCGGGCTGGCGGGGTGGACCTTCTCCCGGACCACCAGCGGGCCGTCCCCGGTGACGGCGATCGGCCCGACCTGGCGGTCGCTGACCTGGTCCTCGGTGGTCGGTTCGGCGACCTTCTCGTCGACGTCGGCGAGCGCCTGCCCGACCGAGACGGGGGCGTGGCGACCGTGGTGCACCCGGCGCCGATCGGCGGCCCGGCGCATCTGCGCGGCCATCTTGTCGAGGGCCAGGTCGAGGGCTGCCATCTTGTCGGCGGCCGCGGCCTCGGCGCGGATCACCGGACCCTTGGAGAACGCCGTGAGCTCGATCCGGACGGCACGGTCACGCTGGCGCGGGTTCGGCTCGCAGTCGACCTCCACCTGGACGCGCATGATGCGGTGGTCGTGCTTCTCGAGCCGGGCCAGCTTCTCCTCGACGTGGCTGCGATACCTGTCGGTGATCTCGCAGTGTCGTCCGGTGACCACAACATCCATGTGAACCTCCCGTATAGGCGTTCGGTGTCAGACCTGGAACCGGCCGAGAACGGGAAGAGCCCGGGAGATCCCCCGGGCTCTGCGTCCTCGGGTGGACTCCATACAAAGACGTTAGTCGGCCGATGGTGGGCACGGAAGGGATATCGGCTGAGGTTTTCCCCATACCCAGCGTGACGACCCGGTGGGACCTCCGCCCCTTGCCACGAACCGTCCACAACCGAGCGCCGTGTCCTTCGTCTCCACAGGTGCACCGCACCGACCCACGAGTGTCCCCGCGAGCGGCTTCGATCTCCCCGTGACCGAGAGTGCGCTCGACGGAGCCATCGACCTCCTGCTGGGAGGGTCGTGCGTGGGCTGCGCGCGACCCGGCCGGCTCCTGTGCCCGGGCTGCCGGGCGGAGCTGCCCGGCGAGGCCACGCCGGCCTGGCCGAGCCCCGTGCCTGCGGGGCTGGTGGAGCCCTGGGCTGCCGGGGTCTACGGCGCAACGCTGCGGGCGATGGTGCTGGGCCTGAAGGAGCGGAAGCTGCTGGGGCTGGCGGTGCCGCTCTCCCGGCTGCTCGCGGGCGCCGTGGGGTGCGAGCTCCCTCGAGGGAGTCCCGTGGTGCTGGTGCCCGTCCCGTCCCGGTCCCGGACGGTGCGCGCCCGCGGCCACGACCCCACCCACACGATCACCGCGCGTGCGGGGCGACAGCTCACCAGGGAAGGGTTCGAGGTCGAGACCCGGCGGCTGCTGCGGCTCCGGCCCGGCGTGGCCGACCAGGCCGGTCTCGACGCGGGCCAGCGGGCCGCCAACCTCGGCGGCTCGATGCGGGTCCGCTCGACCTCGGTCCGCAGGCTGCTGCGGCGTCATCCGCATGCGCGGGTGGTGGTCTGCGACGACGTGCTGACCACCGGCTCGACGGCGCGCGAGGCACAGCGAGCCCTCGAGGCGGCCGGGCTCGACGTGGTGCGGATCGCCGTCGTGGCCGCCACGCCCAGGAGGCTGCTGAACAATCGTGCGGCGCCAGCGCCGCGATAGTCGCGCGCTGGCCAGATGCCGGGGCGCACACGGACTGGGCGCGCCTTGCGATCACACCCGTCTGATGACGCTCGCTACGCCGCGAATCGGCGTCTCAGCCGACGTAGGCCAGCATGGTCAGTCGGGGGTCGACGTCGAGCCCCTCGCCACGCGGGCCGGCCAGATCCGCCAACGTCGTCCGGTTCTCAGACCTCGTGAACGCGTAGATCGACTCGCCCTCCACCGGTGTGCCGACCAGGCCGACGACCGGCTCGGGGATCACCGACGGCGAGTCCGAGGTGGTCGTCCCGTCGACGGACGCGGTGCGGACCTGGAACAGCTCGTGGGTGACCGGCTGGAGCACGGCGATGCTGGTGGGCGACCGCCACGCGATGTCCCGGATCTGGCCTTCCAGGTTGTCGGGGTCCGTGATGTCCTCCGCCGAGAGGGCGCCCACCACCTGGCCGTCACCCGTGGACACGATGCGGCTGACCACGATCGAGTCGTTGTCCGCGTCGTGGCGGATCACCGCGATCAGCCGCGAACCGTCGCGGGAGACCAGGAAGCGCTTCACGTCCTCGCCGCTGATGCCGTCGACGCTGAGCTCCCGCATCTCCCCCGACTTCTTGTCCAGGAGGAGACGACCGCGCCGGTCGCCCGACGGTCCACCTCCCACAGGCGACCGTTGAAGTCCCAGGCCGGGCGCAGCAGGTCCTCCCCCGTCGTGATCAGGTCCACGGGTTGGTCGCCGTTGTCCTTGACCGGCGCCACCGACAGGGTGTCGCCGGCCGCCGAGACGCCGGCGACCCGCTCGGCACGCAGGTCCGGCGGTGATGGTCCGGAGGCTGTAGCCGCGCCTGGCCGAACGGGCCGGTGACGGGCGCCAGGTTCTGCGGGCTGCCGCCGACCATCCGCCCGTCCTGGAGCCCGAAGAGCTGCGTGCTCGACCCCGCGACGTACGGCGCGTACTGGTGGCCGTGGTCGACGCTGAACTCCGGCTCGTCGGGCAGCTGCACCGAGCGGCCGTCGATGGTGACCCGGAACCGCTTGATCGCTGGGCACCTGGCGCAGCGTCCACGCCAGCTGCGAGACCAGCAGCTCGACCTGCTCCGGCGAGGGCATCGCGGCCTCGACCGTGTCACTCGTCAGGTCGACCTGCGCCACCCCGCTCGTGCGAGACCGGCACCGAGAGCGAGCGCAGGCCGCGCGGGAAGTAGTTCTGCTCCGTGCCCGCCAGCTCGGGAGGCGTCGCCTGCAGCAGCGCGTTGACCAGCGACGAGACGAACTGCGGCGCCGCGCGGCACGAACACCGGCTCGGGGACGAGGATCCTGGCTGACGGGTCGAAGAAGTAGAGCGAGACCTGCTGGAACCGCTGCGCGAACCACGCCTGCGGCACGATGAGGTACGGCGGCGGCTGGGAGATCCGGTACTCGCCGTCGTCCTCGAAGTCCATCGGGAACGTCGACGGTCAGGTCGTCCTCCGGCACCGGTCCCAGCCACGCGCCCCGCGCATCGATGCGGTCGGCGTCGACCAGCGTCGCCTCGATCTTGTTGCTGCCGCGCGGCGCCAGCGGGCCGTCCGTAGATCATCATCCCGGTGGGCTGCCAGTTCGCGCTGGCCTCCTTGGTCAGGAACTCGCGGGCCACCGAGGTCGTGATCGCGGGCGTGGCCCGCATGGCGTCGAGGAAGCCCGTCGACGATCTGGTCCGGCGAGTCGCCCTTCCCGGGCCGGGGCGGGGCGATGTTGACCGAGCCGTCGTCGCGGTTGCGAGCCGGTCGGTGCTGGTCTCGTGCACGGGGCCGCTGTCGGGCATGCCGACGCCGCAGCCGGTGAGCACCAGGCACGCCGCCCAGCAGGACCGCGCCGAGGCCGCACGTCGCCGCCTCACCGGACCGGCTCCGGGGCGTCCTCGGGCACCAGCGGCAGCGGGCTCTGCCGCAGCGAGCCGCCGACCCGGCGCGGCAGGGTGAGCCGGAACTGCGAGCCCTCCCCGGGCCGGCCCCACGCCTGCAGCCAGCCCCCGTGCAGGTGGGTGTCCTCCATCGCGATCGACAGTCCCAGGCCGGTGCCGCCGCTGGTCCGCGCCCGGGCCGGGTCGGCCCGCCAGAACCGGTTGAACACCATCGCCGACTCGCCCGGCGCGAGCCCGACGCCGTAGTCGCGCACCGCGATCGCGGCGGCCTGCTCGTCGCCGTCGACCCGGATGACGACCCGGGCCGTGCCGGTCCGCTTGCCGTCGGGGTGGGCGTGGTCGATCGCGTTGGTGACGAGGTTGCGGACGACCCGCTCGATGCGGCGTACGTCGGCCTCGGCCAGGCACGGGTGGTCGGGTGCCTCGACCTCGAGCCGCACCTTGCGCTGCTCGGCGAGGGCCCGGGTGGTGTCGACGACCCGGTGCGCGACGTCGACGAGGTTGACGTCGTCGGTCTCGAGGACGGCGGCACCCGCGTCGAAGCGGCTGATCTCCAGCAGGTCGACGAGCAGCGTCTCGAACCGGTCCAGCTCGAGCTGCAGCAGCTCGGCCGCGCGTGCGGTCGCCGGGTCGAAGTCGCGGCGGGCCTCGTGCAGCACGTCGCCGGCCATCCGCACCGTGGTCAACGGCGTGCGCAGCTCGTGGGAGACGTCGGAGACGAACCGGCGCTGCACCCGGCTCAGCTCCTCGAGCTGGCGGATCTGGCGCTGGAGGTTGGAGGCCATCTGGTTGAACGACGTCGCGAGCCTGGCCAGGTCGTCCTCGCCCGATGACGCGCAGCCGCTCCTGGAGCCGGCCGGCCGCGAGCCGCTCGGCGACCTGGCGGGCCATGCGCACCGGCGTCACCACCTGGCGGGTCACCAGCCAGCTGACGCCCGCGACCAGCACCAGCATCAGCACGCCCGCGGTCAGCAGCGCCCGGGTGACCAGCGCCCATCGTGCCCTGCTGCTCGTCGAGCGGGAACAGGAAGTAGACCGTGTAGGTGCTGCCGTCGGCCGGCAGCGGATCTGGGCGCCGACCGCGATGCCGGGCTCGTGGCTGATCACCTCGCCCTCGCCGTCGGTGCGGGCGATCGAGGTGTAGGTCCACGCCGTCGTGGCCCCGGCCTCGGTCGAAGTGCTCCTCGAGCGAGACCGGGCACGCTGGTGGGCGAGAAGTGGGCACTCGACTGCGGTGCCGCCGTCGGCGATCCGGACGCCCTCGCCGGCCGGGCCGGCCACGACCACGCCGTAGCCGCGGGTGGTGCCGCGCTGGATGATCAGGTCGGTCAGGTCGCCGCGCTGCACGGAGGGGTCGGCGTCCTGGCCGGAGGCCTGCTCGAGCCGGGCGTTCTGCCTCCTCGCATCTCGTCGGCGACCTCGCCGGTCACCGCCTGCACCCGCTGGTCGAGCAGCCCGTCGCGGGTCTGCTGCAGCAGCAGCCAGCCGACCGCGGCGATGACGACGGCCGTGAGGATGACGGTGCTGGCCACGACCCGCGCCTGGATCGAACGACGCCAGAACGTCAGCCCGCGGCGGAGGGCCCCGGGGAGACGGCGCGGCGCGCGGGCGCGGAGCACGGGTCGGCCCTACAGGCGGTGCCGGCCTTGTAGCCGACGCCCCGCACGGTCACCACGATCTCCGGGTTCTCCGGGTCGTGCTCGACCTTCGAGCGCAGCCGCTGGACGTGCACGTTGACCAGCCGGGTGTCGGCCGCGTGCCGGTAGCCCCACACCTGCTCGAGCAGCACCTCGCGGGTGAACACCTGCCACGGCTTGCGGGCCAGGCAGACCAGCAGGTCGAACTCCAGCGGCGTCAGGTTGATCGGCGTGCCCGCCGCGGGTCACCGCGTGGCCGGCGACGTCGATCGCCAGGTCGCCGATGGCCAGCGACTCCTGGGCGGCGCGGTCGTTGCGGCGGACGCGCGCCCGGATGCGGGCCACCAGCTCCTTGGGCTTGAACGGCTTGACGACGTAGTCGTCGGCGCCCGACTCCAGCCCGACCACCACGTCGACGGTGTCGCCCTTGGCGGTGAGCATGACGATCGGCACGCCGGACTCGGCCCGGATCTCCTTGCACACGTCGATGCCGTCCTTGCCCGGCAGCATCAGGTCGAGCAGCACGACGTCGGGCCGGTAGTCGTGGAACGCCTCCATCGCGAGGTCACCGCGGGTCACCACCCGCCCGTCGAACCCCTCCTGCCGGAGCACGATCGTGAGCATCTCCGCCAGCGAGGCGTCGTCGTCGACGACCAGGACGCGACCCTTGGTCGCGAGGTCCGCGCTGGACACTGCCTGCTCCGCCATCCCGCAAGTGTGCCAGTTGGTCCCCGTCTACCCGCCGCAAGCTTCGGCCCGGGCCCACGACGGACGCTCGCTCCGCTGAGCGGGCTTCGCAGTCCATCGTGGTCACCGGGCCGATCTCGGGGTGCGCTCGCTGCGGCGCGATCGCTCGCCCGCTCGCAATCGAGTCTGGCCCGGGCAAAGCTCGACTCAGTAGCGGTAGTGGTCCGCCTTGTACGGGCCCTCGACCGGCGACGCCGAGGTAGCTGGCCTGGTCGTCGCTGAGGGTCGGTCAGCTTCACGCCGAGTGCGTCGAGGTGCAGCCGGGCGACCTCCTCGTCGAGGTGCTTGGGCAGCACGTAGACGCCGGTGGGGTAGTCCTCGGGCTTGGTGAAGATCTCGATCTGCGCGAGCACCTGGTTGGTGAAGGAGTTCGACATCACGAACGACGGGTGGCCGGTCGCGTTGCCGAGGTTCATCAGCCGACCCTCGGAGAGCACGATGATCGAGTTGCCGGCCGGGAAGGTCCAGACGTCGACCTGCGGCTTGACGTTCTTGCGGGTCGCGACCCCGTCGGCCTCCAGGCCGGCCATGTCGATCTCGTTGTCGAAGTGGCCGATGTTGCCGAGGATCGCGTTGTGCTTCATCCGCGACATCTGGTCGACCGAGACGACGTCCTTGTTGCCGGTCGCGGTGATGATGATGTCGGCGACGTCGAGGGCGTTGTCGAGCGTGTCGACCTGGTAGCCGTCCATCGCCGCCTGCAGCGCGCAGATCGGGTCGATCTCGGTGACGATGACGCGGGCGCCCTGGCCGCGCAGCGACTCCGCGCAGCCCTTGCCGACGTCGCCGTAGCCGCAGACGACCGCGACCTTGCCGCCGATGAGGACGTCGGTCGCGCGGTTGATGCCGTCGATGAGCGAGTGCCGGCAGCCGTACTTGTTGTCGAACTTCGACTTGGTGACCGAGTCGTTGACGTTGATGGCCGGGAAGAGCAGCGAGCCCTCCTTCATCATGTCGTAGAGACGCAGCACGCCGGTGGTGGTCTCCTCGGTGACGCCCTTGATCTCACGGGCGATCGGGGTCCAGCGGTCGTTGGTCTCGGCGAGCGAGGCGTTGAGGACGTCGAAGATGACCTTCTGCTCGTGGCTCTTGGCCGAGGCCGGGTCGGGCGCGACGCCGGTCTTCTCCATCTCGACGCCGAGGTGCACGAGCAGGGTGGCGTCGCCACCGTCGTCGAGGATCATGTTGGCGAAGCGTGCCCTCGGGCCACATGAGGATCTGCTGGGTGCACCACCAGTACTCCTCCAGCGTCTCGCCCTTCCAGGCGAAGACCGGGACCCCGGCGGGGGCGTCGACCGTGCCGTTCGGGCCGACCGCGACGGCGGCGGCGGCGTGGTCCTGGGTGGAGAAGATGTTGCAGGAGGCCCAGCGCACCTCGGCGCCGAGCGCGACCAGCGTCTCGATGAGGACGGCGGTCTGGATGGTCATGTGCAGCGAGCCGGCGATGCGGGCGCCGGCGAGCGGCTTCGAGTCGCCGTAGCGCTCGCGCATCGCCATCAGGCCGGGCATCTCGTGCTCGGCGAGGGTGATCTCGGTGCGGCCGAAGTCGGCCAGGCTGAGGTCGGCGACCTTGAAGTCCATCAGGTGTCTCCTAGGAACGGTGGAGTCAGGTCTGCGCCGCGCATCTGCGCGTAGTTGGGATCTCCCACGCGGACCCGGAAAGCGTAGGACGGCGGCCGCTCGAAGCAGGAATCCTCGGCGCCTCGCTGTGCCCGCCCGGTGTCGAGCTCAGTGGCCAGCCGGCTCCGGGGGTGCTGCCCGCACGGCGGCGACGTAGTCCTCGCGGTAGATGTCCGGCTCGAGATACATCGCGGTCGCCATCGGCTCGGCGGCGCGCACGGCCCGCTCGGCGGCGTCGATCGTGGCCGCCACCTCGGCGGCCGAGCTGGTGGAGGTGACGCCGATCTTGGCAGCGACCAGGAGCTCGTCAGGCCCGAGGTGCAGCGTCTTCATGTGGATGACCCGGTCCACGCCCGGGGTGCCGATCAGCGCCGCCTCGATCGCGCGCTGCGACTCGGGGCTCGGCGGCCTCGCCCGAGCAGCAGGCTCTTGGTCTCGATCGCGAGGACCACCGCGACCACGACCAGCAGAAGCCCGATCGCCGCGGTGCCGGCGACGTCCCAGTAGTGGTTGTCGGTGACCAGGCTCATCCCGACCCCGACCAGGGCGAAGGCCAGGCCGAGCAGAGCCGCGACGTCCTCGAGCAGGATCACCGGCAGCTCCGGCGACTTCGCACGGCGGATGAACTGTCGCGAACGACGCGTCGCCGCGGACCTTGTTGGTCTCCAGGATCGCGGTGCGGAGCGAGTAGCTCTCGAGCGTGATGGCTGCCAGCGAGCACGACGAGCGGGACCAGGGACTTCCAGCCGTCGACCTCCTCGGAGTGACCGGAGTGGATCTCGTGGTACTTGTGGTAGGCCTCGTAGAGGGCGAACAGGCCGCCGACCGAGAACAGCACGATCGAGACGATGAAGCTGTAGATGTAGCGCTCGCGGCCGAAGCCGAACGGGTGCTCCGGCGTGGCCACGCGCTTTGCGCGCTTCCCGCCGAGCAGGAGCAGCATCTGGTTGCCGGCGTCGGCGCAGGAGTGGATCGCCTCGGCCAGCATCGAGGAGTTCCGCGCCAGCAGGAACGCCACGAACTTCGTGACCGCGATGCCGGTGTTGGCCAGCAGCGCCGCCAGACGGCGCGCGTGCCTCCGTCGCCTGCCATGCGCGGAACCCTAGCGAGTGACCGCAGCCTGCCCAGCGGCGGCGTCGGCTGCGGTTTCCGCCACCGCCTCCTCGACCGCGACCGCGATCTCGTCGGCCTGCGCGGGCGCCTCCGACAGTCGGACCGCGTCGCGACGTGCCTCTCCGCGGTGCCGAGCGGGTCGACCGCGTGGGTCAGCACCCGTGGCGACCGGCGGCCAGGCCAGCAGCAGCGCCAGAGCGGCCGCGGCGATCGTGGTGAGCGGCAGCGAGAGCGCGGCTGCTCGTCGGCCCAGCCCAGGTAGCCGGCGTACTCGGCGCCCTTGATCGACGAAGCCGTGGAACAGGTAGACCACCAGCGTCGCCGCGCCCATCGCGTGAACCAGCCGCGGGTGCGCGGCACCAGGGCGAGGAACGACCAGGCGCCGAGCATGCCGATCGCGAGGAGCACGGCCCGGGTCAGGAGCGCCCGGCCGTCGCTGACGTCGAGCTCGCCGTACCCGAGCGGTAGTAGAGCCACTCGGTGCTGGCCAGCTGGTCGGTCCAGGTCGTCACCACCGCGATGGCGAGGAAGACCAGCACGCGCGGCGTTGCGGACCCAGGCTGCGCGCAGCCGCTCGAGCCGCTCCGGGGTCGCATGCCAGGCCGAGCACGAAGAACGGCAGCAGCCCCAGCACCCGGCAGATGTCGAGGGTGTCGCCGGCGTAGAGCCCGGCGACCAGGCTAGACCGCCACCGCCACCGCGACCGCCACGAGCGCCGGCAGCCGCTTGAAGACCGGGGTCATCAGCCGCCAGAAGAAGAGCGCCGAGAGGTACCACATCGGCCAGTGCGGGTCGCTGGAAGAGGTCCTCGAGCTGCTCGCCGCCGACGTAGATCCGGAAGAGCGCCAGCGCGCACTCGAAGACGACGTAGGGGACGACGACGGTGCGGACCAGCTGCCACAGCCGTCGCGGCTCGTAGGTGAAGGAGCGCGACAGGTAGCCGGTGACGAAGACGAACGCCGGCACGTGCCAGGCGTAGAGGAAGTCGTAGAGGTGGTCGTTGAGCGCGTTGTGCGGGCAGCAGCGTCCAGGAGTGGCCGACGACGACGAGCAGGACCAGCGCCATCTTGGCGTTGTCGAACCACGGGTCGCGGGTCTTCGCGGCCGCGCTCGGTGCCTGGGCAGGCGGTGGTCGCGCCGGGGGTGACAGCCACGTGAAGGCCGGTACCCGACCGAGGGCGCTGGGCGTCACTCCTCGACGAGGCCGACGCGGAGGTACGCCGCGGCGTAGGTGCCCGAGAGCAGGAGCGAGGCGTAGCGCGCGACCTCGGAGGGGGCGTCGGTGCTGCACGGTCTCGACGCGGACGCCGCGCGAGGTGGCCGCCGCCAGCAGCCGGCCGCGCTGCTCGCGCACGACCGGCTCCTCCGAGCCGTCGTCGAGCAGCAGCAGCATCGGCCGCGCGCTCGGGCTGGCGCCTCGGCGAACGGGTCGTCGAAGACGTCGCGCTGCGCGCGCCGCCTCGAGCACCGGGAGCAGGTGCTCGGCGTCGCCGGCCAGCGCGGTCCGGCCGCTGGCCCGCCGGATCGACTCGGCGACCCGGCGGGCCGCCCGGGCGGCCAGCACGGTGCCGCCCCACACGAGCGGGTTGGCGTCGGCCAGCGCGATGGCGAGCATCTTGGCCGGGTTGACCGCGAGGTCGCGGTGCGGCGAGCAGGAGATCGCGACGTCGTCGAGCGCCTCGGCCACCGGCTCGGCGTCGGCCGCCGG
The DNA here is from genome assembly GCA_963793315.1 of uncultured Actinomycetota bacterium. GTDB lineage: Bacteria > Actinomycetota > Actinomycetes > Propionibacteriales > Nocardioidaceae > Nocardioides. Next base: position 312,559 of record CAWBZR010000006.1, on the reverse strand, counting down.
CCCGAGCTGGACCCGGTCGAGGTAGGCCAGCATCACGACCGCCGTGGCGAGCTGGTCGCGGGTGACGGTCGGCAGGATCGTGCTCCAGCGGCCGGCGGCGTGCTCGGCGACCATCGACGTCGGCGGGCAGGCCACCACCACCTGGCAGCCGCGGCGGATCGCCTCGGCGACCGCCGACGCGGTGCCGGTGTCGGACCCGTCGGGCGCCAGCACGACGACGAGGTCGAGGCTGCCGGCCCAGCCCGGCAGGGCCGGCCCCGGCCAGGCGACGAACGGCACCGGGCACCACGGCTCGAGGACCGCGCGCAGCAGCCGGGAGTCGGGGCCGGCGGCGATGACGGTGCGCGGCCGGTCCTGCTCGCGGGCCCGGGCCACCGCCTCCTCGATCGCGGCCGCGGCCTCGCCGGCCTCGCGCCGCACCCGCGCGCCGGACTCGGCCAGCGTGCGCAGCCGGAGCGTCGTGGGCCGCGAGCGCCGACTCGTCGTCGAGCCGGGACTCGTCGAACCAGGTCACCACTGGGAGTCGGCCTCAGCCGGGCCGGCGGGCTTCGTCGACGAGCAGCACCGGGATGTCGTCGCGGACGGGGTAGGCCAGGCCGCAGGCCTGGCACACCAGCTCGCCGGCCCTCGCGGGTCCGTCTCGACCGGGCGCAGGTCGCCGTGGCAGTCGGGCAGACGATGATCGCCAGCAGCTCGTCGGACAGGTTGAGGGGCATCAGGCGTAGTCCTTCCGGATCAGGGCGAGCACATCGTCGCGCACCCGCTCCATGATGGCGCGGTCGCGGCCCTCGGCGTTGAGCCGCAGCAGCGGCTCGGTGTTGGAGGGCCGCACGTTGAAGGTCCACTCGTCGTGGCTGACGGTCAGGCCGTCGAGCCGGTCGAGGCTGACGCCCTCGCGTCCGGCGTACGCCGCCTCGACCTCGGCGGTCACCGCCGCCGGGTCGGCGACCTCGGAGTTGATCTCGCCGCTGAGCGGGTAGGGGTCGAAGTCGGCCATCAGCTCCGAGAGCGGCTGGTCGGTCTCGGAGAGCGCGGCGAGCGCGTGCAGCGCCGCGAGCATCCCGGAGTCGGCGCGCCAGAAGTCGCGGAAGTAGAAGTGGCCGCTGTGCTCGCCGCCGAAGACCGCGTCGGTCTCGGCCATCGTCGCCTTGATGAAGGAGTGGCCGACCCGGGTGCGCACCGGCACGCCGCCGAGCTCGCGGACCAGCTCGGGCACCGCCCGGCTGGTGATCAGGTTGTGGATCACCGTCGCGCCCGGCTCCTTGGCCAGCTCGCGGCCGGCGATCAGCGCGGTGAGCGCCGATGGCGAGACCGCGGCGCCGCGCTCGTCGACCAGGAAGCAGCGGTCGGCGTCGCCGTCGAAGGCCAGGCCCGAGGTCGGCGCCCTCGCGGACCACTCGATCCTGGAGGTCGCGCAGGTTGGCCGGCTCGATCGGGTTCGCCTCGTGGTGGGGGAAGGTGCCGTCGAGCTCGAAGTACATCGGCACCAGCTCGACCAGCCCCTCCGGCAGCCGCCCGAAGACCGCCGGGGCGGTGTGGCCGGCCATGCCGTTGCCGGCGTCGACCACGACCTTGAGCGCCGCGGTGGCCGGTCATCGGCACGAGCGAGATCAGGTGCTCGGCGTAGGCCTCGAGCAGGTCGAGCGTGCGCACCGCGCCGGCGTCCGCGACCGTGGGTCGGGGGGCGAGCACGAGGTCGCGGATCTCGTCGAGCCCGGACTCCAGCCCGAGCGGCACGGCGTCGGCCCGGCACAGCTTGATGCCGTTGTACTGGGCCGGGTTGTGGCTCGCCGTGAACATCGCGCCGGGCACGCCGAGGTGGCCGGAGGCGAAGTAGAGCATGTCGGTCGAGGCCAGCCCGATCATCACGACGTCGGCGCCGGCCTCGGAGGCGCCGGCCGCGAACGCCGCGGCCAGCCCGGGCGAGCTCGGCCGCATGTCGTGGCCGACGACGACGGTGGCGGCGCCGGTCACCTGGGCGTGCGCCCGCCCGGTCGCGCGGGCCAGCGGCTCGTCGATCTGCTCCGGCGCCAGCCCCCGGACGTCGTACGCCTTGAAGACGGCGCGCACGGTCTCGCGATCTGGCATGGCCGAGAGCCTAGGACGTGCGTCCTCAGCCTTGATCTGTGGATGGGTGGCGTAGCGAGCGGCACCACAAGGATGTGAGGTCACTCCGGGGTCGCCCGCGAAAGCGCGAGTCGCAGCGAGCGTCTTTCCAGTGTCGGCAACGCCGCCAGCGCGCCCCCGTGGTGGCGCGTGGTCAGGTGCCCGGCATCTCGTCGTGGGTGAGCACCCGCAGGTGGCCGCGGCGCGAGGTCTCGCGCGAGCCGTACTCGGTGGCCGGAGGCCCGGCGGCCACCGGCACCGGGCGGGCAGCCTCGCGGACCGCGTTGGCCAGGGCGAGCAGGTCGTCGTCGGACGGGCCGCGCGGCGAGATGTCGGAGACCAGCCGCAGCACCTCCCAGCCACGCGGCGCCGAGAGCCGCTCGGCGTGCCGGTCGCACAGGTCGTAGGCGTGCGGCTCGGCGTAGGTCGCCAGGGGGCCGAGCACGGCCGTCTGGTCGGCGTAGACGTAGGTGAGCGTGGTGACCGCGGGACGGTCGCAGGCGGTGCGCGAGCAGCGACGGGCAGGACTCACGTTACGGACCGTACCGCCGAGACGGCGCGGCTTCGCCGAGGCGCGCGGCGCCGCCCCACTAGGCCTGTCCGCGAGATGCGTGCGGTAGTCCGTGGTCCAGGTGCGTGCATGGCACGACGGCGGAGCGATGGCATACCGGGTCGTCTTCCGAGCTCCGCCGACACCGCCAGGTGCGTGCCCGGGGTGCGGGACACCCGAAGAACTTCCGGAGATGACCACTAGTGTCGGCGGCGTGGACAAGCGCACCGCCCGACCCTCGGGCCGCCGCGACCGGCGCGGCCGGGGGATGCGCGGGCCGGGCGTGCTGCCGCGGCAGCCGGGCAACCCCGAGCTGCCGACGAAGCGGCGAGCGGTTCGACGAGCTGGCGCTGGGCATCGTGACCGGCATCGACCTGCGGTGGCAGGACCAGCTCGGCCTGGTGGAGTACGCCGTCGAGGACGCCCCCCAGCTCCCCGACGACTGGGAGAGCGACCAGGTGCCGCTCTCCTCGCTGGTCCGCGGCAGTGGCGCCACGCCGACCCGGCTGGTGCTGTTCCGGCGGCCGATCGAGCACCGCGCGGAGAGCCGCGCCGACCTCGAGGCCCTGCTGCTCACCGTCGTGGTCGAGCAGGTCGCCGAGCTGCTCGGCATCGACCCGGAGCGGGTCGACCCACGCTACGAAGGAGAGTAGGGCCTTGATGGCCTGTGGCCGTTCGGGAAGAAGAAGGACGACCGGAGCGTGGATGCGCTGCTGGAGCAGGCGAACGCCGCCAGCCCGACCGGCACGCTGCCGCCGCTGGCGCGGCGCCGTCCGTGGCCGCGACCGGCGACGGCTCCTTCCGGATGCCCGTGCAGGACGTCTTCACCATCCAGGGCCGCGGCACCGTCGTGACCGGCCGCATCGAGTCCGGCACGGTGCGGGTCGGCATGCAGGTCAACGTGGTCCGCGACGGTGGCGTCGCCACGACGCCAAGGTCACCGGCGTCGAGATGTTCCGCAAGGTGCTCGACACGGCCACCGTCGGCGACAACGTCGGCCTGCTGCTCAAGGGCCTGGACAAGGCACAGCTGCACACAGGCGACCTGATCCAGGGCTGATCCGGGGCGCCCCTGGGATCAGGGCACGCCCGGCCGCACGTCGGGCACCAGCCCCGTCAGCACCAGCTCCCGGAGCGGTACGACGGCGGTGCCCGGTGCCGGTGAGCAGCACGGCGGCCCGCACGGCGCTGCCCTGCGGCGTCAGCGTGACCAGGACCGCCTCGTCCGGGAGCGTCAGGTCGGCCCCCGCGTCGGGGGCCAGCTGGACCGGCTGCTGGTCCAGCTGCTTGCCGCGCGCGGGAGTACGACGTGACGGTCGCCGCGCCCGCCGCTCGGCACCGGCGAGCAGCAGCCGCTTCGGCCCGGCGGGGACGACGACCGCGGTGCGTGTCGGAGACCGCCGGCAGGGCGGTGAGCAGGGAGAGGTCGTCGCCCGCGAGCTGCCGCAGGGTGGCGGTGACCGGGCCGCTGGACTCGACGAGGAGCCCGATGGCGCCGTCCTTGGCGGCCTGGGCCAGCACGTCGTCCAGCGAGACCGCCTCGGTGGAGTCGGGCGCCACGCGGACCGGCGTCCACGCCCGGCCGGCGCGAAGGTCGACGTCGGCGTCACCACCTTGACCGTTGGCCCGCACCTCGTCGGCGCCCGGGTTGGACAGCACGAGCGTGCGCTCGCCGGCGCCCTTGGCCAGCCCGAGCAGCAGGTTGGTGGTGGCCGGCTCGTCCTGTGCCGGCAGCCAGTCCTGGCCCGTCGACTCCGGAGCCGAGCTGGTCGTAGGAGTCCACGACGTGCGCACCGACCCGGCCGCGGCTGGTGTGCACCTCGAGCGAGAGCTCGGCGCGCTGCGGCACGACCTGGCCGAGGTCGAGCTTGAGGCTGCTGTGGCCGGGCACCGAGACACCGCGCAGCGCGGGCACGTCGAGGACGCCGCCGGCCGAGCGGACGGTGATGTCCGCGATGGCCCGGCCGGCGTTCGGGTTGACGAGCTCGATCACCGAGTCGTGGGTGGCGTCCGCGCCGACCGCGGTGAACCACTGGTCGGGCACCGGTAGGCGCGCAGTCGACGGCGGCGAGCGGGGCCGTCTGCGAGCGGCCGGCGACCAGGCCGGGCGCCAGGTCGTCGGAGCCGGTGACCACCGTCGGGCCGAGCCCCTGGGCCGCGGCGGAGACCCGGCGGGTGCGCACCGGCAGCGGCGCGGACGAGGAGCCGAGCCCGACCTGGACGTCGCCCGTCACCTTGGCGGCCGCGTCGTCCGCGCCGACGACGCTGACACCGAGCAGGTCGGACCCGATGCCGGGCAGCGCGTCGGGGCAGACCACGGACGCGGAGGTGAGCGGGGTCTCGACCGGCGCCCGTCCGTGCCGCTCATCGCGGTCGGGGTGCAGGACCAGCAGCGCCAGCACGCAGGCCACGGGCAGCACGACGGCGAGGACCACGTCGGCCCCGAGACCGGCGCCTCATCGCGGACCGCCTTCGCGCTCGCGCTCGGTCGAGGGCGCGCACAGCACCAGCACGACCAGGATCGCGAGCCGCCTGCAGGACCAGCAGCCCGACCCGCAGCCACGAGCGCGGCCCGTCGAGGTCGCTCGGCCGAGAGCGGCCGGTCGACCTGCCAGGCCCGGGTGCTGCGGTCCTCGGCGCTGGCCTGCTCCAGCCCGGCGGTCGCGTCGAGCGCGGCCGCGACCTCGCCGTCGGCCGGCGCCGGCAGCACGACGTACTCGATGCCGCGCGAGGCCAGCGCGTCCACCGCCTCCGGGGTCGGCCGGGCGGCGAGCCCCTGCACCAGCGTCGTGAAGTCGCGGTCCTCCGGCGGTCAGGTCGAGCACCTCGTCCTCGCCGGTGGTGACGCCGTCGTCGCGGCGCACGGTGTAGGTCAGCCCGTCGCGCCAGGGAGCCGCGGACCACGAGGATCCCGTGCTCGGGGCCGCGCTCCGAGCTCTGCACCATGTAGGCCGGGATGCCGGCGTCGCGGTCGTCGGTGAGGTGGTCGCCGCCGTCGACCACGAACCAGGCCAGCCCGCCCAGCGGCACCACCACGGCGACCAGCGGCGAGCAAGCACCGCCACCGACCCGCCGTGCGGCCGCGCGGCGGCGCGACGCCGAGCGCGCCGAGGACGACCGCGGTGACCAGCGCCGCCTGCACGACGACGAGCAGGAAGCCGAGGCCGGGCGGGGTGGACAGCGCGGCCAGGTCGAGGGTGATCGACACCGAGCGCCGACGGCCGCGAGCACCGCGAGCAGGGCGACGACCCAGCAGATGAGCACCGGGATCCGGGTCCGCCGCGGGCACCAGCGCCAGCACCGCGAGCACCGGCAGCACGACGCCGAGCCACCACGGCGCGCCGAGGTCGTGGAACCGGCCCAGCCCCAGCTCGACGCCGTCAGGGGTCGGCGCCGGCAGCAGCCCGCCGTCGAGCAGCAGCCCCTCACCGGCGCCGTGCAGCAGCGCCGGCAGCCACCACGGCGCCAGCAGCACCGGGCACCACGGCGCAGGGCGACGACGGGCGGGCCCCAGGCCGAGCGGTCCCGCCCGACGCCGGGCAGCAGCGTGAAGGCGAGCAGCCACCACGACCACGCCGACGAGGGCCGCGACCAGCCAGGCCAGCGGGCGTGCCGCAGCTGACCACGGCCAGCAGCAGCCCGGTGCGCCAGGCCGCTCGCCAGCGCCGGTCCGCCTCCGGGTCGGCGAACCCGAGCGCGGCGTGCGCCAGCCAGGGCAGCACCGCGGCGGACAGGACCGGGCCCGAGCCGCCCTGGCCCCAGGCGCCGCGAGACGACCGGCACCAGCGGCGTAGGTCGTCGCCCCCCACAGGATCAGCCAGCGGTTGGCGCCCGGCCGGGGTGGCCAGCCGGCCGGCCACCCGCAGGAACCGCCAGGCACCCCACAGCGAGAACGGCACGGCCAGCACCAGCAGCACCGAGACCGCCGCGGCGGGGCTGCCGCCGAGCACGGTCGCCAGCAGCGCCATCGGCAGGACGTACGGCGGCGCGGGCACGGCGCGTGCCGAGCCCGAGCTCGTGCCACGAGGACGAGGTGCAGCGACCACCAGTCGCGCCAGTGGCTCGGGCGCCGGCGAGAGCCCCGGGCCGGAGACGTGGCCGAGCGCGGAGCGGGCGCCGACCAGCATGGCCAGCACGGTCAGCGCGAGCAGCACCGCGACCGGGTTGGTGAGGAACCGCGCGACCAGCCCGGTGTCCTCGACCACCTCCTCGTCCTCGAGCCGCTCGCGCTCCGCCGTACGGCGGGCCGCGAACGACGACGGGTCGGCCGCTCGGCCGCCGCCGCCCGGCGGCGGTCGGCGACGTCGGACGCGGACTGGGTCAGCGCGGTGGCGAGGTCGCTGACCGCGTCGAGGGCGTGCCGGTAGGGCAGCCAGCGCGGCGCCAGCAGCGCCGCGGCGACCGCGCGGGTCGGCGGTCGCCGCCGGCCGGCGGGTCCGACGGGCGGCGAGCAGGTCGCCCGGGTGCGCGACCACCGAGACGTACGCCGCGAGGTCGTCGAGCGCCTGGCCCGGCGAGCGGATGGCCAGGAAGCCGAGCATCCGCACGAGGGTGCCCGAGCGCCAGCCGGAGCGGCCTGCAGCGGCCAGAGCCGCGACCGCGAGTTGGCGAGCAGGGTGAACAGCGCGGCGCGGCGCTCCTGGTAGTGGGTGTGCCGGCCGGTCAGCGGCGTACGCCGCAGCCCGCGGTGCGCGGCCTCGGCGTGGAAGACCACCGCCTGCGGCACCGCGACGGTCTTGTGGCCGGCCGCGGCCGCGCGCCAGCCGAAGTCGAGGTCGTTGCCGAAGATCGGCAGCTCGTCGTCGAGCCCGCCGAGCTCGTCGAGGACCCGGCGGCGGACCAGCATGCCGGCGGTGTTGACCGCGAGGACGTGCCGCGGCTCGGAGTACTGGCCCTGGTCGTACTCGCCGCGCTCCAGCCCGGTCTCGCGCCGGCCGGTCCCGGAGATCGTGACGCCGAGCTCGAGCAGCCGCTTCAGCGAGGGCCACTCGCGCAGCATCGGGCCGAGCACGTCGGCCTCGGGGTCGTCGGCCGCCCCGGCCAGCAGGGCCAGCAGCGCCTCGGGGTGCGGGCTGGCGTCGTCGTGCAGCACCCAGACCCACTCGGTGTCGGCGCCGAGCCGGTCGAGCCGCGCGAGCCCGGCCCGCAGCGCGGCGGGGAAGCCGGTCGTGGACGCGGGCACGGCGACCACGCAGTCGCGGCCGAACGCGCTCGTCGAGCAGGTCCGGCGCTGGCGTCCTTGCTGCCGGTGTCGACCGCCGACGCGGTGCGCGATCGGGGCCAGCTGGCCGGCCAGCCCCTCGAGCACCGTCGGCAGCCAGCGCTCGCCGTCGTGGCTGACCAGCACCACCGCCACGTCCTCGCGGCCGCGCGCGGTCATGCGGCGCGTGGCGAGGGATCGGCGGCGGACACGATCGTTCAGAGTAGGGGGCGTCCCGAGATGCTCCCGACCGGCGGTGTCGCGAGCCTCGAAATGAGAGGAGCCCGGGCCGCAGCCCGGGCACTCTCGATGTGGCTGGACCTAGACGGCGCGCTTCTTGAGCTTGCGGCGCTCCCGCTCGGAGAGCCCGCCCCAGATGCCGAACCGCTCGTCGTTCATCAGTGCGGAGTCCAGACACTCGGTCCGGACCTCGCAGGTCAGGCAGACCTTCTTGGCCTCCCTGGTGGAACCGCCCTTCTCGGGGAAGAACGCCTCGGGGTCCGTCTGCGCGCACAGCGCACGCTCCTGCCACCCCGCGTCGTCGGCTTCGTCCCCGTCCAGGAGAAATAGTTCTCTCATGTGACTGCCCTTCGACCCTTTGTATCCATGGCTGACCTTCGACTCTGATTCCTCAGACCCGGCCGACCGACCTCGTCCCTCCCGAGATTTGTGGAGTGTGTTGAGCTCGACCCTGCTCGACCAGCGTGTCGTCTGGATTTCGCGCTCGAATTCCGTGAACGACACTGGTGGAATTACATGCCTGTCGCACCCCGAAGTCAAGCCCCGATCTGGTATGGGGATAGCCAGCCCGCGATGAGGCAGGAGCGACAGCTGGGTCCATGGCCGGCCTCGCCGAGCGACGCATCACCGTCCTGTCCGGCGGGATGGGCGGCGCGAGGTTCCTGCAGGGGCTGCTGCACGGCATCGCACAGGGCCGGCTGCCGGGGGTGGCGGCGGACGCCGAGGTCACCGTCGTCGCCAACACCGCCGACGACCTGTGGGTGCACGGCCTCAAGGTCTGCCCCGACCTCGACACCGTCATGTACACCCTCGGCGACGGGATCGACCCCGAGCGCGGCTGGGGCCGGCGCGACGAGACCTGGAGCGTGAAGGCCGAGCTCGCGGCGTACGGCGTGGAGCCCACCTGGTTCGGGCTGGGCGACCGCGACGTCGCCACCCACCTGGTCCGCACCCAGATGCTCGACGCCGGCTACCCGCTCTCCGCGGTCACCGAGGCGCTCTGCCGGCGCTGGCTCACGCCGTCTTCGGGACCCGTCCGGCTGCTGCCGATGACCGACGACCGGGTCGAGACGCACGTCGCGATCCCCGATGCCGAGTCGCCGAGCGGGCGCCGGGTGGTGCACTTCCAGGAGTACTGGGTCAAGCTCCGCGCCGAGGTCCCGGCCGAGGCGGTCGTGGTGGTCGGGCTCGACGAGGCGACCCCCGGGCCCGGGCGTGATCGACGCGATCACCGACGCCGACCTGGTGCTGCTGCCGCCGTCCAACCCGGTGGTCTCGGTCGGCACGATCCTCGGCGTCCCGCGGGTCCGCGAGGCGCTGGTCGCCACCCGGCGCCCGGTGGTCGGCGTCTCCCCCATCATCGGCGGCAGCCACGTGCGCGGCATGGCCAACCAGCTGCTCGACCACGATCGGGCGTGGAGGTCAGCGCCGGCGGCGTCGGCCGCCACTACGGCGCCCGCGTCGCAGGGCGGCGTCCTCGACGGCTGGCTGGTCGACGAGTCGGACGCCGACCAGCTGCCCGGGCTGCACGAGGCCGGGCTGGCCGCGGCCGCCGTACCCCTCTACATGACCGACCACGACGCCACCGCCGCGATGGCGGCCGCCGCGGTCGAGCTGGTGTCGTGACCCTCACCGTCTACGCGCCGGACGGCGTGCCCGGAGGTCCGGCCCGGCGACGACCTGGCGGCGCTGGTCGTCGCCGCGCTCTCGCCCGCCGACGGCGACGTGGTGCTGGTGACCAGCAAGGTGGTCAGCAAGGCCGAGGGCCGGCTGGTGCCGGGCACCGACCGGGCCGCCGCGGTCGAGGCCGAGCTGGCCGAGCCGGGCGCCCGGGTCGTGGCCCGGCGCGGCCCGACCACGATCGTGCGCACCCGGCTCGGGCTGACCATGGCCGCCGCCGGCGTGGACGCCTCCAACGTCGAGCCGGGCAGCGTGCTGCTCCTGCCCGCTCGACCCCGACGGCACCGCCCGCGGGCTGCGCCGGGCGATCGCCGAGCGCACCGGCGCCAACGTCGGCGTCGTCGTCACCGACACCGCCGGCCGCGCCTGGCGCACGGGCCAGACCGACATCGCCATCGGCGCCGCCGGGCATCGTGGTCCTCGACGACCACGCCGGCCGCACCGACGGCTACGGCAACGAGCTCGCGGTCACCGCGCCGGCCCTGGCCGACGAGCTGGCCGGGGCGGCCGAGCTCGCCCAGGGCAAGCTGGCCGGCCGGCCGTTCGCGCTGGTCCGCGGCCGGCCCGACCTGGTCCTGCCCGCGGGCGAGGACGGTCCGGGTGCCGCGCCCTGGTCCGGGTCGAGGGCGAGGACCTGTTCGGGTACGGCGCCCGCGAGGCCGTGGTCCGCGCCCTGGCCGGCCGACCCGGCCGACCGGCTGCCGTTCGGGGCGCCCGCGACCGCGGACGAGATGGCGGCCGCCGTGGCCCGGGTCGCTCGGCGTGCGCGGCCGAGCCGGTCGAGCGACGGTCTGGCGGTCCCCGCCGACCCTCGGCTGGCGCCGCTGGCGTTCGCGCACGGCTGGCGCGTCGAGACGGCCCCGAAGAAGGTCCTGAGAAAGCAGTGATCCGACCGGCCACTCCGTAGACTCCTGCGTCGGGCTCCTCGCGAGCCCTTCCTTTGTCCAGCACAGCCTCCTGTGCACTCCACCACCCGAGGTACTCCGTAGCCGTGGCCAAGAAGTCGACCAAGTCCGACCGCCAGGCGGTCATCGACGAGATCCGCAAGAAGCAGAAGGGCGCCGAGAAGCGCCGCGGCTTCGCCATCGTGGGCGTCTGCTCGCTGGTCGCGCTGCTGATCGTCGTCGCCGCGGCCTACCGCCCGGTGAAGAACTGGTGGGACCTGCGCAAGTTCAACGGCCTCGACCTGGCCTCGATCGGCGCTCCGGCGTCGGTGTGCGACAAGGTCACGACCAAGCAGGCCGACGGCAACCAGCAGCACGTGCCGACCGGGACGCAGGTCACCTACTCGACCGCGCCGCCGGCGTTCGGCTCGCACTGGAACGAGGCAGGGCCCAACCAGGCACCGGCGCCGTTCAACCGGAAGTTCTACACCGAGAAGGACCGCCCCGAGCTCGAGGCGCTGGTCCACAACCTCGAGCACGGCTACACGATCCTCTGGTACGACGAGTCGATCGCCGACGACGCCGACGAGCTCAACATCATCGAGGGCATCGCGGACAAGTTCCGGGCCAACGACGACAACCTGCGCTGAAGTTCATCGCCGCGCCCTGGACCTCCGCGGACGAGAAGGAGGAGGGCAAGAACGGCAAGTTCCCCGACGGCATGCACATCGCCCTCTCGCACTGGTCGGCCGGCGGCTCCGGCGAGACCGACACGACCAAGCAGGTCGGCGTCTTCCAGTACTGCAGCAAGCCGAGCGGCGCGGCGCTCAAGGACTTCATGCTGAAGTACCCCTACACCGACTCGCCCGAGCCGGACGCGATGTGATGGGTGCGCCCGAGCGCATCGCCATCGTCAGCGGCTACTTCAACCCGATCCACATCGGCCACCTGCGGATGATCAAGGCGGCCCGGGAGCTGGCCCCGCACCTCGTGGTCATCGTCAACAACGACCGGCAGCAGCTGCTCAAGAAGGGCCGGATCCTCATGACCGAGGACGACCGGCACGCGATCGTGGCCGAGCTGCGCTGCGTCGACGAGGCCTTCGTCGCCGTCGACGACGACCCGACCGTGGTGGCCTCGCTGCGGCGGGTGCGCGAGCTGCACCCCGACGCCGAGCTGCTCTTCTGCAACGGCGGCGACCGCGTCGCCGACCGGTGACCCGGCTCCCGAAGCGGTCCTCGACCGACGAGATCGGGCTGCGGATGGTCTACGGCGTCGGCGGCGAGGACAAGGCCGACTCGAGCAGCCGGATCAACGAGGAGCTGAGCCTCCGGGACACGGATCCTTCGCGAGCGTAGCGAGGGGAGGTCCGGGTCCCGGACCAAGCCGACCCGGCGGTTCTGCATGCCCGCGGCCGAAGGCCCCGCGTCGTGCCGAAGCGCGGTGTCGACGCTCGCGAGACGCGGGGTGAGCGCGTCACCGGCCCGACCACAGACCGACTCGGTCCAGGACCTCAGCAGACAAGCAGACTGACCTCAGACCTAGGCTGCCACGATGCCCACCTTCACCCAGCTCCTGACCGCGCAGCTGCGCAGCGACCCCGGCCGCCCGCTGCTCACGTGGTACGACGAGGGCACCGGCGAGCGCGTCGAGCTGTCGGTGACGACCTACGCCAACTGGGTGGCCAAGGCCGCCTCGCTGCTCGTCGACGAGCACGACCTCGAGCGCGGCGACGTGCTGCTCGCTGGACCTTCCCGCGCACTGGCTCGGCCCGGTCTTCCTCGGCGCGGCCTGGACCGCGGGGCTCGCGGTGGCGTTCCCCTCGTCGGACGACCGACCCGGACGCCGTGGTCAGCCGGCCCTGCCTCCCTGGCGGCCTGGGCGGCCGCGCGCCGACGACCTCCCGGTGCTCGCCTGCTCACTGCTGCCGATGGGAGTGCGCTTCGCCGAGCCGCTGCCCCCGGGCGTGCACGACGTCGGCGTCGAGGTGTGGGGACAGCCGGACGCGTTCACGGCGTACGACCCGCCCGAGCGGATCGGACGTGGCGCTCGTCGACGGCCCGGTGACCCAGGACGAGCTGTTCACGACAGCGTCGGGAGCTCGGTCGCCGCCGGGAGCCTCAGGACTCGACCGGCGGCGACCGGCTCCTGTCGACGGCGAACCCGGCTTCCCCACCAGGTGTTGCCGCCCTCACGCGGCCGCTCGTGTCGAGCGGCTCGCTGGTCCTCGTCACGGGGGCCGACCCGGCCCGGCTCGACGCGATCGCCGAGGCCGAGCGGGTCACCCACCGCTTCGGCTGATCAACCTGCTCCGGCGAGCGTCGTCCGGGCGGATGCCGGCGCAGGGCACAGGCCGGTTGTCGGTGCCGGCGTGAGCCCACGCTCGGCACCCGCGGGCTCACGGGCGCAGCGCTGCCGACCGCGCGCGAACCCGGACATGCCGGCCTCGCGGCCCACCGCTGCTGGTCGGGCGACACCGAGATCGAGGGCTGGGCGACCCCCTGGCCCGGGCCGACGCCCACCACGTCGAGCGACACCACGCGGGTGGCCGGCACCAGCGCCATCACCACCACACCGAGCGCCAGCAGCTGCTGGCACGCGGTGACGTAACGGGCGCGCGAAGGCGACATTCGGGGTTGCTCCTGTGCGGGGGGAAGGTCACACGAGTTGCAACTTTCACACGCGTCACAGGGCTGCGGTAGAGGAATCTGAGTAACTACAACGCTGTAATTGCCAGTCGACACGCCGTGAGCTCTCGGATTTGTCAAGACGCCGGAGTCGCCACCGTCGATGCCCGCGCGCCTACGCCACGGGGGTGCGCGAAGCGTTTACCGCGCGATCTGCATCCGCCAGGCAGATGGGAATCGCGCGTTCAAGCCGTGGTCGTGCCTGGAGGCGGCTCGCGGCCGCCCTACGGCCATCCGCGGCCGGCGACCAGACGTCGATCTCCGACCCCAGCTCGGCGTCCGGGTCCTGCTCCTCCACGACATCCGGGTCCTCGTCGTCGTCGTAGTGGAGGAACTGGATGCCCTCGTCGACGTCGCCGTCGAAGCCGACGCCGCCCTTCTCGAGGACGATCACGCGGGTGCACATCTTCCGCACCGACTGCGGCGGCGTGGCTGACGTAGAAGAGGGTGACGCCGCTGTCGCGGATCTCCTCCATCTTCTTCATGCACTTCTTCTTGAACGGCTGGTCGCCGACGGCCAGCACCTCGTCGGCGATGAAGACGTCGCAGTCGACGTGGACGGCGACCGAGAAGCCGAGCCGGGCGAACATGCCCGAGGAGTAGTTGCCGACGGGGTGTCCAGGAAGTCGCCGACGTCGGCGAAGCTCGGCGATGTCGTCGAACTTCGCGTCGGTCTCCTCCTTGGTCATCCCGAGGATGGCGGCGTTCATGTAGATGTTCTCGCGTGCCGGTCATCTCGGGGTGGAAGCCGGCGCCGGTCGCGATCAGCCCGGAGATCCGGCCGCGGGTGCGGACCTGGCCGGAGGTCGGCTTCATCACGCCCATGATGTGCTTGAGCAGCGTGCTCTTGCCCGAGCCGTTGAGCCCCATCAGCCCGATGGCCTCGCCCTGCTCGACCGTGAACGTCGACGTCCTCGAGCGCCCAGAAGGTGTCCTTGATCTTCCGGCCGCGGAGCTTGGCCACCACGACCTGCTTGAGGGTCCGCTGGTAGTGCATCGAGAACTGCTTGGAGACGTTCTCCACCTCGATCGACGTGACCATCAGATGCTCAGATCAACCTGTCCGGGATCTTGTCGTCCAGCCGGGTGAAGACCCACTGGGCGAACGCACAGGAACAGCGACCGCCGACCCCGAGCATGATCAGCCCGCGCTCGAAGAGGTGGCGGCGGGAAGTTGCCGTGCAGCCCCGGCTTGAAGCCCCACTCCTCGCCGGCGTCCTTGGCGTCCGCGGGGCTGACGGTGGTGATCCAGAACGCCGCGCTGCATCAGCAGCACGGCGTCGGCGATCGGGTTGAACAGGTAGAAGTGCGCGATGACCGGGAAGTCCTCGAACCGCTTCGCGACCAGCGTGTAGGGGTACATCATCGGCACGCTGAACGGCAGCATGCTGGTGAAGATCTGCACGACGCGGGTCCAGTCGCGGTACATCACGTTGATCGCCGCAGAACATCAGCCCCATGCCGGTGCCGAGCAGGATCACGATCCCGAAGGCCATCAGCGCGGCCAGCAGCCCGACGAGGTCCGGCGAGAACGAGCCGGTGACCAGGCAGGCGCCGACGAGGATCACCAGCTGCGGGCCGGTGTGGTAGAGCGAGACCAGCATCGAGGCGATCGGGAAGATCTCGCGCGGCAGCGGCATCTTCTGCACGATCGACTTGTTCTGCATGATCGAGCGGGTGCCGGAGTTGAACGACTCGCGTGAACAGGTTGACCACGACCATGCCGGCGAACAGGTGGATCGCGAAGTGCGGGACCTGGCCGCGGCCCAGGATGATCCCGAAGACGAAGTAGAACGTCAGGAACCGGCGTGAACGGGTTGATGTAGGACCAGGCCAGCCCCATCTTCGAGCCGATGTAGCGGGCCCGGAGCTCGCGCTTGACCATCAGCGTGAGCAGGTAGCGGCGGCTGCAGCACGCCGACCAGCCCGCCCTTGGCGCGCCGGGTCGACCAGCGGCACGTCGCCGAGGTCGTGGCGTACGGCGACCGAGCCCGAGCCGCCCTCCGGGTTCAGCGGGTCGCTGTCATGCGTCGTCCGGCCCGTCGGTCCAGGGCCGGAAGGTCTGCTCCCAGGCCTCGGGCGAGGTGACGTCGTGGAGCGCGGCGCGGTACTGCTCGGCCAGCTGCGGCCACTCCCGGGTCAGCCGCGGCGTGCAGCGCGGCGGTCTTCTTCGACCAGCTCGCGGAACTTCTTCGGGTCGCGGCGGTAGAGCGCGGCCGAGGTGCCGTCGTTCATCGAGACCACCGCGGAGTCGTAGCTGGCGAGGCGGTACCACTTCGCGTCCACGGCGCGGATCTCCACCTCGGGGAAGTCGCGCGACAGCGGCCGCGGCCTTGGTCAGCAGGTGCCGGATCGGCGCGAGGCGCGGCGGTCATCCGCTGCGCCCACTTGCTCGGGACCTCGACGACGTCGCGGCCCTTGCTTCGGCGGCTTCTTGCGGCGCACCTCGGGGAACGCCTCGCGGTCGGCCTCGCAGCTGCGCGTCGGTGAACTGCTTGCGGATGCGCGTTCACCTCCGCCAGCCGGGTCGGCAGCATCGCGTGCAGCCCCTGCGGGCCCGGCCAGCACGTCCTCCATGGCCTGGTTGCGGATCTCGACCGTGGAGTACTGCATCGACGACCAGGTGGGCGATCGTGTGGTTGAGGTTCTCGCGGATCACCCGGCCGCCGCGCGGGTACGGTCGAGTGCAGCAGCGCGGTGACGAGCCGGTTGCGGACGTGGAAGTAGGCCTGCCAGTCGAGGGCGTCGTTCTTGTCGGTCCACGGCACGTGCCAGACCGCGGCGCCCGGGAAGGTCACCGTCGGGAAGCCGGCCGCCTTGGCGCGCAGGCCGTACTCGGCGTCGTCCCACTTGATGAAGAGCGGCAGCGAGAGGCCGATCTCCTCGATCACCACGCGCGGGATCAGGCACATGAACCAGCCGTTGAAGTCGACGTCGACCCGCTTGTGCAGCCACCGGGACGGAGCGGATGTTGCGGGCCGAGAGGTCCCAGCGGCTGAAGCCGTCGAGCGGCGTCATCCACCAGAACCGCCACGGCTGCACGATCTCGCCGAAGCTGTGCAGCTCGGACTTGTTGTAGAGGCTGAACATGTGGCCGCCGACGATCGTCGGGCGGCGGGCCAGGTCGCCGAAGGTGATCGCCCGGATGATGCCCTCGGGCTCGCAGACGACGTCGTCGTCCATCATCAGGGCGTACGTCGCGGTGCCCTTGCGCAGCGACTCGAGCTGGCCGCGGGCGTAGCCGCCGGAGCCGCCGAGGTTGCCCTGCTCGATGACCCGCAGCTTGTCGCCCAGGGAGTCCTGCGCAGCACCGAAGAAGTCCGAGTCGACGACCTTCTTGGTGCCCTGCTCCATCACCATGACGGTGTCGAGGTAGGGCTTGAGCAGCTCGTCGGTGCCCATCTGGGCGAGCAGCTTGGCGCAGAAGTCGGGCCGGTTCATCGTGGTGATCGCGATGTCGGCGGTGCCGTGCGCGAGCCGGTCCTCGGGCACCTCCGCCGACCACTCGGCGGACTCGACGACCGCGTCGTCGTCACCGGCGACGACGTTGTACCAGTACCAGCCGCCGTCGACGAAGGTGTTCAGCGGCAGCTCGAAGGTGAAGCTGCCCTTGGCCTCCGCGCCGGTGGTCGCCGAGTCGACGCGCTGCGAGCGGCCGTTGGCCAGCGAGCGGTAGACGATGACGGTCGCGCCGCGGCCGGAGACGTCGACGGTGAGGCGGACGTCCGTGACGATCGTCCAGCGCCGCCAGTAGGACGCCGGGAAGGCGTTGAAGTAGGTGCCGAAGGACAGCCGCTCGCCGGAGCGCACCCGCAGCGCCGTGCGCGACTCGATCTGGTCCGGGCGCGATGCCCTTGCCGGTCGACGGTGGCCTGCCGGATCGCGGCGTTGTTGAGGTCCTTGGCCGCCCTGGTGCCGCCGATCTCGTACTTGTCGGCGTCGAGGGTGGCGTCCTCCGCGTCGACGTAGAGCGCGAAGACGTCGAAGTCCCGGTCGATCGGCATGATCTGCCGCTGCAGCACCCGCCGGTTGGCCTCGGCACGGTGCGCGGCGCCGGCGCGGCCGCCTTCTTCGTCGTACGCCGCCGCGTCGTCGCCTTCTTCGCGGTCCCGCTGGCCGCCTCGACCCTGTCGACTCGGTCACTCGTCCACTCCCCCGGACTTCAGCTCGGCGCCGTCGGCGAAGTGCGGCCGGAGCTTGTTCTCGAACATCGACAGCGCCGAGCCGATCGCCATGTGCATGTCGAGGTACTTGTAGGTGCCGAGCCGGCCGCCGAAGAGCACCATCGGCTCCTGCCTGGGCGAGCTCGCGGTACTTCAGCAGCTTGGCGCGGTCCTCGGCGGTGTTGACCGGGTAGTAGGGCTCGTCGCCCTCCTCCGCGAACCGGGAGTACTCGTGCACGATCACGGTCTTGCCGGGCAGGTGGGTCTTCACCCGCTCGGGGTGGAAGTGCTTGAACTCGATGATCCGGGTGAAGGGCACTTCCTGGTCGTTGTAGTTGACGACGCCGGTGCCCTGGAAGTCGTCGACGTCCTCGACCGACTGCTCGAGGTCGACGGTCCGCCACGAGAGCCGGCCCTCGCGAGTTGCCGAAGTACTCGTCGACCGGTCCGGTGTAGACGATCGGGACCTTGCCCTTGTAGTCGTCCGCGACGTCGAAGAAGTCGGTCTCGAGCCGCACCTCGATGTTGGGGTGGTCGGCCATCTTCGTCAGCCACGCGGTGTAGCCGTCGGTCGGCAGCCCCTCGTGGGTGTCGCTGAACCAGCCGTTCTCGAAGGTGTAGCGCACCGGGAGCCGCGTGATGATGTCCGCGCTCAGCTCGGTGGGGTCGGTCTGCCACTGCTTGGCGGTGTAGCCCTTGATGAACGCCTCGTAGAGCGGGCGGCCGATCAGGCTGATCGCCTTCTCCTCGAGGTTGGTCACGTCCTCGGTGGCGATCTCGCTGGCCTGGCTCGCGATCAGCTCGCGGGCCTCCTGCGGGGTGTGGCTCTTGCCGAAGAACTGGTTGATCAGCCCGAGGTTCATCGGCAGCGAGTAGATCTGGCCCTGGTACTTGCCGAAGACCCGGTGCTTGTAGTCGGTGAACGTCGTGAACCGGTTGACGTAGTCCCACACCTTCTCGTTGGACGTGTGGAACAGGTGCGCGCCGTACTTGTGCACCTCGACGTTGGTCTCGGGGTCGCGCTCGCTGTAGGCGTTGCCGCCGAGGTGGTGGCGGCGCTCGATGACCAGCACCTTGAGCCCGAGCTCGGTCGCGCAGCGCTCGGCGATCGTCAGCCCGAAGAACCCGGAGCCGACGACGACGAGATCAGGCAGGGAGTTCTCGGACGACACGACAGATCAGTCTACGGACGGGCCCGCGTCGGCCCGATTCGGCGCGCCCGCCGCGCGGCTGCGAGCGCGCGCAGGCTGCGACGAACGTCACCCTCGGTGGTCGACCAGTTGCTCACCGAGATGCGCAGCACCGCCCGGCCGTGCCACACCGAGCCGCTCATCCACGCCTCGCCGTCGGCCAGCAGCCGGGCGACCACCTCGCGGGTGCGCTCGTCGCTGCCGAAGCTCACGCAGACCTGGGTGAAGACGACGTCGTTGAGCACCTCGGCGCCGGGGAGCTCCGCGATCCCCCGGGCGAACGCCGCCGCGTGGCCGGCCATCCGCTCGACCAGGTCGGCGACGCCCTGCCGGCCGAGCGCGGCCAGGACGGCGTAGACCGGGACCGACCGGGCCCGGCGGGAGAGCTCGGGCACCTTCTCGAACGGGTCGCCCGCCTCGTCGTGGATGAGGTAGTCGCCGTGCATCCCCATGGCGGCCTTGACGGCGGCCGGGTCGCGGACGATCGCGATACCGCAGTCGTAGGGCACGTTGAGGGTCTTGTGGGCGTCGGTGGCCCAGGAGTCGGCGCCCGCGTAGCCCGCGGTCAGGTGGCGGTAGGCCGGGGCGGCGGCCGCGAACAGCCCGAACGCGCCGTCGACGTGGACCCACGCCCCGTGCCGGTGGGCCGCCTCGATGGCCTCGGCGAACGGGTCGTAGCCGCCCGAGTGCACGTTGCCGGCCTGGAGGCAGACGACGCGTCGGGCCGTCGTAGTCCTCCAGAGCGCGCGGCGAGCGCCCCGGCATCGAGCCGGCCCTCGTCGTCGGCCGCGACCGGCTCCGGCGCGCCGAGGCCGAGATAGCGCAGCGCCAGGTCCACGGTGTCGTGCCGCTCCTCGGCCGACCAGCACCCGCACCCGCGGGCTGCCGGTCAGTCCGCGGGTCGCGACGTCCCAGCCGGCCCGTCGCAGCACCTCGTCACGGCCGGCGGCGAGGCCGGTGAAGTTGGCCATCGTCCCGCCGGTGACGAAGCCGACCGCGCTGCCCTCGGGCAGCCCGAGCAGGTCGAGCAGCCACGCGCCGGCCACCTGCTCGGTCGCGGTGGCTGCCGGGGTCAGCCGCGCCAGCCCGGCGTTCTGGTCCCAGGCGCTGACCAGCCAGTCGGCGGCCAGGGCCGCCGGGTGGGTGCCGCCGATCACCATCCCGTAGAACCGGCCGGACGGCATCGCGGTCAGCCCGGGCTCGAGGGCGGTCGCGAGGTGGTCGACCACGGCCACCGGGTCCTGCGGCCCGTCCGGCAGGGTGCGTGCCGAGCCGCTCGACGAGCTCCTCGACCTGCGCCTGCGGCGGCACCGGCCGGTCGTCGAGCGAGTCAAGCCACCGCCGGGCGTGCTCGCTGGCGACGGGCAGTGCCTCTCCTCGACTCTCGGTCATGGGGTCACACTCTGGCCCGTCGGGCGTCCGTCGGGAAGCCGAACTCCGCGTGCACCCCTTCGCTGAAGGCGACGTGGTCCGGAGCGCGGTCGGTCAGACCCGGCAGCCCGACCGAGCCGACCAGCTGGTCGTCGAGCTCCAGCACCTCCGCGTCCTTGCAGCGGCCACGGCTCGTGCTGGTTGGGGACGTAGGTCGTCCGGCCGCGCCGGCGCACGTGGGCGCCCCAGCGGGCGGTCAGGAAGTCGTCGAGCGGGCGTCGCCTCGCGCGGCTGGCCGACGCGCACCACGACCCGGCTGGCGGGCCGCTCCCCCAGCCGGCGCAGCCTGGCCTCGTAGGTCACACGGTTGCCCGCCCGCCGGAACCGCATCCGCGCCCAGCGGTACGGCGCCCCGATGACGGCTCGGATCGCCGGCACGGCCGCCGCCCGGTCGGTGTCCAGGCTCAGGAACACCACTCCCCGGCGACCGGTCTCGTCGACCGAGTAGAGGCGGACGTTGGTCTCGAGGAACGTGCCGAAGTAGGGCACCCGGGGCCGTCGGCCGACCGTCACGCCGACCATCCGGAACGGCACCAGCCCGACGTAGGTGCGCCCCTCGAAGACGTCCGGCCGGGTGCCGGGCGGCAGCAGCGGCGCCACCTCGTCGGGGTCGACCGCCCAGTGCAGGAAGGTCAGGTCGCGCCAGGACTGGGTCGAGATGACCCGTGCGCCCAGCGGCGGCGGCTCACGGGTGACCGGCTCAGGCGTGCTGGGCATGCTCTCGGGCCCCGTTCTGGGCCCGCGCGTCCTTCAGCGCCCGGCGGACGTTGCGCGCCTCGGCCCGACCGCCCCGCAACGGTGACAGCGCGACGACGCCCGCGGTGATCAGCCAGGGCTTGGCGCGGACCAGCGCGTTCTCGCCGTAGCGCAGGTGGACCGTGAACAGGTTGCGGTACATGTAGTAGCCCTTCCACCCGGCCAGGTCGTGCTGCTGGTCGAAGTCGAGCTGTCGCACCAGCACCGCGTCGCGGACGGCGTAGATGTGGAAGCCGGCGCGGCGGGCGCGCAGGGCGAAGTCGACGTCGTCGTAGAAGATGAAGAAGCTCGGGTCGGGCAGCCCGATCGCCTCGACGACCCGCCGCCGGACCAGGAACCCCTCGAACGGGATGTTCTCCAGCTCGACCAGCGCCGGCATCGCGGCGCGGGTGCCGTAGGTCGTCTCGACCATCGCGGTCTTCGGCTTGATGCGGAGCGGGTTGCGCAGGTCGAACTTGAGCGCGGCCTTCTCGACCAGTCGCCCGCGGGCGTCCTCGCGGACCACCATCAGGCAGTCGGCCAGCTCGTCGTCGACGGCCAGCAGCACGCTGAGGCAGTCCGGCGCCGGGACGACGTCGTCGTCGAGCAGCCAGATCCGGTCGAAGCCCTGGTCGAACGCCGCCTCCATGCCCCGGTGGAAGCCGCCGGCGCCGCCGAGGTTCTCCTCGGTGGTGATCACCTGCAGCGGGAGGTCGGTCGCGGTCGTCCAGGACGGTCGCGGTGTGGTCGGTGCTGGCGTTGTCGACCACGATCACCGCGTCGGGCGTGTGGTCGAGCGCGGCCAGCCCGGCCAGCATCCGGGTCAGCAGCGAGGCGCGGTTGTAGGTCACCACGACGACCGCGACGGTCTCCCGGCCGGTCATCGCAGGTACTTCCGGTGGCCGGTGAAGTCGCCGCGCAGCCCGGCGTACGCCGCCCGCGCGCTCATCGGGAGCCGGCGCGGTCGGGGCTTGGTGAGGAGGTAGAACCACACGGTCTTGGCCCAGAACATCAGCACGTGCGGCCAGCCCCGGTAGCGGCGCAGGTTGACGGTGTTGTTGCGGGCCATGCAGTAGTGCTTGAGATCGCTCGGGCTGTGGTTGTAGGTCGTGCGGCCGAACATCATCGGCGTGCCGAGGTCGTCGGTGGCGGGGTGCAGCACGTGCGCCGCGACGACCGTGGCGATGCGAGCACCGGCCGCCTCGGCGCGCCAGAGGTACTCCACGTCGTCGCCCCAGATGAAGAACTCCGCGCGGGGGAGCCGATCCGCTCGACCAGCTCGCGGGTGACCAGGACGCCGTTGAACGGGATCAGCACACCACGGATCAGGCCGTCCTGCGCGGCCGCCTCGACCGCGGCCATCTCGTGCACGACCGTGGTGCCGCCGGGCAGCCGGATCGGGAAGCAGAGCCGAGTCGGGTCCTGGGCGGCCAGCACCGCGGGCCCCCAGAAGTCGAGGTCGTCGCGCTCGAGCAGGAGCCCCAGGCAGTCGGGCTCGGGCAGCCCGTCGTCGTCCATCAGCCAGACCAGGTCGGCGCCCGACTCCACGGCGCGCTCGCAGCCCGTGGCTGAACCCGCCTGCCCCGCCGGTGTTGGTCGCCAGCGTCTCGGCCGTGACCGGCTGGCTCCCCAGCCACTCCCCGGTGCCGTCGGTGCTCGCGTTGTCGACGACGAGCACCTCGTCGAGCTCGGGCAGCTCGGCCAGCCGCTGCAGCTGGCGCTGGAGCATGTCGAGCCGGTTGAAGGTGACGACCACGGCGACGATGCGGCGCCCGTGCTGGTCAGTCACGCGAGCAACCGTCTCAGAAGAGTGCCTCCTGGACGTACGCCGGGCCCGCCGGGGCCGGGACCAGCTTGGGCAGCGGCCCGACCCTGGGCCGTGGTGCGGCGGTCCAGCGCGGGTCGACGTACGGCTCGGTCGACCGTGCGGGTCGGCTCGCGGAGGGTGAGCGCCGCGGATCGCGGTGGGGACGTGGAGCTCGAAGCGGGAGTAGGTCGCGCGCACGGCGTCCTCGTCGAGCGGCAGCCGGCCGCGGCCCGACCCACCCCGGGGTCGAGGTCGAGGCCGAGCTCGGCGGTGGTGACCATCGCCATCACCTCGCGGTTGAACAGCCACCGCTCCCTGGCCTCGGGCGCTGGCCAGCGCCCTGGCCCGGGCCTTGCCGATGGCGGCCGCGCACCTCTCGCCGCCGGTGTCGGCGTCGTCGAACGCCGCCTCGGCGGTGTCGAGCGCCTGCAGCAGCTTGACCGCGGTCTTGGCGCCGAACCCCGTGCACGCCGGGCAGGTTGTCGGAGGTGTCGCCGCGCAGGGCGGCGAGGTCGAGGTACTGCTCCGGGCGCACCCCGGTCACCATCGCCAGCCGCTCCGGGTCGAGCAGCGGGGACGCGTCCACGCCGCCGTTGAGGATGCGCAGCATCCGGGTGTGCTCGTCGATGAGCGAGAAGCTGTCGCGGTCGGACGTCGCCACCACGGTCTGGGCGCCCAGCGCCGGCGCCTGGGCGGCCACGCTGGCCAGCACGTCGTCGGCCTCGAGCCCCTCCGGCACCACCACGACGACCCCGAGCTCGCGCAGCACCTCCACCGCGAGGTCGAGCTGGCGCTCGAGGCTCTCCGGCTTGGGCGCCCGCTGGGCCTTGTAGGACGGCCAGCGCCGCTTGCGGCTGCTGTTGCCGCGGTCGTCGAAGCCGACCACCACCGCGTCGGCGCAGACCCGGTCGACCGCGGCCACCAGCTGGCTCAGCAGCCCGCGCACCGCCCACCCCTGCGCGCCGTCGGGCGTGCGGTACATCGTGCGCGCCGAGGCGTGGAAGGCCCGGTGCAGCAAGGAGTTGCCGTCGACGGCGAGCACGGTCGGGGTGGACATCTCGAGAACACACTAGGACTCATCGCCGACACCACGACGGCGCCACGTCGGTCCCAGCACCGGATCACCAGGTCTCGGTTGCGCTGGCAACCTCCTCAACCAGCGGTGGTTCAGCAGGCGCTGTCGAGGTCCTGGGACTCGTTGGCGGCGTACCCGTCGTGCAGCGAGCCGACCGAGCCACCGGTGACCGGCTCAGTGCTCGGAGGCTTGGGCTTCTTCGTCCTGCCGGTTGCCTCGCGTCGCCCGGTCGCGGGCTTCGCCGGCCTTGGGCGCGTTGCCCTCGGCGGCGTCGATCGCCTCGGCGACCTTCTGCCGGATCAGCTTCGCGTCGGGCTGGTAGGTGTCGAAGAGCGGCGGCACGATCGAGAGGGTCGAGACCTTCTGGCTCCGGGCCTTGAGGGCCAGCCCGATGAACCGGTCGACCTCGCTGGCCGGGATGCTCGTCGTGACCATGCGCCGAGGACGCCTTGGCGATCTTCTGGAAGTTCCTCAGCACGTCGGTCGGGTCGAGCTGGTCGAGCATCGCGCCCATGATGCACTTCTGGCGCGCCATCCGGGAGTAGTCGTCGGAGCCGTCGCGGGCCCGGGCGTACCACTGGGTCTGGAAGCCGGTGAGCTTCTGCTTGCCGGGCTCGATGTAGTCGTAGACGTCGGAGCCGAGGCCGCCGATCGGGATCCGCGACCGGACGTTGAGGGTGACGCCGCCGACGGCGTCGACCAGGTCGCGGAACCCCTTGAGGTTGACCATCGCCCAGTAGTTGATCTTCAGCCCGGTGATCCCCTCGACCGCCGATGATCGTGGCGTCGATGCCCGGGGTTCTTGGACTTGCCGAACAGCTCCTTGTTGTCCAGCGCCCACGTGTAGACGCCGTTGAGCATGCAGTGCTCGCAGTCGAAGCCCGTGCGGGAACTGCTGGTGCATCACCGACCCCTTGGCGAAGGGGAAGTTCTGCATGTTGCGCGGCAGCGAGATCAGCACGGTCCGGCCGGTCTCGGCGTCGATGCTGGCGACGGTGAGCGAGTCGGGCCGGAGCCCCCAGCGGTCGGCGCCGGAGTCGCCGCCCATCAGCAGCACGTTGTAGCGGCCGTCGTGCGCGCCGCTCGCGTCGCCGGAGCCGAACATGGTCTGGATGAAGTCGCGCTGCACGCCGACCAGGTGCGCGCCGAAGAGCAGCACCGACGCGACCGAGAAGCAGAGGATCGCCGTTGATGCCGACCGCCGCCCGGCGGTGGCCCATCCGCAGCGACAGCGGCTGGCCGAGCCGCCAGGCGTCGAAGAACAGCAGCGCCCAGCCGATCGCCAGCGCCATCAGCGCGATCCGCACGGTCTGCAGCGCGGCCAGGTCGGAGACCAGCCAGAACGCGAACTCGTGGTGCAGCGCCGCCGCGACCAGGCAGCCGGCCCCGACCAGTCAGCAGCGCGAACCAGAGCCGCAGCGCGGCCCGCCCCACGCGCCGTGTTGCCGCACGCGAGCTGCGCGCTGCCCGGGCAGCACCAGCGTCATCGCCATCAGCGCCAGCGCCCGCCGGAACCGCACCCGGGCGGCGCGGTCGCTCGGTGGTCGTGTCGCGCCAGCGTGTGTAGGTCGCGTGGCGCCGTCGGGCTGGCCTGGGCCTGGCATTCGCATGCTCCTGAGGGGAAGATCAGGTGGTGCCCCGCCAGTATCACCAGTCACAGGCGTCACATGCGGTGCACGACGCGCCGGTATGCTCCGCTTACTCCGGTGCCGTGCCCGCGCGCCTACCCGATCGGATAGCCGACCTGCGCCCGCCAACTTCATCGAGTCAACTCGCGGTGTTGGATACCCCGGCGAGCTTCGGCCTGGATTGTCCCCGACGACGCGGGCTTCGCCCGCAAACGCCCCGTTCGCTCGCTGACGCTCGCTCCCGGGGCTGTCGTCGGGGCCACCGGGCCGATCGTCCGGGCGCCTCGCTGCGCTCGGAAAGACCGGGTCGCTGCGCTCCCACCACGCAACCGCATGACCGACTTCAGCTCGGCGGAGCGCTACGTCACCCCGGTCGCCAGCCAGTGGACGGCGAGCGAAGCGACCCGGTTTGATCGCGCGCAGCGCGCGCCCGGCGATCGGCCCCATGGCCGTGACGACCGCGCCGAAGCGGGCGCAGCGGAGCCGAGGCGCCTGCGAGCGCAGCCGAGCTGTCGTCGCGGACTGGGGCCGAAGCTCGCCGGGGTCAGAACTACAGGCGCGCCTCATCGATCTCCCGCTTGCGGGCCAGCCGGTGGGCACGGCGGATCTCGGCCTCGCGCATCCGGCGTACCTCCTCGTCGGTCTCGGGAGCCAGCGGCGGGACCGGGCGGGCGCGGCCGTCGGCGTCGATGGCCACGAAGACGAAGTACGCCGAGGCGACGTGCAGGGTCACGCGTGGACGGGTCGTTCCAGGGCTGGGTCTCGACCCGGACGCCGACCTCCATCGAGGAGCGGCCGGCCCAGTTGACCTGGGCGTAGGTGCGCACGATGTCGCCCACGTGGACCGGCTCGAGGAAGGCCATCTCGTCGAGCGCCGCGGTGACGGCCGGTCCGCCGCTGTGCCGCTGGGCGACAGCGCCCGCGGTGGAGTCGGCCAGCTTCACGATCTCGCCGCCGTGGATGTTGCCGAGGAGATTTGCCTCACGCGCCGACATGACGACGCCGAGCGAGACCCGCCCGTACGACGGCGGGACGGGAAGGCTGGACGGCGGGAACGTCGGGCCGCTCGGTCATGCCCCGCACGGTAGCGTCGTGCGCATGCCTGATCGTCCCCGGAACGGCGGTCCCGAGGACGGACCCGACTACACCTGGCTCTACGGCAAGGGCGGCAAGCCCCGAGGATCCGCAGGCCACCCGGCCGGTGCCGCGCCCGACCGGCGCGTCCGCTCCCGGCCCCGACGAGACGCGGGTGATGCGCGCCCAGCCGCGACCCGGCCGACCAGGGCCAGCCGCCGACCGCCCGCCCGACCCCGCCGCCGGTCGCAGCCGCCGGTCCAGCCGCCAGGGCCGCCGCAGCGGGGCCGGACGCAGCGGCCCCGGTTCCGGGTCCGCTACGTCTTCCTGCTCCTGCTGCTCTGGCTCGTCTACCTGGTCGTGGTGCCGATCGTGGCGTGGAACAAGGTCGACCAGGTGAAGTTCGAGCCCAGCGGCGACCGCCCGGCGACCAGCCCGGCACGACGTACCTCATGGTCGGCAGCGACTCCCGCACGGGGCTGTCGAAGGAGGAGCGCAAGGAGCTCCACACCGGCGGTGCCGCGGGCAGCCGCACCGACACGATCATGCTGCTGCACACCGGCTCCGGGCCCAACCTGCTGATGTCGATCCCGCGCGACCTCGAGGTCGACATCCCCGGCCACGGGACCGGCAAGATCAACGCCGCCTACGCCTACGGGCAGGCCGCCGCTCCTGGTGCAGACCGTCGAGAACCTCACCGGCATCCGCATCGACCACTTCGTCGAGATCGGCATGGGCGGCGTGGTCGGCATCGTCGACGCGGTCGGCGGCATCGAGATCTGCCCGAAGGACGACTACATCGACAAGGACGCCGGGCTCAACATCAAGAAGGGCTGCCAGGAGGTCGACGGCAAGACCGCGCTCGCCTACTGCCGCTCCCGGCACGCCCAGACGCTCGGCGACCTCGACCGGGTGCGCCACCAGCGCGAGGTGGTCGCCGCGATCGGCCACAAGGTGCTCTCGCCGTGGTCGGTCCTCAACCCGGTCCGCTACTGGAGGCTCAACAACGCGATGCCCGACTTCTTCACCTTCGGCGAGGGCATGGGCCCGCAGCGCGCCGTGCTGTGGGCGACCGCGATGGCCAAGGTCGGCGGCAAGGACGGGCTGCTGTGCACGGTGCCGCTGACCAACGGCTCCGCGACCGCGCTCGACGCAGGAGCTGGCCGACCAGCTGTTCACCGACATCAAGGAGGACAAGACCGACGACGTCACCGACAAGCTCTGCCTGTCCTCGGGCCTGGTGGACGTCACGTGACGCCCTCCCTCTACGAGACCCTCTCGGTCGAGGCTCGACGACGGACGGCGTCGCCACGCTGACCCTCGACCGGCCCGGGCCAGCTCAACGCCTTCGACCTGACCATGGCGCGCGAGCTGGAGCGGTTCTTCCTCACCGACGCGCGGTCCGACGACGTGCGCGCGGTGGTGGTGACCGGCGCCGGGCGGGCGTTCTGCGCCGGCATGGACCTCTCGCGCGACGGCAACGTGTTCGGCCTCGACGAGTCGCTCGACGCCGACGCCGGAGGAGTTCCGCGCGCACTACGACGAGCCGCCCTACCACGACGGCCTGCGCGACACCGGCGGCCGGGTGACGCTGGCGATCCACGCGCTGCCCAAGCCGGTGATCGCCGCGATCAACGGCGCCGCGGTCGGCATCGGCGCCACGATGACGCTCGGCAT
Organism: uncultured Actinomycetota bacterium; assembly: GCA_963793315.1. Taxonomy (GTDB): domain Bacteria; phylum Actinomycetota; class Actinomycetes; order Propionibacteriales; family Nocardioidaceae; genus Nocardioides. The sequence goes on along the minus strand of CAWBZR010000006.1, from coordinate 284,433 downwards.
GGACATCCGGATGGCGTCGACCGAGGCGCGGATCGGGTTCGTCTTCGGCCGGATCGGCATCACCCCCGAGGCCGCGTCGTCGTGGTTCCTGCCGCGGATCGTCGGGCTGCCAGCAGGCGCTGGAGTGGATCTACGCCGCCGACATCCTCACCGCCGAGGCCGCCCTGGCCGGCCGGCTGGTGCGCTCGGTGCACCCGCCCGAGGAGCTGCTGCCGGCGGCCCAGGAGCTGGCCCGCTCGTTCGTCAAGGGCCGCTCACCGGTCGCGCTGGGGCTGGCCAAGCAGCTGCTCTACCGGCACGCCGGCTCGGCCGAGCCGCTCGAGGCGCACCTGTCCGACTCGCTCGGCGTCTTCTGGACGCTCACTGGCGGACGGCAAGGAGGGCGTGGCGGCGTTCCTGGAGAAGCGGCCCGCGGCGTTCACGGGCAAGGCCTCCGAGCTGCCCCGGATCGACTGACGATTCGCCACGCCGCAGCGTGCGCGCCGAGCAGCCCCTCGAGCTCCGCGAAGTGCCGCTCGGCGCCGGCCTCCTGGTACATCGAGGTGTCCGCCATCGTGTAGCCGTGCGGCGCGTCCGGGTAGATCTCGTTGAGGTGCGGGCGGCCCGCCGCCCGCAGCGCCTCCTCGAGCGCGGCGACGTGCTCCGGCGTCATCGACCGGTCGTGGTCGGCGTGGCCGAAGACGTAGTCGGCCGTGCTGCCGGCGATCGACAGGTGCGGGCTGTCGTCGGCGTCGGTGACCAGGCCGCCGCCGTGGAAGCCGCCCACTGCGCGCCACGGTGCCGGGGAGCTGCCCCGCCGTGCGGACGGCGAGCCGGGCGCCCATGCAGTAGCCGGTCGACGCCGATCGGCCCGGCGCCGGCCTGCTCCAGCAGGGTCCGCAGCCACGCCTCCGCGTCGGGCCCGGACTTGTCCGGCGTGTAGCCCGGCACCCGGTCGCCCATGCTCGCGAAGAACTCCTCGCGCGCCCCGGCCTCGCGCAGGTCGCCTGCGAGGCGCGAGCTCGCCGGCGGTGCCCTCGCGGTAGAAGACGTTCGGCGCCAGCACGACGTACCCCCACGAGGCGATCCGGTCGGCCATCTCCTCGATCTGCGGCCGCAGCCCGATCGCGTCGATGTAGAACAGCACTCCGGGTCGCCCGGCGGTGCCGGTGAGGTAGGCCTCGGCGGCGCCCGTCGGCGGCCTCGATCTCGATGGTCTCGCCCATGGCCGCGGACTGTACTGGTTGACGCACGCAACCGGACCGGGGTCCGTGCAGTCGCGTGCAGGCTGCTACGACCGATGAGCGCGCGACGGCGGCCCCGAGCGTGGTGCACTGAGGGGTGCGACCGAGACCAGATGAGACCACGCCAGGAGACCTCGCTCAACGCCCGCCGACGTGGCCGCGTCGAGGAGTCTCGCGCCGCCTGGGTCTCGGAGGCCGCGCGCCCTTCCTGATCGAGACCGCCCGCAGCTACCGGTCCGTGGTCACCCACAAGGAGCTGGCCGAGGCGGTCCAGGAGCGCAGCGGCATCCGCACCGAGCAGCGCACGCACTACTGGATCGACGAGTCCTCAGCGCGGTCGCGCGCGACAGCGCCGCCCAGGACGAGCCGCTCCTGTCGGCGCTCTGCGTCAACCGCGAGGGCAGCGTCGGCCCGACGTACGGCGCTCTGGTGCTCGAGCTCACCGGCGAGGCGCCCGACGACCCGGACGACCACGCCGCCAAGCAGCGGCTGGAGTGCCACCGCTTCTTCGAGGCCACCGACCTGCCCGAGGGCGGCGGCACGGCCGCCCTGGTCCCGCAGCTCGCCAACGCCCGTGCCCGGATCCGCAAGGCGGCCGTGGCCGCGCGTCCGGTGCAGACCTGCCCCACCTGCTACATGGAGCTGCTGCCCACCGGCGTCTGCGACACCTGCGACTGAGCTGACCTAGTAGCGCGTCGCAGTTAATTCTTGGTCCTGGCGACGCCCGGGCACGCACTTCGCTGCGTTGGCGAAGCTCGACAGACGACCCGGTATGCCGTCGCTCCGCCGTCTTGCGATGCACGCACCCGGACGCCGCCAGACCACAAGCCTTAGCCTCGATCCGTGGATGGGCGGCGTAGCGAGCGGCACCAGAGGGGTGTGACTGGCAAGGCGCCGGCGCGCAGTCAGACTGGGCGTCTTTCCAGCGTCGGCAACGCCGCCAGCGCGCCCCTGTGGTGGCCGCGTAGTAGGCGGCCATCCACGGATCGAGGCTTAGCCGCGACCCGCTACTAGCGCCCGCTGTCCAGCCGGTCCCACACGTCGTCGGTGACCACGCCCGTGTCCGGCAGGTGCGCCTTGCGCTGGTAGCGCTTCACGGCCCGCTCGGTCGCCTGTGAGAACGCGCCGTCGACGGTGACGCGCTTCCCGAGCGCCGCCGCCAGGGCTCGCTGCAGCCGGCGGACCGGGTCCCCGGTGGAGCCGACCTTGACCAGGGGCTGCTTGCCCCGGGCCAGCAGCGCCACCCAGGTGCGGCGGGTGACCTTGCCGGTCTGCTTCTGGTCCAGCTTGCGCTGCGCCTTCTTCACGGCCTTGACCGTGCGGGCGTCGTACTTGCCGTTGGGGCTGCCGGCCAACAGGTGCTGCTTGCGCAGGACGCACTGGAGCACCGCGACCCCGGGACCGCGCGACCCGGGCCGAGCACCGGGTAGTGGCGCAGGTCGACGTCGACCCCGCGGCACAGGGGCTTGCTGGTCGTGCCGACGGAACCCTTGCCGACGTCGAGCCAGTTGACGTCGATCTTCGGCAGCGAGTAGCCGCCCCACGACTGCTTGGCGACGTCGATGGCGTACTGGTGGATCCGCTCGTGGTCGTTCCACTCATCGCTCCCGACCCAGCTGCCGGTCTCCGTGTCCGCCCTGTTGTTGGACCAGGCGAACCAGATGTCGTCGGGCATCGAGTAGTCGCCGTGCGACGCCACGTCGGCATAGCTGAGCGAGGTGATCGCGGCGGCGATGTTGGAGTAGACGCCCGAGTCGAAGCCGGCGCCGTGCAGGCCCTCGGTCCAGCCCGACACGAACGACAGCGCGGCCTGCCGGCAGTCGGTCGGGGCCAGGTCGTAGTCCTCCAGGTCGTAGTAGAGCGTGCTCCCCGCGCCGATGCCGAGACCTCGGGCGGTCACAACCGCGGTCGCACGCCTCGGCGCGTCCCTGCGCCTTTGCGGCGGCCAGGTCGGACGACATCTGGTCGGCGTATCCCGAGCAGCTCGCCTGCGGCCCCACCTGGATCGGCATCAGGTGCCAGCCGGTGCGCTGCTGCGCGCTTGACCCAGGCACGCGGTGAGCTCGGGCTGGTCCTTGCAGACCCGGTTGCTGCCGCCGATGTAGATGCCGACCGCGGAGTACGGCGAGGCCTCCCACCACGCGTCCATCACCAGCTGTGACGGTGCCTGGCACGCGTCGAACCCGTAGCCGGTCAGCGAGCCCGGAGCGCCCGGCTTCGCCTTGGCGGCGGCCGCACGGTCCGCAGCGCCGGCCGCTGGTGTCACCAGCATCAGGAGGCCCACGACCACAGCAGCGATGGCAGGCAGGCGACACGGCATGAGGCTTCCTCCGAGTAGGTCAGCGCGCGAGCGTTCGACGCTCGTCAGGAGCAGTCTGACATCCGCCGTTCAGAGCTGGGACTGCACCCCGGCCAGCAGCTGCCGGGCCATCACGATGCGCTGGACCTGGTTGGTGCCCTCGTAGATCTGGGTGATCTTGGCGTCGCGCATCATCCGCTCGACCGGGTAGTCGCGGGTGAAGCCGTAGCCGCCGAGCACCTGGACGGCGTCGGTGGTGACCTGCATGGCGACGTCGGAGGCGAAGCACTTGGCGGCGGCGCCGAAGAACGTGAGGTCCGGGTCGTTGCGCTGCGAGCGGCCAGCCGCGGCGTAGGTCAGCTGCCGGGCCGCCTCGACCTTCATGCCCATGTCGGCGAGCAGGAACTGCAGCCCCTGCTGGTCGGCGATCGGCTTCCCGAACTGCTGCCGCTCCTTGGCGTAGGCCAGCGCGTAGTCCAGCGCACCCTGGGCGACACCGACGGCCTGCGCGGCGATGGTCACCCGCGTGTGGTCGAGGGTCCGCATCGCGGTCTCGAAGCCGGTGCCCTCCGCGCCGATCATCCGGTCGGCCGGGATGCGCACGTTGTCGAGGTAGACCTCGCGGGTCGGCGATCCCTTGATGCCGAGCTTCTTCTCCGGCGCCCCGAAGGAGACGCCCTCGTCGGACTTCTCCACCACGAACGCCGAGATGCCGCGCGACCGCTTCTCCGGGTCGGTGACCGCCATCACGGTGTAGTAGTCCGACTCCCACTTTCCAGGGCCGGCGTTGGTGATCCACCGCTTCACGCCGTTGAGCACCCAGAAGTCGCCGTCGCGGACCGCCCGGGTCTTCATCGCCACCGCGTCGGAGCCGGCGTCCGGCTCGGAGAGGCAGTAGGAGAAGCCGCCCTCGCCACGGGCCAGCGCGCCCAGGTAGTGCTACTTCAGCTCCTCCGAGCCCGCCAGCTGGACCGGCAGCGAGCCCAGCTTGTTGACCGCCGGGATCAGCGACGCGGACATGTCGACGCGGGCGACCTCCTCGATCACCAGCACGGTGGCCAGCGCGTCGGCTCCCGCGCCGCCGTACTCCTCGGGCACGTGGGGGGCGTGGAAGTCGGCGGCCAGCAGCGCCGCGGCGGCCTCCTCGGGGTAGCGCGCCTGCTCGTCGACCTCGGCGGCGTACGGCGCCACCTTGGCCTCGCAGAGCGCGCGCACCGCCTCGCGGATGGCCCGGTGCTCCTCGGTCATCGCGAACAGCGGGGCCCCGTCACCGTTACTCATGAGTCACATCGTAAGGCGGTCCGTGGAGCGAGAGGGGCGACGCCCGACCGGTGTTGGTCACACCGGCCGGGCTCCCCCATGCCAGCCCCCGTGCCCGGCACCACCACGTCAAGATACCTTTGTCGGACGTCGCGCGCGGCGTCATCGCCGCGGCTCGTCCGTTCGGCTCCGGCACGAGTGTCCTGTCAGCCTCCACGCCGTCCTGACTGTCCTGGCCGGCCTGCGAGCTCCGGCGGGGCCGGGAGGTGCGCGCTACGGGCGCGTGAATCTCGCCAGGACTCTTGAGACGCGTCACTAGGCTTGGGTCATGACGTGGCAGGACGCCGAGGCGATCCGGTTCATGCTCGACGACTGCAAGGTCTGGGCGGTGGTGGGGCTCTCGGGAGACACCAGCCGGACGGCCTACTCGATCGCCGCGCTGCTCCAGGAGCGCGGCAAGCAGATCGTCCCCATCCACCCGGCGGCTGCCTCGGACGAGGGCCTGGTCGTCCTCGGCGAGAAGGGCTACGCGACCCTTGCCGACGTGCCGTTCCCCGTCGACGTGGTCGACGTCTTCCGCCGCTCGGAGGCCGCGGGCGAGTTCGCTGACCAGGCCGTCGAGATCGGGGCACAGGGCGGTGTGGTTCCAGCTCGGCGTCATCGACGCCGACGCGTTCGACCGGACCCTGGCGGCCGGCGTGCCGATGGTCATGGACACCTGCCCCGCCATCGAGTGGCGCAAGCGCCGGACCTGATCCTGGCCGGCGTCACCGGTCGGGCAGCAGCCCCTGGCGGATCGCGATCGAGAGCGCCTCGAGCTTGGAGTGCGCACCGAGCTTCGCGGACAGGTTGGCGACGTGGTTGCGGACCGTGTGCACGCTGACGACCAGCCGGGCCGCGATCTCGCTGTTGGGCAGTCCGTCGGCCAGGAGCGCCAACACCTCGAGCTCTCGCTCGGTCAGCTCGACCCGGCCCGGCTCCCGGCGCCGGTTGAGCCTGGGTAGCAGGCGGGCCAGGAGCTCTGGGGAGATCACCGCCTCGCCGCTGTGTGCCGCCCGCACCGCCGACCTGACCTCCTCCAGGCTGCGCGACTTGGAGAGGAAACCGGAGGCGCCGGCCTCGATGGCGGTCACGAGCACGTGGTCGGCCGTGCTGGCGGTGAGGACGACGTACTTCGTCGACTGACGGAGAGGCTGGAGCTCGGCGATGGCCGCGACCCCGTCACCGTCGGGCAGGCGGTGGTCCATCAGCACCACGTCCGGCAGCGTGTTGGGGATCATCGACCTGGCCTCGGCGATCGTGTGCGCCGTGCCGAGCGTGAGCAGATCGGGCTCGAGCGCGAGCACCTGGGCAAGGCTCGAAGCGAACACGTCGTGGTCGTCCACGATGAGCACGCGAATGGGTGGAGCCGTCTGTTCGTTCATCTATGGCTGGAGCCTGACATGTATCCCCTGTCAGGAGACTAGTGCGTGTGCATCATCCGTCTAGCCCCCACACAGGTGGAGTAGCCGGCTGGGACACCGCAGTATGAACCCGGGGGGAAAGAGGTTGGGATCGCATGACCATACGTGTAGTTGTAGGAGATGACGACACCGCGTTCCGGCTCGCGGCTGTCGGACTGCTCGAGGCGGATCCGCGCATCGAGGTGGTCGGCTCGGCCGCCGACGGCCACGAGCTGCTCGAGCTGGCGTCGTCGACCGAGCCGGACGTGGTCCTGATCGACGTGCGCATGCCTGCTGGCGGCGCCATCGGCGCGCGCGCGCTGGCCAAGCAGGCCGCCGAGCCCGGACGGCGGACCCAGCCGCTCGTCGTCGCGCTCACGGCCGAGACGTCTCCTGACGTCATCGAGTCGATGCTGCGCGCGGGCGTGGTCGGCTACCTCGCCAAGGGGCGCATCGGCTCCACCCTCAGCGACCTCGTGGCTCGCATCTACCACGGCGAGGTGATCCTCGCGGCCCCGACAGCGGGAATCGCCCTGCGCCGTGTCCTGCGCGAGAACCCGACGCGGACGGGCTCCACGTCGTAGAGTGGCCGTCCGCTGACGTGCGGACGGGGCATCATGAACGACGCAGCACCTACGGGCCAGACGGTCTTCGACCTCTTCGACGCAGCAGCCACGGCGGTCGTCGCCGTCGATGAGAGCGCGATCATCCGCTACGTCAACGCGCGCACCAGCGAGGTGTTCGGCTTCACCGCCGAGGAAATGCTCTGCGAGCCGATCGAGATGCTCGTGCCTCAGGCTCGGGCCCGGGCCCACGTCGCGCAACGGGACGGCTATCTCGAGGCCCCTACGTCGCGACCCCTCGACGCGCACCGTGACCTCAAGGGCCAGCGCAAGGACGGCACCCAGTTCGCGGCGGAGATCAGCCTGACCCCCCTCGACACCCCGTCCGGCCACTGGGTGGTGGCCAGCGTGCTCGACATCTCCCTCCGGCAGGAGGCCGAGGAACGGGTCCGCCGGCAGAGCCGCAGCTATCTGGCCCTCGCGCGGCTCAACGAGGCCGTGGCGAAGGCGGACGACGAGACGACACTGTTCCGCCGGATCTGCAACGTGGCGGTCGTGCACGGCGGGTTCAGCGGGGCGTGGGTCTTCGCCCTCGGCGCGGGCGACGCGGTCGAGGTGTTGGCCAGCGCAGGCCCCCTCGCCGCCAGGCTGGTCGCGGCCAGTGCCGGCCAAGGCGTCCTGGGCTTCGTCAAAGAGGAACCGGGTGACGGGCGGGATCCCGACTTCGCCGGACCCCTGTTCCTCAAGTCCCTGGCCACCGGGCGCCCGTTCTTCGTCAACGACTTCTCCGACGCGCCCGCCATGCGGGCCCGGCAGGCGGCAACTTACGGGGTCGAGGCGTTCGGCGTCCTGCCGCTGAAGAGTCGTGGGCGCACCGTCGCGACCCTCTGCCTCGCCTCCGAGCAGGCGAGGGTCTTCAACGACAGCCTGTGCACGCTGCTGATCAGCGGCGCCGACAACATCTCTCTGGCCCTCGACAGGTTCCAGGCGAAGGCCGACCTCGACCTCGCTCTGGCACACCGAACCGAGCTGTTGCGCCGCCTGGTGACTGTCCAGGAGCGCGAGCGGACGCGGATCGCCGCCGATGTGCACGACGAGCCCGTGCAGGCGCTCGCCGCCCTCGACCTGCGGCTCGGGCTCCTCGAGCGGCAGCTGGCGAAGGCCGCGCCAGACCTGGTCCGCGACGTGATCCTCATCCACGAGACGATCACCTCGGTCAGCGACGGCCTGCGCAACCTGCTCTTCGAGCTCGAGCCCGTGGCCCCGACCGCGCACCTCACCGACCTTCTCGAGGACGCCGCCGCCCACATCTTCGAGCTCAGCCCGGTGGACCTGGTGATCGAGAACGAGCCAGACCAGCGAGAGCTCGAGCTGTCCATCGCCACCCGCACGCAGGCGGTGCGGATCGCGAAGGAAGCCTTGGTCAACGTCGCCAAGCACGCCAAGGCCACGACCGTCAGGATCCTCGTCGCCCTCGACGACGACGGGGTCACCGTGTCGGTGGCGGACGACGGCGTGGGCCTCCCGCCGGGGCTGCGGTCGTCACCGCCCGGTCACCGGGGCATCAGCGGGATGCTGGACCGCGCCGAAGTCGCCGGCGGTTCGCTCTCGATGGACACCCAGTCCAGCGGCACCACCATCTCGGTCTGGCTGCCCCGCGTCTGACCTGGCGTAGGGCACAAGGTCCCGCCGTCAGGGCGGGACGTGACCAGGACCGGCTGGTACCGATGCACCAGCACTGTGCCAGCATGCGCGTCTGACTCCGAGGCGGCCGAGCGCGAATGCTGGAGCCATGACCACCGCACAGCTCGGCACCCCCAGCACCCGCTCTCGGATCCCCTCGACGAGCACCTGCTGGACGCCGCGTGCGACCCGCGCACGGCTGGAGGAGCTGCTCTCGACGTGGCTCGCCCCGGAGTGCTCGCGCCGGCTGTGGTCGGAGACCTGGGAGATCGCGCAGGTGTCGCCCTCGTCGCTGTGGGCCTGGCTCCAGCTGTACGGCGCCGAGATCGCGGCGCTCGCGGTCGCGGCCCGCGTGAGCGAGGAGGAGCTCCGGAGCCACCTCGACGACCGGCGCCGTCCCGACCGCGGCGTGCTGGAGATGCTCGCCGACCTCAACTGCTTCCCCTACGTGACCCCGGCGGCCCGACCCGTGCTCGGGCTCTGAGAGAAGGACCCACCATGCCGACACTCAGCGCTGCCACGAGCCGACCGTCGACCGAGGCGGACTCGCGTGCAGTCATCGCCACCGACGCCTCCGGCGTGATCCGGCACCTGTCCTGGGCCGCGGAGCGGCTGCTCGGCCAGAGCGCCGAGGCACTGGTCGGGCGGTCCCTCCGCGACGTACACGTCGCGAACGAGCTCGAGATGCGCGCTCGGGAGTTCGGAGTCGGTGGTCCGGACGAGCTCGAGGTCGTCTTCGCGGGCGTCCGCGGAGGGCGAGTGCCCTACGAGCGCCAGCGTTGGACCTACGTGCGCGAGGACTCGACTCGAGTCCGCGTCAACACCACCGTCACTCCGGTCTACGGCGGCACGGACGAGGTCATTGCCTTCGTCGTGCTCCTGGAGACGCCGCAGCTCGTGCCGGAACCTTCGCCGTCGACGGACTGGCCGGCCCAGCTGGCGCGGTTCGGCGACGACTACGCGGCGAGCGTCAGCCACGAGCTGCGCACGCCGGTCGCGATCATCCTCGGCTACCTCGAGCTGTTGCAGACCCAGGACGCAGGTCCGCTCACGGACGTCCAGCGCACGATGCTCGAGAAGGTCGAACGCAACACGAACCGGGTGCTCGACATGATGCAGAGCATGCTGCGCCAGTATCCGGTCGTCGAGGACGACCTGCCCTGACCACGACGGCGGGTCCCCATGGCCGGCCGTCCCCTCCCGACGGTGCCGAGGGTCGAGGTCTCCAGCAGCCTCGCCCCCGGCGCCCCCGGATCACCGTCCGGGTTGCGAGGCCTCCGTGGGGTCCTCGCAGCCCGGGCGGTGCCCTGCCCGGGTGCGACGCGTGGCCGCCGCACTGATCCCGGACACGGCAGCCTCGAGCGGCCCGCGTCGCCGGGCCGCCACGAAGACCGCACCGATCGCCATGAGCACCAGGACGTGCGAGCCGAAGACGGCCCCCATCGACGGGGGTGGCCGCTCCGCCGGCCAGACCTGCTCGGTGCGCATGAGCACGTGCAGGCTGTAGAGGGTGAGCGTCATCGTCCCGGCACCGAATGCGATGGCCGCATCTCGCTCGGCCGCCGGGCGCAGGGCAGAGACCGCCAACAGACACAGGCCGATCACGAGAGCGGCGCCGGCTCCGGTCTCGAGCAGGTCGAACGGCGTCCCGCTGTGCGGCGCCACCACCAACAGCCAGGCCCATGAGCCACCGGCCGGCGTCGTGCCGTGCATGCCCCCGGAGATCGCGTCGACGAGCGCGTCGGACGTCGACACGTCGCCGTACGCCCCGGCGTCCGGGACCAGCCGGCGCAGCACCCACGGCTGCTCCGTGAGCGAGCGCGACACCACGAACGCCAGGACCGCCACCGACAGCCCGCCCAGCAGCAGCCCGACGTGCACCGACCGCGACCGCAGGTCGCAGCGGCCGACGGCCATGCCGAGCAGGAGGTAGGCCAGCCAGGTCAGGCACGGGTAGTAGCCCGTGAGGAGCAGCTCGGAGAGGAGCTGCGTGGGGTCGGCGAGCTGGTCGAACGCCGGGCTGGCCGCGCCGCGCACCGGCAGGTGCGCCCGCAACAGCTGGGAGACGACGGGCGCGGCCACGGCCCATCCGCAGGCCCACGCGAACAGGGACCCGGCCCGCAGCTTCACGAACGGAAGCCCCAGCAGGAAGAGCAGCCCGTAGTAGGTGAGGATCACGGCCAGGCCGGAGTCGAGCTGGCCGAGGCCCAGCCCGAGCAGCGCCACGAGCACCGCGCGCGTTGCCAGTCCGACCGCGTTCGTGTGCCGCGACATCAGGGTGAGGCTCACCCCCGCCAGCACCGCGAACAGCGCCGAGGCCCGTCCCTCCACGAGCCAGGCGTGCCAGCTGAGCCGGCCCGCTGGGGTGCGCGCGTCGAGCACGTGCGCGGCGACCATGCCCAGCAGCGCCAGGCACCGGGCGACGTCGAGGCCGACCAGCCTCGGGGACCGGCTCAGAAGCCGAGCCTCCGTGGCCCGGCGTCGTTGCGGACCGTCGCGCCCTTGGCCTGGGCCGCGTCCTTGAGCGACGCCTGGAACTCGGCCATCCGGCCGCGCAACCCGTCGTCGGCGGTGGCCAGGATGCGGACGGCGAGCAGCCCGGCGTTCCGCGCGTTGCCGATCGCGACCGTGGCGACCGGCACGCCGGCCGGCATCTGCACGATCGAGAGCAGCGAGTCGAGGCCGTCGAGGTTCTCCAGCGGCACGGGCACGCCGATCACCGGCAGGGGGGTGATCGCGGCGAGCATCCCGGGCAGGTGGGCCGCTCCCCCGGCCCCGGCGATGATCACCCGGAGTCCCCGGTCGGCCGCCTCCCTGCCGTAGGCCAGCATCTCCTCGGGCATCCGGTGCGCGGAGACGACGTCGGCCTCGAACGGCACGTCGAACTCCTCCAGCGCGGTCGCGGCCGCCTTCATCACCGGCCAGTCGGAGTCGGAGCCCATCACGATCCCGACCTGGGGGTGCTCGCTCATGCCATCTACTCGCTCTCGTTGCCGAGGTCGCCGCGGAACCAGGCCGCGGCGTGCCGGGCGCGCTCGAGGCAGTCCTCGAGGTCGTCACCGTAGGCGTTGACGTGGCCGACCTTGCGCCCGGGCCGCAGCTCCTTGCCGTAGAGGTGCACCCGGAGCTGCGGGTCGCGGGCCAGCGCGTGGGGGTAGCCGTCGTAGAGCCGGCCGACCTGGCTGTCCGGCCCACCGAGGATGTTGACCATCACCGTCCACGGTGCCCGGGGGGCCGGTGAGCCCAGCGGGAGGTCGAGGACCGCGCGCAGGTGGTTCTCGAACTGGCTGGTCACCGCGCCGTCCTGGCTCCAGTGGCCGGTGTTGTGCGGCCGCATCGCGAGCTCGTTGACGAGGATGCGTCCGTCGCTGGTCTCGAACAGCTCGACCGCGAGGATCCCGACGACGTCGAGCTCCTTGGCGATCGTGAGCGCGACGTGCTGGGCCTGCGTGGCCAGCTCGGGCTCGAGGTCCGGCGCGGGGGCCACCACCTCGGAGCAGATGCCGTCGACCTGGGTGCTGGCAACGACGGGGTACGCCGCGGCCTGGCCGCTCGGCGACCGGGCGACCAGGGCGGCGAGCTCGCGGCGGAAGTCGACGAGCTCCTCGGCCAGCACCCGCACGCCCGTCCGGTCGGCAGCCTCGAATGCCTCGACCGCCTCGTCGTGGTCGCGTACGACCCAGACCCCGCGGCCGTCGTACCCGCCACGGGTGACCTTGAGGACGCACGGCAGCCCGAACTCCTCGAGCTCTGCCGCGGTCGTGACGACCGCCCACCGCGGGCACGGGAGCCCCAGCCCGGTGAGCCGCTCCCGCATCACGGCCTTGTCCTGGGCGTGCACCAGCGCCTCCGGACCGGGGCGGACCGCGACGCCGGCGTCCTCGAGGGCGTGGAGATGCTCGGTCGGCACGTGCTCGTGGTCGAACGTGACGACCTGCGCCCCGCTGGTGACCTTCCGCAGGAGCTCGAGCTCGCGATAGTCCCCCACGATCGTGTCGGGGATGACCTGCGCCGCCGACACCCCCTCGGCCTCGGCCAGCAGCCGCAGCGGGATCCCGAGCGCCGCCGCCGGCTCCGCCAGCATCCGGGCGAGCTGCCCGCCGCCGATCACGGCGACGGTGGGAGCGAGCTCGGGCACGGAGGAAACCCTAGGGCGTGCTGGAAAACTCTGGGTGGATGCCAGCGTCGTCCAGCTCGTGCGATGGCCAGGCGCCGGCGCGCAGGCAGACTGGACGTCTTCCAAGAGCCGGCGCCGCCGCCAGCGTGCGCGCCTGGATTCACCGATCTCCGACGGCTGAGCGCCACAACCCGGGGCGCTGGCGGCGTCGCAGCCGCTCAACGGACAACCAGTACGACGCTCGCGCCTGCGCCTGGCCATCACACCCGGCTGGTGACGCTCAGCTCGCCGGCCATCGGTGGATCCAGACTGGGCGGCGTCTGGCGCCGCCCAAAGTTTCCCAGTGCGTCCTAGTAGCGGGTCGCGGCTAAGGCTTGTGGTCTGGCGGCGTCCGGGTGCGTGCATCGCAAGACGGCGGAGCGACGGCATACCGGGTCGTCTGTCGAGCTTCGCCAACGCAGCGAAGTGCGTGCCCGGGCGTCGCCAGGACCAAGAATTAGCTGCGACGCGCTACTAGTGACCCGGTCGAGGCCGCCCTGCAGGATGGTCCGGTGCAGCTCAGCATCAGCGTCCTCGCCGACCGCCCCGACCTCGCCGACGCGATGTGGGACATGGAGAACTCGTGGCCCGAGTTCATGCGCCACGACCCCATCGGGGGCCTGTTCTACGGCAACGTCGAGACGCGCTTCGCCGACTACGTCCTGATCGGGCAGGACGCCGACGAGGTGGTGGCGTGCGCCTACTCCATCCCGTTCGTGCTCGACGACGACGAGCTGCCCGACAACGGCTGGGACTTCGTGATCCGCAACGGCGTGCTGGCGAGCATCCGCGGCACCGAGCCCAATGCGATCTCCGCGGTCGAGATCGCGGTCCGCGCCGGACCGCCAGGGGACCGGCCTCTCGGGCCAGATGCTCACCGCCATGCGGGACAACGCCGCCCGGCACGGCTTCGCCGAGCTCGTGGCACCGGTCCGGCCCAACGGCAAGCCTGACGTCAACGAGCCGATGTCCGTCGCACGCCTTCCAGGTCCGCGACGACGGCCTCCCGGTCGACCCCTGGCTGCGCGTCCACGTCCGCGCCGGCGGCCGGATCGACAAGGTTGCCCCGCGCTCCATGGTCGTCCCCGGGACGCTCCCCGAGTGGCGCGAGTGGACCGGCCTCCCCTTCGACAAGACCGGCCCCGTCGAGGTCCCCCAGGCCCTCGCCCCTGTCTGGTGCGACGCCGAGCACGGCGTGGCGACGTACGTCGAGCCGAACGTCTGGGTGCGGCACTCGACTGGGGCGTGAGCCTCCCTTCCGCTGGTTGAGGAGGGCGTTCTGCGGCCGCTCGAAACCACGCACCGATGCGCTGGGACTGGACCGGTCGTTGAGTCGAGCTTGTCGAGAACCCCCGCTGGATACTTGGGGGTACTGTCCGGGCTGGCCGGACTGTCGGTTTGGTGCCGGTGGTTGAGTTAGGTCCGCAGCGATCTCGAACCCCCGCAAGTCTCGAGTAGGTTCCACGTGATATGGTTCCGGCTCCCGATCCGCGACGGGCGATGACCCCGCAGCCTGCTGGCCTGCGCGCGGGCCCACAAGAGCGGCCGAGGACGACGCCGCCCGCCAGGTCATGATCGCCGCGGCCGGTGGGCGGCGATGCACTCGATGGACTCGCTGGTCGGGCCGGTCGATGAGTGGCACGAGTCGATGCTGCCGCTGGGTGGCCAGGGGTGCCCGGAGATCCGTGAGTTCGCGGTCACCGAGTTCGCCGCGGCGTTGGGCCGCACCACCGACTCCGGCCGCAGGTATCTCTCCCAGGCGGTGGAGGGCTTCTACCGGTTGAGGCGGTGCTGGGCCCGGCTGGTGGCGGGGGAGCTGCCGGCGTGGAAGCTCGCCATGGTCGCCGACCTCACCCTGTGCCTGTCTCCGGAGGCGGCGGCGTTCGTGGACGCGAAGGTCGCACCGTTCGCCCACAAGGTCGGCCCCGCCCAGCTGGCCCGGTTGATCGAGGAGGCCAAGGCCAGGTTCGACCCCGAGGCGCTGGAGGCCGAACGGCTCGCCGCGGCGGAGGCCGGCCACTTCGACATCGGCCTGGACACCGTCGGTGTCGATGGCCGGGTGAGGGTCGACGGGGACGTCGACCTCGCCGACGCCCTCGACCTCGAGGCCGCCGTCGCCGCGCGACGCCCACGCGCAGCTCCTGCTCGGCTCGACCGACTCCCTTGACGTACGCCGGGCCAAGGCGGTCGGCAACCTCGCCCGCCACCAGCCCACCCTCGACCTCGCCGACAACGACGGCAACGACGCTCGCAGCCGCAGCCGCGGCGCCGGAAGCGTGAGGTGGTGCTCCACGTCCACCTCGAGCACGCCGCGGTCCTCGGCGCCGGCGGCCTCGCCAGACTGCAAGAGGCCCGTGGACCCATCACCGCCGAGCAGGTCCGGGAGTGGTGCGCCCAACCCGACGCCCAGATCACCGTGCAGCCGGTGATCGATCTCGCCGAGCACCTCCATGTCGGCCCCTACGAAGCGAGCGCGCGGCTCAAGCTGCAGACCCAGCTGCGTGACCTGATCTGCGCCTTCCCCTACTGCTTCAGACCCGCCGAGAAGTGCGACTGCGACCACCGCGTCCCACACGACCCCGACCGAGACGACGGCGGACCGACGTGTTCGTGCAACCTGACCCCGGCCTGTCGCGGCCACCACCGCGCCAAGACCACCGGCGGCTGGACCTATGTCACCGTCGAACCCGGGGTCTACCTCTGGCGCAGCCCCCTGGGCTATGAGTACCTCAAAGACCCCACCGGCACCCTCGACGTCACCCCGACCGAAGAACGCCGCAAGCTGGCCCGCGAGTTCCGCCACCACTTCGGCGACACCCGGCCCACCGACCCCGAACCCTGACCACCCCGCCCCACACCCCGCCCACCCAGCTGGTGTGCGGGGCGCTGAGGCATGTCAGGAGGTCTGAGCCCAACCGGCTTCCGGCAGCGACAGGTACACGCCGACGCTGCACGGCCCGATTGCTTCGACGACCGCGTCGCGTAGGCGCGCGCACCGATGGTCTCGATCCTCGGCGCGACTCGCGAACCACTTCGACCGGACCTGGACCAACACGTCGAGACCTGCAGCGTCGTGCGGACTCCGCTCACGGAAGAGGAGCTCGACGTCGCCCGGCTTCAGCTCGCCGTCATAGGTCTCCTCCGGGCATTCCACGGCGAGGGAGACGGCGTGCGGCAGGGCGGAAGCCAGCCTGCGCAACCGGACCTCGGACACGTTCGAGACGTAGGCGACTTCGACGATCGGCACGTGGATCAAGGTAGGACGCTGCGGTCGATGGATGACGGCGTGCCAGCATCGACGCATGGCCGAGAAGCACTCCCACCCCGTGCCCGGCGGCCGCGCCTATTGGCTGACCGAACGGCTCTGGGCCGCCGCCGCCGGCCTTCCGATGATCGAGGTGTCGATCGACGAGATAGCCGAGTTCGAGCAGGACTGCTGGTTCGACGGACGCGCCCCGAGCTGTCGCGAGGTCGCCGAGCACGCGCGGCGGATCCAGCGCGCCGACCTCGGGCACCCGGTGATCCTGGCTGCCGACGGCCACCTGATGGACGGCGGCCACCGGGTCGCGAAGGCCTGGCTGGATGGCCGACGGTCGGTCGAAGCGGTGCAGTTCACGGTCGACCCAGAGCCGGACTGGCTCGAGCCGGGGCCGCGGCCCTGACAGACGCCCACTGCGGGGTCTGAACAGTCGAGGACCGACTAGGGCGTGTCCCGCAATTCATGGCGGCGCCGGACGCCGCCCAGATCACACGCTCCACCCCACGGAAGACGCTCGCTACGCTGTCTCGCGCTTCCGCGGGGACCCCGGAACAGCGTGCGGCGTCGCCGACCCTACGAAGACGCCGAGTCTGCGTGCGCGCCGGCGACTGACCAGCCCGCGCCTGGACGACGCCGGGCATCCACCAGCAATTGCGGGACACGCCCTAGGTAGCGGGTCGCGGCTAAGGCTTGTGGTCTGGCGGCGTCCGGGTGCGTGCATCGCAAGACGGCGGAGCGACGGCATACCGGGTCGTCTGTCGAGCTTCGCCAACGCAGCGAAGTGCGTGCCCGGGCGGCGCCAGGACCAAGAATTAGCTGCGACGCGCTACTAGATGAGTGATTCCCGGTGATGTGACTGGTGTGGCTGGTGTGAATTAGCGCGAGGGCGCCTCAGAGTCGGTGTTGCTAACCCAACCGAAGCTCTGGAGGCCTCGTGGACACCGATCTGGACACCCTCGCCCTTGCACTCTACGTAACGACCGACGACCTGTTGCGCGCTCATCCCGAGCGTGTCCCGGCCCGTCCGAAGGGTTCCTTCGAGCCGCGGATCAGCGACGCGGAGATGGTGACGCTGGCGGTGATGCAGGCGGTGCTGGGCTATCCCAGCGAGGCGCACTGGCTTCGCTACGCACACAAGCACCTACGCCCGTTGTTTCCCGAGCTGCCGTTGCAGCCCGGCTACAACAAGCGGCTGCGCAAGCTCGCGGTCACGATGTCCTGGCTGATCGGAGCACTCGCAGGCCAGGTCAGCGTCGCCACCGATGATGTCTGGGTCGTCGACTCCACCCCGGTCGAGTGCGCCCGCTCGCGGGAGACCGTCAAACGATCCGACCTGGCCGGCTGGGCCGAGTACGGCTACTGCGCCTCGCACTCCCGCTACTTCTGGGGCCTGCGCCTGCACCTGATCTGCACCCTGCACGGACTCCCCATCGCCTGGGCCCTGACCGGCGCTAAGGCCGATGAACGCGAGGTCCTCACCGCACTCTTGGACAGCACCCAAGGGCTGCACCGCGACACGATCCAGCTGCTGATCGCCGACAAGAACTACTACGGCAAAGCGTTCGAGGCCGACCTCGACCACGCCGGGATCGACCTCCTCCGCAAGGCACGCAAGGGCGAGCAGCCACGCCGCGGCAGCGAGTTCTTCAAACCCCTACGCCAAGTCGTCGAGTCAGTCTTCGACACCTTCAAAGGCCAACTCGACCTCGAACACCACCACGGCAAGAGCCCCGCCGGCGTCGCCACCCGCGTGACCCAACGAGTCCTGGCGCTCACCGCCACCATCTGGCACAACGACCGCGCCGGCGCACCAGTCCTACGCTCACTGACCGCCTACGACCACTAACCCCGGGAATCACTCATCTAGTACAGATCGTTTCGAAGCCGCTGGGCATCGAGCACGAGCCCACGGACGGCTTCGGGAGCTCACGGGTCGAGCGTCAGTGCCGACGTACGGCGACCGGCTCGACGATCCCGAAGCCCCGCACCGGCCGCCCCGGCAGGCGCCGGGTCTCGAACTGGTCGTCGGGGAGCAGCCCGGCGGTGGCGGCGTCGACGATGACCCGGTTGCGGCGGGCGACGGCGGTGAGCCGGGCGGCCATGTTGACGGGCGGGCCGAACACGTCGCCCAGCCGGAGCACGACGAGCCCGGACGCGAGGCCGACCCGCACGTCGGGCATCCGGGAGTCGCGACCGATCACCGTGATCACGCCCTCGGCGATCTCGTAGGCCGCGATGGGGTCCTCGTGGACGAAGAGCACCGAGTCGCCGATCGACTTGATCACCCGGCCGCTCTGGGCGGCGACGACGTCGGCGCAGCGTGCCTCGAACAGCTCGACCAGGTCGCCGATGCGCTCCTCGGAGAGCTCGTTGGAGAGAGCGGTGAACTGCACGATGTCGGCGAAGCCGACCGTGAGTCGGGTCGTGTGGAGGTCCTCCTCGCGGGCGCCCAGCGCCTCGATCCGGGCCACAGCGGCGGCCAGGTGTCGGCGCCACACGTAGAGCAGGAGCGACTCGAACGGCTCGGAGAACGCCTCGATCATCCGCAGCCCGATGCCCAGCTGGTCGCCGGAGTCGTCGGTCTCCTCCGCCTCCTCGCGGGCCAGCTCGAGCACTCGCGTGAGCAGCGCGGACACCTCCCAGTCCGAGAGCCGGGCCATGGTCTGGCCGACCGCACGGGTGAGGTGGACGGCGAGGTCGAAGTCGATCAGCCCGGAGTCGACCAGCCCGAGCAGGGTCGAGAGCGCCTGCGCGTCGGAGCGGGTGAACGCCTTGGCGGCGCCGTGCTCCGGGAAGCCGAGGGCTCGCCAGAGCCGGCGCGCCTTCTCGAGGTCGACGCCGGTGTCCACCGCGAGCTCGGCCGCGGTGTAGACGCGGGGCTCGCCGAGGATGTGCTGCTCGAGGTCCTGGACGGGCTCGTCCGAGAGCGCAGCGGGTGGGACCGTGGGCTGGTCAGACACCTTCGTCGCGGCGGTCTTCGGAGTGCAGGTCGTGCAGCAGGTCGTTGAGCTTGCGCTGGACGTCCTCGACGCGCGGGATGTCGGGCAGCGCCACCTGGCCGTGCGTGCTGGCGTCGCTGATCACCAGGGTCCCGCAGCCCAGCAGCCGGTCGATGAGGTCCTTCTCGTAGGCGACGTCGCTGATCCGGGTGAGCGGGATGTCGTGGCCGCGCCGGGTGATGACGCCGTGCCGGGTGATCAGCCGCCGGGTGGTGATCGTGTATGTCGCGGTCAGCCAGATCAGCACCGGCCGGACGAAGAACCAGAGGACGCCGACCGCGACGACCGCCCACACGACCTTGGTCACGACGCTCTGGTCGACCACCGTCTGCACGGCGACGCCGATCGCGAGGAGCACGACCAGCGCGAAGATCGGCAGCAGCAGCGCCTTGGGATGGGTACGCGTGTCGACGACGAGCGACTCGCCCTCGTTCAGCAGGTTCTTGGAGATGGCCACGGACGGATCATGTCACCGATGTGGCTCCCATCGCGCCCTACTCGCTGCGGACGTGGACGACGTCGCCGGCGCCGACCGCCGTGCCGTCCACGACGAGCCGGCCGCTCGGATCGATACCGGTCGCGGTGCCGGTGAGCGCCTCCCCCGACGGCAGGTCGACACGCACCTGCCGGCCGATGGTCGAGCAGGCCGCGGCGTACGACTCCGCGAGGTGGCCGGCCGCCGCCTCGCCGCCCTCCTGCCAGACGACGTAGCCCTCCCACAGGTGTCGAGGAGCAGGCCGAGCAGCTCGGTCCGGTCCGGCGCCACCCCGTCCACGGCCAGCGACGTCGCCTCGGGCACCGGCAGCTCGTCGGCGGTCATCCCGACGTTCAGCCCGATGCCGACGATCGCCGCCGGTCCGCTCGGCGTCTCGACCCGCTCGACGAGGATGCCCGGCGACCTTCCGGTCCGCCAGCAGCACGTCGTTGGGCCACTTCACCGAGGCCTCGAAGCCGGCCGCGCGCAGCGCCTTGCTCACGGCGTAGCCCGCCAGCAGCGGCAGCCACGGCCAGCTCGCCGCTGGAACCGTCGGCCGCAGCAGGACGGAGAACGTCAGCGCGGAGCGCGGCCGGCGTCTCCCAGGTGCGGTTCGAGCCGGCCCCGGCCCGCGGTCTGGTGCTCGGCCACGACCACCAGCCCCTCCGGCCCGCCCGCCTGGGCGCGCTCGGCGACCAGCGACGTTGGTCGAGCCGGCCTCCTCCACCACCTCGACGCACCTGGCAGCAGTCGGGCGAGACCGGCCGCGGCGTCGAGCGGTGGGCGTCCGGCGGGGTCCGAGATCACGCGGCACTAGCCTGTCACGCGTGAGCGCGCACCCCGGCGAAGGCACGGACGTCCCCGAGGACATCGACACCCACACCACCGCGGGCAAGCTGGAGGACCTCGACCGCCGGCTCGACGAGGCGGTGCACGCCGGCTCGGCCAAGGCGATCGAGAAGCAGCACGCCAAGGGCGCAAGACCGCCCGCGAGCGGATCGAGCTGCTCTTCGACGAGGGCTCGTTCGTCGAGCTCGACGAGCTGGCCCGGCACCGCTCGACGGCGTTCGGCCTCGAGAAGCGCCGCCCCTACGGCGACGGCGTGATCACCGGCTACGGCACCATCGACGGCCGCCAGGTCTGCGTCTTCTCGCCAGGACTTCACGATCTTCGGCGGCTCCCTCGGCGAGGTCTACGGCGAGAAGATCACCAAGGTGATGGACCTCGCCATCAAGACCGGCTGCCCGATCATCGGCATCAACGAGGGCGCCGGCGCCCGCATCCAGGAGGGCGTCGTCTCGCTCGGCCTCTACGGCGAGATCTTCCGCCGCAACGTGCACGCCAGCGGCGTGATCCCGCAGATCAGCCTGATCATGGGCTCCTGCGCCGGCGGCCACGTCTACTCCCCCGCGGTCACCGACTTCACGATCATGGTCGACGGCACCTCCAACATGTTCATCACCGGCCCCGACGTCATCAAGACCGTCACCGGCGAGGACGTCACGATGGAGGAGCTCGGCGGCGCCCGCACCCACAACACCAAGTCCGGCAACGCCCACTACATGGGCGCCGACGAGGACGACGCGCTGGAGTACACCAAGGCGCTGCTCTCCTACCTGCCGCAGAACAACCTCGACGAGGTGCCGTCCTACGACGAGGTCGCCGACACCGACTTCAGCGACCTCGACCGCAGCCTCGACACGCTGATCCCCGACTCGCCCAACCAGCCCTACGACATGCACGACGTCATCGGCGCGGTGGTGGACGACGAGGAGTTCCTCGAGGTCCAGGAGCTCTTCGCCCCCAACCTGATCGTCGGCTTCGGCCGGGTCGAGGGCCACTCGGTCGGCGTCGTGGCCAACCAGCCGATGCAGTTCGCCGGCACCCTCGACATCGACGCCTCGGAGAAGGCCGCGCGCTTCGTGCGCTTCTGCGACGCCTTCAACATCCCGGTGCTGACCTTCGTCGACGTCCCCGGCTTCCTGCCCGGCACCGACCAGGAGTGGAACGGCATCATCCGCCGCGGCGCCAAGCTGATCTACGCCTACGCCGAGGCGACCGTCCCGCTGGTCACCGTGATCACCCGCAAGGCCTACGGCGGCGCCTACGACGTCATGGGCTCCAAGCACCTCGGCGCCGACATCAACCTGGCCTGGCCGACCGCGCAGATCGCGGTGATGGGCGCCCAGGGCGCGGTCAACATCCTCTACCGCGACACGCTCAAGGAGGCCGAGGACCCCGAGGCCAGGCGCGCCGAGCTGATCGACGACTACGACCAGGCGCTGGCCAACCCCTACCTCGCCGCCGAGCGCGGCTACGTCGACGCGGTCATCAGCCCCCACGAGACCCGCGTCGAGGTCGTCCGCGCCCTGCGGCTGCTGCAGGTCGAAGCGGGAGACCCTGCCCGCGAAGAAGCACGGGAACATCCCGCTGTGAGCGCGGAGCCCAGTGGCTCGAAGCAGCGGATCACGCCGACCCGGCGGTTCGTGCATGCCCGCGGCCGAAGGACCCACGTCGTGCGCAAGCTCCGTGGCGGCGCACCTGGCACCCAAGCCGGACAGCCAGCCGAAGGCGATGTGAACCGGTGACCGACGACGAGCCGCAGCCGCCGGACGGCGCAACCACGAGCAGCCCGACCCGCGCGAAGACCAGCCGAGCCGGCCCCTCCTCCGCGTCGTCAAGGGCGACGCCACCCCCGAGGAGATCGCCGCCCTGGTCGCGGTGGTCGCCGCCCTCGGCAGCGCGCGGAGCCGCCGAGCGGCGTACGCCGGAGTGGTCGGCGCACCACCGCAAGACCGCGGGTCACGCTGCCGCACGGCGCCGGCGGCTGGCGCTCCAGCGCCCTGCCCCGCTGACCTGCACACCGCTGAACTTGCCGGTGCCGCATTCAAGGCGGCGCAGGACGCCCCGCATCCACCAGCTGACGGGCAGCCTAGTCCATAGCCCGGTCAGGCCATGCCTGACGCTCCGGAATGGTCCGGGCGGGCCATCGCCAGGAGCGGCGCCGCGCCCCTGAAGATCGACGTCGGTGCCCTCACTCCCGAGGAGGGCGCAGCACGGGGACAGGACGCGGGTCCGTCGCGGGGGGCGACGGACCCGCGTCCTGCGTGGCGGGCCGTCGGGTCAGGCCCGGCTGCGGACCTTGCCCGGGGCGAAGACCGCGGCGACCACGGCGACCGCCACGGCGGCGGCACCGGTCAGCAGCGCCGGGCCGATCGCGCCGTCGTAGCCCGTGCGGGCGAGATCTGGCCGCCGTTGCCGAGGAAGACCGCGACCAGCAGCGCGATGCCGAGCGCGACGCCGAACTCGCGCACCGTGGAGTTCGCCGAGCTGGCGATGGCGAAGTCGCCGTCCGGCAGCCCCTCGCAGCACCGCGGTGGCGCTGGGCGCGAAGGTGAGCCCCATGCCGACGCCGGCCATGGCCAGCGGCACCACGAACGAGCCGTAGGCCGAGCCGTGCTCGGTCAGCCACGCGAACCACACCAGCGACCCGGTCTGCAGGGTCAGCCCGGCCAGCAGCAGCGCGCGCAGCCCGGTCCGGGCGGCGAGGATCCCGGCGATCGGGGCGACCACCATCGGCGCCGCCGTCCACGGCAGGGTGCGGAGGCCGGCCTGGAGCGGGCTGTAGCCCTGCACGACCTGGAGGTACTGCGAGAGCAGGAACACCGTGCCGAACATGCCGATGGTGAAGGTCAGGCCGATCACGTTGGCCACCGAGAAGCCGCGCGAGGCGAACAGCCGCAGCGGGAGCACGGCGTAGGAGCGGCCGCGCGCCCAGGCGACGTACGCCGGCACGAGCAGCCCGGAGGCGACCAGCGGGACCAGGACGCCGGCCGAGCCCCAGCCGTCGTCGTTGCCGTGCACGATCCCCCAGATGCCGAGGAAGACCGCACCGCCGAGCAGCGCGGTGCCGACCGGGTCGAGCCGCTGCCAGGTGCCCTTCGACTCGCGGACCGCCACGACCAGCAGCGGCAGCGCGACCAGGGCGACGGGGACGTTGAGCCAGAAGATGGCCTGCCAGCTCACGCCCTCGACGACGGCGCCGCCGACGACCGGGCCGAGCGCGACACCGAGGCCGGAGACGCCGCCCCAGATGCCGATGGCGACGGGCCGCATCTTCTCGGGCACGGCCGAGGCGAGCAGGGTCAGCGAGAGCGGCATGATCGCGGCCGCGCCGAGCCCCTGGACCGCCCGGGCGGCGATCAGCGCCTCCGAGGTGGTGCTCAGCGCCGAGGCGATGGAGGCGAGGGTGAAGACGGTCAGCCCGGCGATCATCACCCGGCGCCGGCCGAGCCGGTCGCCGAGCGTGGCCGCGGGAAGCATGAAGGTGGCGAAGGCCAGCGTGTAGGCGTTCATGAACCACGACAGCTGGCCGACGGTCGAGCCGAGGTCGGCCCGGATCACCGGCAGCGCGCTGGTCATCACGAGGTTGTCGAGGGTGGCCATGAACATCGGCAGTGAGGCCGCGACGACGGCCAGCCAGACGCGGGACGCGGCGGCGAGACGCGGTGGCGCCCGGTGCCGGCAGCGGGCGACGCCGCGGGGACGTCGAGGGTGGTGGACATCCGGAGCTCCTGATGTCAAGAAGGCATTGAATGATTACTTACGTCCTACACGCTAAGTAATCAACTGATAACATGTCAAGCGTGAGCCGCGCAGCCACCGCCACCCGGATGAGTGCCGAGGACCGGCGCGAGCTGGTCCTGGCCGCCGCGACCCGCGCCTTCTCCCGGGGCGGCTACGCCGGCACCAGCACCGACGCGGTGGCCAAGGAGGCGGGCGTCTCCCAGCCCTACGTCGTGCGCATCTTCGGCACCAAGCTGGCGCTGTTCCTCGAGGTGCTCGAGCGCTCCTGCGACCGGATCCGGGAGGCGTTCGAGGCGGTGCTGGCCGAGGGCCGTTCGACCCGGACAGCGACGACGACTGGGCCCGGCTGGGGCTGGCCTACACCGAGCTGCTGCGCGACCGCGACCTGCTGATGGTGCATGATGCACGGCTTCTCCGCCGGCGACGATCGACGAGATCGCCGCGTGCAGCCGCGACGGGCATGGGCCGGATCTTCGCCACCGTCATGTCCACCGGCTGCACCGACGAGCGAGCCGCAGGAGTTCGTCGCGCAGGGCATGCTGCTCAACGTGATGCTCTCGATGCGCGCCCCCGAGCACCTCGACGACGACTCCGAGCTGGCCGCGCTCACCCCGTGCGCGTTCGGCGACGCGCTGCCCTTCGTCACGGGCGGCGCATAAGGTCAGCGCGCGGTGGCTGCTCGGGCCGTCAACTGCGACCACCCGACGACGAACGGAGCTCCCCGCGTGACCACGCTTCACCGCCTGCGCAGACTGCGCACCACCGCCCTCGTGGCGTCCACCGCCGGCATCGCCCTGGCGGGCCTCGCGGTCCTCGCCGGCCCGGCATCCGCGGCCGCTCCCGGCAACGACGACATCGCCAGCGCCACCGCGCTGACACCCAACGTCCCGGTCCTCGGCACGAGTGACGAGGCCACCCTCCAGACCGCCGAGGACCGCCAGAACGGCAACACCGCCTTCCGCACGGTCTGGTACAAGTACGCGCCCGGCGCCAACCAGGACGTCAGCTTCGAGACGTTCAACGTGGGCGACAACCCCGACACGGTGATCTCGCTCTACACCGGCGCGGCCAACGCCGCCGCCTTCGGCGACCTCACCTACGTCGACAGCAACGACGACGCGGCCGACCTGTTCTCCTTCATCCCGGCCGCGGTGATCTCCGGCACCACCTACTTCCTCCAGGTCGACATCTACGACCTCGACACGCCGCACGGCCAGTTCGGGCTCCGCCTGAACCTGCCCGGCGCCGCCAGCGGCGTCCCGGCCAACGACAACCTCGCGTCCGCGGCCCGGCTGATCACCGGCATCAACGCCGTGGCGGACAACCGCAACGCGACCACCGAGGCCACGGAGCCCCAGCAGGGCGCCTGCATCGACCCGATCAGCAACTCGGTCTGGTACACCTACACGCCGACGATCGCCCGCGACCTTGAGTTCGGCACCTCCGGCGCGAGCGCCTCCGTGCTCAACGTCTACACCGGTCCGGCGAATGCGACCGCTGCCCAACTGGTGGCGGTCGACTGCGACAATGAGAACGCCGGCGACTCCTCGGTCGGTCTGACCTCGGTCGCCGGGACGCGCTACTACGTGCAGGTGGGCTCTCCCGCCCTCGGCGGGTCGGCGGTCCCGTTCAACGTCGTCCTCGAGCAGTCGACCTGGGACCAACCCTCCAAGGTGACCGCGACCGGCAGCGCCGGTGACACGTCGCTGACGCTGACTGCGACGGCGTCGGTCGACCCGTACGCCAACAGCCCGATCCCGAACACGTTCGGCGGCGCGGTCGAGTTCCTGGGCGCCAACGGCACCTCCCTGGGCATCGTGCCGGTGACCGGTGGCACGGCCAGCCTGACGGTCCCCCGCCCGGCGGTCGGCACCCAGTCCTACACGGCGCTGTTCATCGCCTCGACGGACGACTTCCGAGACTCCTTCCGGCAGTTCACCGTCTCGGTGCCCAAGCTGGCCTCGACGACGACCCTGAAGGTCCCGAAGAAGGTCACGCTCAAGGCACCCGGCAAGGCCAAGAAGGTCAAGGTGACCGCGACCGTCAAGAGCGCGGGCGCCACCCCGACCGGCACGGTGACCTTCAAGGTCGGCAAGAAGTCGGTCAAGACCACCCTGAAGAACGGGGTCGCCACGATCAAGGTCAAGGTCAGGAAGAAGACCAAGGTGACGGTCACCTATGAAGGTGACGCGAACACCACCGGCAGCACGGCCAAGGCCAAGATCAAGGTGAGGATCAAGAAGAAGAAGAAGTAGCCCGCCACACGCACGACGTCACCGCCCCGTCTCGCTGGCTCGTCCAGCAGGATGGGGCGGTGACGTCTCTCGTCCTCGCCTCCCAGTCCCCCGCCCGGCTGGCCACGCTGCGCGCCGCGGGCGTCGAGCCGGTCGTGATCGTGTCGGGCGTCGACGAGGACCAGCTGGGCCGCTGCCACCGGCCGAGCTCGCGCTGCAGCTGGCCGAGCTGAAGTGCGCCGCCGTCGCCGCGCGCGACGACCTTCCCGAGGGCGCGCTGGTGCTCGGCTGCGACTCGGTGCTCGAGCTCGACGGCGAGGCGCTCGGCAAGCCCGGCACCGCCGACGAGGCGACCGCGCGGTGGCGGGCGATGCGCGGCCGTTCCGGCGTGCTCCTGACCGGGCACAGCCTGCGCGACACCGCGACCGGCCACGTCGCCTCGGCCACCGCCGCGACGACCGTGCACTTCGCGGACGTGACCGACGAGGAGATCGCGGCGTACGTCGCGAGCGGCGAGCCGCTGCACGTCGCCGGCGCGTTCACGATCGACGGCCTCGGCGGCGCGTTCGTGACCGGGATCGAGGGCGACCACCACAACGTGGTGGGCGTCAGTCTCCCTCTGGTCAGAGAGCTGCTGGCGGAACTGGGCCACTCGTGGACCGACCTCTGGCGAGCGCCGCCGACTCGTTGACCGAGCCGGCGTCGCCGTCGAGGTACTCGATGTCGTCGACCAGCCCCGGCTCGTCGTAGATCTCGACGATGCTGATCGGCCGCTTGAACACGTAGGTGCGGAACAGCGCGAACCGCGCGGCCAGGCCGAGCACCAGCCCGATCACGTTGGCCGAGACGTTGTCGGAGATCGGGTCGTCGAGGCCCAGCACGTCGCGGCTGATCGCCAGGCAGCCGATCGGGATGAGCATCGTCAGCATGTTGATCACGACGAACGACGTGAGGCCGCCGTCCGACGTCACCGGGCGGTCGGTCGCGGAAGGCCCAGTGCCGGCTGCCGTAGTAGCTGACGCCCATGCCGACGCTGTTGGCGATGACGTAGGCCAGGATCGGCTGGTTGGCGAGCAGCGCGTGGTCGCCGGTGTTGAAGCCGTGGACGAGCAGGTTGAAGATGATGAGCGCCACGATCGTGGCCGCTCCACCGACTGCGAGGAACCGGCCCACCTCAGCGATGAAGCGCTGTGTCCGGTCCGACATGCCGTCGATGCTAGACGGCCCGCAGGGGCTGACAGGAGAGGCCGGTCGCCGAGTGGGTCACGGATCGGTCACTTCGTGAACAGCGAGGAGGCCTTGTGAGCCAGGCCTCCGCAGACGACCGGTCAGGCCGCAGACGAATCGTCGGGCTACTCGACGGGCAGGCCGAGCCCCCGGGCGATGAGCATCCGCTGCACCTCGGAGGTGCCCTCGCCGATCTCGAGCACCTTGGCGTCGCGGTAGAACCGCGCGACGGCGTACTCCTCCATGAAGCCGTAGCCGCCGAAGACCTGGGTGGCGATCCGGGTCGCGGTGACCGCGGACTCGGTGGCGTAGAGCTTGCACACCGCCGCGGCCTGCTTGAACTCCTTCACCGGTGCGCCCGCATCCTTCATGGCGGCAGCGCGGTAGGTCAGCGCCCGGCTGGCGTGCAGCATCACCTCGAGGTCGGCGATCTGGAAGGCCAGCCCCTGCTTGCGTCCGATCGGTACGCCGAACGTCTGGCGCTCCCCGGCGTACTGGACGCTCAGGTCGAGGCAGGCCTGGATGCAGCCGACCGCCAGCGCGGCGATCGCGACCCGGCCGTCGTCGAGGGTGGCGAGGAACTGCGCGTAGCCGCGGCCCCGGTCGCCGAGCAGGTTGGCCTCGGGCACCCGGCAGTCCTCGAAGGAGAGCGGGTGGGTGTCGGACGCGTGCCAGCCGAGCTTGTCGTAGGCCTTCTCGGCGGTGAACCCCGTCGGTCCCGGCCGGGACCAGGATGGCGCTGAGCTCGGGCTTCGTCGCCCTTCTCGGACGAGCTCCGTGCCCGTGCGCGCGGTCACGGCGACGACGCTGGTGATCTCGGAGCCGGAGTTGGTGATGAACTGCTTGGCGCCGTTGACCACCCACTCGCCGTCGACCAGCTCGGCCCTCGTCCTGGTGGCGCCCGCGTCGGATCCGGCGCCCGGCTCGGTCAGCCCGAAGCCGGCGAGGGTCTGGCCGGCCACCAGGTCGGGCAGCCAGGTCTGCTTCTGCTCGTCGGTGCCGAAGGTGAGGATCGGGTTGATCCCGAGGCCGACCGCCGCCTCGAGGGTGATCCCCATCGACTGGTCGACCCGGCCGATCTCCTCGATCGCGACGCAGAGGCTGGTGAAGTCGCCGTCCTCCCCCGCGCCGCCGTACTCCTCGGGCGAGGTGAGCCCGAACAGCCCCAGCTTGCCCATCTTCTGCACCACGTCGACCGGGAAGTGGTGGTCGCGGTCCCACTGCGCGGCGTACGGCGCGATCTCGGCCTCGGCGAACTCGCGGACGCTCTGCCGGAACTCCTCGTGCTCGCGGCTCAGCTCGAAGTTGGTCATGCGCCGCAGGCTACTAGGTTTGGTTAACGATCGCTAACCACACCGACGGACCACGGAACGGCGCTGGCGATGGTTGAGGAGGTTGCTCTGCAACCGACTCGAAACCCCCGACTACGAGGCGTTGCGGTGTTGAATCACGACATCGGGGATTTCGAGACGGGCGCAGAACGCCCTCCTCAACCACCGGCGAGCGAGGGGCCGCGCACCACCTTGATGTTGAAGTCGTTGCCGCCGAGGGCGAGGTTGATCCGGATCCACAGGGGCAGCCACATCTCCACGCCGCGGGCGGTCTCGATGCCGCCCGAGGTCGATGACGTCGCCGTGGCCGAGCTGGCGCAGCAGCGCGGTGACGGTGGCCTTGGCACCGGCGTCGTCGCCGGAGACGAAGACCGTCGTGTCCTCCCCCAGCCGCTGCGGGTCGACCATCAGCGAGTTGTTCATGGTGTTGAGGCTCTTCACCACGCGGGCATCGGGGTGGGCGCGCTGGATCATCTCCGCGAGCGAGTCGTCGTCCTTCACGAACAGCGTGGGCGGGAAGCCCTTCGAGCCGTCGAGCGGGTTGGAGATGTCGAGCAGCACCTTGCCGGCCAGGTTGGCGGAGCCGGCGCTGTCGAGGATGCCGAGAGCGACATCGCCGCCCGCGGCGTTCACCACCAGCTCGGCGGCCTCGGCCGCCTCGGCGAACGAGGCGAGCCGCACCCCGGCATGGTCGGCCGCCCACGCGGCGTACTCGTCCCGGCCGGCGGTGTCGGCGGGGTCGCGGGTGCCGATCGTGACGTCGTGGCCGAGCGCGGCCAGCCCGCCCGCGACGGCGCGTCCTACGGGTCCGGTGCCGAGCACCGCGATCTTGAGGTTCTCCACACGGGGGACGGTAGGACCTCAACCGCGGTGGAGGTCAAGTGAGACGATCCCCACGCTCCGGGCGACGCTGCGGGCGATAACCTGCGCAGGTGCCTGAGACCTCCCCGTTGCAGAAGGTCCTGATCGCCAACCGCGGCGAGATCGCGGTCCGCGTGATCCGGGCCTGCAAGGACGCCGGGATCGGCAGCGTCGCGGTCTACGCCGACCCCGACCGCGACGCGCTGTTCGTCCGGCTCGCCGACGAGGCGCACGCCCTGGGCGGCTCGACGCCGGCCGACTCCTACCTCGACATCGCCAAGATCATCGCCGTCGCGGAGAGGTCCGGCGCCGACTCGGTGCACCCCGGCTACGGCTTCCTCGCCGAGAACGCCGACTTCGCCCAGGCCGTGATCGACGCCGGGCTGACCTGGATCGGCCCGCCGCCGGCGGCCATCGAGGCCCTGGGCGACAAGGCCAAGGCCAAGCACATCGCGGTGAAGGCGAACGCCCCGCTCGCGCCGGGCACCAAGGACCCGCTGAAGGACGCCGACGAGGCCGTGAAGTTCGCGGAGGAGAACGGCCTCCCGATCGCGATCAAGGCGGTCTTCGGCGGCGGTGGTCGCGGGCTGAAGGTCGCGCGCACGATGGAGGAGATCCCCGACGCCTTCGAGTCGGCGGTGCGCGAGGCGGTCAGCGCGTTCGGCCGGGGTGAGTGCCTGGTCGAGAAGTTCCTCGACAAGCCGCGCCACGTCGAGACCCAGTGCCTGGCCGACCAGCACGGCAACGTCGTGGTGGTCTCCACCCGCGACTGCTCGCTGCAGCGCCGCAACCAGAAGCTCGTCGAGGAGGCGCCCGCGCCGTTCCTCTCCGACGAGCAGCTGACCGAGCTCTACGAGTCCTCCAAGCGGATCCTGCTGCGAGGCCGGCTACCACGGCGCCGGCACCTGCGAGTTCCTCGTCGCCCAGGACGGCTCGATCTCCTTCCTCGAGGTCAACACCCGCCTCCAGGTCGAGCACTGCGTGTCCGAGGAGGTCACCGGCATCGACCTGGTCCGCGAGATGTTCCGGATCGCGGCGGGCGAGGAGCTCGGCTACGACGACCCGGAGATCCGCGGCCACTCGATCGAGTACCGCATCAACGCCGAGGACGGCGGGGCCAACTTCATGCCCGCCCCCGGCACCCTCTCGGCCTGGCACCCGCCGAGTGGCCCCGGCGTCCGGCTCGACGGTGGCTACGACAACGGCGAGACGATCCCGGGCTCGTTCGACTCGCTCATCGCCAAGCTGATCGTCACCGGCCGCGACCGCACCCAGGCGCTGGAGCGCTCGCGCCGCGCACTCGACGAGTTCGTGGTCGACGGCATGCCGACGGTCATCCCGTTCCACCGGGCGGTCGTGCGCGACCCGGCCTACGTCGGCCCGTCGAACGCGACCGGCGAGGGCTCCTTCGGCGTCTACACCCAGTGGATCGAGACCGACTTCGACAACCAGATCACGCCCTACGGCGGCGACTCGGCCGAGGCCGAGGAGGCCGGCGAGCGGCAGACGGTCGTGGTCGAGGTCGGCGGCAAGCGGCTCGAGGTCGTCCTCCCCGGCGGTCTCGGCGCCATCTCCGGTGGCGGCGGTGCCGCGAAGAAGCCGAAGCGCGCGGCCGGCAAGAAGGCCGGCGCGGCCGCCAGCGGTGACGCCGTCACCTCGCCGATGCAGGGCACCATCGTCAAGGTCGTGGTCGAGGAGGGCCAGGAGGTCGCCGAGGGCGACACCGTCGTGGTCATCGAGGCGATGAAGATGGAGCAGCCGCTCAAGGCGCACAAGGCCGGCACCGTCACCGGCCTCCAGGCCGAGGTCGGCGCGACCGTCACCAACGGCGCCGTCATCTGTGAAGTGCGCAGCAGCGAGTGAGGGACGAGCCCGCTGCGTGGGCGCACGCAGGTTGAGCAAGCCCCGCGGCTGAGCCTCGATCCAACGATGGCCGGCGAGCTGAGCGTCACTAGGGCGTGGCCAGGCGCAGGCGCGAGCGTCGTACTGGTTGTCCGTTGAGCGGCTGCGACACCACCGCAGCCCGCCGTCCGACTCGATCGGCGCTCTCGCACCTACGTACCACCTCGCCGCCGACACAGCGGTCCCTGCCGAGGCGGCCGTCGATCCGGTCCGTCCCGTCGCCGGCGTCGAGGGTGTCGCGTCCGTCGGAGCCGCGGATCACGTCGTCGCCGGCGAAGGTCTGCGCGGAGAGTCCGTCCACGATCCTGGCGTCGACCCAGTCGCGACCGGCGGTGCCGAGGAAGACCACGTGCTGCTCCGGCAGCAGCCGCCAACGCTCCACACGGGTCACGGTCAGCACCGCCTGCGTGGTCACCGAGCTGTGGACCTGGCCGGCGCCGGCGTCGACGACGAGCTGCACCCCATCCGGGTCGTAGGGGTCGATGTTGTCGACCTCGAGAAGGTCGACGCCCCTGCCTCCGTCGAGGGTTCGGGCCACGTCGCCGTCGTACCACCCCCACAGGTCGTCGTTGCCGGAGCCGCCCCGCATGGTCGCCGCCATGCCGTAGCTCTGCTCGTAGAGAAGGTCGTCTCCCGCGCGGCCGCTGAGCACGTCGGCCCCGCCGTTGGCCTGGATGCTGTCGTCCCCGGGCCCGCCGCTCTTGTGGTCAGCTTGCCGGTCGTCGCGCGAGAGGAAGCCGGTGAACTCGTCGATGCCGTCGTCCCCGCGCCCACCGCGCAGCCGGTCGGCGCCCTTGTTGCCCTCCAGGTCGTCGTCGAACCGCGAGCCGATGATGACGTCGTCGTACTGGCTGCCCAGCACCATCAGGCCCTCGGCCACGCGGATCCGGTCGGTGTCGGGACCGTCGACGACGGTGCCGGTGCCTGAGGAGAGGTCGACACGCACCCCGGAGTCGGCATGTGAGTAACGCAGGATGTCGCCGGCGCCACGAGGCCCCACCGGGCGTCGGTCCCGGCCGGGGTCGATGTAGTCGCTGCCGGGGCCGCCATCGATGTCGTCACCACGGACCTGATGACCGTCACGACCGACGTTCGCGCCTCCGCAGATCACGTCGTCGCCGCCCAGGCCCGCGATCCGGTCCGCGCCGCCGAGACCGACGATGACGTCGCGCCCAGCGGTGCCGACCAGGCGATCGTCGCCGGCCGTGCCCACGATGGTGGCGACCTGCCCGTGGCAGCGAGGCGGTGGCGCGGCCGCGGCAGGCGTCGAGGGCGCCCAGACCAGCGCGGCGGTGAGTGCGGTCGTGAGGATCGTTCGCATGAGGGGTGTGATGCCGCCGGTCGGCGTGTGGTTCGCCGGTAGGTTCGAGGCCATGGACTCGCCCCGCTCCCTGCGCGAGCCCAGCCAGCGGGTCAGCCCGCGCGCCCGGCTGATGTGGACCGCCGAGGCCGTCGTCCAGGCGGTGGTGCTGTCCGTGGTCCCGGTCGTGCTGGTCGGGCCGGTCGACCTGATGGACGTGCCGTGGTGGGCGTGGCTGCTGTGGATCCTCGCCCTGGCGGTCGTACGTCGCCGTGGTGCCGAGCTGGCGCTACCTGGTGCACCGCTGGGAGGTCACCGACACGGCGGTCTACACCCAGACCGGCTGGTGGACGCGCGAACGGCGGATCGCGCCGATGTCGCGGATCCAGACCGTCGACCACGTCGAGGGCGCGATCGCGCGGCTGTTCGGGCTGGCCACGGTCACCGTGACCACCGCGTCCGCGGCCGGGGCGCTCGAGATCTCCGGCCTCGACAAGGACGTCGCCCGTCGGCTGGTCGACGAGCTCACGATCAAGGCGGACGCCGTCGAGGGCGACGCCACATGACGGCCACTGACCGAGGGCCCCCGAGCTCGCCCGGGACGCCGAGTGGCAGCGGCTGGACCCGCGGATGCTGCTCGTGCACCCGATCCGCGAGGTGCTGCGCTTCCTGCCCGGTCATCATCGTCGTGGTCCTCGGCAGCACCGCCGCCGGCGGCGAGCAGTGGCAGCTGATCGGTGTCGGCATCCCGGTCGCGCTCGGCCTGATGCGCTACCTGACGACCAGCTTCCGGATCAGCGGCGGCCGGATCGAGCTCAAGCGCGGGCTGCTCAACCGGCACGTGCTCTCGACGCCGGTCGACCGGGTCCGCACCGTCGACCTGACCTCCTCCCCGATCCATCGGCTGCTCGGGCTGACCAAGGTGCGGATCGGCACGGGCACCGCCTCGACCAGCGACGAGGACCGCATCGACCTCGACGGGCTGCCGCTCGACCGCGCCCGGGCCCTGCGCGCCGAGCTGCTGCAGACCTCGACCGCCGACGACGACCGGAGGCCGTGCGGGCCGCCGGCACCGAGCGTCGTGACCTTCGACCCGGCCTGGCTGCGCTACGCGCCGCTGACCGGCAGCGGCGTCGTCATCGCCGCCGCCGCGCTCGGTGCCGGCAGCCAGCTGCTGCAGACGGTCGGCTTCTGGGAGCGGTTCAACCCCGGACAACGTCGACGTGCCCGGCGTCCCGCTCGCCGTCCTGGTCCCGCTGCTCGTGCTCGGCGTCCTGGTCGTCATCTCGCTGCTCTCGATCGGCGGGTACGCCGTCACGAACTGGGGGTTCCGCCTCACCCGGAGCCGGGGCGGCTCGACCTGGCACCTGACCCGCGGCCTGTTCACCACCCGTGAGACCACGCTCGACGACGACCGGGTCGCCGGCGTCAACCTCTCCGAGCCGCTCGGGCTACGGCTGGCCCGCGGCGCCCGGCTCTCCGCGATCGTCACCGGCCTCGACCGGAGCCAGCAGGGCAGCTCCGCGCTGGTCCCACCGCGCCCCGCGCCGGGTCGTCGAGCGGGTGGCCGGCGAGGTGCTCGACACCTCGTACCGGTCGAGGCGCCCCTGACCGCGCACGGCCCCCGGGCGGCCCGCCGCCGCTGGACCCGCGCGCTGCTGCCCGCCCTCGTGCCGCCGCCGCCGTCGCAGCCGGTGGCGGTCTGGCCGACGCCCCGACGTGGCTGCTGCTCGGGCTGCTGGCGCTCCCCGTCGCGGCCCTGCTCGCCTGGGACCGCACCCGCTCCCTCGGCCACGCCCTGGTCGCCGGCTACCTGGTCGCCCGCTCCGGGCTCCCTGGTGCGCCGGCGCCGGATCCTCGAGGTCGACCACGTCATCGGCTGGAACCTCCGGGCCACCTGGTTCCAGCGCCGCGCCGGCCTCACCACGCTCGTCGCCACCATGGCGGGCGGCAACCAGGCGGTGCACGTGCTCGACGTACCCGAGCGCGAGGCGGTCCGGGTCGCCCACGAGGCGCTGCCGGACCTGATCGCCCAGTTCCGGGCTGATCCGACGCGTCCGGTGAGTTCGGCGATTCGCCTGCGAAGCCGCTCCCAGGGTGCCTAGCCTGACCTCATGGTCGAGTTCGTGAGCTGGATCGGCGTCGCCATCATCGCGCTCTTCGCCATCGTCGGCTTCATCGGCGTGGTCGCGACCAGCGTGCTCACCGCCGTGCGTGCGCTGCGGCACCGCGAGCGCCGGTCGTGGCCGAGCCGCCGAGCTGACGTCTCCGCCGCCTGACCGACGTCGGGGCTCTTCCCGGCTATTTCGGAGCCGTTTCCTTAACGCGCGCGGGACGAACGGCCGATGAGGCCTCGCGTGAGCACAGTGGGCCACGCGCGGGCGCCGCGCCGCAGGCGAGCGGCATCGACGAGCCCGCCTCGCGACCCGAACGTCGAGCGCCCGGCCATTCCCGGCGCTACCTGGCCTGGACCGTGGCGGCGGGCGTCCTCGTCCTCACCGGCACCGTTGGTCGATCCTCGCCGCGCACGCCGTGCGGACAACCAGACCGACCGTGAGCACAAGCGCTCGCAGCATCGGTCCGCCGATGTGGCCTCGACGCTCCAGCTGGCGATCCAGCACGACGACGACACTGGTCGTGGACGCCGGCGGGCTGGCCACGGCCACGGACCTGACCCGCACCGTCCTTCCAGGACTGGGCACAGGCGGCGCAGGGTGTCCGCACCGCCACCCGGAGATCGGCGGGCTGGCCGTGCTGGACCTGGTCACCTGAGGCAGACCTGCCGCGCGTTCGCGGCCGAGGCGGAGGCCGACCCGGCCGGGCCACTGCTGGCGCCGGACGGGACCTTCCACGTCGAGCCCGCCGGGTGACCGGTCCGTCTACTGCCTCGTGGCCGCCGCGTCCATCGGCGACGGGATCGACGTCGTTCCCGCCGGCATCGACTACTGCGCCGATCCCCTGATCAAGCTCGTCCTGCTCGGGACCCGCGACACCGGTCGCGGGCTCTACCTGCCGTACCCCGCCGATGGCCAGACCTGGCTGGCTCGGTGCTGACGCCCGATCTACCACGGCGCCACGGCGCCCATCACCGTGGCGGACCGGCGGGCGGCGTTCGCCGGGTGGGTCGTCACCCAGCTCGACCCGACCGTGCTGCTCGAGCGCGCGGTGCGCGACGAGCCCGGGATGGCCGTGGAGGCTGCACTACCAGGAGTACGGGTCCGATGCGTCGTTCCCGTACGGCGACACCAGCACGAGGCGCCGAGACGGTGAGTCGACTTGCAGTGACGGCTGGATGGTGCACACCTCGGCCGTGGTCGAGACCGGCGGCATCCTCAATGGCGTCGCGCTCCGCCTGCTCCTGACCGGCATCGCGGTCAGCCTCGCTCCTCGGGCTGCTCGTCTTCCTGCTCGGCACCGGTCGGGAGCGCGCCCGCGGCAGCTCGACGACCGCACCAGGCGAGCTTCACCACCAGGCCCTGCACGACGCATTGACCGGGCTGCCCAACCGGGCGCCTGGTCCTCGACCGGGCCGAGCAGATGCTCGAGCGGAACCGTCGCAACCACGCCCTCGGCGCGGCCCTGTTCCTGGACCTCGACGACTTCAAGAACATCAACGACACCCTCGGCCACGGGGCGGGTGACCAGCTCCTCATCGCGGTCGCCGCCCGGCTGGCGAGCAGCCCTGCGCGGCGGCGACACGATCGGCCGGATGGGCGGTGACGAGTTCGTGGTGCTGCTCGACGGCAACGCCGCTGGACGTCGCGCCCGAACTGGTCGCGGAGCGGCTGCTCGACGTGCTGAACCAGCCCTTCGAGCTCTACTGACTCGCCGCTGCCGATGACCGTCACGTCAGCATCGGTATCGCGAGCGGAGACCGCGCGAGCGCCGAGCGACCTGCTCCGCGACGCCGACGTCGCGCTCTACCAGGCCAAGGCCGCGGGCAAGGGCTGCTACGAGATCTTCGACTCCGCGATGCAGACCGACCACCAGCCGGCGCAACGACCTCGAGTTCGACCTCCGCTCGGCCCTCGACCGGCGACCAGTACCGGCTCGTCTACCAGCCGATCTACCGACCTCGACGACCTCAGCATCGATCGGCGTCGAGGCGCTGCTGCGCTGGGACCACCCGACCCTGGGCGAGATCTCCCCCGACGAGTTCATCCCGATCCTCGAGGAGACCGGAGCCATCGGGGACGTCGGGCGATGGGTGCTGCACGAGGCCTGCCACCACATGGCCTCGTGGCACGCGGCTGGCGACGCCCTGGCTCACGGTCTCCGTCAACGTCTCGGTGCGCCAGCTCGAGCACGACTGCGATCGTCGGACGACATCCGCGAGGCGCTGCAGCTCAGCGGCCTGGCCCCGGCCGCGCTCGATCATCGAGGTCACCGAGAGCGCCTCATGCACAGCGTCGACGAGGTCGTCGCGCGAGCGGCTGCACGCCATCAAGGCGCTGGGCGTGCGGATCGCCATCGACGACTTCGGGACCGGCTACTCCTCCCTGGCCTACCTGCGCCAGTTCCCGGTCGACTGCCTCAAGATCGACCGGATGTTCACCACGCGCCGTCAACGGCTCAGCCGGAGTCGCGGGCACTGGTCGACACCCTGGTCCAGCTGGGCCAGGAGCCTGGGGCTCTCCACCCTCGCGGAAGGCGTGGAGAACGCCGAGGAGATGGACATCCTGCGCGAGCGCCGAGGTGGACCAGGCGCAGGGCTTCCTCCTGGCGCGGCCGCTGGAGCCGCACGTCCTCGAGGCCGAGTACCTCGCGCCGGGCCGCCTGTCGGTCCAGGTCGTGCCCTGGCTGAGCCGAGCACGCCGCACCGCGCCGGCTCGCGTCCACGGACCGTGCGCTCGGGCGACCCGGGCCGCCGGCTTTGTATCGTTGGCAGCGCATGTTCTCGAAGGTGCTCGTCGCCAACCGCGGCGAGATCGCGATCCGCGCGTTCCGGGCCGCCTACGAGGTGGGCGCCCGGACGGTGGCGGTGTTCCCGCACGAGGACCGCTGGTCGGAGCACCGGCTCAAGGCGGACGAGGCCTACGAGATCGGTGAGCGCGGGCACCCGGTGCGCGCCTATCTCGACCCCGACGCGATCGTGGCGGTGGCCGTGCGGGCCGGGGCGGACGCCGTCTACCCGGGCTACGGCTTCCTGAGCGAGAACCCGGCGCTGGCCGAGGCGTGCGCGAACGCCGGCATCACCTTCATCGGGCCGACCAGCGAGGTGCTGACGCTGACCGGCAACAAGGCGCGGGCGATCGCCGCGGCGAAGGCGGCCGGCGTGCCGACCCTGCCAGCGTCGAGCCGAGCACCGACCCGGACGCGCTGGTCGAGGCGGCCGAGCGAGCTGCCCTACCCGCTGTTCGTGAAGGCGGTCGCGGGCGGTGGCGGTCGCGGCATGCGGAGGGTGGACGCCCCCGGCCCGGACAACGACCACCTCCGCGAGGCGGTCGAGACCTGCATGCGCGAGGCCGAGGGCGCCTTCGGCGACCCGACGGTCTTCATCGAGCAGGCCGTCGTCGACCCGCGCCACATCGAGGTCCAGATCCTCGCCGACGGCGAGGGCAACGTGATCCACCTCTACGAGCGCGACTGCTCCGTGCAGCGCCGCCACCAGAAGGTCATCGAGATCGCCCCGGCGCCGCACCTCGACCCCGAGCTGCGGGACGCGGATGTGCGCCGACGCGGTCCGGTTCGCCACCGAGATCGGCTACCGCAACGCGGGCACGGTCGAGTTCCTGCTGGCCCCGGACGGCAGCTACGTCTTCATCGAGATGAACCCGCGGATCCAGGTCGAGCACACGGTCACCGAGGAGATCACCGACGTCGACCTGGTCCAGGCCCAGCTCCGGATCGCGTCCGGCGAGACCCTGGCCGACCTCGGGCTCAGCCAGGAGCGGCATCCAGGTCCGCGGCGCCGCGCTGCAGTGCCGGATCACCACCGAGGACCCGGCCAACAACTTCCGCCCCGACACCGGCGTGATCACCACCTACCGCTCCCCCGGCGGTGGTGGCGTCCGCCTCGACGGCGGTACGACGTACACCGGCGCGGAGATCTCGGCGCACTTCGACTCGATGCTCTCCAAGCTCACCTGCCGCGGCCGCACCTTCGAGGACGCCGTGCCGAAGGCGCGCCGCGCGGTCGCGGAGTTCCGGATCCGCGGCGTCACGACCAACATCGCGTTCCTGCAGGCGGTCCTCGACGACCCCGACTTCCGGGCCGGCCGGGTCACCACCAGCTTCATCGAGACCCACCCGCAGCTGCTCAAGGCGCGCGCCAGCGGCGACCGCGGCACCAAGCTGATGACCTACCTCGCCGACGTGACGGTCAACCAGCCGCACGGCGCGGCGCCCGGTGACCCTCGACCCCGTCACCAAGCTGCCCGGTGGACCTCGGGCCTCTCCCTCGACGTGCCCGGCCCCCGACGGCACCCGCCAGCTGCTGCTCGAGCTCGGCCCCGAGGCGTTCGCGCGCCGGCTGCGCGAGCAGAACGACGTCGCGGTCACCGACACCACCTTCCGCGACGCCCACCAGTCGCTGCTCGCCACCCGGGTGCGCAGCAAGGACCTCCTCGCGGTCGCCGGCCACCTGGCGCGCAGCACGCCGCAGCTCTGGTCGCTCGAGTGCTGGGGCGGCGCGACGTACGACGTCGCGCTGCGCTTCCTCTCCGAGGACCCGTGGGAGCGGCTCGCCGGCGCTGCGCCAGGCGGTGCCGAACGTCTGCCTCCAGATGCTGCTGCGCGGCCGCAACACGGTCGGCTACACGCCGTACCCGACCGAGGTCACCACGGCGTTCGTCAGGGAGGCGGCCGAGACCGGGCTCGACGTGTTCCGCATCTTCGACGCGCTCAACGACGTCGAGCAGATGCGGCCCGCGATCGAGGCGGTCCGCGAGACCGGGACCACCGTCGCCGAGGTGGCGCTCTGCTACACCGGCGACCTCTCCAGCCCCGAGGAGAAGCTCTACACCCTCGACTACTACCTGCGGCTCGCCGAGCGGATCGTCGCCGCCGGCGCGCACGTGCTGGCGATCAAGGACATGGCCGGGCTGCTCCGCGCGCCGGCCGCGCGCACCCTGGTCACCGCGCTGCGCGAGCGGTTCGACCTGCCCGGTGCACCTGCACACCCACGACACCGCCCGGCGGCCAGCTCGGCACGCTGCTCGCCGCCATCGACGCCGGGGTCGACGCCGTCGACGCGGCCTGCGCGTCGATGGCCGGCACGACCTCGCAGCCGCCGCTCTCGGCGCTGGTCAGCGCGACCGACCACTCCGCGCGCGAGACCGGGCTGTCGCTCGCCGCCGTCAACGCGATGGAGCCCTACTGGGAGGCGGTCCGCCGGGTCTACGCGCCGTTCGAGTCCGGGCTGCCCTCGCCCACCGGCCGGGTCTACCGCCACGAGATCCCCGGCGGCCAGCTCTCCAACCTGCGCCAGCAGGCGATCGCCCTCGGGCTGGGCGAGAAGTTCGAGCAGGTCGAGGAGATGTACGCCGCCGCCAACGACGTGCTCGGCCACATCCCCAAGGTGACCCCCTCCTCGAAGGTGGTCGGCGACCTCGCGCTGGCCCTGGTCGGGCTCGGCGCCGACCCGGCCGAGTTCGCCGAGGACCCGGCGAGGTTCGACATCCCCGACTCGGTGATCGGCTTCCTCAACGGCGAGCTCGGCGACCCGCCGGGCGGCTGGCCCGAGCCGTTCCGCACCAAGGCGCTGGCGGGCCGCACCTGGAAGCCGTCGGCGAGCGAGGTGACCGCCGAGCAGTCCGAGGCGCTCGCGCGAGGGCAGCTCGCGGACCCGTCGCGAGACCCTCAACGAGCTGCTCTTCCCCGGCCCGACCAAGGAGTTCCTCGAGTCCCGCGAGACCTTCGGCGACGTCTCGGTGCTGCCGACCATCGACTACCTCTACGGCCTGCGGTACGGCGAGGAGCACGAGGTCACCCTCGAGGAGGGCAAGACGATCATCCTGGGGCTCCAGGCGATCAGCGAGCCCGACGAGCGCGGCTACCGCAACGTCATGGCCACCATCAACGGCCAGCTCCGGCCGATCAGCGTCCGCGACCGCGCGGTTGCCTCCGAGGTGGCCGCGGCCGAGAAGGCCGACCCGTCGCAAGCCCGGCCACGTCGCGGCGCCGTTCCAGGGCGCCGTCACGATCGTGGTCGGCCGCGGGCGACAAGGTCAGCGCCGGTGACGTCGTCGCCACCATCGAGGCGATGAAGATGGAGGCCTCGATCACCGCGCCCGTCGACGGCACCGTCGAGCGGGTCGCGCTCTCCGGCACCCAGCCCGTCGACGGCGGAGACCTGGTGCTGGTCCTCTCCTGACACCGGTTGTCAGGCCCACCCGGCGCAAATCCACTGGCTGACAACAGTCTTCGCAAACTGCCCACCTGAGACCCCCGGCGAGCAGTACCTTCCCGCGTGGGAGGGGACACATGAGAAGAATGATGGGAGCTGTTTCGGCCGCGGTGGTTGCCACTGTCGCCATCGCCATGACGGCCGGCCCGGCGCGCGCGGACCTGGTGCCGTACGTTCCATGGTCGTCCTACCTGCCGGGTTGGACCGATCAGTATGTGCCGAGCAGCGACAACGACTGCGTCGCCG
This sequence comes from uncultured Actinomycetota bacterium, assembly GCA_963793315.1. Classification (GTDB taxonomy): domain Bacteria; phylum Actinomycetota; class Actinomycetes; order Propionibacteriales; family Nocardioidaceae; genus Nocardioides. The sequence continues at coordinate 243,039 of CAWBZR010000006.1, read as the reverse complement.
GCCGGCCCGCCTGTCTCCAGGCCACGTTGAAGGAGCAGAGCCGGATCGCGGACCAGACGGCGAGCAGCTGCAGCCACAACGCGATCTTCGCCCGGGCCTACGTGCGGATGACCCAGCTCTACGGGCTACACCCGCGCGATCCCCGGCTACTACCAGGACGTGGCCTACTTCAACCACGTCGACGCGGTCTTCGCCCGCTACTACACGACGGCCTACTACGACTGGGCCGCCGGCAACCGCGCCGCGGTCCCCCAGTCCTGGCTCACCGCACTCGACGCGGCCAAGAACAAGCGCGTCAGCGGCACCGGCGACCTGCTGCTCGGGATGAACGCGCACATCAACCGCGACCTGCCCTACGTCATGGCCGCCGTCGGCCTCGTGGCGCCGGACGGATCCTCCCGGAAGGCCGACTACGACGCCGTCGAGGCCTGGCTCTACGAGGCGACCGCACCGCTGATCGCGGAGTTCGCGGCCCGCTTCGACCCGTCCATCGACGACACCGGCGACCCTTTCGGCATCGGCAACGCCGCGCTGTTCCAGATGGTGTCGCTGTGGAGGGAGAACGCCTGGCGCAACGCCGAGGCCCTTGTCTCCGCACCCACGGCTGCCGCCCGCGCCCTGGTCTCCGCCAACATCGAGACGCAGGCGAACCTCGTCGCGCAGGGCATCCTGACGAGCCAGTCCTACGTCCCCTTCCTCAACACCACGGCGCCCCGCGACGCGTTCTGCACCGCCCACAAGGGCGACGCACCCCCGCAGCCGTATGCCTTCGGCGCCGCGTCTGCGTGGGGCTACTCCTATTAGGGGGACTGGACCCAAGAGCGGTGGCTGGTCCGGTTGAGGGAAGGAGACGACAAGGTGATCCGAGCTGGGGGCGCAACACGACCAAGGCTGGTGCGCGCCAGCCGCCCGGCCCGCGACGACTCGCGCGTCTCGATGGTCCTCACGGTGCTGGCCGGCCGGCCGGTCGACCACGTGGCGGAGGAGTGGGACGTGGACCCGTCCCTACTCGACCGCTGGGTGCGCGACTTCGTGGTCGCCGGCTCGGGCGCCATCACGAACCGGCCCGACCCCGACGAGGCCCGGCAGCGCGACAGGTTCATGGCTGCGCTCGCCCACGAGCTGCGCACCCCCCTGGCCACGGCCAGGGGGTGGGCGATGCTGCTCTGCGCGGACGAGGTACCAGATGACCAGGTCGCCGAGGCGCGAGAGCGGGTCCTCGACTCGCTGACCCGCCTCGGCGACCGCATCGTCGACGTCGAGCTCGCGGCCGCCGTCTCCTTGGGCCGGGTGCCGGTGGACATCCAGACGGTGGCGGTCGCCAGCCTCGCCGGGCACCTCCCCGGGAGCCCCGGGGTGCGGCGCGGCGCTCACCTCACCACGCGGGCGGACCCCAAGCTGCTCGGCCGCGTTCTGGCCGACCTGTGGAGCGCCGCCCATCGCGACCCGGCTCCCCAGCGGGTCGCCATCGACGTGGTCGAGCGCGGACCGTGGCTCGAGATCCGAATCGTGCGTGACGGCGTCCAGATCAACCCGATGACGCTCCGGGCGATGTTCGACCCCTTCGACACCAACGACGACACCACGGGCGTGACCCTCGGTCTCTTCATCGCGCGGGCGCTCGTCGTCGCGCACGGAGGAGTCCTGGGCGCCGAGGGAGAGGACCAGCGCACCGTCCTGTTCGCGCGACTCCCCCGCAATCCAACGGTCGGATCCTGAGGCACTGGGCCCGGGAACGAACCAACAGGAGGAAACCCATGAAGTTCAGCCTTTCCTGCGGTGACGCCGTACCGGGTTGCTCGGCGCGGTTCGAGGACGAGAGCCGCGAGGTGATCATGCAGCAGGTGGTCGCCCACGCCCGTGAGGCGCACGGGGTCGCAGAGGTCTCCCCGGAGATGCGCACGGCGATCGAGGGCAACATCGTTGCGGTCTGACCCGCGGCTCAACCCCAGCTCAGCCTGGATTCACCGATTCGCGGCGTAGCGAGCGTCACCAGACGGGTGTGAGGTCTTTCCGGGGTCCCCGCGACGCCGCCAGCGCCCCGGGTTGTGGCGCTCAGCCGTCGGAGATCGGTGAATCCAGGCTCAGCAGCTGCCTCATCATGTCGCGCGGCGTCGCCGGCGCGAGCTTGAACCACGTCGACCGGCCGTCGTCGCCCATGAGGTAGCGGAGGTCGTCGCCGGTGACCTGCACCGACCCGGCGCTGCCGGTGAGGGTCGCCCGGGTGACCCGGCCGCCGAAGTCGCCGTTGCCGTCCCGGGTCAGCGAGACGTGGCCGAGGGTCCCGAGCTGCGGCCACTTCTTCTCGATCTGCTGGCTGGTCAGCGTCGCCGTCCACGTGGCGTTCGGGTTGCCGGACGAGGCCTCGTAGGGGTCGGGCTGCGCAACGAGGTAGGGCTGGGAGCCCGCCGAGCTCCAGCCGCCGTTGCTCGAGGAGAACTGCGTGAACGCCGGTCGGCCCTGGTGGATGACGATGCGGCCTCGAGTCGCCCGCACCGCGGCTCGGGCGGCCGGTTCCTCGGCGCCCGCGCCGCCGTAGACCTGGCAGGAGGTGGTGTCGCAGATGTCGTACCACGTCGTCGTGTTGGCCCGCTCGTAGGCCGCGTAGGTGCGCGCCGCGACCGCCTGCGCGCGCACCGCGTCGGCCGGCCAGGAAACGGGCACCTCACGCGGGACCACGCCCTGCACGTAGCGGTCGAGGGACAGCAGGTTGACGGTCCGGTGCTCGACCGAGCGCAGCGCCCCGCGGTAGTCGGCCGAGCCGTGGTGCGGGCAGCCGCAGCGTCATCGGTCGGCTGCCCGCGCGTGAACTCCGCGTCGCCGGCAAAGGCAGTCCACCTCGTCCAGCCGGCCCGGACCTTGAACTCCACGATGCTCTTCTGGCCCCTGGGCAGGATCCGCCACCGGGTGGCTCGGGGCCGCACCTTGGCGAGCATGAAGCTCTTCCGGCCCTCCAGACGACGCAGCCGCAGCCCGTCGCGGGCGTCGACCACGACGTCCTTCTTGTCCGCGGTGATGAGCACCTTGATCGGTCCGCGGGTCCGGCCCAGCCGGGTGCCGGGGTAGTAGAAGCCGAGGATCTGCTTCCAGCCGAGTCCCTGCTTCGCCGCGCCCAGCGCGCCGTACTGCGACAGGCCGTGACCGTGGCCCCAGCCGTGGCCGGTCACGGTCCAGGTCATCGGTGCGGAGACGTCGATCTCCTCAGCGGAGGCCGACGGTGACGAGGTCGAGGACGAGGGCGGCGCGCCAGGCCGAGCCCGAGCAGGCGTGAACGGGTCATTGCCACGAGGTTAGGTCGCCCCGCAACGGCCTCCAAACCCGTGGTCGGCCGAGGGCTCAGCTGGCTCAGGCGCGGAAGCGGTGCAGCCGCCGGGCGGCCTCGGCGACCGAGCCCGACATCGACGGGTAGACCGTGAATGCCTGCGCCAGCTGGTCGGCGGTGAGCGACTCCGCGACCGCGACGGCGACGGGGTGGATGAGCTCGCTGGCGCGCGGGCCGACCACGACGCCGCCGACGACGATGCCGGTGCCGGGCCGGCAGAACAGCTTCACGAAGCCGTCGTGGACACCCTGCATCTTGGCGCGGGCGTTGCCGGCCAGCGGCAGGGTGACCGCCTCCGCCTCGATCTCGCCGGCGTCGATGGCCTGCTGCGACCAGCCGACGGTGGCGATCTCGGGGGCGGTGAAGACGTTGGAGGAGACCTTCTTGAGGTCGAGCGGGGTGACCGCGTCGCCGAGGAAGTGCCACATGGCGATCCGGCCCTGCATCGCGGCCACCGAGGCCAGCATCAGCACGCCGGTGCAGTCGCCGGCGGCGTAGACCCCGCGGGCGGAGGTGCGCGAGACCCGGTCGACGTTGACGAATCCACCGTCCGTTGACGATCACGCCGGCCTCCTCGAGGCCGAGGTCCGCGGTGTTGGGGACCGAGCCCGAGGGCGAGGATGCAGTGCGAGCCCTCGACGGTGCGGCCGTCGGTCAGCGTCACGCGTCACCACGTCACCGGAGCGGGTCACCGACTCCATCCGCGAGCGCGACAGCACGGTCATGCCGCGGCGGGTGAGCACCTCCTCCAGCACCGCGGCCGCGTCGGCGTCCTCGCCGGGCAGCACCCGGTCGCGGCTGGAGACCAGGGTGACCGGGATGCCCGAGGGCCAGGTAGCCGGACGCGAACTCCGCGCCCGTGACGCCGGAGCCGACCACGATCAGCTCGGTCGGCACCTCGTCGAGGTCGTAGACCTGCTCCCAGGTCAGGATCCGCTCGCCGTCGGGCTGCGCGGTCGGCAGCGTGCGGGGCGCGGCGCCGGTGGCGACCAGGACGGCGTGCGCGCCGCAGGATCTCCTCGCGCCCGCCCGCGGTCTCCACCACGACCCGGTCGGGGCCGGCCAGGCTGCCGCGGCCCTGGAGGACCTGGACGCCCTTCCTTCTCGCAGCCGCCGCGCGATGTCGTCGCTCTGCGCCTGCGCCAGCGCCTTGACCCGCTGGTTGACCCTGGCCAGGTCGACCCGCACGCCGTCCTGGCCCGATCATCACGCCGAGCTCGTTGGCGCCGGCGACGTCGGTCATCAGCTCCGCGGTCGCGATCAGGGTCTTGCTGGGGACGCAGTCGGTGAGCACCGCCGAGCCGCCCAGCCCGTCGGTGTCGACCACCGTGACCTCCGCGCCGAGCTGGGCCGCGACCAGCGCGGCCTCGTAGCCGCCCGGGCCCGCCGCCGATGACGACGACGTGGTCGGTCATGAGCGCACCCGTCAGAGGTTGATCATGTGGCCGGCGATGCCTTCGACGGCCTCCTTCATCGCCTCCGAGAGCGTGGGGTGGGCGAAGACGTTGCGGGCCACCTCGTCGGCGGTGAGGTCCCACTTCTGGGCCAGGGTCAGGGCCGGCAGCAGCTCGGTGACCTCGGGCCCGATCAGGTGGGCGCCGACGATCTCGTTGTGCTCGGCGTCGGCGACGATCTTCACGAAGCCGGCGGTCTCGGCCATGCCGCGCGCCTTGCCGTTGGCGGAGAACGGGAACTGCGCGACCTTGACGTCGTAGCCCTTCTCCTTGGCCTGCGCCTCGGAGTAGCCGAACGACGCGATCTGCGGCTGGCAGAACGTCGCCCGCGGGATCATGTCGAAGTCGATCTCGATCGTCTCGGCGTCCGCGATCGTCTCGGCGGCGACGATGCCCATCGCCTCGGCGGTGTGGGCGAGCATCAGCTTGCCGGTGACGTCGCCGATCGCGTAGATGCCCTTCACGTTGGTGCGGCCGCGCGCGTCGACCGCGATCGCGCCGCGGTCGGTGACCTCGACGCCGGCCGCCTCGAGGCCGTAGCCCTCGACCCGCGGGGCGAAGCCGAACGCCGCGAGCATCTTGTCGGCCTCGAGCACCTGCGAGTCGCCCCCGTCGGCCGGGCTGACGGTCACCTTGACGCCGCTGCCGGTGTCCTCGACGTTCTCGACCTTGGTGGAGAGCAGCACCTTCACGCCGAGCTTCTTGTACTGCCTGAGCAGCTCCTTGGAGACGTCGGCGTCCTCGGTCGGGACCATCCGGTCGAGGAACTCCACGATCGTCACGTCGACACCGAAGTTGGTCATCACGTAGGCGAACTCGACGCCGATCGCGCCCGAGCCGCCGATGATGATCGAGCCCGGGAGGTTCTCGTCGAGGATCTGCTCCTCGTAGGTGACGACGTTCTCGCTCACCGACATCCCGGGCAGCATCCGGACCTTCGCGCCGGCGGCGATGATCACGTCGTCCGCGGTGTAGGACGAGGTGGCGCCGTCCTTGTCGACGCTGACGCCGTGCTTGCCGTCCTGGCTGCCGGTGAGCGTGCCCCAGCCGTCGATCTCGGTGATCTTGTTCTTCTTCATCAGGTAGTGGACGCCCTTGGCGCTGGCGTCGGCCACGCTCGCGGCTGCGCTGGTGGGTCGGGCCGTAGGCCATCGTGGCGTCGCCCTCGATCCCGAACGTCTTCTTCTCGTGGGTGATGATGTGGGCGAGCTCGGCGTTGCGGAGCAGCGCCTTGGAGGGGATGCACCCGACGTTGAGGCAGACCCCGCCCCAGTACTTCTCCTCGACGATCCCCACGCTCTTCCCGAGCTGGGCCGCGCGGATCGCGGCGACGTACCCTCCGGGGCCGGCGCCGAGAACCAGGACATCGAAGTGCGTATCGCTCACGTGTCCAGCCTAGTGGCGTCCGTTGGTGACCCTCCTCTGGGCATTACGCTCCGCTCGTGCCCCTGTACGCCGCCTACGGCTCCAACATGGACCCGGGGCGGATGGTGGAGCGCTGCCCGCACTCGCCGCTGGAGACGACCGGCTGGCTGACCGGCTGGCGGCTGACCTTCGGCGGCGAGGAGCACGGCTGGGACGGCGCCCTCCCGACGATCGTCCAGGACCCGATCGAGCAGGTCTTCGTGGCGGTCTACGACGTCTCGACGGAGGACGAGTCCGCGCTCGACGGCTGGGAGGCGGCCGACTCCGGGCTCTACCGCAAGACCAAGGTGCGGATCTTCACCCTGACCGGCGAGATGGTGGTGTGGACCTACGTGCTCGACGCCTACGAGGGCGGGCTGCCCTCCGCGTCGTACGTCGGCGTGCTGGCCGACGCCGCCGAGGCCGCCGACGCGCCGCGACGACTACGTGCTGCGGCTGCGCGCGCTGCCCTGCCGGTCGACGGGGCTCTGACTCCGCAGCTTGGGTCGCGGAGCCCTGCTTGCCTGGCTTCGAGGAGTGCACTCGCGGTCTCGATACCCCGGCAAGTTCGGCCTCGATGTCCCCGACGACGCGAGCTTCGCCCGCAACGCCCCGTTCGCTCGCTTGCGCTCGCTCCCGGGGCTGTCGTCGGGGCCACCAGGCCGATCGCCGGGCGCCGCGCTGCGCGCGGAAGACCCGGTCGCTTCGCTCCCATCACCCTGCTCGCGACCGGGCGGACTGCACGACCCGCTCGGTCGCAGCAGTGTGACGGGAGCGAAGCGACCCGGTTTGTCGCGCGCAGCGCGCGCCCGGCGATCGGCCCCGATGGCCGTGGCGACCGCGCCGAAGCGAGCGCAGCGAGCCAGGCGCCTGCGAGCGCCAGCGAGCTGTCGTCGCGGACTGCGGGCCGAAGCTCGCCGGGGTATCAAGCCGTGTGGCAGACCGCCTCGACGTTGTTGCCGTCGGGGTCGCGGACGAAGGCGCCGTAGTAGGCCTCGTGGTACTCCGGCCAGAACCGCGGCTCGTGCAGCACCTCGGCGCCCAGCGACCGCGGCGGCCTCGAAGAACGCCCGCACCGCAGCGGCGTCCTGGGCCGGGAAGGCGACGTGGATCTCGCGGTTGGGCCCGGCAGCGGGGCCTTCGGCGGGCTGGACCGAGATCCAGAAGTCGCGGCTTGGCGGTGCCGTAGCCGATGGCCACCTCGAAGTCCATGAGCCGGCGTGAACCCGAGGGCGCCCAGCACCTTGTCGTAGAAGGCCGCCGCGGCGGGGAGGTCGGAGCAGTTGATGCCGACGTGATCGAGCATGGCGACACACGTAGGGTCTGGCGGGTGAACGACGTGTCGCCTTACGACCTGGCCGGCCAGGCCGCGGAGAAGCTCGCCGAGCTGAGCGGGGTGGAGCGCCACGACGTGGCCCTGGTCCTGGGCTCCGGCTGGCTGCCCGCCGCCGAGATGCTGGGCGAGACCGTGGCCGAGGTCGCCACCACCGACCTGCCCGGGTTCAGCGCCGCCGCGGTGGCCGGCCACTCCGGGCAAGATCCGCTCGGTCCAGGTCGGCGACCTGCGGGCGCTGGTCTTCCTCAGCCGCACCCACTACTACGAGGGCAAGGGCGTCGCCGCGGTCGTGCACGGCGTCCGCACCGCGGCCAAGGCCGGCTGCCGCGCCATCGTGCTCACCAACGGCTGCGGCGGGCTCAAGGAGAGCTGGACGCCGGGGACGCCGGTGCTGATCAGCGACCACATCAACCTCACCGGCCGCTCGCCGATCGAGGGCGCCAACTTCGTCGACCTGACCGACCTCTACAGCGCCCGGCTCCGCGCCCTGTGCCGCGAGGTGGACCCGAGCCTCGACGAGGGCGTCTACGTGCAGTTCCCCGGGCCGCACTACGAGACCCCGGCCGAGGTGCGCATGGCCGGAGTGCTCGGCGGGCAACTGGTCGGCATGAGCACCACCCTCGAGGCGATCGCCGCCCGCGAGGCCGGGATGGAGATCCTCGGCATCAGCCTGGTCACCAACCTGGCGGCGGGCATCAGCGACGCAGCCGCTCAACCACGAGGAGGTCCTCGAGGCCGGCAAGGCGGCCGCGGCGAGGATGGGCTCCCTCCTCTCCCAGGTCGTCCCTCGGCTGTGATCCCGTGAGGGCAGCCAGGGTGCTTCGCCACGGTGAGCCGGCGGACGTGGTCACGGTCGAGGACGTCGAGGTCCCCGAGCCCGGCCCCGGCCAGGTCCGGGTGGCCGTCAGCGCCGCCTCGCTCAACTTCGGCGACATCGCCCGGTGCCGCGGCGGTGTCGCGGCAGTGCTGGCTCAGCCGCCGTTCACCCTCGGCATGGATGTCTGCGGCACCGTCGACGCCGCCGGACCGGGCAATGAGGACTGGGTCGGCCGGCGGGTCGTCGGCATCACGCCGCAGGCGACGGGCGGCCTCGCCGACCAGGCGCTGGCGGGATCGTGGTGGGCGGCGCCACCCGAGCTCGGCGATGTCGAGGCGGCGGCGTTCACGCTGCCCTTCCACGTCTCCCACCTGGCCCTCCACGAGCGTGCGCGGCTCCGCGAGGGCGAGACCGTCCTGGTGCGCGGCGGCGCCAGCGCGGTCGGTACGGCGGCGATCCAGCTCGCGGTCGCGGCGGGCGCCCGGGTCATCGCTGTCGCCGGTGGCCCCGAGAAGGTGGCGCTCTGCCTCGAGCTCGGCGCGACCAGGGCGGTCAGCCACACCTCCGAGGACGTCTTCGAGGTGGTGATGGACGAGACCGGCGACCGCGGCGCCGACGTCATCTTCGACCCGATCGGCGGCGACCAGACCGAGATGCTGTGGACCTGCGGCACCCTCGGCGGCCGCTACCTGGCGGTCGGCTTCAACGACGACCCGGAGTCCGGTCTGACGGGCCGGGCCCTGCGCAAGCTGTCGATGGCCAACATGACCGTCATGGGCGTGCTGCTGGCCTACCTCGACACCCCGCGCGACTTCCGCCGGTTCGGCATCAACGGCTTCCCGCCCGAGGTCGGCCAGCGGGTGCACGAGCACCTGCTCGGGCTGGTCGCGGCCGGCAGCATCCGTCCGGTCGTCGGGCGGACCGTCTCGCTCGACGGGGTCGGCGCAGCTCTCGGCGACCACGCCGCCCGTCGCACCTCCGGCCGCACCGTCGTGGACCTGTCGATCGGCTCCACGCGGTGAACGTCGACGAGATCGTCGCGGCCGCGGTCCAGCAGACCGGGCTGGACGACTTCGGAGGCGACCTGCTCCCGAGCAGCGTGCTCAGCTTCCGCGAGGGCCTCGAGGTCTACGTCGACAGCCTCGAACGGGAGGCCCGGCTCAACGAGCTCGGCAGGATCGCGCTCCCCCCAGCCGTGACCGCCGCACTGGTCAACCGGCTCAAGGTCATCGACTGGGTCAAGCGGCACCCCGAGGTCCAGACGGAGCGCATCGAGGCACCGGTCGTGGTGATCGGCATGTTCCGGGCGGGCACGACGTTCCTCTCCCACCTGCTCGACCAGGACCCGCTCAACCGCGCCCTGCTGGGCTGGGAGTCGCAGGACTCCGCTCCCCCGCCCACCCCCGACCTGCGCCGCAGCGGCCCGCGCGTGGAGGCAGCCCAGGGTGGCGTCGACATGCTCGAGCTGCTCAACCCGGCGATCAGCGCCATCCACCATGAGACGGCCGTCGACCCGACCGAGTGCATCGCGGTGATGGGCCAGGCCTTCCAGAGCATCAGCTGGGAGGCGATCGCCAACGTCCCGACGTATGGCGCGTGGTGGCGGGCCGCCGACGACCGGCCGGCCTACGACTACCACCGGCTGGTCCTCCAGGTCCTGCAGAGCGGCGGCGTCCGTGGCCGCTGGACCCTGAAGAGCCCGCACCACGCCCTGGCCCTCGACGCCCTGGTGGACACCTACCCGGACGCCCGGCTGGTGCTGCTCCACCGCGACCCGGTCGCGCTGGTCGGCTCGGTGTGCAGCCTCATCCAGGTCATGTCGAGCACGTTCTCCGACGCCGACCACCGTGCCTACATCGCCGAGCACTGGCAGGACACTCTCGAGGAGTCGGTGCACCGCATCGACGACTTCCGCGCCGTCCGCCCCGAGCACCCGATCCTCGACGTCGCCTACGCCGACCTGGCCCGCGACCCCCTCGGCACCCTCATGGCGCTCTACGACAGCCTCGGGCTCGACCCGGGGATCGGTGCCTTCCCCGGCGCGGAGCGCTACCTCGTCGAGCACCCACGTCGCGAGTTCGGCTCACATTCCTACGACGTCGGCGAGTTCGGCCTGACCGAGGCCGGCATCCGGGCGCGCTTCCGCGGCTACAGCGCGAGGTACGGCGTCGAGCCCGAGCGACTGGGCCAGTAGCCTCCTGCCGTGCGTGTACTCCTGACCGGCGCCGCCGGCAGCATCGGCCGGGTCCTCTCCGTGGGGCTGGCGGACCGCGGCCACGAGGTGGTGGGGCTCGACCTGGTCCCGCAGCCCGACGGGATGGGCGGTGCCTGGCACACCGCCGACTGCGCCGACCCGGATGCGGTCGCGGACGTCTTCGAGGCGGAGTTCGCCGAGTCGAGCGTCGACGCGGTGGTGCACATGGCCGGCCACCCGGGCGAGCTCTCGCTGCCCGACTCGCTCACCTCCCACGTCGTCACCACCGCGGCACTGCTCGACGCGATGGTCGAGCACGGCGTCCGCCGCCTGGTCTACGGCGGCTCCAACCACGCGGTCGGCCGCACGCCACGGGCCGGGCTGCCCGACGGCCTGCTGCCGGTCGAGACCCGGCTGCGGCCTGACACCTACTACGGCGTCGCCAAGGCCGCGGCGGAGACGCTGATGAGCCTCTACTCCGACCGGCACGGCCTCGACGTGGTCAGCTGCCGGATCGGCTCGTTCCGGGCCGAACCGACCACGACCCGCGCCCTCGCCACCTGGCTCTCCCACGACGACTGCGTGCGGATGGTCGAGGCCGCGCTCACCGCGCCGGCCCCCGGCTTCGCGGTCCTCTACGGCATCTCCCGCAACACCCGCGGCTGGTGGGACCTCGCGCCCGGGCCGGGCCCTCGGCTACGACCCGCAGGACGACGCCGAGGACTGGGCGGACCGCATCGAGCCGCGCCCGGAGGACGCCGCCGAGAACGCCCACGTGGGCGGGCCCTACCTCGAGGAGTCGATGGAGCGGCCCGCGCTCGACCGGTCTTGATCCTGTCCTGGCCCTGTCTTGACCTTGAGTGCGTCGGGGCGCAGCGTCGGCGAACGCGGAGCGGAAGCCGCTGGCGGCCGCCCAACCCCCGTGTTGACTTTGAGTGCACTCCAAGGGTGACACTGGGACCATGCCACAGGGACTCTCCATCGCCGAGGCCGCCGACGTCACCGGCCTGACCGCCGACACGCTGCGCTACTACGAGCGCGACGGGCTGATGCTGCGCTCGGTCCCGCGGTCCGCCTCTGGCCACCGGCAGTACGCCGACGACGACCTCCACTGGATCCAGCTGATCACCAAGCTGCGCTCGACCGGCATGCCGATCCGCGACGTACGCCGCTACGCCGACCTGGTCCGCGCCGGCGAGGGCAACGAGCAGGAGCGGCTCGACCTGCTGCGCGCCCACCGCCAGGTGGTGCTCGCCAGGCTCGCCGAGGTGCAGGACCACCTCGGTGCGATCGACTACAAGATCGGGATCTACGAGGACCGGCTCAACGCCGAACCAGCCGCCTGACCAGCCGCCGGAGCAGCTGCGCTTGACCTGGAGCGCACTCCAAGGGGTTCAGTGGTGGACATGGCACTCAAGACACGCACCCTCGGCACGACGTCCGCCCTCGAAGTCTCCCAGCTCGGCCTGGGCTGCATGGGGATGTCGGAGTTCTACGGCACCACCGACGAGCAGACCGGCATCGACACCATCCACCGGGCCCTCGACCTCGGCGTGACCTTCCTCGACACCGCCGACATGTATGGCCCCTTCACCAACGAGCAGCTGGTCGGCAAGGCGATCGCCGGCCGGCGCGACGAGGTCCAGCTCGCCACGAAGTTCGGCAACGAGCGCAATCCGGACGGCAGCTGGATCGGCATCAACGGCTCCCCGGACTACGTCCGCCGGGCCTGCGACGCCTCGCTCGAGCGGCTGGGCGTGGACCACATCGACCTCTACTACCAGCACCGCGTGGACAAGACCGTCCCCATCGAGGAGACCGTCGGCGCCATGAAGGAGCTCGTCGAGGCCGGCAAGGTCCGCCACCTCGGCCTCTCCGAGGCGGCGGCCGACACGATCCGCCGGGCGCACGCCGTCCATCCGATCACGGCCCTGCAGTCCGAGTACTCGCTGTTCACCAGGGACCTCGAGGACGAGATCCTCCCGACGCTGCGCGGGCTGGGCATCGGCCTGGTGCCCTACTCCCCGCTCGGCCGCGGCATCCTCACCGGTGCGGTGACGAGGGAGTCGCTGGACGCCGACGACTCCCGCGCCAGCGGGCGGCTGTTCCCCCGGTTCGCGGGTGAGGCCTTGGACGCCAACCTCGCCCTGGTCGAGAAGGTCAAGGCGCTCGCAGCGGAGCACGGCTGCACGCCCGGCCAGCTCGCCCTCGCCTGGGTGCTCGCCCAGGGCGAGGACGTCGCTCCGATCCCGGGCACCAAGCGGGTCGCCTACCTCGAGGAGAACGTCGGCGCCACCGAGGTCGAGCTGACCGACGACGACCTCAAGGCGCTGGAGACCGCGGTCCCGCGCGACGCGGTGGTCGGCGCCCGCTACGTCGACATGAGCAGCGTGAACGCGTAGCGATCACACAAGCCGAGTCGGCGGTACTGCTGCCGGCGCCGAAGGCCCGCGTCGGCCGTAGCGCCGACTCGGCGCTCTGCCCACGCGCCGCAGCCGCGGCACCTGCTCATACGTGAATGTGTCGCGGACCCTTCACTGAACCGCACCTCCTGGCCGGTCCAACTTCATCAGCAAGGCGTCGAGGGCGCGAGCAGCCTGCTTGCGCACCTCGGCGTCCTCGTCGTCGAGCCGGTCGCGTACGACGCCCAGGTGCTCGCTGTCGCCCACCACCGCCAGCGCCCGCATCGCCTGCGCCCGCACCCGCGGCAGCTCGTGGTCGGCGAGGGCTGCGGCCCCGTCGCCCGCGCCGGCGACCTCGTGCTTGGCAGCGACCTTGAGGCACATCTCGGCCGGCCGCCAGTGCTCGTCGGCCAGCCCGCGGACGACCGCACTCGTCGCGACGTCGTCCCAGACGTGCAGGAGCCCCCGGGCGCCCCACGTGCGCACCCAGTAGTCGTGCCAGGAGTCGCGGTCGAGGACTCCGTCGCCCGGGTGCGAGTCGTGGCCGGTGAGGCCGCGGAGCTCCTCGACGTACTCCTCGCGGTCCGCCCCCGCCATCAGGTCGGTGCAGACGGCCACGAACCGGGGCACGCCGAGCCGGACCGCCAGCTCGGCGATCAGCCCGGCGACGGGCGGTCGGTCGGTCACGAGTCGACACTAAGGTGCCTGCATGACGACCTCAGCGGCCACCGACGTCCTGCTGGAGCGTGCCCGCGCCTGGGCGGCCGAGGACCCAGACGACCTGACGCGCAACGAGCTGGAGCAGATCATCGCCGACGTCGCGGGCGGCGCCGACGCGGCCGATCTGGCCGACCGGTTCGCGGGGACCCTCGAGTTCGGCACGGCGGGGCTGCGAGGAGCGGTCGGCGCGGGCCCCAACCGGATGAACCGGGTGGTCGTGATCCGCGCCGCGGCCGGGCTGGCGGCCTATCTGCAGGAGCAGGGCGCCACCGGGCCCGTGGTCGTCGGCTTCGACGCACGCCACCGCAGCGACGACTTCGCCCGCGACACCGCCGAGGTCATGTCGGGCGCGGGGTTCAAGGTGTGGGTGATGCCGCGGCCGCTGCCGACGCCGGTGGTCGCCTTCGCGATCCGCGAGCTCGGCTGTGCGGCCGGCGTGATGGTCACCGCGAGCCACAACCCGCCCCAGGACAACGGCTACAAGGTCTACCTCGGCGACGGCAGCCAGATCGTGCCGCCCGCCGACGCCGGGATCGCTGCGAAGATCGACGCGGTCGGGCCGCTCGAGGACGTGCCGCGCGGCCCAGGAGGCACCGTCCTCGGGGAGCACATCGTCGACCGCTACCTCGACACCATCGCCGAGCTCGCCGAGGACGGTCCGCGCGACCTCGACCTCGTCTACACGCCGCTGCACGGCGTCGGTGCCGCGCCGGTGCTCCAGGTCCTCGAGACCGCCGGCTTCAGCGCCCCGCGGGTGGTCGAGCAGCAGGAGCAGCCCGACCCCGACTTCCCGACGGTCGCGTTCCCCAACCCCGAGGAGCCGGGCGCGATGGACCTCGCCCTGGCGCTGGCAGCCGAGCACGGCGCCGACCTCGTCGTTGCCAACGACCCCGACGCCGACCGCTGCGCGGCCGCCGTACCGACGGGGAACGGGCTGGCGGATGCTCCGCGGCGACGAGGTGGGCGCCCTGCTCGCGCACCACCTGATGGCGCGCGGCCGCACCGGCACGTGGGCGACCTCGATCGTCTCCTCGAGCCTGCTCGGGCGGATGGCGGCCGCCGCGGGCCAGCCGTACGTCGAGACGCTGACCGGCTTCAAGTGGATCGGCCGAGTGCCGGACCTGGCCTTCGGCTACGAGGAGGCGCTCGGCTACTGCTGCGACCCCGAGCACGTGAAGGACAAGGACGGTGTCTCGGCCCTGCTGCTCCTCTGCGAGCTCGCCGCCCAGACCAAGGCGGCCGGCCGCGTCCTGGTCGACGTCCTCGACGACCTCGCGCTCGAGCACGGCCTGCACGCCACCGACCAGGTCTCCGTGCGGGTCGCCGACCTGTCGCTCATCGCCGCCGCCATGGAGCGGCTGCGCGCCGCCCCGCCCACCGAGCTCGGCGGTCTGGCCGTCGAGCGGGTCGACGACCTCGCGCTCGGCAGCGCCGACCTGCCGCCCACCGACGGGCTGCGGTTCCACCTCGCCGACGGTGCCCGCGTCGTCGTCCGCCCGAGCGGCACCGAGCCCAAGCTCAAGTGCTACCTCGAGGTGGTCGTCCCCGTCGACCCGGAGGCCGGGGTCGACGCGGCCCGCATCTCGGCCGCGGCCAGGCTGGACGCGCTCGGTGCCGACGCCACCGCGGCGCTGGGGCTCTGAACGCGCTTCCCCAGCCCCAGCCCTAACCCTGGAGCAGTGCCCCCACGATCGCCTGGCCGAGGAGAGCGCCGAGGAGGGTGCCGCCCGCGACCGTGCTCCAGTAGACCCACTGACGGCGGCGCGCGGACACGAGCGCCGGATGCCGCGTGCCGCGACCGGGGTCGACAGCCGGTCTCCGCAGACCCAGGATCGGCACCAGCCCGATCAGCCCGGCCGAGGCCATCAGCAGGAACAGCACGCCGCAGAAGAGCAGGCTGGGATCGGTGCCGCGCAGCCGCAGGAAGTTCCAGCCGAGCAGGCCGAAGACCAGGGTGCCCATCAGCAGCAGGTGGCCGACCCCACGTGGACCCAGCACGCCCACGACGCCCACGGCGGCCACGGCACCGAAGACGAACAAGCCCGGTCCCCCGATCCCGATCAGGAGCGAGCTCCCGCTCGAGCACCGGTGGGCGGCGTCGATCTCGTAGGGACCCCCGGACGCGCACATGCCGCCGTTGTGGGTGATCACGTCGGTCATCGAACCGAAGGCCATCCACAGACAGGTGGCGAACCCCACGGAGCCGACCAGCGACACCAGCGCGGCAACGACGAGGGGCATCCGCGCCAACAACGGCTTCGCGGCCTCGTCAGTGTGCGTCACGGGGACGGGGTCACCCCGTCAGCTGGCCCCACCGGGCCAGCCCGGCGTCGTGTTCGGCGCGCTGGCGGAAATAGACCTCCCAGGCGATCGTGACATCGTTGGACTGGAGGCACGTGATGCCGTAGCAGTCCTCGGGCGCGATCCCCACGACGGCGAGGAATGCCTGCAGGGTCGCGTCGGCGAAGCGAGGGGCGAGCGCCACCTGGACACGCCGGGGCGGCACGGTGCCAGGGGGGAGGACAGCGGCGAGCGCCTGCCCGGAGGCGGCCTGCTGCTGCGCCTGGAGCTGCTGGCCCGCGCTCCGCAGGCTGTCCATGAGGCCCATGCCGACGACCCTACGAGCCCGGCCGCCGGCGGACCGGTCGTTCGACACGAGGTTGAGACAGGTGTGAGACATCGCTCCCCGCCGGCGCCGTCAGCCCAGGGCGCGCGCGAGGCGGCGCACCGCCTCGTCGAGCCAGCGGTAACCCGGCAACGTCGCGGTGAGTCCCTTCAAGACGTCCGCGCACATCAGGATCAAGGCACCGTAGTCGGACGATGCCTCGGTGCCGGGCCGCGGGTGACGGTCGCCCCGGCGGGGTGGCTCAGCCGACCAGGAGCCCGATGACGAAGAAGGCGAGGGTCGCGCCCAGGGCTGCCAGCTCCGGCCAGGCCCACTCGCGGCGGACCTGCTTGGCGAGCTCGTCGGCCTCGGGCGAGAACCGCTTGATCCCGCGGCGCATCCGGTCCTCGTTGACGAGCTCCTGGACCCGGATCTCCACGAAGTCGGCGTAGTTCATCCCGGGCTCGCGGACCTGGGCCTTCGCGATCTCGCCGCGCAGCCCGCCGGCCTGCTCGCGGGCCTTCTGCACCGCCGAGCCCTTCATCGCCTGGCGCAGGCTCCGGCCGACGCCGGCGCAGACGTAGCGCTTGCCGCCGGCACGCACGGCCATCACCTGCTGGACCGCGACCTCCTCGATCGCGGCCAGCGGGAGGTGGATCGTGCTGAGCATGTTGCGCAGCACCAGCTCACGCCCCTCCACCCGCACGCGGGGCCGGACCGTGCTCAGGTAGACGACCACCGCGCCGAACAGCGCCACGGCGGGCACCCAGAGGGGGACCTCGTCCATGTCGACCGCCCACGCCACGACGAACCCGAGCGAGACGGCAGCACCGATGACGGCGATGAGGGTGCCGCCGTTCGGAGCGAACTTCTCGACGCGTGGTGTCGCCCTGGTCCGTCGTCACCACTCCTCCAGTCCTCCATTGGGGTCGGCAGTGCCGCCCCAGCCTATGCTGGGCGGCATGGTCGCAACCGAGTCCGACGTCGAGACGACACCGTTCCGTGACCTCGACGTCACCCGGTCCGACTCCTCCCTACGGCGCTTCCTCCACGGTCTGCCCGGTGTCGACCAGGTGGGCGCCGAGCAGCGCGCCGCGTCGCTCAGCACGCGGTCCATCAAGACCTCGGCCAAGGCCTACGCCCTCGACCTGGCGATCTCGATGGTCGACCTCACCACGCTCGAGGGCCAGGACACCGCGGGCAAGGTGCGCTCGCTCGCCGCGAAGGCGATGCAGCCCGACCCCTCCGACCCGTCGTGTCCCTCGACGGCGGCCGTCTGCGTCTACCCCGACATGGTCGCCACGGCGAAGGACGCGCTGGGCTCCAGCGGCGTCAAGGTCGCCGCGGTCGCGACGGCGTTCCCGAGCGGTCGGGCCGCGATGGACATCAAGCTCGCCGACACCAAGGACGCCGTGGACGCCGGCGCCGACGAGATCGACATGGTGATCGACCGGGGCGCGTTCCTGGCCGGCCGCTACCTCGAGATCTACGAGGAGATCGCCCAGGTCCGGGAGGCCTGCGGCGAGCGCGCACCTCAAGGTGATCCTCGAGACCGGCGAGCTGCAGACCTACGACAACGTGCGCCGCGCGTCCTGGCTCGGGATGCTGGCCGGCGGCCACTTCATCAAGACCTCGACCGGCAAGGTGCAGCCGGCCGCGACGCTGCCGGTCACGCTGATCATGCTCGAGGCGGTCCGTGACTTCCGCGAGGCCACCGGCACCATGATCGGCGTCAAGCCGGCCGGCGGCATCAGGACCGCGAAGGACGCCATCAAGTACCTCGTCACCGTCAACGAGGTGGCCGGGCCCGACTGGCTCGACCCCGACTGGTTCCGCTTCGGCGCCTCCACCCTGCTCAACGACCTGCTGATGCAGCGCATCAAGCTCAAGACCGGCCGCTACTCCGGCCCCGACTACGTGACGGTGGACTGACCCATGGCATACCGCAGAAGTTCGACTACGCGCCTGCCCCCGAGTCGCGCGCGATCGTCGACATCAAGCCGTCCTACGGGCTGTTCATCGACGGCGAGTTCGTCGATGGCCACGGGACGGCGTTCAAGACCGTCAACCCCGCCTCCGAGGAGGTGCTGGCCGAGATCTCCGAGGCCGACGAGCACGACGTCGACCTCGCCGTGAAGGCCGCGCGCACGCGCCCACCGCGGCTGGTCGCGGATGCCGGGCTCGGAGCGGGCGAAGTACCTCTACCGGATCGCCCGGATCATCGCCGAGCGCTCCCGCGAGCTGGCCGTGCTCGAGTCGATCGACAACGGCAAGCCGATCAGGGAGTCGCGCGACGTCGACGTGCCGATCGTCTCCGCGCACTTCTTCTACTACGCCGGCTGGGCCGACAAGCTGAAGTACGCCGGCTACGGCGAGCAGTCGCTGGGCGTGGCCGCCCAGGTCATCCCGTGGAACTTCCCGCTGCTCATGCTCGCGTGGAAGATCGCCCCCGCGCTGGCCTGCGGCAACACCGTGGTCCTGAAGCCGGCCGAGACCACCCCGCTGACCGCGCTGCTCTTCGCCGAGATCTGCCAGCAGGCCGACCTGCCGCCGGGTGTCGTCAACATCGTCACCGGCGCGGGCGGCACCGGTCAGGCGCTGGTCGGCCACCCCGACGTCGACAAGGTGGCGTTCACCGGCTCGACCGAGGTCGGCAAGGCCATCGCCCGGTCGGTGGCCGGCACCCGCAAGCGGGTCACCCTCGAGCTGGGCGGCAAGGCGGCCAACATCGTCTTCGACGACGCGCCGATCGACCAGGCTGTGGAGGGGATCGTCGACGGCATCTTCTTCAACCAGGGCCATGTCTGCTGCGCCGGCTCGAGGCTGCTGGTCCAGGAGTCGGTCGCCGAGAACCTGCTCGAGCGACTGAAGCGCCGCATGTCGACGCTCCGGATGGGCGACCCGCTCGACAAGAACACCGACATCGGGGCCATCAACTCCGCCGAGCAGCTGCACCGCATCCGCGAGCTCTCCGAGGTCGGTGACGCCGAGGGCGCCGAGCGCTGGGCGGCCGCGTGCGACCTGCCCACGAAGGGCTACTGGTTCCCACCGACGATCTTCACCGGCGTCACCCAGGCCCACCGCATCGCCCGCGAGGAGGTGTTCGGACCGGTGCTGTCGGTCCTGACCTTCCGCACCCCGGCCGAGGCGGTCTCCAAGGCCAACAACACCCCCTACGGTCTCTCGGCCGGCATCTGGACCGACAAGGGGTCGCGGATCCTCAAGGTCGCCAACCAGCTGCGCGCCGGCGTGGTGTGGGCCAACACGTTCAACAAGTTCGACCCGACCAGCCCGTTCGGTGGCTACAAAGAGTCGGGCTACGGCCGCGAGGGCGGCAAGCACGGGCTGGAGGGCTATCTCAAGTGACACGCGCTGACGTCCGCAAGACCTACAAGCTCTACATCGGCGGGGCCTTCCCGCGGTCGGAGTCGGGCTACTCCTACGTCGTCGAGGACGCCAAGGGGAAGTTCCTCGCCAACGCCGCGCTGGCCTCACGCAAGGACGCGCGCGACGCGGTCGTCGCGGCCAGGGCTGCCTTCGGCGGCTGGGCCGGCCGCACGGCCTACAACCGCGCCCAGGTGGTCTACCGGATCGCCGAGCTGATGGAGGACCGGCGCCCACAGTTCCTCGACGCGCTGTCCTCCTCCGAGGGGCTGACGTCACGGCAGGCGACGGCCGCCCTCGACGCCGCCGTGGACCGGCTCGTCTGGTACGCCGGGTGGGCCGACAAGCTGACCCAGGTGGTCGGCAACGCCAACCCGGTCGCCGGGCCCTACTTCAACCTGTCGACCCCGGAGCCCACCGGGGTGGTCGCGGTCCTGGCGCCGCAGGAGTCCTCCCTGCTGGGGCTGATCTCGGTCGTGGCGCCGGTGATCGTCTCCGGCAACACCTGCGTGGTGGTGTCGTCCTACGCCCGGCCGCTGCCGGCGGTCACCTTCAGCGAGGTGCTGGCGACCTCCGACGTGCCGGGTGGGGTGGTCAACATCCTGACCGGCGACGCCACCTCGGTCGGCCCGTGGCTGGCGTCGCACATGGACGTCAACGCGATCGACCTGGTGGGGGTGGCCGGCTCGCCCGACCTGGCGACCGAGCTCGAGGTGGCCGCCGCCGACAACCTCAAGCGGGTCCGCCGCGCCCCGTCGGCCGAGCCCGACTGGAGCCTCGAGCCCGACCTGTCCGCGATGACCGACTTCCTCGAGACCAAGACGGTCTGGCACCCGATCGGGGTCTGACTACGGGGCCACCCGGAAGTTCTTCACGCTCAGACCCGTCCCGCAGTCCGACGTGCCCTCCGGACACTCGAAGCTGGCTGAGGCGGGGAAGCCCCAGGTGGGGTCGTAGCGGATCTCCTCGGAGACGTACAGGTCGTCCTCCCGAAGCACCGCCACCCGGTCGAAGACGTCCTCGACCGTCGGGGCGTCCTGGACGCCGTAGTCGGTGCATCCGCCCGGTTCGGCGGCGACGGCGCTCACGACCTCGCCGCCCTCCACCGTCACGCGGGTCGTGCAGCCTTGGCAGAACCCACCGCAGTAGCTGAAGTCGAACGAGTAGGCGGCCGGCTCGTGGGTCTCCCAGCGAGCCTTCGCACGGTCCTGCGCCGCGCCCGCGGAGAAGTGGTTCGCGCCGGTCAGCACCAGCAGCGGGACGAGCACGGCGCCCAGGACGATCGACCACACGATGGCCAGCTGACGCGCGGAGCCGCGATCGCTGGTCACTCTGCTCGGACCCGCGCCGCCAGTCGACGGTTCCCGGGGCTCCGACATGTCTACCCCACCAGCTCGGCGACCGCCGCCCGCACCTGCTCCTGCGAGGTGCTGGTGAGCACGGCGACGGTGATCTGGGTGACCTCGTCTCCCTCGCGCTGGACCACCACCTTGGTCTGGCCGACGTCGCCGACCGGCTCGACCGCGCAGGCGACGACCTCGTCGCCGAGCCAGTCCGCCGGCACCCCGGGGCTCTTGCCTCCACTGCGATCGAGGGTCTTGCAGAGCCGGTCGTAGCCGGTGCGGTCGCGGACCTCGACGTAGCCCTGCTCGGCCTCGCGGTGGCAGCCCCGGACGGTCGCCTCGGTGGGCTTGCCGCTCGCCGTCCAGCCCAGCGTCGCGAAGACCGAGTCGGGGATCCGCTCGGCGCACTGCGCGTCGGTGGTCGCGCTCGGGTCGGGCCCCAAGCCGGGTTCCTCCCGGCCACTGCTGGTGCATCCGACGAGCGCCAGCAGCAGCAGCAGCACCAGCACCGCCCCTTCGAGACGCCTCGCCCCTCGGCTCCTCACCACGAGCACCCGAGTTCCCATGAAGGCAGCCTGCCACGGCATGATGTGCGGGTGCCGGCGCAGGTGATCGTCCTGGCGGGGCCCTCGGGCTCCGGCAAGTCCCACCTCGCCGAACGGCTCGGGCTCCCGATCCTGCGCCTCGACGACTTCTACCGCGACGGCTCCGACCCCGCGCTGCCGCGCATCATGTCGGGCTCCAACGCCGGGCTCGTCGACTGGGACGACCCCGCCTCCTGGCTGTGCGACGAGGCCGTGGAGGCGCTCGCCACCCTGTGCCGCACCGGCACCGTCGACACCCCGGTCTACGACATCGCGCACGACGGCCGCACGGCTCCCAGACCTTCTCGGTCGGCTCGTCGGCGCTGGTGGTGGCCGAGGGGATCTTCGCCCACCACGTCGTGGGCCAGCTCCGCGCGGCCGGGCTGCTCGCGGCGGCGTACTGCCTGCGCCAGCACCCGGCCGTGACGTTCTGGCGGCGGCTCTCCCGCGACCTGCGCGAGCACCGCAAGCCGCCACTGGTCCTGTTCCGCCGCGGCATCGTGCTCGCCCGCGACCAGCGCCGGATCGTCGCGGCGGCGGTCGCCGCCGGCTGCACCGCGGTCTCCGCTGACGAGGCGTATGCGCAGGTCCAGCGGTTGCCGGTGTCGCGGTGAACCTCGACGCCATCCGCGGCCTCGCCCAGCCCGACCAGCGCTCCTGCGGGCCGTCGTCGCTGGTGGCCGCGCACATCCTGCTCGACCCGGCCTACGCCGCCACGCAGAACCCGCACGCCTTCGCGGGCTCCGTCCTAGACCTGCACCGCCAGCTCACCGGCGCCTCCGCCTTCGGCCGCGCCCAGCTCCCGTGGCCGCGCGCCCTCGGCACGCCGCCGTGGGCCGTGGCCAGGGCGATGGGTGAGTTCTCCGGCGTCCGCTACGACACCACCCTCGTGCCCTTCCACCACCGCGGCCGCCTCTTCGACCGCCTCGCTGCCGCCGTGGCCGACCGGCCGGCGCCCTTCTACGTCGGCGACCGGATCCCCCGCCACGTCGTCCTCGCCGTCGCGCCGACGGACGGCGGCGTGCTGGTCTACAACCCCGCCCACGGCACTCTGGTCGAGATGACGCGTGCGGACTTCGAGGCCGGCAGGCTCACGACGTTCGGGCGCTGGACCAGGCCGTGGTTCGTGGTGCTGCCGGCCTGACGCACCACCGGCCGCCGACCCCGTGCGGGATCGACGGCCGGTCATGGCTGTGCAGACGCGTCAGATGACGTGGTACTGGGCGTAGGTGCCCGCGAAGTTCGCGTCGGCCGGGACGACCACGACGAACCGGAAGCCGACCTTGTTGGGCGCGCGGAAGGTGAAGCGGCCCTTCTTGTTGGTCTTGACCTTGGCGTACTTCTTGGTCTTCTTCTTGCCGACCACCCGGAGGATCTTGACCTTCTTCTTGCCGTAGTCCGGCAGCACCTTGCCGATCACCTTCAGCCCCTGCGTCTTCGCCTTGATCTCGCGCGAAACAGCCACGGCGACCGGCGCGGACTCGCTCGGCGTCAGCGTGTTGGCCGAGCTGCCGAAGCCCGAGGTGCCGCCGGCGAAGGCGACCTTGTAGGTGGCGTTCGAGAGCGGCTTCACGTCGGAGAACGAGAAGTAGGCGCTGTCGTCGGTGCCGACGACGGTCCACGTGGGGTTGGCCGGGGTGCTGACCATGAGGGACACCGCGGTGGGGCTGTTGGGCGTCCTGCCGTCGGCGCCCTTGACGATCCCGGAGATGAACAGGTCGTCGCCGTACTCGATCTGCGTCGAGCTGAGGGGGTTGATGGTGACGGTCGAGCTGAGCGTCGCCGCTTCGGCCGGAGCGGGGGTGAAGAGGAGCGGTGCGGACACGACGAGGCCGGTGGTGACCAGGCCGCTGACGAGGCGGGTGATGCGCATCAGGATGGTTCTCCTTGCGATGAATGGGAAAGGCCACCCCCGGCCTGCCCGTTCCTCGCTCGCCGCAAACCCTCGGAGCTGTGGCTCCGGGCGCACCGCCTCGGATCTGACTCGGATCTGCCTCGGATCCGCTGCGCTTGCTCAGACGCTGGGCGCGAGCAGCTCTCCGACGGAGCGGACCGTGGCACTCATCGTCAGGTCGTGGCGAGGCTGGTAGGTGACCGTCGCACCGACCTCGGCGCCCACGATGGCGCGGCCGAGCGGGCTGCCCGGGGTGATCGTGTCGACACCCGCTGCGGCGTCCTCGACGGAGCCGATCAGGTAGGTCTCGTCGCCCTCGCCGAGGTCGACGGTCACCACGTCGCCGACCGAGACCACGCCGTCGGTGTGCTGTCGGTGCCCGCTCTCGGCGATCTCGATCTCGAGCCCCGCGATGCGTTCGTCGAGCAGCCGCAGCCGGATGGTGGCCTCGACGTTGGTGGCGCGGTCGGCGAGGTCGCCGTTGGCCTCGAGCAGGGTCTCGCCGAGGACCTCCGCCCGCTCGGCCCGCAGCATGCTGAGCCGTTCGGTGAGGAGGCTGACACGGTCGAGGGAGGTGGGAACGGTCATGGGTCGAGCTCCTGGAGAGTGGCGGCGGATGACATGCATTTGCCGCAGAGGGCACTTCTCAAACCATCAGCTCGGCGAGTCGCGCCAGACCGGGTGTCACGTGCGCCTGCACTCGCTCCTGGACGGAGCCCAGCTGCGCTGACCCGGCGTGCTCCGGCACGACTCCCGAAGGGTTGAGCGCGACCCGGTTGGCCCAGTCCTTGACGTCGGGCTCGGCGTTGAACGCGGCGGTGTTCTGGAGGCCCAGGACGTTCATCCTGGCCCAGTCGGCCAGGGAGTTGCCGTACGACGAGGGGCGGCACAGCGCGTTCTTGCTGTCGTCGTCGGTCCGGGTGGCCTCGACTAAACCGGCGATGGCCGCGCCGAAGCAGGGGAAGCCGGCACGGACCGGCTGGAGGGTGATGCCGGAGGGCCGCCAGATGGGCACCAGCGGTGGGTTCTTCAGCCCGTCGGCGGCGCAGTTGACGACGAGCGCGTCAGGGGCGATCGTGACCGAGCCGTGCTCGAGGTCGATCCTCCCTCGCCCAACGGAGCGGATGTGCCCGAGGCGGACGACGTCCTCGATGCTCCGGAGCAGCTCGAGCTCCCACAACCCGAGGGTGGGCGCCTTCGCCATCGTCGGCGTGAGCGAGGGATCGATACGCAGCGTGATCCCGGCGTCCTCGAGACGCAGGAACAGGTCGTCGAGCGAGGCCGCCGTGGCGGCGGCCTCCATCATCGTGCCGACCATGCCGAGGTAGACGACCGGGTCGGGCTGGATCAGCGCGCGGTTGAGCATCCACGGCTCGCGGGGCCGCACCCAGCAGATCGCGCCCGGGTCCACCCCGCGACCCAGCAGCCAGACGCACGCGTCCGTGGCCGTCTTGCCGGAGCCCACCACGACGTACCGGCTCGGCGCCTCCTCGAGGTGCACGAGCTCGTTGACCGGCACCACGCGCGCACCCTCCCCCACCTCGAACCCGGGTGGCAGCTCGGCTGGGATGTCGGGCGCCAGATAACGCGCGTCCACGATCCGGCAGCCCTCCGGGACCGTCAGCACCCGGCCCGACACCCGAGAGGTGACGGTCCGGTCGTCGCGGTAGTCGCACCCGGACAGCAGGTCCACCCGCCCCGACCCGAGCAGCCGGTCGGCCAGCACCTCGGCGTAGTAGGAGAGGATCGCCGGCTGCCCCGCCCGCTCGTGCAGCCCCGCCTCGGGCCCGCGCTCCTGCACCCGCCCGCCGCCCAGCACCGTCGACGCGACGCCGTAGAAGCGCGACGACTGGTGCAGCTGCACGAACGGGTAGGCCTCGAGCCAGTGCCCGCCCACGCCGTGCCGCCGGTCGACGAGCGCCACGCGGGCGTGGGGGTCGTGGTCGATGAGTGCATCCGTGAACGCCATCCCCATCGCCCCCGCACCGACCACCAGGTAGTCGGCGTCGATGAGGCTGGTCATGGCCTCACGCTATTGGAAGCCGGTCGTTGGCGACCTCGGCCGGCTCCGGTCGCGCCACACGCTGGTTGAGGAGGTCGCGCAGCGACCGTCTCGAAACCTGCTGACTCGGGGCTGCGACTGGTCCGGTCCCAGCGTGTTCGTGCGAGGTTTCGAGACGCTTGCTGCGCAAGCTCCTCAACCACCGTGCCACACGGCACAGGCGGCTGCTGGCCCCGTCGTTGGTCGAGCTTGTCGAGACCTCCGCAGTGAAGGATGAGAGGCGACCCTGGCCGCGAGTCCGGGGTCACGAAGATTCTCTCGAGAAAGTTCCAGGGACCCTGCTCGAGTCGGGGGTTTCCGGCCTCCGACTGTCGGTGCCTGGTGGTTGAGTTGGTCCCACGATGACCTCGACCCGTGAGCCGCTCCCGATCCAGGACGGCGATGACCCCGCAGCCGTGCTGGCCTGCGCGCGGGCCCGCAAGAGCGACGAGGACGACGCCGCCCGCAGATCATGATGCGAGCCGCCGCGAAGTGGGCGTCCATGCACTCGACCGGACTCCCTGGTCGGCCCGTCTGGATGAGTGGCACGAGTCGATGCTGCCGCTGGGTGGCCAGGGGTGCCCGGAGGTCCGGGAGTTCGCGGTCACCGAGTTCGCGGCGGCGTTGGGCCGCACCACCGACTCCGGCCGCAGGTATCTCTCCCAGGCGGTGGAGGGCTTCTACCGGTTGAGGCGGTGCTGGGCCCGGCTGGTGGCGGGGGAGCTGCCGGCGTGGAAGCTCGCCATGGTCGCCGACCTCACCCTGTGCCTGTCTCCGGAGGCGGCGGCGTTCGTGGACGCGAAGGTCGCACCGTTCGCCCACAAGGTCGGCCCGGCCCAGCTGGCCCGGTTGATCGAGGAGGCCAAGGCCCGGTTCGACCCCGAGGCGCTGGAGGCCGAACGGCAAGCCGCGGCGGAGGCCGGGCACTTCGACATCGCCCTCGCGGATGTCACCGTGACGGGCAGGGTCCGGGTCGACGGGGACGTCGACCTCGCCGATGCCCTCGACCTGGAGGCCGCGGTCGCCGCGGACGCCCACGCGCAACTGTTGCTGGGCTCGACGGACTCCTTTGACGTACGCCGGGCCAAGGCGGTCGGCAACCTCGCCCGCCACCAGCCCACCCTCGGCCTCGCCGACAACGGCGGCAACGATGCTCAGCCGAAGCCGCAGCCGCGGCGCCGGAAGCGTGAGGTGGTGCTCCACGTCCACCTCGAGCACGCCGCCGTCCTCGGCGCCGGCGGCCTCGCCAGACTCCATGAGGCCCGTGGCCCGGTCACGGTCGAGCAGGTCCGGGAGTGGTGCGCCCAACCCGATGCCCAGATCACCGTCCAGCCGGTGATCGATCTCGCCGAGCACCTCCATGTCGGCTCCTACGAAGCGAGCGCGCGGCTCAAGCTGCAGACCCAGCTGCGTGACCTGATCTGCGCCTTCCCCTACTGCTTCAGACCCGCCGAGAAGTGCGACTGCGACCACCGCGTCCCACACGACCCCGACCGAGACGACGACGGACCCACGTGTTCGTGCAACCTGACCCCGGCCTGTCGCGGCCACCACCGCGCCAAGACCACCGGCGGCTGGACCTATCTGACCGTCGAACCCGGGGTCTACCTGTGGCGCAGCCCCCTGGGCTATGAGTACCTCAAAGACCCCACCGGCACCCTCGACGTCACCCCGACCGAGGAACGCCGCAAGCTGGCCCGCGAGTTCCGCGGCCACTTCGGCGACACCCGGCCCACCGACCCCGAACCCTGACCACCCCGCCCCACACCCCGCTCAGCAGCAGTCGAGCGGGGTTGTCGTGGTGCGCCAGTCAGGAGACAGCCCTGGCAGCGCGCTGCCGAGCCTTCAGGTCGGCGAGGGCTTCGTCGAGGTCGGGGTGGCGGAAGTCGAACCCTGCTTCCATCAACCTGGCCGGGATCGCTCGGCGGCCGGTGAGTGCCAGGGCGGGGTCGGTCCGCAGCAGCGCCGCGCCGAGCCGGACGAGCAGCTCGGGCGTGGGAGGCGCGGCCGGACGGCCGGCGCTCCGGCGCAGCGCAGCCATGAGGTCCGCGTTCCGCACCGGGTGGGGCGCCGTGGCGTGGACGATCCCGGCGAGAGTCGGGCCGGTGGGGAGGAGCAGCTCACGGACGATGGCGAGCCAGTCGTCGATGTGGATCCAGCTGACCCACTGGGTGCCCGATCCGACCCGGCCGCCCATCCCCCAACGGGCCAGGGACCGCAGTCGGTCGAGGGCCGGAGTGTCGTTGTCGAGCACGATGCCGGTGCGGAGCGTGACCATCGAGGTGGCGTTCGCACCGGCAGCGGCGGCCTCCCAGCCCTTCGCCACGTCGGCCATCTGGGGAGGGTTGTCGGCCGCTGGCGAGGACTCGTCCAGCACCGCGTTGCCCGCGTCGCCATAGATCGCCAGCGTGCTCGCCTGCAGCCAGACCGGCGCCGGGGCGGTCAAGGTCGCACTTGCCTCGACGAGGGCCCGCGTCGGCTCGACCCGCGACCTGGTGAGCAGCTCGACGTTGGCGGCGGTGGGCCGACGGTCGACGAGCTCGCCCGCGAGGTTGACGACCGCACTGCCCTCCAGCTCGGCGGCCCACGGCCCGACAGCGCGGCCGTCCCACTCCACCTGACGGACCGGCCCCGGACGTGGCCGCCGGGTCAGCACCACCACGTCGTGGCCCTCACGCTCGAGGTCCTCGCAGAGGCGACGCCCCAGCGCGCCCGAGCCTCCGGCGACGACCACCTTCATGGCGGTGAATCTAGTAGCGCGTCGCAGCTAGTTCTTGGTCCTGGCGACGCCCGGCAGACCACAAGCCTTAGCCGCGACCCGCTACTAGTGTCCTGACAGGACACTAGAGTCTCAGGCGCCCTCGGCCCGCATGGCGGCGTACGCCGGCTTGATCACGTCGGCGATGAGCGCCAGCCGCTCGTCGAAGGGCAGGAACGCCGACTTCATCGCGTTGACCGTGAACCACTCCATGTCGCGGACCGTGTAGCCGAACGCCTCGGCCAGGTGAGTGAACTCCGAGGTCATGGAGGTGCCGGACATCAGCCGGTTGTCGGTGTTGACGGTGACCCGGAACCGCAGCCGGGTGAGCAGCCCGATCGGGTGCTCGGCGATGGACGTCGCGGCGCCGGTCTGCACGTTGGAGGCGGGGCACATCTCGAGCGGGATCCGCATGTCGCGGACGTACGCCGCGAGCCGGCCCAGGGTGACCTCGCCGGAGTCGGAGACGGTGATGTCGTCGATGATCCGGACGCCGTGGCCGAGCCGGTCGGCGCCACACCACTGGATCGCCTCCCAGATCGACGGCAGGCCGAACGCCTCGCCGGCGTGGATGGTGAAGTGGGAGTTCTCGCGCTGGAGGTACTCGAACGCGTCGAGGTGCCGGGTGGGGGGATAGCCGGCCTCGGCGCCCGCGATGTCGAACCCCGCGACGCCGCGGTCGCGCCACGCGATCGACAGCTCGGCGATCTCGCGGGAGCGGGCCTGGTGCCGCATGGCGGTCAGCAGCTGCCGCACAGTGATGCCTGTCGCGGCCATGCCCTCCTCGAAGCCCTGCTGGACAGCGGAGACGACGTCGTCGAGCGAGAGCCCGGTGGAGACGTGCTGCTCGGGGGCGTAGCGGACCTCGGCGTAGACCACGCCGTCCGCCGCCAGGTCCTCGACGCACTCGCGCGCCACCCGGGTCAGCGCGGCAGTGGTCTGCATGACCGCGACCGTGTGGTCGAAGGTCTCGAGGTACTTCACCAGGGAGCCGGAGTTGGCCATGGTCGTGAACCACTCGCCGAGCGACTCGGCATCCGGCGCAGGCAGCGCGTGCCCCACCTCCGCGGCCAGCTCGACGATCGTGGCCGGCCGCAGACCACCGTCGAGATGGTCGTGCAGGAGCACCTTGGGTGCCCGGCGGACCTGCTCCTCGGTGACCGCTGGCCCTGCACTAGGTTCGGTCAGGACGGCGCTCATGCCCGCCATCTTGTCAGTGAGCCGAGAGGAACGCCGTGCGCACCTTCACCGCACTCGCCCAGCTCGAAGCCGCCGTCGGGGAAGACCTCGGCACCAGCGACTGGTTCGAGATCGACCAGGCCCGCGTCGACCTCGTTCGCCGACGCCACCGACGACCACCAGTGGATCCACGTCGACGAGGAGCGCGCGGCGCAGGGGCCGTTCGGCGGCACCATCGCGCACGGCTACATGACGGTGAGCCTGATCCCCGCGCTGAGCAAGAGCATCTTCAGCGTCGAGACCGACGGGCCGCGGCTCAACTACGGCCTCAACAAGGTCCGCTTCCCCAACCCCGTCAAGGTCGGCAGCCGGGTCCGCGCCCACGCGACCCTGGCCGAGCTCGCCGACGTGCCGGCCGGCAAGCAGCTCGTCGTGCGCTACACGATCGAGATCGAGGGCGAGGCCAAGCCGGCCTGCGTCGCCGAGACCGTCGTGCTCCTGCTCGGCTGACACGCCCAGGAGCAGGCTCAGTCACGCTCCTGCAGCGCCGCCTCGACGGTCGCGAGCTCGGCGGGCGCGGCGAGCGCGACTGTGTCGTCGGACGTCCGGAGCTGCATCACCACCACGCTCGGGGTGTCGGCGTAGGACGCGGCGTAGGCCGCCGTGAACGGCTGGCCGGCCACCCGCTCCGCCGCGAGCTCGCACCGCCGCTGGCCCTCACCCACGGGGGCTGCCCACCGCGGTGCGGCAGACCAGGTCGAGTGCGGCAGCTGCGGCCTCGCTGTCCGGCAAGTCGGTGAGCGTCACCCGCATCGAGGTGTCGCCCGGCCCGGTCGAGCTCGCACACCGCCGTCGGGTCCTCGCTGTCGTGCGAGTCCTCGGCCAGCTGCCAGTCGGCGGAGACCGCTGCGGCCACCGGGTCGCAGAGATTGTCGGGAAGCGGCGCGCGAGCATCCGACGCCGCTCGCCGGATCCGCCTCCGACTCGCCACCGGAGCAGCCCGACATCAGCCCCGCGGACATCACGAGGAGGGCCGCCGCGGCGGCCGCGCGAGCTGCAGTCACACAGCCAGCCTGCCTCCCTGGCCGACGCACCAAACCTCATTGTGCCTGGCGGAAAGCGAGGTTTGCCGGGTGCCCGGCCCGGGCAAGCCTCGGCACATGCAACGCACCTACGCCGACCGGCTCTCCGAGCTGCGGCAGTTCGACTCGGTCGGCCACTACGTGCACGACCGTCCGGTGACCGGCCAGGACGAGACCGGCACACTGCTCGTCACCGTCGACCCGACCCGTCGCGTCGTCGGGGTGGCGACCGGTCGGCTGGACGAGTCGCTGCGCCGCCCGGCCGGGCTCGCCCACGCCGTGCGCCGCGCCCACACCGATGCGGTCATGGACGGCATCGAGCTCGGGCTGCGTGCCCAGGGCATGGTCGATCCGAGTGCCCCGCGCCGCAACGTCGCGGTCGCGGCCGGCCCCCCGCCCTCGATGGCCGAGCTCCATCCCGACTTCGGCTACGCCCCGGTCGACGAGGAGCTCTTCCGAAGCCTCTCCGGGCGGCCGACCGGACCCACCGGACCAGCCGTGGGCCACTCCGGCAACCAGTGCGTCACGGTGACGCTCGACGCGGCCGGCCCCTGCGGCGAGGTCGAGGCCGATCCGGGCTGGCTCGCCAACGCCGCCCCGGCAGCCGTCGCCGCCGCCGTCCAGCAGGCCTTCGAGGCCGCCTACGAGAAGAGAGACCAGCATGGGTGACATCGGATCCTTCGCCGTCCAGAGCGGTGAGCTGCGCCAGGAGGGCAAGGAGTGGCAGACCCGCAAGCAGGCCGTGCAGGACGCGCACGATCTCGCTGACAACGGCGTCGGCAAGGGCTACATGTTCGGCTACCTCGCCAACGTCGCCCACCTCGGCGACTACCACGACCACTTCATCAGCTCGATCACCGAGGCGTTCGCCGACGGGGTCAAGACCTTCGACTACATGTCCGCCGCGCTCGAGTCGGCGGCCAACGCCTACGACGGTGTGGACCGCACCGCCGCCGAGTCCGCCGACCACCTCAAGAACAGGTTGCCGCAATGACCGACATCACCGACTGGGACCAGTTCGCCGAGGAGGTCCAGAAGCGCTGCCAGGACGTCTTCGACAAGGTCTGGGGCGAGCTCAACCGGATGGCCGACGTGCTCAACGACGCCGCCAGCCACTTCGACTGGATCGGGGTCCTCTTCCCGATCCCGAAGCTGATCTGGGACGGGCTCACCTCCGATGACGTCGAGCGGGCCATCGACAAGTTCAACAACGAGATCCGCCCGCAGCTCGAGAAGAAGGCGAAGGATGTCGTCGGCGACATCACCAAGGTCGTCGGGACGCTGGCGGGCGACCCGCCGGGGCTCAAGCGCCTCTCCTTCGACTACGCCCAGTGCCGCGAGAAGCTCGTCTATCCCGCGCCCTCCATCCAGTCCGAGATCCAGCAGCTCGGGAAGTCGTGGAAGGGCGAGGCCTACGCCGCCTACTCGCTGGCCGCCAGCGAGCAGGTCAAGGCGATGAGCGACGCGGCGCTCGGCATGGAGCGGGCCGCCGACATGACCAACAAGGGTGCGGCCAAGATCCTGCAGCTCTGGGTCGACCTCAACGACAAGCTGATCGGCGGCATCGTCGACGTCGCCAAGCTGCTCTCGGACGCCACGACGGTCGACAAGATCCTCAGCTTCGAGATCCCTGTGGTCGTGAGCGCGATCGGCGACCTGATCGCCTTCGTGCAGAGCATCGCCAAGACGCTCGAGGACTACTGGATCGGCGTCGGCTTCCAGGACCAGCTCGACTGGGTCAAGCTCAACAACGGCGCCACCGGCCTGCCCCACAACACCTGGCCGGTGATCCACCCGGGTGAGGTCGACGACATCAGCAACCCCCACGACTGGGGCGTCGTCGCCTGAGCGACCACCCTCGTCAGAGGAAGCGGTTGAGCTTCGCGAGCCCCTGCGTCGGCACGGTGATCGGCACGCCCTCGCCGACCGCGTTGAGCACCCACCCCGTCCGACGTACGCCGCAGCAGGGCCAGCACCGCACCGGTGTCGGTGACCGACATGGTGAGCGTGAACCTGGCCAGCTCCTCGTCGGAGTCCTCGTCGACGAGCCGGCAGTAGGCGTTGGCCACCCACTCCAGGGAGTGGCCCTGATAGCTGCTGACGAGGAATACGATCGTGTCGACCGGTGCGTGCACCTTCGACAGGTCGACCAGGATCTGCTCGTCGTCGCCCTCACCGCTGCCGGTCTGGTTGTCGCCGTGGTGCTCGACCGAGCCGTCGCGGGTCTTGAGGTTGTTGTAGAAGGCCAGGTCGAACAGCTGGCGTCCGGTGAACTGCAGGGCGGTCGCGTCGAGGTCGACGTCGGGGCGCCCGGTGCGGGCGATGCCCGCGCCGCGGTCCTTGTCCCAGCCGATCCCCATCCGCAGCCGCGTGGCAGAGACCTCGAACGACTCGCCCGCGGAGAGCTGGGTCACGCTGACCGCCCACCCGGTCGATGACGATGGGCCCGGCCGCGTAGGAGCCGTCCGCCGAGATGTCGAAGGAGCCGTCGAGGACGGCGAGCGCCCGCTCGAACCGGTCCGGCTCGTCGGTCAGCAGCGTCATCAGCGGCTGGCCCTCGGTGACGGTGTCGCCCGGGTCGCGCGTGCCAGC
Source organism: uncultured Actinomycetota bacterium (assembly GCA_963793315.1). Taxonomy (GTDB): domain Bacteria; phylum Actinomycetota; class Actinomycetes; order Propionibacteriales; family Nocardioidaceae; genus Nocardioides. Next base: position 209,928 of record CAWBZR010000006.1, on the reverse strand, counting down.
GCACGCCGGCGCCGGCCTGGACGGGGTCCTCCTTGCGGGACCGGCCGGCGCCGAGCCGCCAGGCGGCGGTGCCGACCGCCAGCGCGTCGAGCCGGGTCAGCACGCCGGACGACGGGCGCGACGAGGTCGTGCGACTCCCTGGCCACGGGCAGCTCGGCGTCGGGGTCGCCGTCCTGGGCGCGGATCATCGCCTTCCAGGCGTCCATCGCCGACCCGTCGGCCAGCTTGTCGGCCGGGTCGACGTCGGTGACGCCCGGCGCCGGCGAGCATCTCGCGTGGCCAGCGCCAGCGTCAGCTCCACGACGTCGGCGGGTCCGCCGCCGGCCAGCACCTCGACCGACTCCTCGACCTCGATCGCGTTGCCGGCGGTGCAGCCCGAGCGGCGTCGACATGTCGGTGAGCAGCGCCACGGTGTGGACGCCGGCGTCGGTGCCGAGCGCGACCATCGTCTCGGCGAGCTCGCGGGCGCTGCGTCGGCGTTCTTCATGAACGCGCCGGTGCCGACCTTGACGTCGAGCACCAGCGAACCGGTGCCCTCGGCGATCTTCTTGCTCATGATCGACGAGGCGATCAGCGGGATCGCCTCGACCGTGCCGGTGACGTCGCGCAGCGCGTAGAGCTTCTTGTCGGCCGGCGCCAGCCCGTCGCCGGCCGCGCAGATCGACGGCGCCGACCGACTCGAGCTGGGCCAGCATCTCCTCGTTGGAGAGCGCGGCCCGCCAGCCCGGGATCGACTCCAGCTTGTCGAGGGTGCCGCCGGTGTGGCCGAGCCCGCGGCCCGACAGCTGGGGCACGGCGACCCCGCAGGCGGCGACGAGCGGTGCCAGCGGCAGCGTGATCTTGTCACCGACGCCGCCGGTGGAGTGCTTGTCGGAGGTCGGGCGGGACAGCCCGGAGAAGTCCATCCGCTCCCCCGACGCGATCATCGCGTCGGTCCAGCGGGCGATCTCGCGCGCGGTCCATGCCGTTGAGCAGGATCGCCATCGCCAGCGCCGACATCTGCTCGTCGGCGACGACGCCGCGGGTGTAGGCGTCGACCACCCAGTCGATCTCCGCGTCGGACAGCCGCCCGTGGTCCCGCTTGCGCGACGATCACCTCGACGGCGCTGAACGGTTCGCTCACGGTGCTCCTCCTTCGGGCGACCTCCGACGGGGACCCTATGGAACCCCCGCAGCACGAACGTGCCCCGGCTCTCCGGCTCGCCCGCCAGGCGCAGCGACGGGAACGCCGCCCACAGCGCGCCGAGCGACTCCACCAGCTCCATGCGGGCCAGCGGCGCGCCCAGGCAGAAGTGCACGCCGACCCCGAAGGCCACGTGGGGTTGGGGTCGCGGTCGACCCGGAACTCGTCCGGGCGCCTCGAAGACCGCGGGGTCGCGGTTGGCCGCGCCGAGCAGCACCGCGATCTTCTCGCCCCGCCTCGACCGACGACGCCGCCGAGCTCGGCACGTCCTCGGTCGCGGTCCGCTCGAAGAGCTGGAGCGCGGAGTCGAAGCGGAGCATCTCCTCGACGCGTGGCCGCCGGCGTCCGCGCCCGGCGCGCAGCCCGCGCCGCAGCATCGCGACCAGACCGTTGCCGAAGACGTTGACCGACGCCTCGTGGCCGGCGTTGAGCAGCAGCACGGCCGACGCGACCATCTCGTCCTCGGAGAGCTCGGTGGCGGCCAGGTCGCTGAGCAGGTCGTCCGCCGGCCGCGCGCGGCGCTCGCGGACCAGCTCGCGGACCAGCCCGGCGAACTCGGCGGCCGGCGGCGACCGCGGCGTCGACCACCTCGGGGACGGGGTCGACCTCGTACATCTTCACGATCGCCTGCGACCAGTCCCGCAGCTCGGGGACGTACGACGCCGGCACGCCGAGCAGCTCGGCGATGACCAGCACCGGCAGCGGCTCGGCGTACGTCGCCGATGACGTCGAAGCCGGCCGGGTCGACCTCGTGCCAGCAGCTCCCGGCGAGCTCGCCGACGCGGGGCCGCAGCCGCTCGATGTGGCCGCGGGCGAACGCCTGGGCGACCGGGCGACGCAGCCGGGTGTGCTCGGGCGGCTCGTTCTCCATCATCTGGTTGCGGTGCAGCAGGTTGAACGGCTCGAGGTAGCCGCGGCCGGCTCCCGGTCGCGCCAGAGCCGGCCCAGGCGCCGGTCCCGCTGGACCGCGCTCACCGACGGCGTGGTCGAACGCCAGCCACGTGCCCGACGGCTCGTGCCAGGCGACCGGGTGCGCGGCCCGCTCCTCGGCGAAGTACGGGTAGGGGTCCGCGACGACGTCGGAGGAGGTCAGGTCAATCGAGGTCGTCGGGGCCGAAGGCATCCGGCAGCACCTCGTCCATCCTCTTCACGCCCGAGACGGTCCACAGCAGCATGCTGGGGCGGCCGTTCTCGCAGAGCAGCTGCCGGCAGCGGCCGCACGGCATGATCACCGTCGCCCTCGGCGTTGACGCACACGACGTGGGTGAGCCGGCCGCCGCCGGTGAGGTGCAGCTGGGAGACCATGCCGCACTCGGCGCACAGCGCCGACGCCGTAGGCCGCGTTCTCGACGTTGCACCCCGTCACGACGCGGCCGTCGTCGACCAGCCCGGCCGCGCCGACCTTGTAGTGGGAGTAGGGCGCGTAGGCGTGCTCCATCGCCTCGACCGCCTGCGCCCGGAGCCCCTCCCAGTCGAAGTCGTCGTGCTCGCCGGGCTCGGTCAACCCGCACTCCCCTTGCGATAGATCTGCCCGTCGGCGGCCGGCATCCGTAGTCGTTGAGAGGCGAAGGCGAGCACCAGCAGCGTGATGACGTAGGGCGTCATCCGGGTGAAGTCGTCGGGCACCTCGTCGATCAGGAAGTAGATCAGCGCCGAGCAGGACACCGATCGCGGCCATGACGGCGCCGGACGCCCGGCTTCCGCGCCGCGCAGCTGGAGCAGGGCCGCGGCCACGGCCAGCACGGCCACCGGCGAGCAGCAGCGCGTGGACCGAGTCGCCGCCCTGCGCAGGCCCAGCGTCTGGGTGTAGCCGAACAGCCCGGAGCCGGTCAGCAGCCCGCCGGGACGCCAGTTGCCGAAGATCATCGCCGCGAGGCCGATGTAGCCGCGACCGCCGGTCTGGCCGTCGCGGTAGTTGCTCGAGGCGACCATGGCGAGGACGCCGCCGCCGAGACCGGCCAGGCCGCCGGAGATCAGCACCGCGACGAACTTGTAGCGCAGCACGTGCACGCCGAGCGACTCGGCCGCGGCCGGGCTCTCGCCGCAGGAGCGCAGCCGGAGGCCGAACGACGTGCGCCACAGGACGCACCAGGTCACGACCAGCAGCAGGAACGAGATGATCACCAGGGACGACAGGTTGGTGCACAGAGCGCGCAGCAGTGCCGCCACCTGGGAGACGAAGAAGGTGTCGTTCTTCTCGATCTCGAGGAGCTTGTCGCTCAGCGGACTCGAACGTGATCGGTCTGCACGTCGGGGATCTTCGGCGACTGGGTGGAGCCGCCGCCGGGCAGTCCCACGAAGGTGAGCGAGGCGAGGTACTGGACGGCGCCGAGCGCGATGATGTTGATCGCGACCCCGGAGATGATGTGGTCGACGCCGAAGATCACCGTGGCGATGGCGTGCAGCAGCCCGCCGAGCATGCCCATCGCGATCGCGCCGAGCACGCCGGCCCAGGCGCCGTAGTGGTAGCCGAAGTAGCCCGCGCCGTAGGTGCCGAGGATCATCATCCCCTCGAGGCCGATGTTGACGACGCCGGCGCGCTCGGACCACAGGCCGCCGAGGCCGGCCAGCATGATCGGGGTGGTGGCGACCAGGGTCGCGGCGATGGTGCCCGACGACGCGAGGTCGTCGGCGCCGGTGACCACCTGCGAGCACGGCGAGGCACGAGCAGCACGGCCGGGATGCGCCGCGACGTAGACCCACGTCGGGGACCCGGCGGCGTCTTGGGAGGCGCCGCGGCGCGCGGGCGACGCTCGGCTGCGGCGGTGGGGGTGGCTCATGCCGAGTGCCTCCTCGCGGTCGGTGCGCTCTCGTGTCCAAGGCACGTGGCGACCGCCTGCTGCTCGATGCCGGACGCCGGCCGCGGCGCACGAGCTCGTAGGAGATGACCACGGTCAGCACGATGACGCCCTGGGTGATGGCCACGATGTCGGGCGAGACGCCGACCAGGATCTGCAGCGGGTTGGACTGCTCGTTGAGGAAGGCGAAGAGCAGGGCGCCGACGCCCACCCCGACCGGGTGGTTGCGACCGAGCAGCGCGATCGCGATGCCGGCGAAGCCGAGGCCGGACTGGAACGTCGAGCCGTACTGGTAGGCTGTCGCCGAACAGGATCGGCAGGCCGACCAGGCCGGCGACCGCGCCGGAGATCAGCATCGCCGCGACCATCATCCGGGTGATCGTTGATGCCGCTGGCCGTCGCCGCGGTGGTCGAGCTGGCCGGTCGCGCGCAGGTCGAAGCCGAACCGGGTCTTGTTGAGCACGAACCAGTAGAGGAAGCCGACCAGGACGGCGATGACCACGAAGCCGTAGATCTCCTGACCGGGACCGTCGCCGATCGAGATGTTGGGGATCTGGCTGCTCTCGGGGATCTTCTTGGTGCCGATCGTGTTGCTGCCCTCGACGCGGACCGCGGCCTTGCGCAGCAGGTAGGCGACGAGCGCGGTGGCGATGGCGTTGAGCATGATCGTCGAGATGACCTCGCTGACCCCGCGGGTCGCGCGCAGCACGCCCGCGATGCCGGCCCACAGCGCGCCGACCGCGCATGGCGCACAGGATGGCCAGCGACGGTGTTGAGGTAGCCGGGCAGCCAGGCCTCGCCGGCCACGACCGCAGCGGTGAACGCCGCGACGCGGTACTGACCGTCGACGCCGATGTTGAACAGGTTCATCCGGAAGCCGACCGCGGCCGCCAGGCCGGAGAGGTAGAGCACGCGTGGCGTTGTTGATGATGTTGGCGATGTTGCGGCCCTCGGGCCACGACAGGATCTGCTTCCACACGTCGATGACCGGGTCGCCGGCCGCCGGCCAGCACCAGGCTGGTGATCGCGAACGCGGCCACCAGAGCGCCAGCAGGGGCGCGCTGAGGGCGCAGCAGCGAACTTGGTCAGGCGGGCGCTCATGCTCCGGCTCCCGTCATCGCCGAGCCCAGCTGCTGGGGGGTCACGTCGTCGGGGTCGAAGGTGCCGACCAGCCTGCCCCGGAGGATGACCTCGATCCGGTCCGAGAGCCCGATCAGCTCGTCGAGGTCGGCGGAGATCAGCAGCACGCCCAGCCCCGCGCGCCGGGCCGCCTTGATGTGGTCCCAGATCGCCGCCTGGGCGCCGACGTCGACGCCGCGGGTCGGGTGCGCGGCGATCAGGAGGATCGGGTCGCCGCTCATCTCGCGGCCGACGATCAGCTTCTGCTGGTTGCCTCCGGACAGCGCGCGGGCCAGCACGTCGGGGCCGGGCGTGCGGACGTCGTACTCCTTGATGATCCGCTGGGTGTCGGCGCGCGCCGCCGCGCCTGTCGATGAGCGGGCCCCGGCGTGGTCGGGCGGCGCCCCTGGTGGCCCAGGACGCGGTTCTCCCACAGCGGTGAGTCGAGCAGCAGCCCGTGTCGCTGCCGGTCCTCGGGGATGTAGCCGATGCCGGACTCGCGGCGCTCGCGGGTCGACTGCGATGCGTCAGGTCCTTGCCGCCGAGCTCGATGGTGCCGGTCGCGCCCGGCGCGCATGCCCATGATCGACTCCACGAGCTCGGCCTGGCCGTTGCCCTCGACGCCGGCGATGCCGAGCACCTCGCCCTGGTGGATCTCGAAGGAGATGTCGTCGAGCAGCGGGCGGCCCGTGGGCTGCGGCAGGCCCAGGTGCCGGACCGAGAGCAGCACGCTGTCGGTGACGGTGGAGGTCTCGGTGCTGGGCGAGGGCAGCTCGGAGCCGACCATCAGCTCGGCGAGCTGGCGGGCGGTCACGTCCGTCGGCGGCACGGTCTGCACGGTGGTGCCGCGCCGGATCACGGTGATCTCGTCGGCGACCGAGAGGACCTCGTCGAGCTTGTGGCTGATGAAGATGACGGAGAGGCCCTCCTTCTTCAGCCCGCGCAGGTTGCCGAAGAGCTCGTCGACCTCCTGGGGCACGAGCACCGCGGTCGGCTCGTCGAGGATCACGATCCTGGCGCCGCGGTAGAGGACCTTGAGGATCTCGACGCGCTGCCGGGCGCCGACGCCGAGCTCCTCGACCAGCCGGTCCGGCTCGATGTCGAGGCCGTAGGCCGTCCGAGATCCGCTCGACCTCGGCGCGGGCCGTCGCCGCCGATGCCGTGCAGCTTCTCGGCGCCGAGGACGACGTTCTCGAGCGACGGTGAGGTTGTCGGCGAGCATGAAGTGCTGGAAGACCATGCCGACGCCGGCCTTGATCGCGTCGGCCGGCGAGTGCAGGGCGACCTGGGTGCCGTTGATCTCGATCGTGCCCGAGTCGGGCGGCTGCACGCCGTAGAGGATCTTCATCAGCGTCGACTTGCCGGCGCCGTTCTCGCCGACGATGGCGTGGATGGTGCCCGCTGCGCACGTCGATGTTGATGTCGTCGTTGGCGATGACGCCGGGGAACCGCTTGCCGATGCCGCGCAGCCGGACGGCGACGGGCGCCGAGGACGCCTCAGGGGCTCGCTTCGACCGTCGGTGCAGAGGTCGACACGATCAGGTTCCTCCCCTGGAGACGTCGGGTGGACGGGCATCCCGCCGGACACTACCGAATGGGCACGCTGCCCGACATGGACCTCCGGGCCCGGGCTCCCGCACTGGGCGGGGCCACGGGCCCGGAGGCTGTTGCGTGATCGTGTCAGCTGATCAGGGAGTGGTCGGAACCGTGATGTCCCCGTCGATGATCTGCTGCTTGAACGCGTCGAGCTGGTCCGCGATGTCGTCGACCTGGCCACCGAGGTCGCGTAGCCCACGCCGTCGACCGAGAGGTCGTAGGTGTTGACGCCGGCCGGGAAGGTGCCGCCGGCGACCTCGCTGAGGTAGTTGAAGACCGCGACGTTCACGTTCTTCAGCATCGACGTCATGATGACGTCCTGGACGGACGGGTCGGCGGTGTTGTACTGGTCGGAGTCGACACCGATCGCCTTGCCGCCTGCGGCCTTCGCGGCCTCGAACACGCCGCCGCCGGAGCCGCCGGCAGCGTGGTAGACGATGTCGGCACCGCCGTCGAACATGCCCTCGGCGGCCGTCTTGCCCTTGGCCGGGTCACCGAAGCCGGAGAAGTCCGGCGGCTGGGTGAGGTAGGTGACGTCGACCTTGATGTCCGGCTTGACGGCCTTGGCGCCCGCCTCGTAGCCCGCCTGGAACTTCTCGATCAGCGGCACCTGGACGCCACCGACGAAGCCGATGTGGCCCGCCTCGGACTTGAGCGCGGCCGCCGCGCCGACCAGGAACGAGCCCTGCTCCTCGGCGAAGACCAGGCTGGCCACGTTGGGGACGTCAGCGAGGCTGGAGTCGTCGATGATCGCGAAGTGGACGTCGGGGTACTGCTCCGCGACCTTGCCGACCGACTCCGCGTAGGCGAAGCCCACGGCGATGATCGGGTCGTAGCCGGCCTCGGCGAAGGTGATGAGCCGCTCCTCGCGGGCGGACTCGGCCTCACCGTCGGTGGCCTCGGACTCGTCTGCCGCGACGCCGAACTCGGACTTCGCCTGGTCGAGGCCCGCAGCCGCCGAGTCGTTGAACGACTGGTCGCCGCGACCGCCGACGTCGTAGGCCATGCCGACCTTGATGTCAGAGGTAGGAGCCTCCGAGGTCGCCTCGCTGGTGGCGTCGGTCGGTGCCGCGCTCGTGGTCTCGTCCTGGGCGCTGGATCCGCCGGAGCTGTCGTCGCTCCCGCACGCGGACGCCCCGAGCGCCAGAATCCCGATTGTCAGGATGGATGCAAACTTCCTACTGCGTCGCAAGACGTCTCCTCATGCTCATGGGCCACCGGCCGCTGATCGGGTGAACGGTATAGGTTTCGACGCCCTTTGACGACACCCCGAGTGCCTTGTCGCCAGTCTTTGTTACGCAGTGGTGACCCGAGAGCCCCGTTGGGGTCGTGCGGGTGGTCACGACGGGCCATGGTGGAGGGCTGTCCGGGCCACTCCGGCCCTCCCGTCCGGGTCATTTCTGGGTCAGTGCTGTGGATCAGGCGGGTGGCGCGGCGGCGTTGGTCAGCGCCGATCGCTCAGGGCGCGCAGCGCGGTCTGAGCCAGCAGCTTGGCCCCGATGCTGGTCGCCCGCTCGTCGACGCGCAGGTTGCCCTGGTGGAGGTCGTACGTCGCCCCGCCGGGCGTGCGGGTGCCGAGCCGCATCATCGCGCCGGGGATCCGCTCGAGGTACCACCCGAAGTCCTCGCCGCCGAGGCTCTGCCCGGCGATCACCTGGCCGGAGTCGCCGAGCACGAGCCGGACCGCGTCGGCCAGGATCCGGTTGGAGACCGGCTCGTTGACGACCGGCGGCACGCCGCGCTGGTAGTCGATCTCGGCGCTGACCCCGTAGGGGCGGACGATCTCGTCGACGACGGTGCGGACCACGGCCTCGCAGTCGGCCCAGGCGATCGCGTCGAGGATGCGGACGGTGCCGGTGACCAGGCCGTGGTCGGGGATGACGTTGGGAGCCGAGCCCGCATGGAGGCTGCCCCACACGACGCTGACGCCGGCCCGCGGGTCCATCCGGCGGCTGAGCACGGCGGGGAGCTCGGTGGTCACCTTGGCCAGCGCGAAGGTGAGGTCTCCGGTCAGGTGCGGCCGGCTGGTGTGGCCGCCCGTCCCGGTGAGCCGGACCTCGACCCGGTCGGCGGCGCTGGTGAGCGGGCCGAGTCGGAGCCCGACCTGCCCGACGTCGACACCCGGATCGCAGTGCAGCGCGAAGACCCGCTCCACCTCGGCGAGCGCGCCCTCCTCCATGAAGTGCACCGCCCCGCCGGGCATGACCTCCTCGGCCGGCTGGAAGAGCAGCCGCACCCGGCCCGGGAGCAGCCCGCGGTCGTGCACCTCGGCGAGGGCCAGGGCGGCGCCGGTCAGCGCGGTCGTGTGCACGTCGTGGCCGCAGGCATGGGCCACGCCCGGAGACGGTGCTGGTCCAGGGGTCGTCGGTCAGGTCGTGGACGGGCAGGGCGTCCATGTCGGCCCGGAGGGCGACGAGAGGCCCCGTGTCACCGAGGTCGGCCGCGAAGCCGGTGCGGCTGTAGCGCGTCACCTGCCAGCCGGCCTGCTCGACCCGGCCGGCGACCGACCTCCGCGGTGCGCAGCTCGGACCAGGACAGCTCGGGGTGGGCGTGCAGGTCGCGGCGCAGGTCGACGAGGTCGACGTCGTACTTGTCGACGACGTCGGTGATCACCGTGGAGGCCGAGGACTCGGCCCGCTCCTGCTCGTGCATGTCCGTGCAAGGCTAGTTGAGTCTCACGAGCCGGCCCTCGGGCGGGTCGGTGCCGTTGGTGCCGCTGAGCACGTCGGTGGTGACCACGAGGCCGTCAGGGGTCCACTCGAGGTCACCCGGGAAGACCAGGTGCGCGAACGGCGTCGCGGTGGTCGTGCCGGCCGCGACCCGGGAGACCCGGTCGGCCTGCAGCTCGCTCACGTAGACGTCGCCGGTCTCGGAGACCGCGGCCCCGACCGGGCTGTCGAGCCCGTCGGCGACCACGCTCACCTGGCCCGTGAGGATCAGGACGCGCAGCAGCCGTCCAGCCGGCCGGCCGTCCACCGTGCCGGGGCCGCCGGGCAGGCTGGTGACGTAGAGCGAGGCGTCAGGCCCCTCCTCGACGTCGGTCGGCACCGCCTCGGCCCAGTAGTCGCGACCGACGGTGCAGCCTGGAAGGCTGTTCTCCTCGGCGTAGGCCCTGGTCATGGTGGTCCGCACCGGCGGGAGCACCGCGACGGTGGTGGGCGTGCCGGCCACGACGGCGGTGACCGCGTTGGCGGCCGCATCGGCCACGTAGACGGCACCGTGCGCGGGCACCGACGCGACGGGGTGCGTCTCCGCCTTGCCGTGGTAGGCCGCACGGCCGCCCCGCGGGAGCCGGGCCGCGCAACGCGGCGGCAGGTGGCGGAAGCCGTAGGAGAAGGCGTGGTCCGGGTTCGCTCGGCGCTCGTGGGCGTAGAGATCGGCGACCAGCGTGTCCGTGCCGTCAGGGTCGAGCTCGCGCAGCCGGCCGATCGTGTGGCCGGCGCCGGTGACCGCATACCAGACCGTGCCGTCGAGCTCGCTCACCGAGCTCAGCTCCAGCTCCCCTGGCGCCCGGGCCGGCGTGGTCACCCTGCCGTCGGCGGCGCGGTGGTGCAGCAGCCCGGCGTAGTTCTCGGCGTACCAGACCCCGCCGTCCGCGGCGACGGCGACGCTCAGCGGGCTCAGCAGGCCGGCGTCGAGCGGAGCAGTGCGTGGCGCAGCGGCCGCCCCCGGTGCCGCAGCGAGCAGCAGGAGGGCGGCCGACAGAAGCGAGGATCCCCGACGCCGGATGGACATGGCATCGGAGATCCTCGCAGGTTCAGCAAGTGGTCAGGGTGTGACGGTGATGACCTGCCCCTTGGGCTTCGGCCCCATCGGGAGGGCGTTGGCCGTGGCCAGGAGCCCGGTCGGCGTCACCTCGACCGCCGCCGGGAACGGCACCTTCAGGTAGGTCTTCACCTTGTGGGAGCCGGCCGCGATCCGGGAGATCTCGCCGCGGAAGAGCTGGGCAACGTAGACGTCGCCGTTCGCCGCGACCGCGACGCCGGTCGGGCTGAGCAGCCCGTCGACGAGCGTGGTGACCTTGCCGCTGGTCGGGTCGATCTTCAAGACCCGGCCGTTGAGGCCGAAGCTGCCGTCCTCGGGACCACCGGGGAGGCTGGTGACGTAGAGCTGGCCGTCGGGGCCGTACTCGATGTCGGTCGGCACCGCCTCGAGGGCGAGCTTCCGGCCGATGGTGCAGCTCGGCAGGTCGTTGGCCATCGCCGCGCTCTTGGTCACCTTGACCTTCACCGGCTTGAGCGCGGCCACGGTGCGGAAGACGCCCTGGGCGTCGAGGGCGAGCACGGCGTTGGCGCCCGCGTCGGCGACGTAGTCGACACCGCCGGCGGACGCGACGGCGTAGGAGTGGGTCTCCTTCACCCCGGAGTAGGTGCCCGGGATGTTCTTGGGCAGCTGGGCCAGGCAGGACTTCGGCGTCTTGAGGAAGCCGTAGGTGAACTTGCCGTCCGGGTTGGCCCGCTTCTCGTAGGCGTAGGTGTCGCCGAGCAGCTTCGGGGCGCCGTTGGTGTCGATGGTCCAGACCCCGCCGGACTTGTTGTCGTCGGACCCGGTCACGAAGCGCAGGACGCCACCGTCGGCCGAGACCCCGTCGGAGCCATGGTGCTTGCTCTTGTAGATGACCGAGACGGTGCCGTCGGGCGCCTGTTTGAAGAGCATGCCGACGAAGGCGTCGGTCCAGTAACGGGTGCCGTCCGGTGCCTGGGCGACGCTCAGCGGGCCGACCAGCTTCCTGGCCACCGTCGTGACCGACGGCTTGGCCTTGCCTGCCGAGGGGTGCGACGGCGGGTCCGCCGCCGAAGGGGCTGTGCCGGCAGCGGTGCTGCCGGCCAGCGCAAGGGCCGCGGCTGCGGCCAGGACGTGACGAGTACGCATGGTTCCTCCGGGATCGGGATGACGAGGACGGACGGGTTCGAGGCTTCCGCTGCTCCCTCTCCGATGCACCGGTGCCTGCCCGGAGATTTCTACGCGGGCTGTCCCGGTCACAAGGGGAGGGGTGTCCCGACCTGTCGGGACAGGCGGGCAGCCAGTCCCGATTCACCCGTCGGGAGTCATCCCTCCGGGTGAGGCTCGTCGTACGCCGCGAGCAGGCGGTCGGCAGCGGCGGGTGCGGGCAGCTCGCCGGCGAGGACAGCGGCACGCACCTCGTCGCGGATCCGGCGTACGCCGGACGAGTGACGCAGCCGCTGATCGAGCTCGTCGCGGACCAGCGCCCAGGTGAACTCGAGCTGCTGCTGGGCGCGCTTCCCGGCCAGCCCCTCGGCGCCGAGCTGCTCGCGGTGGGCGAGCACGCGGTCCCACAGGTCGTCGACGCCGATGTCCTGGAGTCCGGAGACGGTCACCACCGGCGGCGCCCACTCCCCCTTGCCGTGCACCAGCCGCAGCGCCCCGGCCAGCTCGCGGGCGGCGGCGCGCGCCTCGTCCTGCCGGTCACCGTCGGCCTTGTTCACCGCGATCACGTCGGCTATCTCGAGGATGCCCTTCTTGATGCCCTGCAGCTGATCTCCCGTGCGGGCCAGGGTGAGGAACAGGAAGGTGTCGACCATGCCGGCCACGGTGACCTCGGACTGCCCGACGCCGACGGTCTCCACCAGCACCACGTCGTAGGCCGCGGCCTCGAGCACGGTCATCGCCTGCACCGTGGCACGGGCGACGCCACCCAGGGTGCCGGCGGCAGGTGAGGGACGGATGAACGCCTCGGGGTTGGTGGAGAGGTTCGCCATCCGGGTCTTGTCGCCGAGCACCGAGCCGCCGGTGCGGATGCTGGACGGGTCGACCGCCAGCACGCCCACCCGGTGCCCCTGCGCCGTGAGCCGGGTGCCGAGGGCCTCGATGAACGTCGACTTCCCGACTCCCGGCACGCCGGAGATTCCGACCCGCACCGCCGGCGAGTGGACTCCGGAGGCGGCCTCGTGGGCGAGAGCGGTCAGCAGCTCGCGTGCCGACGCCCGATGCTCGCGCTTGGACGACTCCACCAGCGTGATCGCCTGCGAGACCGCCGCGCGGCGCCGCGCGCGGATGCCCTCGAGGAGTGCCGTGACATCAACCGTTGCCACGGCGGCCTCCCGGTGGTTGAGGTGGGAGGCCGTTCACGGCCGAGCCTCGAAGCCACCGCACCGACGCACTCGGACGACCCCGGTGGTCGGGTCCCAGCCCCGGCTCGCTCGGTTTCGAGGCTCGCTGCGCTCGCACCTCAACCAGCGTGGTCGTCGTGGTCGAGTTGCTGCCTCAGGCGCGCCAGGAGGTCGAGGGCGGACTCGGCGATGACGGTGCCCGGCAGGAAGACCGCGGCGGCACCCATCTCCTTGAGGGTCTGCACGTCGTCGGGCGGGATGACGCCGCCGATCACGACCATGACGTCGGGGCGGCCCTGTTCCTCGAGCGCGTGCTTCAACGCCGGCAGCAGCGTGAGGTGTCCGGCGGCCAGCGAGGAGATGCCCACGATGTGCACGTCCGCGTCGACCGCCTGCTGGGCGACCTCCTCCGGTGTGGAGAACAGCGGCCCGACGTCGACGTCGAAGCCCATGTCGGCGAACGCCGAGACGATCACCTTCTGGCCGCGGTCGTGACCGTCCTGCCCCATCTTGGCGACCAGGATGCGGGGCCGGCGGCCCTCGGCCTCCTCGAACTCCGCGGTGGCGTCGAGGACCTGCTGGACGAGCGTCCCGCCGCCCTCGCCGGACTCGTCCCTGAACACGCCGCTGATCGTACGGATGGTGGCCCGGTGGCGGCCGTAGACCTTCTCGAGGGCGTCGGAGATCTCGCCGACGGTCGCCTTGGCGCGAGCGGCGTCGACGGCGAGTGCGAGCAGGTTGCCGTCCAGCGAGCCGCCTGAGGCCGGTCCGTCCTCGGCCGATCTGGTCAGGGCCTCCAGCGTGCGGCGTACCTCGTCGTCGTCACGCTCGGCGCGCAGCCGCTCGAGCTTGGCGATCTGCTGGCGGTAGACATCGTCGTTGTCGACCCGGAGCACGTCGAGCTTGTCCTCGGTCTCCAGGCGGTAGGTGTTGACGCCGATCACCTTCTGCGCGCCCGAGTCGATCCGGGCCTGGGTGCGGGCGGCGGCCTCCTCGATGCGCATCTTCGGGATGCCCTGCTCGATGGCCTTGGCCATGCCTCCGGCCCGCTCGGCCTCCTGGATGTGCGCCCAGGCCCGCTCCGCGAGGTCGTGGGTGAGCCGCTCGACGTAGTAGGAGCCGGCCCAGGGATCGATGGTGCCGGTGGTCCCGCTCTCCTGCTGGAGCAGCAGCTGGGTGTTGCGGGCGATGCGGGCCGAGAAGTCGGTCGGCAGCGCGATCGCCTCGTCGAGGGCGTTGGTGTGCAGCGACTGGGTGTGGCCCTGGGTCGCGGCCATCGCCTCGATGCAGGTGCGGCCGACGTTGTTGAACACGTCCTGCGCGGTGAGCGACCAGCCCGAGGTCTGGGAGTGGGTGCGCAGGCTGAGCGACTTGGGGTTCTGCGGGTCGAAGTCGCGCACGAGCCGGCGACCACAGCGCCCGGGCCGCGCGCAGCTTGGCGACCTCCATGAAGAAGTTCATGCCGATCGCCCAGAAGAAGCTGAGCCGCGGCGCGAACTGGTCGATCGTCATGCCGGTCGCGAGGCCGGCGCGGATGTACTCCACGCCGTCGGCCAGCGTGTAGGCGAGCTCGAGGTCCTGCGTCGCCCCGGCCTCCTGGATGTGGTAGCCGGAGATCGAGATCGAGTTGAAGCGGGGCATCCTCGCCGCGGTGTAGCTGAAGATGTCGGAGATGATCCGCATGCTCGGCTCGGGCGGGTAGATGTAGGTGTTGCGGACCATGAACTCCTTGAGGATGTCGTTCTGGATCGTCCCGCTGAGCTGCTCCGGCTTCACCCCCTGCTCCTCGGCCGCGGCGATGTAGAGCGCGAGCACCGGCAGCACGGCGCCGTTCATCGTCATCGACACCGACATCTCGTCGAGCGGGATGCCGTCGAACAGGGTCCGGGTGTCGTAGATCGAGTCGATCGCCACGCCGGCCATGCCGACGTCGCCGCGCACCCGGGGGTGGTCGGAGTCATAGCCGCGGTGGGTGGCGAGGTCGAACGCGACGCTCAGCCCCTTCTGGCCGGCCGCGAGGTTGCGGCGGTAGAAGGCGTTGGACTCCTCGGCCGTGGAGAACCCGGCGTACTGCCGGATCGTCCACGGCTGGGTCGTGTACATCGTCGGGTAGGGCCCGCGGAGGAACGGCGAGAGCCCCGGCCAGGTGTCGAGGGCGTCGAGCCCCTCGAGGTGCTCGGGGCCGTAGACGGGGAGGATGTCGATCCCCTCGGGAGCTCAGCCACGGTCCGCCTTGACGGCCCAGCTCGACCGCGCCGCCCTCGGTGGCGCCGCAGGGGCAGCCCGGCGAAGCTCTTCGGGACTGTCATGCGCAGCTTCTCCCTCGTGCGGGTGCAGGAACTCCAGGGCGTCGACACCCATCGCGCACGAGTCGTCAGCCCAGTCCCGCGGCCTGCCGGCGACGATGACCCAGTCAGCACCCGCCTCGCGCAGGGCGGCCGCCGCCTCGGCGCCCCACTCGTCGTAGGCCGCGTCGCGTGCCACACAGGCAGACGACCGGCTGGCCGTCGTTCTCCTCGACAGTGACTCGACACCGTCCGTGGGACCGGCGACCTCGACGTGATGCCACCAGCCGCGAAGCAGGTTGGCGGCGAACGTGGCACGGGCGGTGTGCTGAGGCGACGGTGCCCATGGTCGCGAGGTACGACCGGCTCGTTCATCCGGTCGTCGCGCAGCGCCTCGAAGTCGGCGCCGTAGCGGCGGACCTGGCGTCTCGGAGGCGGGCGCGCGCTCCGGCAGCTCCTCCGCGCAGGTTCGGGAACTCGGTGAGCCCGGTGATCGGCCGCGTGCGGGTCGGCCACCTGCCGGTCTCGCTCGCTCCACGGTCGCGGCGATCTCGGCGTCGAGGTCAGCGCCCTCCTCGAGCCGGCCGAACAGCTCCCAGGCGGCGATGGCGAGGTCGTCGGTCAGCTTCTCGACGGCGTACGCACCGCCGGCCGGGTCGGCGACCCGGGCGACGTGCGACTCGGACATGAGCAGCGCGCGGGTGTTGCGCGCGATCCGGCGGCCGAACGCGTCGGGAGCGCCGAGCGGGCTGTCGAACGGCAGCACGGTGACGGCGTCTGCTCCGCCCACGCCCGCCGCGAACGCGGCGACCGTGGTGCGGAGCATGTTGACCCACGGGTCGTACTTGCTCAGCATCGGCCGGCTGGTGACCGCGTGCTGGTGCTGCGCGCGCTCGCTGGTCCCGCTGAGCTCGAGCACGCGACGCCCACAGTCGCCGCGCGGCGCGCAGCTTGGCGATGGTCGTGAACTGCTCGTCGGTCGCGGCGTAGCGGAACTCGACGATCTTCGCGGCCTCGTCGAGGTCGAACCCGAGCATCGGTCAGGGTACGGAGGTAGTCGCCGCCGACGGCCAGCGAGTGGGCGAGCTCCTGCACGTCAGACGCGCCGCGGTCGTGGACCTCGGTCGCGTCGACGACGAAGACGCGCACGCCGGCCTGCCACGCCAGCTCGGCCAGCTCGCGGGTCGGCGCCGCGGGCGTCGAGGCCGAGGTTGGTGCGCGGGTGCAGCTCGCGGCCCTCGGCGTACTGCCAGGAACGAGCGGGCGCCGGCCTCGGTCGTCTGCAGCACCACGGGCGCGAGGTCGAGCAGCACGCCGTCGAGCAGAGCGTCGCCCAGTCGGTGTCCTCACCGGCCTCGAGCCACAGCGAGGTGACCCCGCCCTCGAGGTCGGTGAGCAGCGTCTCGTTGTCGGACTTCTCGTCGGTGACCGCCAGGTGCGCACGGATGTCCCAGTCCCCCGCGCGCGTCGGTCGGCCCGCGGTCACCAGGCCGTCGAGCAGCTCTGGGGTGCCCAGCGGGGTGATGCCGATGCCGTCGAGCGTGGTGCGGCGTCAGCGTGTCCCAGACCCGCTCGTCCGGGTCCTCGTCGGTCGAGCCGGCGGGCCTTGCGCAGCACCGCCGCGGCGGCCGCCTCCCACTCGGCGCGGTCGTGCCGGTCCTCCGGCGCGGCGAGCTCGAGGGTCCCCTGGTCGGGCTCGAGCTCTTCGGGCTCGGCAAGGCCGCCCTCGACGGTCTGCTCCTCGGTCACCGTGGCAGCGTAGGTTCGCCGCCCGGCCCAGACCACGAACTGTGACCTTTTCAACCACCCTCGCGCCGCGACGCGAGGGTCCAAGGACCCGACCGTACGTGCGCACAGGGGGTTGTCGTCGCGGGTGGATGGGAGCAACGTGGACCCATGGCCGACAAAGGTGCTCGTGCAGCCGGCAGACAAGATCTCGAGGCCCTCAAGCCCGATGAGATCCGCAACGTCGTGCTGGTGGGGCCGAGCTCCGGTGGCAAGACCACGCTCCTCGAGACCCTGCTGGTGCGCAGCGGCGCCCTGACCCGCGCCGGCACGGTCGCCGAGGGCACCACGGTCTCCGACTTCGAGCCCGGCGAGCGCTCCCACGGCCGGTCGATGGCGCTGTCGGTGGCGCCCGTGGTGCACCGCGGCGTGAAGGTGAACCTCATCGACACCCCCGGCTACGCCGACTTCGTGGGCGAGCTGCGCGCCGGGCTCCGGGCCGCGGACTGCGCGCTGTTCGTGACCGCCGCCAACGAGCCCGTCGACCAGGTCACGACGATGCTGTGGCGCGAGTGCGCGGACGTCGGGATGCCGCGGGCGGTGGTGGTGACCAAGCTCGACCACGCGCGGGCCGACTACCCCGGGGTGCTGGCGGCAGCCCAGGCCACGTTCGGGAGCACCGGTGACAAGGTGCTCCCGTTGTATGTCCCGGTCATGTCCGGCACCGAGGTGACCGGGCTGGTCGGACTGCTCGGCTCGGACGCCGCCGACGACCACGGAGACGCGCGCGAGGCGTTGATCGAGGGGATCATCGAGGAGTCCGAGGACGAGGGGCTGATGGACCGCTACCTCGCGGGTGAGTCCGTCACCGAGGACGCCCTGCTCGAGGACCTCCACCGCGCCATGGCGCGTGGCACCTTCTTCCCCGTCGTGGCGGCCTGCTCGACGAGCGGTGTCGGCTGCGACGAGCTGCTCGACCTCATCGTCCGCGGCTTCCCGGCGCCCAGCGAGCACCCGAGCCCCGCGACCTACACGCCCGCGGGGGCGGCGGCCACCCCCGTGACCTGCGACCCGCACGGTCCGCTGGTCGCCGAGATCGTGAAGACGACCAGCGACCCCTACGTCGGCCGGGTCAGCCTGGTGCGGGTCTTCTCCGGCACCCTCGACGCCGACAAGCCGGTGCACGTCTCCGGCCACCTCACGTCGTTCTTCGGCGCCGAGTCCGGACACGCCGACCACGACGACGACGAGCGGGTCGGCGCGCTGTCCTACCCGTTCGGGCAGTCCCTCCAGCCGGCGACCCGGGTGGTCTGCGGCGACATCGCGACGGTCGGCCGGCTCGGGCGCGCGGAGACCGGCGACACGCTCTCCTCGGTCGAGGACCCGCGTGTCCTCCGGCCCTGGTCGCTGCCGACCCCGTTGCTGCCGGTGGCGATCGAGGCCGAGACCAAGTCCGACGAGGACAAGCTCTCGACCGCCCTCTCCCGGCTCGCCGCGGAGGATCCGTCGCTGCGGGTCGAGATGGGCACCGGCGACCAGGCCCAGCTCGTCCTCTGGACGATGGGCGAGGCCCACGCGGACGCCGCGCTCGAGCGGCTCTCGGAGCGGTTCGGCGTCTCGGTGCACCAGGTCGACGTGCTGGTGCCGATGCGCGAGACCCTGGCCGCCGCCGGCACCGGGCTCGGTCGGCACGTGAAGCAGTCCGGCGGCCACGGCCAGTACGCCGTCTGCGAGGTCGAGGTCGAGCCGCTCCCCCGCGGCAGCGGGTTCGAGTTCGCGGAGCGCGTGGTGGGTGGCGTCGTCCCCCGCCAGTTCATCCCGTCGGTCGAGAAGGGCATCCGCACGCAGATGGAGCGCGGCTGCGGCGGCCACCCGATGGTCGACGTCCGGGTGACGCTCACCGGTGGCAAGGCGCACAGCGTCGACTCCTCGGACATGGCGTTCCAGAGCGCCGGTGCGCTGGCGCTGCGCGAGGCCGCCCAGGCGGCCGGCGTGCAGCTGCTGGAGCCGTACGACGAGGTCGAGGTGACCGTCCCGGACCACCTCGTCGGCACCGTCATGAGCGACCTGTCCGCGCGGCGGGGCCGGGTGCTGGGCCAGGACACCGCCGACGGCATGGCCGTCGTCCGGGCCCACGTGCCCTGCGCGGAGCTGATCCGCTACCCGACCGACCTGCGCTCGGCCACCCACGGCACCGGGTCGTTCACCCGCACCTTCGCGAGCTACGAGCCCGTGCAGTGAACAACACGAGAGCCAGCCTCACTCGCCAGGAGCTGCTCTCGACCTACCGCTACTTGCGGCTCGCCATGCCCGGCCTGGCCTTCCTGCTCGCCGTGGGCGTCACCATCCAGATCCTCAAACCGAGCCCCGACTGCTGGCTGGGCTCGATCAGCGCCTACTACTACACCCCGGCCCGGGCGATCTTCGTCGCCTGCCTGTGTGCCATCGGTGCCTGCCTGATCGTCTACAAGGGCTCGACCTTCCGTGAGGACATGGTGCTCAACTGCTCGGGCATCCTCGCCTTCTTCGTCGCCCTCATCCCCACGCCGCTCGGTGAGGCGAAGACCGGCGAGAACACCCTGTGTGGCCGCAGCAACGTCCCGACCCCGACGCAGCTCACACAGGCCCTGGACAACAACGTCTGGTCGGGGCTGGCAGCCCTCATCATGATGGCCATCGCCTATGCGGTCTTCGGCGAGGTCCTCAGCACGGGTGAGGGCCGACCATCACCGAAGGCCGTGGCCGCCATCTGGGGGCTCACCGTCGTCCTGGTGGGGGTACAGGTGGTGTGGCCGGAGAAGGTGCGGAGCTACGGCCACTACGTGGCGGCCATCGGGCTCTTCGTGGGGGTGATCCTCATGGTGCTCATGCACGCGTGGCCGAACCGTTTCGCGGGCAGGCAGACCGACGGCTCGCCCTCCGACGGCTACCGCAGGTTCTACGCCGGGGTGATCGGTGTCATGGGCCTGGTGCTCGTCGTGGCCGTGATCATGAAGCTCGCCGGCGCCGACAACGCCCTGTTCGTCCTGGAGACCGGCCTGATCGCGGCGTTCGTGATGTTCTGGAGCGCGCAGACCAAGGAGACCTGGAGCGAGGAGAACGACGCCCTGCTGGCCGCCCACGCAGCGGAGGCGGAGACCCCTTAGCCTCGATCCGTGGATGGCCGCCTACTACGCGCCACCACAGGGGCGCGCTGGCGGCGTTGCCGACGCTGGAAGGACGCCCAGTCCGACGGCGCGCCGGCGCCTTGCCTTCACGCCCCTCTGGTGCCGCTCGCTACGCCGCCCATCCACGGATCGAGGCTCAGCCGCAGAGGTCCGGCGACCTGTCATCGATGCGGCGGTAGATCGCGCGCCGTGCGTTGGGCCGGTCGGACGCCTTGGCCCAGCCGCGCTGGATCAGCCGCTTGCCGACATCGGCGCCGTCGCGCTCGACGTAGCGCAGCAGCCTGCCGTCGGCGTCCTTGTCGGGGCCACGACGGGTCAGCGTGACCTCGTGGCCGACGACGATCTTCTCGAGCTCGTCGGCGCCACAGCTGTCGGCGATGCCGACCAGCCGCACCTCCGCGCCGTTGTCGAGCCGGATGGTGCTGTCGTCGACGACGGCGTCGACCAGCCAGGTGCGGCGGCCCGGGTCCGGCTCGCCGTCGGGCTCGGTCTCCTCACTGGCCGGTGGGCCCGGAGTGCTCGCGCTCGGTGGCGGGGAGGGGTCGTTGTTGTCGGCCCGGCCGGTCTGGTCGTCTCCGATGATCAGCACCGCGGCGCTGATGATGACCAGCACAGCAACGGCTCCCAGCAGCCACGGCGCGAACCGGCGTACCTGCTCCTCGGCCTCTGCCGAGGGCTCCTCCGCCGCTGGCGCGCGTGAGGGCGCGGCGGAGCGACGCTCGGTCCACCGCACCCCGTCCCAGTAGCGCTGGTGGCCCGGCGGCGCCTCGTAGTCCGGGTACCACCCCGGCGCGACTCCCCCCGTCACGCCCCAAGGAACGCACACCGGTCTGGAGCGGTCAAGTCCGCCTGACACCCCCGGGGGTTCCATACCGCGCCGCCGAGCGGCGCCACGACGCCCCAAAACGGTAGTAGGTTGCGCGCCATGACTGGACCCACGAAGTACCTCCGCAATCCCGGCGTCGCGCTCGGGATCCTTGCCCTCGTCATCTCGGCCCTCGGCACCTCTGTCGCCGTCGGCTATGCAGCCAGCTCGAAGAGCAACACGATCAAGGCGTGTGCCGCCAAGAACAGCGGGGTGATCTACCAGGCGAAGAAGTGCAAGAAGGGCGACAAGAAGCTCAAGTGGAGCATCAGGGGTCCGGCCGGCGCCGCCGGCCCCACCGGCGCCACCGGACCTGTCGGCCCCAACGGTGCGGTCGCGGGCTACAGCGCCTCCCAGGGTGCTGTCCACGAGATCACCAACAACAACTCGCTCGTGACGATCATCAGCAAGGTCGTCCCCGCCGGCACCTACCTCGTCGACGCGAGCGCTGAGGTCACCGCACTGTCGACCGCGAATGCCAATCAGGGCGCCACCAGCGAGTGCGCGCTCAGTGACGGGACCCACACCAATACCGTCGCGGTGGGTGGAGCGCTCGGCGCGGTGTTCATCTTCTTCGAGAACCAGAGCGTGGCGACGATGCACATTGCAGCAAGCGGCGCGAGCTCGATGACGATCACCCTCAAGTGCCGCAACGTCCTGAATGCGCCGCCGGCCAACTTCACCGTCAACGTCGCGGACGCGCGGATCAACGCAGTCCAGACCACGACGAACAGCTGACGGGTCCGCATTCCGACTGACGAAGGGGACGGCCGGCTCGCGCCGGTCGTCCCCTTCGTCACGTCGTACGGCGAACGGTCAGTCCTTGCCGACCGGCCGCTTGACCGGGCTCTTCTCCCGCTTGGGGGCGACCTCGCGGCCGTCGTCGTCCTTGTTGCGCAGGCCGATCTTCGCGCCGAGCCACACCAGCGGGTCGTACTTCTTGTCGACCACGCGCTCCTTCATCGGGATGATCGCGTTGTCGGTGATCTTGATCCCCTCGGGGCAGACCTCGGTGCAGCACTTGGTGATGTTGCACATCCCGATGCCGGCGGCAGCCTGAGCGAGCTCGCGGCGGTCGTGGGTGTCGAGCGGGTGCATGTCGAGCTCGGCGTAGCGCAGGAAGAAGCGCGGGCCGGCGAAGGCGGGCTTGTTGTCCTCGTGGTCACGGATGACGTGGCAGACGTTCTGGCACAGGAAGCACTCGATGCACTTGCGGAACTCCTGGCCGCGCTCGACGTCGACCTGCGCCATCCGACGCTTGCCGTCGGCGTCGCGCGGCGGCGGGGCGAACGCCGGGAGCTCGGAGGCCTTCTCGTAGTTGTAGGAGACGTCGGTGACCAGGTCGCGGATGATCGGGAAGGTGCGGACCGGGGTGACCGTGATCGTCTCGCCGGGCTCGAAGTCGGAGAGCCGGGTCATGCACAGCAGGCGCGGCCGGCCATTGATCTCGGCGGAGCACGAGCCGCACTTGCCGGCCTTGCAGTTCCACCGCACCGCCAGGTCACCGGCCTGGGTGGCCTGCAGCCGGTGGATGGCGTCGAGGACGACCTCGCCCTCGGAGACCTCGACGGTGTAGTCCTGGAGCTCGCCGCCCTCGTCGTCGCCCCGCCAGACACGCATCTTCAGCTGGGTCATCTCAGCCACGTCGCGACCTCACTTGTCCTCGAAGAATTTCTTGAGCTCGTCCGGCATCACCGGCAGCGGCTTCTCGGCCAGGTCCACGCCGTCGCCGGCCGGGTTGAGCGTCAGCACGAG
Organism: uncultured Actinomycetota bacterium; assembly: GCA_963793315.1. Classification (GTDB taxonomy): domain Bacteria; phylum Actinomycetota; class Actinomycetes; order Propionibacteriales; family Nocardioidaceae; genus Nocardioides. The sequence goes on along the minus strand of CAWBZR010000006.1, from coordinate 187,364 downwards.
GTTCTTCGCACCCCAACCCGGGTCGGGCCCGGGGAAGTCGTCGCGGGTGTGCCCACCCCGGGACTCCTGCCTCGCCAGCGCCGCCTTCGCGATGCACTCCGAGACCAGCAGCATGTTGTGGATGTCGATGGAGAGGTGCCAGCCGGGGTTGTAGGGGCGGGCGCCGTCGACCTTCAGCTTGGCCGCCCGAGCCTTCAGCTGCTCGATCTCGCTGAGCGACTGCTCGAGCTCCTCGGCGGTGCGGATGATGCCGACGAGGTCGTTCATCGACTGCTGGAGGTCCTGCTGGATCGTGTAGGCGTTCTCCTCGCCCTTCGGGTCGAACGGCGCGAGGGCGGCCGCCTCGGCGGCGGTCACCTCCGCCTCGGGGACCGGGGTGCGCGACGAAAGTCCCGAGGCCCGGGCCGCTGCCGCCTCGCCGGCCCGCTTGCCGAACACGATCAGGTCGGAGAGGGAGTTGCCGCCCAGCCGGTTGGAGCCGTGCATGCCGCCCGAGCACTCGCCCACGGCGTAGAGCCCCTCGACCGAGGAGAGCTCGGTGTCGGGGTCGACCTCGACACCGCCCATGACGTAGTGGCAGGTGGGGCCGATCTCCATCGGCTCCTTGGTGATGTCGACGTCCGCCAGCTCCTTGAACTGGTGGTACATCGACGGCAGCCGCTTGAGGATGAACTCCGGGCTCCGGCGCGAGGCGATGTCGAGGTAGATGCCGCCGTGCGGTGATCCGCGGCCGGCCTTGATCTCGGAGTTGATCGCTCGCGCGACCTCGTCACGTGGCAGGAGCTCGGGTGGCCGGCGGTTGTTCTTCTTGTCGTCGTACCAGCGGTCGGCCTCCTCGACGTTGTCGGCCGTCTCCGCCTTGAAGAACTCCGGGATGTAGTCGAACATGAACCGCTTGCCCTCGGAGTTCTTGAGGATGCCGCCGTCGCCGCGGACCGACTCCGTGACCAGCAGCCCCTTCACCGAGGGCGGCCAGACCATCCCCGTGGGATGGAACTGGACGAACTCCATGTTGATCAGCGACGCACCCGCGCGCAGCGCCAGCGCGTGGCCGTCGCCGGTGTACTCCCACGAGTTCGACGTGACCTTGAACGACTTGCCGATGCCGCCGGTGGCCAGCACGACCGACGGCGCCTCGAAGGTGATGAACGTGCCGGTCTCGCGCCAGTAGGCGAACGCGCCGGTGATCGCGCCGTCCGGGCCCTTGAACAGGTCGGTGACGGTGCACTCCATGAAGCAGTCGATGCCGAGCGCCACGGCGCGCTGCTGGAGGGTGCGGATCATCTCCAGGCCGGTGCGGTCGCCGACGTGGGCCAGCCGCGCGTAGCGGTGGCCGCCGAAGTCGCGCTGGGAGATGAGCCCGTCCTCGGTGCGGTCGAACAGCGCACCCCAGTCCTCGAGCTCCTGAACCCGCTCCGGGGCCTCCTGGGCGTGCAGCTGGGCCATCCGCCAGTTGTTGAGCATCTTCCCGCCACGCATGGTGTCGCGGAAGTGCACCTCCCAGTTGTCCTCGGGCCAGCGGTTGCCCATGGCCGCGGCGATGCCGCCCTCGGCCATCACGGTGTGCGCCTTGCCGAGGAGGGACTTGCAGACGATCGCCGTCTTCGCGCCGGCCTCGTGGGCGGCGATCGCGGCCCGGAGGCCAGACCCGCCGGCGCCGATCACGACGACGTCGTACTGGTGCTTCTCGATGTTCTCACTCATGTGTCAGCAGCCCCTCAGAAGAACCGTGGGTCGTCGAACTGCCCGGACGCCAGCAGGAAGATGTAGAGGTCCACCAGGGCGACCGAGAACAGCGAGAGCCACGCGTAGTTGGCGTGCCGCTTGTTCAGGACCGAGACCCAGGTCCAGAGCTTGTAGCGGACGGGGTGCTTGCTGAAGTGCCGCAGCCGGCCCCCGACGATGTGGCGGCAGGAGTGGCAGGACAGCTGGTAGAGCCAGATGAACACGACGTTGATCAGCATCAGCACGGTGCCGAGCCCCATGTGGATGCCGTCGGACTCGCCGGGCGCCGGGCCGAAGGCCAGGACGACGTCCCAGGTCAGGATCAGCGCGACCACGAACGTGGCGTACCAGAACCAGCGGTGCACGTTCTGGAGGATCAGCGGGAACCTGGTCTCACCGGTGTACGACGCGTGCGGCTCGGCCACGCCGCACGCCGGCGGCGAGAGCCAGAACGACCGGTAGTAGGCCTTGCGGTAGTAGTAGCAGGTCAGCCGGAAGCCGAGCGGGAAGATCAGGATGATCAGCGCCGCCGAGAGCGGGAACCATCCGAACGGCTGGCCGAAGTCGGACGAGCCGCTGACGCAGTCGCCGAGGCACGGCGAGTAGAACGGCGACAGATAGGGCTCGGCGAAGTAGTCCTTGTCCATGAACGCACGGATCGTGGAGTAGACGACGAAGGAGAAGAAGACCGTGAAGGTCACCGCCGGGTAGAGCCACCACCGGTCCTGCCGGAGCGTCCGGACGCCGATGCTGGCTCGGGTCGGTCCTCCGACGCCCGCGGCCATCGGTCCGCTGGACGCCTCTGCCGACTCACGAGCGTCGGTCGACGCCATGACCACCTCCGCTGCCGGCACCGGGACCTGCCAGATCGCGCAGTCTGCACACTGCCACGTCCAATGTGGAACTCTGTTGCACCGGGTCCGTGCCCCAACGCGGGAAATGTCACACGAGTCCGGTGAGAGGCCCGGTCAAGTGTCAAGACCGGTGGCCGTGTCGCGTGGATCGAAGTCGTGACGGCACTCCACGTGCTCACGTCGTTCAGCCCGTCGGGTGTCAGAGTCCGTCAGACACTAGGGTCGGGTGGTGGCCGAGGTCGTGGGCGTGCTCGACGCGCCACTGCTCTACGACCCGGCCGGCCACCCGGACGGCACCCAGGGCCTGACGACGGCGATGCCCGGCGGTGTCCTGGAGGTCCAGGGCTGGGTGCTGTTCGACGGGCTGCCGGCCGACCGCGTCGAGGTCTACGTCGGCGACCAGCCAGCCAGGCCCGCTCGGAGGGGGCTGCCCCGAAGGGACCTCGCGGACCTCTTCCACGCCACCCCCGCGGCGCTGGCCGCGGGCTTCTTCGCGGCGGTCGTCGTGCCCCGGTCGGCGGCCGGCGAGGTGCTCGACGTCCGTGTCCGTGCCTTCTCCGAGCTGGGCGACACCTGGCACAGCCCGCCGTCCGGGTCCCGGTCACCGGGCAGCCGCCGTACGGCGACCACCCGCTGGCCGCGGGCGGCCGGCTGCGTCCCGTCCGGACCGGCCCCGCCGGGCGACGGGCGGCTGCGGATCTGCGTCTTCACGCACTCGCTGCACCTGGCGGGCGGCGAGCTCTACCTCGACGAGCTGCTGCGCCGGCTGACCGCGCCCACGACCTCGACGTCACCGTGGTGGCACCGCGGCCCGGCCCGCTGGCCGCGGGTCTGGCCGAGATGGGGGTCGAAGTCCACCTGACCCGGCCCTACGAGGTGCACCCCGATTTCTACGAGGGTGCGGTCTCCGAGCTGCAGGCGCTGCTCAACGACATCGGACCGGACGTCGTGCTCGCCAACACCCTCGGCGTCTTCCCCGCCGTCGACGCGGCGCTGCGGCAGGGGCGGGATGTCGTCTGGGCGATCCACGAGTCGTTCGAGATCGAGGACTTCATCTATCTCAACTGGGGCTCGCGCAACCTCCACGACGCCGTCGAGGAGCGGTTGCGCGCGGCGCTGGCCGGGGCGCACACCATCTTCGAGGCCGAGCCGACCCTTGAGCTCTACCTGCGCCAGATCCCGAGCTGAAGGGCCGGCGCATCCACTACGGGGTCGATGTCGGCGTCATCGAGCGCTACCTGCAGGCCCACGACCGCTCCGAGCTGCGCCGCGAGCGGGGCCTCGCCGAGGACGAGACGATCGTGCTCTGCATGGGCGTCTTCCAGGAGCGCAAGGCCCAGCTCGCCCTCGTGCTCGCCTTCGCAACCGTCGCGCCGTTGTTCCCCCACGCCCGGCTGGTCATGGTCGGCGACCACCCCACGCCCTACGCCACGAGCGTCCGCGACGCCGCCCGACAGCTCGGCCTCGACGACCGCATCGAGCTCGTGCCGATCGAGCCCGGCATCTACGCGTGGTACGCCGTCGCCGACATCCTCGTGACCGCGTCTGACGTGGAGTCCCTGCCGCGAAGCATCCTCGAGGCGAAGGCGTTCGGGCTGCCCGCCCTCGCCACGGACATCTTCGGGATGCCCGAGATCATCAACGACGGCGTCAACGGCTGGCTGTGCCGCGCGCACAGCGGCAACGCCCTCACCTCAGGGCTGCACCGCGCACTGAGCACCCCGCCTGAGGTGCTCGAGGCGATGCGGGAGAACTGCCGGGCCGAGGCACACCGCTTCGACGGGGCCGGCTACGCCGAGGCCTACCACCGGCTGTTCACCCAGCTGGTCCGCACCCGCGCTACCCAGCCAACGAGAGGAGTTCCGGCGTGACCCAGCACGACGGCGACAGCCTCACCGAGGCCGAGCGGGCCGGGCGGGCCTGGCAGGCCGACCGGACCGAGATCCTGGCGCAGCTCTCGGCCGCGCACGCCCAGCTCCGCGAGGCCGAGGTGGCGCTGCGCTCGGCGATGACCAGCCGTGACGACGCAGTCCAGCAGGCGGCCGACCTGCAGACCCGCTGGGAAGCGACGGCCGTCCAGCTGCGCCACCTGCGGCTGGCCTTCAAGAACGCCGGCCGCGAGCGTGACGAGCTGACGGTGCGGCTCATCCTCGTCGAGCAGCAGCTGGCTGGGTCACCGCGTCCCGGCGCGACCGTGCCGCGCGCGGAGCTGATCGAGGCCGAGGGCGTCGCGGACGAGCTGCGCGCGAGGCTTCGCCAGCGGCGCGGCACGGCGCAGCGGCTGAGAGCACGCAACGCCAAGCTGCGCGACGAGGCGCAGCGGGCGCGCGTCGAGGCCGACGAGGCGCGGGCCGCACTGGCCGCCGCGGGCCTCCCTGGCCCGGCGCGTGGTCCGGCGGCTGAGGTCGCGGCGGGCCGAGCCCTCGCCGTGAGCGAGCCCGGCGCTCCCCTGACCGTCGCCTTCGTCTCCGCCCCCGGCTCGAGCGTGTTCATGGAGGAGCTGCTCGGCGGCGTGTGCGACGCCGTCGCACTGGCCGCGCCCGACGTCACCGTCGTCTCCCACCACGGCCTGGTCTCCGACGTCGTAGACCGCTCGACCGTCGCGGTCGTCGTACCCCACGAGTACCTGGCGGTCGCCCCCCACGAGCCGGACGAGGTGCTGACCCGCACGATCGCGTTCGGGGTCGAGCACCCGGGGACGGCGACCTTCCGGGCATCGATGCGGGCCTCGGCGCGGTTCGGCGCGCGGTTCGAGATCTCGCAGCGCTCGCTCGACGCGCTCGCGAAGCACGGGCTGGACGGTGCCCTGTTCCCGCTGGGCCACGTGCCTCGATGGGACCTCTGGGGCGGGCGGCCGGTCGAGCGGGACGTGGACGTCGCCTACCTCGGGACCGCCGACCCGCGCAGGCTAGGCATCCTGGCCCACTCCGCGCCGGCTCTGGCGGGGATGCGCACCGAGCTGCTGACCCCGCCGCACGAGCCGATGACAGGCCCCCGACCGGACTTCCTGTGCGGTGAGGACAAGTGGCGGCTTCTGGCGCGCTCGAAGGTGCTCGTGAACCTGCACCGCGAGGACAAGGCCGCCCTGGAGTGGGTGCGGGTGCTCGAGGCGATGCACAACGGCTGCCTGGTGGTCACCGAACCCTCGACGGACCTCGGCCCGCTCCGACCGGGGAGCACCTGCTCGTCGCGGAGCCCCACAACATCGGGCTCATTGCGGCCGCGGCGGCGCGTGACGACGAGCTGCGCGAGCGGATCGCCCGGTCGGCGTACGACCTGTGCCGGGAGCTCGACATGGCCGGTCCCGCAGCGGTCCTGGCCGAAGTCTGCCGCAGGCTCGCGGACCTGCCGGCACCGCCGCGACCCGAGCCCGTCGTCCACAGCAGGACCGGCTGGACCGACGGCCTCTCGCCCTTGGCCGCCTGGCTCCCGCGGTGCACAGCGGTCCCCCAGCACCAGAGGTCACGGCAGCAGCACTCGACCGCAGCCGGTCCTCGCACCCCACCGACGAGACCTGCGCAGTCCTGGTCGTCGGGCTCGTCGGCGACGGGCCCGCGACGGCCTCGGCGCTCTCGCTCGCTACCCACGCCCCCGACATGCCGGTCCACGTCGCCACTCCCGAGCCGGAGGTGGCGCCGAGGCGTGGCCCGCAACGCCCTGCTCGAGCAGACCGACGCGGCGTACGTCGCGGTCCTCGACGGCGGGCGACGAGCTGATCGGCGACACGCTCGAGGAGATGGTCGCCGCTGCTGCGCGCCGACGACGAGCTCGACGCCGTCCTGTGCCCCGCCACCCACGGCACCCGGACCGCTGGTCAACGCCCTGGTCCCCGAGGAGCGCAGGCTCCGGGAGCGCGACTACCTCACCCGTGGCTACGTCGTCCGGCGCGCCACCCTGGAGGCACTGGGCGGCTTCACCGAGGACCCGGACCACGCCGACCTCGTCGACCACCACTTCTGGCTCTCCCTTGCCGCGGGCGGCGGCCGCACCGGGATGGTCCGCCGGATCGGGCTCGCCCTGTGGCCGCACTGATCTACCGGCAGGTCTCGAGGCAGGTCTCCCGGCTGGTCTCCCGGCGGGGGCAACCCGTCGACATCGACGAGGCGGGCTACCTCTCGATCGCCCTCACGGACTCGAACGGCCTCGTCGACGGCGGCCCGGGCGGCTATTGGGACGCGGTGATGGAGCCGAGCGTCCAGGCGCCGCTCATGACCGCCCTTACGGCGCCCGCCTTCGCGGTGGCCGGGACCGGCATCATGACCGGCCTGGCGACTGCTCGCTTGCGATCCGTACGAATGGGAACACGTGCGACGAGATCGGCTTCGTGATGGATCCAGCGCTGCCGGCGGCGCCCCCGGCCGCAGCGGCGCATGGTCGGCAGGGCCTTCGGTCGCCGACCGCTCGGATGATCTCCGGGGATCCGACCGTCTCGTGCAACCGTATGCGGACGCGCCTCGTGTAAGGGGTGTGCCGCACACAATGACGGGGGCCGCATCGGTGGTGGACTTCGAGTCCTGGCTCGTCGCGCGCGAACCCGCTCTGCAGCGCCTGGCGCTGCTCCTGACCAACGACGAGCACGCCGCTCAGGACCTCGTGCAGATCACGCTGGCCAAGCTCTACCTCGCCTGGGACCGTCTGCAGGACCGGGACCGCCTGGACGCCTACGCGCGACGGATCCTGCTCAACGAGCACCGCACAGCCTGGCGGCGTCCGTGGCGGCGCCGCGAGGTCGTCACGGACGACCCGCCAGAGGCGGGCCGTCCGGCGATCGAGTACGACGGCAGCCGCGAAGCCGTCTGGCGCTTCGTGGGATCCCTTCCCCCGCGCCAACGCGCCGTGATCGTGCTCCGCTACTACGAGGACCTCACGGAGGCCGAGATCGCTGATGCCCTCGGCATCTCCCTCGGCACCGTGAAGTCCCAGGCGAGCCGTGCGCTCGCCGCGCTGCGCACCCGCCTTCCCGAGGAGATGCCATGACCGGCCCCGAGGACCTCCTCGGCGACGTGCTGCGAGAGCGGGTCGAGCACTACGAGGCGCCCTCGACACCGATGGGTGACGTCCGCTCCAACGCGCGACGCATCCGTCGGCGCCGGAGGGTCCGCGCCGGTGTCGCGACCGCTGCCGCCGTCGCGGTGGTCGCGGCGCCGTTCGCCGTCGCAGCCTCCCGGTCCCCCGACGCGAGCGACGGGCCGGCCGGCCCGTCACGGAGCCGACCCGCCCCGTCCGGCTGGCGGACGTCGCTGCGGGGCCGCCGCCGACCGTCGCCTGGATCGACGGCCGCGACTACGTCGCCGGTGATGGCACCAGGACCACGCTCCCCTTCGACGACGTCGTCCGCGCCGCGCCGTACCGCGGCACGTTCCTGCTGGTGCGCCAGGAGATGGCCGCGTCACCTGGCTGGACCACGATCTCGACGGCGGGGCACGGTGGTGCGCTCACGGCAGCCTGGCCGTCAGCCAGGACGGAGCCACCACCGCCTTCGCGGTCAGCCCAGCCGCCGCCGACTGCACCAGTGACGGTGGCAGTGGCGGTGGCGGTGCCGAGGTCACTCTGCACCTGGGGCCAGCAGGACCCGCCTCGGCCGCTGACCTGACACGACCGATGCCCACCCAGGACGCCGCCCTGGTCGGGATCCTCGGCAACGCGGTGGTCGCCAGCCCGTACAACGAAGGCTCGCCCAGGCTCCTCGGCCTGGACGGCACCTCGACCACCATCGACCAGCTCGCTCACGTCACGGGCGTCAGCGAGCGACTCGGTCTCGTCAGCGGGCAGCTCGCTCGCAGCAGCCTGGACGACCCCCTCATCGGCGCCGTCTCGACCCGGCCACCGGGTCCGTGAGCTGGACGAAGCCGGGCTGGCAGCTCCGCGACTTCAGCCCGGACGGATTGATGGTCGTCGGTGTCCGCCCGGCAGCCGTAGGTACACCCCTGACCTGGGGCATCTTCGACGCCTCCTCCGGTGAGTCAGCTCCATGAGTTCACGACCCCTGCCGGATTCGCGTTCACCAGTGCCGTGTGGGAGGACGACGCGCACCTCCTCATGGACACCACCCAGGGGAGCACCCAGGCCATCCTGCGGGTGAGCTTCGACGGCGCGATCCAGCTCACGACCGAACCCAGTTCCTCCGGTGGCCACCACTACGCACTGGCACCCAATGCCTTCCCGTGACCCGGAAGGGATGGGCGTGCGCGTCGCTCTGGCAGCACTCCTGCTCGCACTCGTGGCCGGGTGCGGAGACGACGACCCGCCCGGCGACACCAGCGACTGCTCGCTCTCGATCCGCACGAACGGGATCACGTACGACGAGATCGGCTTCGTGAACGGCCCGGCGCAGCCGGTGGGTCGGGCCGAGCTCGCGTCCTGCGACGACGTGGGCGAGGACGCGCGGGGCGCCTACTTCCCCGACGACCCCCGTCAGGTCGATGTCTGGTCGTTCGAGGGCCAGGCCCCTGACCTGGCCCTCGGCGTCCTCGAGTCCGACGACAGATACCGGGTCTTCGTCGCAGACGGCGAGGACGCCGCCGAGGTGCTGCGGAGCCTGCGACGTTCCCAGTCGGGGAGCTAGTGTCGTGCGTCACTAGCGTCCCGCGCGCGGAGTTCGCAATATAGGTCGTGCTCCCAGTGCGTGCATCGCGAGACGGCGGCGCGCCGGCAGACTGGGCGTCTTTCCAGCGTCGCCGACGAAGTGAGGTGCGTGCTGGGGGCGCGAGTTATGCAGCGAACTTCGGGTGCGGGGCACTAGCTCGACCCGACGGCCTTGAGCGCGGCGGCGATGGGCTCGAGGTCGGCGACGAGCTCGTCGAGCTCGTCAGGCGTCAGCGCGTCGTACGGCGCTTCCGCGAGCTCGTCGGTGAGCGACTCGATCGAGGTCTTGCTGTCCCGGCCGGAGTCGGTGAACCGGCCGGAGTCGTCGAGGAGACCGCGGGCGCGCAGGCCGCCCATGACCTCGGCCAGCCTGGCCTTCGGCAGGTGGTGGATCCGGCCGAAGGTCTCGGCCGGGTAGATGCCCTGGTCGAGGGCGCTGAGCACGTGAGCCTCCGTGCCGCCGATGCGGTGGGCAACGAGAGCGGCGATGTGGCCGTCCCCGCGGTGCTCGCGCAGCATGTTGCTCACGTGCCAGAGCCTGTCCACAGGCTCCTCGGGCATTGGAAGGCTCCGGAGGGCGGCGTACATGACCCGTCCCTCGGTCGGGGCGCTGGTCGCGGCCTTGGTGAGCAGCTCGGCGGCGCGGCCGAGGCCAGGCGTCTCAGTGAGGTCGCCCAGGATCCTCCGCAGCGCCGCGACACAACCGCGCAGCCGGGCGTCGTACGCCGCTTCGGGGGTGGTCCTCTCCCAGACGCTCGGGATGTGGCGGGCCGCCTCGCCGTCTCCGAAGTTGTAGAACGCCGCGTGGACCACCTCGGCCGGCACGATGCCGAGCGGGCCACCGCGTCCGGCGAAGTAGCCGTCCCAGTAGTTGTCGAAACCGAGCTCCGCCATGGCGTCGTTCGGTTCGTCGGAGAAGAAGTTGACCAGGCAGACAGGCTCGATGAGGTCGTGGACGCGGCGGGCGACGGGCTCGGGGTGCGGCATCTCGGTCAGCTCCAGACGTGCGGGCGGCGCCCTGGTGGCTGGCCGCTCACCCTCGCTACGAGCGCCCCGCTCGGGATCCGACGCCCACAGGGAGACATTCTCCTCAACGAATGTCAGTCGTCGGCGCGGCCGGCCCGCGCGACCGCGGTGGCCGCGGCCGCACCGACCGCGGCACCGGCCGCGAAGGCACCCTTCTTGAACCGCGCCGCCCTCGTCGTTCGCGTCGGCGAGCTCGTCGACCGACGGCAGCGGCGGTCCCTGCACCGGCTCGGCCGGCTCGACGACGTGCTGCTCCCGGGCCAGCGGGTGGGTCCACGCCCACGCCGCGGCGTAGAGGACCACGCGGGAGAAGTAGTTGATCCAGACGACGAGGATCAGTGCGAGGCCGAAGACCTGGAACGCCGGCTGCCCCTGGGTCGAGCGGATCAGCAGGCCGGAGACCTGCTTGAGGAGCTCGAAGCCGACCGCACCGAGCAGGGCCCCGGACCACATCGCGCGCTTGGGCAGGTCGGGGGCCGTCAGCAGGCGGAACATCGCGAAGAACAGCACGGCGTTCGCGAGCAGCCCGAGCACGATCGCGAGGAGCTGCACCAGCCAGCCGAGCTCGGTGCTGAGGCCGACCCAGCCGAGCAGGTCCTTCGAGAACCCCGAGACGATCCCGGTGAACGCCGACCGCGACCAGCAGGACGGCGCCGATGATCGCCAGCGTGAGCAGGTCGCGGAGCTTGCCCATCACGAAGCTGGGCTGCTCGCGCTCGGGCAGCTCGAAGACCGCGATCAGGGCGTCGCGGAGCGCCGAGAGCCACCCCAGGCCGGAGTAGAGCACGCCAGCCAGGCCGATCAGCCCGACCGTGCCGGCGGCGTCCTCGATGTCGTCGATCTGGATCTGGTTGTCGCCGTTCCCGATGATGCCCGGGAACATGTCGCCGATCGCCGTGACCAGGTTGTCCTGGGCGTCCGGGTAGACCTTCGCGACCCAGCCGACCACGAAGAACGCCAGCGCCAGCAGCGGGAAGACCGACAGGAAGCCGAAGTAGGTGACCGCACCGGCCTGCTGGCCGGCCTTGGTCTCGCCGTAGTGCTCCTGCATCCGCAGCACGTGGTCGATCGTGGGCCGTTCCTCCCGCACCTCGTGGACATGGCGCTTGAGGCGGTCGACGAAGGCAGGCATGGCGACTAAGTACCCGGCGCCGAGCGTGAAGTAGCGGGTCGGCGTCCAGCCGAGGTCGTGGTCGTGGACGTAGAGCTGGAAGTCCTCCGACGCCGAACTCGCACTCGAAGTCGGCGAGCTCGTCGAAGGCCTGGTCGAGCCGTGGCTCGGCGATGTCGTGGGCGATGGTGACGTGGGGGTGGTAGGGGAAGGCCAGGTCGACGTCGAGCGGCCCGCGGCGGACGGCGGCCGCGAGCTGCTCGCACTGGGAGATCCCCTCGACCACGGTCACGAAGACCACGGGCGAGACCGGGCGGAAGGTGCCGGTGCCGCGCAGGTGCACCTCGAACGCCGCGACGTCGGCCGCGGCGGCCTCGAGGTGCGCCTCGATCTCCCCGAGCTCCTCGCTCGTCACCTCGGTCGGCGGGACCAACGTGATGTGGGTGGGGATGGTCGCGGCCATCGCGTCACCGACGCTCGTGCGGTAGTCCTGGAGCTCGGTGGCCCAGGGCTCCGGGATGGCGAGCGCCACTCCGATCGTCGGCACCGTCAGACCCTACTGAGTCGTCACTTCGGCGTCGCCACGAACCCCACGCGCTGGTAGATGTCGTCAAGGGTGGCCTGCGCGACCTCCTGCGCCTGCTGACGGCCGCGCTCCAGCACGTCGGTGCAGGTGCGCCTGGTCGTCGAGGAGCTCGAGGGTCCGATCGCGGAACGGCGTCACGAAGTCGACGACCACGTCGGCGAGCTCCTTCTTGAGGTCGCCGTAGCCCTTGCCGGCGTACTGCGTCCTCGAGGTCCGGGATGCTCGTCGCGGTCAGCGAGCTGTAGATGGTGAGCAGGTTGCTGACGCCCGGCTTCTCCTCCTGGTCGAAGCGGACCTCGCTCCCGGAGTCGGTGACCGCGCTGCGGATCTTCTTCGCGCTCGACCTGCGGGTCGTCGAGCATCTCGATGATCCCGGCCGGGCTGGACGCCGACTTCGACATCTTGGCCGTGGGGTTCTGCAGGTCGCCGATCTTGGCCGTCGCCTTGAGGATGTAGGGCTCCGGCAGCCGGCAGCGTCTTCTTGTAGCGGCTGTTGAACCGCTGCGCGAGGTCGCGGGTCAGCTCGAGGTGCTGGCGCTGGTCCTCGCCGACCGGCACGTAGTGCGGCCGGTAGAGCAGGATGTCGGCCGCCTGCAGCACGGGGTAGGTGAACAGCCCGACGCTGGCCGCGCCCTCACCGCCCTTCGCCGACTTGTCCTTGAACTGGGTCATCCGGCGGGCCTCGCCGAAGCCGGTGAGGCACTGGAGCACCCAGGCGCCCTGCGCGTGCGCCGGGATCTGGCTCTGGATGAAGATCGCCGAGCGCTCCGGGTCGATTCCCATGGCCAGCAGCTGTGCGGCGGCGCGGAGCGTGCGCTCGCGCAGCACCTTCGGGTCCTGCTCGACGGTGATCGCGTGCAGGTCGGCGATGAAGAAGAACGGCGCGTGGTCGCGCTGGAGGTCCACCCACTGCCGCAGGGCGCCGAGGTAGTTGCCGAAGTGGAAGGAGTCGGCGGTCGGCTGGATCCCGGAGAGGACGCGCGGACGGGCACCGCCCGAGACGGCGTCGGGGACGCTGACCTCGGGCTCAGTGGTGGGGGCGGCGGGCATGGCTGGCATTGTCCATCGTCGTGGCCGCCATCTCCGAACTGGTCCGCTCCTTCTACGACGATCTCTGGAACCGCTGGGACGACTCGCAGGTGGCCTGCGGTCCTGTCGCCCACGTTCGAGTTCCGTGGCTCGCTCGGCACCGTGTCGATCGGGCGCGACGGGTGGCTGGCACTACCGGCGCGTCATCAGGTCGGCCTCCGCGGACTTCCACAACGAGATCGTGACGCTCGTCTGCGACGGCGACCGGGCCGCGGCGCGGCTGCTCTACTCCGGCACGCACACCGGCCCGCTGCTGGGCCTTCCGGCCACCGGGCGGCGGTTCGAGTACGCCGGCGCGGCCTTCTTCACGGTCCAGGACGGACTGCTCGCGAGCGCGTGGGTGCTGGGAGACCTCGACGGGCTGCGCCGCCAGCTCGGCTGATCGCCCACTCGGCGACGGCCAGGTTGATCACCCAGCCGGCGCCCTTGGCCAGGTCGTCGCGGACCACGCCGGTGCCGAACAGCGCACCGCCGAAGCCCTCGGTGAAGGCCTGGGTGCCGGCGGCCAGGCCGATGGCGTAGGCGCGGATCATCCAGGCGCGGTGCGCGGGGAGGTCGCGGCGGCGGGCCGCGGCGATGCCGAGGACAAGGCTGCCGGCCATGGCGGAGGCGAAGACCAGGCGGAGCACGAACAACAGGTCGCCGGTCCCGGGTTTCGGGCTGTAGACCAGCGTCAGCCACAGCGCCGAGCCCGCCACCAGGAGCCCGGCCACGGCCAGCACCCTGCCGGTCCGGCGGTGCCAGGCCCAGTGGCGGCGACGGAACTTCGGCGCGAACTGCAGGACGCCCGACCAGGGCGTAGGTCGCCGCGCCGACGATGTGGACGACGAGCGCGACAGGGAAGGCGTCGAAGCGGCTGTCGGCGGGGATCAGCTCCGGTCCGCCCGCCAGCCCGAGCAGGCGAAGGGTGCCGGCGGCGAGCGGGATGAAGCTCAGGGCGACCAGCGCCCCCGGAACGCAGCCGGGCCCGTCGTCATCGCCCGTCCTCCGGCTCGACCCGGGCGACCGACAGCAGCGGGAGGCCGAGGTCGCGGAGCCTGGCCAGCAGGCCGTGCAGCGCGGCCTGGTCGGCGACCTGCCCCCTGATCAGGGTCGTCCCGTCGGCGCAGGCGCCGACGCTCATGCCGTCGAACCAGCTCGCCCACCGCGGGTCGAGGCGGCCCTGCAGGCGGATCTCGTACCAGTCGTCACCAGCGCTGTGCGTGTCCATGTCCGCAAGCTAGGAGCGGGAAGGGTGAGCGGTCGTCACACCATGTGGTGAGCGAGGTGGTGATCTGCGCCGGACGTCAGCCGTGGAGCAGGCCGAGCCGCCGTGCCTCGCTGACCGCCGCGCGCCGGTTGTTGACGGCGAGCTTGGTGTAGATGTGCTTGGTGTGGGTGCGCACCGTGTTGAGGGAGACCACGAGCTCGCGGGCGATGTCCGGCCCGTCGAGGTCGACCCGCCAGCAGACGCAGCACGTCCAGCTCCCGGTCGCTGAGCGGGTCGACGAGCGGTCTGCGGAGCGACCGCGGTCGACGCCGCCGGCGCCGGGACCGGCACGGCGCCAGACCTGGCTGCGTCGAGGACGCGGCGCAGGTACGCCGAGCCGGAGCGGTCGCGGGCCAGGGCCTGCAGGAGGTCCGCCATCGGCGCGCCCTCCGTCGACGAACACCCGGACCCACCCGTGCGGTTCCGCGAGCGTCGCAGCGCCCGGTCGAGCGGCTCGACGCTGCCCCGGGCCACCGCCTGGAGGGCGAGGATCTCGATGACGGTGCCGATGCGGCCGCCGTCGTCAGCGGCCGCCAGCAAGCGGTCGAGCAGGGCCAGCGCGTCGTGCCTCGACCCGGGTGAGCCCTGGGCCAGCAGGACCCGGGCGAGCGTCACGTGCTCGTACTCGCGGAGGTAGCTCAGCTCGTCGGCGGCGGACAGGTGGTGCTCCTGCGCCCATGCCAAAGCGCCGGCGACGTCCCCGCTCGCCGCCAGCACCCGCGCCCGCACCGCCGGCACCGGCTGCACGTTGGGCGAGTAGTCGCCGACGTAGACGCGATCGGCCTCGTCGAGCAGCGCCAGGGCCGCGGTCGGGTCGCCCTCGGCCTCACGGAGCCGCGCCAGCCCGACGCGCCGGCGGTAGGGATTCTGGGCAGCTCGGCCGACTCCCCGAGCTCCTCGGCCCGGTGGAGGAGCACGGCGGCGAGCGTCAGGTCGTAGCCCTCCAGCGCCACCCGGCTCAGCCCGACGAGCATGTCGGCGGTGCCGCGCAGCACGGTCTCCTCGCGCTCGGCGAGGCCGAGGGCGCGCTCGAAGGTGCGCTCGGGCGTCGTCGAGCCGCCCCAGGGTCAGCTCGAGGTCACCCGCGGCGATCGCGCAGCCGAGGACGTCGGCGATGTGCCCGGCCCGCTCGAGCCCGTCGAGGGCGCCGGCGTAGCGGTCACGGGCGGCGCCCGAGGTCGCCCATGGTCCACGACGCCAGCCCGGAGAGAGCCGAGGCCGCGGCCCGGACCAGGTGGTCGTCCTCGGCCGCGCGGTCGAAGGCACGCTCGGCGTGGAAGACGGTGGCCGTCAGGGTCGCCGTCGATGTTGAGCGCCAGGGCCGCCGGTACATCTCGACGGAAGGCGCGACCCTGGCGAGCTCGTCGCGGATCCACGACCACGAGCTCGTCGTCCGGCAGAGCCAGCTGCCGCTCGACGTCGTCCAGCCGCTCCGCCACGCCGCCGAACTCGTTGCTCGACATCAGGCCGCCGACCAGGCCGATGGCGAGCACCGGCCGGTTGCGGACCACCGCGTCCGGGAGGGCGTCGGCCCAGGCGCGGATCACGGCCTCGCGCCGGAACTCGGCGCAGCGCCGGGATGGCGAGCTCGACCAGCTCGGCAGCCAGCTCGTCGTCACCGGCCGCCAGCGCGTGCCGCACGGCCAGCTCGAGGTCACCGGCCTCCTGGAACCACGCGGCTCGCCCGGCGGTGCAGCCCGGCGACCCGCTCGGGCTGGGTCGCCGAGCAGGTGCGCGCGGAGGACGTCGGCGAACAGGTGGTGGTAGCGGTACCAGCGGCGCTGGTCGTCGAGCGGCACGACGAACAGGTTGCGGCGCTCCAGCGCCTCCAGCATCTGCGCCGCCGCCCGTCGTATCGGTGACGGCGTCGCAGAGCGGCCCGCTGAGCCGGTCGAGGATCGCCGTGCCCAGCAGGAAGTCGCGGACGTCGTCGGGCTGGCGGTCCAGCACCTCCTCGACGAGGTAGTCCACGACGTACCGGTCGTCGCCGGCGAACCCGGCGATGAAGCGGGAGGGGTCGTCGCGGTCGCGCAGGGAGATCGCGGCGAGCTGCAGCGAGGCGATCCAGCCCTCGGTCCGGTGCCTCGAGCGCGGCCACGTCGGCTTGCGCCGAGGTCGAGGCCGGTCGCGTCGGCGAGATACGTCGTCGCCTCGTCGAGCGGTGAACCGCAGGTCCGCCGCCCGGACCTCGGTCAGCTCGCCTCGCGCCCGCAGCCGGGCGAGGGGCAGCGCGGGATCGGCACGGGTGCTGATGACCAGGCGCACCTGCGGGGGCAGGTGGTCGAGCAGGAACGCCACACCCGGCTGCGATCTCCGGGCTCTCGGCGAGGTGGTAGTCGTCGAGCACGAGGTCGACGTCGTCGGGCAGGACGCTGAGCTCGTTGAGGACGACGGCCAGGACCGCCTCGATCGGCTTGCCGGCCGCCAGCAGCGTCGAGCCCCGCGGCGCCGGCGCCGGGTGCCGCCCGCTCCAGCGCGGTCAGGACGTAGGACCAGAACGCCTCCGCGCCGCGTGTCGCCCGCGTCGAGGGACACCCACGCTGTGCACCGGGTCCCGATCTCGGCCTCCGCGTCGCCGGCCAGCCAGGCCGCGAGCAGCGTGGTCTTGCCGAAGCCGGCCGGTGCCGAGACCAGCGTCAGCCTGCGTCCGCCGGGTGCCGAGCAGGTCGGTCGAGCCGGGGCCGCGACACCAGCCCGGGGCGGGTCTGCGGACGGAAGAACTTGGTCTCGAGCAGGCTGCCCGGCATCACGTCTCCGCTCGTCCGTCGCCCGCGGTGGCGCGCACGTGCATCCGCTCGCCCGGGCGGCCGAAGATGCTCAGCACCTCGGCCGGGCCGTCACCGGTGCTGCCGAACCAGTGCGGCAGCTGGGTGTCGAACTCGGCCGCCTCGCCCACCCCGAGCACCAGGTCCTGGTCGCCCAGGATGAGCCGCATCCGGCCGGCCAGGACGTAGAGCCACTCGTAGCCGTCGTGGCGTGCGCGGCTGCGGGAGTCGACTGGCTGGCCGGGATCACGATCTTCCACGCCTGGACACCGCCCGGGCCGGGTCAGCGGGAGCACGGTGCGGCCGTGGACCCGGCGCGGCTTGAGCCGGATCCGCGGGTCGCCCACCTCCGGCGCGCCGACCAGGTCGTCCAGCGGCACCCGGTAGGTCTGCGCGAGCGGGAGGAGCAGCTCCAGGCTGGGCCGGCGCTGGCCGTTCTCCAGCCGGGACAGGGTGCTCTTCGAGATGCCGGTGCGCTGCGGCGACGTCGGTCAGCGTGACGCCGCGCTGCTCGCGGACCGTGCGCAGCCGGGGACCGACGAGGTCCAGCGCGGCGCGTGATCGCCTCGGGCGTCATGGGGCCATTGCACGCACGGATTCCCGGAAACAGCAACAATCGTTGTCGAGACCGGGACGGGCGAGCCACTCTCGGCGTCATGAACGAGTACGACGTAGCCGTCATCGGCGGCGGCGCCGCCGGCCTGTCCGCCGCCCTGGTCCTGGCCCGCGCCCGGCGCTCGGTCGTCGTGGTCGACGCCGGGCAGCCCCGCAACGCCCCCGCCGCCCACATGCAGGGCTTCCTGTCCCGCGACGGCATGCCGCCGGCGGAGCTGCTCGCGGTCGGCCGCGACGAGGTGGCGGCGTACGGCGGCCACCTCGTCAGCGGGACCGTCACCGAGGTCCGGCCGGAGCGACGGCGGCGGCTTCGCGGTCACCGCTCGCGACGGCGTCGGTCGTCACCGCCCGCCGCGTCCTGGTCACCACCGGGCTCCGCGACGAGCTCCCCGACGTCCCCGGCGTCCGCGAGCGCTGGGGCCGCGACCTGCTGCACTGCCCCTACTGCCACGGCCACGAGGTCCGCGACCAGCGGCTCGGCGTGCTCGGCGGCACGCCCGACGCCGTCCAGCACGCGCTCCTGCTCCGGCAGTGGTCCGACGACGTCGTCTTCTTCGTCCACACGACGCACGATCACCGCGGACCGAGCGCGAGCAGCTCGTGGCCCGGGCCATCGGCATCGTCGAGGGCCCGGTCCGCCGGCTGGTCGTCGAGGACGACCGGCTGCACGGCGTCGAGCTCGCCGACGGTCGCGTCGTACGCCGCGACGCGGTCTTCGTGCGTCCCGTGCTCGTCCCCCACGACGATCTGCTGGTCGGGCTCGGCTGCGCCACCCACGACAACGGCTGGGTGGTGGCCGACCCGACCGGGCGCACGTCAGCGTGCCCGGCGTCTGGGTCGCCGGCAACGCCGTGAACCCGCGCGCCCAGGTCATCACCGCCGCCGGCGAGGGCTCGGCCGCCGCGATCGCCATCAACAACGACCTCGTCGAGGAAGACGTCCGCGACGCCGTCCGCGACTTCCGCGCCGGCCTCCCGGCCTGACGCGGCCACCCCACCAGCCCGAAGGAGAACCACCATGAGCAACGTCCCGCCCCCCACCAAGCACCAGCTCGCCCTGATGATCTGGGTCGCGGTGTTCCCCACTCTCACCGTCCTCAACCTCGCGCTCGGCGACACCCTCGCCGACGTGCCGAGCGTGCTGCGGACCTTCGTGCTCGCCACCGTGGCCGTCCCGATCGTCATCTACGGCCTCATGCCGCGCCTGCACCGGCTGCGCGCCCGGATCATCGGTGCCCGCGCGACCGGCTGAGCAGGAGCCGGGCGAATCACCACGTCGCTCACCACCTGTGGTGACGACCGGTCACCACCTCCGTTCCTAGCTTCGGGCCATCAGATCGACCCACTCCCGAAAGGCCCGACCATGAACAGCTTCACCCGCAGCATCGCCATGACGAGTGCGAGGCACCCGTGGCGCACCCTCACCGGCTGGGCGGTCGTCCTCGTCGCCCTGCTGTTCCTCGCCTCCAGTGGCGGCGGGACGTTCAGCGAGGACTTCGCCGCGAAGGGGAGCCAGAGCGACCGCGCTCGGCAGCTGCTGGCCGAGAACTTCCCCGAGGCCGCCAAGGGTTCCGCCCTGGTGGTCTTCGAGGCCGCGGACGGCACCACCCTCGACGATCACCGTGCAGACCTGGACGCCGTCATCAACGACGTGGCCGGCCTCGAGCACGTGGAGTCGGTCACCGACCCCTTCGCGGCAGGCACCATCTCCGAGGACGGCAGGATCGGCTACGCCCAGCTGACCCTCGACGTTCCCGAGCGCGAGATGGGCAAGCCGGCGTTCACCGTGCTCTCCGACGGGGTCTCCGGCACGGACGTGTCCGGGCTGCGTGTCGAGCTGGGCGGCGACGCCGTGTTCCTGAACGCCGAGGAGAAGCCCTCGAGCCACACCGCCATCGGCCTCCTGGTGGCGCTCCTGGTCCTGCTCGTCGTGTTCGGCACCGTCGTCGCGGCCATCATCCCGATCGGCCTCTCGATCGTCGCGGTGGGCGCGGGAGTCGGCGGCATCACCCTGCTGGCCGGCACGATGGACGTGTCTGGCTCCGCGATCTCCGTCGCCGGGCTCGTCGGACTGGGTGTCGGCGTCGACTACGCCCTCTTCGTAGTGGCCCGCTACCGGGAGAACCGCGCGTCCGGCCTGGCCAACGACCAGGCGCTCGCCCAGGCCATGGGCTCGTCCGGCTCCGCCGTCGTGTTCGCCGGCAGCACCGTCATCATCGCCACCTCGGCGCTCGCCCTCACCGGCCTGGGCGTGCTCACCTCGATCGGCCTGTCCACCGCACTGATGGTGTTCTTCGCCGTCGCCGCGGCCATCACCCTGCTGCCCGCACTGCTCGGTCTGCTCGGCGACAAGATCGACACGGGCAAGCTCGTGCGCCGGCGCCGGCCGGAGAAGCGGGCCGAAGAGACCGTCTGGTGGCGCTTCGGCCACCGGGTCTCTGGCCGCCCCTGGCCCTACCTGGTCGGCGCCGTCGTCACCCTGGTCGCCATCGCGATCCCGGCGTTCTGGATCCAGACCGCCTTCCCGGCAGCCGGCGACGCACCCGCCGAGACCACCCATCGCCAGGCCTACGACCTGCTGGCGGAGGGGTTCGGCACCGGCATCAACGCGCCGCTGATGGTCGTCGTCGACCTGGCCGCCCCCGGTGTCGACGCGGCCGGCGTCCCGGCCCTCACCGACGCCATCGCCTCGGTCCCGCACATCGTGTCCGTGAGCGAGCCGCAGATCTCGGCCGACGGTGACACGGTGGTCTTCACCGCGATCCCCACCACCGGACCGGCAGACGCGGAGACCTCGGTCACCATCGACTCGGTGCGCGACGTCATCCCCGGCAACGTCTACGTCTCCGGGATCACCGCCATCACCGACGACCTCAACGCCCAGCTCAGCGACACTCTGCCGCTGTTCATCGGGGCCGTCATCGCGGTGTCGTTCCTGCTGCTGATGCTGGTCTTCCGCTCGATCGCGGTGCCGCTCAAGGCCGCGGTGATGAACCTGCTCTCGATCGGGGGCGCCTACGGCGTGCTGGTCGTGGTCTTCCAGTGGGGCTGGGGAAGCAGCCTGATCGGCCTCGAGGGGCCGACCCCGATCACCTCGATCATCATCGTGATCATGTTCCCGATCCTCTTCGGGCTCTCCATGGACTACGAGGTCTTCCTGCTGTCGAGGATCCGCGAGGAGTTCGTCCGGACCGGTGACAACGCCGAGTCGGTGGCCCGCGGGCTCGCCGGCACCGGCCGGGTGATCACGTCGGCCGCGTTGATCATGATCGCGGTGTTCCTCAGCTTCGTCGGCAGCCCGGTGCCGTCGCTGAAGATGCTCGGCCTCGGGCTCGCCACCGCGATCCTCATCGACGCCACACTCGTCCGGATGGTGCTGGTGCCGGCCACGATGGCGCTGCTCGGCAAGGCGAACTGGTGGCTTCCCGCCTGGCTCGACCGGGTGCTCCCCCACCTGAGCGTCGAGGGTCCTGCGACGGAGGCAGAGGCACCTGCCGAGGCGCCCGTCCTGACCCACTGACGCCCGCCACCCAGCTGGCCCCCGCGGTTCGCGGGGGCCAGCAGCCTTGCTGATCGATCAGACACCCCACCGCCTTACTGATCGATCAGACACCCCACCGCCTTACTGATCGATCAGACACCCCACCGCCTTACTGATCGATCAGACACCTTCAACCCAGCCGAACAGGAGCACCTCATGTCCATCGCCACCACCCATCAGCCCGTCAGGACGAAGCAGGGCACCGAGCTGTCTCGCACCCGCCTCCACCTGATGCGGGCCGGCTACCTCCTCATGGGGGTCGGCCTCGTGCTCGTGAAGTGGCCGCTGCTTCCAGAGGCCCACACGCTGCCGCTCTACGAGGGCGTGACGCTCTGCCTGCTCACGGCCATGTCGCTCCTGGCCTTCCTGGGGCTGCTCCACCCGGTCAGGCTGCTCCCCGTCCTGCTCTTCGAGTCGACGTGGAAGCTGCTCTGGCTGGGCCTGGTCGCGCTGCCCACCGCGGTCTCCGGCGACCTCGACGCCGCCACCACGGACGTCGCGGTCAACTGCTCCCTGGTGGTCGCTGATCCTCGCTGTCGTCCCGTGGGGCTACGTCTGGCGCACCTACGGGGTCGGCTCCCAGTCCCGCCTGAGCAGCCCGTAGACCCACGAGTCCGACACGTCGCCGTTCACCACGCAGTCCTCACGCAGCGTCCCCTCACGCACGAACCCGAGCTTCTCCAGCACGCGTGCCGAGGCGAGGTTGCGGGTGTCGGTCTCGGACTGGACCCGGTTGAGGTCGAGCGTGTCGAACGCCCAGCGCAGCAAGGCTCGCGCGCCCTCCGTCGCGTAGCCCCGACCCCACGCCGCCTCACCGAGGACGTAGCCCAGCGCCGCACTGCGGTAGTCGGGATTCCATCGCGTCAGGCCGCACCAACCGAGGAACGTCGCCGTCGGAGACGAGCTCAACTGCCAGCCGGGCACCACTGCCGTCCTCCGCCAGCTGCGCGCAGGCGGCGAGGAACCGCTCGGCGCGTGCGGGTTCGCTCCAGGGCGGTGAGTCCCAGTAGCGCAGCACGTGCGCGTCGCTGTGCAGCGCCCAGAGGGCATCGGCGTCGGCGCTGGTGAAGGGACGCAGCCGCAGGCGCTCGGTGACCAACGTCGGCGTGGGCAAGGACATGGTGGCCATGTTCGCCCGTCGTGCAGGTGCGGGGGTCAACCGAATTGCGTTTGCGTGAAGGCTCCGCATCAACCACCCTGCCCACGTGCCCGCTCCCACCACTCCCCCGACCCTGACCGACGGCGTCGTGACGCTGCGGGCGCACCGGGCCGACGACCTGCCGCGCATGGTCGAGCAGTGCCGCGACCCGTTGTCGATCGCATGGACGACGGTGCCGGTGCCGTACGCCGAGTCGGACGCCGAGGAGTACGCCCTGCGCGTGCTGCCGGCCGGGTGGACCGAAGGCACTGAGTGGGCCTTCGCCGTGGAGCTCGAGGGTAGGTACGCCGGCACCGTCTCGCTGCGCGACGAGGGACCGGGCCGGGCCGAGATCGCCTACGGGTCGCACCCCGACGTGCGCGGGACGGGCGCGGTCCTGCGGGCGCTTCGGCTGCTGGTGGACTGGGGGTTCGGCGAGCTCGGCCTGGAGTCGATCGTCTGGCAGGCGTTCACCGGCAACTGGCCGAGCCGCAGGGTGGCCTGGCGGCTCGGCTTCAACGTCGATGGGACGCTGCGCCGCTACCTGCCCCAGCGCGGCGAGCGCCGCGACGCCTGGATCGGCACCCTGCTGGAGGACGACCCCCGCGAGCCACGGTCGACCTGGCTCGACGTGCCGGTGCTCGAGGGCGACGGGTTCCGGCTGCGACCGGTGCGGGCGAGCGACGCTCCCCGCATCCAGGAGGGCACGGCCGAGCCGACGACCGCGCACTGGCTCGGCCACAAGCCGGCGCCGTACACGATGGACGACGCCACGACCTACGTCGAGAGACGTCGCGAGCTCGCGGCGACCGGCCAGTGCGTCACCTGGGCGGTTGCGGACCCGGAGGACGACCGGATCCTCGGCACGGTCCTGTGGTTCAACTGGACGGCGGACGTCGAGTGCGAGGTCGGCTGGTGGCTGCACCCGGACGCCCGTGGCCGCGGCCTCGCGACGCGCGCCGTGCGGCTGCTGGTCGGACACGTCTTCGAGGCGCTGGGTGTCCAGCGGGTCAAGGCCTGCGTGGCCGTCGACAACACCTCTTCGCGTCAGGTCGCGGAGTCCGTCGACTTCCGCCAGTACGGCGTGGAGCGGCTCGGCGCCAACGTCCGCGACGGCTGGGTCGACATGGCCCTCTACGACGTGACGGCCGCGGAGTGGTCTGCGGGCTCCCGGTCCATCGAGAACGCGACGGCGAGCACGACGAACCCGGCGAGCGACAGCCCGACGCCCACGACGAGCGGCGACCGGTAGCCGTAGCCCGCCGCGATCGTGATGCCGCCGAGCCAGGCGCCGAGGGCGTTGCCGATGTTGAGCGAGCCGTGGCTGAGGGCAGCGCCGAGCGTCTCGGCGTGCTCGGCGGCGTCGATCAGCCGCATCATCATGCCGAGCGCCAGCACCGAGCCCGTCGTGGCGATCAGGAAGAACGCCGGCAGGCTCGCGTAGCCGAGCGGCAACAGCAGCCACGACCCGACCAGGGTGAGCGCGAGCGCCACCGGTGCGAGGAGCAGCGACTTCTTGAGCGACCAGTCCACGGCGTGCCCGGCCACCCAGTTGCCGAAGACCATGCCGACGCCGAGCGTGAGCAGGAAGACCGGCACGGCACTGTCGGGAAGGCCGCCGACGCGCGTGGCCATCGGGGCGACGTAGGAGTACATCGCGAACATGCCCCCGAAGCCGATGGCCCCGGCGACGATCGCGAACCACACCTGCGGCTTGCGCAGCGCCTGCAGCTCCCGGCGGCCGGTCGCCTCGGGGTTGCCCGGGCAGTCGGGCACGAACGCCAGCACCATGCGTGATCGGTGAGCGCGGAGAGCGCAGCGACGAGCCAGTACGACGCCCGCCAGCCCAGGGTCTGGCCGATCCAGGTCGCGGCCGGCACGCCGAGCGACGTTGGCGACCGGGAGCCCCATCAGCACGAGCGCCATCGCGCGACCGCGCCGCTCGGGCGCGACCATGCTCGCGGCCACCAGCGAGGCGACGCCGAAGTAGCCGCCGTGCGGCAGCCCGTCGAGGAAGCGCGCGACCATCAGCGTCGGGTAGTTCGGCGCCAGCGCGCTCAGCGCGTTGAACAGCCCGTAGGCGACCATCAGCCCGAGCAGCAGCTGGCGGCGCGGCAGCTTGGCGCCGAAGAAGGCCAGCACGGGAGCGCCGACGACCACGCCCGAGCGCGTAGGACGAGATGATCCGGCCGGCGACCGGGATCGAGACGTCCACGCCGTCGGCGACCTGGGGCAGCACGCCCATCGTCACGAACTCGGTGGTCCCGATCGCGAAGCCGCCCATCGGCGAGGGCCAGCACCGCGAGCCGGAAGTGCCCGGCCCGGGTCGCGCTGGGAGTCTCGAGATCGGCCGTCATCGCGACCATCGTCGTCGCCGACCGCGCCCAGTTCCTATTCCTCGAAGCCGCTCCGGGAGCGCGTTGCGGTCTCGATCTGGAGCACGCCCCCGTGCCGAGCAACAGTGCCGGACGTCAGGCACGGACGCGTCGACGATCCTGGGCTCCGACTGCACCAGGAAGACCTCGCCCGAGGTCGGGGCACAGGCGCTGCCGGCGTACGCCGACGAGGTCGCCGATGAAGCCGCCGCCGAGCTCGAGGCCCTGGCTGCTGCGCGCCACGATGTCGCGGTCGGGGTCGTAGACCTTGAGCTGGTCGGCCGCGCCCGACGTGCTGCACGGTCGCCACGTAGTCGGCCGGCCAGACCAGGTCGACCTGGGTGCCGTCGGCCGCCTCGAGCCGCAGGCAGCCGTCGTCGCCGAGGACCAGCTGGCCGGTCGCCAGCGCGCCGATCGGCGTCGTCGCCGGGCTTCCAGTCCGAGGTCAGGATGGGCAGCCGGGTCCCGTCGACCAGCTGCTCCTTGTCGTAGTGGAAGTGCAGGTAGGTGAAGCCGAGCGCGGCGATCAGGATCGGCACCGCGACGCAGACGGCGTAGCCGAACGGCGTCAGCGTCCGCCGGCCGATGTCGGGCGGCCGCGGGGTTGCCGGAGCCTCGGTGTCGCTCACTCGTGCTCACCCTTCATTCACAGGGCCGCCAGGGCCTCGTTGAACGTCGTGGACGGGCGCATCACGGCCGAGGCCTTCTCGTCATCGGGCCGGTAGTAGCCGCCGATGTCGGCCGGGCTGCCCTGCACCGCGAGCAGCTCGTCGACGATCTGCTGCTCCTTGTCGGCCAGCTCCTCGGCGAACGGCTTGAACACGGCGGCGAGGTCGCTGTCCTCGGTCTGGGCCGCGATCTCCTGGGCCCAGTAGAGGGCCAGGTAGAAGTGCGAGCCGCGGTTGTCGATGCCACCGACCTTGCGGGTGGGCGACTTGTCGTTCTCGAGCCAGGTGCCCGTGGCCTTGTCGAGGGTGTCGGCCAGCACCTGGGCGCCCGCGGTTGTCGGCGTAGCCGGCGAGGTGCTCGAGCGACGCGGCCAGCGCGAAGAACTCGCCGAGGCTGTCCCAGCGCAGGTAGTTCTCCTTGACCAGCTGCTGCACGTGCTTGGGCGCCGAGCCGCCGGCGCCGGTCTCGAACAGGCCGCCGCCGTTCATCAGCGGGACGATCGAGAGCATCTTGGCGGAGGTGCCGAGCTCGAGGATCGGGAAGAGGTCGGTGTTGTAGTCGCGCAGCACGTTGCCGGTCACCGAGATGGTGTCCTCGCCCTTGCGGATCCGCTCCAGCGAGTACGCCGTGGCGTCGGCCGGCGCCATGATCTCGATGGTCAGCCCGTCGGTGTCGTGGTCGCGCGAGGTACTCGTTGACCTTGGCGATCAGGATCGCGTCGTGGGCGCGGCCCTCGTCGAGCCAGAACACCGCGGGGGCGCCGGTCGCCCGGGCGCGGGTCACCGCGAGCTTGACCCAGTCGCGGATCGGCTCGTCCTTGGTCTGGCAGGCGCGCCAGATGTCGCCGGGCTCCACGGTGTGCTCGATGAGGGTGTCGCCGGCGCCGTTGACGACACGCACGACGCCGGCCGCGGGGACCTCGAAGGTCTTGTCGTGCGAGCCGTACTCCTCGGCCGCCTTGGCCATCAGGCCGACGTTGGGCACCGAGCCCATGGTGGCCGGGTCGAAGGCGCCGTGGGCGCGGCAGTCGTCGAGCACGGTCTGGTAGACGCCGGCGTACGACGAGTCGGGGATCACCGCGAGCGTGTCGTGCTCCTCGCCGTCCGGACCCCACATGTGGCCCGAGCTGCGGATCATCGCCGGCATCGAGGCGTCGACGATCACGTCGGAGGGGACGTGCAGGTTGGTGATCCCCTTGTCGGAGTCGACCATGGCCAGGTCGGGCCCGTCGTCGAGCCCCTGCTGGACCGACGCCTTGATGGCGTCGCCCTCCGGCAGTGCCGTGACCGCGGAGAGCAGTGCGCCCAGGCCGTCGTTGGGCGAGATGCCCGCGGACCTGAGCGCCTCGCCGTACTGCTCGAAGAGCGTCGGGAAGAACGCCTGCACGACATGGCCGAAGATGATCGGGTCGGAGACCTTCATCATCGTGGCCTTGAGGTGGACCGAGAACAGCACGTCCTCGGCCTTGGCGCGGGCGATCTGCTCGGCGAGGAAGCGGCGCAGCGCCGCGACGTTCATGAAGGTGCCGTCGACGACCTCGCCGGTCAGCACCTTCATCTCCGGCTTGAGGACGGTGACGCTGCCGTCGGCGGCGACGTGCTCGATGCGCAGCGTGTCGTCCGCCTCGAGGACCACCGACTGCTCGTTGGCGCGGAAGTCGTCCTTGCCCATCGTCGCCACGTTGGTCTTGGAGGCCGGCGACCACGCGCCCATGCGGTGCGGGTGGGCCCTGGCGTAGGCCTTCACCGACGCGGGCGCGCGGCGGTCGGAGTTGCCCTCGCGCAGGACGGGGTTGACCGCGGAGCCCATGACCTTGCCGTAGCGCGCGCGGATCTCGTTGTCCTCGTCGCTCTTCGGGTTCTCCGGGTAGTCGGGCAGGTCGTAGCCCTGCTCCTGCAGCTCCTTGACCGCCGCCTTGAGCTGGGGGACCGACGCCGAGACGTTGGGCAGCTTGATGATGTTGGCTTCCGGCTTCGTGGCCAGCTCACCGAGCTCGGCCAGGTCATCGGCCTGGCGCTGGTCCTCGCTCAACCGGTCCGGCGAACTGGGCGATGATCCGCCCCGCCAGCGAGATGTCGCGGGTCTCGACCTCGACGCCCGCCTTGGCGGCGTACGCCTCGATGATCGGCAGGAAGGAGTACGTCGCGAGCAGCGGCGCCTCGTCGGTGTGGGTGTAGATGATCCTGGCCATGGGTTGCGATCACTCCTGGTGCGGCGGCTGTGACATTCAACGATATGTCTTGACGTCAAGATACCTGACGTCGCCGGGACGTCGGCACCCGGCCAGCCTCGCACGCGAAGTGGGGGGCGCAAAGGCGGGGGTTCGTGCCTTAGGCTGCCGCCATGGCCGACACCTCCACCACGGTCCAGAAGGTCTCCGCCGAAGCCCTCGGGACGTTCGTCCTCGTCTTCTTCGGCTGTGGCTCCGTCGTGTTCGCCAACAACGCCGGCGGCGGTGCTGACTACGTCGCCGTCGGGCTTCACCTTCGGCCTCGCCGTGATGCTGATGGCCTACGCCGTGGGCCGGATCTCCGGCGGCGCACTTCAACCCGGCCGTGTCTGTCGGCGCCGCGACTGGGCGGTCGGATGTCGTGGAAGCAGGTGCCGATCTACGTCGGCTCCCAGCTGGGCGGGGCGATCGTTGCCGGCCTGGCGCTGTTCATCCTCCTGCAGGGCTTCGACGGGTTCGACGTCCGAGCGGCAACATGGGCCAGAACTTCTTCGGCGACGAGGGCAGCGGCTACGCGTGGTGGGCGGCGTTCCTGCTTGAGCTGATCCTCACCCTGCTCTTCATCCTGGTCATCCTCGCCGTGACCGACGCCCGCTTCGAGCACCCGGCGCTCGCACCCGCTGGCCATCGGCCTCACCCTGACCGCGATCCACTTCGTGGCGATCCCGGCGACCGGCACCTCGGTCAACCCGGCCCGCTCCATCGGCCCCGGCCTCTTCGCCGGCGGCGACGCGATCATCCAGCTCTGGCTGTTCATCCTGGCCCCGCTCGTCGGCGGCGCCCTCGGCGGGCTCCTCTACCCGCTGATCTTCGGCCACGGCACCGACCCGGTGCCCGGGTCCGGGCTGACCTTCGCCCGGCCCTCGCCGGCCGCGGTGCCCGGCTACGGCGCGCCCGACCAGTTCCAGCAGGAGTGGAACCAGCAGACCGCGCAGGAGCAGGCCGCGTGGGAGCAGGAGCCGATCATCCAGGACGGCTGGCAGTGGGACCACGCCGCACAGGAGTGGAAGCCGCTGGAGCAGTGGCAGCAGCCGGCCGCACCTGCCCAGGCCGCACCTGTGCAGCACACCCCGGCACCCACCCCGGCACCCACACCGGCCCGACCCCGGTCGAGCAGGCTCCCGTCCAGCCCGACCCGACCCCGCCCGCGACGGCGCACCCGGCCCCTCCGGCGCAGCCGGACCCGGGCACCGAGACCACCCAGATGCGCCCGCCGGAGTAGGCGGGTCGGAGCAGCTCAGCTGGGCAGGCGCTCGAGCTCGGCGAGGTAGACGGGGCCGTCGACGGACAGCTCCTCGACCAGCCCGACGCCGCGCGCGTAGAACACCCGCCGCGCGGTGCCGGGCTCGAGCGGGTTGGTGACGTCGAGGCCGAGCACCTGCCGGAACGTGCCGGCGGGGGTGCTGACCACCTGGTCACGGGTCTCGACGGTCATCCGCACGTCCACCACGTCCTCGTCGTAGGCCGCGCGCCAGCCATCGCCGAGCCGGGGCGTCGCAGGCATGGCCAGCCCGGCCTCGGCGCCGTCCTTTCCGGCCAGCCAGACGCCCTCCCGGCCGAACCACCAGACGTTGCCGCGCCGGTCCTGGGCGTAGTAGTCGACCACCTGGTCCCCGCTCGGCTCGGTGCGGCTGACCGGGGTGGTCGCGACGCCAGCGACCTCGTACGTCGTGTCCTCGACGGTGATGACCAGCTCGCCGGTGGGCGAGTCCCTGAGCACGGTAGGTCCAGGTCCGGCCGCGCACCAGCGGCAGCCACGGGTTGTCGATGTCGCGCACGAAGTCGTCTGGGTCCGGCGACGGCGTCGGGACGGTCAGCTCGTCGACCCCCGAGGGCGGGCTGTCGGGGGACGCGGCGCCGCACCCGCTGGCGACCAGCACGACCGTGATCGCGAGCGCGACGTACCGCGCCCGTCCCCTCGCCACCCGCACATCGTCGCGCACGGCTCCGCTGCTAGCGTCGGCCGGGCCAGTCAATCGCACGTAGGAGTCGTCCGTGAGCTCTTCGCCCCTCAAGGTCGCCGTCACCGGTGCCGCCGGCCAGATCGGCTACAGCCTGCTCTTCCGCCTCGCGAGCGGGTCGCTGGCCGGAGACCGCCCGATCGAGCTGCGGCTGCTGGAGATCGAGCCCGCGCTGAAGACGCTCGAGGGCGTGGTCATGGAGCTCGACGACTGCGCGTTCCCGCACCTGGCCGGCATCGAGATCGGCGCCGACGCCGAGAAGATCTTCGACGGCGTCAACCTCGCCCTCCTGGTCGGCGCGCGGCCGCGCGGCCCGGGCATGGAGCGCAGCGACCTGCTCTCGGCCAACGGCGCGATCTTCACCGCCCAGGGCCAGGCCCTCAACAAGGTGGCCGCCGACGACGTGCGCATCGGCGTGACCGGCAACCCGGCCAACACCAACGCGCTCATCGCGCGCTCCAACGCCCCCGACATCCCGATGGACCGGTTCTCCGCGCTGACCCGCCTCGACCACAACCGCGCCATCTCCCAGGTCGCCGCCAAGACCGGCGCGCCTGTCACCGACATCAAGCAGATGACGATCTGGGGCAACCACTCGGCGACCCAGTACCCCGACCTCTTCCACGCCGAGGTCGGCGGCCGCAACGCCGCCGAGGTCGTCGGCGACCAGGACTGGGTCGAGAACACCTTCATCCCGACCGTCGCCAAGCGCGGCGCCGCCATCATCGAGGCCCGGGGCTCGTCCTCGGCGGCCTCCGCCGCGTCCGCCACGATCGACGCAGCCCACGACTGGCTCTTCGGCTCCGCCGAAGGCGACTGGGTGTCGATGGCCGTCGTCTCCGACGGCTCCTACGGCGTCCCCGAGGGGCTCGTCTCGTCGTTCCCGGTCACCTGCAAGGACGGCGAGTGGGAGATCGTCCAGGGGCTCGACATCGACGACTTCTCGCGCGGGCGCATCGACGCGTCGGTCGCCGAGCTCGCCGAGGAGCGCGACGCGGTCAAGGAGCTCGGGCTGATCTAGCCGGCTCTCGTGATTGCGTCCGCCCGCTGGACGCAATGAGAGCGGAGGGAGCGAAGCGACCCGGTTTGTCGCAGGCGAAGCCCGCGCGCCCGGCGATCGGCCTCATGGCCGTGACGACTGCGCCGAAGCGAGCGCAGCGAGCCAGGCGCCTGCGAGCGCAGCGAGCCGTCGTCGCGGACTGGGGCCGAAGCTCGCCGGGGTAGACAATCAGCCCGGCTGGTTGGGGATCGTCGTCGAGAGGAACAGGATCGCGGCGCCGACCCCGCCGAGCAGGATCGCGTCGAAGAACCGGTTGCGCACCGCGAGCATGCCCGCGTCGCGCGTCGGAAGCACCAGCCGCAGCAGCGCGGCGAAGCAGAGCCCGCCGGCCAGGCACCGGGTGCCGAGCCGCCAGTCGCCGGTCCAGACGATCGCGATGCCGATCGCGCCGGTCACCAGCACCAGCAGGTAGAACGCGCCGCCGATCGTCGACGGGTAGCGCCGTTCCTCCTCGAGCGTCGCGTGCTCCTCCGCGGCGGCGTCCAGCTCCTCGGCGATCTCCTCCGGAGACGGGACGGGCTCGTCGACGGGCTCGCCGGACCCGGAGGGCTCGTCCGAGTCGTCCGGGACGGGCGACTCGGGCGGTTGGTGGGTCACGGACGTCACTCTGCCGCGCGCTCCGCCATGAGCACGATGTTGCTCAGCAGCATCGCCCGGGTCATCGGGCCGACACCGCCGGGGTTGGGCGAGACCCAGCCCGCGACGTCCCAGACGTCGTCGGCCACGTCACCGGCGATCTTGCCGTCGACCCGGGAGACGCCGACGTCGAGCACGGCCGCGCCGGGCTTGACCATGTCGGCGGTGATGATGCCCGGCACGCCGGCGGCGGCCACGACGATGTCGGCGTTGCGGGTGTGCGCGGCCAGGTCGCGGGTGCGGGTGTGACAGAGGGTGACGGTGGCGTTCTCGGACTTGCGGGTCAGCAGCAGCCCCAGCGGGCGGCCCACGGTGAGGCCGCGGCCGAGCACGGTCACCTCCGCCCCTTCGAGCTGGACGCCGTGGCGGCGCAGCAGCTCGATGCAGCCGATCGGCGTGCAGGGCAGGGAGCCCGGCTCACCCAGCACGAGCTTGCCGAGGTTGACCGGGTGGAGGCCGTCGACGTCCTTGTCGGCGTCGACGCGGGAGAGCAGGGCGAACTCGTCCAGCCCGGTCGGCTGCTGCACCAGGAAGCCGGTGCACGACGGGTCGGCGTTCAGCTCGTCGATCACCGCCTCGACCTCGGCCTGGGTCGCGGTGGCGGGCAGGTCGCGGCGGATCGACTCGATGCCGATCTCGGCGCAGTCCTTGTGCTTGGCGCCGACGTACCAGTGCGAGCCGGGGTCGTCGCCGACCAGCACCGTCCCGAGCCCGGGCGTGATCCCCCGCTCCTTGAGCGCGGCCACCCGCTCGGCCAGCTCGGCCTTGATCGCCTTCAGCGTGGCGGTGCCGTCGAGCCTCTGTGCCGTCAACGTCGCTCCTCAGTGGAAGAAATGGCGGGTGCCTGTGAAGTACATGGTGACGCCGGCAGCCTTGGCCGCCTCGACCGTGAGCTCGTCGCGCATCGAGCCCCCGGGCTGCACGATGGCACGGACGCCGGCGCCGATGAGGAGCTGGGGACCGTCCTCGAAGGGGAAGAACGCGTCCGACGCCGCCACCGAACCCGCTGGCCCGGTCGCCGGCACGCGAGATGGCGAGCCGGCAGGAGTCGACCCGGTTGACCTGGCCCATGCCGATGCCGACCGAGGCACCACCCGTGGCCAGGAGGATCGCGTTGGACTTCACCGCCCGGCAGGCCTTCCACGCGAAGGCGAGGTCGGCGAGGACGTCGTCCGGGGCCGCGTCGCCGGTCGCCAGGGTCCAGGCCGCGGGGTCGTCGCCCTCCGCGTCGACATGGTCGACCAGCTGCATCAGCACTCCCCCGCTGATCCCGCGGAACTCCACGGGATCGGGGTGCTGGTCGGGCGGACAGACCAGGACGCGGATGTTCTTGCCGCCCCGGGGCAGGGCCTGCAGCACCTCGACCGCTCCGTCGTCGTAGGCCGGCGCGACGATCGCCTCGGTGAACGTCTCGCGCATCGCCTCGGCCATGGCCACCGAGACCGGGCGGTTGGTGGCGATGACGCCGCCGAACGCCGAGGTCTCGTCGCAGGCGTTGGCCTTGACGTAGGCGTCGGCCACGTCGGCGCCGACCGCGATGCCGCAGGGGTTGGCGTGCTTGATGATCGCCACCGCCGGGTCGGCGAAGTCGTAGGCCGCCCGCCGGGCCGCGTCGGTGTCGACGTAGTTGTTGTAGGACATCTCCTTGCCGTGCAGCTGCTCCGCGGAGGCCAGCCCGCCGCTGCCAGAGATGACTGAGCGCGGTAGAGGGCGCCCGCCTGATGAGGGTTCTCGCCGTAGCGCAGCTGAGCGGCCTTGTCCCAGGTCGCGCCGGTCCAGGCCGGGAAGCCGGTGCTGACCCCATCGACGACAGAGGTGTCGGTGAGCACGTTGCTCATCCAGCTCGCCACGGCGACGTCGTAGGTCGCGGTGTGCTGGAACGCCTCGGCCGCCAGCCGCTGCCGCTCGGCAAGCGTGAAGCCGCCGGCGGCGACGGCCGCGAGCACGTCGGCGTAGCGCTCGGGGCTGGTCACGATGGCGACCGACGGGTGGTTCTTGGCAGCCGCGCGGACCATCGACGGTCCGCCGATGTCGATCTGCTCGACGCACTCGTCGGGGCTCGCGCCCGACAGCACGGTCTGCCGGAACGGGTAGAGGTTGGAGACCACGAGGTCGAACGGCTCGACGCCGAGCTCCGCGAGCTGCTGGACGTGGGAGTCCAGCCGGCGGTCGGCGAGGATCCCGGCGTGCACCTTCGGGTGCAGGGTCTTGACCCGGCCGTCGAGGCACTCGGGGAAGCCGGTGAGCTCCTCGACCTTGGTGACCGGGACGCCGAGCCCCTCGATCAGCGCGGCCGAGCCGCCGGTCGACACCAGCGCGACGCCTGCCTCGTGCAGCCCTCGGACAAGCTCTTCCAGACCGGCCTTGTCGTAGACCGACACCAGCGCTCGCTTGATCGGGACCTGATCAGACACAACTGCTCCTCAACTCGAAAGGATTGAGGGCACCCAGGCGTTCGATGCGCTCGACTTCACTCCCTGGTGGTCACCCCACCTGCGCCAGTCGTGTGCCCTCAGCGTAACCACCCCACGACGTTCTCCACTCCCCCGCTGCGCTCCTCCGCGAACAACGCCGCGGGGACCCCGGAAAGGCATGGGACCGCTCAACCCCCGATCACGACGCGGCGCCCGTCGATCCGGAACCCCTCCCGCGCCATCCGCCCCACCGACGCCACGAGCATCTGGCGCTCCGCGTCCTTGATCCGCTCGTGCAAGGTCTCGACGGTGTCGTCGTCCTCGACACGCACCGCCACCTGCTCGACGATCGGCCCGGTGTCGACGCCGTCGTCGATGACGAACAGCGTGCAGCCGGTGACCCTGACGCCGTAGTCGAGCGCGTCCGCCGGCCCGTGCATGCCGGGGAACGACGGCGACAGCGCCGGGTGCGTGTTCACCGTGCGAGCACCGAGGCGGGACAGGTAGGACGCGCCCATCAGCTTCATGAAGCCGGCCAGCACCACGATGTCGGGCCGGTGGCCGGCCACGACGTCGGTGATCTCGGCGTCCCAGGCCGGACGGTCGGCGTACTCCTTGACGCTCCGCACGAACGTCGGCACGCCGGCCCGCTCGGCGCGCTCCAGCCCCCCGGTCCCCTCGCGGTCCGCGCCGACCGCCACCACGGTCGCGCCGTACGCCGGGTCGGCGGCCGCGTCGAGCAGCGCCTGGAGCAGCGTGCCGGAGCCCGAGACGAGCACGACGACGCGCGCGGGAGAGTCCTCGGACGAGGGGAGCGGCACGGGTGGTGAGTCTAGGACTCCCGGGCCTCGTCGCTGACCCGGGCCGGGTCGACCTGGATGGCCTGCGTGGCCTCGGGGTCGGCGTCGTTGCCATCGAGTGACCCCATGTGGCTGGTGTCAGCCTGGTCCGGCAGCCACATGGGGTCACTCGACGGGGAACCAGCGGGCTCGGGAAGCGGCTCGAGGCGCCGGCGCTGCCAGAAGGTGGCGACCAGGCCGCCGAGGAGGCCGCCGACGCCGAACGTCGTGACGGCGTGCACCAGCACGGCGCCGGCGAGCGGGCCGACGTCGGTCATCCGGCCCGGCCCGACCGATCCGCCGGCCAGCAGGGCGAGGATGCCGAACAGGAAGCCGGCGAGCATGCCGCCGCCGCAGCCGTGCAGGGCGCCCTCCTCCCAGCGGTACGTCGGGTGGTGGCGCTGCGCCCGCATCGCACCGAGTGCCGCCACGAGGGGTGGCGCCCCGAAGAGTGCGGACGTCCAGCCGGGGGTCGGCCCGGTGTCGGGCAGCGCGGCCAGCAGCGGGAACATCGGCAGCGCGCCGATGGTGACGACGGACGGGGACACGATCGTGTGGGCGCCGACCGTGAAGCCGGGGCCGAGCAGGTAGGAGCCGGAGAAGACAGCGGCGTTGGGGACCACCAGCAGCGAGACGACGGCGAGCTGCACGGTGGCGCCGGTGTCGGTGTGCAGCTGCGAGCCGACGTTGAGTGCGGTGTCGAAGTCGATGACGAGCGCGACCAGGAAGCCCACCAGCGACACGACGAGCCACAGCCTGAGCACCTGGCGACACGAGGCCGCGACGGCGACCACGGACGCCGGCAGGGTCGCGGTCCAGATCGCCGCGCGACCGGAGCCGATCGCGATCGCTGGTGCCCCGAGGATCCCGCAGAGCAGGAAGGACCACAGCACCACCCGCGAGCCGTCGGGCGCCGTCGCCGCCGTCGAGGCCAGTGCGACGGTGGCGGCCGCCACCGCGACGTAACCGCCGGCGTAGAGGAGCGCGGCCGCCGGGACGGTCCAGTCGCGTTCGCCGTCGGCGATGCGCTCGGCGTCCGGGCCATGGCCCGAGATCGAGTCGCCGAGCCGGTGGCCGATCCGCCAGGTCACCCAGCCGCAGGCCACGGTGATGCCCAGCGGCATCACCGACACCAGCGCACCGGCGACGTGCACGCCGGAGCCGTGGGCCATCAGCCAGGCCAGGGCGCCCACCCAGAGCCCGTCGCGCGGGGTGCCGTGGGCGCCCGCGTCGGTGAGGAACCAGCCGGCGACACCCAGCGCCAGGCAGACCACGAGCGTGCCGGCCGCCGCGGCGGCACCGGCGACGACGGCGAGCAGCACCAGGGGGCGCCGGTGGCGCAGGTCGCGTCGCAGCTCCCCCGCCGACGGGCGGGTGCGGTCGGGCATCAGCGCGGTCATGCTCTTGCGGGGTCCCCGCGGAGTTGTGTGGTGGAGGAGTGCAGCGGGGGAGCCGCAGAACTCGGTGGGGTGCTCATCGCTTCCATCTTCGGCGCGCCGGGACGCCGTACGGCGTTGCCACGCCGACGACCACGAATCGGCGCGGTCAGGGCGCGGTCGCTACCGTGGGAAGGCCATGGCCCGCCCGCTTCCCCGCTCGCACCCGCGGAGTCCGGAAGGTTTCGAAGCCTTCTACAAGGACGTCCGGGGCCGACTCCTCCTCCAGAGCTATGCGCTCACCGGTGACCTCGTCGCCGCGCAGCGCGCCGTGCGGGACGCCCTGGTCGTGGCCTGGCACCACTGGCGCAAGGTGTCGCGGCTCGAGCAGCCCGAGGACTACGTGCGCCCCCTTGCCTGGACCCGGGCCCAGCGCCGCAGCAGCGCCCGCTGGTGGGCGCGTCAGAAGGACCTCGACGAGGACACCCGCGCCACGCTCGACGCGCTCGGAAGACTGTCCGCCCACCAGCGCAAGGTGCTCCTGCTCACCCATCTCACCGCCCTCCCGATCGACCGCATGGCGCGCGAGGTCGGCATCACCCGCGCCACCGCCGAGCGCGAGCTGCAGACCGCGAGCGCGCACTTCGCTGTGCACCGCGAGGTGCCGTCCACGGCGATCCGGGAGGTGGTCGAACGGCTCGGGCCCGCGCTGGAGTCGGTCCGCTGGCCGCGGCCCTCGATCATCATGCGGGCCGGCTCGGCCCGCCGCCGGGCGCACACCGCCGTCGGTGTCGCGACCGCGGTCGCGGCGGTCCTGGTGTCGGGCTCGCTGGTGACCGACGCGACCGGAGCCCGGCCGGCGCTGGCCTCCAAGGGCATCCTCGACGGCACCAGCAGCTCCGGCCCGGAGAAGGAGAAGCGGCCACCGCCACCGCCCGACCCGCTGAGCCCGGAGTCGCTGCTCGCCGTCCAGCAGGTGTCCGCGGCGATCCCCGGCACCTGGACCGAGGGGGCGACGAGCACCAACACCGACGGCGACGGTCTGGTCTTCACCTGCCAGAGCGGTCGCTACGCCGACATGCGCGGCATCGGTGCGCTGGTGCGGACCTTCAGCGGTACGGCGCCCAAGATCGGCGCACTGACCGCCGGGCAGTCGGCCGAGGCCTCGGCCGACGAGGGCGCCGCCGAGCGGACCTACAAGACCACCCTCGACTGGTACGCCGCCTGCGCGAGCCCGCGGGTCCAGCTGCTCACGACCTACCGCGTCGGAGGTGTGGGCGACGAGGCGACCCTGTTGGTGCTTCGCGACTGGGCCCGGCCGGTGACCACCCAGGTCGTCGGCGTGGCGCGCACCGGTGGGCTCACGACCACGGTCGTCAACACGGTCACGGGCATCACCGACCCGGCCAAGGAACGCGACCTCGCGTCGAGCGTCGGCCTGCTCGCCACCGCGGTCACCGGGCTGTGCACCCTGCCGGACGCCGGCAGCTGCGTTGCCCCGGACACGGCGTTCAAGGAGACGTCCCCTGTGCCGGTGGGCAAGCACCCCTCGCTCCTGGTCGAGGCCGACCTGCCTCCGGTGCCGACCATCGAGCAGCCCTGGGCGGGCACCAAGCCGACCAAAGCCAAGGTGAACGTCGCCGCGACCCGCTGCGACAACACCGAGTTCACCGGTCCCGGCTTCGGCAAGTCCCTGACTCGCACCTTCGTCATCCCGGCCGCGACCCAGCTGCCGCCGGAGTTCGGGCTCTCCGAGACCGTCGGCTCGCTGCCGCGCAAGCAGGCACGGGCCTTCGTCGGCGACATCCGCGACAAGCTGACGAAGTGCCCCGACAACGACCTCGGCACCGATGTCGAGAAGCTCGCCGGGGAGGAGAGCGGCCGCCGCGACCTCTACGTGTGGCGGCTCACCGTCGAGGTGTCCGAGAACCGCTCGGTGCGCTACCTGATGGCCGCCATCCGCGAGGGCGGCGCGGTCGCGCAGCTGACCTTCGTGCCTTCCGAGGACGTCAGCATCGGCGCGGATCCCTTCGTCACCCTCGTGCACCGGGCCCAGGAGCGGCTCCGCCAGCTCACCTCGCCCGGCTGAGAAACTTCCGGCGTCGATGCAACCGGGGCTGCCGGTCCGGCGTACTCCTCCCGACAGCCCGCACACAGGGCACGCACGAGCCGCCGGAGGAGAGATGGACGAGGCCGAGTTCGACGACTTCTACACGTCGTCGAGAGCGCGGGTGACCGCGCAGGTCTACGCCATGATCGGCGACCGCGACGAGGCCCAGGAGTGCGTCCAGGAGGCCTACGCCCGCGCCTGGTCGCACCGCCGCAAGCTGGACCGTGCCGAGCACCCCGAGGCGTGGGTGCGCACCGTCGCCTACCGTCTCGCCGTCAGCCGGTGGCGGCGGACGATGCGCGGCCGCCGAGCCCCCGACCGAGCACTCTCCCTCGCCGCGACCGCGTCGCCACCGAGCGAGAACCACGTCGCCGTCGTCGAGGCGCTGAAGCGGCTCCCCGAGGCACAGCGCCGGGTGCTCGTCCTGCACCACATCGCCGACCTGCCGGTCCACGCCGTCGCCCGCGAGGTCGGCGCCCCCGAAGGCACCGTCAAGGCCCGGCTCAGTCGGGGCCGCGCCGCTCTGGCCGCCCTGCTGGCAGAGGAAGGAGTCACCCATGCCTGACCTCCACGACCTCGACCACTTCAAGGAGGGGCTTCCCGCCATGGACCTGCTGCCCGCCGCCGAGATCCGCCGCCGAGGCGACCGGATGCGCCGCCGCCGTAGCGCCCTCGTCGCCGGAGGCGTCCTGGCCGGCGCCGTCGTGATCGGCACCCCGGTCCTGGCTCTCTCCGGCAACGGGGGCGGCGCGGGGCGCGACTCGCACCTCGCCACGTCCGGTCCGAGCACACAGCAGACCCCGACCCCGACGGTCCCTGCCGCAGGCTGGCTGACCGCCGTCCCGGCCGGCTTCCCGCTCACCGCCGGCTTCGCCGACGAGACCGCCGAGGCGAGCTCCTCGCTCGACGGCGACCCGGCGGTGCCCGCCGGCTGCGGGACATCCTTCGAGGGGTACACCGACAACCTCGTCGCGACCTATCAAGGAGAGTCGGAGGACCGTGCGCTGCGCTACCTCGTCGTCTACCGGGACGCCACGGCTGCGCAGCAGGCGATGAGCCAGATGCGGATCGCCGTCGCGACCTGCGGGACCAAGCCGATCGGCCGGGGCACCACGCAGATCCACGGGGTCGTCGACGCCGTCGACCTCGGGACCGACGAGGCCTACGCGTTGACCGAGCAGGTCCAGCACGATGACGGGCTGGTCAGCGAGCTGTCGCTGGCGGTCGTCGGCCGCACCGGCAACGCGATCTACGTCGACTACTCCTTCGGTTCGGTCGGCGGTGACCGGCAGATCACGGACGAGCGGCGCGGCTGGTGGCGCAGGTCCGCCCGGCCGGTCGAGGCGCTCTGCGCCTTCGCCGTCAAACCCTGCACGGGCTGAGCGGGCTCAGCTCAGCCTCAGCGACAACCTTTCGCGGGTCGCTGAGGTCACAGGGGCATGCGCCGGCTCGTCCCC
This sequence comes from uncultured Actinomycetota bacterium, assembly GCA_963793315.1. Lineage (GTDB taxonomy): Bacteria > Actinomycetota > Actinomycetes > Propionibacteriales > Nocardioidaceae > Nocardioides. The sequence goes on along the minus strand of CAWBZR010000006.1, from coordinate 147,954 downwards.
CTGCTCCTCGCCGCCCTCGTGCTCGTCGGCTGTGGCACCGAGCGGCCCGCAGCGGTCCGCGAGGCCGACGCCACCTTCAGCCCGGTCCCGTCACCCACGGCCTCGCCGACCGAGGCTCCCCACTCGCCCTCCGCGACGACGACACCGGTGGAGACCGGGGCGGTCGGCCAGCTGGCCGCCTTCCCGCTCGATCTGGGTTACGCCGAGACGAACGGTGATGACGGGTCGCCGGTGCGGGTGACCGACAAGCCGGCGACGCGGGCGTTCAAGGAGTGTGGCCGAGAGGTGTGGGACCCCAGCACCGGCGCCGACGCCATCGGCGTCGAGTTCCGCGGCGAGGCCGAGTGGTCCCGTGGCCGGACCCTGGTCCGCTACCCGACCGTCGACGCCGCGAGGGTCGCGGTCGACCGCGTGGACGACGCGATCACGAGCTGCCCCCGCGACGACGGCACCGACTTCGGGTGGACCGAGCACACCGGGATCGACTATCAGGTGGGCGAGCAGTCGTTCGGCTGGATGGACCGCTACTGGAGCACCGACGTGGACGGGTTCGACACCGGCCTGACCGTCTACCACGTGACCCGGGTCGGCCCCGCGGTGCTGCTCACCTACGAGTACGGCGAGGGCAACGGCTCGGACGAGACCCGGCGGTCCGCCATCGCCCGAGCAGCGAAGGCGGACCAGCCGGTTGTCGACGTGATGTTCGACCTGTAGCGCGAAGGCTCAGCCCTGGGCCTGCAGGATCTCCCGCATCAGCTCGGCGGTCTCGGACGGCGTCTTGCCGACCTTCACGCCGACCGCCTCGAGGGCCTCCTTCTTGGCGGCCGCGGTGCCCGAGGAGCCGGAGACGATGGCGCCGGCGTGGCCCATGGTCTTGCCCTCGGGGGCGGTGAAGCCGGCGACGTAGCCGACGACCGGCTTGGTCACGTGGTCCTTGATGTAGGCCGCCGCGCGCTCCTCGGCGTCGCCGCCGATCTCGCCGATCATCACGATCGCCTTGGTGTCGGGGTCGGCCTCGAAGGCGGCCAGCGCGTCGATGTGCGTGGTGCCGACGATCGGGTCGCCGCCGATGCCGATGGCGGTCGAGAAGCCGAAGTCCTTGAGCTCGTACATCATCTGGTAGGTCAGGGTGCCGGACTTGGAGACCAGCCCGATCGGGCCCTTGCCCGCGATCGTGTGCGGCGTGATGCCGGCCAGCGACTCCCCGGGCGTGATGATGCCGGGGCAGTTGGGGCCGATCATCCGGGTGCCCCCGTGGTTGCTGAGCCCGTCGAGGTAGGCCCACACCTCGGCGGTGTCCTGCACCGGCACGCCCTCGGTGATGACCACGAGCAGGCCGATGCCGGCGTCGATGGCCTCGATGCAGGCGTCCTTGGTGAACGCCGGCGGCACGAAGACGACCGACACGTCGGCGCCGGTCTCGGCCATCGCCTCCTTGACCGAGCCGAAGACGGGCAGCTCCTGGCCGCCGAGCTCGACGGTCGTGCCGGCCTTGCGGGCGTTGACGCCGCCGACGATGTTGGAGCCCGCCTCGAGCATGAGGGCGGTGTGCTTGGAGCCCATCCCGCCGGTCATGCCCTGGACGATGATCCTGGAGTCCTTGTTGAGGTAGATCGACATTGCTGTTTGCGTCTCCAGTCTCAGGCGTTCGCGAGCTCGGCGGCCTTGTCGGCGGCGCCGTCCATGGTGTCGACCATGGTCACGAGGGGGTGGTTGGCGTCCGCGAGGATCCGGCGGCCCTCGTCGACGTTGTTGCCGTCGAGGCGGACGACGAGCGGCTTGGTCGCCTCGTCGCCGAGGATCTCCAGGGCACCCATGATCCCGTTGGCGACCTCGTCGCAGGCGGTGATGCCGCCGAAGACGTTCACGAAGACCGCCTTGACCTGCTCGTCGTGGAGGATCACGTCGAGGCCGTCGGCCATCACCTGGGCGTTGGCGCCGCCGCCGATGTCGAGGAAGTTGGCCGGCTTGACGCCGCCGTGCTTCTCGCCGGCGTACGCGACGACGTCGAGGGTCGACATCACCAGCCCCGCGCCGTTGCCGATGATGCCGACCTGGCCGTCGAGCTTGACGTAGTTGAGCCCCTTCGCCTTGGCCTTGGCCTCGAGCGGGTCCGTCTCGTCCTTGATCTCGAACGCCGCGTGGTCCGGGTGGCGGAACTCGGCGTTCTCGTCGAGCGAGACCTTGCCGTCCAGCGCCTCGAGCTTGTCGCCCTCGAGGCGGGCCAGCGGGTTCACCTCGACCAGGGTGGCGTCCTCCTCGACGAAGACCTGCCAGAGCGCCAGCACCATGGTCACGGCCTGGTCGACGAGCTCCTCGGGGAACTTCGCCTCGGCGACGATCTCCCGGGCCTTCTCCTCGTCGACGCCGGCGCCGGGGTCGATCGGGATCTGCTTCACGGCGTCGGGGTTGGTCTTGGCGACCTCCTCGATCTCGACGCCGCCCTCGACGCTGGCGATGCAGAGGTACTGCCGGTTGGCCCGGTCGAGCAGGAAGGAGAAGTAGTACTCCTCCACCGGCGGGGTCGCCGGGGTGATCAGCACCCGGTTGACCCTCAGCCCCTTGATCTCCATCCCGAGGATGTTCGACGCGTGCTCGAACGCCTCGTCCGGGGTCTTCGCGAGCTTGACGCCGCCGGCCTTGCCGCGGCCGCCCGCCTTGACCTGCGCCTTGACCACGCAGAAGCCGTACTTCTCGGCGGCGGCCCTCGCCTCCTCCGGCGTGGTGACCACGGTGCCGAGGGTGGTGGTGACTCCGTGCTTGGCGAAGAGCTCCTTCGCCTGGTACTCCATCAGGTCCACGAGGGAAGTCCTTGCTGGTCGTATGGTTCCGCAGAGTCGGAAGACATCAGAGGTACGGGCGTCCGGGACGCCCTTCGCGCACCTTAGTCCCGGCGCTCGTGGGGTTACGAGGGCCCCGACGCCGACGTGACCCAGAACACGACGACGTCGTCCCCCAGGACATCGACGACTCCGCCCCCAGCTCGGCATCCGCCACGGCGACCAGGTCGACGTCCTCCTGGGCGGCGACGGCGGCCAGCTGCTCGGCGACGCACCCGGATCGAGCAGCACCACCTCGTGGCCGGAGTCGCGGAGCGCCCGTCGGCCGGTCTGGACGTCTCCGCAGTAGAGAAGGCGGATCGGCTGCGCGGACATGGCGGGCAGGTAACCATGGAGTGGACCCCTCTCTCCACAAAATGCATTGACACCGATTTCGGGGCCCCCAGGGCATCCGCTAGGGTCATGCGCGCATGTCCTGTCGTCGGCCTGGGGGGACCCTGACTCGTGCCTGGTCACAGAGCTGAGCCTCAACTCCAAGAGGCAGGCTCCTCGACCCCGGACGCTTCGACGGCCAGGGCAGGAGGACGCCGCAAGGCGAGCGTCCCCGTCGACTACGTCAGCCCGCTCGACGCGGCCCCGTCCGCGTACGTCGGACGTCGTCAGGGCTGCGGTGCCCGAGATCGACGCTCGGCCAGGACACACTGCTCGCCGAGAATCACCCGAAGAGTAGATCGTCGCGCCGGCTCCGGTCCGCGAGGCGCCGTCCGCGAGCTCGACCGCGAGTTCGACACCGGCTCCATCGAGCGGGTCCTCAGCTCCCTCGAGCCGGTCGACCAGACCACGTCGTTCGAGCACGAGCCCACCACGCGGCTGCCGATGCTCCGCGCCGAGCCCCCGACCACCGGTGGCAAGCGCCGCGCGGTCAAGCACGCCGGCGGCCGCGGCCCGCTGTTCAAGGGCTTCCCCTCCGCGCCGGTGCTCATGGGCATCGCCGCCCTGGCCGTCTCGATCGGTGGCGTCATCACCGTCAACGACCCGCAGCCCGCCGCCGCCGGCTCGACGAGCAGCGCCCGCAGCACCCACGCCGCGTCCGCCCTCGGCGGCAGCAGCGGCACCGGCACCTTCTCCTCCCGCAAGGCGCAGGTCACCCGCGACAACGACCGTCAGGCCCAGGCCAGCCGCCGCCGGCCAGGTCAAGCTCCAGGCCGCCGCGGATGCCGCCGCCAAGGTGCGTGCGGGAGCCCTCACCGAGCTGGCCGCCAAGGCCGAGGTGCAGGCCAAGGAGCTGGCCAAGAACCTGTGGATCTACCCGCTCGAGCCGGTCGTCCTGACCGCCCGTTTCGGCCAGTACGGCCTGTGGTCGAGCTACCACACCGGCCTCGACTTCAACGGCGAGACCGGCGACCAGATCCACGCGATCGCCGACGGCACCGTCATCTCCGCCGGCTACGACGGCTCCTACGGCAACAAGACCGTCGTGCGGCCTCGAGGACGGCACCGAGCTGTGGTACTGCCACCAGACCGCCTTCCTGGTCTCGGTCGGCGACACCGTCCACGCCGACGAGGTCATCGGCCTGGTCGGCTCGACCGGCCACGTCACCGGCTCCCACCTCCACGTCGAGGTGCACCCCGGCGGCGGCGACGCGGTCGACCCCTACACCGCGATGCAGCAGCACGGCCTCTTCTAGTGTCCTAGTAGCGGGTCGCGGCTAAGGCTTGTGGTCTGTCGGCGCCCGGGTGCGTGCATCGCAAGACGGCGGAGCGACGGCATACCGGGTCGTCTGTCGAGCTTCGCCAACGCAGCGAAGTGCGTGCCCGGGCGTCGCCAGGACCAAGAATTAGCTGCGACGCGCTACTAGTGCCCCGCACACGAAGTTCGCTGCATAACTCGCACCCCCAGCACGCACCTCACTTCGTCGGCGACGCTGGAAAGACGCCCAGTCTGCCGGCGCGCCGCCGTCTCGCGATGCACGCACTGGGAGCACGACTTATATTGCGAACTCCGCGCGCGGGACACTAGTTCGCTGACGTGGGGCGGCTGCGCGCGTAGCAGACCGACACCCTCCCTCAAGGATCGTTGCGCGCCCCAGAAGCCCGCCAAACACCTAGCGCGCGATCTCCATCTGCCTGGCGGATGCGAATCACGCGGTAAGCGCTTACCCCCGCCCCCGGGTGCCCGCGCACTCCGACGGCGTTGCGAAGCCCGCCGTTGGGCGAGCGGGTAGGCGGGCGGGCACCCGACCAGTCGCCCTACAGCTTCTCCACCGGCGCATACCTGAGCAGCAGCCGCTTGACCCCCTCGGACCCGAAGTCGATCGAGGCGACCTGCTTGTCGTCGACGCCCTCGATGGCGACCACCGTGCCGAGCCCGAACGAGTCGTGCACCACCCGGTCGCCGGGCTCGAGGGACGGGATCGCCCGGGCCGGCTTGGCCTTGGACGCGGCGTCGGCACGGGCTGCGGCGGAGGAGAAGTTGCGGCGCCCGCGGTCGGTGGGCGAGCCCCAGGACGGGCCCGAGCCGTAGGACGTGGAGAGGTCGGGCCGCTCCCAGGTGGTCTGGGCGGCCTCGGTGCGGCGCCAGTCGACCAGGTCGACAGGGAGCTCGTCGAGGAACCGCGAGCCGGGGTTGTGGGACGGGGCGCCCCAGGCTGAGCGGACCACCGCGCGGGAGATGTAGAGCCGCTCGCGGGCGCGGGTGAGCGCCGACGTAGGCGAGCCGGCGCTCCTCTTCGAGCTCGGGCTGGTCGCCGAGCGAGCGCGAGTGGGGGAAGACGCCATCCTCCAGGCCGGTGAGGAAGACGACGGGGAACTCGAGCCCCTTGGCGGTGTGCAGCGTCATCAGGGTGACCACGCCGTCGCCGTCGTCGGGGAGCTGGTCGGTGTCGGCGACCAGCGAGACCCGCTCGAGGAAGTCGGGCAGCCCGGGCGCGAGGATGCCGGCGTCGACGTCGGCGGGGTCGGCGGACGGTCCGGCGACCGGGTCGTCGGCGAACTCGCGGGCGACCGCGACGAGCTCGCCGAGGTTCTCCTGGCGCGTCTCGTCCTGCGGGTCGTCGGACTCCTCCAGCGCCTTGAGGTAGCCGGACCGCTCCAGCACCGACTCGAGGACGACGTCGGGCCGCTCCCCCGCGTCGACCATCGACTGGAGCTCCTCGATCATCGCGACGAAGGCCTCGATGTTGGCCTGGGACCGCGTGGCCAGGCCGGGAGCCTCCGACGAACGCCGCAGCGCCTCCCAGAAGGTCAGCCCGTCCCGCGTGGCGAGCGCCTGGACCACCTCGACCGCACGGTCGCCGATGCCGCGCTTGGGCACGTTGAGGATCCGCTGGAGCGACACCACGTCGTCGGCGTTGACCAGCAGCCGCAGGTAGGCCAGCGCGTCGCGGATCTCGCGACGCTCGTAGAAGCGCACCCCGCCGACGACGCGGTAGGGCTGGCCGGTGCGGATGAAGACTTCCTCGAAGACTCGCGACTGGGCGTTGGTGCGGTAGAAGACCGCGACGTCGGCCGCCTTGTGGCCGCCGTCGACCAGCTTGTCGATCTCGTCGGAGACGAACCGCGCCTCGTCGTAGCCGTCGTCCGCGACGTAGCCCACGATCCGCTCGCCGTCGCCGGCGTCGGACCAGAGCTTCTTCTCCTTGCGGCCGCGGTTGTGGCCGATGACCGAGTTGGCCGCGGTGAGGATGGTCTGGGTGGAGCGGTAGTTCTGCTCGAGCAGGATCGAGGTGGCGTTGGGGAAGTCCTGCTCGAAGTCCATGATGTTGCGGATGTTGGCGCCCCGGAAGGCGTAGATCGACTGGTCGGCGTCACCGACCACCATCAGCTCGGCCGGCTCGACCCGCTCACCACCCGAGCCGATCGCGTCGGGGTCCTCGAACTTCTCCGCGCACAGCTCGGCGATGAGCGCGTACTGGGCGTGGTTGGTGTCCTGGTATTCGTCCACGAGGACGTGCCGGAACCGGCGGCGGTAGACCTCGCGCACGTCGGGGAACTGCTGGAAGAGGTGGACCGTGAGCATGATCAGGTCGTCGAAGTCGAGCGCGTTGGCCTGCCGCAGCCGCTTCTCGTAGAGGGCGTAGGCCGCGGCGTAGGACTCCTCCAGCTTGTTCTTGGTGTCGCGGGCGGCGTCGTCGGAGTCGCGCAGCTCGTTCTTGTGGTCGGAGACCCAGTGGAGCAGCGAGCCTGGCTGGAACCGCTTCGGGTCGAGGTCGAGCTCCTTGGCGACGCTCGTCATCAGCCGCTTCTGGTCGGCCGCGTCGTAGATCGAGAACGTCGACTTGTAGGCGAGCCCGCCGAACTCCAGCGCCGTGATCTCCTTGCGCAGGATCCGGACGCAGGCGGAGTGGAACGTCGAGACCCACATGATGCGCGCCCGCTTGCCGACCAGCTCCTCGACCCGCTGCTTCATCTCGGCCGCGGCCTTGTTGGTGAAGGTGATGGCCAGGATCGAGCCCGGGTGGGCCTTGCGCTGCTCGATCAGCCAGGCGATCCGCCGGGTCAGCACCCGGGTCTTGCCTGAGCCTGCACCGGCCACGACCAGCAGCGGGCTGCCCTCGTGGACGACCGCCGCGCGCTGCGGCTCGTTGAGCCCCTCGAGCAGCTCCTCGGGGCTGGGTCCGCGGCGCCGAGGCTGCTTCTCAGCGGTCGCGGCGAGGTGCTCGAAGCCGGGCAGCGATTCCGTCGTCATGCTTTTTCGGGGTCCCAGGGGCGTTGTCCGACGGAGGAGCGTTGCGGAGGAGACGGAGAACGTCGTGGGGTGATCATGTCCGTCCCAGACTACGTTGGCCCACCCCCGTACCATTCCTCGCGAGGGGAGTACCTCGCCAAGTTCCGCCGGTCAGTACGACGCGCTCGGCGCGTCTCGGTGGACGCCCGCCCGTCGCGGGTGAGGGAGACCTCGAGCCACCCGTGACTCGAGGAGCCTCCCGTGTATCCATCGCCCGCATCTCCCCCCACCCCGCTGGCCATCGACAGCCTCGCCGGCCCCGGCATGTGGGCCGTGACGATCGGCGCCGTCGTGCTCCTGCTCGTCGTCGACTTCGTCGCCACCCGCCGTCCACACGAGGTCTCGATGCGGGAGGCGGTGGCGTGGTCGGCGTTCTACGTGGCCCTCCCGCTGGCGTTCGGCGTCGTCATCTGGCAGCGGCACGGCGGCGAGCGCGGAGTCGAGTACTACACCGGCTACCTGGTCGAGAAGTCGCTGAGCGTCGACAACCTGTTCGTGTTCATGCTGCTGCTCACGGCCTTCGCCGTCCCGCCCGCACTGAGGCAGCGGGTCCTGCTCTACGGGATCATCGGCGCACTCCTGCTGCGCGGCGCCTTCATCGCGCTCGGCGCCGCCGCGCTCTCGGCGTTCGACTGGGTGTTCCTCGGGTTCGGCCTGGTCCTGCTGCTGACCGGCGTGAAGCTGCTCAAGGACGCCGTCTCCGGCACCGCCCACCACGGGACGGACGTGTCCTCGATGCGCTCGGTCCGGCTGCTGCCCCGGGTCATGCCGGTGGCCGAGGACTACGACGGCCCGCGCCTGTTCACCCGCCTCGGCGGTGCCCGTGCGCTGACGCCCCTCGCGCTGGTGACCGCCGCGGTGCTGGTCACCGACGTCGTCTTCGCGGTCGACTCGGTGCCGGCCGTCTACGGCATCACCGGCGACCCCTACCTGGTCTTCGCGACCAACGCGTTCGCGCTGCTCGGGCTGCGGGCGCTCTACTTCGTCCTCGAGGGCGCCCTGAGCAGGTTGGTGCACCTCGGCTTCGGGCTGGCGGCGATCCTGGGGTTCATCGGCGTGAAGCTGATCCTGCACTGGGCCCACCTGGTCCGCCCCTCGGTGCCGGAGATCCCGACCGTGGCCTCCCTGCTGGTCATCCTCGGCATTCTGGGCACCACCATCGCCACCAGCCTCGTCGCGTCCAGACGAACCGACGACCAGGACCAGGACCAGGACCAGGACCAGGCGGCACGAACCCGGGCCTAGTGTCCTGTCAGCTGGTGCCCCGCACACGAAGTTCGCTGCATAACTCGCACCCCCAGCACGCACCTCACTTCGTCGGCGACGCTGGAAAGACGCCCAGTCTGCCGGCGCGCCGCCGTCTCGCGATGCACGCACTGGGAGCACGACCTATATTGCGAACTCCGCGCGCGGGACACTAGGCCAGCAGGGTGTGGACCAGCACGTCGGCCAGCAGGTCGGCGTACTCCTCCGGGGTGCGGCCGCGCGAGGTCACCAGCCCGAACCACTCGGGGCTGTTCAGCGACCAGACCAGATCGGCCGCGTCGTCGTCCGTGAGCTCCTCGCGGAGCCCGCCGGTGGCACGGAGATCGGCCACGAGCAGCCGCATGTTCGCGGCCCGGCGCTCGGAGATCGCGTCGTGCTGGGCGGCGCACTCGGGCTCGCTCGCGCCGGCCTCGCGGAGGGCTCGCATGATCGGGACCGTGCGCGGCAGCAACCGCCCCATCGCCGCGGCATAGGTGCGGAGCTTCGCCTCGGCGGTCGGCGCCTCCTGGACCGCGCGCACGTAGCCGCGCTGCTCGGCCGGGACCGGCGCCGGCCCCTCGGCCAGGGCCATGTCGTGGACGGCGAGCAGCAGCTGCGGCTTGCGGCCGACGGTGGCGTAGACGGTGTCGAGGGACACGCCTGCCCGGTCGGCCACGGCCTGCACGGACGTCGTGGTGTAGCCGCCCTCGGCGAAGAGGTCATGGGCCGCCGCCAGGATCGCCAGCCGGCGCTGCTCGGCCGCCGCCCGGCGGCGCGAACCGTCGTAGGACCGCTTGACCGGATCCGTCATGCGCCCTAGTTTATTCATCCGAAGGCGATTCCGATGAATTGAGGAGCTCAGCATGTCGGACGACCAGGTCGTGATGCGCGAGCCCGGCACCGGACGTGCGACGTGGGCGATGCAGTCGCTGTTCGAGCACCTCCTCGAGCCCGACCAGAGCAGCCGGCTGGGCGTCGCGCTCGTGACCCAGCCGCCCGGTGTCGCCACTCCTTTGCACCGGCACGACAAGGAGGCGGAGGCGTTCTACGTGCTCGAGGGACGGCTGTCCTACCAGGCCGGGGAAGAGCTCTTCGAGCTCTACGAAGGCTGCTTCATCCACCTGCCCCTGGGCGTGCCGCACGCGTTCCGCATCCGCGGCGACTCACCCTCGAAGCTGCTGGCCCTCACGACTCCTTCCGGCCTGCTGCACCTCTACGACGAGGTGGGGCTGCCGGCCGCCGAGCGCCGGCTGCCGGGTGACGACGGCCAGACCCCGGAGGTCGAGATCCCGAAGTGGATGGACGTCGGCCCGCGCTACGGACTCGAGGTCGTCGGACCACCGATCCCGGAGTGACCGGCGGCTCAGCGGAAGTGGACCTGGCCCAGCATCGCCTCGAACGCTCCGAAGTCGTGGTCCGCATCATCGGAGCCCGAGACGGTCCGGGCCCAGGCGAGCAGCGTGGTGCCGTCGACGTCCATGACAGCGATGCGCAGCAGCGCGAACTCCTGCAGGCCGAAGCAGTCGTCGGGTGACAGATCCGGCGCCTGGCACCCGAGGGAACCACTGAGCCCGGTCTCGGTGGAGGCCGTGACGACCGTGGCGGGATGGCCGTCGACCTCGAGCGTGGTCGGAGCCGAGATGTCCGCGCCGTACCGGGACAGCCCGAGCAGATAGGTCACGTAGTCCTCGGGCACCGGGCTGAGCCGCGTCGGCCGGTGGCCCGGGTCGAAGAGGCCGACGGGTGAGACGAACCGGACTGCCCGGTCCACGTCGGCGCCGGTGCCGACCCAGGTCAGCAGGTGCTCCTCGTCCAGGGCGGGCTCGGGCGGCAGCCAGGACGGCGGTTCGACGGTCATGGCCGGGATGAAGTGCTGCGTCTCGTAGGCCGGCTCAGGGCGGCTCGCCGACGCGGACGATCTGGTCTCCTCGCCCGACGAGGTGCTGTCGTCGTCAGAACAGCCGGCGGCACCCAGCACGAGCATGGCTGCGAGCACGAGCGAGATGCGGCTTCCCATCGAGCACCCTCCTGTACGACTCTGACACCACCGACAGTGCTGGCGCGGACCAACGGTTTACTCGCGGACCGGTAAACGTCTCGTGGCGCCCGTGTCTGTGATGTCGGTGGAGGCACTGGTGGCGCGCAACGAAAGGCACCCCGATGGAGCGGGCGAAGGCGGCCCGCCGAGCGACGTGCGCCTGCTGGCGCGCGGAGGCGACGTCGATGTGGAGTTCACGGCGTTCTTCCTGGCCGAGTACCCGCGCATGGTGCGGACGGTCTTCCTTGTCGTTCACGACCGCGGGAGGGCCGAGGAGATCGCCCAGGACGCGTTCATCCAGCTCCTCGACCGATGGGCGACGGTCGCGGGCTACGACCAGCCGGCCGCCTGGGTACGCCGGGTCGCGATCCGGATGGCGGTCCGTGCCGTCAAGCGGGAGCGGATGCGCACCCTGCTGGAGCGCCGCTCCACCGGGCCGGACATCGTGCCGGACCTGCCCGTACCCCGGAGTGAGGTGCTGGCCGCGGTGCGGTCGCTGCCCACCAACCAGCGGGTGGCGGTCGTCCTGCACTACTTCGAGGACCGGCCAGTCGCCGAGATAGCCGACGCGCTCGGCTGCGCGGCCGCCACGGCGCGGGTCCACCTGCACAAGGCGCGCCAGCGGCTGGCCGTGCTCCTGGACGAGGAGGCCGACGATGTCGCTGGATAGCCGGCTACGCGCCGACCTGCACGAGATCGCCGCTTCGGTGGAACCGGCGACCGACACGGCACTTCGTACGGTGCTGGCGCGACGCTCACGACCCTCCGGCGTCCGCTCGGTGGCGCCACGGATGGTGGCGGCCGCCATGGCGGTCCTGCTAGCCGGGGCCCTGGTTGTCTGGCAGCTGGGCGGCCGTGGCGACGAGCCGGACGTCGCGAAGGACCCGCCGCCTCCTGCCGGGACCTACGAGACCAACCGCTCCGGAGAGCTCGCGGGCGATTGGCGGCTCCGTGTTGACCAGCACACGATCTCCGTCCTTGCCCCTGCTGGCGGCGCGCTCACCAGCCGGACCCAGGCCGCGTCGTACGGCGTCCGTGGGGGCGTGCTCACGACCGACCTCCTGGACCAGGTCTGTCCCGGACCGGGTTCCTACGAGTGGACCCAGGACGGATCGGGCCTCGACTTCTCGGTCGCCGACGACGACTGCGACCTTCGGGTGCAGCTCTTGACGGGCGGCCCTTGGGTGCCCGTCTCCGGGACCCCGCTCGCAGCAGGCACCTACGAGACACCGCCGCTCACCGTTGCGCAGCTGAGGGCCACCGCCCTGGCCGCGGGCATGTCCGAGGCCGATGTCGACGATGAGCTGAGCAGATACGGGGACGCCCGATCGATCATCTACACCTTGCAGATCGGGGGCGGGACCTGGACGGAGTTCGAGACCGTCGACGCCTCGACGCCGAGCGTGCAGTGGTCCGGACCCTACGACGTGGTGGATGCCGGGACGGTCATCGCGGGTGAGCCTCCGTGCGGACCCATCACCTACGACTACCGCCTGAGCGAGGACACGCTCACGGTCGTGGTGCTGGACGACGCGTGCCGCGAAGGGGGCGACACGGTCCCCATCGGGGAGCTGATCGCCCAGGCCACGATCTACCAGACGGCGCCGTTCCATCGGCTCGGCGAGTAAACCGCGAGCGCTCCCCGAGCCTGTCCTCCGGTGTTCCCACACCCGAGGAGGACCCATGAACGCACGCCCCGTCACGGTCGGGCTGGTGACCGTCGTCAGTCTCTTGATCGTCGTCGGATGCTCCACGGATGACCGCTCGTCCGCGTCCGACCCGACCAGCACCGCGAGGGCGACGCCCACCCGCGAGGCAGGTCCGGCGACGGCACCCGACCTGACGGGCACCTGGGAGACGCCGCCGATCCCGGTCGCCCACATGGTCGACGTCGTGGCCCGGGCCGGCTTCGAGCCCGCCGAGGTCGAGGCTTTCCGTGCCGACTACAAAGACGTGCAGCAGGTCGTCTACACGCTGAAGGTGACCGACACCCTCTGGGTCGAGTTCGAGAGCCGGGACGGCGGTCAGGCCGAGGAAGGCTGGACGGGTCCCTACCAGGTGCTCGATGACACGACGCTGCGCGCTGGGGAGAAGCCCTGCGGGCCGATCACCTACGACGTCACCCTGGCCGGCGACGAGCTGTCGCTGGCGATGACCGACAACCAGTGCGTCGGCCCGGACGGCAGGGTGCCGGCCGGGGAGCTGATCGCGCAGACGACGATCTACCAGAGCGCGCCGTTCCACCGGGTCGGCTGAGCTGTGAGCCGTCTGGTCACAGCAGGCGGCGGTCGTTGGCCCAGCGGGTCAGCTCGTGGCGCGAGGACAGCTGCAGCTTGCGCAGCACCGAGGACATGTGGGTCTCGACCGTCTTGATCGAGATGAACAGCTCCTTCGCGACCTCCTTGTAGGCGTAGCCGCGCGCGATCAGCCGCATCACCTCGCGCTCGCGCTCGGTGAGCCGGTCGAGGTCCTCGTCGACGGCCGCGACCTCGATCGAGCCGGCGAAGGCGTCGAGCACGAAGCCGGCCAGCCGCGGGGAGAACACGGCGTCGCCGTCGGCGACCCGACGGATCGCGGAGACCAGCTCGGGGCCGGTGATGGTCTTGGTGACGTAGCCCCGCGCGCCGCCGCGGATGGTGCCGATGACGTCCTCGGCGGCGTCGCTGACCGACAGCGCGAGGTAGCGCGTCTCGGGCGACCTCATCTGCGAGCGCCTCATCACCTCGACGCCACCACCGCCGGGCAGGTGTACGTCGAGCAGCACCACCTCGGGGCCGTGCTCGGCGATCGCGGCCACGGCCTGGTCGACGTCGGCCGCCTCGGCGAGGATCTCGACCTGGCCGGCGCCGGCCGAGGTGAGCTCGGCCCGGACGCCGCTGCGGAACATGGCGTGGTCGTCGACGATGACGATGCGGACGGGGCCGGACGATGTGATGGCCATCAGTTCTCCTCAGAAGCATGAGCTCGGGGCAGGTGCAGCCGGACCTCGGTGCCCTCGCCCGGTGTCGACCGGACCTCGGCGGTGCCGCCGTGCCGCTCCATCCGGTCGAGGATGCTGCGGCGGACGCCGTACCGGTCCTCGGGCACGTCGTCGAGCACGAAGCCTGCACCACGGTCGCGGACGAACACGTCCACCGCACCCGAGGACACCTCGGCGTAGACGTCGACCCTGCCGGTGCCGGCGTGCTTGGCGGCGTTGGTGACGGCCTCGCGGGTGGCCTGCACGATCGGGCGCAGGGGCTCGTCGAGCTCGCAGTCGCCCACCGCCACGACGTCGACCGAGACGCCGTGGGCGTCCTCGACCTCGGCGGCCGCGGACCGCAGGGCGCCGGCCACGCTCGACTCGTCGGTGGACTCGCCGGCGTAGAGCCAGGACCGCAGGTCGCGCTCCTGGGCCCGTGCGAGCCGCGCGACGGTGGCGGGGTCGTGGGAGCTCTTCTGGATCAGGGCCAGGGTCTGGAGCACCGAGTCGTGCAGGTGCGCGGCGACATCGGCCCGCTCCTGGGTCCGGATCCGCTCCTCGCGCTCGGCGCCGAGGTCGGAGGCCAGCCGGAACACCCATGGGCCGACCACGAGGGCCAGGCCGGCGACCCCGAGCAGCCCTGCGATCAGCGCCACCTTGGCCTGGCCGAACGAGCTGCCGTTGACACCGACCACGACCAGCGCCACGACGACCAGCACGACGCCCGCCGCGACCCGGGCGTAGGACGCCGCGCCGCCGGAGCCGAACACCACCCGCACCGGGTCCAGCCGCCCCGAGGTGTCGAGCCAGCGCTCGCGCTGCACCTCGTCGGCCTGCCGCCAGAGCAGGGCCACGCCGGCCAGCCCGATCACGATCGGCCAGAAGACGGCCCCGCCGCCGAGGGTGGCCTGCACGACCAGGATCACGCCGAGGCCGAGCGCGGCCAGGGCGATCGCCGGTCCGGCGTCGGTCAGGCGCCGGACCCGCCCCGGCCGGCGCCCGCCGCGGGAGGCGCTCTCGGCGCCCGGGGTGTCGCTCTCGAACCGGGAGTCCGCCGGCACCACCAGCCAGAGGCCGATGTACATCGCGATGCCGAGCCCTCCCAGCGCGGTGGCGAACAGGAAGCCGGCCCGCACCCACAGCACCGGCAGCCCGAGGTGCAGCGCGAGGCCGCCCGCGACGCCGCCGAGCACGGGCGCGTCGGAGTCGCGGGTGAGGCGCCGTACGTCGCGTCGGGCCTGGGTGGGTGCAGTGGTCATCTCCCCTCAAGGATCGCAGAGCGGCGGCTTCCCACCCATGGGCAAGCACCCCGAGCCGACCCTGAGGCGGAACCGGCTCGACCGGGCAGGTTTCAGGGTCGTCCCCGATGGTGGTGAGGGCGCCCAGGACGCAGTCTTGATGCATGATCACCCCACGAAAGCGCCCAGGGGCGCTCCGCGCGGAAGCCGGACGCTTCCGCGGGGACCCCGGAAAGCCATGACCACCACTCCACCCGACGCCCCGGCCGGGCCACCCCCCGTCGACCAGGGCGAGGAAGACCCGGGCCAGAGCGCTCCGGGCTCCCGCGCGACCCGCGAGGAGATCCGGGATCTCGGCAGGATCCGCCGCACGGTCGGGCCCGAGCGCAAGGTCGCGGGCGTCGCCGGCGGCCTCGCACGCCACCTCGACATCGACCCCATCATCCTGAGGGTCGGCTTCGTGGTGCTCGTCTTCTTCGGCGGTGCCGGGCTCCTGCTCTACGGTGCGTGCTGGCTGCTGGTGCCCGAGGACGGCTCCGCCGGGGCTCCGCTCAACCTCGACGACCGCAACCGGTCGATCGCGCTGATCGCCATCGGCGCCATCTCCGGGCTGCTCGTGCTGGGCGACTCCGTCGGCCAGTTCGGGTTCCCGTGGCCGCTGGCGCTGGTCGCACTGGTCGCGCTGCTGCTGCTGGTCTTCCTCGACCGCGACAAGCGACCCGGTCCCACGGCACCGCCCGTGCCACACGCGCCCGACCCGGCCACCGGCGTCTTCACCCCCGCGGCCCCCGGCACGTCGAGGCCGGTCCCACCGGCGTACCGCCCGGCGCCACGCAACCCACGGCGGCGCGGCCCGATCCTCTTCTGGTTCACGATCGCGCTCGCCGCGCTCGGCATAGGCGTGCTGGGCACGCTCGACCTGGCCGGAGCCCCCATCGCCGACCCGGCGTACCCGGCCGTGGTCGTCGGCACCTGTGGCGTGATGCTCGCTGGTCGGCGCCTTCTACGGTCGCGCGGGCGGGCTGATCCTGATCGGCCTGCTCGCCTCGGTCGGACTGTTCGCGGCCACGACGGTCCAGGAGGTGGACGGCGGTGACATCCGTCGGACGCCCACCCTCGCCGCGGACGTGCCGACCGACCTCGACACCGGTGCCGGCGAGATCGTGCTCGACCTGCGCGACGTGCAGGACCTCGCCGCGCTCGACGGCTTGAGCATCGGCCTGGAGTCCAGGTTCGGCCGGGTCGAGGTCATCCTGCCCCCCGGCGTCAGCGCGAACGTCGATGCGGAGGTGCACGGTGGCGGCCACCTGGAGGTCTTCGACTCGGATCGTGGCGGCTTCAGCATCCGCGACCAGCTCCGCCACTCCGCAGGTCTCGGCACCCCCGAGATCACCATCGAGGCCGACGTGACCTTCGGCGAGATCCAGGTCCACACCGAGAGGGCAGCGGCATGAGCGAGACCTACGACACCCAGCGGATCAGTGGCTGGCACCGCGTCAGCATCGGCCACCTCGTCATGGGGATCGCCTTCCTCGGCATCCTCGGGGTCTGGGCACTCGTCCAGACCGACACCGTCACCGGTGACGACATCCGCTGGCTGATGCCGATCCCGTGGGTCGTGGCCGGCGTCGTGGGCCTGGCCGCGACCGCGATCACCGGCCCCCGACGGCACGCCGTCAGGCAGACCGGCTGGGCCGGAGCCCTGCCCGAGCAGGGGTGGGTCGGAACGAGCTCCGAGGAGCCCGAGCGGGCCGAACGAGCCCCGAGGAGCCCGAGGCGCCGACGGCCGACCTCCCGAAGTACCCCGAGGAGAAGTCATGACCACCGACCCCACCAGCCAGCAGACCGACCAGCCGCCCAGCCAGCCGACGGCCCAGCCGAGCCCGCCGCCGGCCAGCCCGAACGCCGACCAGCAGTACGCCTCCCTGGCCAACGGGTCGGCGAGCGCGCCGCGTCGCCTGGTCCGGCGCACCGACGACAACATGCTCGGCGGCGTCTGCGCCGGCCTGGCGGACCACCTCGGGCTCGACCCGACGCTGGTCCGGGTGCTCACGGTCCTGGCGACCGTGCTGGGCTTCGGTTCGGTGGTCATCGCCTACCTCGTCGCCTGGGTGATCGTCCCGAAGGACGTGGACGTATACGGCTTCAGCCCGGCGCCGCAGCCTCGCTGAGCCGCCGGCCGACCTGCCGGCCGATCTGTTGGGCGGCCCACGCGTCACGGACCATCAGGGTGGTGTCGGGATGGTCGCTGAACAGCCCGTCGACGCCGGCGTCCAGCAGCTGCCGGACCTCGGCGTCGGCGAGCTCCGGCCCGCCGGGGTCGTCGTCACGCACCGTCCAGGCCAGCACCCTCAGCCCGGCCAGGTGCGCGTCCTCGACCAGGGCCGGCCGCGCCAGCAGCCGGCGGCGATCCACGCCCACCACGTCGGCGTACCTCGCGACCGATCGCAGGCCGTCGTGGCCGCACAGGTCGTCGTACGTCGTGGGGTCGCCCGCCGCGACCAGGTCGGCCGGAGCGCCGACCGCCTCGACCAGCTGGACCAGGGGCAGGTCGGTGCGCTCCCTGAGCCGGCGCAGGACCGTGGTCTCGAACGACTGGAGCAGCACCCCGGAGCCGCGCCGGTCGAGCCCGTGGTCGCGCAGCGAGCCGAGCACGGCGTCCTCGACCGACAGCCCGACCGACGCCAGGTACGACGAAGACTTGAGCTCGACGTGCAGCCCGATCCGGCGGTCCCAGCGCCGCGACTCCTCGGCCAGCAGCATCAGGAGCTCATCGAAGGTGGCGATCTCGAAGAGGCCGTCCCAGCGGATGTTGCGCGGGCGCCGCTCGGGCAGTCGCTCGACGGCCCGGAGCGACTTCAGCTCGCCAGGGTCAGGTCCTCGCAGAACCAGCCGCTCACCTCGCGGCCGTCGACCATCTTGGTCGTGCGCCGGTCCCTCAGCTCGGGGTGCGTGGCGACGTCGGTGGTGTCGCTGATCTCGGTCTCGTGGCGCAGCACCGCGACGCCGTCCGCGGTCATCACCACGTCGGGCTCCACGGCGTCGGCGCCGAGCGCGATCGCCAGCCGGTAGGACGCGAGTGTGTGCTCGGGCCGGTAGCCCGGTGCGCCCCGGTGCCCGATCACGGTCGGCAGCTCGTCTCGCCTCACACCTCGACGGTGCGGAACCGAGGTGTCCTGGTCGCGGGAACGACATGAACGGCAGATGTCGGTGGAGCGTGAGCTTGGCTCTGTTGTTGGATGTCCACATGCCCCTTTCACCCCACGAAAGCGAGGGCTCCCCCCGCTCCGCTCCTTCCGCCCCCGCTTCCGCGGGGACCCCGAGAAGAACGCTCCCCACGCTCGGTCGTCTGGAGTCGCTGCCCGCTCTTGACCACCCCGACCTGCTGGCCCCGTCCGTGGTCGCCGCCCTCGAGGCCTGGGCGCACGCCGGCGAGCTGGCGGTGGTGGCGATCGACCCGGCGGTGGCCGACACCGCCGCGATGAGCGCGGCCTACGACCTCGGCATGGACACCGGCGCCAACTGCGTCGTCGTCGGCGGTCGCCGCGACGGCGAGGAGCGGGTGGCCGCCTGCCTGGTCCGGGCCGACACCCGGGCCGACGTCAACAACGTGGTCAAGCGGACCCTCGATGTCCGCAAGTGCTCGTTCCTCTCGATGGACCGCGCGGTCGAGGAGACCGGCATGGAGTACGGCGGCATCACGCCCGTCGGGCTGCCCGGCGCCTGGCGGCTGCTGGTCGACTCGCGCGTCCTCGACATCGAGGTCGCGGTGATCGGATCCGGCGTACGCCGGTCGAAGCTGCTGATCCCCGGGCGCTTGGCCGGCGAGCTGCCGGGGGCCGAGGTGATCGAGGGGATGGCCGGGTGAGCCGCCGCCGGGTCGCGCCCTGCCACAGTGCCACTGGTCTCGCACTGGTCATCGCACTGGTCAGCGGGCTGGCGGCGTGCGGTGGCGACGACGAGAAGTCGCCGAACGCAGGACCTGACCCGAGCCCGACGAAGTCGCTCTACACGCTCACGCCGGTCCCGCTGCCCCCGAAACCGCCACCGACCGGCAAGCTGCTCGCCGACATCGAGCAGTCCTCCCGCGACGGCGCCGCCAACCGGTTCCAGGTCTGGATCGACAACGACACCGACGCCACGATCACCCCGACCAAGGTGACCTACGACCGACGACCGGTTCCAGAGCCCGCTCCAGGGCACCAAGCTGCGGGACATCCCCTCCCAGGCCCGGCGCGGCTTCCAGTTCACCGAGCCCGACCAGCCGGCCTGCGACCGCACGGCCGAGAGCGGCACCGTCACCGTCGACTACACCGTCGACGGCAAGCAGAAGAGCGAGACGGTCACGGTGGAGGACGAGGCCGACGTGGTCCAGCGGATCGCGTCGTCGACCTGCCTCGAGCTCGGCATCGAGAAGGTCGCCCACCTGAGCTGGGCCGACGAGGTCACGGCCGACGGCGACGGCGGCAAGGGCTCGGTCGGCGGCATGACGCTGATCATCGACACCACCGGCAAGCCCGGCCCCACGCTGGTCATCGACAGCATCGCCGGCAACCCGGTGCTCTCCCCCGGCGACCGGGGCGTCTTCAAGGCCGACCTGACGATCAAGGGCGACCAGCCATCCCAGCGCGTGCCGGTCCCGGTCAAGCCGACGAGGTGCGACGCGCACGCGTTCGGCGAGTCCGGCAGCTTCGCGGCGTTCGCGCTCAACGTGCACGTCGACGGGGAGCCCGGCCAGTTCATCCTCCGGCTGGGCCCGACGGCGGCGGTCAACGCGATCAACTACGCCAAGGCCTCGTGCGGGTTCCTCACCTCCATCGGGGGCGGCGAGGGCTGACCTGAATCCGTTCGCTCGCGAGGAGGCCGCGCCGTACTCTTCAGCGAGTGCGCCGACTCCCTCTAGAACACCCCGGAACGGCGGCGCACAGCTCGCCCGGAGCGTTCCTCTGGTGGATGGCGCGCGGCCAGTGGCAGACGCTCGTGGGCGGCATGTGCTTCGGCGTCCTTGCGATGAGCTGCCAGGCCGTGATGCCGGCCGTGATCGGCCGAGCGATCGACCGCGGCGTCGCCGACAAGGACGGCTCCGCGCTGCTCACCTACGCCGGCATCATGCTCGCGCTCGGACTGGTCCAGGCCGTCACCGGGATCATGCGGCACCGCTTCGCGGTGACGAACTGGCTCACGGCGGCCTACCGCACCGTCCAGCTGGTCGGCCGCCAGGCGGTGCAGCTCGGCGGCACGCTGCCCCGCAAGGTCTCGACCGGCGAGGTGGTCGCGATCGGCACCAACGACCTGTCCCACCTGGGCCAGGTCATGGAGGTGTCCGCCCGGTTCGTCGGCGCGATCGTCTCCTTCCTGCTGGTGGCGGTCATCCTGCTCACCACCTCGGTGCCGCTCGGTCTGATGGTGCTCCTCGGCGTGCCCGCGCCTGATGCTGCTGATCGGACCGTTGCTGCGGCCGCTCGCCCGCCGCAGCGGCCGGCAGCGACAGCTGATGGGCGAGCTGTCCAACACGGCCAGCGACATCGTCGGCGGGCTGCGCGTGCTGCGCGGGATCGGCGGCGAGCAGGTCTTCCACGACCGCTACGTCCGCGAGTCGCAACAGACCCGGCGGGCCGGTGTGCAGGTGGCCCGGCTGCAGTCGATGCTCGACGCGCTGCAGGTGCTCCTGCCGGGTGTCTTCGTGGTGATCGTGGTCTGGCTGGGGGCGAGGTACGCCGTGCAGGGCCGGATCACCCCCGGCGACCTGGTCGCGTTCTACGGCTACTCGGCGTTCCTCATGATCCCGCTGCGGACAGCCACCGAGTACGCCAACAAGCTGATCCGCGCCCGGGTCGCGGCGGGCCGGGTGTGCCGAGTGCTCGCGTTGACGTCCGACCACCGGGACCCGGTCGACCCCGTCGACCCGCCGCCTCCGGGGGCAGAGCTCGCCGACGCCCGCACCGGCCTTCGGGTCCGCCCCGGCGTGCTCACCGCCCTGGTCAGCGACGAGCCCGACGAGACCGCCGCCCTCGCGGACCGGCTGGGGCTCTGCGCGGCCGAGGTCGACGGCCAGGTGGACGACGCAGTCACCCTGGGCGGTGTGCCGCTCACGAGGCTGCGCCGCGACGACGTACGCCGCCGCATCGTGGTCTCCGACACCGGCGCCGCCCTGTTCTCGGGCCGGCTCGGCGACGTGCTGGACGCGTCTTTCCGGGGTCCCCTCGCAAGCGAGAGCGCCCCGCGCGAAGCGCGCTCACCGAGCGGTTCCGCGGGGTGGCTTGCCGGCGGTGACGTGCCGCGGGCGATGGCGACCGCCTCGACCGACGACATCCTCGCGGCTTTGCCGGACGGACTCGACACCGTGGTCGCCGAGCGCGGCCGCACGTTCTCCGGCGGGCAGCGGCAGCGGCTGGTCCTGGCCCGCGCGCTCGCCGGCGACCCGGAGATCCTCGTGCTGGTCGAGCCGACCTCCGCGGTGGACGCGCACACCGAGGCCCGGATCGCCGCGCGGCTCCGCAGGCACCGCGAGGGCCGGACCACGATCGTGGTCACCTCGAGCCCGCTGGTCCTCGACGCGGTCGACGAGGTGGCGTTCCTGCGCGGCGGTCGAGTCGTCGCGACCGGCACCCACCGCGACCTGCTCGAGAGCGACGCCGGCTACCGCGCCGTGGTGACGCGAGAGCAAGAGCCCGCCGTGGTCTCGTCATGACCACCCCACGAAACCGCTCGGTGAGCGCGCTCCGCGCGGACAGCTCTCGCTTCCGCGGGTTGGGCCGGCGGCGCCGGACCCACGACCTCCTCGTGCCTGGCGGAAAAGCATGAGCGTGAGCACCGCGCTCCCGATCGCGGACTCCCGGTCGCTGCGTCGCTACGCCCGTGACCTGGCCCGACGACACCCCCGGCTGCTGTGGTCCGCGCTGGGGCTGCATGTCGCCGCTGCCCTGGCCGGCCTGGCCGCACCCAGGCTCATCGGTGGCCTCGTCGAGGCCGTGGACCAGGGCACCACGGTCGGCCACGTCGACCGGGTCATTGCGGTGCTCGCGGTGTTCCTGCTGGTCCAGACGATCCTGACCCGCTACGCCCGGCTGACCAGCCAGGTGCTCGGCGAGCAGGTGCTGGCCGAGCTGCGCGAGGACTTCGTCGGCAACGCGCTGGCCCTCCCGGTCGGCGTGGTCGAGTCGGCCGGCTCGGGCGACCTGCTCACCCGTACGAGCCGCGACGTCGACCAGCTCGGCTGGTCGGTGCGCTGGGCCCTGCCCGAGTGGACGATCGCGGTCATCACCGCGGTCGTCACCTTCGTCGCCGCGGTCACCGTCGGCTGGTGGGTGCTCGGGCCCGTCGTCCTCGGCCTGCCGCCGCTGGTGGTCGGCCTGCGCTGGTACCTCGCCCGCGCCAAGGACGGCTACCTGCGCGAGTCCGCGTCGTACTCCGCGATCAACGCAACCCTCACCGAGACCGTCGAGGGCGCCCGCACCGTCGAGGCGCTGGGCCTGGGACCGGGCCGGATCGCGGCGATCGACGACGACGTGAAGGAGTCGTACGCCGCGGAGCGCTACACGCTGTGGCTGCGCACCGTCTTCTTCCCCTCCATGGAGCTGTCCTACCTGATCCCGACGGTGGCGACCCTGCTCCTCGGCGGCTACCTCTACACGCAGGGCAGCGTCACCCTCGGTGAGGTGACCGCGGCGACGCTGTACGTGCAGATGCTGATCGACCCCGTCGACCGGATCGTCGGCATCCTCGACGAGCTCCAGATGGGCGCCGCCTCGCTGGCCCGGCTGCTCGGCGTCGCGCAGGTGCCGGACGACCGCGAGGTGAGCGGTGCCGAGCCGGCCGGGGAGAACCTCGATGCCCGGGACGTCCGCTTCTCCTACGTCGACGGGCGCGACGTCCTGCACGGCGTGGACCTCGACGTCGGGGTGGGCGAGCGGATCGCGATGGTCGGACCGTCGGGCGCCGGCAAGTCGACCCTGGGCCGGCTGCTGGCCGGCATCCACCCGCCGCGCACCGGTGAGGTGACCGTCGGTGGCGTCGGGCTGGTGGAGCTGCCGCTCGCGGACCTGCGCGGCCACGTGGCCCTGGTGACCCAGGAGCACCATGTCTTCGTCGGCAGCCTGCGCGAGAACCTCGCCCTCGCCGCTCCGCCCGGCGCCACCGACGACGACATCCGAGGGGCGCTGGCAGCGGTCGACGCCCTTGAATGGGTCGAGACGCTCCCTGAGGGGCTCGACACCGTCGTCGGCTCCGGCGGCCGCGCCCTGACCGCACCGCAAGCCCAGCAGGTCGCACTGGCCCGGCTGGTGCTTGCCGACCCGCACACGCTGGTCCTCGACGAGGCCACCTCCCTCATCGACCCGCGCGCCGCCCGCCACCTCGAGCGCTCGATGGCCGCAGTGCTCCAAGGGCGCACCGTCATCGCGATCGCCCACCGGCTCTTCTCGGCCCACGACGCCGACCGGGTCGCAGTCGTCGAGGACGGCAAGATCAGCGAGCTGGGGTCGCACGACGACCTGGTCGCGGCCGGCGGGTCCTACGCCGCCCTGTGGGACAGCTGGAACGGCAAACACTGACGCGCCGCCCCGACCGCACCAGGTCAAACAGTCACAGCGGAGCGAGCGTCGCCGTGGACTCGGGGTCGAAGCTTGCGGGGGTAAGAGGCCCGCGTCACTGCGAGGGTGCCGCCACCTGGGGGTCCCAGGGGGGCCGGGTGACGACACGACCGACGATCACGAACCGGAGCGCGAACCCGGTCGGGCGGTGGTCGGCCATGGTTCCGGCCGCCATGGGCGAGACACGCGTGCCGATCGTGAACCGCAACCGCGCGACCGTGCCGTCCGATGGGACCGGGACCTCGACGACCCGGGTGTACTCCTCGGGCAGCCGGAACCGCCAGCGCGCCACCCGGGCGCCGTCCACGTGGACGTCCACCAGTTGCTCGTCGACCGGCCCGCCCACCAGAGGCACCACGCCGACCTGGAGCTCGGCCAGCGGTGCGCACAGCCCGTCGAGCGGGACGGTCAGCTCACACTCGCGACCTCGGGACCAGGTCCCGAAGTCGTCGGGCGCCCACCACCCGGGCCCGATCAGCCCTCCCCCGTTGCCGGACGACGAGAACGTGACCCGTTCGCCGGGGCGCAGCGCCTCCACGTCGCTCGGAAGCGTCTCGGGGGACCTGAGCGGACGCCTGCGCCCACCGACCCACCAGCGCGCCAGCCCGGGCAGCTCCCGAGCCTCCTCGAGCGCCCAGCTCTCGCGCGCGTAGCCCAGGGCATCTGCTGGCCGGGGCCGCCGTCCCGGGGCGACGGTGCGGCGGACGAACTCGTCCCAGTGTGCCCGGCGACCCGACGCCGCCGCCGTCCGCCGTGAGGGACGCAGCGACCCGGGAAGGCGATCCGGCAGCAGCGACGGCGCCAGCTCGCGGAGCCCGGCCAGCCCCTCGGCGACCACCGCTGCGAGGCGGTGGCGGCCGGCGACGTCCGCGAGCAGCTCCCAGTCGACATCGGTGCGTCCACGGAGCAGCAGCGCCGCGTCGGTGACCCAGACGAGAGGCCGGTCGATGTTCCAGCGCTGGCCGTGCGCGATGACCTGGACGAGGGTGTCCTCGCGGCCGAGCACCTTGACGGGGCTGCCCCGGAGGTCGCCGTCGCAGGCTCGCGCCCAGAACTCCGTGCTCGCGTCGCGGTGCAACGACCCGTGCAAGACCTGCCAGTGCAGGTCGAGCTCGGCGTGCGACTCCGGGTCGGTGAAGGCGAGGGCGTGGACGTGGTCGAGGATCGGAGCCCCTCTCGGGCGGGCCGGCATCGCGGGTGCCTCGAAGCCGAGCCCGGCGAGGAGAGCCGCTGCCCGTCCGGCCTTCCCGCGGGGAACGGCGACGTCCAGGTCGTTCATGGGTCGCAGGTGCAGCTTGCCGTGGCTGTGATGGACGACAGCGGCACCCTTGGTCAGCATCACGGGGACGCCGGCCTCCTGCAGCGCCTCGATGCTCGGCAGCAGCTTGGTCAACAGCAGCTGCGACTTCAGCCACGAGAACCGCACCACCTTGGCGATCTGTCGGTTCACGATGTGGTCCCCGGCCAGCTCGGCGCGTTCGGCCAGCATGGGCAGCACGCGGATCGCCGCCCCCTCGAGGTCCTGCAGATCGACGGTGGCCCGCCACCGCTCGAAGGCCGCGTCGGCGTCACCCGGATCGCCGATCGCCGCCACCAGCAGCAGCCGCTCCCGCGGGTCCCAGCCCGGGACTCCCGTCACGACTGGTCCCGCTGGCGCCGGATCGCGGACCGGGCCAGGTCGAGGTAGCCCGCCCGCGCTCGCTCCGACCCGCTGTGGTTGGCGTCGTGCAGCCGCCGCAGCAGGACCACGTCGTCGTGCAGGGCCCAGCGGACGTCGAGCCGCCGGGTGCGCGCGACCCAGTCGACGACCTCTCCGGCGACGAGGGTCTCGTCGAGCTCCCCCACGCGATCCCAGGTCGTGCGCCGGATCAGCAGCGTGCCGGCGGTGAAGGTGCGCACCGCCGGGCTCGTGACCGGCTCCGCCGGATCGACGACGTCGCGAGCCAACCCGGCCGCGGCCTCCATGCGCGGGTCGGCCTCGAGCAGCTCGGCCTGGACCCGCAGCCGGTCGTGCGTGGCGACGTCGTCCGCGTCGAGGAAGCCCACCAGGTCACCGGTCGTGGCGGCCACGCCCATGTTGCGGGCGGAGGCCGGGCCGTCGCCCCGGTTCGTCAGCACGGTGGCACCGAGCTGCCTGGCCAGCTCGGCCGACCCGTCGTCCGAGTGGTCGTCGACCACCACGATCTCGTCGGGCGCACGGCTGCCGCCGGTCAGGCTGGCCAGAGCATCAGCAAGGTGCGCCGCACCGTCCTTGACCGGCACGACGACCGACAGCCTCACGTCCGGCCCTGCTTCCGGAGGACCGACTCGCGCAGCGCTCGCACCAGCGTGGCCGGCCCGGCCGGATCGACGTGCGAGGTGGAGCCGGCCGGGATCCGCTTGCGCAGCAGGACCTCGTCCACCGCGGCGAGGACCAGCCCGAGGTCGTGGAAGCGGGCGAGCCAGTCGGCGTCGCTCGACGGCGACATGTCCGGTCGGAACGGTCCGACCCGTTCCCAGGTCTCCCGGGGCATCATCATGACCTCGATGACCGGGGTCCGGTGCACGCCGGACAACAGCTCGCGGCGGAAGCCGGGTGGCACGGCGTCCTCGTCGACGAGCTCGAAGGCGGTCAGTCCGATCACGGCGTCCGCCCCTGCCTCCGCATCGAGGAGCGCGAGCTGTCGTTCGAGCTTGGCCGGCATCCAGAGGTCGTCGTGGGACAGGAAGGCGAGGTGGCTGCCGGCAGCCTCCTCGACCCCCGTGTTGTAGGCGTCCGCGAGCGTGGGCCCGCGCTGCTCGACGACCCGTGCGCCGCGCGTCCGCGCCACGGCCACCGAGTCGTCAGTGCTGCGTCCGTCGACGACGACCACCTCCAGGGCTGCGCGTGTCTGCGCGTGCACGCTGTCGATCGCCTCGCCGAGCAGCTCGCCGCCGTTGCGCACCGGCAGGACGACGCTCACCGTCGCGGCGGTCACGCCCTGCTCCTTCGGCGGCGGCGGACAGTGGCGCCGAGCCCCGCGAGCAGCCCAGCGTGCGGGTCAGCGGAGAGGCTGCCCGGTCGGCGCAGGTAGCGGAACGCCTCCGCCTCGACGTCGACGACGGGGACACCTGCGTCGGTGACCCGGAGGAACCACTCGACGTCCTCTCCGCGGTCCAGGGACTCGTCGAGCGGATGCGCGCGGAGCACGTCGACCGGCACCAGCACCGACGAGAAGGACGGGAGGATGCTGGGCCGCCCGATCTCGCGCCCCTCCCACACCACCTGCACCAGCCCACGGGCGACGGCCCCCGGCACCGCCGTGAGCGCGCCCCGCCGCGGATCTGGCCGGCCCGCGGTCCAGAGGTCGTCGGCGTCCGAGAAGCCGATGATCGCGCCGCGCGCGGCGGCCACCCCGTCGTTGCGCGCAGCCGCCGGCCCCGCCCCCCGTCCGGGCAGGACTCGCACCCGCTCGTCGCCCACCTCACGGGCGACGTCGGACGTGCCGTCCGTCGAGGCGTCGTCGACGACGACCACCTCCAGGAGTCCGTCGGCCAGGTCGAGGACGCTGCACAGCGTCGCCGCGAGAGTCTCAGAAGCGTCCCGGGCAGGGACCACGACGGTCAGGTCCGCGCTCACGGGCTCTCCAGGACCCGTCTCAGTCCGGCCAGCGTCTCGACGAGGTCGGGGCCAGAGGGCAGTCCGACCGCGGGGACGCCGCGCACCACCTGCCCGAGCAGCTGGCGGTCCGTTGCCCGGCTGCCTGGCAGCTGCAACAGCGACGTCGGCGCCAGCGCCGCCATCGTGGCCGCCGGTGAGACCGCCTCGGGCGGCCCGCCGACCGGCGCGATGCGCGGCAGCGCAATCAGCTCGAGCCGTCCACCGAACGCCGGCCGCACGTCGAGCACGACCTTGCCGTCCGGGGACGGTGGGAGCGGGGCGCGCGGCAGGTCCAGGCCCGGCAGCAGCGCCAGGGTCGCCGCTGTGACCTTGGCGTGCGACGTCACGGGGGCGACCGACCGGCTGACGGGATCGACCGCGCAGTAGTCGTCGGAGACGTAGCGCCACCCCGCCTGCTGTGCGGCCAGTGCCAGCGTCGACTTCCCGGCGCCGCCGGCTCCGACCAGCAGGGCCATCCGGTCATCCCCGCCGATGGCGGCACCGTGCACGAGGGCGACGCCCTGGTCGCGCAGCGCCCACCTCAGCACGGACCGCAGCGGCATCGCCCGCTCCCAGACCGGCATCCCGGCGGCCGAACGGGTCCACCAGACGCCGGTGCGGCTCGTGGCGTCCCAGACCATGAGCGTCGCGGTCTGCAGCTGGTAGGCCATCTCGAGCCGCTCGTCGCCGACGCCCTCGAGCTCGTCGCGAGGTCGGTAGGCGTCCGCTCCCCACGGCGGCGACGGCGGGTCGCCGGCGGCCTCGCGGTCGACGACGTGGATCGTGGCGGTCGCGGTCGCGTCGAGTGGGGGCAGCGCGGACCAGGCCGGCGCGAGCGCATCCTGCAGGGCCGAGGAGGCGAACCGGACCTCGATCCCCCGCCCGGCCACCGAGAACCCACCTCCAGGCCGGGAGGCCGTCGCGCGCTCCGCCTGGGCCAGCAGCCGGTCAGCGAAGGTCCGCAGCGGCGAGCCGACCCTCAGGCCGACTCCGGCCATCCACTGCCGCCGAGGTTGATGTCGTGGATCGGGTCGAGCAGGAGCAGGTCCTGCATGTCGGTGAAGACCTCGAAGCTCGGGCCGTCGGCGCTCACCACGTCAGGGCGTGCGGGCAGGTCGCCGGCCACAGCGACGAGCTGGTCGTCAACGAGCCGGTGCACGAAGTCGATGAGCTCCGGCTCGGCGACGCCGGCGCCCGCCGCCAGCTCGGTCCAGTCCGCCCCCGACCCCAGCGCCGCCCACACCCGGGTGGCAGCTGGCGAGAGCGCGTAGTAGCGGCCGGTGCCGAGGTGGACCAGGACGGCCTCGCCGTCGAAGACCTCGTCGAGCACCTCGGGACGGTTCGGAGTCAGCCGCAACATGGCCGCATGCTAGTGGGGAGTGGGGTCGAGACCGGTGATCCGGAGGCCGGAGTGCACCTTGTAGCGCCGGTTGATCGAGATGAGCACGGCGGTGAGTGGCTCGAGCTGGCGGGCCAGCCGCAGCTTGCCGGCGCTGATCCCCTCGCGGCCGGTGACGGCACATGCCAGCTCCATGGCCACCGCCTTGCCGTCGTCGGAGTCGCCCACGCAGAGCACGTCCTCGTCGACGTAGTCCTCGTCGCCCCACAGCCTCACCGCGGAGACGTTGTGGAATGCGCCGACGACGGTGGCCTCGGGAGCGAGCGACTGGGCCCGCTCTGCCGCCGACCCCTCGCCGGCGTCGATGACCAGGCCGTGCGCCCCGCGCTTGTCGAAGGCCAGCGGGTTGACGCAGGAGACGACGGTCTTGGCGCCCAGGGGCAGTGTGGCGACCAGCTCGTCGTGGCCGTCCCACGGCACCGCCAGCACCACCACGTCGGCGTCCGCGCAGGCCTCGGCGTTGGCGGCGCCGGTCACCTCGCCGGCGCCCGTCGACACCGTCGAGCCGGGCGCCGATCTCCTCGCGCGGCCACGACGGCCTTCTCCGCCGCCCGCGAGCCGATCACGACCGCATGGCCGTGCCGCGCGAAGCGGTAGCCCAGCCCCTTGCCCTGCGGGCCGGTCCCGCCCATCACTGCGATCCGGTACGTCGTCACGCCCGGGATGCTCCCACGGTTGGCCGACGTGACCTCGCGCCAGACCGTCAGTTGGTACTTTCGACACATCAGTGACATGAACACCGGGGCGATGGCCAAAGAGCTTCGCGGAGACATTCAGGGGCTGCGCGCGGTCGCAGTCCTGACGGTCATCGCTGCCCACGCGGGGGTGCCGTTCCTTCCCGGAGGCTTCGTCGGTGTCGACGTCTTCTACGTGATCTCCGGATATCTGATCGCCTCGCTCCTCTACCGCGAGGTCCTGCTGACCGGAAAGGTCGCGATCGGGGCGTTCTGGGCGCGTCGGGCGCGCCGGATCCTGCCCGCGGCCACCCTGGTCACGGTCGTGACCGTGCTGCTCTCCCTGGCCTGGATGAGCCTGCTCGACGCCCGTCAGGTCGTCATCGACGCGCTCTGGGCCTCTGCGTTCGCGGCCAACGTCCACTTCGCCCAGCAAGGCGTCGACTACTTCAGCGCCGTCGAGGGCTCCGGCCCGTCGCCGCTCCAGCACTACTGGTCACTCGCGGTGGAGGAGCAGTTCTACGTGCTCTGGCCGATCCTGCTGGCGCTGTGCCTCGCTGTCACGGCGTGGCTGCGCAGGGGCAAGGCCCGGCAGGTGGAGCGACTGCCGCGCAGCGCCGTGCTCACCATGCTGGTGATCCTCTCGCTGGTCTCGCTGGCCTGGTCGATCCACGCGACCGTCGCGTCCCCGTCGTCGGCCTACTTCTCGACGTTCACGCGTGCCTGGGAGCTCGGGGTCGGCGCCCTGGTGGCACTCATCCCGCCGACGTTCACCCGCCGCCTCACCCGGCTCAGCCTCGAGACGATGGCGGTCACGGGCGCCGTGCTGCTCATCACGGCCTGCGTCGTGATCACGTCGGGGACGCCGTTCCCGGGGATCGCCGCGGTGCTGCCGGTGGCCGCGCACCGCCCTGCTCATCATGTCCGGGGCCGGCGACGCACCAGGACGACACACGCTGTCGAGCCGGCTCCTGTCGGTCGCCCCGATGCGGATGATCGGCGACTGGTCCTACTCGCTCTACCTCTGGCACTGGCCGGCCTTCATCCTGCCGCCGGTCGCCCTCGACCGGGCGATGACGCCGGTCGAGAAGGGCCTCGCGGTCCTCGTGGTGCTCACGCTCTCGGCGTACTCCTACCGGTTCATCGAGATGCCCTTCCGCTCCGGCCGACCCGCCCACAAGCTGGTCCGCAGTCGGGCGCTGGTGCTCTACCCCGCCAGCGCCGTGCTCGTGATCGCCACGGCCGGGAGTGCGTGGTGGTGGACCGGCTACCAGGGCGGCGAACACGGCGACACACCGCCGATCACGGTGGCCGGGGCCCCGATCGACGGCCAGCACGACAACACCGAGGCGCTGGTGCGCGCATCGGTGTCCGCCGCCAAGGACAAGCGCGCGGTGCCGAGCAACCTCACCCCCGACCTGCTCAACCTGCGCGACTCCATCGCCGACGTCGGTGACTGCGACTACGAGGACAACGTCCGCAAGCTCTGCCCGCACGGCGAGGGCGATCGCTCCGTGGTGGTGATCGGCGACTCCCATGCCCGGGCCTGGATCCCGGCGTTCAGCCGGATCATCGACGTCGGCCACTGGAAGGCCTACTACCTCGTGAAGCCGCAGTGCACGGCCGCGCACATCACGATCGCCTCCCTCGACTCCGACGAGCCGTTCACCGACTGCTCCGACTTCCAGGACTGGGTGGTCGACCAGGTCAAGGCGATCCACCCCGACCTGGTGGTGGTCGCGTCGTCGCCACCGGTCAACGGCGTCTTCAACGGCGACAAGCGCATCACCTCGGTCGACGGCATCATCCCGCTGCTGAGCGCTGGCTACGACGACCTGTTCTTCGAGCTGAGCCAGTACGCCGAGCAGGTCGCGCTCGTGCGCGACGTACCCAAGTCGCCCGACGACCCGGCCACCTGCCTCTCCTCCGGCAGCCCGAGCCTCGGCGACTGCATGTTCGAGCCGGTCGAGCGGTCCACCGTGCTCGGCGACGTGGCCGTCGACTCCGCGCGCACCTCCGGCATCGAGGTCGTCGACCCCACCCCGTGGCTCTGCTACCAGGGCGAGTGCCCCATCGTCATCGGCGGCACCCTGAGCTATCGCGACACCGACCACATCACCACGGAGTACGCCGCCAACCTCTGGAGCGAGCTCGGCAACGCCCTCCACATGCTGCCGACCACGGCTGAGTAGCTCAGCTCGCCGGGAGGCGGTGGGTCTGGCAACCGTGCTCCACAGGGCGGCGGTGGACCAGCAACAGTCGTCCCCGTGGAGAACGGGTGCGCACCCACCGCTCCCCTCGCGATCCGCTGACCACCTTGCCATTGTGACAGTGAAACTGTCACAGTTGGTGGGTGCAGCTCTCGACTCCCCTCCAGTACGACGGCAACCCCCGTGCCACCGCCGACGCGGTCGCCGAGCTCGAGAAGGCCGGGCTCGACATGGTCTGGGTGGCCGAGGCCTACGGCTTCGACTCACCGACCCTGATGGGCTACCTCGCCGCCAAGACCGAGCGGCTCCAGATCGCCGCCGGCATCCTCAACGTGTTCTCGCGGACCCCGGGCGCGATCCTGCAGACGGCGGCCGGCCTCGACAACGTCTCCGGCGGGCGGGCCGTGCTGGGGCTCGGCGCCTCCGGGCCACAGGTGATCGAGGGGTTCCACGGCGTGCCCTACGACAAGCCGCTCGGCCGCACCCGCGAGGTGATCCGGATCGTCCGCTCCGGCCTGAAGCGCGAGCCGCTGCAGGCCTCGGGCATCTTCAACATCCCGCTCCCCGCCGACCAGGGGCTCGGGCCTCGGCAAGCCGCTGAAGATCCTGACCAGGGTCGAGCGCGACGTCATCCCGATCTGGGTCGCGAGCCTGGGCGACAAGAACGTCGAGATGACCGCCGAGCTGGCCGACGGCTGGCTGCCGATCCTGTTCATCCCCGAGCGGGCCCGCGACGTGTGGGGCGCCTCGCTCGACGCCGGCGCCGCCAAGCGCGACCCCGGGCTCGGCCCGCTGCAGATCAGCGCCGGCGGCATGGTGGCGATCGGCGAGGGCCCGGAGACCAAGGCGCTCCTCGACTTCCTGCGGCCGATGTATGCGCTCTACGTCGGCGGCATGGGCGCCCGCGGCAAGAACTTCTACAACGAGCTCGCGCAGCACTACGGCTACGAGCAGGAGGCCAAGGAGATCCAGGACCTCTACCTCGACGGCAAGAAGGACGAGGCCGCGGCGAAGGTCCCGATGGAGTGGATGGAGCAGAGCAACCTGGTCGGCCCCGCGTCGTACGTCCAGGAGCGCATCGCCGCCTTCAAGGAGGCCGGCGTGACCCACCTCTCGATCGTCCCGGCCACCGACAACCCGGCGGCGACCGTCTCGCAGCTCAAGGACTGGGTGTCGTGACCGGAGGTCGAGGACGGCTCCACTCGCGGGGCCGCTACGCGCACCTCGACGAGATCCGGACCCTTGACCCCTACGACGACGCCGACCGCGACCGCATCGTCACGCTCACCGGCCGCTACGACTTCCCCTGGGACTTCGACCAGGGCACCGCCATCGCCTTCCTCCGCGACTACGGCGTGCCGACGATCGCCCGGCTGCTCGACCGGACCCGCGAGTTCGAGGACCACGGCGTCAAGAGGTACGACGACACGCTGTTCTTCCAGGAGGAGGCGATCCTCGAGGGCGTCGACTCCGAGCGATCGCGCAGGGCCGTGCGGCGGCTGAACCGCATCCACGGCCACTACGACATCCCCAACGACGAGTTCCAGTACGTCCTGGCCACCACGATCGTCGGTCCGGTGCGCTGGATCCGGCGCTACGGGTGGCGCGACCTCGACCCGGTCGAGCTCGTCGCGCTGGCCCGGTTCACGACCCGGTTCGGCGAGCTGATGGGGATCAAGGGGCTGCCGGACACCTACGACGGCTACGAGCGGCTGCTCGACGCCTACGAGGCCGAGCGGTTCGAGTTCGACCCCGCCAACAAGCGGGTCACCGAGGCCACGATCCGGATCGGCCGGGCCACGGCGCCGTGGTATCTCAGGCTCGGCTTCCGGCGGGTGTCGATCGCGCTGATGGACGAGCCGCTGCGGGTCGCGCTCGGCATGGAGGAGCAGCCGCGCTGGCTGGTCCGGGCCGTCGACCGTCGGCCTGCGGCTGCGGGGCCGGGCGCTGCGGTTCTTCCCGCCGCGCCGGGCGCCGTACGAGCGACACCACCCGACGTACCCCAACGGCTACGAGCCGACCCGGATCGGACCGGCGTCGATGCTCGACGAGCTGAACAAGAAGGAGCGGACCGTTGCCTGACAAGCCCTCCATCTACGAGCAGGAGCACGAGGACTTCCGCGCCACCGCGCGCGCCTTCATGGAGAAGGAGGTCAAGCCCTTCCACGACCAGTGGGAGCAGGACGGCCAGGTCGACCGCGAGGTCTGGCGCAAGGCCGGCGCGGCCGGACTGCTCTGCTTCGACGTCGACGAGGAGTACGGCGGTGCGGGGGCGAAGGACTTCCGCTACAACGTCGTGCTCGTCGAGGAGATCACCCGCGCCGGCGCCAGCGGCGTGGGCTTCCCGGTGCACAACGACGTGATCGTGCCCTACATCTCGGCCCTCGCGAACGACGAGCAGAAGCAGCGCTGGCTGCCCGGACTGGTCTCCGGCGACCTGATCTCCGCCATCGCGATGACCGAGCCCGGCGCCGGCTCCGACCTGCAGGGCATCCGCACCTCGGCGGTCGACAAGGGCGACCACTACGTCCTCAACGGCTCGAAGACGTTCATCTCCAACGGCATCCTGTCCGACCTGGTCATCGTGGTCGCGCGCACCGACCCCGACGCCGGCCACCAGGGCATCTCGCTGCTCGTCGTCGAGCGCGGGCATGGCCGGCTTCGAGCGCGGCCGCAAGCTCGACAAGATCGGCCTCAAGGCCCAGGACACCGCCGAGCTGTTCTTCGACAACGTCGAGGTCCCCAAGGCGAACCTGCTCGGAGCCGAGGGCTCGGGCTTCGTCTCGCTGATGGAGAACCTCCCCCAGGAGCGGATCTCCATCGCCGCGATCGCGGTGGCCGCCTCCGAGCTCGTCCTCGAGCTCTGCCTCGACTACGCCAAGACCCGGCCAGGCCTTCGGCAAGCCGATCGGCAGCTTCCAGCACAACCGGTTCCTGCTCGCCGAGATGGCGACCGAGGTGCACATCGCGCGGGTCTTCCTCAACGACTGCGTGACGAGGCTGAACGCCGGCGACGTCGACACGTCGCTGGCCTCGATGGCGAAGTGGTGGACCACCGAGCTCCAGACCAAGCTCGTCGACCGCGGCGTCCAGCTCTTCGGCGGCTACGGCTACATGACGGAGTACCCCATCGCCAAGGCGTTCGTCGACTCGCGCATCCAGACGATCTACGGCGGCACGACCGAGATCCAGAAAGAAATCATTGGACGCATGCTGGGCCTGTAGACGAACCTGAGGACGCGTTCGCCTGGGCCATGCGGCCATCCCCGGGCTCGATTGCGGACACCGGTCCAGACCACCTCCGCTCGTGTCACTTTTGGAGAAGCGGCGGTGTCGATGAGTTCGGCAGGCTGGCGCGGTCGAACTGCCACGGACTCGGGGGAATCCCCGATGCCGACTGTCCCCACCTTCTGATGGAGTACTCCCCATGCATCGCCAGATCGCCGGAAAGCTCACCTCCCCTGTCACCAAGTGGGTCGTGCTCGTCGCCGCGGTCGTCCTCACGGGGATCCTCGGCACGCTCGGCGGCAAGCTCGCCGACGTCAAGAACAACGAGCAGTCGTCGTGGGTCCCGTCCTCCGCGGAGTCCACGCGGGTCTCCGACCAGCTGTCGAAGGAGATCGACCCCAACGACATCCCGACGCTGGTCGCCTACCACCGTGCGGGCGGCCTCACCGAGGCCGATCTCGCGGCGATCGAGGAGCAGGGCGCCGAGATCGCGAAGATCGACGGCATCACCGGCCAGGGCGTCCTCACGCCCTCGGGTGCCGCGGCCCTCGCGGCGCAGGGCGGCAACGCGCCGACCCTGTTGTCCGACGACGGTGAGGTGGCCTACGTCTACTTCACCTTCAACCTCGGGAAGGACGGCTGGAACAAGATCAAGGAGCCCGTCGAGGAGATCAAGAAGATCACCGACATGGACGGCGTCGACGTCTACGTCGGCGGCTTCGGCGGGCAGGCCTACGACTTCATCAGCTCCTTCGACGGCTCCCACGTCACGCTGCTGCTGATGACCTTCGGCGTCGTCATCCTGATCCTGCTCTTCACCTACCGCAGCCCGATCGCTCTGGATCCTCCCGATCGTGTGCGCGTTCGTCGCCAACACCATGGCCGGCGGCGTGGTCTACCTGATGGCGAAGTACGCCGGGCTCGTCGTCAACGACCAGAGCCAATACATCCTCAGCATCCTGGTCATCGGCGCCGGCACCGACTACGCCCTGCTCCTCGTCGCGAGATATCGAGAAGAGCTCCGTCGCCACGACGACCGGCACGAGGCGATGGCGTTCGCGTTGCATCGCGCCGCGCCGGCGATCATCGCCAGCGCCGCGACCGTCGTGGTCGGGCTCATGTGCCTCTCCTTCGCCGACCTCAACTCGACGGCCAGCCTGGGGCCGGTGCTCGCCGTCGGCGTGGCCGTGACCCTGCTGGTGATGGTCACCCTGCTGCCCGCCCTCCTGGTGATCCTCGGCCGGTGGATCTTCTGGCCGGTGCGGCCGACCTTCGGCTCCGCCGAGCCCACCCAGACCGGCCTGTGGGCGCGCGTCGGTGACCGGATCAAGGTCCGCCCGCGCCAGGTGTGGGTCGGCACCGCCGTCGTGCTGGCGATCGCCTGCCTGGGGCTGTTCAAGCTCGACGCCAACGGCCTGTCCACCGAGGACAGCTTCACCGAGACGCTCGACTCCGTCACCGCACAGAAGCTGCTCGCCGACCACGACCTGGCCGACAGCTCCAACACGATCCAGATCGTGACGAACGACGACGAGCTCACTGCTGTCGGCGAGGCGGTTTCCGACATCGGCGGCCTCGGCACGCCGACCGACCCCACCTCGATCGGTGGCGGCCGCAGCTACTTCGAGATCCCGATCAAGTACGACCTGGCCTCGCAGAAGGCCTTCGACATCGTCATCGCTGCGCGCGACAAGGTTCACGCCGTGGACTGGCGCCGACGCGCTGGTCGGAGGCGGTGCAGCGTTCTACCTCGACACCAAGACGGCGTCCCAGCGCGACAACAAGGTGGTGATCCCACTGGTGCTGATCGTGGTCTTCGTGATCCTGATGCTGCTCCTGCGGGCGGTCGCAGCCCCGCTGATCCTGATCGGCACCGTGATCCTGTCCTTCGGTGCCGCGCTCGGACTCTCGTCCCTGGTCTTCCACTACGTGTTCGACTTCGCTGGGGCGGATCCGGGGTTCCCGTTGTTCGCGTTCGTGTTCCTCGTCGCGCTGGGGGTCGACTACAACATCTTCCTGATGACTCGGGTCCGGGAGGAGACGGCCCAGCACGGCACGCGCAGGGGCTCGCTGATCGCGCTCTCCTCGACCGGCGGCGTGATCACGTCGGCGGGGCTGGTCCTCGCGGCGACCTTCCTCGTGCTGGCCACGCTGCCGTTCGTGTTCCTCGTGGAGCTCGGGTTCGCGGTCGCGCTCGGCGTGCTCCTGGACACGATGATCGTCAGGTCGGTGCTGGTGACCGCGCTCAACCTCGACATCGGCGGCAAGATCTGGTGGCCGAGCAAGCTCGACATCGGGCAGGGCGAGGCCGGTCCGGGCGCCTCCGAACCCGAGCGCGCGTCCATCACCGTGTGACGCAACGCTCACAGCCGTGGGCGGACGGGGGAATCGACCCCGTCCGCCCGCGGTTAGCCTGACCACGATGGCTTCCGACCTCCCCACTCCCCAGCAGGTGCGGCGCGCCTTGGCGCGCGCCGAGCGCGGAGCGGCGCTCGACGTCGGCGAGGCGACCGTCCTGCTCGCGGCCACGGGCGACGACCTCGACCGCCTGTGTGCGGCCGCCGCCCGGGTGCGTGACGCCGGGCTGGAGGCGGCTGGCCGACCGGGGGTGGTCACCTACTCGCCCAAGGTGTTCATCCCCGTCACCAAGCTGTGCCGCGACCGCTGCCACTACTGCACGTTCGTGGAGTCGCCCGGTCAGCTGAAGCGGGCCGGGCACGGGATGTTCCTCTCCCCCGACGAGATCCTCGAGATCGCCCGCCAGGGGGCCGAGCTCGGCTGCCTCGAGGCGCTGTTCACCCTGGGCGACCGGCCCGAGGACCGGTGGCCGGAGGCGCGGGAGTGGCTCGACGAGCAGGGCTACGACTCCACGCTCGCCTACGTCCGCGCGATGGCGGTCCGGGTGCTCGAGGAGACCGGGCTGCTGCCCCACCTCAACCCCGGCGTGATGTCGTGGGAGGAGCTCAACCGGCTCAAGCCGGTCTCCCCCTCGATGGGGATGATGCTCGAGACCACCTCGCGGCGGCTGTTCGAGACCAAGGGCGAGGCCCACTTCGGCTCCCCCGACAAGGACCCCGACGATCCGGCTGCGGGTGCTCGAGGACGCCGGCCGGCTGTCGATCCCGTTCACGACCGGGCTGCTGGTCGGCATCGGCGAGTCGCTCACCGAGCGGGCCGAGACGATCCTGGCGCTGCGGGCCACCTCTCGTGCCTACGGCGCGGTGCAGGAGGTGATCGTCCAGAACTTCCGGGCCAAGCCCGACACCGCGATGCGGCACACCGACGACCTCGCCCTCGACGACTACCGCGCCACCATCGCCGTCACCCGGCTCCTGCTCGGCCCCAAGGCGCGTGTGCAGGCGCCGCCCAACCTGGTCGACCCTCGAGGGGGCTGCCGAGTGCCGCGCCCTGCTCGAGGCCGGCGTCGACGACTGGGGCGGCGTCTCGCCGCTGACCCCCGACCACGTCAACCCCGAGCGGCCCTGGCCCTCGCTCGACCGGCTGCGCGCGATCACCGACGAGTGCGGCTTCGAGCTTGCTGCTCGCCTCACCGTGCACCCGGAGTACGTCCGCCAGGGCGAGCCGTGGCTCGACCCCCGCATCTCCGCCCACGTGGCCGCCCTCGCCCAGGACGACGGGCTCGCCCGGCCCGGCGTACGCCCGACCGGCCTGCCGTGGCAGGAGCCCGACGGCGGCTTCGCCTCCGTCGGCCGCACCGACCTGTTCGAGGCCGTCGACACCGAGGGCCGCACCGACGACCGCCGCTCCGACTTCTCCGACGTCTACGGCGACTGGGACTCGGTCAAGACCGCCGCCGACGGGATAGTCCGTGACGCAACGGCCGTGGAACCAGCAGTTCCACAGACACAGACGTCACGGACTACCCGTCCGGGTCAGCGGCCCTGGCGGCCGCGGAGAAGGACCCGGGCAACCTGTCCGACGAGCACGCGCTGACGCTGATGACCGCCGAGGGGCCGCTGCTGGAGCAGGTGTGCCGGCTCGCCGACGACCTGCGACGCGAGGCGGTGGGCGACGAGGTGACCTACGTCGTCAACCGCAACATCAACTTCACCAACGTCTGCTACGTCGGGTGCCGGTTCTGCGCGTTCGCGCAGCGGCGCACCGACGCCGACGCCTACTCGCTCTCCCTCGACGAGGTCGCCGACCGCGCCCAGGAGGCGTGGGAGCTCGGCGCGACCGAGGTCTGCATGCAGGGCGGCATCGACCCCGAGCTGCCGGCCACGGCCTACTTCGACCTGGTCACCGCGGTCAAGCAGCGGGTGCCGGAGATGCACGTCCACGCGTTCAGCCCGATGGAGGTCGTCAACGGCACCGCCCGCACCGGCCTGTCGATCGAGGACTTCCTGATCAAGGCCCGCGAGGCCGGCCTCGGCTCGCTGCCCGGCACGGCGGCGGAGATCCTCGACGACGAGGTCCGCTGGGTGCTCACCAAGGGCAAGCTGCCGACCCGCACCTGGATCGAGGTCGTCTCCACCGCGCACCGGGTCGGCATCCCGACGACGAGCACGATGATGTACGGCCACGTCGACAACCCCCGCCACTGGGTCAACCACCTCCGCGTCCTCAGCAGGATCCAGGACGAGACCTGGAATCGGGGCAGCGGGTTCACCGAGTTCGTGCCGCTGCCGTTCGTGCACACCAGCGCGCCGATCTACCTGGCCGGCGTCGCCCGCCCGGGCCCGACGCTGCGCGACAACCTCGCCGTCCACGCGATGGCCCGGATCCTCCTGCACGGCCGGATCCGCAACATCCAGACCAGCTGGGTCAAGCTCGGGGTCGACGGGACCCGCGCGATGCTGCAGGCCGGCGCCAACGACGTCGGCGGCACGCTGATGGAGGAGACCATCTCCCGGATGGCCGGCTCCGAGCACGGCTCGGCCAAGACGGTCGAGGAGCTCGTCGAGATCGGAGCCGGCATCGGCCGGCCGGTCGTCGAGCGGACCACGGTCTACGCCCGGCGCTGAGCGGCTGAGAAGCACCCCGGCGCAAGGTCACCATTTGGTAACGACGTAGAAACCTGTCCGTTGCCTCTAGACGTGACGGTCGCCACTCCATATGTTGTGGCGCGCAACAAACTGCGTACTTCCGCCGAGGGGGTGGAGGCGCAAGTAACAGGAGGCGGTTCGCGTGAGGCGAAAGTTCAGCTTGATGGCCGTCGGAGCGCTGGGCGTAGCCCTGGCCCTCTCGGCGTGCGGCGATGATTCCGACAGCAGTGGGTCGGGCAACGGATCCGACAAGGGTTCCAGCGACGGCAAGATCGGCGTGATCCTTCCCGACACCGAGTCCTCGGTGCGGTGGGAGAGCCAGGACCGTCCCAACCTCGAGGCGGCCTTCAAGGCGGCCGGTGTCGACTACGACATCCAGAACGCCGAGGGCGACGCCGAGAAGATGACCCAGATCGCCGACACCATGATCGGCAACGGCGTCACCGTCCTCGCGATCGTCAACCTCGACTCCGAGTCGGGTGCGGCGATCGAGGAGAAGGCGAAGTCGCAGGGCGTCGCCACGATCGACTACGACCGGCTGACGCTGGGCGGGTCGGCGGAGGCCTACATCTCCTTCGACAACAACAAGGTCGGCTCTCTCCAGGGCCAGGCCCTCGCCGACTGCCTCGGTGACAAGGACGCCAACATCATCTACCTGAACGGCTCGCCCACCGACAACAACGCGACGCTGTTCGCCGCCGGTGCGCACGAGGTTCTCGACGCGATCCCCAGCTACAAGATCGTCGGCGAGCAGGCCGTTCCGGACTGGGACAACGAAGAGGCGGCTGTCATCTTCCAGCAGCTCTACACCGCTGCGGACGGCAAGGTTGACGGCGTGCTCGCCGCCAACGACGGTCTCGGCGGCGCCGCGATCGGCGTGCTCGAGGCCAACGGCCAGGCCGGCACCGTGCCGGTCACCGGTCAGGACGCCACCGTCGAGGGGCTGCAGAACGTGCTCGCCGGCACCCAGTGCATGACGGTCTACAAGTCCGCCAAGGCCCAGGCCGCGGCGCTCGCGGAGACCGCGATCGCCCTGGTCAACGGTGAAGACGCTCCGACGACCGGCACGACCCGGGACGACGAGGGTGGCCGCGACGTGCCCTCCGTCCTGCTCGACCCCGTGTCGATCACGAAGGACACCGTCAAGGACGTCATCGACGACGGTGGCCAGTCCGCCGCCGACGTCTGCACCGGTGACTACGCCGCCCTGTGCACGGAGGCCGGCATCTCCTGATCACCGCCTCGCACCACAGGCAGTGATCAGGAGACACTGAACGAAAGGCGCGCCCGGGTCGGTCAACCCGGCCCGGGCGCCCTTTCGTTCACTCAGACAACGAATCAAAGGCCCCCGGGGCCACGAGGGAGCCAAGATGAGCGAGCCCTTGCTCGAGCTACGCGGCATCAACAAGAGCTTCGGCGTCGTCCACGTCCTCCACGACGTCGACTTCGACGTCTACCCCGGTCAGGTGACCGCGCTGGTCGGCGACAATGGCGCCGGCAAGTCGACCCTGATCAAGATCATCGCGGGCATCTACTCCCGCGACTCCGGTGACTACTCCTTCGAGGGCAAGCCCGTGCATGTGCACGGACCACGTGACGTGGCCGCCCTCGGGATCGACGTCGTCTACCAGGACCTGGCGCTGTGCGACAACCTCGACATCGTCCAGAACATGTTCCTCGGTCGCGAGGAGACCACCCGGCTCGGCCTCGACGAGGTCACCATGGAGTCCCGCGCCCGCGAGACCCTCTCCTCGCTGTCGGTGCGCACCGTCCAGTCGGTGCGCCAGAGCGTGGCCAGCCTCTCGGGCGGCCAGCGGCAGACCGTGGCGATCGCCAAGGCCGTGCTCTGGAACTCCAAGATGGTGATCCTGGACGAGCCGACCGCCGCCCTCGGCGTCGCCCAGACCCGCCAGGTCCTCGACCTCGTACGACGCCTCGCCGATCGCGGCCTCGGCGTCGTGCTGATCTCCCACAACATGACCGACGTGTTCGAGGTCGCCGACCAGATCACCGCGCTCTACCTCGGCCGCGTGGCCGCCCACGTCGCGGCCAAGGACGTCAACAACAGCCAGATCGTCGAGCTGATCACGGCCGGCCGATCCGGGGAGCTCGGCATCGTCGAGAACTCCGCCACCGCGAGCGCCTGAGGGGGACGGACATGACCATCGAGTCCGACAGCACCGCGGCCCAGAGCACGGCCGACACCGGCTTCGACAACGACAGCCGCCAGGCAGCGACCATCGGCGACTCGGCGCGCGACTACCTCAACCGGCTGCGCGGCGGTGACATGGGCTCGCTCCCGGCCATCCTCGGCCTGGTCGTGCTGTTCGTGGTGTTCAGCTCGCTCAACGACAAGTTCCTGACGACCTACAACATGGCGAACCTCGTCATCCAGGCCGGCTCCATCTGCGTCCTGGCGATGGGCCTCGTCTTCGTCCTCCTGCTGGGCGAGATCGACCTGTCCGCGGGGGTGGCTGGTGGCTTCTGCGCCACGATCACCGCCCTGGCGATCCTCGACCACGGCCAGTCCTGGTGGGTGGCCACTCTCGCTGGCATCGCTTGCGGCGCGGTCATCGGTCTCGCGATCGGCTCGCTCGTCGCGTTCCTGGGCATCCCGTCGTTCGTGGTGACGCTCGCGTTCTTCCTCGGGCTCCAGGCCGGTCCGCTGAAGCTCATCGGGTCCGGAGGCTCGCTGCGCTACAACAACGAGGTCCTGCGCGGTCTCTCGATCAAGAACGTCCCCGTCACCGCGGGCTGGATCGCTGCGGTGGTGATCGTCGCCGGGTTCGCGGCGCTGTCGTTGTGGCAGTACCGCTCCCTCTCGTCGAAGGGGCTGGTGCACCTGCCCCTCGGGCTCGTCGCGCTGCGGATCGCCGTGCTGGCAGGCATCGTCCTCGGCCTCACCTCACTGCTCAGCCAGAACCGGTCGCCCAACCCCAACGTCATCAACATCAGCGGCATCCCGTGGGTCCTGCCCGTGGTGATCGCGCTGCTGCTGTTCTGGACGTTCGTGCTCAACCGCACCCGGTTCGGTCGGCACCTCTACGCCGTCGGCGGCAACGCCGAGGCGGCCCGCCGGGCCGGGATCAACGTCCAGCGGATCAGGATCGCCGCGTTCGTGCTCTGCTCGTCGATGGCCGCGGTGAGCGGCCTGCTGCTCGCGTCGTTCGTCGGCAAGGTCTCCCCCGGCTCGGGTGGCGGCAACGTGCTGCTCTACGCCGTGGGCGCGGCCGTCATCGGTGGCACCAGCCTCTTCGGTGGCCGGGGCAAGGCGAGCAATGCCGTCATCGGCGGTCTCGTGATCGCGACCATCCCGAACGGGCTGGGGCTGCTCAACCAGGCGAGCTACATCAACTATGTCGTCACCGGCGGGGTCCTCCTCCTCGCCGCGAGCGTCGACGCGATCTCGCGTCGCCGTCGCTCCGCAGCAGGGGTCTAGGGCAGGTAGTCGGAGACTCCATGGCCACCAACAGCCGGGCGGGGACGGGGACCAACCAGGAAGCCGTCCGCCGCCACAACCTCGGCACCCTGCTCCGGCACGTCCACCGTGCCGGGCAGGCGTCGCGAGCCGAGCTCACCAGCGTGATGGGGCTCAACCGCAGCACCATCGGCGGCCTGGTCGGAGAGCTCGAGTCGCTCGGCACGGTGGCCAACGCGGCAGCGGTCGGCACCTCGCGGGGTGCGGGCCGACCCTCCGTGGGCGTCCGCATCGTCCCTGAGGGGCCTTACGTCGTCGCGGTCGACCTCGGCGTCGACCGGGTGGTGGTGGCCCGTGTCGGGCTCGGCGGCACGGTGCGCGAGCGGGCCGAGACGATCGTGACGGGCAGCGAGGCGTGGCAGGTCGGCTCCACGGTGGCCGGCTTGGTCCGTCAGGTCGTGGCGGAGGCGCCGAGCAGCTCGCCCCTGGTCGGCATCGGGGTCAGCGTGCCGGGCATGGTCCGGCGCAGCGACGGCCTGATCCGGCTGGCACCCAACCTGGAGTGGCACGACGTCTCCTTCGGGAGCATCGTCCTCGCCGCCCTGGGCGTCGAGGTCCCCGTCACGATCGGGAACGACGCCGATCTGGGTGCCGTGGCTGAGCACCAACGGGGCGCCGGCGTCGGCGTCGACGACCTCATCTACATCTCGGGCAACGTCGGCGTCGGTGCCGGCATCATCACCGGCGGCAGGCGGCTGGAGGGTGCGGGCGGCTACGCCGGCGAGATCGGGCACCTGCGCTTCAACCCCAACGGCAAGCTGTGCCACTGCGGCAACCGGGGCTGCTGGGAGACCGAGGTCGGCGCGCACGCGATCGCCGAGGCGATCCGGTGCCCGGAGGACCGCGTGCCTCAGCTCGGCACGGTCCTGGACGGCTACGAGAAGGCACCACGCGAGCTGCGCGACATCGGGAGCGCCATCGGCCAGGGCCTGGCGAGCATCGTCAACATGTTCAACCCACAGGTCGTGGTGCTCGGCGGCTACTTCGACGCCATGTACACCCTGGTCCGCGCCGAGATCGACCAGGGTCTGGCCGATCGGGCCCTGCCGGCCGCGCTCGAGTCGGTCTCGCTGACCGTGCCGGCCCTGGGCCGCGACTCCGTGCTCCTCGGGGCCGCCGAGATGGCGTTCGAGCCGCTCTTCATCGACCCTGTCACGGCGCTCGGCAACGCGATCCAGGACGTCCGCGCCCAGCTCGCCGGCTGAGCCCGGGCGCGGAGCGAGGCTGCCGTCCCCGCCGGGTACTGTGCGAACGTGAGCGAGAGCAACTCCGGAGACGGGGAGACCTACCACGACTACAGCGTCGACGACGAGGACCAGCCCTCCAACGTCGACGGGCTTCCCGACCCAGACGTCGCCGACGAGCTGGACCGCGGCTACTCACCTCCGGAGAACTGGTCGGCCGGGCAGGGCTTCGGCAACACGGCCTACGAGGAGGCCACCGGCGAGTCGCTCGACCAGCGGGTCGCTCAGGAGGACCCCGAGCCGGACCCCTACGACGAGACGGGTGATGACGACGAGGACCTCGACGACGGCGAGGTCGGCGACGTCCGCGCCGGACGCCTGGTCGATCTTGACGAGGGGCTCGGCGAGGACACCGAGAAGGACCTGGTCGCCGACGACGTCGGCATCGACGGCGCCGCGGCCTCGGCGGAAGAGGCCGCCGTACACATCGTTCCCGACCAAGAGG
Organism: uncultured Actinomycetota bacterium; assembly: GCA_963793315.1. Taxonomy (GTDB): domain Bacteria; phylum Actinomycetota; class Actinomycetes; order Propionibacteriales; family Nocardioidaceae; genus Nocardioides. The sequence continues at coordinate 103,071 of CAWBZR010000006.1, read as the reverse complement.
GGTACTGAGCCCTTCGGTCGAGCCGCCACCAGGCGGCTCGCGGGAAGGGAGTTACTGATGTTTCTGATCTGGCTGCTCGCTGTCGTCATAGGCATTGCGGGCATCGTGTCGCTGTTCCGAGGTCAGATCCTGTGGGGGATCATCCTGATCATCCTGGCGTTCGTCGTCGGCCCCGGGGGCTACAGCATCTTCAAGTAGCTCAGGCGCGAGGACCTGGCGAAGGCCCCGGCGGCGACCATCAGGTCGACGCCGGGCCCTCGTCCTGCGCCGACCCGGCGGTGCGGGCGGCCTCGGGCCGTCCGGACCGCCGGGTGTCGCACGTGCGGGCACTAGAACACGTTCCAGTTCTGACCCCTACGATGGGCCGGTGCGGTTCTCGATCAGTACGGCGTTCCTGCCGACCGACCAGCTCGTCCCGATCGCCAGGGCCGCCGACGAGCTGGGCTACGACAGCCTCGCGATGCCCGACCACGTGGTCGACCTCGAGACCCTGAGCACGCCGTACCCCTACACGCCGGACGGCGCCCGCCGCTGGGGTCCCGAGGCCGAGTGGCCCGACCCGTGGGTGCTGGCCGGCGCGCTGTCGACCGTCACCACGCGGCTGCGCTTCGTCACCACGCGTCTACGTGCCGGCGGTGCGCAACCCGTTCCAGGTCGCCAAGTCGGTCGGCACCGCGGCGGTGATCTCGGGCAACCGGGTCGCGCTCGGGGTCGGGATCGGCTGGTGCGAGGAGGAGTTCGAGCTGCTCGAGCAGAACTTCCGGACCCGCGGCAAGCGCACCGACGAGGGGCTCGCCCTGATCAAGGAGCTCCTGAGCAGCCGGGCTGGCGGGAGTTCCACGGCGAGTTCTACGACGCGCCGCGGCTGGTCATGGAGCCGACGCCGACCGCGCCGGTGCCGATCTACGTCGGCGGGCTCTCCGAGGTCGCCTTCGCGCGCGCGGCGCGGCACGACGGCTGGGTCGGCGACATGTACACGACCGACGAGGCGATCGGCTGGGCCACCCGCCTCGCCGAGGCCCGGGCCGCGGCCGGCGCCGAGGGCGACTTCTCGGTCTACGTCGCGCTCACCGACGCGTTCCTCCCCGAGCACTTCGCCCGGGCCGAGGAGGGCGGCGTCACCGACTGCATGACGATGCCGTGGATGTACTACTCCGGTCGCGACGCCACCATCGAGCAGAAGATCGAGGGCATGACGAGGTTCGCCGACGACGTGATCCGGCCGCCTGGCGGCTAGCTGCGGCATCCTGATCGGGTCGTCGACGGTGAACGGGATGTCGAGCTCGCTGGAGGCCGGCATCTTGAAGTGGTGCAGCCGCGCGACGTCGGGGTCGAGCACGACGTGCTCGCCGCGGCTGATCTTGTGCACGGTCGCGTTGAGCTTCGCGCACCGGTAGCGCACCAGCGACTTCACCCGCTTCGCCCATCGCGCGTCGTCATGGCCGAGGAGGTCCTCGCGCGACCAGCGGACCGAGTGCTGCTCCAGCACCGCGCGGCCCGGGTCGTACCCGGTGGTGTCGACGTTGAAGTTGAGGAAGCGCACCCGGGGCGCGGACTGCTCGGCCATCAGCTCCCCGATGGTCCGGTGACTGCCCAGGACGATGAACTCGTCGACGTCGATCAGCCCGAGCCAGCCCTCCCCCCGCTCCCCCGCGGCGTACGGCGCCAGGAGGGCCCGAAGTGCAGGTGCTGGCGCCAGGCGAGCGCGTCAGTGCCACGCATCGCGCCCGAGGCCCGCTCCGCGGCGTGCCGCTCCCGCCACTCGAGCACCCGCTGCCGGCGTTCCGCGGGCGCGAGCCCGTCGTAGTAGTCGCCGACCTCGGCCCGCGGGTGCACCGTGATGCGCGGCCGCCAGGTCCAGTGACCGGAGCAGCTCCTCGGTGCCGTCGACGTCGCCGTCGAGGACGACCTGGAAGTCGTCGAAGCCCAGGCGCACGTGGTAGTCGAGCCACTCCGCGATCTTGTGACCGTCACCGCGAGTCATGGTGACGATGGTGTGCGGCACGCGCGATGCCTACGGGCCGGTCACCCAGCGGTCGGCGGCCACCCGGCCGGAGCCCGGGAGGGTTCGGCGCCGAAGTAGGGCAGCAGGCGCGGCGTACTCGGGCGAGGTCGCGTCGATGTAGACGTCGGCCCTGCGGTCGCAGCCGTCGATGTGGTCCTGCCCGGAGGGCTTGCCGACGAAGACGACGTGGTCACCGGGCTCGCCGTTGTCCTTGCCGCAGTAGATCTCGTCGCGGATGCCGTCCTCGAGGACGTAGATCGTGTCGGAGCCCTCTTCGCCGTAGACGTCGTTGACGCCGACGCCGACGTAGATGATGTCGTTGCCCTCGTCGGCAGAGATGTGGTCGTCGCCACCGCCGGCGTAGAGGATGTCGTTGCCCTTGCCGCCGTCGAGGTCGTCCTTGCCCTCGCCGCCGTAGACCTTGTCGTTGCCGTCGCCACCCTGGACGTAGTCGTCGCCGGCCTCGCCGTAGAGGACGTCGTTGCCCGCGGTGCCGATGAGCTGGTCGTTGCCGTCGCCGCCCCAGCCGATGTCGTCGCCCGCGTTGAGGCTGAGGATGTCGTTGCCGGCGTCGCCGTGGGCCTGGTCGTTGCCGGTGCCGGTGCTGACGGTGTCGTCGCCGTCACCGGCGAACACCGTGTCGTTGCCGGCGTTCATGACGATCGTGTCGTTCTCGGCGCCGCCTTCGGCGTAGTCGTTGCCGCCGCCGCCGTTGAGCACGTCCTTGCCGGCCTCGCCGTAGAGCTTGTCGGCACCCGGACCGCCGGACAGGACGTCGTTGCCGTTGCCGCCGAAGGCCTTGTCGTTGCCGGCCATCCCCTTGAACTGGTCGTTGCCGTCCTTGCCCTTGAACTTGTCGTTGCCGGGCGTGCCCTTCACGTGGTCGGACCGGTTGGTGCCGTGGAAGGACTTCGCCTCCGCGGCGAGCGGCGGCACGAGCGCCAGCGCCACGAGGGACGCGGGGACCACGAGGGAGCGGCGGAGGCGGTGCACCACACGACGCTAACCCGTCAGGGCCCCCCATGGCATCGATCCACGAGGTTTCTTGCCGATTTCATCCCTTCGGGCAGCGCGCACTGGTGGCACGGCCCGTGTCCGAGGACTGTTGGCGCCGGTGATGCACCGTCGTCCAGGCGGCGACGGCCTGGCGAGACTCACGGCGTCGGCAACGCCGCCGGCTGCATGCCTGGGCGGCGTCCGGTGCCGCCTGGACTGGCCGACAGGACACTAGGCTCTGGCGTGACCACGAGGCCGTCCGGGGACCGCCGGACCTGGCTACCTCTTCGTGGTGACCTATGGCCGGTCCGGTTCCACGCTGCTGATGGGGCTGCTCAACAGCATCCCGGGCTACCTGGTCCGGGGCGAGAACTGGGACGCGCTGCACCACCTGTTCCGCTTCCACCGGACCCTCGTGCAGGGCAGCCAGAAGTGGGACCCGGCCCGCCTGCGGCAGCGCACGCACCCGTTCTTCGGCGCGGGCGACTTCCCGATCCGCAAGTCGCTCGAGGGGACCCGTCGGCTCGTGCTCGACACCGTGCTCCGGCCGCGCGACGACACCCGGGTCACCGGCTTCAAGGAGATCCGGTGGTATGACGACGACGTGGTCGACTACGTCGCGTGGCTGCGGGAGGTCTTCCCGGGTGCCCGCTTCGTCGTCAACACCCGCGACCACGAGGAGGTGCGGCGCAGCGGCTGGTGGGCCAAGCGGCCCGAGAACGCCGAGCAGCTCCCCGTCATCGAGGAGCGGATCCTGGCGCTGGCCGAGGGGCTAGGCGATGCGGCGTACCGCGTCCACTACAACGACTACGTCGCCGACCCGGCCGTGCTGCGCGGGCTGTTCGACTGGCTCGGTGAGCCGTACGACGAGGCCGCGGTGCGCGCGGTCCTGGAGACGCCCCACTCGGTCCGCGGCGGTTAGAAGAGCGTCAGCTTCAGCAGCGACCAGGGAGCGGTCAGCCGCTGCGTGGTCGGGGGCGGGCAGTTGCTGATCTCGTCGAGCGGGTCGCGACCGCCGACCAGCACGACCCTGTCGCCGGGCTCGCCGCCGGACACCTTTCCGCAGTAGACCGTGTCCTTCGCGCCGTCGTTGAGCAGGTAGATGGTGTCCCCGCCCTCCTCGGCGTAGACCTGGTCCGCACCCGGACCGACCCGGAGCACGTCGTTGCCCGCGTCGGCCGACAGGTGGTCGTCGCCGTCGCCGTCGTCGAGGACGTCGTTGCCGTCGCCTCCGTCGAGGTCGTCCTTGCCGTCGCCACCGGTGACCTGGTCGTTGCCGGGGCCGCCTTGGACGTAGTCGTCGCCAGCCTGGCCATCGAGCTTGTCGTCGCCGGCCTGACCGGTGAGGTGGTCGTTGCCGTCCCCGCCGAGGCCGGTGTCGTTGCCCGCGCCGCCCTGCACGCTGTCGGAGCCCGGGCCGCCGTCACCGAAGTCGTTGCCGCCCCCGCCGCTGAGCTGGTCGTTGCCGTCCTCGCCGTAGGCCTTGTCGTTGCCGGCACCCATCACCAGGGTGTCGTCGCCGTCGCCACCGAAGGCCCTGTCGTTGCCCCCGCCACCGATGACCTTGTCGTTGCCGCCCTTGGCCTTGAACACGTCGTTGGAGCCCTTGCCCTTGAGCGTGTCGCTGTGGTTGGTGCCGTGGTAGCGCTTGGCCTGGGCCGCCTGGGGCGCCAGGACGAGCGCGACGACCGCGGCCGGGACGACGACCGACTTCTTGACGAGGAGGGGGAGCATGCCCGAACCCTAACCCCGGGCCGGAGCGCGGCCGGCCAGTTTGTAACGCTCGGGGCCTCCTCGTCGCTGTCAGGGATGGACACCCGTCCTCCCACGCAACGAGAGGTGAAGCATGAGCAGGAGACACACCAGCGTGCTGACGCTGGTCGTCGCCGCTGCAGCGGTGAGCACGGCCGTCGTCGGCACGATCACGGCGCCGGCCCGCGCGACGCAGGTGGCCGAGAGCACCCTGTCGATCCGGGTGCCGCACCCGCGCATCGAGGCAGGCGACACCACCCGGGTCCTCGGCGACCTGCACGTCCGGGGTCCCCACGACCCGAGCGGCCGCACGGTGATCCTCGAGGCCAGGCCGCAGGGGGCCACGGACTTCACCCCGGTCGGGACGACGGTGTCCGGCCCACGCGGCGGCGTCGGGCTCGCGGTGACGCCGACGGTGACGACGCGCTACCGCTGGTTCTACGCCGGCGGCGACGACGCCCGGCCGACCAGGAGCGGCACCGCCCGCGTGGTCATCGTGGCCGACCAGCACCACGGCCGCAGGGTCACGACCAGCCTCTCGATCCGGGCGGCGCACCGCGTCGCCCAGCCAGACGGACGCGACCTCGTCCGCGGCCGTCTGCGCACCCACGGCGTCGGCCTGCGTGGCCGGGTGGTCGACCTGGTCACCCGGACCTCCGCCGACCCGACGTGGCAGGTCATCGGCCAGGACCTGACCGATCGCGGCGGCGCCGTGCAGTTCCCGATCACGCCCACCGGCCCCGCGGCGTACCGCCTGGTCTTCGCAGGGCACGGCGGTGTTCCGCCACTCGCGCAGCGGCATCGTGCGGATCGGCGTCCGGCCGACGGTGACCGCGACCGCGGCTCCTGAGTGGGTCAACCCGGGTGAGACCGCCACCGTGTCGGGCGTGGCCAGCCTCGCCGGCGTGCCTCTCGCCGGCGCGAGCGTCGACCTGGTCGCGCGCCCCGCGGGCCACCGCGGCCCGCGGCACGTCGTCGGCTCGGGCACGACCGCGGCCGACGGGTCGGTGGCGATCACCGACACCCCGTCGCGGAGCACCGTCTACCGGCTCGTCGTGCGGCACTCGACCGGCGTCCCCCGCGCGGCCAGCCCGGCGGTGCGGGTCAAGGTGCGCGCACCCAGCTCGCTGTCGATCCGGGGCCGGCACGTCGCGGATGGCTTCGTGGTGAGCGGGATCCTGCGCGGCAACCACCACACGGTGGGTCACGCCGTGGTCGACCTGGAGACGCTGGCCGCCGACGGGGTCACCTGGACCGTGGTGACCTCGGGCCTGACCACGAGGCGCGGCAAGGTGGTGTTCCTGGAGCCCAGCTCGGAGGGAGCCAGTTACCGTCTGTCCTACGCCGGGAGCCTCAAGCTCGCGCCCTGCATCAGCGGGACTGTCGTCAGCTGAGGCTCGGCCACGCAGTTTCGCCATCGACCCGAAGGAGCCGGCGCTGGAAGAGAGCGCTCTCCCGCACGCCGACCTGTCGTCCGCGCTGTCCCAGGCACGCGCGGGCGACGAGGCGGCGTTCGTGATGCTCTGGCGGGAGCTGCACCCACCGCTGCTCCGCTACCTGAGGGTCCGGGGCGACGACCACCCGGAGGACATCGCCTCCGAGACCTGGATGCACGTGGTGAGGGGGCTGGCCGGGTTCGACGGTGACGTCGCGGCGTTCCGAGCCTGGCTGTTCACCATCGCCCGGCACCGGGCCATCGACCAGGGCCGGGCGAGGGCGCGGCGGCCCGTGGTGAGCGTTGCGGAGCCGGCCGAGCTGCCGGCCACCGAGGTGGTGCCCAGCGCCGAGGACCAGGTGGTCGCGCGGGCCGCGACCGCCCGGGCGCTCGAGCTGGTGGCGACGCTGCCGCCGGCACAGGCCGAGATGGTCATGCTCCGCGTGGTGGCCGGGCTCGAGGTGGCCGACGTCGCCCGGCTCGTGGACAAGAAACCCGGGGCGGTGCGGGTCGCCGTGCACCGTGCGCTGCAGACCCTGGCCCGCAACCCCGAAGCCCGAACCGACCGAGAGGTGGTGTGACGTGACCCAGCCCCCTGAGCAGCCCTTCGACGAGGAGTCGCTGTCGCGCGCCCTGCGCGCCCCGGGTTCGGCCGCCGAGCTGGGCGACGAGGAGCGGTACGTCGCGATGTTCCGCGAGGCGCAGTCCTCGCCCGGCGCCGCTCCGGTGGCCCTGGCCTCCGGTCGCCGTCGCGCGGTCTCGCGCTTCGGCGCCGGATCGGCCTTCGTGGTCGCCCTCGCCGTGGGCAGCTCGGCCGCCGCGGCCTACACCAACAACCTGCCGGAGCCGATCCAGCGGTTCGCCCACCGCGCGCTCGGTCCGGTCGCGCCGCCTGCGCCCGTGGAGCACCACCACCGCGCAAAGGACCAACCGACCGCTGCCGGCCCGTCCAGCGGCACACCGACGCCCACCCCCACCCCGACGCCGTCCGACTCCCCCACCCCTTCCTCGACGCCGTCACCCGCAACGAGTCCGAGGCCCAGCCACTCGCCGAAGCCGACACCCACGCCGTCAGCCGCCCCGTCAGCCGTCCCGTCAGCGACAGCCGTCCCGACGGCGACACCGACGCCCTCGGCCCCGGCCCCCTCACCGACGCCGGTCCCCACCCCGACCGCGACCGCGACGCCGCTGCCGCCGGTAGTCGCGGCCGCGGTGAGCATCTCGGGCTCGACCCACAAGGTCGAGACCGGCCAGTTCGTCGCGTTCGCGGGCGTGGTCACGGCCGCCGACGGCACGCCGCTCCGGCGCGCCCGGGTGGTCCTGCAGACGCTGACCGACCGGGGCTGGTCGGCGGTCACGTCGGGCCGCACCGACGCCTCCGGCCAGGTGTCGCTCGTCCTGCCGCCGATCGCGGCGACCACCGGCGTACGCCTGCGCACCGCCGGTGTGCACAGCCCCCGATGGCGGGTCACCCTGCACCCCGAGCTGACCGTCACCTCGGCGCGCGGCCCGGAGTCCGGGACCGTCGTCATCACCGTCACCGCGGTCGGAGCGCAGTCCGGCGACCGCGTCCAGCTGGTGACCAAGGCGGGTGAGGTCGCGGCGGGCACGCTCGACGGCAGCACCGTCACCTTCGCCGTCACTCCGACGCAGAGGAAGACGCGATACACGGTCCTGCTCCCCAGGACGTCGGCCCACGGCCCGGACCGCGCGAGCATCACCGTGATCGTCAAGCCGCCGGATCGTCGTGGCGGCCCGTCCGGGGCGACGCCACGTCGGAACGCCGAGGGCACCCTCACGGACTGATGACCGACGGCCCTGCCGCATCCGCGACCACCCCGGGGCGCGGCCGGCCAGGTCGATCAGTCTGGGCTCAGCGCCGGGGAGGAATCCGGCGGAACTTCACCTTCGCCGGTGCGGCGTCCGCGATCCCCAACGGGCTGATCGCGGTCACGACCACCTTGTGCTTGCCGAGGGAGTAACGCTTCCGGAACGGTGAGGTGCAGGGCTTGGCGGTCTTGCCGTCGACGGAGCAGGTGAAGGTCGAGCCGGGGATCGACGACGTGAAGGTCACCTTGATCTTGCGCTTGGTGCTCACCTTCGGCGCGCGCGCGGACGTGTCCGGTGTGGGGCAGATCTGGTAGGCGGTCGACTGGGGGCAGGAGTCCTGGCTCACGTCGCCGAACCCGTCGCCGTCCACGTCCGGCTCCCAGACCGCGGCGAGGTTCAGCTGCCGACTGGTGATCTGCGAAGCGAGGGGCAGCTCGAGGCCGCTCGTGGGATCGAAGATGCTGCCGCCGTAGACGTCGGCCGGGTTGGTGGTGGTCTTGGAGCACGAGATGCCGCCGCTCGGGTTGTACATGCCGAGCACGGCGTTGGCCACGACCGGAATGCGGACCGGGAAGGTGTTCAGCGTGCTCGGCGCCAGCGTGAGCGGCGCGGTGAGGGACTGGACGGTCCGGTGGTCCGCGTCGGCACCCGGACCGAGCAGCATCACCCGGAACGACCCGGCCACCTCGTTGGCGTCGGTGAGGATCTTGGTGAGCACGCCCGCTCCCGGCGCGGCATAGCTCGGCAGCGAGCCGGACCCGCTGGCGATCTGGGTCACGGCCGCACCCGCGGCACAGCCGATCGAGGTGCCGCTCCCGGTGCTCCCGATCACAACGGCGGCACCGTCGGCGCGTGGCGCCGAGGACGGCGCGGACCGGTGGACCGGGGCGGAGGCAGCGGGCGCAGAGGGCGCAGCGTCGATGCCCGGCTCGTCCGCGGAGGAGGTCGCGGCGGTGAGGCCGGTCAGGCCCACGGTGAGGAGCAGGGCGGAAGGGACGAGGAGAGAGCGCATGCACGGACCGTAGGACGTCGCGAGAGCCCGGGAAATGATCAGAACGGGCTATCTGCGGCGACCCAGCATGGCCCAGCCGGCCCCGGGACCTTGACCAGGATCCGCGGGTCGGTCCTCCCGGCTCACTCCCACTCGATGGTGCCGGGCGGCTTGCTGGTGACGTCGAGGGTGACGCGGTTGATCTCGCTGACCTCGTTGGTGATGCGGGTCGAGATGCGCTCGAGGACGTCGTAAGGCAGCCGCGCCCAGTCGGCGGTCATGGCGTCCTCGGAGGTGACCGGGCGGATCACGACCGGGTGGCCGTAGGTGCGGCCGTCGCCCTGGACGCCGACCGAGCGGACGTCGGCGAGGAGCACGACGGGCATCTGCCAGATGTCGCGGTCGAGGCCGGCGCGGGTGAGCTCCTCGCGGGCGATGGCGTCGGCCTGGCGGAGGATGTCGAGGCGCTCGCGGGTGACCTCGCCGATGATGCGGATGCCGAGGCCGGGGCCGGGGAAGGGCTGGCGCCACACCATCGTCGACGGGAGCCCGAGCTGCTCGCCGACCAGGCGGACCTCGTCCTTGAAGAGCGTCCGCAGCGGCTCGACCAGCTCGAACTGGAGGTCCTCGGGCAGGCCGCCGACGTTGTGGTGCGACTTGATGTTGGAGGTGCCGGCGCCGCCGCCGGACTCGACGACGTCGGGGTAGAGCGTGCCCTGGACGAGGTACGCCGTCTCGCCCTCCGCGCCGCCGAAGACCCGCACCTCCGCGGCCTCGAAGGTCCGGATGAACTCGCGGCCGATGATCTTGCGCTTCTCCTCGGGGTCGACGATCCCCTCGAGCGCACCGAGGAACTGGTCGCCGGCGTCGACCACGTCGAGGGCGTCGAAGACCGCCTCGAAGTCGGTGCGGACCTGCTCGGTCTCCCCGAGCCGCATCATCCCGTGGTCGACGTAGACACAGGTGAGGCGGTCGCCGATCGCGCGCTGGACGATCGCGGCGGCCACCGCGGAGTCGACGCCGCCCGACAGCGCGCAGATCGCCCGGCCCTCGCCGATCTGGGCGCGGATCGCGTCGACCTGCTCCTCGACGATGTTGAGCATCGTCCAGGTCTGCCGGCAGCCGGCGATGTCGTGGAGGAAGTGCTCGAGGACCTTCTGACCGTGCTCGGTGTGCAGCACCTCGGGGTGCCACTGGACGCCGGCCAGCCCGCGCGCGACGTCCTCGAACGCCGCCACGGGCGTGCCGGCCGTCGAGGCGAGGACGGTGAAGCCCGCGGGCGCCTGCGCCACGGAGTCGCCGTGCGACATCCAGACGTTGTGCTGGACCGGTACGTCGGCCAGGAGCGTGCCGGGCTCCTCGACCGCGACCGGCGTGCGGCCGTATTCGCGGACGCCGGTGTGCGCCACCTCGCCGCCGAGCCCCTGCGCCATCAGCTGGAAGCCGTAGCACATGCCGAACACCGGCGTGCCGGCCGTGAACAGCCCGGAGTCGATGCTCGGCGCCCCCTCCTCGTAGACCGACGACGGCCCACCGGACAGCACGATCGCCTTGGGGTTGCGCGCCAGCATCTCGGCCACCGGCATCGAGTGGGGCACGATCTCGGAGTAGACCCGCGCCTCGCGCACGCGCCGCGCGATCAGCTGCGCATACTGCGCCCCGAAGTCGACGACGAGGACCAGGTCGTGGTCGGCGTGAGCACCATCGGCCGTCATGGAGAGAGCCTAGTCGCGACGATCGCGGCCTCATTCGGCGACACCCGGGGAGCCGAGGGCCGCGGCACCCGTGATCCGGGGTCAGCCGATCTGCTGGGCAACAGAAACGACGAGCCCCTCCGGGCCGCGGATGTAGGCCTGCTTCCAGGTGCCCTCGTACTCACCGATGCCGCCGACCAGTCCGTACCCCGCCGCCGCGGCCGTGTCCACGGCCGCCTGGATGTCGTCGACCTGGAGGCCCACGTTGCGGAGCCCCAGCTCGGTGGCCATGGCGTCGGGCGACCCCGGCGTGTGGTCGGGGTGGATGAACCTCGCCAGCTCGAGCCAGGTGCCGCCTCCCGGGAAGTTCAGCCCGAGGATCTCGGTCCGCGAGCCGGGAATGCCGCACACGGTGTCGATGAACTCCCCCTCGATGAACATCCGCCCCCCGACCTCGAGACCGAGCGCGACGAAGAACTCCGCCACGAGGTCGAGGTCCGCGACGGTGATCCCGAGATGGTCGAAACGAGGTGTCTGTGCCATGTGAGTACCAGACCACGACCGGTCCCGTTTCTCATCGGGGAGTGCCCACCGGCTCCTACCATCACTAGATGAGGATCTGGCTGGCCGCAGCAGTCGTCGTGATGGCCTCGCTGGCCGCCGCACCGTCGGCGCGCGCCGACACCACGGTCACGGCGACGGTCGACCACTGGAGCGACGGGGACACCGTCGTCACGGAGCTCGGCAAGGTCCGGCTGATCGGGATCAACGCACCCGACAAGGGTGCGTGCGGCTACGGGAAGGCCACGAAGCTCGCCGAGGCTCTCGCTCCCGCCGGCACGACCGTCACCCTCACCCTCCCTGATGGTCACGACGACACCGACAGCTACGGCCGGCTGCTTCGCTACGTCGACGTCGGCGGCACGGACGTCGGGCTGAAGGAGATCCAGAAGGGCTCGCAGGCGAAGTACGACTCCACCGACGGCTACGGCGTGCACCCGCGCCAGAAGCGCTACCGCAAGCAGGACATCAAGCACCGCGACTACTGCGCCAACCACGACCTCAAGTCCTATCGACCCGTCTCGGTCAACGCCTGCCCGAGGAAGGCCCCGATCAAGGGCAACCGCGGCGACGACTGGATCTACCACCTCCCGAAGGGCGACCAGAACTACGGCATCACCAACCCCGAGGAGTGCTTCGCCAGCGAGGACGGCGCCAAGAAGGCCGGCTACCGAGCCGCCCTGGTCTGACAGTCCCAGCACGACCTGCGGAGGTCTCGACAGGCTCGACCAGCGACACCCCTCCCATCACACCAACGCCAACCCACGTGGCACCCGACGAAACGACCCGGACCTGCGGGCCGGGCCGCCCGGGACGCTCAAAGCGAGGCGTGGCGCGGGTAGGCGTCACGCAACCACGCTGGGAGCAGCCGCCCGCGACACGGCGAGCCTGCGGCCCGGGCGGGCGGGCCCGCAGGTCCGGAACGCAACCCAGCCACGGGAAGGCCGTCCGCCAGGACAAGGCAATAAATGCACCAGGGCCCGGCCGGGGAGGGAGGGTGGCCGGGCCCTGATCGTCCACGCATCTGTTGGACAGCGCCTGGACAACGGAGACCGGTCAAAGGGAGGGAGCATGACGACCGGTTCCGTCCGGCTCAACGAGCCCCTGGCAGGTGGGTTACGCCTGTAGAAGCCCTCAACCTGGATGGAAATCCGGCGGTCTGGACCACCCATACCCGGGCCAGTGTCTGACCTGCCACAACGCCGACGGCGTTGCGAGGTCAGCTGACGCCGACGATCGGAAGTCGCAGGGCGCCGGGCGCCGACTCCGGGACGACGGGTGCCTTCGGGGCCACCGGCTGCACCCGGACGTACTGCTCACCGAGGGCCGGGCGTGGGTCGGGCTCGCCCTTGTTGGGCCAGAACGACATGGCGCGCTCGGCCTGGGCGGTGATGGTGAGCGACGGGTTCACCCCGAGGTTGGCGGTGACAGCCGCCCCGTCCGCGACGTGCAGGCCCGGGTGGCCGTAGACACGCTGGTAGCCGTCGATGACGCCGGTCTCGGGCGAGTCGCCGATCGCGCAGCCGCCGATGAAGTGGGCGGTGAGCGGCATGCCGAAGGGCTCGCCGATGTTGCCGCCGGCGGTGCCGCCCACCTTCGCGGCGATCCGGCGTACGGCGTCGTTGGCGACCGGGATCCACGTCGGGTTGGGGGCGCCGTGGCCCTGCCGGGAGGTCATCCGCCACGGGGTGAAGCGGCCCTTCTTGCCGTAGGTGGTGATCGAGTTGTCGAGGCTCTGCATCACCAGGGCGATCACGGTGCGCTCGGACCAGTGCTTGAAGTCGTAGAGGTCCTTGATGTTGGCCCGCTGGGTCCACATCTCCTTGAGCCAGACCCGCCAGCGCGGCCCGTCGCCGTCGCCGTCGGTGAGCACGGTCTGCAGCATGGCCATCGTGTTGAAGCCCTTGCCGTAGCGCACCGGCTCGATGTGGGTGTCGGCGTCGGGGTGGAACGACGAGGTGATCGCGACGCCGTAGGAGTAGTCCGTCGTGTCGGTGGTGGGCGCGATCGCCCCGAGGATCGACTCGGAGTTGGTGCGGGACAGGAAGCCGAGCCTGGCGGAGAGCCGGGGCAGGTGGCCCTCGTCCTTCATCCGGTGCAGCAGCTTCTGGGTGCCGAGGGACGCCGCCGCCATCACGACGTGCTCGGCGGTGAGCACCTTCTGGTGGCGGCTGGTCTTCGCCTTGGTGAACTTCACGCGTACGTCGTAGCCGCCGGACCCCCGGGGCGAGATCCGCGTCACCGTGGTCAGCGGCAGGACCTGGGCGCCGTTCTGCTCGGCGAGGTAGAGGTAGTTCTTGACCAGCGTGTTCTTGGCGTTGTGCCGGCAGCCGCTCATGCACTCGCCGCAGTTGAGGCAGGTGTTGCGCGCGGGGCCGGCGCCGCCGAAGAACGGGTCCTCGACCGGCTCCCCCGCCGCCTGGCCGGGTCCGCCGAAGAAGACGCCGACCGGCGTCGGGTGGAAGGTGTCGGCCACGCCGAGGTCGGTCGCGACCTTCTCCATGACCTCGTCGGACGGCGTGCGGACGGGGTTCTCGACCACGCCGAGCATCCGCTTGGCCTGGTCGTAGAACGGCGCGAGCTCGTCCTTCCAGTCGGTGATGTGCGCCCACTGCGGGTCGTTGTAGAACGCCGGGAGCGGCTCGTAGAGCGTGTTCGCATAGACCAGCGAGCCGCCGCCGACCCCGGCGCCGGCGACGATCATCGTGTCGCGGACGGCGTCGATGCGCTGGATGCCGTACATGCCCAGCGCGGGCGCCCACAGGTACTTCTTGACGTCGAGCGTGCCGGAGGAGAAGTCGGAGTCCTCGAACCGGGCGCCGGCCTCGAGCACGCCCACGCGGTAGCCCTTCTCGGTCAGCCGGAGCGCGGTGACCGAGCCACCGAACCCCGAGCCGACGACCAGTACGTCGAAGTCAAACTCCTGGCGCGACTGCTCAGTCATTTCCGGCCCAGCTTCTTCATCAGCCGCAGGTTCGCGGTCATCACCTTGGCGTAGGTCTCGTCGGACATCCCGAGCATCGGCGCGAACCGGATCAGCCGCTGGGTGGCGACCGACTGCGACTCGGTGTAGCGGTGCATACCCTCGCTGCCCTGGCGCCGGCCCATCCCGGACTCGCGCATGCCACCCATCGGGCTGTCGATCGAGGCGAACGTCGCACCGAAGGCCTCGTTGATGTTGACCGTCCCGCACTTGATGAACCGTGCGATCGCCCGCGCCCGGGCGCCGTCCTGGCTGTAGATCGAGGCGTTGAGGCCGTAGTCACCGGCGTTGGCCCGCGCCACGGCGTCCGCCTCGTCGTGGAAGCGGTAGAGCGAGATGACCGGGCCGAAGGTCTCCTCCCCGAAGCAGGTCATGTCGGGTGTGACGCCCTCGAGGATGGTCGGCTCGAAGAAGTAGGGGCCGAGGTCGGGTCGCGCCTTGCCGCCGGTCAGCACCCGAGCGCCCTTGGCGACCGCGTCCTCGACGTGGCGCACCACGGTGTCGAGCTGGTCCTGGGAGATCAGCGAGCCCATGTCGACGCCCCAGTCGAGGCTGGCGCCGAGGGTCATCGCCTCGGTGCGGGCCACGAACCGCTCGACGAACCGGTCGTAGACCTGGTCGGCCACGAACATCCGCTCCATCGAGACGCACAGCTGGCCGGCGTTCGAGAACGACGCCCGCACGGCGCCCTCGGCGGCCTTCTCGAGGTCGGCGTCGCGCAGCACGAGGATGGGGTTCTTGCCGCCGAGCTCCAGCGAGCAGCCGATCAGCCGCTCCGCGCAGCCCTGAGCGATCAGCCTGCCGGTGGCCGTCGAGCCCGTGAAGCAGATGTAGTCGGCGCGGCTGACCATCTCCGGGCCGATCTGCGCGCCCGGGCCCGGCGACGACGCTCCAGAGGTCCGGCGGGAAGCCGGCCTCCTCGAGCAGCTGGGCGCCGAGCAGGGCGGACAGCATCGTCTGCGCGTCCGGCTTGGCGACGACGGCGTTGCCGGCCAGCAGCGCGGGGAGGCCGTCGCAGAGCGCCATGGTGAACGGGTAGTTCCAGGGGCTGATGATCCCGACGACGCCCTTGGGCACCCGGTTGACCTCGACCCGGGTCAGGCCCGGGACGACGCCGATCTTGCGCTGGGTGTCGAGGTGCTCGTGCGCCGTCCGGGCGTAGTAGCGCGCGGTGAGCGCGACGTGCAGCGGCTCGTCGAAGGCGTGCTTCCGGGCCTTGCCCGACTCCAGGACGATCAGGTCGATGATCTCGTCCTGCCGGTCGAGGATCAGGTCGTGCAGCCGGAGCATCATCGCCGCGCGGTCGTCGAGGCTGACCCGCGACCACGCCTGCTGCCCCTTGCGGGCCCGCGCGAACGCCTGCGCGACGTCGTCGGCGCTCGACTGCGGGACGTGCGCCAGCGGGGCGCCGTTCAGGGGGCTGCGCACCTCGACGGTCCGGCCGGTCGTGGCCAGCAGCCGCCGGGTCAGGCTCTCGGCGTACTCGGGCTCGAGGGCGTAAGAAGCCGTGGCGTCGTGCTCGGGATCGCGCGGCCCCTCGACCAGCGGACCGCCGGCGGGGCTCGGGTTCCGGTCGCTCATGGACCCGAGACTAGGCCGTCGTGACCTGCGTTACTACCGCTGAGTAGCCCGTGTGGCGCTTTACACAGACGCTTGTCTTGTCAAGCGTCCCTTCCCGCGTGCCGCCCACGTCATCCCATGGGCGAGCGGCAGGCTGGTCCCATGACCGACGCCCCCTGGCTGCCCGCCGGCTGGAGCCACCCGACCCGGGTCGAGCTCTCCACCGGCCACCACCTGCGTCCGATCCACCCCGACGACACCGAGCTCGACATGCCGGCCGTGATGGGGTCGCGCGAGCGGCTCTGGTCGATCTACGGCGAGGCCTGGGGCTGGCCGCCGCCCGACATGACAGCCGAGCAGGATCGAGAGGACCTCCAGCACCACTGGGACGAGGCGCAGGCCCACGAGTCGTTCAACTACGCGCTCCTCGATGCCGCAGAGTCCGAGCTGATCGGCTGCGTCTACATCGACCCCACCGACAAGCCCGGCGCGGACGCGGACATCTCGTGGTGGGTGCGCGACGAGTACGTCGGCAGCGACGTGGAGGCCGCCCTCGACCAGCTGGTGCCGGCGTGGATCGCCGCCGAGTGGCCGCTGGAGCGGCCGCGGCACGTCGGCCGCGACCTCACCTGGGCGGAGTGGCTGGCCATCCCCCGCGCGGGATAACCAGTCGCCGGGTGTCGGCGCCGCCTGTCATCCTGTCCGGCTGAGATGAGTACTACCGATCGCGCTGTGCAGGCGTCCAAGGAGACTCCGAGCAGCGTGGCCGGCCGCGCGCTCGGGGCCGCTCAGGCGCGCCTCGCCGCGGTGTCCACGGGCCTCAACCGCCCGGCAGTCGCGGCCGTCGGCGCGGCTCTCGCCGCCGTCCTCCACGGCGACGACACGCGGCTGCTCGCGAGCGGTACGACGAAGGGCGCGCCGGTCTGGGCGATCGCCGAGACCACGGCGGGCGACATCGCCGTTCCGACGTCCGCGATGGTCCTGGTCCCGCCCGGTGTGATCTGCGACCACGAGGTCGTCGCGCGGGTGCACCAGGCCGAGTGGGAGGCCACGCTCGAGGTCTTCACGACCGTCGACCGGCTGATCGGGCTGCGTACGGCGTTCCGCGCCTGGGTCGTCGAGACCACGAGCACGGCCTCGCCGTTCCGGTTCGGCCAGTTCACCGTCGAGGCGGACAACCAGGGGATCAACCTGACCCGCTGGGAGGCCGGTGAGGTGTCGCGCGCCGACCTGCTGCTGCCCGGCCACGTCTGGGAGACCGTCGACCGCACCATCCACGGCTCGCTCGCGATGAGCGAGCGGCTGGCGTCGGCAGGGTTGGCCTCCTCGGCGGGCGTCCTCTGCGTCGGCCCTCCGGGCACCGGCAAGAGCCAGCTCGCGCGCGTCGTCGCCAACGAGGTCGCCGGAGAGGCGACCGTGCTGATGGCCAGCTCGTGGGCGGTGCAGCGGTTCCTGACACCACTGTTCCGGCTGGCCGGGCAGTTGGCCCCTGCCATCATGGTGATCGACGACCTCGACCTGGTCGTGGGGTCGCGCGGCGCGGGGGCCGAGCAGCTGCACGGCTTCCTGTCGTCGATGGACGAGGTGATGACCTCTCGCGAGGGCGTCGTCGTGCTCGCCTCCACCAACGCGCCCGGGTCGATCGACCCGGCCGCGGTGCGGGCGTCGCGGTTCGACGCCGTCATCGAGATGAAGGCGCCCGGCCCCCAGGGCCGGTGCCGGATCCTCGAGCGCTACCTCGCGGCGTTCCCGGACCTCGACCTCGGTCGGATCGTCCGGGCCACCGACGGCGCCACGGGTGCCGACCTGCGTGACCTCGCCCGGCGGGCCTACCTGTCGAGCCAGGGCAGCGTGACCACCGAGGCCGTGCTGGCCGCGGTGGCGCAGGGCCGGTTCTCGGAGGAGCTCACCACGGGCGCCTACCTCTGATCAGAGGATGAGCGAGGTCTCCTCGACGTTGATCATCCGGGCGTAGAGGACCTGCTCGTTCACCTCGAGGTTGTTGATGAGGGTGAGCGCGAGCACGATGCCGTGGCCGACCAGCTCGCCGTCGACCTCGCCGTACTGCACCTCCAGCAGGACGTTGTCGGCGCGCTCGTCGTTCGACACGCTGTCGGGGTCCTGCCAGGTGCCGGCGGCGGCGAGCTCGGTCGAGGCGCGCATGAAGTCGAGCGCGCTCGCCTTCGGCCGCGGCACGGCGAGGGTGAGCAGCTCCTGCGCGCCGCGGTGCAGGTCGCAGCCCATCGACGCGTCGGCGAAGAGCAGTGCGAACAGCACGTCCTTGGCGTGGGTGAGCAGCTCCTCACCCGAGTCGGTGCGGTCCGCGGGCCCCAGCAGCGCGGTGCCCTTCGCCGGCGCCTCGGGGCGCAGGTGGCCGGCGGCGACGAGCGAGTCGCGGGTCACCCCCTCGTGCTCCTCGATGAACGACGTGAGCCGGGCCGCGCCGAACGCCATCGCCGAGACCCGCTCGTGGCGCTCGCGCCGGGCGCGCAGCTTCGCCTCCGTGGCCGTACGCCGGTCCGCCTCGTCGAGCGCCTGCGCGTCGAGCGTCAGCCGCACGACCTGCTCGACCAGCCACTCCCGGTCGCGGTCCGCGAGTGCGGCGCGCAGCTTCTCCTCGAAGACGGGCACCAGCTCGCGGTTGATCTCTCGGACGATCGACTCGATGGTCACGTCCGGAGTCTCTTACATCGCGAAGAGGCCGGGGTTGGTGGACACGGCTCTCATGGGCTCGGATCGCACCGACCGGTACGCCGCCACCATCGGCGCGAGCTCCTGCGGCTCGGCGCCGTGCAGGATCACCGAGTGGCAGCCGAGCTCGAGCTCGCGGACGATCGTCCGCGCGGCATCCTCGGGACGGCCGTGCGCCGACGCGTCCAGCCACTCCTCGGGGCACCATCTCGCCCAGCCGCAGCAGCGTCTCGGTCGACGCGGTCGCGTCGATGGCGCCGCCGGCGCCCGAGGCCTCGATGAACAGCTCCGACGTCTTGAGCTTCTGCCAGGCGCCGGGGTCCCAGCCGTTGACCCTCACGAGCGTGTCCCCGTACGCCTGGAAGTAGGTGACGAGCCGACCGACGCCGCGGCGCACCTGGTCTTCCTCGGACAGCCCGTCGGGCACCGCGGCGAGGCAGGACCAGATCCGGACCGCATCCGGGTCGCGCCCGGCCCTCTCCGCGCCACGCCGGATCGCCTCGATCGACGACGTCGTCGCCTGCTCGGAGAAGAACGTGTGCATGACGACGAAGTCGCACAGCTCGCCGGCCAGCTCCATCGTCTTCGGCCCGACCGCGACCAGGCCGAGCGGCGGGCCACCGCCCTCCAGCCCGTGCAGGTTGTGCAGGACCGGGAACCTGCCGGCGGGACCGTCGTGGTCGAGCACGAACCCGTCGGTCCACAGCTGGCGGAGCATCCCGAGGTAGTCACGCAGGATCGCCTCGGTGACCACCGGCAGCCCGAGGGTCTTCCAGTGCTCCGACGAGCCGCGCCCGAACGACATGGCGTACTTGCCCTCGGTGATCGCCTTGAGCGTCGAGCCCATGGCCGCGGTGATGACCGGGTGCCGGGTGTGGTGGTTGATCGCCGCGCTGGCGATCCCGAGGGACGGCGCCCGGCCGGCGACCGCACCGGCGAGCACGCCCGCCTCCTTGACCGTGAACCGCTCGCTGATCATGCACGAGCCGAGCCCCATCGCCTCGGCGTCGGTGGCCTCGGCGAAGACCTTGCGGGCGTCGGCCGGGTGGTGGGTGACGGCGTAGTAGGCGAGCTCGTTGAGCTGGGGCTCGGTCACATCGCTGGCGGTTCGGTGTAGATCGACTTCAGCTCGGTGTACTGCGCCAGCCCCTCGGGCCCGAACTCGCGGCCGATGCCCGACGACTTGTAGCCGCCGAACGGCGCCGCGAAGTCCATCGTGTAGGTGTTGACGCCGTAGGTGCCGGCGCGGACCCGGCGGGCCACGTCCATCCCGGCCTCCTTGTCGCCGGTCCACACGGTGCCGGCCAGGCCGTAGTCGGAGTCGTTGGCGATGCGGACGGCGTCGTCGACGTCGTCGTAGGGGATCACCGAGAGGACCGGCCCGAAGATCTCCTCCTGCGCGATCCGCATGCCGTTGTCGACGTCGGCGAAGACCGTCGGTCGGACGTACCACCCCGACGACAGCCCGTCGGGCATGCCGTTGCCGCCGAGCGCGAGGCGGGCGCCCTCCTCCTGGCCGAGCGCGATGTACTTCTCGACCCGCTCCTGCTGGCGCTGCGCCACCAGCGGCCCGATCTCGGTGGCCGGGTCGGTCGGGTCGCCGACCGGCATCGAGGCGACCGTCTCGACGAGGGCGTCGACCACGGCGTCGTAGTTGGCGCGCGAGGCGAGGATCCGGGTCTGCGCGACGCACGCCTGGCCGGAGTTCATCAGCGCGGTGAACCGCAGCCCCGCCATCGTGGCCGTCAGGTCGGCGTCGTCGAGCACGATCGCGGCCGACTTGCCGCCGAGCTCGAGCGAGACCCGCTTGAGCTGCTCGCCGCAGACGGCGGCGATCCTGCGGCCGGCCGCGGTCGAGCCGGTGAACGCGACCTTGTCGACGCCCGGGTGCGCGACCAGGTGCTCCCCGACCTCGCGACCGGCGGCGACGATGTTGACGACGCCGTGGGGCACGCCGGCCTCGGTGAGCAGCTCGGCCAGCAGGTAGCCGTCGAGCGGCGTCTCCGGCGCGGGCTTCACCACGATCGTGCAGCCGGCCAGCAGCGCCGGCACCAGCTTGGACATGATCGTGAACTGCGGGACGTTCCACGGCGGGATCGCGGCGACCACGCCGACCGGCTCGCGGCGTACGACGACCGGGGCGCCCATGACGCCGGGGCGCTCCTCCTCCCACGGGAACTCGCGGGCGATGCCGAGGAACGCCTCGATCTGCATCCACGGCGCCGGGCCTGCGCGAGGTTGGAGAACGACGTGGGCGAGCCCATCTCCAGGGTGATCAGGTCGGCCATCTCGGCCAGCTTCCCGGCGTACAGCCCGGAGAAGGCCTGCATGACGTCGATCCGCTCCTGCGGCGACATCCGCGGCCACGGCCCCTCGTCGAAAGCCCGGCGGGCCGCGGCGACGGCGGCGTCGATGTCGCCGACCGACCCCTCGGGGACCCGCGCGACGACCTGCTCGGAGTGCGGCGAGACCACCTCGAGGACGTCGGTGCCGGCCGGGGCGGCCCAGCCGCCGTCGATGAAGAACGCGTCGCGGTCGTGGTCGGTCATGGGGTGCTCCTCGGGCTGTCGGGCTCGCTTGTAACTAACCGTCCGGTGCACTGGCATGCGGTTGTAACCGCATGCCAGATGACGTAACGGTTAGTTACAAGTGCTGGCGGGCGGGGGGTTGCGCTCACGGGGCGTGGATGAACCAGTCGGTGAAGCCGGAGGGCTCGTGGAGGCCGAGGACGCCGTGCTCGTAGAGGCCCCAGCCCTCCTGCGGCTCCTTGCCCTCCTCGTGCCACACGGCGCGACCGACGCTGTCGGTGAGGCCGAACGGCACCCGGCCGACGACCGCAGGGTCGTTCATGTCGTAGGTCAGCCGCTCGGTGAAGCCGGGGCCCTTCCACTGGCCGTGGCCCCAGTCGGGGTCGCCGCCGTAGCCGCCGCCGACGTGGATCGGCACCGGGAGCAGCGACTCGATGTCGATCGTCACCGGGCTGCCGTCGGGCAGGGTGCAGGTGATGACGCCGCTCTTGGGGGTGCGCGTGCCCGAGATGTACGTCGTCCGGATCCGCGGCCAGCCGAGCTGCTCGATCCGGCCGTCCTTGAAGATCCGGGTGCAGTCGTTGAGCAGCCGGTAGCCGTCGGCCTCCTCCTGGATGATCAGGCAGATCGCCGAAGTCGTCGAAGGCGACCGGCACGTAGAGCCACCACATGCCGCCCCAGGCCGGGTCGGCCGGGCGGCCGGGCGGCTCGGCCTCACCGGAGGGCCGGATGCCCCACGAGCGGTCGCGGGAGCCGATCCAGCGGTCGGGCGTCACGGCGAGCTCCTCGCCGTCGATCGAGATCGTGCCCTCCCACGAGCCGCACTGGGCGAACCGCTGGGCGTCGAGCACCTTGCGCAGCGTGCCGGTGCGCATCACGTGCGGCGCCTCCTGGATGGCCGGGAAGAGGCCGCGCCAGTGGAGGTCCATGGCGATGCCCTCGGTCTCCTCGAGGACGACCCGGACCTCCTCCAGCGGCTTGGTCACCTCGATCCGGAAGTTGCCGATGCGCGGGTTGAGCCGGTCGTGGTCCATCGCGTCGCCGAGGTGCACGGCGGTCTGCTCGTCGCCGCGGCGGACGATGACGAACGCGTCCTTGGTGCCGAGGTTGGGGTAGTAGCCGGCGCCGAAGATGACGAAGACGTCGCCGGTGCGGTCGTGGGCGTTGAAGTACCAGCGGTCGTAGAAGTTGCGGTCGCTGCTGCCGACGTCGGCCATCGGCTGCGGCAGCTGGTGGATCGGGTACTCGTCGAGCCCGGTGATCATGCGCCGGCCTCTCCGCGAGCAGCCGCTCCATGAGCGGCTTGTGGTGGAAGAGGGTCTCGATGTCGTCGGGCCGCTCGACCTCGCCGAAGTGGATCGACCGGGCGCCGGTGCGCATGAAGACCACGCACCACTGGACGCCGTTGTAGAGGTGGTACCAGGTGAGGTCGCCCAGCTCGACGCCGGTGAGCTCCTGGTAGGTCGCCCTGACCTCGGCCTCGGCGAGGAAGTCCGGCATCCCCGGGAAGCCGAAGACCTCCGTGATCGACTCGAAGACCATGTGGGCGAACATCATCCAGCTGATGTCCATCTCGCGCGGTCCGAGCGCGGCCATCTCCCAGTCGAGGACGCCGACCGGCTCGAAGTCCTTGTACATGACGTTGCCGATGCGCGAGTCGCCCCAGCACAGGACCGTGTCCTTGCCGGTCGTGTCCGGGATGTTGGCCTCGAGCCAGTCGAGCGTCTTCTCGGTCAGCGGCGAGCGACCGATGTCGGGCACCGCCCACTCGTACCAGGCGCGCGCCCAGGCGAGGTTGCGCGCGAGGTTGGTCTCGCCCGGGTAGTCGTGCCGGTCGAGGAAGCTGAACACCTCGGCGGCGTCCGGGATCTCGTGCAGGCCGGCGATGGCCTTGACCGTCGAGTCCTGCAGCCTGCGGCGCTCCTCGTCGGTGGCGTCGGTGATCCAGTTGCCGTCGATGTCGGGCGCGGTGCCCCAGTTGTAGGGCGGCACGTCCGGCGGCACGATCCCGTCGATCCGGTCCATCAGGAAGAACGGCGTGCCGAGCACCTCGCCGGTCGGCTCGAACAGGCCCACGTTCGGCACCGGCACGCTCGTCCGCTCGCCGACGATCCGCATCGCGTCGTACTGGTCCTGGAGCGCGTAGTCCATGAAGACCGGGAACTCGTCGGGCGACGGCGCGACCCGGGCGACGAACTCGCGCGTGGAGCGTTCGCCGTCCTCGGTCCACTCGGCGTCGAAGACGAGCGTCTCCGAGCTCATGCCGTTGGAGTCGATGCCGCTGTGGATCGTGACCTTCGGGTCGGCGCCGGCCGGCAGGGCCCCGGTGAGCCAGGCCTCGAGCAGCGGCGGGACGGTCGCGGGGTCGCGTGCGGTGCGCTGGAGCTTGAGGTCTGAGTTGGGGCCGATGGTCACCCGGTGCACTCCTGTGACGTGGGTCTCTAGTTGACGCGTGTCAGTTTTGTAGAACGTGTTCTAGCTTGTCAACGGAGGAACCGCTCGACGTACGGCGCGAACCGGGCCCGCAGCCCGGCCTCGGTCGAGCCCGAACATCTCCAGGACTCGTCGCGATCGTGCCGAGCCGGCCGCGCTGGTGGCCGGCGAGGTAGTCGCCGCCATCGCGCGCCCGGCCTCGTCGGTCAGCGGCTCCCCCGCCAGCTCGTAGACCTGTCCGGCGACGGCGAGGTCGTCGGCCATGAAGTCGTCGAAGCGGACGTCCAGCGACCGGTCCGCCGGGATCGCGTCGCGGTCGCGCATCAGCGACTGCAGCATCAGGTCGAGCCGGTCGACCCAGTAGTCGACGATCTCCCCGGTGTCGACCGGCGACCGGTGCATCCGGGCGGTGTAGCAGAGCATCACCAGCATCGAGAGGGTCACCGGCACGGGGTCGCGGTGGGTGACGACGACGGTCAGCCCCGGGAAGACCCGCTCCAGGACCGGCAGCTGCTCGAGGTGCTGGGGCGACTTGAGCAGCCAGCGCCGACCGCCCCGCAGGTGCTGGAGGCACTGGAGCTGGAGCCGCAGGTGCTCGTAGTGCGGCGTCTGGTCGTGCGCGAGGTAGTGGTCGCGCCAGGCCGGCACGTGGCCGAGCGTCTCCATCAGCATCGAGGAGAGGTCGTTGAAGAGGAGCTGGATCTCCTCGTGCACGTGCTCGGTCGTCATCTCGTGCATCAGCGGGAAGAGCGGCATCGCCTGGTTCATGAAGTCGACGGCCAGGTCGGTGCGTGCCAGCCGCGGATCCGGCTCGACGCCGATCTCGGCCGGCATCGGGAACGGCTCGATCGACTCCCAGTAGCGGAGCACGCGGAACGTCGGACCGGCGGCCAGCAGGTTGTGCAGGTGGGTGGTGCCGGTGCGGGGCAGGCCGGCGATGACGACAGGCGGCAGCAGCTCGAGGTCGCGGATCTCCGGGTGGTCCTTGAGCAGCCGCTCCATCAGCAGCCGGTTCTTGAGCACCTGCAGCAGCTGCATGTGGAAGCTGAGGATCCCCGGCCCGTGGAGGCCGTCGATCTCGCCGAGCGCCTTCAGGAACAGGTCGAACCGCTCGCGGTAGTCGTCGTTGCCGAAGTCGTCGAGCCCGGTCTCGTCCCTCGCCTTCTGGTGGAGGACGTCGGCGTCGAGCGGCGTGTCCGCCGCCATCAGCCCCATGAAGTCGCGGATCTCCTCGACCTCTGGCGTGAACCGCGGGACCTCGAGGTCGTCGATCGACAACTGGTTCTGTCACGGCACCCTTTCGTTACTGTCACGTAATGAAGCCGGTCGCCACCGGAACGTTACGGTCGTCTACGTAATGAAGAGCAGGAAGCGGGACGCCCGCGGAACCCCCTCAGATCGACGAGGCGTGCTGCGCGGCCGCGCCGAGCTGCGTCGTCGAGGTCGGGTACGCCGACCTGACGATCGCCGCGATCGCCGAGCGGGCCGGCACCAGCAAGCCGGCGATCTACCGCCGCTGGCCGAGCAAGGCGCACCTCGTGCACGAGGCGGCGTTCCGCGACGGCGACGAGCAGCTGGCGCTGCCCGACACCGGGCTCGCTGCACGACGACCTCGCCGAGATGCTGCGCCGCACGGCGGCGGCGTTCGCCCACCCCGTCGCCCGGGCTCTGACACCGGGCCTGATGGCCGAGATCGCGGCCGACCCCACGCTGCACCCGGCACTGCTCGAGCGGTTCGGCGGCGCGTGGAAGGGGTTCCACGACCGGATCGCGGTCGCCGAGCAGCGCGGAGAGGTGCGGCCGGGCATCGACACCGACGTCCTCATCGAGACGCTCGCCGGCGCCGCGCTGATGAGGCTGCTGATCACCCCCGACGGACTCGACGAGCACTGGGTCACCCACACCACCGACCTGCTGATGAGAGGCATCGCCGCATGACCCACGAATCCACCGCTGCCTGGGGCGAGCTGCTCGACACCCTCCGCGACCTCGACAAGGGGTTCCTCGAGGGCGATCGCGCGGTCAGCGACGACCGCACGCTGGCCGACGGCTACCGGGCGCTCGCCACGACCCTCGGCGTCGCGTTCGACACCTACCTCTTCGCCGAGCCGAGCCGGCCGATCTTCATGGAGCTCAACACGCCGTTCCGCCGCGACCGCCGGTGGGGCGGCGACAACACCGACGCGTTCTACCGGCTCTGCCCGGTCGACCCGGCCCGCCGCTACCGGATCTCGGGCAACCGCGGCGACGCGATCTACTTCGCGCTCACCGGCTACAACGAGCCGGCGCCCGGCACGTGGTCGGACAAGATCGTGCTGCACCTCAACGACACCGACATGGGCGTCGACGAGCACGGCGACTTCTCCTTCGAGATCGGCCCGGTCCCCGACATCGCCGCGCTGGTGACCCGCGACTACCAGGTCGACCCGCTGACCGGCCGGCCCGTCACGTGGCGGATCGAGTGCCTCGACGAGCCCGACCCGATCCGGCACGGCGACGAGGAGACGGCCGCCGCGCTCCGCGCCTGCGCGGCCTGGCTGCGCACGATGTTCCTCATCATCCCGCTGACCGTCGGCGTACGGAGCGAGGAGGAGCACACCCTCGGCCACGAGATCGCGAACGCCGCCAACACGATGGGCGCGCCCTACCAGGTCCCGGACGGCAACTTCGGGTGGTCGGCGCGCGACGCGTGCTACTCGTTCGGCAGCTACGACCTCGCCGAGGACGAAGCCCTCGTCATCACGCACCGGCCGCCGCGGAGCCGCTTCTGGAGCATGTGCGTGTGGAACCAGTTCATGGCCAACCACAGCGCCGGCGACGGACGGACGTCGGTCAACATCGGCAGCGCGGTGCCCAACTCCGACGGCACCGTGACGATCGTGGTCAGCCACGGCCACTCCGCTCACCCGAATGCCGTGACGACCATGGACTACCCGCGCGGCAACCTGGCCTTCCGCTGGTTCCTGCCGGACGCCGTGCCGGAGCCTCCCGTGGTCTCCCTGGTCAAGCTGGTCGACGCACCCACTGCTGTGGACTGATTCCTCCGGCAGTGGTGGTATGGCGGCGCTGCCCCTTCGAAAGAGGTCCCGTCATGACTCGTCAGCGCCGTCGACTGCCCGCCCTCGTCATCGGTCTCGTGCTCGGCCTCGCTCTCGGCGGCACCGCGGCGACGGCCGCCGGCCCGCCCAGCGCGAAGGCGGTCAAGAAGATCGTCACCAAGCAGGTCAAGAAGCTCGCCCCCACCCTCTCGGTCGCGCATGCGGGCAACGCCGACGCGCTGGGCGGTGTGCCGGCGTCGGCGTACCTGAAGACGTCCGGGGTGCGCGCCGACGGCGTTGCCACGTCGGCGAACCTCGACGTCACCACGGGACCGGTCATCCTGCTGTCGAAGACGTTCGTCGCTCCCACCGACGGTTTCGTCTTCGCCATGGCCACGCTGTCCGGCAGGCAGAAGTCTGCGGTGGGCGGCTACGGCCTGCTCCGCTACACGCTCGTCCTCGACGGGACTCCACTCACGCCGGACACGGACTACCACCAGCTGGTGACGCATGACGAGAACTTCGGCGACAGTGGTGCCGTCACCGCCGTCGTTCCCGTGACCGCCGGCTCGCACACGATCGGGCTGCAGGTCTTCGAGAACGGTGCCGGCACGATCGTGACCGGCCGCGAGCTCTCGTTGATCTTCGCTCCGAACGGATCGGCGCCGGTCCTCCCCTACTGACGCCCTGCTGGCGACCGACTGACGCACGGTCAGACGATGTCGGGGGCGCTGACCCGGGCCTCGTCGGCCTCCTGGTCGGTCGGCATCGTCTGGCTCTGCCGCTCGGCCTCGACCCGCCGGAGGTAGTGGTCGACCTCGTCGGCCCGCCGCGCCTCGTCCCAGCCGAGCTCGGCACCCATCAGCGCGGCGGCCGCTGGTGCCGAGCGCACGCCGCGGTCGAAAGTCTCGATCGAGATGCGCGTGCGTCGGGTGAGCACGTCGTCGAGGTGGCGCGCGGCCTCGTGGGTGACGGCGTGGACCACCTCGGCGGCGAGGTAGTCCTCGGCGCCCTCGAGCGGCTCGGCCAGCTCGGGTCGCTTCTCGATCAGCGCGAGCAGGTCGTCGATGCGGTCGCCGTAGCGGCCGAGGAGGTGGTCGATGCGCGCGACGTGCAGCCCGGAGCGGCGCGCCAGGTGGACCCGCTGGTTGCTGCGGGTCTCGAAGCCGTCCGCGCCGAGAAGAGGCACCCGGTGGGTGATGGACGCCCGCACCGACGAGCCGCTGGTCGTGAGGGAGTGCGCCGCGGCGTCGACGGCGTCGCGGGCCATCACGCGATAGGTCGTGAGCTTGCCTCCGGCGATCATCACCAGCCCGGGCACCGGCGTCACGACGGTGTGCTCGCGGGAGATCCGGGAGGTCGGCTCGGACTCGCCGGAGAGCAGTGGCCGCAGCCCGGCATAGACGCCCACGACGTCCTCGTGGTCGAGCGGCTCGCGGAGGATCGCGTTGACGTGGTCGAGGACGTAGTCGATGTCGGCGCGGCTCGCGGCGGGGTGCGCCTTGTCGAGGTCCCACGGGGTGTCGGTGGTGCCGATGATCCAGTGCCGGCCCCACGGGATCACGAAGAGCACGGACGTCTCGGTGCGCACGATGAAGCCGGCCTCGGACCGGATCCGGTCGCGCGGGACGACGAGGTGGATGCCCTTGGACGCCTGGACGTGCAGCGAGCCGCGGCCGCCCACCATCTCCTGGATGTCGTCGGTCCAGACGCCCGCCGCGTTGACCACGACCCGCGCGCGGACCTCCAGCTCACGACCGTCCTCCAGGTCGAGGGCGCGTACGCCGACCACCCGCTCCCCCTCGCGGAGGAAGCCGGTCACCTTGACCCGGGTCGCCACCTGCGCGCCGTGCGCGGCGGCGGTCCGGGCGATCGTGAGCACCAGCCGCGCGTCGTCGACCTGCGCGTCGTAGTAGCGGATCGCGCCGCGGTTGGTCTCGGGGGCGAAGTCCGGCGCGATGCGGGCCACGGCCTTGCGGGAGAGGTGCCGGTGTCGCGGCAGCCCGGCCTCGCCGGGACCGAACCGCGCCATCGCGTCGTAGAGCAGCAGCCCGGACCCGACGTAGGGCCGCTCCCAGCCGCGGTGGGTCAGCGGATAGAGGAACGGCACCGGCCGGACCAGGTGCGGCGCCAGTCGGTTGAGCAGCAGCCCGCGCTCCTGGAGCGCCTCGCGGACCAGGCCGAAGTCGAGCATCTCGAGGTAGCGCAGGCCGCCGTGGATCAGCTTGCTGCTCCGGCTGCTGGTGCCGCTGGCCAGGTCGCGCTGCTCGAGCAGGCCGGTGGACAGCCCGCGGGTCACCGCGTCGAGGGCGACCCCGGCGCCGACGACCCCGCCGCCGACGACGAGCACGTCCAGCTCCGCCGAGCTCGCCTGTGCCGCCTGCCGCAAGCGTCCGCGATGGCCCGGATCCGCGCCTCCGGGCTCAGCGCGCTCGGGGCCCGGTCCATGCCACCCATCCTGACAGGCGTGGCTGCGCAACCCGCGCCCCCGCTCGTGCGTCACTGGCAGCATGAGGCGTCAGTCACGCCTGGTGCTCGGCGCGGTCGCGGCGTTCGTGGCACTGGCCACAGCCGTGGGCACCCCGCATCCCGCGGCCCGGTCTGACCCGGTCGCCGCGGGAGCCATCTCCCTGGCATCGGACACCCGCGCACCGGTGCGCCCAGGTGGCCCCGGCCGCTGCCGTCGCCGCGACCACACCCACCCGCCGTCCGCGTCGGAGGGCCACGCTGGTCATGGGCGGCGACCTCCTGTGGCACAACACGGTGTGGGCGAGCGCGGCCGAGGACGGGCGCGGCAGCTATGACTTCGACCCGATGTTCGCCGGCGTGCGTTCGCTGGTCCGCGGCGCGGACATCGCGCTGTGCCACGAGGAGGTGCCGTTCGCGGCATCGGGGCAGGCGCCCCAGAACTTCCCGGTCTTCGCCGCGCCTCCGGCGATAGCCGCGTGGATCGGCAGCTTCGGCTTCGACGGCTGCACGACCGCGTCCAACCACGCCCTTGACCAGGGCTTCGACGGCCTGGTGCGCACCGCCGACCTGCTCGACCGGGCCGGGGTGGCGCACGTCGGCACGTTCCGGTCGGAGGCGGAGCGGCGCCGGCCGGTGATCCTGACGACCGACTCCGGCGTCCGGATCGGGATGGTCGCCGGGACGTTCGGCACCAACGGCTTCCCGCTGCCGGCCGGCCGCGAGTGGTCGGTCTCGATGTGGGACGCGCCGAACCTCCTGGCCCAGGCGCACGCCGCCCGGAAGGCCGGGGCGGACATCGTCGTCGTCCACCTGCACGGCGGCGACGAGTACAGCCACGCGCCGAACGCCGCCCAGACGGCGCTGGCCGACCGGCTGACCCGCTCCCCCGACGTCGACCTGGTGCTCGGCGACCACGCCCACGTCGTGCAGCCGATCACCAGGGTGCACGGCAAGTGGGTCGTCTACGGCATGGGCAACATGGTCGCCCAGCAGGACCCGGCCCGCGCCGACACCTACCAGGGGATCCTCACGCGGTTCACCTTCACCGAGCGGCGCAGCGGCCGGTTCGCGGTCACCCGGGCGGCGTACGCCCCCATCGGCTGGAACGTCTGGCGCCCCGGCTCCGCACCGATCCGCGTGGTGCGCCTCCACGGTGCCGCGGCCGACCAGGTGACGGCGTACGTCGAGGGGCTGGGCGCGACATGCCTGGCCTCCATCGTAGCTAGGAAGAAGAGTGTGCAGATGTCTTCCTGATATTCTGCCTTCATGGCGCTCAACATCAAGGACCCGGAGACCGACCGGCTGGTGCGTGAGCTCGCGGCACTGACCGGGCAGCCGATCACCGAAGCCGTTCGCGATGCGGTTCGCGACAAGTTGGCAACCACGAAGGCTCGCCGGTCGGCCTCCGACCGATCCCGGCGCCGGCTGATGGACGAGCTCGCGGCCCGCGGTGGAGCTCTCCCGGTCCTCGACGACCGCACTCCGGAGGAGATCATCGGCTACGACGAGCACGGGCTGCTGTCGTGACGATCGTGGCGGACACATCGGCAGTGCTGGCGATCGTCTTCAACGAGCCCGACTACGCGGCGTACGCCGATGCGCTGGACCAGTCCTACGCACTGATGTCCAGCGCTACGCTGACTGAGGCGCTGATCGTCGCCGAGTCCCGCACTGGCCCGCCGGGTGTTCACGTGCTTCGCTCCCTCATCGACATCATCATCGACGAGATCGTCCCGTTGGATGCCGACCATGCCGACGCGGCGCACGCTGCATTTCGTCGGTTCGGCAAGGGCCGCCATCCTGCAGGGCTCAACCTGGGCGACTGCTTCTCCTACGCCACGGCACGCCTGGCGAACTCGCCCCTCCTGTTCAAGGGTCGCGACTTCGCACAGACGGATCTGCCTTCGGCGCTGTGACCGTCAGCCGATGATGCAGGCGGTGCCGACCCGCTGGAAGCCCACACCCTCGTAGACCCGGGCGACATCGTCGCTGCCCGCGGACATGAAGACCGTGTCCACGCCCGCCTCCGCCGCGTCGGCGGCCAGCGCCCAGGTGAGGTGGCCGGCGATGCCGCGGCGGCGGCGGGCGGGGAGCACCGCGACGCCGACGATCTCCGTGACGTCACCGCGAGGGTTGTGGCTGCCGCCGCCGACCGCGCCGAGCTCGGCGTCGAAGGCGCCGAACGTGACGGACCGGCCGGAGCCGATCATCGCCGCCATCGTGTCGACGCTGAAGTCCGGATCGCTCGCCATGGCATCACGCTCGGCGACCGAGGCCGGACCGAGCTCGGTGTCGTCCTGGCCGAACCCGACGTGGATCGAGGCCCTCACCGCGGCGAGGTCCGGGTCGTCCGGCCCGAGGCGGCGCACGGCGACCGGACTCTCCCGCGGCACCGGGTCGCCGGCCAGGACCAGCAATGGGTAGTCACCGACCTCGATCCCGGCGGCCACCGCAGCGGGGCGCAGCGACGGAGTGATGTCGTGCACCCACTCGATCGACCTCGGCAGCCCGAGCTCCTCCAGCCGAGCCAGCACGGAGGACACGTCGTCCGGGGTCACGTCCTCGGTGAGCCCGAGCCGCGGCCGCGCGTAGTAGGGCCAGCCGCCACGAGACACGAAGATCGTGAAGGGTCCGTGCTCCTGGGTGTCGGCGTTCGCACGCGGCGCCTCGTCGTAGTAGCGCTCCAGTCGGTTCAGCAGCTCGTCGCTCATCGCCGCCATCCTTGCGGGTCTGGCGGCAGCGGGCACGCAGGTATCCGGGTCAGAGGTCAGTCGACGACGACGACCTCGACGCGCTGGAACTCCTTGAGCTCGGTGTAGCCGGTGGTCGCCATCGACCGCTTCAGGGCGCCGATGAGGTTCATGGTGCCGTCGGCCACGCGCGAGGGGCCGAACAGGATCTCCTCGAGCGTGCCGACCGTCTCGAACTCGACCCGCTCGCCGCGGGGCAGCGAGCCGTGGTGCGCCTCGGCGCCCCAGTGGAAGCCGTGGCCGGGGGCGTCGGTGGCGCGCGCGAACGGCGAGCCCACCATCACTGCGTCGGCGCCACAGGCGATCGCCTTGGCGATGTCGCCGGACTTGCCGATCGAGCCGTCCGCGATGACGTGCACGTAGCGCCCGCCGGACTCGTCGAGGTAGTCGCGGCGGGCGGCGGCCACGTCGGCGACCGCCGAAGCCATCGGGACCGCGACGCCGAGGACGGTGCGGGTGGTGTGGGCGGCGCCGCCGCCGAAGCCGACCAGGACGCCGGCCGCGCCGGTGCGCATGAGGTGCAGCGCGGCCTGGTGGGTGGCGCAGCCGCCGACGATGACCGGGACGTCGAGCTCGTAGATGAACTCCTTGAGGTTGAGCGGCTCGGCCTGCGAGGAGACGTGCTCGGCGCTGACCGTCGTGCCGCGGATCACGAACATGTCGACGCCCGCGTCGACCACCGTCTTGGCGAACTCGCGGGTGCGCTGCGGCGAGAGCGAGCCGGCCACCGTGACGCCGGCGTCGCGCACCTCGCGGACCCGCTCGCTGATCAGCTCCTCCTTGACCGGCTCGGCATACATCTCCTGGAGCCGGGCGGTGGCCTGCTCACCCCGGAGGCCGGAGACCTCGGCCAGCATCGGGGTGGGGTCCTCGTAGCGGGTCCACAGCCCCTCGAGGTTGAGCACGCCGAGGCCGCCGAACCGGCCGAGCGCGATCGCCTGGGCCGGCGACATGACCGAGTCCATCGGCGCGGCCAGCACCGGCAGGTCGAACCGGTAGGCGTCGATCTGCCAGTCGACGCTGACCTCCTCGGGGTCGCGCGTCCGGCGCGAGGGCACGATCGCCACGTCGTCGAAGGAGTATGCGCGGCGCGCCCGCTTGGCCCGGCCGATCTCGATCTCGCTCACCCTCGCAGTCTCCCATCGGACCCCTCCGGGGCAGGAATGCGGGACACTTTCCACCGCCATGCTCGAACTCCCCCTGAACCTCGCCCCGCTGCTCCGGCCGGAGCCGCACCTCGACGTGCTCGGCACCTGCGACCCGTGGGTCGTGCCGGCCGACTGGCTCGCGACGACCCAGCAGAGGATGAAGGCCCTGGCCGAGGATCCGCGCGGCCTGGGCGGGGTGCCGCCGTCGGGCAGCTGGAAGACCGGCGTGTCGGGAGCCGTCGCGTTCCTGTGGAACCTCACGAACTTCCTGCCCAGCGCGATCCCCGTCTGGGCCGGCAGCTACGCCAGCCTCGGCGACCTGTTGCTCAAGCCGTGGCTGTCGGACACCTACGTCGCGACCGAGCCCAGGATCACCTACTACGTCAACAGCGACGACACCTGGCACCTCGACCTGTGGTGGCGCCAGCGCCACCTCGGGGCCGAGGCGAGGATCAAGGCGCTGGAGCTGACGATCGAGTGCGTGGAGGTCTTCGCCGACGTGCCGCAGTACGCACCGCGCGCCGCGACCTTCACCGCGATGCTGCACAGGGTCCTCGACGACCCCGAGCTGCGCACGCTGCACGAGGATGCGCCGTGGGACACGATCGTCAAGACGTGGCGCGAGCAGGTCTGCACCGAGCAGGACGCCCAGACCTTCTCCGAGGGCCGCGGCTGGACCTCCCAGCTGGTCTGGTCGATCAGCGGTCTCGACGCGGCTCACCAGGTGCTCAGCAACGTGGTGAGCCGAGCCCAGACGGCCGACGAGGTGATCGCCTCGATGGCGCTGCACGACGAGGTCGACGAGCTCCCCGCCGCGCTGGCCGCGGCGGTCGGGAGCGAGCGGTTCGGCGCGGTCAATGCGGCGTTCGAGCGGCTCCGGCCGGGGTTCGACCCGGCCGACTGGTTGTCGGACAACCGCGGCTGGCTGGCCCGCGGCATGGTGAACGGCGAGATCGACGCCGTCAGGCTGTGGGTCGCAATGGCCACCCAGGTCGCCGAGCTGGTGGCCGGGCTGCCGTCGTTCGCCCGGTCCACGTCGTGCCCGAGCCGCATCGGCTACCTCGAGGACCTGACCGGGGTCTTCCGCGCGCCGCCCGCGGTGGTCAACCCCATGGCCACCAGGCTGCTCGAGGAGCGGCGCAGCCAGCGCCCGCTGGCCACCGCCGGCACCACGGTCACCCCGGAGGGGGTCCGGCTGTCGGCGGCCGAGGGTGGCGAGGGGGGCCCCGACCTGGCCGTGCCCGAGGTGGAGATCGGCGACCCGATGGCCGAGCTCGAGGAGCTGGTCGGCCTGGCGCCGGTCAAGGAGCAGGTCAAGCGGCTGGTCGCCGAGCTCAAGGCGGAGAAGCTGCGCACCGAGGCCGGCATGCCGCCGTCGGAGAAGTCGCGGCACATGGTCTTCACCGGCAACCCCGGCACCGCGAAGACCACGGTCGCCCGGCTGCTGGCCCGGATCTACGCCCAGCTGGGCGTGCTCGCGCACGGCCACCTCATCGAGGTCAGCCGTGCTGACCTGGTCGGTGAGTTCATCGGCCAGACGGCGCCCCGGACGACGGCCCGCTTCAACCAGGCTTCGGGCGGCGTGCTGTTCATCGACGAGGCCTACGCACTGGTCCCGCCAGACTCGTTCCGCGACTTCGGCAACGAGGCGATCTCCACCCTGCTCAAGCTGATGGAGGACCACCGCGACGAGGTCGTCGTCATCGCCGCCGGCTACCCGCGCGAGATGCAGCGGTTCGTCGCGTCCAACCCCGGTGTCGCGTCGCGGTTCCCGAGCACGATCTCCTTCGCCGACTACTCCCCCGATGAGCTCTGGGGCATCTTCGGGCTGTACGCCGACAAGGCCGGCTTCTCGCTGCTCGACGGCGTCGAAGGGTCGTTCCGCCGCCTCGTCCCCGACCCGCGCCCCGACGCCTTCGGCAATGGCCGCTTCGTCCGCAACGTCTTCGAGGAGGCCGTGACGCGGCAGGCGATGCGGATCACGGCGATGACCGACCCGGTGAAGGAGGTCGTCACCCAGCTGCGCCCGGAGGACCTCCCCGACCAGACGTCGACCACCGGCAGGACGGACGGGACCGGGCTCTACCTCTGAGCCGGGTCCTCGGCCCGGTCCACCGTCGCGATGAGCGAGCGCAGCGCGGCCACATGTTCCCGGAGCGCCCCGTGGCCCTTCTTCGTGAGCGAGACCCAGGTGGTCCGGCGACCGTCCACGACGCCCTTGCGGCTCGCGACGTAGCTCCAGGCCGCCAGCGCGGACACGTGCTTCGAGAGCACCGAGTCGCTGACCCCCAGCGCCTCGCGGAGGGTCACGAACTCGACCTCCGACACCGCGGTCAGCATCGTCATCAGCTGCAGCCGCGCCGGCGGGTGGATGAGCGGGTCGATCGCCGGCATCAGCGCAGAGCGAGCAGCAGGACCAGCCCGGCGACGGCCACCACGCCGAGGCCGGCCAGCATGGCCGGTGACTCCGCCCGTGCGCGTCCGGCGGGGTCACGCTGGTAGCTGCGCCACCACAGGTGGGCGCTGGCGGCGTAGGCCGCGCCGCCGACCGCCGCGACCACAGTGGCGAGGGCCGGCTGGTCCTCGAAGGCCGCCCAGGCCGCGCCGGCCACGCCAGCGCACTCCGCGAGCGACGACAAGGTCGACGTGCCCCACACGGCCCGGCTCACCAGTCCCTGCACGCGCACGCCGTTGAGGCGCCGGAACCTGGCCACCTGCACCAACGCGACCACGAAGAACGGCACACAGCCCGCCAGGGCGACCAGCACCCCTGCGTTGCTCTGCTCCGCGATGCCGTACGCCGCGACGCCGATCTGGATCGCGACGGCGACGCCGAGCGAGGTGTGGAACCACGACGGGAGCCGCAGCGCCCCGGCCAGCCGCTGGCGGGCGACCTCGGCCGCGGCCAGCTCGCCGGCGGGGTCGGAGGGGATCGCGTTCGTACTTGCCATGTTGGAAAGTATGATGCGAACTTTCCAACATGGCAAGTCCGATCAGCGGTCGTCGCTGTAGCGCGCGAGGCTGCGCAGGTCGGTGCGCTGCGGGTCCTCGCGGGCGAAGGCCGTCATCCGGTCGAGGTCGTCGGCGAGCAGGTACTCCAGGTGCACGTGCTCACCGGGGGTGACGGGAGTCGTCTGGTCGCCCACCGGCTCGACCCCTCTCGACGGAGTGGTCGTCGTACCTTCCGAGAGCAGGGCCACCACCCGACCGGACACCCGCAGCGCCCAGGTCGAGCCACCGACGACCGAGGCCGGCGCGCCGCGGGAGCGCAGCCAGCCGGCCAGGTCGGCGACCGTCGGGCCGTCGCGCAGCTCGATGAGCGTCTCGTGCGGCGCGTCGGCGTCGTCCCCCATGGCGACGCTGTCGCGCGTGCAACTGATCTGCACGGTGGTCAGCCGGAGTAGTTGGGCGCCTCGACGGTCATCTGCACGTCGTGGGGGTGGCTCTCCTTGAGCGAGGCGGAGGTGATCCGCACGAAGCGGCCCTTCTCCTGCAGCTCCGGAACCGTGCGGGCACCGACGTAGAACATCGACTGGGTGAGGCCGCCGATCAGCTGGTGCGCCACCGCCGACAGGGGGCCCCGGTAGGCGACCTGGCCCTCGATGCCCTCGGGGACGATCTTGTCGTCGCTGGCCACCTCGGCCTGGAAGTAGCGGTCCTTGGAGTAGGACTTCTTGCCCCGGCTGCTCATGGCGCCGAGCGAGCCCATGCCCCGGTAGGACTTGAACTGCTTGCCGTTGACGAAGACCAGCTCACCCGGCGACTCCTCGCAGCCGGCGAGCAGGGAGCCCACCATGACCGAGTCGGCGCCGGCCACGATCGCCTTGGCGATCTCGCCGGAGTACTTCAGCCCGCCGTCCGCGATGACCGGCACGCCGGCCGGCGTGCACGCGAGGGCAGCCTCGTGGACGGCGGTGATCTGGGGCACGCCGACCCCGGTCACGACGCGGGTCGTGCAGATGGAGCCCGGACCCACGCCCACCTTGACGGCGTCGGAGCCGGCGTCGACGAAGGCCTGGGCGCCTTCTCGGGTGGCGACGTTGCCGCCGATCACCTGGACGTGCGCGGTGGCTGGGTCGGACTTGAGCCGCTTGACCATGTCGAGCAGCATCCGGACGTTGCCGTGTGCGGTGTCGGCGACGAGCACGTCGACCCCGGCCTCGACCAGCGTTGTGGCCCGCAGCCAGGCGTCACCGAAGTAGCCGATCGCCGCGCCGACCATCAGCCGGCCGTGCGCGTCCTTGGAGGCGTCGGGGAACTGCTCGGACTTCACGAAGTCCTTGACCGTGATCAGCCCGCCCAGCCGGCCCTTGTCGTCGACCAGCGGGAGCCGCTCGCGCTTGTGCTTGCGCAGCAGGAGCGTGGCCTCCTCGCGGGAGATGCCGACGTGACCGGTGATCAGCGGCATCGGCGTCATCACCTCGTCGACCTTGGTGGTCGCCCACTCGGCGACCGGCGTGAACCGGAGGTCGCGGTTGGTGATGATGCCGAGCAGCCGCTCGTCGGTGTCGACGACCGGGAAGCCGGAGATGCGGTACTGGCCGGCGAGCTGGTCGAGCTGCTCCAACGTCGCGTCAGGACCGATCGTGACCGGGTTGGAGATGATCCCGGTCTGGGTCCGCTTCACGAGGTCGACCTGGTAGGCCTGGTCCTCGATCGAGAGGTTGCGGTGCAGCACGCCGAGGCCGCCCTCGCGGGCCATCGCGATGGCCATCCGCGACTCGGTCACGGTGTCCATCGCCGCGCTGATGAGCGGCACCTTGAGCGAGATCTCGCGGGTCAGCCGGGTCGTGGTGTCGATGTCCGAGGGCGCGAGGTCGGAGTGGCCGGGCAGCAGCAGGACGTCGTCGTAGGTGAGACCCAGGGTGGCGAACTTCTCGGGCAGCTCCACCTTGCTCAGTCTAGGGCGTGGCCCGCCAGCACTGGCGGATGCCCAGCGTCGTCCAGGGCGTGTGGTGGCCAGGCACCCTCGCGAAGGCAGACTGGACGGCTGTCGAGCGACAGTGGCGCCGCCAGCGTGCGGGCTGGGCGGCGCCGGCGCCGCCAGGGATCGTGGGCCGCGCCTAAAGGCGCAAGGGGCGCAGGTCGCGCACCGGCACCCGGACGGTCAGCTCACCGCCCGCCATCCGGATCCTGCCGTGCAGCCCGGCCGCCAGCACCATCGGCAGGACGGCCGGGTTGCCGGAACCGGTGACGAGCACCATCTCGGTGGCTCCGAGCTGCTGGGCCAGCCGACCGGCGTCCAGGAGCAGCCGCGTCCCGACCCCGCGGCGGCGCCAGGCGTGGTCGACCTCGACCGCCAGGGGCCGGGCTCCGTCCGCCAGGGGCTCCGAGAGGTGCGCGACGCCGATCGCGACGCCGTCCACGACCGCGGAGATCCGCTCGCCCGACACGACGTACGACGGTCGTCCGTCCGTCGGCCGCCGCTCCTCGCGCGGCGACTGGGCCAGGACGTCGCTGACCAGCTCGGCGATCGCCGCACCGCGGGCGTGCTCGGTCGCGGTGAACGCGGTGGCCCGGCGCAGCTGCACCTGCACGTCCCCGACGGTCAGCTCCATCACGTCACCGTCGGCGTCCGGCTCCGGGTCGGCGTCGGCGTCGGCGTCGGCGTCGAAGAGCCGCGCCACGACCTCCGGGAACGACATCGGTCGCTCGACGATCGCCCGAGCCGCCCGCACGTAGCGCGTCGGCTGGTCGGTGAGCGCGGCCTCGGTGCAGGGCAGCACGCGGACCGACGTACCTCCCGACGCCTCGACGAGCGCGACCAGCCGCTCCGGATGCCACTCGCCCGGGGCGCGCAGCACCAGCTCGTCGGTCACCCCCTCCACGCCCGGGAAGATCTGCAGGCCGAGGATGTTGATCTCGGCCAGCCCGCACTGCTCGGCAAGGAGGGCGAGGACACCGGGCCGGTCCGGAAGGGTGGTGCGCACGCGCCAGAGCATGACCGCAGGGTGCGCTTCGCAGGTTGCGCGTCGGGGTCGCCCGTGTTTCCGCCGTGCGACGGGCCGTGGGCCATGCTTGTCGCCATGACCGAGACGCGGACGGTGGCCCCGTTGCGGACCATCGTCCGGGCCGAACGCCGGGCCGCCCGCCTCGTCGACTCGCGCTGGACGGTCGCCGTGGCGGCGACCCTGGCCTTCCTGCTCCGCCTGCCCGGGCTGACCCGGCCGGTCCGTGCCGACGAGGCCGGGTTCGAGCTGGTCGCCCGGGCCTGGCATCCCAGGGCGGACAGCGTCTACGGCGCCTACTTCGTCGACCGCCCGCCTCCGCTGATCGCGCTGTTCAAGGTGTCCGACGCCATCGGTGGGCCGCTGTTCATCCGGGTGCTGGGCGCCTTCGCCTGCGCCGGGCTGGTGGTCGCGGCGGCCGCGGTCGCCCGGCTGGTCGCCGACGAGCACGCCGCCCGCTGGACGGCGGTGGCGATGGCGGCCATCAGCACCAACGTGCTGATCGACGCGGTGGCGGTGAAGGGCGAGCTCCTCGCACTCCCCGTCCTGATGGCCAGCCTGGGGCTGTCGCTGGTGGCCGTGCGCGACCGGTCGTGGCGCGAGGCGCTTGCCGCCGGGCTGCTGGCCGGACTGGCGCTCGGCTTCAAGCAGAACCTCGTCGGCGGCGTCGTCTTCGCCGCCGTCCTCTTCGTCGGCTCGTGGCGGGCCGGCCGGCTCACCCGCTCCGACCTGCTCCGCCTGGCCGGCGCCGCCACGGCCGGGTTCGCGCTCCCGGTGCTCGCGACCGTCGGGTGGGCGCTCGCGGCCGGCGTACGCCTGCACACACTTTGGTACGCCGTCTACGGCTTCCGCTTCGACGCCAGCCGGGTGCTCTCCGACGCCACCGACACCGCCCCGACGGTCCGCGCCGGGCTGCTCGTCCTGGTGGCGGTGGGCGCCGGGATGCTGCTGATCATCGGCGGCTTCGTGGTGCACGTCCGCGGCGAGTGGGCTGACGACGCGCCGCTGACCGCGGCCGTCGCGGCCCTGCTCGTCATCGACGTGGTCGGACTCGTGTCAGGAGGCAGCTACTGGCGCGACTACCTCTTCCCGCTGCTGCCCGGCACCGCCCTGTGCGCGGCCCTGCTGGCCCGGCGGGCGAGCCGCCGCGGCCGGGCGATGCGCACGATCATCGTCGCCGCGACCGCCTCGACCGCGCTCTGCCTGGTGGGCTGGGCGGCCTACAACGCGGGCGGGCTGCAGGAGTACGACGAGCACGACACCGGCGTCGCCCTCCAGCAGGTGGCCGAGCCGGGCGACACCCTGGTCGTCTACGGCGGCCGGGCCGACCTCCAGCTCGAGAGCGGCCTCTCCTCGCCGTACGCCTACCTGTGGAGCCTCCCGATGCGCACCCTCGACCCGGACCTCTCGAAGCTCGAGGCGCTGGTCGGCGGCGACGCCCCTCCGACGTGGATCGTCGAGTGGGTCGGCTTCCGGCACTGGGACGACCACAACGGCGCCCGGCTCGAACAGGTCGTGCAGGAGCGCTACGTCAGGACCGGCACCGCCTGCGGCGACCGGGCCATCTGGCTGCTGCGCGACGTCGCCCGGGCCACCCCCGAACCGGACTGCCACCGCAGCGGCCTCGAGGTGAGCTCCGGGCCCTGAGCGCTCAGCCTCGATCCGTTGCTGGCCGCCTACTACGCGCCACCACAGGGGCGCGCTGGCGGCGTTGCCGACGCTGGAAAGACGCCCAGTCTGACGGCGCGCCGGCGCCTAGCCACCACCCCACGAAAGACGCTCGCTGCACTCGCGCTTTCGCGGGGACCCCGGATCGACCTCACACCCCTCTGGTGCCGCTCGCTACGCCGCCCATCCACGGATCGAGGCTCAGCTCAACGTCATGGCGGGCTCGCCGCCGATCAGCCCGTTGCCCGACCGCGTGCAGGTGCCGCCGCGTGGCGCGCCGCCGTTGTAGGCCTGCCGCACACAGCTCCGGAACGCCAGCTGCGCCCAGTAGTTCGGGTGCAGCCCCTCCTGGATGTAGTAGGGGCTCCCGGAGCAGCACGTCGTCACGGTCCGGATCTGGTTGACCCACTCGGTCCTGTCGACCGCGGTCGGCTGGGTCCACGAGGACAGCCCGACCTCCTCGTAGAGGCCGACCCCGCCCTCGCACAGCCGGCGGCCGTTGAGCGCCGAGGCCAGGTTGAGGACCTTGGCGTTGGTGATCCCCGCCTGGGTGATCGCGCCGGTCACGGTGTTGTTGATCGTCGGGAGCGCGGTGCCGTTGGCCCAGTTGGCGTCGCTGTTCCAGAAGCCGCAGCCACCGGTGCTCTGCCGGGTGTAGCCGCTCTCGGAGTAGCGGAAGCCGCTTCCGTTGGGGATGGGCGACGGGTAGGTCTGCACGAGCATCGTCCAGGAGCCGTCGCCATAGCCGGCGTTGCGCATCGCCGTCCGCACGTTCTGCAGTGCGGTGGCGATCCGGGTCTTGACCGCCGCGACGTTGGCGGCGGTGAAGTTGGCCTTCACCGACGAGTCGTCCCGGCAGTAGTCCTTCCACCAGGTCGGAGAGGACAGGAAGTCCGCGACGCAGGTGGTGACGATGTCGGCGAACTTGAAGTCGTTGCCGCCGATCGACACCGCGACCATCTTCACGTTGTGCGTCGCCGCGAAGTTCTGCAGCATCAGCGCCTGCCCCTGCTGGCCGCCACTGTTGTAGAAGTCCAGCCCCGGCTTGAAGTTGCTCCCGGTCGCTGTGGCCGTCTTCGCGCCCGAGCAGGCCAGGTTGAGCCCGTTGACGCCGCCACCGAGGTAGATCTCGGCCGACTTGCTGCGGTGGCAGCGGTTGATCGTCTCGCCGGTGCCGCTCGCGTTGTCGTAGTAGGCCGAGCCGCCCAGCGCGTCCGCCCGCGACGAGCTGGCGTTGGACGAGCCGGCCCAGCGGCCCGCTTCGCCGGAGATGTAGGAGTCACCGAGGCTGACCACCCAGGGCGAGCCCGTGCCGGGACCGTCGGCCTCGGCGGCCGGGGCGGCCACGAGCCCGAGGGTGAGCAACGAGGCGACGAGCGCCAGGGCGCCGAGGCCGGCGCCGAGACGGGGGTGAGGACCGGGACGACGAGCGGGGGAACGATGCACGGTGATGCCTCTCCGAGAGTGCGGGTGTGATGTGGGTCTCCCTCCCCGCCGGAGCGAACCTAGCGCTGCCCGCTACTCATGGGTAGCCCCCAAATGCCGCTGACCCGCCCGAACAGTTCGGGCGGGTCAGCGTCGGAGCTGGGTGAAGCTGTCTGCTCAGTGGCCGTGGCCGTGCCCGTGGCCGGCCGCGGCCTCGGGCTCGTCGTCCTCGGGCTTCTCGACGACCAGCGTCTCGGTCGTGAGCAGCATTCCCGCGATCGAGCTGGCGTTGACCAGCGCGGAGCGGGTCACCTTGACCGGGTCGAGCACGCCCTGGGCGACCAGGTCGCCGTACTCCTCGGTGGCTGCGTTGTAGCCGTTGCCGACACCGAGCTCGCGGACCTTGGTGGTGACGACGTAGCCGTTGACGCCGCCGTTCTCCGCGATCCAGCGCAGCGGCTCGTCGAGGGAGAGGCGGACCACGCGAACGCCGACCGCCTCGTCACCGCTGAGGCCCAGGCCGTCGGTGAGCACGGACGCCGCGTGGATCAGTGCCGAACCACCACCGGGGACGATGCCCTCCTCGATGGCCGCGCGGGTCGCCGAGACGGCGTCCTCGATGCGGTGCTTCTTCTCCTTGAGCTCCACCTCGGTCACGGCGCCGACCTTGATCACGCAGACACCGCCGGCGAGCTTGGCGAGGCGCTCCTGGAGCTTCTCGCGGTCCCAGTCGGAGTCGGTGTTCTCGATCTCGGCCTTGATCTGGTTGACGCGGCCGGCGACCTCGGCGGAGTCACCCGCACCGTCGATGATCGTGGTGTTGTCCTTGGTGATCACCACGCGCCGGGCCTGGCCCAGCACGTCGAGACCGACCTGGTCGAGCTTGAGGCCGACCTCGGGTGCGACGACCTGGCCACCGGTGAGGGTGGCGATGTCCTGCATCATCGCCTTGCGCCGGTCACCGAACGCCGGGCTCTTCACCGCCGCGGCGTTGAAGGTGCCGCGGATCTTGTTGACGACCAGGGTCGAGAGCGCCTCGCCCTCGACGTCCTCGGCCAGGATGAACAGCGGCTTGCCGGACTGGATGACCTTCTCCAGCAGAGGAAGCAGGTCGGCGACGGCCGAGATCTTGCCCTGGTGGAGAAGGATGTAGGGGTCCTCGAGGACCGTCTCCATCCGCTCCGGGTCGGTGACGAAGTAGGCCGAGATGTAGCCCTTGTCGAACTGCATGCCCTCGGTGAACTCCAGCTCGGTGCCCATGGTGTTGGACTCCTCGACGGTGATCACGCCGTCCTTGCCGACCTTGTCGAAGGCGTCGGCGAGCAGGCCGCCGATGACCTCGTCACGGCTGGAGATCGTGGCGACCGACGCCATGTCCTCCTTGGAGTCGACCTCGCGGGCGTTCTTGAGCAGCTCGTCGCTGACCGCCTGGGCGGCGGCGTCCATGCCGCGCTTGAGCCCCATCGGGTTGGCGCCGGCCGCGACCGCGCGGAGCCCCTCGTGGACCATGGCCTGGGCCAGGACCGTCGCGGTGGTCGTGCCATCACCCGCGATGTCGTTGGTCTTGGTGGCGACCTCCTTGCACAGCTGGGCGCCGAGGTTCTCGAAGGGGTCGTCGAGCTCGATCTCACGCGCGACGGTGACTCCGTCGTTGGTGATGGTCGGGGCGCCCCACTTCTTGTCCAGGACGACGTAGCGGCCCTTGGGGCCGAGCGTCACCTTGACCGTGTCGGCCAGCTTGTCGACGCCGCGCTCCAGCGCACGCCGGGCCCGCTCGTCGAACTCAAGGATCTTGGGCATGGTTCTCCTACATCGGAAGGTTCATTGGAACGTACGTCGGGTCGTACCTGGACCGCGGCGAGCGCGGTCCAGGTACGACCCGTCAGACAGGGGTGACCTGGA
Source organism: uncultured Actinomycetota bacterium (assembly GCA_963793315.1). Taxonomy (GTDB): domain Bacteria; phylum Actinomycetota; class Actinomycetes; order Propionibacteriales; family Nocardioidaceae; genus Nocardioides. The sequence continues at coordinate 59,264 of CAWBZR010000006.1, read as the reverse complement.
TCAGGACACGACCGCGAGGACGTCACGGGCCGAAAGGATGAGCAGCTCGTCGCCGCCGTACTTGACCTCGGTGCCGCCGTACTTGCTGTAGATGACCTTGTCGCCGATCGCGACGTCGAGCGGGACCCGGTTGCCGTTGTCGTCGATGCGACCCGGACCGATCGCCAGGACCTCGCCCTCCTGGGGCTTCTCCTTGGCGGTGTCCGGGATGACCAGACCCGAGGCCGTGGTCTGCTCGGCGTCGAGCGGCTTGACCACGATGCGGTCCTCGAGGGGCTTGATGTTGACCGACACTGTGTCGACCTCCACTTTCATGCTGCGGTGGTTGCAAGAATTGGGCTGGCACACTCACACGGAGAGTGCCAGCACCGAAACTAGCACTCTGGGCAATGGAGTGCCAGCGTGGGTTGGGGAGAGGGTCGTCCGTGGACGCCGAGTCCGTGCAGTGGCTGCTGACCGAGGAGGGCCAGCGCGTGCTCGAAAGAGCGGTCGCGCTGGACGAGCCGGACCCGCTGCGCGCGCGCGATGCGCTGGCCCGCTCCGTGCCCGGCACGTCGTCGGAGCGGCTGGCCGCAGCCCTCACCCAGGCCGAGCTGCGCGGGCGGGCGGTGGCCAAGTTCGGGACGCTCGCAGCGTCGATGTACTTCACGCCCGACGGGCTGGAGCAGGCGACCCGGCTCTCCGTCGCCTCCCACCGGGCGGCCCGGCTCACGGCGTTCGAAGCGAAGACGGTGGTCGATCTCGGCTGCGGCATCGGCGGCGACCTGGTCGCCTTCGCCCGGGCCGGCCTCGTCGCCGCCGGCGTTGACCTCGACCCCGTGCGGGTCGCCGTCGCGACCGCGAACCTCGCTGCCCTCGACCTCCCCGGCGCTGTCGGTCTCGCCGACGCCCTCGACACCGACATCCGGCCCTTCGACGTCGCCTTCGCGGATCCCTCGCGACGCACCGGGCGCGGCCGGACGTTCTCGCTCGACGCCTGGACACCACCCTGGTCGTTCGCCGAGTCGCTGCTCGCGGGCGACGCCTGCGTCAAGACGGCCCCGGGCATCCCCCACGAGGTGGTGCCCGCGGGGGTCGAGGCCGAATGGGTCAGCGACCACGGCGAGGTGAAGGAGGCCGCCCTCTGGGGCGGCCGGTTGGCCACCGTGGCCCGCCGCGCCACCGTGATCGGCGACGGCGGTCTGGCCACCCTCACCGAGGAGGACGACCCGGGAGCCGACGTGGTCCCGCTGGGCGGCTTCCTCTACGAGCCCGACGGCGCGGTCATCCGCGCTGGACTGGTCACCGCTGTCGCCGCCGGCGTCTCCGGTGGGCTCCTCGACCGGCACATCGCCTACGTCACCGCCGACGCGTCGTTCCACACGCCGTTCGCCCGCTCCTACCAGGTCCTCGAGACGCTCCCCCACCGCGAGAAGCCGCTCCGCGCGGCCCTGCACGAGCGCGGCATCGGCCGGCTGACGATCAAGAAGCGCGGCGTCGACGTGGTGCCCGACGACCTGCGCAAGCGGCTCGCCCTCAGCGGCGACAACGAGGCCACCATCGTGCTCACCCGCATCAACGGCCAGGGGACGTGCCTGCTGGTCCGCCCCTTCTGACCGGGGTGGCGGTGGGCTGGCAACCGTCGTCCACAGGTGCGGCCCGGGGAGCGGTGGGTCTGCAACGGCTGTCCACGGGGACAACGGTTGCTGCGCCACCGCCGCCCCGGGCCCAGCATGACCCGGCTGTGGAGAGCGGTTGCCCACCCACCGCTCCCCCGGAGTCACCAGTCCGCGGACAGAGCCCTCTCGGCACCGATCGTGGTGTCGTCGCCGTGGCCGGTGTGGACGACGGTGTCGTCGGGGAGGGCGAACAGCTTCTCCTTGATCGACGACTCGAGCAGCGGGCGGTCGGAGAAGGAGCGGCCGGTCGCGCCCGGGCCACCGTGGAAGAGGGTGTCGCCGGTGAAGACGCACCCGAGGTCCTCGACCAGGAAGCAGCAGGCGCCCGGTGCGTGGCCCGGGGTGTGCAGCGTCCGGATCGTGGTGCCAGCCACCTCGAGCTCCCAGCCGTCTGGGAGATCCAGGTCCCACAGGTAGTCCCCCGTCTCCGAGTCACCATGCGTGAGCTCCCAGAGCGGCCTGTCGTCGGGGTGCAGGAAGATCGGCGCGATCACGGACTCGCGCAGCGCGGGCGCGACGCGGCAGTGGTCGTCGTGGGCGTGGGTGAGCAGGATCGCCTTCACCCGGCGGCCGGCCACGACCTCGAGGATGTCGTCGACCGAGTGGGGCGCGTCGATCACGACACACTCGGAGTCGTCGCCCACCACCCAGATGTTGTTGTCGACCTCGAAGGTCTCGCCGTCGAGCGAGAAGGTGCCGGACGTGACGGCATGGTCGACCCTCAGACTCCCAGTCATTTCTGGCCGGCCATCAGAGGACGACGACCGACCGGAGCACGTCGCCGTGGTGCATCTTCTCGAACGCCGCCTCGATGTCGCCGATGCCGATCTCCTCGCTGACGAACGCGTCGAGGTCGAGCCGGCCCTGCAGGTAGAGGTCGACCAGCATCGGGAAGTCGCGGCTGGGCAGGCAGTCGCCGTACCAGCTCGACTTCAGCGACCCGCCGCGACCGAAGAGGTCGATCAGCGGCAGGTCGGGGACCTTCATGTCCGGGGTCGGTACGCCGACCAGCACGACGGTCCCCGCCAGGTCGCGGGCGTAGAACGCCTGCTTCCAGGTCTCGGGCCGCCCGACCGCCTCGATCACCACGTCGGCGCCGAACCCGCCCGTGAGCTCCTGGATGGCGGTCACCGGGTCGGTCGACGAGGAGTCGACGGTGTGCGTCGCGCCCATCCGCTTGGCGGCCTCGAGCTTCTTGGGGTCGATGTCGACGGCGATGATCGGCGAGGCTCCGGCCAGGGCCGCGCCCGCGATCGCGGCCACGCCGACGCCACCACACCCGATGACGGCGACGGACTTGCCACGCGTCACCGCGCCCGTGTTGATCGCGGCGCCGATGCCGGCCATCACTCCGCAGCCGAGCAGACCGACCGCCGCCGCTCGCGCCGACGGGTCGACCTTGGTGCACTGGCCGGCCGCGACCAGCGTCTTCTCGGCGAAGGCGCCGATGCCGAGGGCCGGCGAGAGCTCGGTGCCGGCATCGGGTCCATCAGCAAGGGTCATCTTCTGGGTCGCGTTGTGGGTCGCGAAGCAGTACCACGGCTCGCCGCGGTTGCAGGCGCGGCACTCGCCGCACACCGCGCGCCAGTTGAGCACCACGAAGTCGCCGGGCTCGAGGCCGGTGACGTCGGGTCCGACCGCCTCGACGACCCCGGATGCCTCGTGGCCCAGCAGGAACGGGAAGTCGTCGTTGATCCCGCCCTCGCGGTAGTGGAGGTCGGTGTGGCAGACCCCGCACGCCTGGACCTTCACCACCGCCTCGCCCGGGCCGGGGTCCGGCACGTTGATCGTGACCAGCTCGACCGGCGCTCCCTTGGCCCGCGCCACCACGGCCTTCACCTGCTGCATGGTCTGCCTCTCCTCGTTCACGATGTTGCTCCGCGCACAGCCAAGCGCATCGACCAAGGGCGTTGGCAAGGGCCCTGACCACCGATGACAACCATCGCCGCGCGGCCCGCGTCCTTGGGGTGTGGAACGGCGATCATGATCGAACCGACGACGGTGGCCGCTCGGGCGACGACGGGAGTGGGGATGAGGGACCGGGACGCCGACTTCACGGCGTACCTGGAGGCCAGGCAGGGCCGGCTGCTCCGTACGGCGTACCTGCTCACCGGCGACCAGCACCAGGCCGAGGACCTCCTGCAGACGTCGATGGCGAAGCTCTACCTGGCGTGGGACAAGGTGCGCGACCGCGGCTCGGTCGACGCCTACGCCCGCCGGATCCTGGTCAACGAGCACAACTCGGCCTGGCGGCGCCCGTGGCGGCGCCGCGAGCGACCGACGGACTTCGCTGACGAGGGCGCACCCGTCGGCACCCCCGTCCGGCACGACTACGACGAGGGCGTGGGCGACGCCGTGTGGCGGATGGTCCAGACGCTCCCCCGGCGGGCCCGGGCCGTGGTGGTCCTGCGCTACTACGAGCAGCTCACGGAGGCCGAGACCGCCGAGGTGCTCGGCATCTCGGTCGGCACGGTCAAGTCACAGAACGCGCGAGCGATGGCCTCGCTGCGCGAGCGCACCCCGGCCACGTTGCGACCCGGTGACGGGGAGGAGGAGCGATGAGCGAGGAGACCCTGGTCCGCGAGCTGGAGCGCCGCGCCGACCACGTCCGGCCGCGTCACCTCGGCTTCGAGGACGTGCGCCGCTCGGCGCGCCGCATCCGGCGCCGCCGCCGGGCCGCCGTCATGGGTGGCGTCGCGGCCGCGGTCGCTGCCGCCGTCCTGATCCCGACCAGCCTCCTGGGCGGCACGCCGCGCAGCCAGGCCCCCGACCCGGCTCCTCCACCACCACCACCACCGGCCGGCCACACCGCGGTCCTGCACGACGGACAGCTCAGCCTGCCCGACGGCACGACGGTCGGCGTCGACCTCGCCAACAGCGACGTCGACCAGCTCGGCGCTGCTGGGCGATGGCCGGATCGTGGTCGCCGCGTCGAACTCGCGGATCGTCAGGGTCTACCGCGCCGACGGCAGCTTGGAGAGCGAGCACCAGGTCGCGATCAACCAGGTCACCATGAGCGCCGACGACACCCTGGCCGCGTGGATCGACGACACCTACCGGGTGGTGGTGCTCGAGAGCGGCGTCGCGGAGCCCACGACGTTCGACTGGGGCATCCCGATGCCCGGGGAGGCCGTCGGCAGCATCGATGCCGTCTACGGGTCGGACTGCGCCCACGACGGGTGCACGGTGCTGGGTGGGGACTTCGCCACCACGACGACCATGCTGCGCGAGCGCTCGGAGCCCGGGACCGACCTGGCGACCAGCCGGCCGTTGCGGGTCTCCGACGTCAGCCCTGACGGTGACCGGTGGGCGGTGTCGTTCCCACCCGGGGACGACGAGCAGTACGGCTGCTCGGCCATCTACGAGGTCGACGCCGAGGCGGCCCGGAACACGAACTGCGACACGTCTGGACTCCGGTTCTCACCGGACGGTCGGCACCTCCTCGGCATGCGCGGGGACAACCGGATGTTCGGCCAGGTCGAGGTCTACGACGAGGGGCTGCAGGAGACCTTCGTCTACGACCCCGGCAAGGGCGTCGCCGTGTCGGGGGCGGCCTGGGACGACGACTCGCACCTCCTCGTCGTCACCGCCACCCTCGACCAACGCCCGCGATGGTCCCTGCTGCGGGTTCCGATCGACGGCTCGGCGCCCGAGGTCGTCCAGGGCCCGGTCGCGGGGCCGAACCCTGAGTTCAGCGCGGCGTTCCTGCTCGCGCAGTAGCCGGGTTATCACCACGCTCGATCCGGGCACTGACCCACCGAAGCCCGTCGTCGGAGGCGGCGAGGCGGCATCGGCTGTTCCGTGGTCGGCGCCGCCTCGGGGGAACCGGCATGGGACTCCGCGGCGGCGCTTCGTCAACCGGTCGTCGCTGTCAGGCGTCGTCTCCCGGTGCGGACCCTGGCCACCCTCGCCCTTGTGCTCGCGCTGACCGGCTGCCAGTGGGGACCACCGCCGCGGATCCCCTACGTCGACGGCACGACGTACGTCACGCCGGACGGGCGCCGCACACCGATCCGGGGCCAGCAGAAGATCGGCGTCTCCGCCGTGCTGCCGTACGACGAGGGGCTGCTGGTCGCCGACGCCCGATGGTTCGAGGGGAGCGTCGGGCTGGCCTACGTGCACGGCCGTGAGCGCACCGAGCTCGGCCCCTGCTCGACCAGTGGCGGCAAGCCGAACGCCGACCGCACCCGGGTCGCCTGGCTGACCACCGGGTGTCCCGAGGCCAGCCGGGTCGCCAGGACGGTGATCCACGTCGCCGACGCCGACGGGAGCGGCGGCTGGACCCGGGAGCTCGACCGCCAGTCGCTGCTGTTCGTGGCCGGCTTCGTGGGCGACGCGGTCGTGGTCGCCGGCTGGCGAGACCCCGTGCGGCTGGTGCCCGAGACGGGGCCGGTCACGGTCGTCCCGCACCTGCGCCGTGCCGTCGACACCCACGGCAGCCTCGTCGCGGGCCAGGCCTCGGTGGTCGACGCCCTGACCGGAGCCCTGTTGTGGCACACACCGGGCACCTACCTGACCTCGTTCAGCCCCGACGGCCGGCTACTGGTCGGCATGCAGCACGGCACCAACGTCCTGCTCGACGCGCGGACCGGTGCGCTCCGGGCCGCCCTGCCGTCCCGGCTCACATCGGTCATGTGGGAGGACGACCGCCACCTGCTCGCCGTCGCCTCGGCAGGAACGGGAGGCCATGATGCGGATCGGTCTCGACGGCCGCGCCGAGCTGATCGGGCCGGTGAGGGAGGCGCGGCCCTACGGCTACACGTTCGAGACCCAGCCCTGAGGTCTCAGACGAGCACCACGGTGACCGGCTGGCTGCTGTCGGCGGGCAGGTCCAGCGAGGACGGCGTCCGGCCCCGCGCCACCATCTCCGAGCCGAGCGCGGCGACCATGGCGCCGTTGTCGGTGCAGAGGCCCGGCCGTGGCACCCGCACGCGTACGCCGACGCCGGCCGCGCGCGACTCCGCCATCGCCCGCAGCCGCGAGTTGGCGGCCACGCCGCCGCCGATGAGCAGGTCCTCGATGCCCGTCGAGGTGGCGGCGTCGAGGGCCTTGCGGACCAGCACGTCGCAGACCGCCTCCTGGAACGACGCGGCGACGTCCGCGACCGGCACCGGCTCGCCGCTCCGCTCGCGCGCCTCGACCCAGCGCGCCACGGCGGTCTTGAGCCCAGAGAACGAGAAGTCGAAGCGGTGCCGCTCCAGGTCGCGGCGGCTGGTCAGCCCGCGCGGGAAGTCGATCGCGACCGAGCTGCCGGAGGCCGCCTCCCGGTCGATGTGCGGCCCGCCGGGGAAGGGCAGCCCGAGCAGCCGCGCCACCTTGTCGAAGGCCTCGCCCGCCGCGTCGTCGATGGTGGCGCCGAGCGGCTCGACGGTGTCCGTCACGTCCTCCACGCGCAGCAGCGACGAGTGGCCGCCGCTCACCAGCAGCGCCAGGCACGGGTCGGGCAGCGGCCCGTGCTCGAGCTGGTCGACGGCCACGTGCGAGGCGAGGTGGTTGACGCCGTAGAGCGGCTTGCCCAGCCCCAGGGCGAGCGCCTTGGCCGCGGCCACGCCGACCAGCAGTGCGCCGGCCAGGCCCGGGCCACTGGTCACCGCGATCGCATCGAGGTCGTGCAGCCGCACCCCGGCGGTCTCGCAGGCGCGGTCGAGGGTCGGCACCATCGCCTCGAGGTGCGCCCGGCTGGCCACCTCCGGCACCACGCCGCCGAACCGCGCGTGCTCCTCCACGCTGCTGGCCACCGCGTCGGCGAGCAGGGTGTGCCCGCGCACGATCCCGACCCCCGTCTCGTCACACGACGTCTCGATGCCGAGGACCAGGGGCCCGGCGTTGGGTTCAGCCACGAGCCCATTGTGCTAGTAGCGCGTCACTCCCAGACCCGCACGTAGTCGACGTCCATCGCGGCCGGCAGCGGAAACGCGCCCAGGTAGGTGTTGTCGGTGATGCCGAGGGCAGCCGTGAGGTTGACGAGGTAGCGCTTGTCGAAGGCGGGGTCGGCACTGGTGTTCACCAGACAGCTGCGGCCGTCGACCCGGATCTCGATCCGCGAGGGAGCCCATTCGAGCGTGTAGGTGTGCCACTCGCCGCGCCGGGCGGTGCAGTCCCACGCCGTGTTGACACCCGGCGAGCTCACGCCGTCGGCGTAGTGCAGGAAAGGGATGGCGAGATCCGAGCGGACCGAGTAGGTCTCGGCGATGTCGATCTCCCCGGACGCCGGCCAGGGGTGGTCGGCGCCGTAGCGGCTGTCCGGCCAGAGCCAGAAGGCCTCCTGCAGCCCCGGGCCGGCGGCAGCAGCGCTCCGGTAGCGCGCCTCGAACCGGCCGTACTGCTGGCTGAACAGCCCCGAGGTGCTCACCATCCCGGCGGCGTTCGAGGAGAAGATGACCGGGCTGCCGGCGGGGCACACCATCGGTGCGGGGAGGGCGCGCACCGTGAGGTGCAAGGCGCCGTCAGCGACCGAGACCACCGACGGGTCGTCGAGGTAGCAGGCTCCCGCGCCCACGAAGTTCGCCGAGGCGAACTGCGTCACGGTGCGCCACCGGCTCCGGTCCAGCGCGCCGCCGTCGAAGTCGTCGTGGAACGTGCACGACCACCGAGTGTCGCGCTCCTTGCGCGGTCTGGGCCCGCACGCGTCGGCGGGACGCCGGGCAGCGATCCGGCGCACCTCGCTGCGCTGTCCGCCCGCGGCCACCCGCACCTGCTGAGCCGTGGCCCGTCGCCGCACGTGCATCCGGAACCGGCCGTGGCGCACGTCCTGCGCACCCACGGTGCGCCAACCGTGGTCCGTCCGCCGCTGCAGCTCGATCCGGCGTACGCCGCCCGTCGCCTGGCCGGTCAGCCGCGCGGCCGTGGCAGACAGGCGGGGCCGGTCGAGGTGCAGGGCCGGCGCTTCGGGGACGGCCGCACCGGGCGAGCCGTCGAGCAGCAGCAGGCAGACGAGAACACTGACCGAGCGCATCCCCATAGAGGTCCTTAAGCCGGCCTCCCCAGGGAGATTGTGACGGTCAGGACGGGTTGGTGGGTGCTACTTCCAGACCTTGACATAGTCGACGTTCATGACCGCCGGGACCGAGGTGGCTGCCGCCACCGCGTCCGCGCCGGTGCCGAGGGCCTGGGTGAGGTTGAGGATGTAGTGCTTGCGGAAGGCGCTGTCACCGGAGGTGTTGACCAGGCAGCTGTGGCCGTTGATGAAGATCTCCAGCCGCGAGGCGGTCCACTCCAGCGTGTAGGTGTTGAACACACCGCGCGCGGCCGCGCAGCTCCATGACGTGTTGGCGCCCGGGACCGGGCCGCCGTTGTCGTTGCTGCCGTAGTGGAGGAACGGGATGCCGAGGTCGGGGTAGACGGAGTAGGTCTCGGCGATGTCGATCTCGCCGTTGAGCGGCCAGAGCAGCTGCGCGAGCGGGTCGCGGTCGTCGGGCCAGAGCCACCACGACTCCTGCAGCCCGGGCGCCGTCGTCGCGGTGGTCTTGAACCTGGCCTCGAACCGCCCGTACTGCTGGCTGAAGAGGTGGTACGTCGACACCATGCCGGCGCGGTAGGGCGTCGCCGGCAGTCCGTTGGCGCAGGGCAGCGCGGTGGCGTTCTTGCGGACCGACAGGTTGAGGGTGCCGTTGCCGACCGACACGACCGACGGGTCGTCGTCGTAGCACGCGTAGCCGCTGAGCGCGTCTCCGGTCGAGAACACCGTCTGCGGCACCCACGTGGCCCGGTTGAGCTCCGTGCCGGTGAAGTCGTCGACGAAGGTGCAGCTCCAGTAGCTGCCGTCCGTCTTGCGCGGCTGGGTTCCACAGCCGTCGCTCGGAACCCTCACCTTCACCTTCGCGGCCACCGTGCGGGTCCGGCTGGTGCGGCCGCCGGCGCGGGTGCGGTAGCGCTGGTCGTGGCTGCCGCGGGCCACCTCGGTGCGGTAGCGGCCGTGACGCACGCGGACGACACGGACCGTGCGCCAGGCGCCCCGCCGGCGCTTCTGGAGCACCACCTTGTGGCGACCGGGCGCGCGGCCGGTCAGCGTGGCGGAGCCATCGGCGGTGGCCGGGCGGTCGAGGACCACGGCCGGACCGCGCGCGGCCTGGCTCGCCTGGGCGTGGGTCACGACCAGCAGGCTGCCGAGCAGGCAGACCAGGGCCGCACCGATGATCTTGCGCATCGTGGTTCCTCCGGTCCAGCCCGTGCCGGCTCTCCCGACGACACGCGGGGGATGGCTGGACCCCTCCTCACCAGACTGTCGGCCGACCACGCGCGTGTTGCTGGACTTCGCGCCAGTACTGTCCGAACGAACTACGCCTGATCCAGACCAGTGCGGGTGGGCGTGCTTGCCAGGGCTGACCCGAGCCATCAGCGTTCCTCCGAGATGGGGAGCCGTTCCGCCGGTGCCGTGTGGTCCCTCGCCACACGCGTCGACCCGCGGGGCTCCGCGAGGAATAGTCTGCGGCCGCGCACGACCGCCGCGCGATCCCTACTGGCCGGTTTGGCCCGCGGTTGGCCTGCCAAGGCCACCCGCACGACCGGGCACGTAGTCACGCCCGCCACCCGGGAGTAGTCGAAGTCGTACGGGTCGGGGTATCGGCCCCTCAGCAACCGCGGCGCAGTGGCCGGCGGAGCACCACCGCGGTGACGCCGTCGCGGTAGTAGCGACGGCGCCGGTCGACCTCGACGAAGTCGCGCGCCGCGTAGAAGGCGAGGGCGTCCGCGTTGTCCTCGCGGACCTCGAGCAGCACCCGGTCTGCGCCAGCTCTCGTGGCGAGCGCGACCACCTCGGCGAGCAGAGCGGTGGCGACACCGGTGCGACGCTGCCCGGCGGCGACCGCGATGCGCTGGAGCTCGGCGATGTCCCCGGCCAGGCTCGCGACGGCATGCCCGACCACCCGGCAACCGTCGTCGGCGACGAGGTAGTGGACCGTCGGCAGCCGGCCGGCGACCCCCTCCGCGACAAGGGCGTGGGACCAGGCGTCGCCGCCGAGGTTGTCGGCCTCGGAGGCCGCCACCGCATCGACGTCTGAGTCCGTCGCCGCGCGGATCCTCACGAGACCCGCTTGGGCGTCCCGGGCGCGGCGGCGTCGGGCCGGCGCAGGTAGAGCGGCTCGGGGTCGCGCAGCTCGGCGCGCTCCTCGGCGATCACGCGGGCCAGCCATCCGGCGCTGGGCATCGTCGGCCCGGCCGCGTGGGGGAACGCGTCCGGGTAGAGCAGGGCCCCCTCCCCCACCACCGGACCACCGGTGGCGACGTCGGCGGGCTTGGCCACGAGGGGGCCGTCGAGGCGGGCGCCGTCCGCGTCGTAGGTCGCGAGGTAGACCTCCTTGCGCCGCGCGTCCGTGGCGACCGTGAAGTCCCCGGAGACGGCACCGGTGTCGACGGCCTCGACGGCCAGCACGTCGAGCGTGCAGACGCCGTAGACCGGGATCTCGAGGACGTGGCCGAGGGTGCGGGCGGTGACCAGCCCGACGCGCAGCCCGGTGAACGGACCGGGACCGACGCCGACGCCGATGGCGGTGAGGTCCTGGCGCACCACCCCGCTCTGGCGGAGCGCCCGGTCGATGAGCGGCGCGAGCTGCTCGCCGTGCTGGAGCGGCCGCTCCGAGACCAGCTCGCACACCACGTCGTCGCCGTCGTGCAGCGCGACGGTGACGAGCGGCGTGGCCGTGTCGAACGCCAGCAGCATCAGCCGAGCCTTCTTCCGGAGAAGGGCAGCGCACGCCAATGGGTGGTCAGGCGGCCGTCGTCGTGCAGCAGGTGGAACGCGAGCGTGGGCGGACCGCCCTCCCAGACCACCGGGTAGGGCTCGCTGTCGAGCGGCACCGTCGAGGCGCAGCCACCGCCGACGAGCAGCGGCCGGCCCGCGAACGTCGTGGCGCACGCGGTGTGCGCGTGGCCGACCAGCGTGGCGACGACGTGGGGGTGCTCCATGATCACCAGCTCCAGGGGCTCGGGGTCACGGAGCAGGATCGGTGCCATCAGCCCGAGACCGAGGTCGGCGGGCGGGTGGTGCAGGGAGACGAACGCGGGCTTCTCGTCGGAGGCCAGCTGCCCGTCGAGCCACGCGACCTGGTCGCGCGAGAGCTCGCCGTGGTCGATCCGCCTTCCCTCCCGCGCGGGCACCAGCGAGTCGAGCATCAGGATCCTGAAGTCCGCGGCCTCCAGCACCTGGACCAGCGGGCCCGGCACGATCTCCACGTCGAGCAGGCCGCGGGCGAAGGGCTCGCGCACGTCATGGTTGCCGGTGCCGATCAGCTGCGGGCCTGGCCAGGCGTCCAGGACCTCACGCGCCTCGGCGTACTCCTCGGGCAGGCCGTGGTCGGCGACGTCGCCGGACACCAGGAGCACGTCGGGGCGAGGGTCGAGCGCGAGCAGGTGGGCGATGACCGCCTCGGCCCGGTCCCGGGCGTCGGGCGGCCCGCCGAAGTGGGTGTCGCTGACGTGCGCGATCGTCGTGATCATGCTCGCCGCCTCACCCGAGGGCCCGGAACGAGAGGGCGTGCCAGCGCGGGCCCACCGGGGTGATCTCGACGTGGCGGTGGTCGTCCTCGTCCTGGTTGCGGACGATGTCGACCTCGAGCCGTGACTCCGAGAGGCCTTCGGCCAGCCCCTCGCCCCACTCGACGACGGTGACGGCCTCCTCGAGGGAGGTGTCGAGGTCGAGGTCGTCGAGCTCGTCGATGCCGCCGAGCCGGTAGGCGTCGACGTGCACCAGCGCCGGCCCGCCGACCTCGCTCGGGTGCACCCGGGCGATGACGAAGGTGGGCGAGGTGACCGCGCCCCTGACGCCGAGCCCGGCGCCGAGCCCCTGGGTGAACGTCGTCTTGCCGGCGCCGAGCGCGCCGGTGAGCACGATCAGGTCACCGGGCTGGAGCTGCCCGGCGAGCGAGCGGCCCAGGCCGCGCATGGCCTCGGCGTCGGGTGCCTGGCGGACGTGGGTGCGCAGCGGGCGGCGCAGCTCGACGTTCGGCGGGTCGCGGCGGATCTCGCGGAACCCCTGCCGCTCCCAGAACCGGATCGTCGCCGGCAGCTCCTCGCGGGCCACGACGGTGAGGTCCTCGAACCCCTCCGCGGCCTCCACGGCGGCGTCGATGAGGGTGGCGGCGACACCATGGCCCTGCTGGTCGGGGACCACGCCGAAGCGGCGCAGATACATGGTGCTGCCGGCCGGGTCGAGCACCAGCGCGCCCGCCGGGGTGCCGTCGACCCGCGCGAGCAGGCCACCGTGCGCGGCGAGTCGCCGTTCGAGCTGACCCTGGGTCTCGGCAAGCGCGGCGGCCGGCGGGTCGAGCGCCGGACGGGCCGCGAACGCCGCGCGCACGACCGCGTGCACGGTCGCCGCCTCGTCCGGGCCGACCGGCTTCACCTCGACCACGCTCGCGGGGCCGGTCACGACTGTCCGCCCAGGGCGTGTCCCGTCATTGCTGGTGGATGCCCGGCGTCGTCCGGGCGCGGGCTGGTCAGGCGCCGGCGCGCACGCAGACTGGGCGTCTTCGAAGGGTCGGCGACGCCGCCAGCGCGTGATCTGGGCGGCGTCCGGCGCCGCCATGAATTACGGGACACGCCCTGGCTCCGCGGCCGCGGAGAGCAGCTGGTCGAGTGCGGCGTTGACCTGGCCGTGCCGCTCGAGGATGACCATGTGGCCGGCGTTCTCGCACTCCAGGAGGGTCGAGCCCGCCACCCGGTCGTGCAGCTTGCGGCTGTGCCCGATCGAGGTCAGCTTGTCGGCGGTCCCGCAGATGATGGTGGTCGGCACCCGACCCAGCACCTCGACCGCGTCGAACTTGTCCAGCCCGCCGAAGCTCGGGAAGAACTCCGCGACCACCTCGAACGGTGTCTCCGAGAGCATGCTGTCGACGAAGTCGACGTAGGCCGTCGGCACCTCGTCGCCGAACGCGAACAGGTCGGTGATAACGCGCGCCACCGATCGGCCCATCCGCCGGGCTCCGTCGACGGTGCGGTGTCCGCGGGCCAGGGTGCGCACCGTGCGGTGGGTGAGCTCGCCACCCAGCTTGGCGGGCAGCATGGGCAGGAGGATCCGGCTCGGGTCGAGGCCGCCTGCGGTCGTCGAGATGAGGCCGACGCCGACGACCCGGTCGCCGAACAGCTCGGGGTGCTGCTCGGCCAGGGCGACGATGGTCATGCCACCCATCGAGTGCCCGACGAGGACGACCGGGCCCTCGGGCACGACGTGGTCGAGGATGGACCTGAGGTCGTGGCCGAGCTGCTCGATGGTCGCGTGGCCGTCGGGAGCGCGGCCCGAGCGGCCGTGCGAGCGCTGGTCGTAGTAGACCGACCTGACCAGCCCGCGGTAGGCGGCCCGCTGGAAGTGCCAGCAGTCGAGGTTGAGCGCGTAGCCGTGGCAGAAGACGAGCGTGAGCTTGCTCGCGCGCTGCCGGAGGTCGGGGTCGAGCTCGTCGACCTCCACCACGAGCGGCACGCCGTCGTCGGCGACGATCGTCATCGGCGGCGAGTGGAGGGTCCCGAACGGCGTCGCGTCACCGACCCGGCGGCCGATGGCACGGCTCTGCCTGCGGATGCCGATGGCCGCGCCGGCCGCGGCCAGGCCGACGGCCCCGGCCGCGGCTCCGAGGATCCGGCCGCGGGTGCTCACGTCTCGATTGTCTCGTGTGCGTCGGAGTCGACGTACCGCCGGGTGAAGCGGCCGCCGATCCTGGTGACGATCTCGTAGCTGATGGTGCCGCACGCCTCGGCCCAGTCCTGGGCCGTCGGCTCTCCGTCGTCGCCGGCGCCGAAGATCGTCACGTCCGCGCCGGCGCCTGGGTCGTCGCCGCCGAGGTCGACCACGAGCTGGTCCATGGAGATCCGGCCGCGCACCGGCCGCCGCCGGCCCGCGACCTGCACCTCGGCGCGGTTGCCGCCGACGCGCGGCAGCCCGTCGCCGTACCCCGCAGGGACCAGCCCCAGCGTGGTGTCACCATCGGCGATCCACGTCCGGCCGTAGCCGACCGCGCCGCCGGCCTCGACGTGCTTGACCATGGCCAGGCCGGCCCGCGCGGTCATCGCCGGGCGCAGGCCGATCTCGCCGGTGACGCCCGGAGCGGGGTCCAGGCCGTAGGACGCGATCCCGACGCGCACCAGGTCGAGCCGTGAGCTCGGCCGGAGGATGGCCGCGGCCGAGTTGGCGAGGTGGGTGACCTCGGGATCGAGCCCGGCACTGGCGGCCAGGTTGAGGGCGTCCTGGAACGCCGCCTCCTGGGCGTCGTTGGCGGGGTCGTCGGGCTCGTCGCTGCTGGAGAAGTGCGACCAGATGCCTGTGACCTTGATCTGCCCCTCCCGGTCGGGATCGGCCGCGGTGGCGAACAGGTCGTGCCAGGCCCCCCGAGGGGCGCCCCCACGGTGGAGTCCGGTGTCGACCTTGATCTGGACCCGCGCGGGGAGGCCGGTGCCGAGGACCTCGTCCAGCTCGGACTCGGAGTACACCGTCACGTCGATGTCCTGCTCGATCGCCGCGACCCAGTCGTCGCCGGGGACGGTGAGCCAGCACAGGACCCGTCCGGTGTCGCCGGCCGCGCGCAGCGCCAGGGCCTCGTCGATGGTGGCGACCCCGAGCCAGTCGGCGCCGCCCTCGCGGGCGGCCTTGGCGGCCGCCGCCAGCCCGTGGCCGTAGCCGTCGGCCTTCACCACGGCCATGTATTGCGTGCCGACCAGCTCCTTGAGCAGCCGCACGTTGTGCCGGATCGCGGCCACGTCGACCACGAGCTCCGCGCGAGCGGTCATGACAGGAGCCCCGCCACGACGGCCGGCAGCGCCTCGGCGACCCGGCCGGCGACGAGCGGGCCGCCGTCGGAGGCGAGGGTCGCGGCCGCGCCGTGCAGCCACGCGCCCACACTCGCGGCGTCGTACGCCGTGAGCCCGGCGGCCAGGAGCGCACCGATCACGCCGCCGAGCACGTCGCCGGCTCCCGCGGTCGCGAGCCAGGCGGTGCCGGTGGTGTTGACCCGGGCCCGGCCGTCGGGCCGGGCGATGACCGTGCGGCGGCCCTTGAGCAGGACGACGGCGCCGTAGTGCTCGGCGGCGGCGCGCGCGAAGTGGAGCGGCCGCGCCTCGACGTCCTCACGATCGGCCCTCAGCATCGCGGCCAGCTCGCCGGCGTGCGGGGTCAGGACGGCAGTCCGTCCTGGCTCGACGTGACGCAGGGCGTCAGCGTCCACGACGACGGGGACGGCGTCCTCGAGAGCTCTCGCCAGCTCGTCACCGGCGTGCTCGCCACCGCCGGAGCCGACCACCCAGGCCTGCACCCGGCCCTCGCCCACGACCTCCGGTTGCTGCTCCTTGATGGTGCGCGCGACCGCCTCGTCGCCGACGTAGCGCACCATCCCGGCCAGCCCGCACGCCGCGCCCGCCACGCTGAGCAGGGCGGCACCGGGGTACTCCGCGCTCCCGGCCCGGACGCCCACCACCCCTCGTGAGTACTTCTGCGCCTCCAGCCCCGGCCTCGGCAGCAGCGCCGCGACGTCCTCCGGCTGGAGCGCCTCGACGGCGGCGGCAGGCAGGCCGAGCCCGAGGTCGACGAGGTGCACCGCCCCGCAGGCCCGCGCTCCCGGATCCACCAGGTGGCAGACCTTGAGGGTCCCGAACGTCACGGTCAGCGCCGCCTCGACGTGGTCGCCTGCGACCTCACCGGTGTCGACCTCCACGCCGCTGGGGGTGTCCACCGCGACGACCGGCACGCCGTGCAGCAGCCTGAGCGCGCGGGCGGCGTTCTCCCGCAGCCCGCCGCGCCCGCCGATCCCGACGATGCCGTCGACGACCACCTCGGGCCGCCTGCCGGGCTCGGCCACGATGCGGCCGCCGGCCCGCTCGAGCGCTGCCCGGCCCGCCTCGTGCACCGTGTCGCTCAGCGGCCACGCCTCCACCTGCACGCCGCGGCGGGCCAGCATCGCCCCGGCCCAGAGCGCATCACCGCCGTTGTCGCCCGAGCCGACGAGCAGCAGCACCCGCCGCCCGTACGCCGACCCGAGGAAGTCCACGACCGCCACCGCCAGCCCCGCGGCTGCCCGCTGCATCAGCGCACCGTCCGGCAGCCGCGCCATCAGCTCCGCCTCGGCCGCGCGGACCTGGTCGACGGTGTGCGCGTGCAGCATGCGTTCACGCTAGCGGGCTCATCCGGGCCTCGTCGGGTGCGGCCGCGCCGCTGGTTGAGGAGGGCGGGCTGCGCTCGTCTCGAAACCCGGTGATCCGGTGCTGCTGCTTGGCACGGGCAGTCGAGGCGAGGCGCTACACCGGGCGGTTCCGGCGAAGCCTGGATCCGTGGATGGGCGGCGAAGCCACGAGGCCTGGTCAGCCCTCCAGCACCACGACCGCCGAGGCGATGCCGGCGTCGTGGGAGAGCGAGAGGTGGACCGAGGTGGCGCCGAGCTCGTCGGCACGGGCGAGGACGGTGCCGCGGAGCTCCAGCAGCGGCCGGCCCGACGACTCGGACACGACCTCGGCGTCGTGCCAGTGCATGTTGCCGGGCGCGCCGAGAGCCTTGGCCATGGCCTCCTTGGCCGCGAAGCGGGCGGCCAGCGAGGCCAGCGCCCGCGACCTCTCGGCCGGCGTGAAGAGCCGCTCCGCGAGGCCGGGGGTGCGGTCGAGGGACTGCCCGAACCGTTCGATGTCGACCACGTCGATGCCGATGCCGATGATGGCCATGTCTAGGAGCCTGCAGAACAATCATGCGGCGCCAGCGCCGCGACAGCCGCACGCTGGCTTTGTTGCCGACCCTCGGAAGGCGCCCAGCCTGCCATCGGGGACGGCGTCGTGCCATCGCACGACTCTCGCGACGCTGACATCCACAGCATTGTTCAGCAGCCTCCTATTGTCCTGACAGGACACTATGCGGCCGCTACTCGACGGTGACGGACTTGGCGAGGTTGCGGGGCTGGTCGACGTCGTGACCCATGGCCGTCGCCAGCTCGCACGCGAACAGCTGCAGCGGCACCACGGCGACCAGCGGCTGGAGGAGCACGGGCACCTGCGGCAGCCGGATCAGCACGTCGGCGTAGGGCACGATCCGCTCGTCGCCCTCCTCGGCCAGGCAGATCGTGCGGGCGCCGCGGGCACGCACCTCCTGGATGCCGCTCAGCATCTTGTCGTGGAGCTGGTCGCGGCCGCGGGGAGGTACGACGCAGAGCACCGGCATGCCGTCCTCGATCAGCGCGATCGGCCCGTGCTTGAGCTCGCCGGCGGCGAACCCCTCGGCGTGCAGGTAGGCGAGCTCCTTGAGCTTCAGCGCACCCTCGAGCGCCACGGGGTAGCCGGCGTGCCGGCCCACGAAGAGCACGGACGGCGTGCCGACCAGCGACCTGGCCAGCTCGTAGACCGACTCCGCGGACTCCAGCACCGTCTCGATCTGCGCCGGGATCGCCTCGAGCTGGGTCACCACCTCCGCGATCTCGTCGCCGAAGCGGGTGCCCTTCACCTGCGCGAGGTAGAGCGCGAGCAGGTAGCAGGCGACCAGCTGGGTCAGGAACCCCTTCGTCGAGGCGACCCCGATCTCCGGGCCGGCGTGCATGTAGATGACCGCGTCGGACTCCCGCGGGATGGTCGAGCCGTTGGTGTTGCAGATCGCGAGGACCTTGGACCGCTGGGTGCGCGCGTGCCGGATCGCCTGCAGCGTGTCGGCGGTCTCGCCGGACTGCGAGATCGCAACGACCAGTGTCGAGTAGTCGAGGATCGGGTCGCGGTAGCGGAACTCCGAGGACAGCTCCACCTCGACCGGCACCCGGGTCCAGTGCTCGATGGCGTACTTGGCCACCATCCCGGCGTAGAACGACGTGCCGCAGGCGATGATGATGATCTTGTCGATGTCGCGAAGCTCCTGGTCGGAGAGGCGCATCTCGTCGAGCTGCAGCAGCCCGGACGCCGTGCGCCGGCCGAGCAGCGAGTCCGCGACCGCACGCGGCTGCTCGAAGATCTCCTTGCGCATGAACCAGTCGTGGCCCTCCTTCTCGGCCGCCGACAGGTCCCAGTCGACGTGGTAGCGCCGCCCCTCCTGCGGGACGCCGAAGAAGTCGGTGACCTCCACGCCCGAGCGGGTGATGGTGACCACCTGGTCCTGGCCGAGCTCGAGCGCGTCGCGGGTGTAGTCGATGAACGCCGCCACGTCGGAGCCGAGGAAGTTCTCGCCGTCGCCGAGCCCGACCACCAGCGGCGAGCTTCGCCGCGCCGCCACGACCCGCGAGGGGTCGAGGGCGTCCACGGCGACGAGCGTGAAGGCTCCCTCCAGCTGTTGGCAGACCCGCTGCATCGCCACGGTGAGGTCGACCTCCGACTCCAGCTGCAGCTCGAGCAGCTGGGCGGCCACCTCGGTGTCGGTCTCGGACACCAGCGTGTGGTCGTCGGCCTCGAGCCGGGCGCGGAGCTCGGCGAAGTTCTCGATGATCCCGTTGTGCACGAGCGCGACCCGGCCGGTGGTCCTCCCCTTGAGGACGGCCATGTGCGGGTGCGCGTTCACGTCGTTGGGGGCGCCGTGGGTCGCCCAGCGGGTGTGCCCCACCCCCGTGGTCGAGGGCGGCAGCGGCGCGTCGGCGATGGCCTTCTCGAGGTTCGCCAGCTTGCCGGCCTTCTTCGAGATCGCCAGCTCGCCCACGTCGTGCGAGGAGTCGACGAGGGCGATGCCGGCGGAGTCGTAGCCGCGGTACTCCAGCCGGCGTAGTCCGTCGAGGACGACGTCCTGGGCCTGGCGTGGCCCGACGTATCCGACGATCCCGCACATGGGTTGCGAGTCTATCGGCGCCGGGGTCGGCGCCCGACCAGGCGCGGCCACTGACAGACTCCTCGCATGGTCAGGGCGCGCCACCGCATCCCTCGGCGGCGCCAGCGCTGCCCAGCACGCACGCTGGCGGCGTCGCCGTTGCTTGAAAGGCGCCCAGCCTGTCCGCACACCGGCGTCTGGCCATCGCACGTCCTGGACAACGCTGGCATCCACCGGGGACGCAGTGGCACGCCCTGACGGCGAGCGCCACGACGCTGCGCACGAGGCGTCGCCGTACATCGAGCTCGACCGGTCCGCCTGGGCCAAGCTGGCCCACGAGGTCGAGGACCCGCTCACCGAGGACGAGATCACCGCCCTCCGCGGCCTCGGCGACCAGCTCGACCTGCAGGAGGTCCGCGAGGTCTTCCTCCCGATCAGCCGGCTCCTCAGCCTGTACGTCGAGACCGCCGGTCGGCTGCACCGCGACCAGGAGGAGTTCCTCCACCAGGCCACGCCGCCGCGGACGCCGTTCGTGATCGGCCTGGCCGGCTCGGTCGCGGTGGGCAAGTCGACCACCGCCCGCGTGCTGCAGCACCTGCTCGCGCACTGGCCGGAGCACCCCAACGTCGCGCTGGTCACGACCGACGGCTTCCTCCACCCCAACGCCGTGCTGGAGCGCCGCGGGCTGCTGCAGCGCAAGGGGTTCCCGGAGTCCTACGACCGCCGGGCGCTGCTGCGGTTCGTCGTCGACATCAAGTCGGGCAAGGACGAGGTCGAGGCCCCCGTCTACGACCACCTCACCTACGACGTCGTGCCCGACGAGAAGGTGCACATCAAGCACCCCGACATCGTGATCATCGAGGGGCTCAACGTCCTCCAGCCGGCGCGGGTGCGCGACGACGGCCGCACCGGCCTCGCGGTGAGCGACTTCTTCGACTTCTCGGTCTACGTCGACGCCAAGACCAGCGACATCCGCGACTGGTACGTCTCCCGCTTCCTGCGCCTGCGCGAGACGGCGTTCCGCGACCCGCAGTCCTACTTCGCGCGCTACGCCACGCTCTCCCGCGACGAGGCGGTCGCCGAGGCGCTGCGGATCTGGGACGCCATCAACGGACCCAACCTCGCCGCCAACGTGCTGCCGACGCGCTCCCGCGCCACCCTCGTGCTGCGCAAGGACGCGGACCACTCGGTCCGCTACGTCCGGCTGCGCAAGATCTGACGTTCGGCCACGACCCGGCTCGCACTGACCGACGATGGTCGGGTGCCGCGACGTCTCCTGCTCGGCGCGGCCCGTCCTCGCCGTGGCGCCTCGCCCTCGCGGGGCTCGTCGTCCTTCGGCACGGCGACGAGCAGCCGATCGGCAGGCAACCCGCTGGGCGGCGGGCCACCAGTACGACGGTGCCGACCCCGGCGCTGGTGGCCGCCGCCGCGCAGGCCGCCGCCGACGGGGACAGCAGGCGCAGCCAGCTGCTGACCCGGCTGGACCGCGTGCCGACCGGCATCTGGCTGACTCCCGAGCGCGTCCCCTCCCCGGGCAGCGCTGCCGCCGCGGTGGCCGCCGCGGTCGAGGACGCCCGGGCCCGGAGGGAGACCCCGCTCTTCGTCGTCTACGGAGTCCCGGGCCGGGACTGCGCCGGCGGGCAGTCGAGCGGCGGGCTGGCGGAGGCTGACTACCTGCCCTGGGTGCGCGCGATCGCCCGCGCCGCCGGTGCGTCCTCGGCGGTCGTGCTGGAGCCGGACGCCCTGCCCGGCGCCGTCCAGTGCGGCGTCATCAGCACTCGGGTCCCGCTGCTCAGAGACGCCGTCAGCGCGCTGCGCGAGGCCGGGGTGACGACGTACGTCGACGCCGGCCACTCGGCGTGGATCCCGGCCGCCACCATCGCCGACCTGCTGGAGGAGGTCGGCGTTGACGGGGTGCGCGGCTTCAGCCTCAACGTGTCCAACTACCAGCCGACCGAGGCCGAGATCGCCTACGGTCGCGACCTCAGCTCACGGCTCGGCGGCGCCCACTTCATCGTCGACACCGGCCGCAACGGCATCGGGGACCAGTCCGTCCTGGACTGGTGCAACCCACCCGGGCAGGCCCTGGGGCACCGCACCGCGCCAGGTCGGCGACGACAGCTCGCTCGATGGCTACGTCTGGGTGAAGCCGCCGGCCGAGAGCGACGGCACCTGTCATGGGGGGCCCGCGGCGGGCGAGGTCTGGCCGGATCGGGCCGTGGCTCTGGCCACCGCGGCCGGGTGGTGATGCCAAAACGCCCCGTCAGGACGGCAACGCCCCTTAAAGTCGCTATGTGACCTCAGAGCCCCGCTACGCCGTCGTGATCGAGGACGACCCCGACACGAGCCGGCTCATCGAGATGGTCCTGACCCAGTCCGGGTTCACCGTCGTCACGGCGATCCACGGGCTCGAGGGGATCGATGCGGTCCGGGCGCACAACCCGCTGCTCACCACCCTCGACGTGCAGATGCCGGGCATGGACGGCATCGCCGTGGCCAAGCGGCTGCGTGAGTTCAGCCTCACCTACCTGATCATGCTCACCTCGATGGCCGGCGAGATCGACGTCATCCAGGGCTTCGAGGCCGGTGCCGACGACTACCTCGTCAAGCCGTTCCGCCCGCGCGAGCTGCGCGCCCGCGCGGACGCGATGCTGCGCCGGATGCGCATCGGGGCGCCCGCCGCGGCGGCCCGCCGCGCCGCCGCAGCGGCGCCTGCAGCCCGAGCCCTGGACCATCGCTGCCGCCCGAGAGCTGCTCGAGAACCCCCTGGCCCCGAGCGAGGCGCTGACCGGGCAGGTCTCGCGCTCAGCACCGGCGGCGACGCCCGCCGCAGCCCCGGCGCCGGACCCGGCCCGCCCGTCCATGCCCGAGCCGTCGGTCGCCTCCGGCGCCTCGGTGGCGACGGTGACCGGGCTCCTCGAGTACGCCGACCTGGTGCTCGACAGCGAGACCGGCCGCATGACCTACCGCGGCCGCTCGCTTGACCTGACCACGGAGGAGTTCGACCTCCTCAACACGTTGCTGCACACCGGCCGCCGGGTCCGCAGCAAGGCCGACCTCGTGCTGGCCCTGCGCGGCCACGTCACCTCGCACTTCGTCAACGAGGCCGACAAGCGTCAGATCGACGCCCACATCACCAGCCTCCGCGCCAAGCTCGGCGACGATGACGCCCAGCCGCGCGTCATCGAGACCGTGCGCGGGGTCGGCTACCGGCTCGCGCACGCGAGCTGAGCGGGCAGTCGATCGCGAGGAACGAGCGAGCGACGTGGGCGAGCGAAGGTTGAGGAAGCCGCGCGGCTGAGCGAACGAAGCCGCGGCCGGCGTCGAGACCGGCCACACCGTGGTGCTGGGACCTCGACCCAGCCCGGGCTCACCGGGTTTCGAGCCCACCCGCGCTCACCGCTCGACCGACGCTGGACTCAGCCGCCGGCGCGTCCCTAGTTCGAGTCGACCGGGATGTCTTGCGGCGACCGTCTTGCTTGCCGGAAGCGAAGATCGCGATCGGGACCTGCTGCACGACCTGCTGGTCGACGTAGGTCCCCGAGCCCGCCGCCGTCTCGATGCTCACCGTCGCCGTCATCGTCAAGGTGACGCCGATCGTGTCCGCCGACACGGTGCCGATCTTCTGGTTGCGCAGCTCGAAGGCGCCCTTGGGCGAGGTGATCAGCATCCCGTGCTTCGACGTCAGCGGCTCCGGGTCGAAGGTCGCCCGTCGGTGCCGCGACGTCGAGCGCGTACGGCGCCTCGGTCGGCCGCGCCGGACGACGTGGTCGTCGCCGAGCTGATCGTGACGTGGCTCAGCCACACCTTGCGCTTGGTGGCGAACGGCGCCGCGCAGCTTCTGGGACGAGGTCGTAGGCCTGGAACGTGAACGAGAAGAACTTGCCGCCCTTCGGATACCACTCGTTGGTCCGCGGTGTCGACTTGGTCGGGTAGATCGTGTAGACGAAGTCCAGGTCCGGCGCCTCGGGCAGCACGACATGGGACTGGAAGGTGCCGTCCCGGGTGAACTGCGAGTCGAACGGTCGCCGCCGCTGCCGAGGCGGCGCGACGGACGCAGCCGGCGCCGCGACGGCGTCCGTCCTTCGAGTCGAGCGCGCTGCAGCCGCCAGCGGTGAGCAGCCCAGGGCAGCACGGCCACCGCCGCGACCGCGCAGGCGCCTTGCGGCGTAGCTGCTGTTCATGCCTTGAACCCCCGGTAGCGCCGCAGCGCCTTGAGTGACATCCACGCGGTCTGGACGATCGTGATGACCCCGAGGATCGGATAGCCGACCTCGAGCAGGTTCGACTGGAGCCCGATGGGCAGCTGGAGCCAGATCGCGCTCACGGTGATGAGGAAGATGATCAGGCTGAGGAACGGATAGAGGTACGACGACCCCTTCCCGCGCTCGGCCTTGGCCTGGGCCGCCCAGTTGTCGGTCTGCTGGCTGCTGAAGAACTTCAGCCAGGCCCGGACGAAGTGGCCCATGCGGATCCACATGTAGATCTCCGCCGGAAAGAGCAGCACGCCGAAGAGGTAGTCGCGCTTGTGGGCGAACGCCATCGACCGCGCGACCCGGTAGTTGAGGAAGATCGCGGCGGCCGGCGGGATCAGCCAGAGCGGACCGAAGACGAACGCGTGGATGGACAGGGAGCCGGCCAGCAGCAGGAGGAAGCCGAGCCGCGTGAGGATGTTGAGGACCATCGAGAAGTGCTCGAACCAGCGCAGCCGCAGGTTCGGGTGGAACGGCTGCCCGCGGGTGTCGCCGCGCTGGCCAGGCCACATCAGGTCGATGGCGCCGTAGTTCCACTTCACCTGCTGCGCATCGAGGGCGCGCAGCGTGGTCATGCCGCCCACGTGGGCGTACGCCGTGGCGCTGATCTTGGTGAGGAAGCCGGCGCTCTTGATCTGCAGGGAGAGCAGCGAGTCCTCGACCTCGCTGTCCTTGACCCACGGCGTCCGCTGGTGGCTGTCCTTGAGCACCCGGCGCAGCGCCCGCGTCGAGAAGATCGAGAACTGGCCGCCGAGGACCGCCATGTTCCGGCCCTTGAGCAGGTTCTGCATGTTGAAGGCCGAGAACTGGGCGCGCTGCCCGGCGATCAGGAACCGCGGCATCGACGCCGTCGAGCGCGCTGTCGTCGATGGAGTAGATCGCGGAGATGCCGCCGATCCGGTCATCGCTGGAGATCTCGCCGACAAGCGCCTCGAGGGCATCCGGCTCAGGCGTGGTGTCCCCGTCGACGCCGAGCAGGAAGTCCATGTTCTCGACCAGCGAGAAGCCGTAGTTGAGCGCGCCGACCTTCTTGTCCGGGTTCTTGCCGATGTCGTGGACGTAGATGACGGTCTGCTGCTCGCCGCTCGGCGTCAGCCGCGTGTGCGGGCCGGCGTAGTGGCTCGGCTATCTCGACCGAGTCGTCGTTGGAGTTGTTCACGATCACGTGGATCACGTCGGGCAGCCGGGTCTGCATCAGCAGGGAGTCGAGGACCCCGGCGATCGAGTCGGCCTCGTTGTAGGCGGGGATGATGCAGCCCACGGTCGGCCGCTGGTCCGGCATCGCCGCGACCTCGTCGAGGAACGTCTCGGCGTACTCGTCGAGGCCCGGGTCGCGGCGCAGGACGTACTCGTTCCCGACGACGGCGGTCGGCACGGTCCGCAGGGACCCGGCTCCTTCCTGGTTCACCCCTCCAGTCTCGGAGACTTGGCCGGTCCAGACAGGAGAATGGCCAAACCCGTCACGGTGGCGAGGATTCCCGGCGATCGGGACCGGGCGGCGTGTGGCACTGTGCGCCGTCCTGCTGCTCGTCCGGCAGGTGCGGCAGTGGGACCCCGCCGAGCGCCGTGGCCTGGCCGGTGGTGACGGCGACCGCGACCGACGCCTGGCCGTACTTGCAGTAGTGCGTGCCCTGGCCCAGGTAGACCGAGTAGGGCCCCGGTCCGGCCACCACGCGGAGGTCCGAACGGGTCGTGAGCTGGCCACCGAGCGTGAAGCTCCCGTCCGCGGCCGAGGTGACGCTCCCGAGCGTGGCTCCCGAGCCGTCCTGGAGCATCACGGCGGCGCCGCCGAGCGGGACCGAGGGGTCGTTCGCATCCACCACCGTGCCCGTCGACCGCGGCGCCCGCGCTGGGTCAGCCGCACCGTCCCGAACGACGTCCTCCCCCTCTTCACCCTGCCGCTGACCGGCAGGGTGCCGCCGAGGTAGCCACCGGCCGACGGGCACCACGAGGTCGTACTTGCCCGGGTAGAGGCCGCCGAAGGTCACCGTGCCGTAGGCGACCTCGCTGGGTCCAGAACTGGCCGTTCGTCCGGCTCACCGCCGTCACGTAGGCGACCCCCGGGTAGGGCTGGTCGCCGGCGTACAGGTCGACGACGAACCGGCCGGCCCGGGTGGCCAGGCTGATGTTGGCCGTCTTGAACCGCCCCGCCTTCAGCCGCGGCAGATACGCGGCTCTTGCCCACCCAACGCCTTGCGCTTGTCGTAGGTGAAGACCGAGTAGCTGCCGGGCGGCAGCCCGCCGAGCGCAAACTGCCCCTGCGGCGTTGGCCGTGGTCTCGAAGGAGTTCTCCGCCTTGTTGGCCGCCACCACGCGCGCGCCGGCCGCGGCCCTCCCGCCGCGCCCGGACGGTGCCCCCGATGGCGGCGCCGCGGCGCATCCGCACCCTCTTGACCGTCGTGGCGCCGGCAGCGACGCTCACCGTCACGTCGGCCGGGTAGTACTTCTCGACGTCGTAGGCCGGCCGCTGGTCGGTGAACTGAAGGTGGTAGGTGCCGGGCTCCAGGGCCAGCGAGTAGCCACCGCCACGGGCCTTCCGGGACCCCAGGTAGGTCCAGTCCTGGGTGAACCACGTGACCTTCACCCGCGGGCTGGAGTCGCCCTTGGCGCCGGTGATCGTCCCGCGCACCCGGCCGGTGGCGGCCTGCGCCGGGCCGGCCACGAACGCCGGCCCGAGCAGCGCCACGACGACGACGAGCACCAGCAGGACGCCGGATCGTCGGGAGGCACGCATGTCACGAGGCTAGGTCGGCTCGCGCGCCGCGGCAGGGGAACGGCCCAGATCAGGCTCAGATCACCTTCTGCAGCTCGAGGCAGCGGTCGACCGGCCGGTAGCCCAGCTGCTCGTTGACGGCGTTCATCCACTGGTTGCCGGTGGCGTTGCCCGTCGCGATCAGCTCGACGCCCGGATACAGCGCCCGGACCTGCTGGTGGAGCAGCACCTTCATGGCCAGGCCGAGGCGGTGGCCGCGGTGGCCGGGCAGCACGAGGGTGTCGCCGATGTCGGCCACCCGCGGCGCGTGCGGCGAGATGGTGAGGGTCGTGTAGCCGGCCACCCCGTCCGAGGGAGCGAGGGCGACCACGGTGACCTGGTCGCGGCGCTGCGCCGCCCGCCGCGCCTCGCGCGCTCGTAGCCGCTCGGGCGTCCACGCCTGCGGCTGCAGGTCGAGGTCGCCGAGGGGGATCTCCTCGAGGAACCGGCTCATGGCGGCGGCCAGCGAGGCAAGGTGCTCCTCGGGTGCCGGGTCGGTCCACCACGCCAGCCGGTAGTCGCCCAGCCGCTCTGCGGCCTGCGCCTCGAGACTCGGCAGCGCGGCTGCGCTCGCGGCCAGGTCGACCACCTTGACCGCGTCGACGTTGGCCACGGTGTAGCCGTGGGCCTCGGCCCAGCGGCTGTCGTCGCTGTCGTCGTCGATCGGGACGCGTACGTCGCCGATCAGCGTCGTACGGCCGGCCTCCGACGTGACCTCCTCGGCGTGGGCCAACAATGCGCTCCCGACACCACGGCGCCGGTGGTCGGGCGGCACGTAGATCTCGATCGCACCCAGGTGGGTGTTGTCCTTGAGCGGCAGGAAGACGATGGCGCTGCCGACCATCGCGGCTCCAGCGTGAGCGCCGAGCAGCACCACGCGGTTCTCCGGATCCTGCTGCGGGAGCGAGAGCCGCGAGATCTCCCAGTCCGGCCAGAGGTCGACCGGGCGATGGGACATCGCGGCGTGGCCGGAGGACCACCAGGCATGGAGCTGGGCCTCGTCGGAGCGATCCACCTCACGGATGTCGATGTCGTCCACGAGCCGCGAGCCTAGTGTCGGTGCGCCTCCCGTTTCGGTGGCGTCAGTCGCTGCCGGCCGGGAGCCGGACCCAGAAGACCGTGCCGTCGTCGGCCTCGTCCGCGCCGACGGCGCCGCCGTGCGCGGCGGCCAGCGTGCGGGCCAGGTGCAGACCGATCGTGACGCCCGTCCCGTCGCCGTTGATCGCGAAGGGCTCGAACAGGGCCCCGAAGGCCTCAGCCTCGACCGGCGCCCCCTCGCGCAGCACCCGGAGCTCGAGCCAGGACCCGACGCGGCGTACCTCCAGACTCCTGGCGCGCGGCCGGGGGCTGGCCGCCGCCGCGTGCCACAGGTCGCGCAGGATGCGCCGGACCAGCGCCGGGTCGACGACCACCTCGACCGAGCCGCCCAGCCCGCCGATCCGGTCGAGGTCGTCGAGCTCCGCGGCCAGCGCCGAGACCGGCACGAGCTGGGGAGCCAGAGCGAGCCGGCCGAGCAGCACCTCGGCCATCAGCTCGACGTCGAAGGTGCGCTCGGTCAGCCGTGCGAGGGCGGCGTGCAGCCGCCGCAGCGAGTCGCGGCCCTGGTCGGCCGGCACCTCGCCGTCGGCGAGCATGGCGACCCAGCCCTGCGCCATCGAGAGCGGGGTGCGCACCTCGTGGGCGAACGCCGCCAGGAACCGGTCCCGCAGCTGCGCCGCGTCCGCGGCTGGCTGGTCGGTGACGTGCGCGGTGCCGGCCTCGACGAAGACGCGGACCCAGTCGGCGAGCAGGTCGGCGTCGACCTGCCAGCGCGTGGCGACCTCGGCCGTGGGCCGGCCGCGCAGCACCTCGAGCACGGCAAGGACCCGAGACTCGACCGGATCCCCCATGACGGGAGGGTAGCGGCCGGTTCAGCTCAGGGTGAGCCGTTCGCGGACCATGTCGGCCAGCCGGGCAGCGACGGCGCGTGCGGTCTCGTCGGTGGGCGCCTCCACCATCACGCGAACCAGCGGCTCGGTGCCGGACGGGCGCAGCAGCACACGCCCCTGGCCGGCCAGGGCACGCTCCTCCGCAGCCACCGCCTCGGCGAGCACCGGGTCGTCGGTGCGGTCCTTGTCGACGCCGGTGACGTTGACGAGCACCTGCGGCAGCCGGGTGACGACCGAGGCCAGCGACTGGAGGTCCGTGCCGGTGGCGACCATCCGCTGCAGCAGGTGCAGGGCGGTCAGGATGCCGTCGCCGGTGGTGGCGTACTGGCTCATGATCACGTGGCCCGACTGTTCCCCGCCCAGCACGAAGCCGCCCGCGCGCATCTCCTCGAGCACGTAGCGGTCGCCGACCTTGGTCTGCCGCACCCGCAGCCCGGCCGCCTCGATCGCATGGACGAAGCCGAGGTTGCTCATCACCGTGGCCACCACGGTGTCGTCGGCCAGCCGGCCGGACTCTGCCAGGTCGAGGGCGAGGATCGCGAGCAGCTGGTCGCCGTCGATGTCCTGGCCCTCGTGGTCGACGGCCAGGCAGCGGTCGGCGTCGCCGTCGAGGGCGATGCCGGCGTCGGCGCCATGGGCCAGCACGGCGGCCTGCAACGGCGCGAGGAAGGTGGAGCCGCAGCCGTCGTTGATGTTGAGGCCGTCAGGTGAGGCACCGATCACCACGACCTCGGCACCCGACGCCCGCAGCGCCATCGGCGCGGCCTCGGAGCCGGCGCCGTTGGCGCAGTCGACGACGATCTTGAGCCCCGTCAGCTTGCGGTCCAGCGTGGACAGCAGGTGGTCGACGTACTCCTCGATCGGGCGCTCGTAGGGCCGCACCCGGCCGACGTCGGCGCCGATGGGGGCGTCCCAGGCGCTGCCCATCAGCTCCTCGATCTCCGCCTCCACGGCGTCGTCGAGCTTGTGGCCACCGCGGGCGAGGAACTTGATGCCGTTGTCGGGCATGGGGTTGTGCGAGGCGCTGATGACCACGCCGAGGTCGGCGTCGAGCGCGTCGGTGAGGTAGGCGACTCCCGGCGTCGGGACCACCCGCAGCCGGAGCACGTCGACGCCGGCAGACGCCAGCCCGGCCACGACGGCGTGCTCGAGGATCTGGCCCGAGATCCTCGGATCGCGGCCGACCACGGCCAGCGGACGCTCGCGGGTCCGGTCGTAGTCGCCGCGGTCGATGATGACGCGCGCCGCGGCGACCGACAGGTCGAGCGCGAGCTCGGCCGTGACCTCACGGTTGGCGAGGCCACGGACCCCGTCTGTGCCGAAAACTCGTGTCACAAGACCCTCACCCAATCAGACGTGCGTGGCGGAGTGCATGGCTTGGCTGCGGAGGGAAGGCGGCCCGCCAGGACATAGTGTTGGGGGCCGTCGACCGATCGACAACGCCGCCAGGCGCCCGCCACGTGCGTCTGATCAGCGCTTGGAGTACTGGGGAGCCTTACGGGCCTTCTTGAGACCGGCCTTCTTGCGCTCGATGACGCGGGCGTCACGCGTGAGCAGCCCCGCCTTCTTGAGCGTGGGGCGGTTGGTCTCCTCGTCGATGAAGTTGAGGCAGCGGGCCACGCCCAGGCGCAGCGCGCCGGCCTGCCCGGTGATCCCACCGCCGTGGATGCGGGCGATGACGTCGAAGCGGCCCTCGAGCTGCAGCGCGGCGAACGGCTCGTTCACGACCTGCTGGTGCAGCTTGTTGGGGAAGTAGGAGTCGAGCGCGCGGCCGTTGACCGTCCACTCGCCGGTGCCGGGGACGATGCGGACGCGGGCGACGGCCTCCTTGCGGCGGCCGGTGGCCGCTGCCGGGGCGATGGTCGCCGGGCGGGCCGGCGTGTCGGCCGACGGCGCGCTCTCGGAGCTGTAGGCGACGCCGCTCTCGTCGGCGGTGTAGGTCTCTTCGACCTCGGCGCCCTCGGCGCCCTCGGTGATCTCGGTGCTCTCGGAAGTCACTGATGTTCCTCTGCTGGGTCTGTCGGAAGGTCGGGACGACTACTGGGAGATCTGGGTGATCTCGAAGGGGACGGCCTGCTGGGCCTGGTGCGGGTGCGTGGGGCCCGAGTAGACCTTGAGCTTCTTGATGATCTGCCGACCCAGCTTGTTCTTGGGGAGCATGCCCCAGACGGCCTTCTCGACGACCTTGCGGGCGTCCTTCTCGAGCAGCTGCCCGATCGGGGTGGCGGTGAGGCCGCCCGGGTAGCCCGAGTGGCGGTAGGCGAGCTTGTTCGTCAGCTTGTCGCCGGAGAGCGCGATCTTCTCGGCGTTGACGATGATGACGAAGTCACCGGTGTCGACGTGCGGCGCGTAGATCGGCTTGTGCTTGCCGCGCAGCAGGTTCGCACTCTGGACGGCGAGGCGGCCCAGGACGATGTCGGTCGCGTCGATGACGTGCCAGGCGCGCTGGATGTCGCCGGGCTTCGGGCTGTAGGTGCGCACGAAAGTGTCTCTCTCGTTCGTCGGAACCGCTCCGGAGGCGTCCGGTGCGGCAAGGTGTCACCACGCCTTCTGACGAACTCGGCCCGGCTCTCGGCCCATTGCTGGGGATGCTGCTTGTCCGGGACTGCGACCCGACGTCGTGCGACGTCAGGACGCGGCAGGAGGCGCGACCCACAAATGTACGGCGTGTCGCGGCACCGGTCCAATCGCTGCGCGACCTCCTCGACCACCGATCGGTGGACACCGGCTGTTTTCCGTTCACAGGCGGCGACTAGGTTGACTGGGTGACCCAAGAAAAGACTGAGTCGCTGACTGTCCGGGACAACCGCACCGGCCAGGAGTACGACGTACCGATCACCGACGGCACCATCAAGGCCGCCGACATCGGTCAGATCCGGACCGACGAGGACAACCCCGGCCTGGCGGTCTACGACCCCGGCTTCGTCAACACCGCCTCCTGCCGCAGCGCCGTCACCTACATCGACGGCGAGAAGGGGATCCTGGAGTACCGCGGCTATCCCATCGAGCAGCTGGCCGAGAAGTCGAACTTCCTCGAGGTGGCTTACCTGCTGGTGCACGGCACACTGCCGTCGAAGGCCGAGTACGACTCCTGGGTCCACGAGATCACCTACCACACGTTCGTCCACGAGAACGTCAAGGAGTTCATGCAGGGCTTCCGCTACGACGCCCATCCCATGGGGATGCTGATGGCGTCGGTCGGGGCCCTGTCGACGTTCTACCCCGACGCCCGCAACATCGGCGACGCCGACAACCGGCACATGCAGATCGTGCGGATGATCGCGAAGATGCCGACCCTCGGTGCCTGGTCGTTCCGCCACGCGCAGGGCAAGCCGTTCATCTACCCCGACAACGACCTCAGCTACACCGCCAACTTCCTCTCGATGCTGTTCAAGATGAGCGAGCAGAAGTTCGACGCCGACGAGCGGCTCGTCAAGGCACTCGACGTGCTCTTCATCCTCCACGCCGACCACGAGCAGAACTGCTCGACCAACGCCGTCCGCTCGGTCGGCTCCTCGCAGGTCGACCCCTACTCGGCGGTGGCCGCCGGGGTGGCCGCGCTCTACGGTCCGCTCCACGGCGGCGCCAACGAGGCGGTGCTCCGGATGCTCAAGCGGATCGGGTCGAAGGAGAACATCCCCGACTTCATCAAGGGCGTGAAGGACGGCAACGAGCGGCTGATGGGCTTCGGCCACCGGGTCTACAAGAACTTCGACCCGCGCGCGACGATCATCAAGAAGGCCTGCGACGACGTCTTCGAGGTCACCGGGGTCAACCCGCTCCTCGAGATCGCCAAGGAGCTCGAGAAGATCGCGCTCGAGGACGACTACTTCATCAAGCGCAAGCTCTACCCCAACGTCGACTTCTACTCCGGCCTGATCTACGAGGCCTTCCAGTTCCCGCCCGAGATGTTCACGGTGCTGTTCGCGATCGGCCGGACCCCCGGCTGGCTCGCGCAGTGGCTGGAGCTCGTCCAGGACAAGGAGCAGAAGATCGCCCGGCCCAAGCAGATCTACACGGGTGACCGGACGCTCGACTTCGTGCCCGCGAACCGAACGCTGGGCGTGAGCTCCCGAGCTTGCGAGGGAGCACCGCGCAGGGTTCGTTCGGCGCCTCCCAACCCGACTGAGGTCATCCATGGTGGGACCGTGGGTAGTCGTACGTCGCTGCCGGGGATCGATCGATGGTGAGACGATCGGTCTCTGGCGTCATCTGGGACTTCGGCAACGTCCTGATCGACTGGCAGCCGCACGCCGCGATCGCGGCGGGGGTCGGTGCCGACGAGGCACGACGGTTCCTGACCGCCGAGGACTTCGACTTCCTCGCCTACAACCTCGGGCCCGACAGCGGCCAGACGTGGGCCGAGGCCGAGGCCGCCGTACGCCGTGACCACCCGCAGTGGGTCGACCATGCGCTGGCCTACCGCGATCACTTCGAGCGCTCGCTGGTGGGCGCGGTGCCCGGCACCCCCGAGCTCGTCCGCGAGCTCAGTGAGCACGGCATCCCCCAGTGGGGCCTGACCAACTGGTCCGACGAGCTCTACCCGCACGCGCCACGGCTCTTCGACTTCCTGGGCCTGCTCGACGACGTGGTCGTCTCCGGCACCGAGGGGTTCGCCAAGCCCGACCCGGCGATCTACGAGATCGCGGTGGCCAGGACCGGCCGGCGGCCCGAGGAGCTGGTCTTCGTCGACGACAAGGAGCACAACGTCGCCGCCGCGATCGAGCTCGGCCTCGACGGGATCCTCTTCAACGGCGCCGACGGGCTCAGGCTCGCGCTTCGCGGGCGCGGCCTCCCCGTCTGACCATTGACGCCGACTGCCCGGCGCAGGAGAGTCCGACCATGAACCTGCGTGCTCGGGTCGCCGTCCCCCTGATCGTGCTCGCCACCGCGGCGGCGCTCCTTGTTCCCGCGCCGGCCCAAGCCGCGACGACGGTGGGGCAGACGTTCGCACCGGACTCTCCCGGGTCGTGCGGCGGAGGAAACCTGGAGGTCGTGCAGACGAGCTCGACCACGGCGTCGTACGCCGCCCCCGCGGCCGGTGTGCTGACCTCGTGGAGCTTCCTGCCCGTGGCATCCGGGCTGACCACGACCCTCACCCTGCGGGTCTTCCGGCCGCATGCCGACCCGGCCCAGTTCACGGTGGTCGCGGACGCCGGCCCCCTCCAGACCTTTGCCCCGGGCAGCGGACTCCAGTCCTTCCCGACCCGGGTGCCGGTGCAGGCCGGCGACCTGATCGGGATCAACGCGACGGCAGGGACCTGCGCCTCGACCAGCTCCGCGGGGAACGTCGTTCGCTACCGCAACTTCAGTGCCATGCCGGTCACGGCGCCGGGCGCCACCGCGACCTACGGCCTCGCGCCCGTCTTCGAGACGCTCGACATCGCCGCCAGCTGGGAGCCCGACGCCGACGGCGACGGCTACGGCGACGAGTCGCAGGACGGCTGCCCCCAGCTGGCCCAGACCCACGGGACCTGCATCCCGGACACCACGATCACCAAGACGCCCAAGAAGGGTGCCCACGGCGCCTCCAGCAAGCTGAAGTTCACCTCGACGATCCCGGGGTCGACGTTCGTCTGCAAGCTGGACAAGAAGAAGGCGAAGCAGTGCACGTCGCCCGCCAAGTACCGCTGCCTGAAGCCCGGGAAGCACAGGTTCTCGGTGTTCGCGACCAACCCGGTGGGGCAGCCCGACCCGACCCCGGCGCAGGCCAAGTTCAAGGTCTCCGCGAAGCGGCACGGCTGCTGAGCGCCCACCCCCCCTTCTGAGAGGCTGCCCGCGTGCGGGTGGCGGTGGTGGGGCTGGGGATGGCCGGGTCCACCCTCGCCTGCCTGCTGGCCGACCGCGGTGTCGACGTCGTCGTCCTCGAGCAGGAGGACGACCCGCGGCCAGTGGGCGCCGGGATCTGGCTGCAGCACATGGGCCAGCAGGTGCTCGACCGGCTCGGGCTGCTCGACGACCTGCGAGCCGCGTCGCGCACGGTGGCGCGGGTTCACATCGGCACCGACACCGGCCGGCCACTGCTCACGTTGGGCTACGACGACGTGCCCGGCGAGGTGCCGGCGTTGGGCGTGCACCGCGGCACGCTGTTCACGCTCCTCCACGACGCGGTGCGGACCCGCGGGGTGCCGGTCGAGCTGAGCGTGCCGGTCACGGGAGCACGCCCGGTGGCCGGCGGGATGGCGATCGAGACGGCGACCGGCGACCACGGGACCTACGACCTCGTCGTGGGCTGCGACGGCAGCCGGTCCAGGGTCCGGAACAGCATGAACGTCGCGGCGCGCGACCATCCCTATGACTACGGCGCCCTGTGGGCGATCGTCGACGACCCCGACGAGCTGGCCACCGACTGTCTCTTCCAGTGCCTGCGAGGCACCCGGGACTATCTCGGAGTGCTGCCCACCGGTCGTGGCCGGACCTCTCTCTTCTGGTCGGTGCGCGGCGCCGAGATGGCCGCGGTGCGTGCTCGTGGCCTGGACGCCTGGCGCGACCAGGCGCGACCGCTCGCGCGCGAGTTCGCGCCGCTGCTCGACCGGGTCGAGGAGCTGCTGCCCGCGTCCTACCGCGACGTCGTGGTGCGGACGCCGTACCGCGTCGCCGGCCGGTCGGCGGCGGTCCTGGTCGGCGACGCCGCGCATGCGATGAGCCCCCAGCTCGGCACCGGCACCTCGCTCGCACTCGCCGACGCCTGGACGCTGCACCACGCCCTGGCGACCGAGCCGGACCTGCCGCGCGCGCTGGCGGCGTACGCCGCGGCCCGCCTCTCGCACGTGCGCTGGTACCAGTGGTGGACCCGGCTGATGATGCCCGTCTTCCAGAGCGGCCTGACGCCGCTCGCGTGGCCGCGCGACGCCTTCGCGCCGGTCGTCACCCGCGTGCCGTGGGTGCGCGACCAGCTGGTGACCACGCTGGTCGGCGACCGGGTGTCCCCGTGGGCGCGCTGGACGATGCCGGAGCCGCCGGCCCGGGTCAGTTGACGGCTCGGTCCCGACCCTCCCAGTAGGGCTTGCGCAGCTCGCGCTTGAGGATCTTGCCGGTGGGGTTGCGGGGCAGCGCCTCGATGATGTCGACGGACCTCGGGCACTTGAACCTCGCCAGCGACTCCGCGCAGAACGAGATCAGCTCCTCCTCGGTCGCGGTCGTGTCCGGCTTGAGGGAGACGACCGCCTTCACCGACTCGCCCCATGTGTCGTCGGGCACGCCGATGATCGCGACCTCCATGACCGAGGGGTGCTCGGCCAGCACCCGCTCCACCTCGGGGCTGTAGATGTTCTCGCCGCCGCTGATGATCATGTCCTTGAGCCGGTCCTCGACGAAGACGAAGCCGTCGGCATCCACCTTGCCCATGTCGCCGGTGCGGAACCAGCCGTCCTCGGTGATCACCTCGGCCGTCTCCTCCGGCTTGCCGAGGTAGCCCTGGAACAGCTGCGGGGTCCTGAGCCAGATCTCGCCGTGCTCGCCGACCGCGAGCTCTTCCAGGGTGGCCGGGTCGACGATCTTGAGCTCCACGCCGGGGATCGGCCGTCCTGCGGACACCAGCCACTCCGGGTGGCCCGCCGCCACCGCGGTGCGGTGCTCCTCGGCCTGGAGCTGGGTGGCGACACCGGAGACCTCGGTCAGGCCGTAGACCTGGATGAAGTCCGTGTCCGGCCACGCCTCCATGGCCGCGCGGAGCAGCGGCGGCGGCATCGGCGCGGCGCCGTAGGTGTAGGTCTTGAGAGCACCGAACAGCTTCACCGCGTCCGGCCCTGCCTGCAGCACCTGCGCGAGGACCGCCGGCACCAGGAAGGTGCGGTTCGCGCCGTTGAGGATGGCGCCGGCCAGCGAGGTGCCGTCGGGGTCGCGGGTCATGTAGCTGTGGACGCCGTCGTGGATGCCGAACAGGACGTAGGACGAGCCACCGACGTGGAACAGCGGCATCGAGACCATGCTCTTGTCGCCGGGCTCGAACTCCCAGCCGTGGTGGGCGCTGACGGTGTGGGCGACCATGTTGGCGTGGCTGAGCATCACGCCCTTGGGACGGCCGGTGGTGCCCGAGGAGTACATCACCAGGCAGACGTCGTCGGGTGAGACGTCGTCGCCGCGGGTGACCCGCGGGGAGGCCTGCAGCCACGCTTCGTACTCGTCTCCCTCCGCGCCGTCGGGGGTGACCTCGATGACCTTCTCGACGTGGGTGAGGCGCTCGCGGATCTTGTCGATCGTCGGCATCAGCTCGGAGCCCACGACGAGCACCTTGGCGCCGGAGTCGTTGACGGCGTAGTCGACCTCGTCGCCGGCCGAGCGCCAGTTGACGATCGCGTTGGCCGCACCGAGTGAGCGCGGCCGCCATCGAGAGCTCGACGCAGGCCGGGTGGTTCTTGTCGAGGAAGGCGACCACGTCGCCGCGGCCCACACCGAGCGCTTGCAGCCCGCCGGCGCAGCGGCGGACGCGGTCGTCCCACTGGCGCCAGGTCCACGTCCTGCTCTGCCCGCCCGTGGGGGCATAGGTGAACGCCGGCCCGTCGGGCAGGTGCTCCGCCCAGTGGGCCAGCCGGTCGTCGACGTACCTCGGGTCAGGGGCGCTCATGCCCCCGAAGTGTGTCGGGGCCCACACCCGGTCACAAGGGGTGTCTCACTGGCGGTGGCCGGCCGGCTCAACCAGCAGAGACGACGTTGACCTCTTCGCAGTCGTCGTCGATGAAGGCGCTGGCCGGCGCCTCCTCGTTGAGGACGACCCGGTCGACTCCGCCGCCGCACTGGACGAAGAGGTCGGGGCCGGGGTAGGTCACGATGATCTTGTCGTCGCCGATGTCGGCGTCGACCTCGTCGGAGCCCCACACGTAGAGGACGTCGTTGCCGGGGCCGCCGTAGAGACGGTCGTTGCGGTTGTCGGCGGCTCCGGCCACGATCCGGTCGTTGCCAGGGCCGCCGCCGAGGTCGTCGAGACCGGGGCCGCCCTTGAGCTGGTCGTTGCCCGGCCCGCCGACGAGCAGGTCGTCGCCGCCGAGCCCGTCGAGCCGGTCGTTGCCGCCCTTGCCGCGCAGGGTGTCCTTGCCCTGGGTGCCCTTGAGCCTGTCGTCGCCTCCGCCTCCGTTCTTCACGACGGCGGAGGCGGTCCCGCCGCCGAGGGCCAGCGCGGCGGTCAGGGCGAGGACGGCGAGGCGTTTCATGACGGCATCGTGCCATCGGGACGGGCCGATCTTCTTCTAGGACACCCAGTGATGTCTCAGGTTGGTCACAGTTCCGGTCGGCACCGTGGTGAACGTGAACGACACCGGCGACACCACCCCCCTTCCGCCTCCTCCCGACGGCCCGCCGACGTGGCGTCCCTACGCCGGGTCGCCCTCCCCGAGCGGCCCGCCTCCCGCGCCGGCCGGGGACAGGCGCAGCAAGCGGGTCGTGTTCGCGGGTTCGCTGGTGGCGGCCTCCCTGCTGGTCGGTGGTGGCGCCGGTGTCGGTG
Source organism: uncultured Actinomycetota bacterium (assembly GCA_963793315.1). Taxonomy (GTDB): domain Bacteria; phylum Actinomycetota; class Actinomycetes; order Propionibacteriales; family Nocardioidaceae; genus Nocardioides. Next base: position 21,560 of record CAWBZR010000006.1, on the reverse strand, counting down.
GCGCGGCGGCCTACACCGCCTGGCACGACGACAGCTCGTCGTCGGGCTCGAGCTCGGGCAGCGGCGCGACTCCGACCACGTCCAAGGTCGTCAGCACCCCGGCCAGCCCGGCCGCCGACGGGAGCGTCCAGGCCGTCGCCGCGAAGGTGCTGCCGTCGGTCGTGAAGATCGACGTGAGCGGCGCCCAGGGCGCCGGCTCCGGGTCGGGCATCATCCTCAGCTCCGACGGCCGGATCCTCACCAACAACCACGTCGTCGAGCTGGCGGGCGACGGACGGCACCCTGCGGGTGACCTTCAACGACGGCAGCCACGCGGCTGCCACCATCCTCGGCACCGACCCGCTCACCGACACCGCCGTGATCCAGGCCCAGGACGTGTCGGGGCTGACCCCGGCGACCATCGGCACGTCCGGTGACCTGGCCGTGGGTCAGGGCGTGGTGGCGGTCGGCTCCCCTCTCGGTCTCGAGGCCACCGTCACCAGCGGCATCGTCAGCGCCCTCAACCGGCCGGTCAACGTCGGCTCCGACGGCCAGAACAACAGCACCGTCTACCCCGCCATCCAGACCGACGCCGCGATCAACCCCGGCAACAGCGGCGGCGCCCTCACCGACCTCAACGGCAACGTGGTCGGCATCAACGCCGCCATCGCCACCGCCGGCCAGTCGATGGGCGGCGAGAGCGGCAACATCGGTGTCGGCTTCGCGATCCCGATGGACGAGGTCATGCCCATCGTCGACCAGATGTCCAAGGGCGAGACCCCGACGCACGCCCGGCTCGGCGTCTCGGTGGGCGTGGCCGCGTCCCCGGGCGAGCAGCCGGGCCTCCAGGGCGAGGACGGCGCGCAGATCCAGGAGGTGAACGCCGGCTCCACCGCCGAGAACGCCGGGATGGAGAAGGGTGACCTGGTCACCAAGGTCGACGACCACCTGATCACCGACGCCGACTCGCTGGTCGCCACCATCCGGTCCTACCGGCCCGGTGACCAGGTCACCGTCACCTACGTGCGCGGCGGCGAGACCAAGACCGCTCGAGCTCACCCTCGACTCCGACTCGGAGGCCTCCAACTCCTAGTGTCCTGTCACTAGCCGAGCTCCTTGAGACTCCTCCTGTCTGGTCTGCCGAGCGACGACGGCCCGCCAGAAGCCCAGGAGGTCGAAAGGTGGGACCCCGCGGCAGCAACCGGGTCCGTCAAAGCCGCAGCCGCGGGGCCCCACCGTCCAGTCGATGCGGGCGGCGCGCACCTCTTCGACGCGCGATCCGCATCGAAGCCCTCCGCGCATGGCCCTCGCTCACCGCTCGAGATCTCGACTGACATCTGCCCGCCACCGGGTTCTTCCTGGGGCGGCGCTACGTCAGTTCCGGCCTGTCCTCCGCCGGAGAGTGACCGCAGGTGGGGCAGCGGCTGGGCTCTGTCGCCGCTCACGGCGGTGTGGGTGATGGTCCGGGTCGACCGAGACGGCTTCTTCCCGTTCGTGGGCGCGGTGTGCGGTTTCGTCACCCACGTCGTCGCCATCACGGCAGTCGCGCCCGACAGCCGGTCCACCTACGCGCTCTCCTTCGCGCCTCCGGGTGATTGAGTCGAGTCGGTCAGCGACCATCGCATCGTTGCCCCGGGTGGCAAACCCTTCCTCGTCCGAGGCTGGCCGCCCCGTCCCCGCGGGGACGCTGCCGGGGTCACAGCTTCTTCTGGAGCTCGCCCAGCCACTGCACGGGACGGAAGCCGAGCCGCTCGTTGACCGCGACCATCGGGGCGTTCACGTCGGCGTTGAACGTGACCACCGTGGTGATCTGCGGCTGGGTCTCCTGGAGGAGACGCACGTTGGTCGCCTTCACCGCGAGCCCCAGCCGGTGGCCACGGTGGTCGGTGCGGACCAGCGTGCCCCACTGGTAGGCGCGCTCGGACTCGTGGGTGGTGAGCACGAGGTCGCTGTAGGCGACCAGCTCGCGCTTCCCCGAGTGATCGGGAGGAGCGAGGGCGGCGGTGCCGAGCCGGACCCGGCCCTGCCGCTCGAGGAGCGCCTCCTCCGCGCGGATGGAGGCCACATCGGCGGTCTCCTCCTCGCGGTGGATCTCGCCCATCGGCGCCTCGGTCATGAGCTGCGCGCTCAGGGCAGCCCACCCCTCCACGAGGTCGTCCGGCACGGCGCCGGTGAACGAGCGGAGCTCGTAGCCCTCGTGATGGCTCGCCGCCTCGGCCGCCAGCGCGTCGAGCTTGTCGAGCGGCACCGGGACGGGCAGCCGGCGCTGTACGTCGACCAGCGCGAGCTCGTAGCCCTGGCGGCAGGCCCACGCGAGATCGGTCGAGCCGAGTCCGTCGGCGCCACCGGCGTAGGGCCACACGACCTCTCCCACCAGCCGGTGGCGGCCCCGCGTGCGGGCCTGCTCCTCGACGTGGGCGAGCATCTCCGCGGCGTAGCCGTGGCCGCGCTCGGCGGGCGCGCAGCAGACGAGCACGTTGGCAAGATCGGTGTTGTCGACCGTCGATCCCGACATCCAGCCGGTGGCCACGACGCGATCCCCCAGCTCAGGATCGGCGATCCAGCCGATCCAGCCGATCCGGACGATGCGCTGGTCGGGGTCCGCCATCGACGCCCGGACCTCCTCGAGCTGCCACACCGTGGCGAACTCGCCGGCGGGGCCGTGCCGGGACGCCGCGACGTACACCTCGTGGAACGACGCGAAGCCCTCGGGGTCAGTGGGGTCCACGTCGACGATGCGCAGACCGCCGGTGCCGGTCATCGGGTGCGCTGCACCCGCCCCTCGTCCCAGACCGGCTCCTTGGTCTCGTAGACCTCGCCGTCGGCGCCGTAGACGAGGTAGCGGTCGAAGCCGCGCGCGAACCAACGGTCGTGGGTCACCGCGACCACCGTCCCGTCGAACGCCTCGAGGCCGGCCTCGAGCGCCTCGGCCGACTGCACGTCGAGGTTGTCGGTCGGCTCGTCGAGCAGCAGCAGCGTCGCCCCCGACAGCTCGAGCAGCAGGATCTGGAACCGCGCCTGCTGGCCGCCGCTCAGCGACTCGAACCGCTGCTCGGAGGCGTGGGCGAGCTCGTAGCGGTCGAGCACCCGGGCGGCCTGCTCGCGGCCCATGCCGGTGCGCCCGTCGGGGCGGCCGTCACCGCGGTGGAGGATCTCGAGCAGGGTGCGGCCGACCAGCTCGGGGTGCTCGTGGGTCTGCACGAACCAGCCAGGGCGCACGCGCGCACCGAGCTTGGCCTTGCCGGTGTGCCGCACGGGCTCGACGGCCAGGTCCTCCACCGGCTGGTGCTCGACGTCCGGGTCGCTGCCGCCGCGGGCCAGCAGCCTCAGGAAGTGCGACTTGCCGGAGCCGTTGGAGCCGAGCACGGCGACCCGCTCGCCGTACCAGACCTCGAGGTCGAACGGCTTCATCAGCTGCCCACCACCAGCAGCAGAGAGCTCGAGCTGCTCGCAGACCACCGCGCGCTTGCCGGTGCGGCCACCCTTGAGCCGCATCTGCACCGCCTGCTCGCGCGGCTGCTCGGTGGGCGGCCCGGCCTCCTCGAACTTGCGGAGCCGGGTCTGCGCGGCGCGGTACTGGCTCGACATGCCGTCGTTGTACTCCGCCTTGATCTTGAGCCGGAGCACCAGCGCCTTGATCTTGGCGTGCTCCTCGTCCCAGCGGCGGCGCAGCTCCTCGAAGCGGAGGAACCGGTCGGTCCGGGCCTCGTGGTACGACGTGAAGCCGCCGGGGTGCGTCCACGCGCTGTTGCCGGCGCCCGAGGCACCGAGCTCGATGGTCACCACCCGCGTCGCGGTGTTGTTGAGCAGCTCGCGGTCGTGGCTGATGTAGAGGATCGTCTTCTCGGACTCCCGGATCCGCTGCTCCAGCCAGATCTTGCCCGGCACGTCGAGGAAGTTGTCGGGCTCGTCGAGCAGCAGCACCTCGTCGGGGCCGCGGAGCAGGAACTCGAGGACCAACCGCTTCTGCTCGCCGCCGGAGAGGGTGCGCAGCTCGCGGTACTTGGCCCGCTCGTAGGGCACGCCGAGCCCGGCCACCGTGCAGACGTCCCACACGACCTCGACGTCGTAGCCACCCGCGTCGGCGTACTCCGCCAGCGCCTCGGCGTAGGTCATCTGGGTCTTCTCGTCGTCGCTCTCCATCAGCGCGCGCTCGCAGCGGTCCACCTCCGCCGCAGCCGCCCGGACCCTGGCCGGGCTCACGCTCAGCAGCAGGTCGGCCACGGTCGGCTCCGCGCCCGGCTCGGTGACCAGGTCGGTGCCGACCATCTGCCGCATCACCCCGAGGCCGCCGCTGCGGGTGACGACGCCGGCGTGCGGCGTGAGCTCACCGGTGATGATCCGCAGCAGCGTCGTCTTGCCGGCGCCGTTGGCCCCGACCAGCGCGACCTTGGCGCCCTCGCCCACCCGGAACGACACGTCGTCCAGCAGGACCCGCCCGTCGGGCAGGTCGAAGCGCACTCCGGCGACGTCCACATGTCCCACGTCGGAGCATTGTGCGGGATGGGGCGCCCCTGATGCACCTGACTAACGGGCGACCGCCGCGGCTCGCGCCTCGTCGTCGATCCGCACGGCCGTCAACGGAAGGAGAGCGAGAGCGCCGAGCAGCGTCATGCCGGAGGCTCCCCAGAAGACGCTGACCAGCCCGGCGGTCTGGGCGACGACCCCACCGGCGAGGGCGCCGAGGGCGAGGCTCCCCCAGGCGATGAGCCGGTGCGTGCTGATCACCCGGCCGAGAAGGTGCTCCGGGACGATGCGCTGGCGCAGCGTCACGGTGCCGACGTTCCAGAGCGCGACGCCCAGCCCGCCGAGTGCGTACGCCGCCCCGATCACCACCACGTCATCGGTGAGCACGGGTGCGGCGATCAGGAGCGCCTGGGTCAGCGCGTTGGTCGCGAGGAGGATCCGGTGGCCCAGCGTCGTCGTCGCCACCCGGATCAGCAGGGACCCGACGACGCTGCCCACGGCCGAGACGGCCATCAGCAGCCCGAACCCGCCCGGGCTCAACCCGAGCGCCGAGCCGGGACCGACGGCGTAGACGACGAAGACCGCGGCCGCCGCGGCGCCGGCGAAGTTGGTGACCGCCACGCAGAGGGAGACCGACCGGAGCACCACGCTGCGCGCCAGGAACCGCAGGCCGAGGGCGATGTCGGACCGGAGAGACGCGGCCGGTGCCGGCGCCCGGCGGGCACGGAACGCACCACCGAGCACAACCAGCATCACCGCGGCAGCCGCCCACACCACCGCCGGGCCACCGAGCGCCAGGCCGACGCCGACCCCGGCCAGCAGCCCGCCGAGCGCCGGGCCGGCGAACTGGTTCGTCGCCTGGTCGGCGATCTGCTGGAGGGCGTTGGCCCGGTCGAGCTGGGTCCGGTCGACGAGCTGCGGCACGATCGCCGACGCCGCGGTCGCGTAGCAGGTCTCCGCCACACCCGCGCCGAACGCCACGCCATAGATCAGGGCGATCGAGCCGAAGCCGGCCACGGCGAGAGCCGCGGCCAGGGTGAGGATCGCGGCGCGAGCCAGGTTCGCCCCGAGCAGGACGGTCCTCCGGTCCGAGCGGTCGACGATGGCGCCCGAGGGGAGGGAGAACAGCAGCCACGGCAGCATCGCCGCGAAGCCGACTCCCGCGATGGCGAGCGGGGCATCCGTGTAGCTGCGCGCGAGCAGGGGCAGGGCGACCTTGAGGCTGCCGTCGGCCAGGCTCGACAGGGAGGCGGCGCCGAAGAGCCGCCAGTAGCTCGCACCGAGCCCGGCGCCGCCCGGCGCGGTGGGAAGAGTGACCGTCATGCCTGGGGACGGTATAGTTTGTATACCGGTATCTACAACGCTACTGGCGGGAGCGATGAGCACATCGACGAGTGGGGCCTACAACGTCATGGCGGCGACCTGTCCCAGCCGCACCGTGCTGCACCGCATCGGGGCTCGGTGGACGGTGTTCGTCGTCAACGCCCTGGCCGAGCGGTCGATGCGGTTCACCGAGCTCAAGGCGCACATCCGCGGCATCACGCCGAAGGCGCTCACCGAGACGCTGCGCGCGATGGAGCACGACGGGCTGGTCTCCCGCACCGACCACGGCGGCAACCCGCCGCACGTGGAGTACGCGCTCACCCCCTCGGCCACTCGCTCCTCGGCCCACTGCGGGCGGTCCGCGAGTGGGCCGAGACCCACGTGCCGGACATCGAGTCGGCGCGGATCAGATCGGGACGCTGACCGACTGCAGGATCCGGCGAACGACGACCTCCTCGGAGTCCGAGACGGTGACCACGATCTGGCCCCGGGTGACGTAGCCGGCCCAGCCACCGTTGGGCTGGAGGTCGGAGGCCGGGGTGGTGTGCACCCCGGGACCGATCGCCGACTCGAAGGTGTCCGCATCGAGGAAGGACACCCCTCCGTCGTCGTCGCACGGCTCGTGGCCGGCCGCCGCCCAGCGCTCGAGCTCGCCGTCGCAGACCCCGGTGTCCAGCCGGCTCCAGTCCGGCGGCAGCTCCACCGTCACCCCGCGGTAGGCCACCTGCTGCCAACCGTCGTCGGTGGTGCCTGTGACCTTCGAGGAGCGCGGCGGCCGGTCCGGCTCCTCGGTGAAGAGGCGGTAGCCGACGTAGCCCGAGACGACCAGGCCGACGACGAGGACCACGACGATGGCCGCGCGGATCTTGCTCAGCACGGCCACCTCCGGATCTCAGCGTGTGCGGAGCTCAGACGGTAGAGGGACGTCGCCGGGAACGGAACCACTCCAGCCCGGGGAAAGCGCCCAGAAGACGACCTCGGCCGTGAGCTCGCGCACCTGGCCGTCCACGGTCACGCGGGAGCAGCCGTCCACGAGGTCGACCGTGGCCGACACTCCGGCGGCCTGCAGGACGACGACCTGGTGCGGCTCGCTGCCCTGGCTGGTGTCCGCACACTCCCCCGCCTCGGGGGCGGCCTGGAGAGCCCGGACGGCATCGCCGGCGTCCTCGCCGACCAGGGCCTCGCTCTGCTCGAGGGCCCACGTGTCGTCGTACCGGCAGACCGAGAGCGCGCCCTCCGGCGGGTTCGCCGCGTCGGGCGTGTAGCGGGACCGGCACCCGTTCGGGTCGCCCTGCGGGCCGATCGCGCGCATGGAGTCCAGGATCTGCGCCGCCGGGTCGATGGTGGGGGTCGCGACCATCGCCAGGACGCCACCGATGCCGCGGCCACCCACGACGTTCTCCTCCGGCCAGCCGCCGTCGCTCTGGTGGACGATCGGCCACAGGAAGTCGTCCTTGTTGTCGATCTCCTGGAAGGTCAGGCCGTAGGTCGAGGCGGGCTCGCACAGGATGTCGTTGGACACCGTCCCCGGGCGCTGCACGCGCGGGGTGAGCTCGCCCACCCCCGGCACACCAGTCGCTGAGGCTGCCGTAGCCCCAGTCGTCGGGCACCTGGATCGTGACGTCGTGCCAGCTCTCCCAGCGGTAGCCGTCCGCCAGGGCCGGAACGCTGTCCTGGCCCTCGCCGTCGTCGCTGTTCGGGTCGACGACCGTGTTGCCCTGGCCGGCCGGACCGACGTCCTGACCCCGCCCGTCATCGCCTCCGAGCGCGACCACGGCACCGGGCACCCCGATGGCGAGGGCCACGAGCGGCGGCGCCTCCTGCAAGATGGCTGCGCCGCCTGCGGCGCGCCCTGGCCCGGGCCGCGGACGCCAGTCCGACGGCGGGCGGCGCGTCCTGGGCGCCGCCGGTGAGCGCCTCGGCGAGCCGCTGCTCGAGGTCACTCATCGTTCTCTCCTTGGTTCGGGGGCAGTACGGCACGAAGGGCCGTCAGCCCGCGGGAGACCCGCGAGCGGACCGAGCCCTCACGGACGCCGGTGAGGTCGGCGATCTCGGCGTACTCGAGCTGCTCGTAGTAGCGCAGCACGATCGCGGTGCGCTGCGGCTCGGGTAGCGCCTGGCAGGCGACCCAGATGCGTCGGTGGTCGTCGAACCCGGCTCCCGGGACCCGGCACGGGGCTGTCCCGCAGCTCGGCCACCGGCGACTCCCGGCGCCGGAACTTCCGCCACCACGAGGTGTGGGCGTTGACCACCATCCGGCGGACGTAGGCGTCGACGTCGTCGACCCGCGAGATCCGCTCCCAGCGGGGCAGCGCCCGGGCCAGTGCCTCCTGCACCACGTCCTCGGCGTCAGCGGTGTTGCCGGTCAGCGTGTAGGCGAGCCGCAGCAGGGCCGGGCCGCGCAGGGCGACCCAGCCGTCGAAGTCGGGCGTCCCCGCCTCCACCCGGGCTCCTTCCTGTGCGACCACCTGCATGCATCATCAACGCTGCTCGGCCCGATCCTGTTGCAAGAACCTCAGGTGACGGCCTCGCTGAGCGCGGCCAGGACCGCGCCGAACCCGCGCACCGCGTCGGGGTCGAGCCGGGCGACCAACTCTTCCTCGTGGGTGAGCAGCGCGGTCACGGCCGCCTCGATCGTCCGATGACCCTTGGTCGTCAGCGTCACCGCGACCGCACGGCGACCCCGATCGGACGGCGCCCTGGTCACCAGCCCCTCCGCCTCGGCCCGGCCGATCCGCTGGGAGATCGCGCCGGCCGTGACGAGGGTGCGCTCGCCCAGCTCCCGCGTGGTCAGGGTGTACGGCGGCCCGGACGGCGCAGCATGCTCAGCAGGTCGAGCGTCGAGTCCTCGATGCCGAGCCAGGGCCAGGGTGCGGCGCCGGTCGTCGGAGAGCAGCTTGGCCGCCCGCCACAGCGGCGTGATCACACCGATCGACGACGTCGGGACGCCGGGCAGCTCGCGCTGCCAGGCCGCGGCGATCTCGTTGGCGTCCACCGTGGTCATGGGTCTACCCTATGTTTAGTGCTAAACGTTGATGAGGAGGAGTCGCTGATGTCGGGACGTGTCGTACTGGTGACCGGAGCGAGTCGGGGGATCGGCCTGGCCGTGGCCGAGCGGTTCGGGGCCGCGGGCGACACGGTGGTGATGACCGGTCGAGACCAGGGCCGGCTGGCTCAGGCGACGGCGTCCGTCGGAGGCCGCGCCGTCCGCTGCGACCACACCGACCCGGCCGACGTACGCACCCTCGCCACCGCCCTCGAGGCCGAGGGTCTCGACGTCCTGGTGCACTGCGCCGGCGGCAACCTGGACCTCTCCGACCCGCTCCCGGAGCAGCCGACCCTCGAGCAGCTCGCCGACCGGTGGCGCGGCAACCTGGACCTCAACCTGGTCAGCGCGATGATCACGACCACCGCGCTCGCGCCGCTGCTGCGACCGGGCGGATCGGTCGTCACCGTCGGCTCGATCGGCGCGGAGTACGCCGGCTCGTCGTACGGCGCGGCGAAGGCGGCCCTGGCCGCGTGGACCGCCGGCGTCTCGGCCGAGCTCGGACCGGCCGCCGTCTCGGCCAACACCGTCTCCCCCGGCTACATCGCCGGCACGGACTTCTTCCACGGCCGGCTCAGCGACGAGCGCCGGGAGCGGCTCATCGCCGCGACCCACGACGGCCGGGCCGGGACCGTCGAGGACATCGCGGAGACCGCCTTCTTCCTGGCCTCCGCCGGGCGCCCGCCACCTCACCGGCCAGGTGGTGCACGTCAACGGGGGTGCGTTCACCACGCGGTAGCCACAGCCCTGGGTCCATGGTGTGTACTGGCGAGTAGCAAAGCCGACGAGTGAGGACCACCATGCAGCTCGAGCTGACCGAGGAAGAGCGCGCGTTCCGTGACGAGATGCGCGAGTTCTTCACGACGAAGGTGTCCGAGGAGATCCGCGAGGCGGTCGCCGCCGGTCGCGAGCTGACCAAGGACCAGATCGTCGAGAGCCAGCAGACACTCAACGCCGCTGGCCTCGCCGTCCCCCGCTGGCCGGTCGAGTGGGGCGGCCAGGACTGGACCGAGATCCAGTTCCACCTCTGGCGCGAGGAGATGGAGCGCGCCTGCGTGCCGACGCCGCTCGCGTTCAACGCCGGCATGATCGGGCCGGTCATCGCGCAGTTCGGGACCGAGGAGCAGAAGGAGGAGTTCCTCCCCAAGACAGCCAACATCGACATCTTCTGGTCGCAGGGCTTCTCCGAGCCCGACGCCGGCTCCGACCTGGCCGGGCTGCGCACCACCGCGGTCAAGGACGGCGACGACTGGATCGTCAACGGCCAGAAGACCTGGACCACGCTCGGACAGTACGGCGACTGGATCTTCACCCTCGTCCGCACCGACCCCGACGCCAAGAAGCAGGCCGGCATCTCGATGCTGCTCATCGACATGGAGAGCGAGGGGCTCGAGGTCCGGCCGATCCAGCTGATCGACGGCGGCCACGAGGTCAACGAGGTGTGGTTCGAGGACGTCCGGGTCCCGGGCGACCACCTCGTCGGCGAGCTCAACGGCGGCTGGTCGCATCGCCAAGTTCCTGCTCGGCAACGAGCGGGTCGGCGTCGCGCCGTCCGGGATCATCAAGCGGGTGGTCGCCCGCATCAAGGGGCTGGCCGAGGACCGCTTCACCGACGACCCGCTGCTCCGGGCCCGGATCGCCGAGCTGGAGAACGAGCTGCTGGCGCTCGAGCTGACCACCATGCGGGTGGCGGCCAACTCCGTCGAGGGGAAGCCGGATCCCGCCTCATCCGTGCTCAAGCTCAAGGGCAGCGTGCTGCAGCAGCAGGTCAGCGAGCTGGTGCTCGATCTGGCCGGCCCAGGCGGGCCCGAGGAGTGGGAGCGGCTCGCCGGTCCGACCTACCTCAACCTGCGCAAGGCCTCCATCTACGGCGGCTCCAACGAGGTGCAGCGCCAGATCATCGCCCGCAACATCCTGGGCCTCTGAGGAGACGACGACATGGACTTCCTCCACGACGACGAGCAGGACGCGCTCCGCGAGGCCGTGAAGGGCCTCGTCGGCAAGGCGTACGGCGACTACGAGAGCTCGCCGGCAGGCAGTGACCGAAGACCCCGGCTTCGACGAGAAGCAGTGGCAGAAGATGGCCGAGATGGGGCTGCTCGGGCTGCCGTTCTCCGAGGAGGACGGCGGTGTCGGCGCCGGCCCCGTCGAGATCGGCATCGTCTGCCAGGAGCTCGGCCGCGTCATCGCACCCGAGCCCTACCTCACCTCGGTCGTCCTCGCCGGCGGACTGGTCTCCGCCTGCGGCACCAACGAGCAGCGCCAGGAGCTGCTCGGCGCGCTGAGCGCGGGCGAGAGCGTGCTGGCCTTCGCGCACGACGAGCCAGGACGCGGCTGGACGCCCTCCGCCGAGCAGGTCACCGCCACGCAGGACGGCGACGGCTGGACCCTGAGCGGCGTGAAGGACCCGGTGCCGCACGGCGCCCGCGCCGACGTGCTCGTGGTCAGCGCCCAGCTGCCGGACGGAGGCACCGGGCCTCTTCGTCGTCGCCGGGCGAGGATGCCGACCGCACCGGCTACCCGACCTACGACGGCAGCCGGGCGGCCCGAGTCGCCTTCGACGGCACGGCCGCCACCCCGCTGGGCGAGCCCGCACTCGACGTGACCTCGAGCATCGCGACGGTCCAGGACATCACCCGCGTGATGGCCGCCAACCAGGCGCTCGGCGCGATGCAGAACCTGTTGCCGACGACCACGGAGTACCTCCGCAGCCGCAAGCAGTTCGGCGTACCCCTCTCCACCTTCCAGGCCCTCACCTTCCGCGCCGCGGACATGTACGTCTCGCTGCAGCTGACCCACTCGATGGTCGACTGGGCCACGATGGTGGTCGCCCAAGGCGACCCGATCGCGGTCGCCGACGCGGCGCACCGCGTCTCGCTCCAGGTCAGCCGGGCCGGCCGCCACATCGGGCAGGAGGCCATCCAGCTGCACGGCGGCATCGCGATGACGATGGAGTACTCCGTCGGCATGTACACCGCGCACCTCACCGCGCTGGACCACCTGCTCGGCGACGGCACCCACCACCTGCGCGAGCTCGCCGACGCGGTGACGACCTACGACGCGCTGGACCCGCTCGACTGATCGAAACCGGCGCGCGTGCGCTGGGGCCGGTCACGTAAAGTTCGCGCGTGGCGCAGGGGCTCGAAGAGAACGCTGAGGCGGGTGAGGTTTCCGAGTCCGCAGCGCTACCTCCGGTCACCCGGCGCCGGGTCCGCGTCGTCGCGATGCTCGGCTACGCCCTCCTGCTGGCGGCGTACACGCGGCTGCTCGGCATCCCCAACGACACCATCTCGGTCTTCGTCTGGCTGTGGTTCGGCACCATCGCCTGGAACGTCGAGGCGCCGTGGCGCTACCACCTGCGGTTCGTCCGCGACTGGTCGATCCCGATGGTCGGCCTGGTCATCTACTTCTACAGCCGGGGCCTCACCGACAACCTCGGGTGGGTCACGGTGCACTACTCGATGCCGATCCACTTCGACGAGTGGGTCTCCCGGCTGACGGGGGGCGGACCGCACACCCTCCCGACCGAGCGGCTGCAGCACGCCCTCTGCGGCGACCCGTGCCAGCGTGAGTCCGACCCGCGCTGGTACGACGTCTTCTTCACCACGGTCTACGCCAGCCACTTCCTGACCGGGCTGACCATCGCGGCGGTGCTGTGGATCCGCAAGCGCGCGGAGTGGCTGCTGTGGATGCGCCGCTACATCGCCATCAACTTCGGCGCCCTCGCGATCTACATCGTCTACCCGATGGCGCCGCCGTGGATGGCCTCCGAGGACGGCTACATCCGCGAGCTGATCCCCCGGCTCACCGGCCGCGGCTGGCGCGACCTCGGCCTCGGCCGGTTCGACCTGATCCTCCAGGGCGTCGGCAACCCGGTGGCCGCGATGCCGTCGCTGCACGCCGGCATCACCTTCCTGGTGGCGATGTACGGCATCTGGCGGCTGCGCACCCCGCTGCGCTGGCTGCTCGTGCTCTACCCGATCGCCATGTCGACGGCGCTCGTCTACTACGGCGAGCACTACGTCGTCGACGTCCTCGCCGGCGCCGTCCTGGCCGCGCTGGTGATGGTCGCGTGCGGTCTGTGGGAGCGGCGACGGACTCGACAGCGCGCGGTCGACGACTTCACCGGCTGATCAGGCCAGGCCGAGGATGCTCACCAGCCGGCTCGTCTCCTCCTCGATCGCGGACCGGGACGGTCGGGTCCCGTCGAGCCACGTGACGGCCAGCTCACCCGCCCTGGTGGTCCAGGAGCCGCGCACGACTCCGCCGACGGTCACCACGCTCGCCTTGAGGGTGACGGCTTCACGCAGTGTCGGCGGAGTCACGTGGGTGTCCTTGCTGCCAGGCCCCATCACCCACTGGTCGTGGCCCGGCAGGAAGCGGACGGCGTCTGAGGGACTCGCTGCCGTGAGGGACTCGAGGTCGTCGGCCATGAGGTGGGCCGTGATGCCGTCGATGTCCACGTCGACCAACGGCTCCCCGCAGCGCCACGACGTTCCCGCCGTCGCTGATGGCGGCGATCATCTCGTCTCCGGTCGACCGGCATCGATCGACCCCCGAGACAGGTGGATCTCCGAGCGTAGTCACCCACCGAAGCGGTGCTCGAGCAGCGCGTACTCGCTCGTCGGGCAGGCGGTGAGCCCGGGCTCCGCGTCCCGGGAGATCTCGAGCCGCCACCAGGTCGTGCCGGCACGGACGGCGAAGGTCGCCTTGGTCTGCCCGTCGCCGGCCAGGATGCCGACGATCGTGGGCTCGCCGCCCAGTGCCCGCGCCGGCTCGACCGTCCCGGCCAGGGCCTCCACCGCGGCGAGCACGAGCGGCTCGGGAGCATCGGGCACGGCGGTGACCTTCAGCCACTGCACGGCCGGCTGCGGAGTCGTCGGCGCGACCTTGATGTCGACGTCCAGCCGCCCGCGCTCGGCAGGGATCGACCAGGAGGCTGTCCCGAGTCCCTGGGAGCGAGGCGCGGCGGCGGGGCCGGTCGGAGCGCCCACCAGGTCGTGCGCCGCCGCGAGCTGCGCGAGCCGCTCGGCCTCGGGGACGTCGAGGGCGACGTTGAAGGAGAACAGGCCCTCGGCGTACGGCTGCGGCGAGGCGACGCGGGCGCTCACGGCGTCGACCAGGGCCGGCGTCACGGCGGGCGCGACCAAAGTGACCCGTTCGCCCGCCACGAGCGCACGGAGTGCCTTGCGGGCGGTCTCGCCGGGGCCGGCGTAGGTGCCGTTCGCGAGGGCGACCACCCCGAGGCCGGTCTCGGGGTGCCAGCGCATGTGCGAGCCGTAGCCCGGGTAGCCGCCGGGGTGGTGGACGACGTGGCCGTGGTCGCTGTGGTGCTCGACGAACAGACCGAACCCGTAGCCGGTGGCACTGGCCGACAGTGCGGTGCCTCCGGCCGGGACGTCGGGGGTCAACCCACCGGAGACGCCCGCGAACCGGTGCTGCTGCTGCATCTCGCGGCGGCTGGCCGCGCTCAACGGGTGGGGCTCCTCCGGGCGGCGGAACGCGTCGGTGAAGCCCCGGACCCAGCGCGCCAGGTCGAGCACCCGGCTGTGCAGCCCGCCCATCGCCGAGAAGGTGCCGGGGAGCACGTCCGGCTCCAGCCGCCACCCGTCGCCGTGGTCGTGGTAGCCGCCCACGAGGTCGGGTCCGACCCGGCGGACGTCGTACGTCGTGGCCGCCATGCCGAGCGGACCGGTGATCTCGTCGAGCACGAACCTCCGGAAACCGCCGGAGTCGGGCGGCAGGACGGCGTCGACGACCCGACCGAGGAAGGCGTAGCCGAGGTTGCTGTACTCGAACGTGACGCCGGGCGGCCCGCCGACCGTGATCCCCCCGGCGACGAGGTCGGCGAACTCCTCCGTCGTCTGCGCCTCGTTGCGATCGCCCCACGGGTCGTCGGTGAGCAGCCCGCCGCTCATGGTCAGCAGCTGCCGCACGGTCAGCCCGGCCGGTGCGCCACTGACGTGGTCCGCCACCCGGTCGTCGAGGCGCAGCAGGCCGCGGTCGCGAAGAAGGAGGACCGCGGTGGCGGTGAACGACTTCGTCATCGACGCGATCCTCAGGACGCTCTCCGTCGTCGGCGGCGTCCGCTCACCCGGCGTCGTCGTGCCGAGGCCGCCCGCGTGCATCACCTCGCCATCGCGCACGACGGCGTAGACGAGCCCAGGCGACCGGCCCTGCTCGAACTCGGCGGCGAACAGGTCGTCAACGGTCTGCAGGTCGAGGGGCACGGATCGAGTCTGCCTTGGGGCGGGGCGGAGACACTGCCGCATGGCCACCAGCACGCGGACACCCTTCGACCCGAGCCGTCAGGACCGGGTCAGAGTCCCGGCAGAGTCGTTCTTCTTCGAGCCCCACTGCACGGAGCTCGACCACCTGCTGGGCATGCCGTACGACGCGTGAGCCTGCCGGGAAACGCGACAGGGCCATCTGCTGGTTGACGATGCCGCCGGGGCACCGATCATCAGCGATCTCCACCCCTACGTGGCGATGAACGGCCACAGCACGGCAACGACGCTCTCGGGGATCTCCTCCCGAGGTTCGCCTCGGTAGAACGCACCGAAGTAGCTGCCGAAGCACATGGTGGCGATGGTGTGCTTGTCGAGGTCGTCGGACACCGCGCCGTTGGCCTGGAGCTCCCACAGCACGTTCTCGACCAGCGTGACGCGTGGCTCGACCGCGTGCTCGCGCAACATCGCGAGCAGCTCCGGCGTGTGGATCACCTCGCCGGCGAAGTTGCCCATCAGCACCATGGCGTCCGGGTTGAAGTACGCCGGATCCAGACGGCGTACCGCCTCGACGAGAGCCTCCCGTGGCTCCAGGCCGCTCAGGTCGATGGCGTAGAGGTCGCGCTGCTTGCGAAAGCCGTAGTCCAGGGCGTCCGCCACGAGCTCGAGCTTGCTGCTCCACCGCCGGTAGAGGGTGGGGCGGCTGACCCCCGCGTCGGTCGCTATGTCGCCGAGGGTCATCCGCGAGTAGCCGTCCCGGACGAGGCGAGCGCGGGTGGCCAGGATGATCGCCTCGTCGAGGGCCGGGTCGCGTGGGCGCCCGCCCGCACTCGAGCCGTTGGTGTCAGCAGGCCGCCTCGACCCTGCGCGCGCCCGGGGCATGCACCACCTCGCATCCTGTCTGTGGGTGTCCCACCCTACCCAGTTCCGTTACAGACTCTTGCCGTAACTTATTGGGTTACATACAGTGCTTGTAACGGAACCAGCGCGGTCGAGATGGGACCGCCGTACAGGGAAGGTGTCGCAGATGAAGGCAATCGTGGTGATGGAGCAGGCTGCGGGCGCGTCAGGGATGACCCTGGTGGAGCGGCCCGAGCCGCCGGCGGCGATCAACGACGTCATCGTCGAGGTGCACGCGTCGGGGTGGGTCGCGACGGAGCTCGAATGGCCCTCGACCTGGACCGATCGCGCCGGTCGTGACCGGACGCCATCGATCCCTGGGCATGAGCTGGCGGGAACCGTCGCCGCCCTTGGCTATGGCACGACGGGGCTGTCGGTGGGACAGCGCGTCTTCGGCCTCGCGGACTGGCATCGCGACGGCACCCTCGCGGAGTACGCCGCGATCGAGGCCCGCAACCTCGCGCCCCTGCCGGACGATGTCGACTTCGCGGTCGGCGCATCCTTGCCGATCTCCGGGCTCACGGCGTGGCAGGGGCTGTTCGTCCACGGCCGGCTCCAGTCGGGCCAGCGCGTCCTTGCGCATGGCGCGGTCGGTGCAGTCGGAGCGATGGTGACCCAGCTCGCGTCCGAGGCCGGTGCCCACGTCATCGGCACCGGACGCTCCGCGGACCATGCGAAGGCGCTCGACCTCGGCGCGCAGGAGTTCGTCGACCTCGAGAGCGACGCGCTGGACGCCCTCGGTGAGGTCGACCTCGTGTTCGACGTCATCGGTGGTGAGGTCCAGAAGCGGTCCGCGGCCCTGCTGCGGGCCGGAGGCACCCTGGTGTCGGTCGTCGGCCCGGTCGAGACCCAACCGGCGGACGGCCGGGCGGTCGACTTCGTCGTCGAGGCCGACCGCGACCAGCTGGGTGAGATCGTGAAGCGTGTGGCTGACGGACGGCTTCGCACGAACATCGGAGCCACCGCGTCCCTCGACGATGCCGTCGCGACGTTCAGCTCGAGCCAGCGGCTCAAGGGCAAGACCGTCATCCAGGTTCGACCCTGACTACATCTCGGCCGACGGGATGACCGCGCCCGGGCACCGCGGTCTGGCGGCAAGCGTGCGTCAACTCCGCTGCAGCACATCCAAATCTGCCGAGACGTGTGTGCCGCCAGCTACGTCCAACCACCCAATATGACGCGTGGCTCCCGAGGCCCACGGACGTGCCACGAAGCAGTCGTCACGTTGTTGGTTCACGGGCTCGGCCGTGGCGATCCCGCACCGGAGCGAGCCTAGAGTGACATCGTGTCGAGGGTGATCCGCCGTTGGTGGCGACCGGGCGTCGTGCTCGTGGGGGCCGTGTTGCTGCTGACAGAATTGCGCAGCGCGCTGTCCTCCGTGGTCGCGGTGCTGATGATCGTCTATGCCTGGGTTCTGAGTCCGGCGTTCTTCCCCAAGAGCACCGACCTACAGGTTGCCTTGGAGCGTGCTGCAGAGGGTCGTGCACCGCTCGTGCTCTGGAAGCCTGGGTGCACCTACTGCATCTGGATACGGGTTCGCCTCGGCTTGAGCGGTCGACGGATGTCGTGGGTCGACAGCTCGGTCGACGAGCGAGCCAGGACCGTTGTGCGCTCAGCAAACGGGGGCGACCACACGACGCCGACGGTCATCTTCCGCAACGAGACGCGTACCAACCCGGATGCCGTCTGGGTCCGCTCGCTGCTGAACAGACCAGCGTGACCGAGATCGACGCGCGCACCGGGGAAGCTCTTCGTCGACCAACCCGCCCGACTGCAGAACCACCCTCGCGGCGCTGATGCCGATGACACGAATTGGGTCGGGTAGCGCCAGAACCGTGAGTGCACGACCACATCCTGACCGTGCTCACCCGGGTGGGAATCGACGGCTGGGGCTCACAATGTCGGACCAGGAACTATCTGAATCCTTGGCCGACATCCTCGATCGCCGCCGCGCAGGGTTGCTTGGCGCGCCAGCTCGATGGGTTCGCCCCATTCCGCGTTTGGGCACGCGAGTTGCTGGCTCTTCCGGGATCAAGTGTGGGTCGAGGTCCGCCCTAGAGCAGCAGCTGTCGGGCCGAAGCGCCCGCTGGTCCCGGGCCCACCCGCGGCTCGGCGTCGTTCAGGTCCCGTCGGGCGCCTTGACCGCGACGATCGGGTAGTCCAGCTCGAGCAGGAGCCGTTGCGAGGTAGACCCGAGCAGCAGCTTTCCGACCGCTGTGCGGCGACGAAGCCCGATGACGACCACGGACGGCTTGACACGCTCGGCAACGGCCCTGATGTACTCGACGACATCTCCGGAGCTCTCGTGCTCGACGTTGACCCTCAGGCCCTGGCGGACCAGGTCCTCGGCGACCGCGTCCAGCTCCTGCGCAGCAGACACCCCGGACACCGGAGCAGGCGGAGGCGTCGCCGCCCGGGTGCGCAGGACGCTGACGATGGTGACGTCCTCGGAGCCGCGTCGTTTGGCTTCCTCGGCGGCGGCGCGCGCGGCAGCCAGCCCGGCCGATGTGGGTGTGTAGGCAAGTAGAACGGTCATGGGTACCAGCCCTCTCCGCGGACCGCCAAAGGCTACTCCGGTGCGAGGTCTTCGTCACGAGGCGTTGGAGGTAGCCTCCCGGCCCAACCTCAGTCGACCCCACAAGGCCGACGAAATCCCCACATGGCCGGCAGGGTAAGCCCACCAGCCGATACGTGAGTGCGCGAACCTGCGTCATAGCCGCGAGAAGGCGCACGGCCACCATCCGTGGTCTGCCAGATCGCGTGCAGCTCAGGTCGGGCATGATCATGTCGATCCTGGAGTCGCGATGAGCGCTGTGCTCATGTCCTACGTTCAGCAGTCGGACGCGGCGCGCCGCGTTCTCGAGATCAGTGTGGGCGCCTTCATCGTGGGCGAGCTCTGGCAGGTGTGGCGCGTGCGACCTGGCGCGACCCGCGCGAACCTGGGTGCGGAGGCGCTGTTCCGAGCAATGTTCTTCGGTGCGATCCTGCTCATCCCCCTCGGTCGTGCCGTGGCACCCGCGGCCGCGATCGGGGGCGGCGTCTGGATCTTCGCTCTCGGCGTCCTCGTCGGATGGCTGGGTCTGCTGCTTCGCTGGTGGTCCTTCGTGACGTTGGGCGAGTACTTCACAGTCGTTCTCACGACGAGTGAAGACCAGCCGGTTGTGGACCGTGGTCCCTATCGGCTGCTGCGACATCCGAGCTACACAGGGCTGCTACTCGCTTTCGTCGGGTTCAACCTGATGACAGGAAACTGGCTCAGCACCGGAGCCTCTGTGACTCTCTTGCTGACTGGCCTCGTCTATCGCATTCGTATAGAGGAACGCGCGCTCAACGCTGCACTTGGAGACCGATACCGCGACTTCGCCACCAGTCGCTCTCGGCTCGTCCCCTTCCTGTGGTAGAGGTTCGGAGGTGCGTCACATCCGCCGGTGCGCCGTGAGGCGCTGTTGATCGAGTGGAGGTGAGAGACCTTCGCCGCCGTCCTGTCGCAGCAGGGCTGGTGAAGCTGGGGGCAGCCTGATCCGGGAGGTGCCGGGGAGGGTGGCAAGCGGCCCTGACAAAGCCGGGACGTGCCAGCACTGCCAGATGGCGCGGGTCCGGCGAGCGTGACGGAGAGGAGTACGCGAGGAACCGGCGTGTCTACGCCCCTCAAAGTACGCACCGGCTCGAACCTGGCGGATCTGGGCCGGACGCGGTGCGCACCCGTCTCCGTCATGCACGGGGGTGGGGAACTCCTCGGAGTCTGCTCGGGACTGACCGGGGAGGCCACGGTGAAGTGCTGCGGCGTAGCCGTGGCGATGCCGCAGGGGCAGAGTCGGGCTCCTCCTTCGTCGAGCGATCAACAGTGAACACGGGAACCGTCCCGGTCCTGCCCGTGGCCGCGCGGCCAGCGTGGTCGGCGGGCTGGGTCCACCGTCGGCCGATCGGGCCGGGACGGGGCGGAGCCGCCGTAGTACTCCGAGGCCGGGAAAGCCGGTCACATGGGCGAAGGGCGGCAGCGGTATCGAGAAGGGAGGGAGGCTGCAATGCCGAAAGACGCGCCGCCGAACGGTGACGCCGCGCTCGACGCGCCGGCGATGTCCGGTCGGGCCGCGGCGGCGGGTATCGGAGATGCAGACCAAGCTTCACCGTTGGGCGGCGGCCGATCCTGGCCGCCGGTTCGATGACCTGTTCAACCTCGTGCACGACCCGGCGACGCTGATCGTGGCGTTCGACCGGGTCGCGGGCAACCGCGGGGCCAACACCGCCGGCGTCGACGGCCTGACGGTCGCCCGGATCGAGGCCGAGGTCGGGGTCCCGGGGTTCCTGGACGACCTCCGTGTCGCAGCTCAAGACCGGGCAGTTCCGGCCGTCAGCCGGTGCGGGAACGCAAGATCCCCAAGCCGGGCGGGTCGGGCAAGGTGCGCCGGCTCGGGATCCCGACCGTCGCCGACCGGGTCGTCCAGGCGGCGTTGAAACTGGTGCTGGAACCGATCTTCGAGGCCGACTTCGTGCCGGTCTCCTACGGGTTCCGGCCCAAGCGGCGCGCACACGACGCGATCGCCGAGATCCACCAGTTCGGCACCCAGGGCTACCGGTGGGTGCTGGACGCGGACATCGAGGCGTGCTTTGACTCGATCGACCACACGGCCCTGATGGACCGGGTGCGACGCCGGGTCAAGGACAAGCGTGTGCTGCGCGCTGGTCAAGGCGTTCCTCAAGGCCGGGATCCTCACCGAACTCGGCGAGCTCGAGGACACCCACACCGGCACGCCGCAAGGCGGCATCCTGTCCCCGCTGCTGGCCAACATCGCGCTGTCGGTGCTCGATGAGCACCTGCACGCGCCGTGGAAGCCGGGCGGGGCGATGTCGACCAGATCGCGACGGCGCCGACGGCGCGGAACGGGCCTGCCGACCTGGCGGCTGGTCCGCTACGCGGACGACTTCGTCGTCCTGGTCGCACGGCACCCAGCGACCACGTCGAGGCCCTGCGCGAGGACATCGCCCACGTGCTCGCACCGATGGGGCTGCGGCTGTCACAGGCCAAGACCCAGATCGTGCACATGAGCGAGGGGTTCGACTTCCTCGGGTTCCGCATCCAGTGGCGCCGCAAGAGGGGCACGAACAAGTGGTACGTCTACACCTTCATCGCCGACCGGCCGTTCCGGTCGCTGAAGGCGAAGATCCGTGCCCTGACCCGCAGGACGTCGCAGCACGACCTCAGGGCACGTGCTGATCCGGATCAACCAGATCATGCGCGGCTGGGCCAACTACTTCAAGCATGCCGTCGCCAAGCACACCTTCAGCAACCTCGCAGCACTTCGTCTGGTGGCGGATCGTGCGGATGATGCGAACCCGGCACCGCTGGAAGTGGAAGGACGTCCGCCGACGGCTCACCGACCCCAACGGCCGGTGGCAGCCCATCAGCGCGGACGGGATCGAGCTGTTCAACCTCGCCACGGTACCGGTCACCCGGTACCGCTACCGGGGCAACAAGATCCCCAACCCCTGGCCGCCTGCCGAACAACCCGACGGCAGAAACCGTGGAGAGCCCGTTGCGGTGAGAGCCGCACGGCGGGTTCGGCGAGCGGCCTGGGGAAACGGACCGGGAGCAATGCCGGCACCGCGCCCCAGGCCGA